>CAVRXX010000016.1:0-221667 GCA_963725195.1 uncultured Alphaproteobacteria bacterium | reverse complement strand
ACGAACAGCCCTGGCTCTGGAACAGTTCGATCACGGTCGGATGCGCTCGCATCGCCGGCCAGCGCGAGACGCGGCGAAGTAAGAAGACCCAAGGCCGCGACCGCGAGGCCGATTTTTCTTGAAGCCCACATGGCTCGTCCTTCCTGCGTGCAAGCGCCCACCAACACGGCATTCGCCGGCGTACCGGGTTTGTTACGGTGGAGCGTGACGCCAAATGCAGGCAGTGGCCATCCAGCGCTTAGGTGTTGGCGCATCGCGTTGCGGCGTCGTAAGGTGGTAGGAATACTACGCTTTGAGATGTGCTCCGCACTATTGGGGGAATGCAATGCAACGTCTCGCTTTGGCGTCAGCGTCGATCCTAGGCTTGACGAGCGCGGCCGTCGCGGGGCCTCTGGATACATCGCAGGGCATAGCGACGGATTTGTCCTTCATAGAGGCTCAGGTCACGAAGACTTTGAATTCGCTGGGTTCCTCCCCGGCGCCCGGAAATCCCCTATATCCGGTCTCAGGGGGCGACAGCGGAACGTGGACGACGACCAGTCCTTCGGACGGAGCCCAAGGATGGACGAGCGGGTTTTTCCCAGGCCAGCTTTGGCTCCTCTATCAGGCGACAGGGTCTCAGCAGTGGCTCACGGCGGCGCAGGCTTGGACCGCCCCGCTGGCCTCGCAGGCGGGGGGTCGCCCGATAGACCCCACGGACATCGGCTTCATCATCGGGACGAGTTTCGGCAACGGATACCGGCTGACGGGAGACCCAACCTACAAGAGCGTGCTTTTAACCACAGGCAACTCGTTGGCGTCGCTCTACAATCCAAATGTCGGGGCGCTTCGCTCCTGGACGTTCCCGCAATATCACTTTCCCGTGATCATCGACAGCATGATGACGCTCGGACCGTTGCAGTGGGGCGCCAGCAATGGCGGCAGTTCCACCTGGGCTGGAATAGCGGCGACGCACGCCCAGACGGTGACCACGAACCTCGTGCGCTCGGACGGCAGCACGTTTGAGGTCGCCGATTTCGACCCGACGACCGGGGCGCTCCTGAGCCAGGGCACATTCGCCGGCTATTCCGACAGCTCGACCTGGGCGCGCGGGCAGGCCTGGGCGCTCTATGGATTCGTGCAAGCCTATCAGACGTCGGACAATCCGGCCTTCCTGCAGACGGCGGAAGACGTCGCGAACTATTTTGTCGATCATCTGCTCGCGGACTTTATCCCCCCGTGGGATTTCGACGCGCCGGGATCACCCCCCGTGGATACTTCGGCGGCGGCCATCGCGGCGGATGGCCTCGTCATGCTGAGCACGGTTGCGCAAACGAGCGCGCTTCAATCGCTCTATCTGCAGGACGCCGAAGACATACTCGGGTCGCTCAGCGCCAACTACCTTGACCTTAGCCCGTCTGGCGAGTTCGTGCTGATCGATGGCTTCCCGGGCAACGGTGGGACGAACACCGCGCTGATCTACGGCGACTATTATTTCACCGAGGCGCTGCTGCGGTTGCAAAACGTGCTCGACGGTAAGCCTGGCTGGGTTCTGTATAGCTCGGTCCCCGAGCCATCGACCTGGGCGATGATGCTCCTCGGCTTCGCCGGAATGGGCTTCGTCGGCTATCGCGCGCGACAAGCCGTGAGGGCGACCGCATAAGCCGGCGGCCGGCGGAGCGCTAGAACCGCCCCCGGCCGCATACCGAGCGTTGACGTCCGGGTTTTAGCTATTTTTGTGGCTCTGCTCGCCAGCCTTCACGTGCTGCTCGTGCGTGCCGCCGCTGCTTTGCTTGCCAGCCTTCACATGCTGTTCATGGCTTCCACCTTGAGAACCAGCCATGGATTCCTCCTTTGCTTAGAGTTCAGCGGACCTTCCGCTGGTGATCAACCGGCTAGCGATGGCTTGGTTCCGCCCGAAGGCGACGATCCGCCAGGCGTCAGAGCCAGCCGACCCGAGGCCGAAGAACGGTGGGAGAATGGCTATCCGGCGATATTTTTGGGGCCGGGCAGGAACCTGGGGACGCCATAAGCGTTAGAGACTCTCTGTCAGAGGCGGTGGACTAGCGCGCGAGCTGAGGCCCCATGATCGGCATTACAATTTCTGGCAAGGCCTACTCCGCGATCCGCTCGATCGCGCCAATCGGCTCTATCGACGAAACGCAGGTAGCTCCCGACTGCGAATACAGCGTTTGGCTACCTCGGGACGTTGTCAATCGGCTGCGGGACCTGCGCCAATCGGGCGAGAGTTTCAGCGGCGTCATTCTGCGACTGGCGGAGCGCGGCTCCTTCGCGGTCATCGCTCGATAGACGTCTCTTCAAATCGCCATGGATAGGTTGACAGTCGCTCAGGCCGTGCCCAACTGAGCGCACACGAAGCTGGTGTGTGGCCAATAAGCAATGCCCTTGAAGCGTTGGCTGGACGAAAGCGGAAGCTTCGATCCGAAAGCCGTTGCGACCATGTTGGAAGCTTATGACGGAGTCGTCGCCGACTTACGGTTGCAAGCAGCCGATGAAAGGGAAAAGGCCGCCAGACTGGTTATGCAGCTGGCGCGCGGGCGGTCGGACTTGGATTCAGCAAGTCTTCGCAGCGGCGTAACCGATCTGATCCGGAATGAAGACCGGAACGGCTTCTAAGAGCATGGCGCAAGGCGCAGCCGCACGGAGCCGACCACAGCAACGCCATAACAATCACGAATTACCTGCGAATTTAATTGGCAAAGTCAGAAATATGTGGTATCCATTCCCCTTGGCGGAATCCATTTCCCGCTTGCCAGTAGACGGGCGGCGGAAACCGTGGCTGTTTGAAACGTTGGCCCACAACCTGCCCCGCGAGCCGGGCGAGGAGGCGATTTTCTTAACGACATCGCCAGCAACTCATTGAAAAAGCTCGTTTCGCAAAAATAAACGCTAGCCAATTTACTAGCGTTTGGCTCATTTGCTTCGTTTTGCTAACCCTTATTTGGAGGGAATTCCCGCCTTGGTTGTATCCGCCGCTTGGACCAGTCGGCGCCGCTTCGCCTGCTAGGCTGATGAAGCCGGCGCGCCGAGCGCTTGAGATCGTCGACGCGGCGCGGCCAGTAAGCCCGATATCGGGCTAGCCACTGGCCGATCCGGGCGAGGCCCTCCGGGTCCACTTCATAGTTGACGAAACGGCCGTCTCGACGCTCGCGAACGAGGCCCGCGGAGCGCAGGACAGCGAGATGCTGCGACATCGCCGGCTGACTGATCGCCATGCCCTCCCGCAGTTCGCTCGCGTTCATGCCGCCAACCGCAAGCTTCTCGAACACGCCGCGGCGCGTGGGATCCGCCAACGCCCTGAAGATGTCGCTCTCCATGCGGACAGATAAGCACAGACTGACATGCAAGCCGCTTGCGGTTTCATGTGCAGCGGAAGGAGCGACCGCGATAGCCGCCGACTTCGGCGCGAGTTATGGGAGCGCATGGCTCGAACCGATTTCCGGACCCCGCGTCTGTACGTCTCCCAGGACTTAGCACCAGGCGCGGAGCTTAAGCTCGATCCTCAGCAGACGAATTATCTCGTCAACGTGCTGCGACTCGGCGCCAGCGCTCCCGTCCTTCTGTTCAACGGCCGGGACGGCGAATTCATATCCGCCCTCGCGATGACTTCGCGCAAGGCTTCCCTCGTCGTCGGCGCGCAGACGCGTCCGCAGGAGACGCCGACCGACATCGACTATCTGTTCGCGCCGCTCAAGCACGCCCGGCTCGACTACCTGGCGCAGAAAGCTATCGAGATGGGCGCGCGTAGCTTGCGGCCGGTCATCACCCGCCACACCCAGGTCGCCCGCGTCAATCTGGAGCGTCTGCGCGCGAACGCGATCGAGGCTTGCGAACAATGCGGCGTGATCTGGACGCCGGAGATTAAGCCCGTGGAGCCCCTTGCCGAAGCCCTCAAAAGCTGGCCAGGCGAGCGGCTGCTCATCTTCTGCGACGAGGAGGCGGAACCGGCCAGCCCGCTCGACGCGCTGGGAGGCGCGCAGGCGGAGGGCGGCGTCGGCCTCTTGATCGGGCCGGAAGGCGGCTTCGACGACGCCGAGCGCGCCGCGATCCTCTCGGCGCCGCGCGTGCTGCGCCTGAACCTGGGGCCGCGCATCCTGCGCGCCGATACGGCCGCGGTGGCCGCGCTCGCGCTCATCCAGGCCACGCTTGGCGATTGGCCGAAAAGACACACAGGACGTTAGTTTGAACATTACGTGGCGCATTCGCCATTTTGCCGCCACGATGCGGCTTCATTCCCGCGAGCGATGATTTACCATTCGGTTGGCGCGTCGCGCAAGGTTCCTGGGGTTGTTGCGGCGGTGGGAGCGCCTTTACTGGCGATCATCGCCGCCGGTCTATCGAATCCTGCGAGCGCCGGGGGCGGGGTGCTCGACCCTCAAACCCAGATGCGCGGGTCCTATTGTGGCGGGTCAGACGAGGATCTCGCGGCGAGTTCGAGCCGGATGCGCGCGGATCACAGGCTATATTGCGGCGGGGGACCATTTCGGGCCGGACGACCGGATCGGTGGGCGGGCGAACCCGTTCGCGCCGCTCGACGAGCCGGGCATCGCTGGCTCTCGCTCGTCATCCGGTCTCACCGCTATCGGCGCGCCGCTAGGCGGCGACCGCCTTTCGGCGCCGTCGGGCTTAGGCGACATCGCGCGCTGAGGCCGGGGCGATCTATCCGGCCGCCACGCGCAGGAACGCAAACACGGCCGCCATGACGATCACGATTACGGCCGTCGTGATGACGAGACGGTCGGCGAACAAACGGCGCATCGACGGCATCCCTTAGACGAAGCTGTAGCGCTCGGAATGGTACTTCGACAGCGGCACGCCCAATTCCTTAAGAGCGTTCTCGATCGCATCCATCATCACATCCGGTCCGCAGATGAAATACTCGTGGGTCCCATAGGGCGGCGGCAGATGACGCTTGAACATCTCGGCGCTGATATAGCCCTGTTCTCCTGTCCATGCCCTTGGGGGATTCTGCAGCACGTAAACGGTCGTCAGATTGAGCTGCGCTTTTAGCGTCTCCAAATCCTCGCGGAAGGTGACCGAGTCCCAGTCCTTGCTGGCGTAGAGTAGGATCACCGGGCGCTCGTCGCCGCGATCGGCAAGCGTGCGGATCATGCTCATCATCGGGGTGACGCCGATGCCCCCGGCGATCAGCACATGCATATCCGCCGGGTTTCCGATGGTGAACGCGCCGTACGGTCCATCGAGATAGACACGGCTCCCCACGGGTACGTCAGGAATTGCGCTGGTGAAGTCGCCGAGGTTGCGGATCGACATCTCAACCCGCCCGTCCGTGACCGCCGCGCTGGACGAAAACGAAAACGGATGCCCGGTGATCTTGAACGGCCTTCCCCACAGCGTCAGCCAGCCGAACTGACCAGGGCTGAAGCGGAAGCCTGCATGGCGATCGGGCCGCATCACGAGCGTCCACGTGTCGCCGCGTTCCTTGCGCACTTCTGCGACCCGATAGGGCCTGCGGAGCATGAACAAGGGCTTGACGATGCGGACGTAGATGAGAAGCCCGATCCAGAAGATCGCAAGGCCGATCCACAACGCCTGCTTCCATGGATCGACCAGATAGCGGCCAAAGCCCAACATGTGCAGGAGCCCTGCCGCTATGGCGGTGACGGCAAGCACGATATGGGACAGGTGCCATGTCTCGTAATTGAGCCTGACCTTCGTGCGCCATAGGGCCGTGACGACCAGCGCGATCAGCGCGTAGATCGCGAGAGCGCCAAAAGTGGCGCGCCACGACGCTTCGAAAAAATAAAGCATCGCCACCCGCTGCGGCCTGAGCGCGAAGAGGATGATGACATGCAGGACGACGAGCGTGATCGCGACCAGCGATATCCGGCGGTGAAAGTGATAAATGACGTCTTCGCCCCATGGCTCCGTGACGTATCGGAAGCGTGCGGTGAGGCCGAACTGCAGGCCCATCATCGCCAGGCCCGAGTAGCCGATCGCGACGGCGAACTCCCCCCAGAAATCGCGCGTCGAGGGCGGGAAAGATCCTGTCAGCAGCGCGAACAATGGGGCGAGGATGAAGATGAGGTAAATGAAGATCCAAACCGCTCCCCGGACGGAATAGTGAAGCTGCATGGATTGATCCAATCCGCGTCGTCACGACGCAATGGGGATCAGAACCACCCCGTCGGGACCTAGACGCAACCCGCCCGGCGTCGAGGTCAAATCATTATGCGTGCGCTTACTGTGCGTCCAGTTGGGCGGTCAGGCACCGAGAAGCCATCGCCGCCGGGGGTGTCGCTGAGGTTTAGAACACCGCCTCCTCGAACGCCGGCTCGACCGAGCGACCCCATGGGCCTTCGTAGCGCTCGATCCAATGGCGCGCCGGCTCGCGCCCGCTCTCGGCAATGGCCTCGAGGGGACGAAGGTAGATGGTCTCGTCCTCGCCCTTGCCGTTCACCCGCGCGCGCCGCTTGAGGCCGCCATGGGCGATGGCCAACATATCGAGCGCAATCGCACGCAAGCTCCGGTCGCGGATCTCGGCGGCGAGCCCGAGCAGAGGCGCGTCGTCGCGCAGCTTCTGCCGCTCTTCGGCGCTCCAGCCGTGCGTCAGCGCCTCGGCCGCGCGAAGGGCGTCCGGATCGTAATAGAGGCCGGCCATCAGCGCCGACATCGCAACGATTCGCTCCGGCGCGCCGACGTCGGGCCCACGCATTTCGAGATAGCGCTTGAGCCGGACCTCGGGAAAGATCGAGGACAGGTGGTTCGCCCAATCGGCGAGCGTGGCGCGCTCGCCGGGCATTTCCTTAAGCCGACCGGCGAGCAGATCGCGAAAGCTCGCTCCGGCCACGTCCTGATAGTGGTCGCCGCGCTTCACAAAATAGAGCGGCACGTCGAGCGCGTAATCGACATAGCGCTCGAAACCCATGCCGGGCTCGAAGGCGAAGGGGAGCATGCCGGTGCGCGCCGGGTCGGTGTGGCGCCAGATTTCGGAGCGCGCGGACATGAGGCCATTGAGCTTGCCGTCCGTGAACGGGGAATTGGCGAACAAAGCCGCGATGGCCGGCTGCAGCGCGAGACCGACGCGCATTTTGGCCACCATGTCCTGTTCGCTCACGAAGTCGAGATTGACCTGCACGGTCGCGGTGCGAAACATCATGTCGAGGCCGCGGGTTCCGACTTTCGGCATGTAGCGCGCCATGATCGCGTAGCGGCTTTTCGGCATGACCGGCGTCTCGGCAAGCGACCATTTGGGGCTCATGCCGAGCGTGAGAAAGCCGATGCCGAGCGGTTCGCCCACCTGGCGGCAAGCGGCCAGATGACGATCGAGCTCGATTGCGGCGCCATGCGCGTCGTAGAGCGGCGCGCCCGAGAGTTCGAACTGTCCTCCCGGCTCAAGCGAAATGGCGCCCTCGCCTTTCGCGTCGTAGAGGCCGATCAGGTTTCCGTGGTCCTCGATGGGCTCCCAGCCAAGATGCGCCTGCATGCCCTCGAGAAGGGCCCGAATCCCCCGCTCGCCGTCGTAGGGGACGGGAGCGCGATCTGCGCGATAAAATGGGATCTTCTCGTGCTCCGTGCCGACCCTGAACGGGCCTGCCGGCTTGCATCCGGCCTCAAGCCAGGCGACGAGCGCGTCGCGCGATTCGACAACCTCACTATCGACGACGTCGCGAGCCATAAAGGCGCTTACCCCAACGGCCGGCGAACCGGCGAACCGGCTAGATAGTCGCGCGGCTCAGACAATGCAAAGGGCGCTTCCGAAAGATACAGAAACGCCGTCGGCCTTGGGATCGCCTTAACCGTTACGGCAGGCGCCCGCCGCGAACCCAAGAGTCTTCGGGCGGCCTCATCCAATGTTAGGAACTTTCAGGCCTGATGCGAGGACTTTCGAGGATGCCTGCGATGACCAAGCTGTTGCATCGGTTCATGCTATGCCGCCGGGGGGTGACGGCGATCGAATACGCGCTTATCGCCTCCGGCGTCGCCCTGGCGATTGTGTCGGGCGTCAGCACGACGGGAACCCAACTGAGCTCAGCCTTCACCCATATCGCCACCGCGTTTCCGTAACGCGCAGTCTCAGAGCGTTCTCGCGCCACGCCCAGCCGGCGCCGGCTGTAAGCCGACGCGGACGCCCCCGTCTATCCCCTTCGCGAGGCGCCAGGTCACCAGATAGGCGGTCACAACGGCGATCAGGCCGAACACCGCCGCGCCAATGGCGAAGCCCAACATGCCCCCTTGTACTCCGCCGTAGCGCGCACCGATCGTCACGAACGGAATCGTCCCGAGCGTCGCGCGCGCCCAGTTGAACACCATCGACAACACTGGAAAGCCCAGATTGTTGAACGATACGTTGGCGACGAACAGACACGCCAGGAAGATCCAGGCCACCACCCCGTAGCGACAGTAAAATGCGAGATACTCCGCGCTCTCGCCCTTGGCCTCGAAAGCGGCGACAAGGGCCGGCTCCGCCAGCGCCAAAACCGCCCAGGCGAAGAGCACGTAGCCGATCGACAGGATGAAGGAATCGGTCAGCGTCCGCTGCACTCGTTCCATCAGTCTCGCGCCATAGTTCTGGCCGATGATCGGCCCGACCGATGCGGTGAGTGCGAAAACGACCCCGAAGGCCACGGGCGTCAAGCGATCGATGACGGCTGACGCGGCGATCGCCGGCTCGCCGAAATCGGAGAAAATCCTGAGCGTATAGGCAGAACTGACCGGCGCGGCCATGTTCGCCATGATCGCCGGAAATCCGATCGCCATGATCGGGCCGAAGTCGCCACGCGCGGCGCTGAGTTTCGGCCGAGCGACCAGATCGTGCACCCCGACTGCGCCGAGCCAGCCGACGGCGAGCAGGATCAGACGAGAAAGGACCGTCGCCCAGGCGGCGCCATAGACACCGAGCCCCAAGCCGAAGATCAGCAGCGGATCAAGAAAGGCCGTAGCAATCCCGGCGGACAAAGTGACGTACATCGCGCGGCGGGCGTCGCCGACGGCGCGCAGCACGCCCGAAAACGTCATGCCGACGGCGAGCGGGACGTTCGCAGGGATGCTGATGGCGATGAACTTCGAGGCGACCTCGGCCGATTCGCCGTGCGCATGCAAAACGGTCGTGAGGATCCAATCGCGCAAGAGGAAGCCAGCCAGAGTTGTCGCGGCGGATAAGACGGCCGTAATGGTCAGCGCCGACGCAGCGAGCCGTCGCGCGCGCGGCCTGTCGCCGGCGCCGAGCGCGCGAGAGACCGTGGCCGAGCTCGCAATGGTGAGCCCAATGTTGATCGACATGATGAAGAAGGTGACCAAGCCGACATAGCCGACAGCGGCCTTGAACGCCTGATCGCCGAGCTTCGAAACCCAGAACAGCGACAGAAGATCGACGACGAACACCGCCATCAAGCCGATGGCGCCGGTGGCGGTCATCACCGCGACATGACGCATCAACGACCCGTGCGTGAACACGGGCCGCTTGTCGTGAGCGGCTTGCGGGGCGTTCAAGACGACTTCCTCCCGGCGAGGGTCGCGGTCTTAGAGCTTCGCAGCGCCCGAAGCTAGGGGCGCCCCTCTCGCCACATTCACACCGTAGGTGCGCCCGCAGCGTAGCGAATCTCCATGGCGTCGAACGCGGCTTTGTCGACGAGGCGCTGGCGCTCAGCGAAGGAGGCGACGGCGCTCTCGTCCAGGAGCCCATTCTGCTTCAATGCCTTGAGCGCCGTCTGCATGCCGAGAAGCGCGCCCTGCAGGGCCGCGTTGGCGTACAGCACCAAAGCGAAACCCATGGCTTCCGCCTCGGTGGCCCCTATGACCGGGGTCTTGCCGCCGAGGACCATATTCAAAAGTTGCGGAGCCCTGAGACGCTTCGGGACGGCCTTCAGATCCTCCAGAAGTCTCTGGCGCCTCGACGAAGGTCATGTCGGCGCCGGCTTCGAGATAGCGCTCAGCGCGCTCGATCGCCTTATCGAAGCCCTCGACCGCGCAGGCGTCGGTTCGAGCGATGACGACCATCCTCTCGCGGCGCGCGTCGACCGCCGCCCGCACCTTGCCGACCATCTCGTCAGCAGGAATCAGCTCCTTGCCGGCGAAGTGCCCGCAGCGTTTGGGCGCGTGCTGATCCTCGATTTGGATGGCGCTTGCGCCGGCCTGCTCGAGCATCCTCACCGTATGGGCGACATTGATCGCGTTGCCGAAGCCGGTATCCGCATCGACAATCAGCGGCAGATCGATGACGCCGCGAATCGCCAAAACGTGCTCTGCGACCTGGCTCAGGTCCATGAATCCAAGATCGGGCAGGCCGAGGTCCATGTTGGTGAGGCCCGCGCCGGTGAGATAAATCGCCTTGAAGCCGAGATCGGCGATCACCCGCGCGGCGAACGCATTCGGGGCGCCGGGCAATAGCACGCCACGGTCCCGAGCAAGCATGGCGCGCAAGGTTTCGATGTCAGCCCGCGCCATGCAATGTCTCCTCGACCCGGCCCCTCGCCCCATGAACTCGGCCCGCGATTCTCTTTCCGGGAGCCCTGACGTGAGTGGCGCGGTTCTATTACGGATCTTGCACAGGCGCCAAACGGGACCGGTCGCGGCGATTGTGCCTTTGCCAAGCGCACGGGCTTTTCGTTTGACCGCGGTATCGCCCGCGTCCTATCTGGCGACAGGCTTCAGACCGCCCGGGGGCGGCCAGGGAGGGGAACATGCGCATCCGCAATTTTGCAATCGTCTCGGCTTTTTCGCTAGCGGCCCTGATGTCGGCGGCGCCGGGCGCGGTGGCCCAGCAGGCCGCAGCGATGAAGTACTGCAAGGCCGATTTCGAGCGACTTTGTCCGGGCGTTCAGCCGGGCGGCGGCCGCATCATCGGCTGTCTCAAGGCGCACAAGGAAGAAATAAGCATCGGCTGCGGCAAGGCGCTGCAGGCGATGAAGGGGAAGATGGGCCAGTGAGGGCGAGCGGCGATCTCGCGCCGCTGCTCAGAACCGCTCGCTGACCATCTCCTCGCTCTTGGCCCATAGCGCCTTGGCTGTCTCGGGGTTGAGCGCGTAAGGCTTGACGCCGACGCGCTTCGTCGCGTCGGGCTCGATCTCGGCGACGTGGCAATCCTCGCAATAGCGGCCGCCGACTTCGTCGGCCGCCGCGACGACGCCCGCCCAGACCGACGTCGCCGCGCCCTGCGGAATGGTCTTGTACTTGAAGTCGGGCTCGCCCTTGGCGCGTGTCTGCGCGTTGATGCTCTCGATCAGCTTGTTGATCCCCTCCTCGCCAATGTGGCGGGAGAGCTCGGTCTGGATGCCGCCGGGATGGACGGCGGTCGCGCGCGTTCCGTTCCCCTTGTGGCGGCGATCGAACTCGACCGCGAACAGGATGTTGGCGGTCTTCGACCGGCCGTAAGCCGCCCATGGATCGTAAGGCGTGCGCTCGAAATTCGGATCGTCAAGATCGACGTCGGAATAGCGATGGCCGGCCGAAGACAGATTGACCAGCCGCGAACCCGGCTTCATCAGCGAAGCGATGCGGTTGACCAGGACGAAATGGCCGAGATGATTGGTGCCGAACTGGGTCTCGAACCCGTCGGCGGTCTTGCCGAATGGCGTCGCCATGACGCCGGCGTTGGCGATGACGAGGTCGAACGGCCTGCCGTCGTCGACCAGCGCATCCGCGCAAGCGCGAACGCTGTCGAGCGAGGCGAGATCGAGCTCCACGAGCTCGAGTTCGCCGCCGTTCCCGCCGACCGTATTCACGCCCGCAGTCGCGCGCTTCGCTTTCGCGAGGTCGCGGGCGGCGCCCACAACGTCAGCGCCGTGAGCCACGAGCGCGCGCGCCGTCTCGACGCCGAGGCCGGCCGACACGCCTGTCACCAGGACGCGCTTGCCGCGCAAGTTCACGCCGTCGAGCACTTCGTCAGTCGTGGATGTCGCGCCTAAGGTCGTTGTTACAGCGTTCTGAGCAAGTGCAGGCATAAAAATCTCCTGGATGTTGGGGTCGCTCACCGACCAGCGTTGGCGATCAAAAGCTTCTGCGAAGCGCGCGGGTCTCTTCAGGCGAAGCGCTCGCCGACCAATTCCTCGCTCTTCGCCCACAGCGCCTTGCGCGCGCTCGGGATTGAGCGCATAGGGACGCACGCCGGCGAAAGTGAAGCCCGGCGCGTCGATGACGTCGGCGACGTGACAATCCTCGCAATAGCGCCCGCCGACGGCGTCAGCCTTCGCGACCGCCGCCGCCCACACCGAGGTGGCCGCGCCCTGCGGGACCGATTTGTAGGCGATCGGCTTCGCGCCAGGCAGCCGCGCGACCTGCGTCATGATTTCGGTCAATTCCTGCCGCGCCTCGGCGGTCAGATAGCGGCTGAGCTCGGTGCTGAATGGCGCCCGGATGGAGCGCCGTCGGCGCGGATTCCGCGCTCCTTGTGGCGACGGTCGAACTCGACTGCGAACAGGATGTTGGCGGTCTTCGAACGGCCGTACGACGCCCAAGCGCTATAGGGCGTGCGCTCGAAGTTCGGATCGTCGAGATCGACGTCGGCAATCTGATGGCCGGCTGACGACAGATTGACCAGCCGCGAGCCCGGCTTCATCAGCGATGCGATCCGATTGACCAGCACGAAATGGCCGAGATGGTTGGTCCCGAATTGCGTCTCGAATCCCGTCCGCCGTCTTGCCGAATGGCGTCGCCATCACGCCCGCATTACAATAACGAGATCGAACGGCTTGCCGTCGCGACGAGCGCCGTCGGCGCAAGCGCGCACGCTCTCCAGCGACGCCAGGTCGAGTTCGACGAGCTCAAGGCTGCCGCCGTTGGCGGCGTCGGCGCGCACCGGCCGGTCGCCGCCTTGGCCTTGGCCAAATCGCGCGCGGCGCCCACCACTTCGGCGCCATGCGCAGCGAGCGTGCGAGCCGTCTCCACGCCGAGGCCGGCCGACACGCCCGTCACCAGCGCGCGTTTTCCACTAAGGTCTACCCCCTCGAGCGTCTCGTCTGTCGTGGATGTCGCGCCAAAGGTTTTCGCCATGATTGTCTCCCGATCGAAATGCTAAAGGTGTCGCGGCTTGGAGAGTTGCCCGAGGTGCGAAGCCGGGAATAAACGGAGGATGCCTCCGGTCGATATACGGAGGGTCCCTCCGTTTGACAAGAGGAGACGAGAAATTTGAGCGCCGACGTGACGAGCTCCCGCCGCGCGCCCGCCGGAAATGCGCCGGCTGCCGTCCGGAAACCCCGCGCCGACGCCCAGCGTAACCGTGACAGCCTGCTCGAGGCGGCCAAGGCCGCGTTCGCGGAAGCAGGGCCGGAGACGAGCCTCGACGAGATCGCGCGGCGGGCGGGCGTCGGGATCGGAACGCTTTACCGCCACTTTCCGACCCGCGACGCGATCGTGGAGGCGGTCTATCGCCGTGAGGTCCAGCAATTGGCCGGCGCCGCGCCTCGCCTGATCGAGGCTCTTCCCCCGGCTGAGGCGCTTCGCGCCTGGATGCGCCTCTTCATCGACTATATCGCCGCGAAGAGGGTCATCGCTCCGGCGCTCAAATCACTGGTCGGCGGCGGGTCGGCGCTTTACGCGGACTCGAGCGCGCGAATCAATGAGGCGATGGCGCTGCTCGTGGAACGCGCGCGGGCGAGCGGCGACATCCGTCCCGACGCGGATTCCGCCGATCTCCTGCGCGCGCTGATTGGCTTCGCCTATGTCAACTCGGCGCCGGACTGGGAGGCGAGCGCGCGACGTCTCATTGACCTCCTGATTGATGGCCTAAGATCGCAGCGCGGCGAGAAGCCGGCCGCCAGGAAGGCGCGCGACAAAATCAAAAATGAGGCCCGGCGGCCTCGCCACTCCCAAAAAGGAGCTAGGCATGGACATCAAGCGAAGCGGTTCTAGCCGTCGACCAAAGGATCAGCGGAATATTTCACCGGCGTGGTCCGCATCGACCCGCTGTTCGCGGTGAACGCTCCCGCGCGAGCAGCCGGCAATGCGGTCACGTTCGAACCTGGCGCGCGCACGGCCTGGCATACGCACCCGCTCGGTCAGGTGCTCATCGTCACCGCCGGCTGCGGCCGGGCGCGGCGCGAAGGCGGTCCGATCGAGGAGATTCGTCCCGGCGACGTGGTGGTCTTCGCGCCCGGCGAGAAACATTGGCACGGCGCAGCCCCCACCACCGCCATGACCCACATCGCCATCCAGGAGGCGCTCGACGGCAAGGCGGTGGAATGGATGGAGAAGGTCACGACGAGCAATACGGGGGCTGAGTCCCGTTTCGCCAATCCGGCAATGTTTTCGATCGCCAAGGCGCGCGAACGTCCCGAACGCGCCCGCGAGGAATGCCCGCCGGCCATTTCACGCGCCGCTGTCGGAGTGTGATCTGCGTCACACCGCTCTCATGGCGACTTATGGTTAGATGCGTATCACGAAATGAACCGCCGTGGGAGGAAAAAGCGGCGGTAGGTTATGGAGATGCGACGATGTCGCGAATTTTTACAAATTCAAGCTTCTACGACGAGAGCCTCATTGACCACCGCAACGAGCGGCCGCTTGACGATTGCCTTTGCGACGATCGTCGTGGTTTGGATGCTGGCGTTTGGCTTGGTTTCCGTCTCGGGTCAGGTCCATGCGCAGTCGAGCCATCTCGCCGACGGCTGCGCGCGGGCGATCTCGACGATGATGAAGTAGGGCCGAAGCCGAAAGCTCTATCCAAGGTGTTTGCCGCGCTTGCATAGCCAAGCGCTTTCGAGTAAATGACGCCCGATTCAGAACCGCCCGGCCGTTAAGGGCTGCCGTGGCGGTTTTTTCGCTCGTTCCGACGCGAACGGGGCTCTTGCCCCGGCAAATTCAAAAAGGGCGTCAAGCCTTAAGGAGAGCCAAATGCCCAAGTTGAAGACCAAATCAGGCGCGAAGAAGCGCTTCAAAATCACCGGGACCGGCAAGGTCGTCTACGCCCAACGCGGCAAGCGCCACGGCATGATCAAGCGCACGCCCAAGCAGATCCGCGATCTGCGCGGCACGTCGATTCTGTTCAAGACCGACGGCGACAAGGTCAAGAAATTCTTCCTGCCGAACGGCTGACCCTTTTCCCGGAGATTTGAACGATGTCGCGCGTCAAAAGGGGCGTAACCGCCCACGCCAAACACAAGAAGGTGCTCAAGGCCGCCAAGGGTTTCTTTGGCCGGCGCAAGAACACGATCCGCGCCGCCAAGGCTGCGGTCGACAAGTCGATGCAGTACGCCTACCGCGATCGCAAGAACCGCAAGCGTGAGTTTCGCGCCTTGTGGATCCAGCGCATCAACGCAGCGGTGCGCGAGCACGGACTGACCTATAGCCGCTTTATCTCCGCTCTCGCCGAAGCCGGGATCGAAGTCGACCGCAAGGTGCTGTCCGACCTCGCTATTACCGAGCCCGCGGCCTTCGCCGCGATCGTCGAACAGGCGAAGAGCGCGCTGCCAAAGGCCGCCTGAGGCGGCCGTAATCCCATTCCTGCTCGGGAACTGGGAACGGCTTGGCGAGGCGGGCCGCCCCTGCGAAGGGGACGGCCGTACCTGCCCGCCGGGAGTCCATGAGGATGTCGGACCTTTCCGCCCTTGAACGGGAGACGCTCGCTGCGATTGACAGCGCGGGCGACGAAACCGCGCTCGAGGCCGCGCGCGTGGCTGCGCTCGGCAAGAAGGGATCGATTTCCGCGCTGCTCGCGACGCTCGGCAAGCTCGCGCCGGACGAGCGTAAAGCGCGCGGCGCGGCGATCAATGCGCTGAAGGATCAGGTCACGGAAGCGCTTGTCGCGCGGCGCGCGGTGCTCAAGCGCGCACGCGCTCGAGGCCCAGCTCAAGCGCGAGGCGGTCGATGTCACCCTCCCGGTTCCCCTGTCCGGCGTCGAGACCGGCCGCATCCATCCGATCAGCCAGGTGATGGACGAGATCACCGCCATTTTCGCCGAGATGGGTTTTTCGGTCGCCGAAGGGCCGGACATCGAAAGCGACGATTATAATTTCACCAAGCTCAACTTCCCGCCCGGCCATCCGGCGCGCGAGATGCACGACACGTTCTTTCTCGAGCCCGACGAAAAGGGCGAGCGGAAGCTCCTGCGCACGCATACGAGCCCGGTGCAGGTGCGCACAATGCTCACGCCAGAAGCCGCCGATCCGGGTCATCTGCCCCGGACGCACCTACCGCCGCGACGCCGACCAGACGCATACGCCGATGTTCCACCAGATCGAGGGCCTTGTCGTCGATCAGAGCGCGACCCTCGCCAATCTCAAGTGGGTGCTGGAGGAATTCTGCAAGGCGTTCTTCGAGGTACCGCATGTCGGCATGCGTTTCCGCCCGAGCTTCTTCCCCTTCACTTCGCCCTCGCTCGAGGTCGACATCCAGTGCCGTCGTTCGGGCGGGGAGATCCGTTTCGGCGAGGGCGAGGATTGGCTCGAAATCCTCGGCTGCGGGATGGTCCATCCCAACGTGCTCATCGAATTGCGGCCTCGATCCGGAGGTCTATCAGGGCTTCGCCTGGGGCATCGGCCTCGATCGCCTGGCGATGCTCAAATACGGCCTGCCGGATTTGCGCGACTTCTTTGACGCGGACCTGCGCTGGATCAATCACTATGGCTTCAAGCCGCTCGACATCCCAACGCTCGCCGGAGGATTGAGCGGGTGACGCCGTCCCGACGCTTTTGCGATGGAACGGATATCGCTTTTTCTTCTATTCTGCCGACGGCGATGAGCCCCCGCACGTTCATCTCGTCAGGGGAGAATACGAAGCGAAGGTCTGGCTAAGCGACTGCTCAGTCGCGATCAACCTAGGCTTTCCTGCCCGTGACCTTGGGGATGCCATTCGGAAGATCCGCGAAGAGCGCGGCGTGTTCTTAGAGGCTTGGAATGACTACTTTGCAGATCGAGGTTGAAGACGCGCTGCCCGTCGCCGCTGAATGCGACGATCGTCACCTCACGGTCACCCTTGCTGACGGCCGTGTGCTCCAGACGCCTCTCTGGTGGTATCCGCGGCTCTTGGCCGCGACGGCCGAACAGAAGTCGCGAGTTGAGCTTTCGCCGCTGGGAATTCATTGGCCCGAGATCGACGAGGACATTAGCGTCGCCAGCATGCTGCGGGGAGCGAAAGCGCCAGGCGCCAAGGAGCCTTTCTCTAAACCAAGCTGAGCGACGCCGCCCCAAGCAACTCTGACACTGCGCAAACTGATCGCTAATGAAATTCACCCTCTCCTGGCTTAAGGACCACCTCGAAACGTCGGCGTCGCTCGCCGAGATCGTCGATGCGCTGACCCGCGTCGGCCTCGAGGTTGAGTTGGTCGAGGACCCGGCCCGGAAATACGACGGCTTTGTCGTCGCCTCGGTCATCGAAGCCAAGCAGCATCCGAACGCCGACCGGCTGAAAGTCTGCATCGTCGAGGCCGGCGGCGGGCCGGTGCAGGTCGTCTGCGGCGCGCCGAACGCGCGCACCGGCATGAAGAGCGTATTCTCAGCCTGTCGGGACCTATATTCCCGGCAAGAAGCTGACGCTTGCCAAAGGCGTCATCCGCGGCGTCGAGTCGAACGGCATGCTCTGCTCGGCCGCTGAGCTCGAGCTCAGCGAGGATCACGACGGCATTATCGAGCTGCCCGACGATGCACCGGTCGGTGTGGCTTACGCGCAATATGTGGGGCTCGATGATCCCGTCATCGACGTCGCGGTGACGCCGAACCGTCCCGACGCCACAGGTGTTGCGGGCATCGCGCGCGATCTCGCCGCGGCGGGGCTCGGCAAGCTGAAGACGCCAGCGCCGAAATCCTATGAAGGCGCGTTCGACTGCCCGACCCGGGTGCATCTCGATTTCGCGCCCGCCGACAAGCATCTCTGCCCGGCCTTCGCCTTGCGGCTGGTCCGCGGCGTGACCAACGGCCCTGCGCCCGAATGGATGCAGAAGCGGCTACGGGCGATCGGCCTGAGGCCCATCAGCGCGCTCGTCGACATCACCAATTACATCACCTTCGACCGTGGACGCCCGCTGCACGTATTCGACTTCGCCAAGGTCGCGGGCGATCTCACCATTCGGCGCGCCCGCGCCCATGAGAGTGTGCTCGCGCTCGACGGCAAGACCTATGCGCTCGACGAGAGCATGGTGGTCATCGCCGATGAGAACGGCGTCGAGTCGATCGCCGGAATCATGGGCGGCGAGCATTCCGGCTGCGACTTAACGACGCGCGACGTCCTGATCGAAAGCGCTTTGTGGGATCCGACGAATATCGCCCACACGGGCCGCAAGCTCGGAATCATGACCGACGCGCGCTATCGGTTCGAGCGTGGCGTCGACCCCGACTTCTGCGTGCCCGGCTGCGATCTCGCGACCGAACTGGTGCTCTCGATCTGCGGCGGCGAGCCTTCGCGCATGATCGTTGCGGGCGATCCGTCAACGCCGCGGCGCGAGATCCCCTTCCCCTATCGCGAAGTCAAGCGGCTGCTCGGCGTCGATATTCCGCGCGAGGAGGGCGAGGCGATCCTGCGCCGGCTGGGCTTTGAGATCAAAGACGGGCGCGCGTTCGTTCCCTCTTGGCGCCCCGACATCCAGGTGAAGGCCGACGTCGTGGAGCAGATCCTGCGCATCGTGGGCGTCGACCGAGCGCCGATGACCCCCCTGCCCCGGCTCGAGGACGGCGTGCCGAAGCCCGTGCTCACGCTCCTGCAGAAGCGCACGCGCCTCGCCAAGCGTACGCTCGCGGCACTGTCGTTGCGCGAGGCGGTGACCTGGTCCTTCGTCCCCAAAGCCGCGGCAAAGTTATTCGGCGGGGGCTCGCGATCGCTCGCGCTCGCCAATCCGATCGCGGCCGATCTCTCTGACATGCGGCCGAGCCTCATTCCAGGCCTGGTGGCGGCCGCCGAACGCAACGCGCGGCGCGCCGTAAGCGACGTCGCGCTGTTCGAGGTCGGTCAGGTGTTTCTCGGATCTGGCGAAAACGACCAGCGGATCGCGGCCGCTTCTGTGCGGCGCGGCCGCGCCAAGACTGAAGCGGAAGGCCGGAATTGGAGCGGCGGCGGCCTTGTCGACGTCTTCGACGCCAAGCGCGATGCGATGACGCTTCTCTCGGCGCTCGGCGTGAACGCGAACGCGGTGCAGATCGTCCCAGGCGGCCCGTCGTTCCTGCATCCGGGCCGTGCGGCGACCCTCCAGTTCGGGCCCAAGACGGTCGTGGGATGGTTTGGGCAATTGCACCCAAGCGCATGCGAGGCGCTCGACGCCGAAGGACCGATTGTCGCTTTCGAAATCACGCTCGACGCTATTCCCGCGCCGAAGACGAAACCGACCAAGACCAAGCCAAAGCTCGTCCGCTCGGACTTCATGGCCGTAGAGCGGGACCTTGCCTTCGTCGTCGGCGAGAGGGTCACCGCCGCCGAGATCCTCAAGGCTGCGGAGAGCGCCGAACGTTCGCTCGTCGCCAGGGTCGGCGTCTTCGACGTCTATCGCGGCGAAGGCGTGGCCGAGGGCGCGAAGTCGATCGCCATTCACGTGACCTTGCAACCGCGCGAACGCACGCTGACCGAGGCTGAGATTGACGCCGTGGTATCCAAAATTGTGGCCGAGGTGGCGAGAAAGACCGGCGCCACGCTCAGGAGCTGAAGCCATGGCCGCCCGCGCCGCGATCGCGCTTTGGCTCGCCGCTCTCGCGTGGACCGGAAGCGCACAGGCCCAGGACGATCCTGCATGCGCACAATATCGGGAGCCCATGGCGTACAACCTGTGTCTCGCGCAGCACGGGCCCAAAGCGAACAGCATCGGGAAACTTCGTGGCCCACAACCCGGCCAAGCGGGGCAGAATCAGGTTTGGTACGGGCAGGCGCACCGCCGCGCGCCGGCCGCACGGTTCTACAGCCAGCAGGACGCCCACCGCGTCCATGGCCGCATGCATATGGAGTTTCGCCTCCACTGAGCGAGGGATTAAGATCGTGAGCGCGGCGCCCGAGCCCGCGGAAAATAGCGCAGGCGCCGCGCTCGTCCCCCGCGCCGTGGGAGACCAGCGCGAGGGCCGCGCTTCGCGCCAAGCCCCAGGCGCGGGTACGCGGAATCCTCATCTCAGGTGACCGATCGCCCCCCGCGACCGAACCTTCTCATGCCTCAGACCGACCGACACCCCAGCTCACAATCCTCGGCGTATACGATTGCGCGGGGCCTGGCTGTGATGGCCATCACAGTGTATTGAGAAAAAATGCTAATACACTGCGATTCATGGAAAAGTTGCGCGTATTTGCACAGGTCGTCTCCCCATTTATGTCAACCCAAAGCCGTTGGGACAATGGCAAAGACGCTTGACGTAGGGGCCGGCGTCCGCCACCGTCATTCGGGATCATCGGCGGCGGAAGATGGTCATAAACTCGCTTTCAGTCCATCCTTGCTTCAAAACGCTCGACCCAGAGTCGTGCCGGGATCTCGATCGCCAATGCGCTTGGCTCAAGACGCCAGCGGGCGCATGGGTCGCCAGGCCGACGAGGATCGCGACGTCTATTTTGTCCTGACCGGCCGCCTGAGGATGGCGCTCCACGGGGCGGGGCGCGACCTTGCTTCGTCCGACATCGAGGCGGGTTCGTTTTTTGGCGAGCTGAGCGCCCTCGAAGGCGTGCCCGGCTCGCTCAGCGCCTTCGCCCTCGATGACTCGACCCTAGCCAAAATGCCGGCCACCGTCTTCGTCGCCACAATGTTCAACCACCGCCCGCTCGGCGAAGCTGTGGTCGCGGCGCTGGTCGTGCGCAATCGCGCGATGACCCGCAAGGTCAATGAGGCGGCTCACATCTACGGGGACCGCCTCCTCGCCTCCGTCGGCCCAACGCCGTGGCGATCGGCGCAGAGCCGCTTTGACGTGGGCGCCGAAATCGGCCACATGAGAGCCAATCATCGACGAGCGCGACGATGGTCATAAGCTCGCTTTCGGGGCACCCCTGCTTCAAGACGCTCGATCCGGAAGCCTGCCGGGTCCTCGATCGTCATTGCACCTGGCTGAAGACGGCTGCGGGCGCCTGGGTGCTTGGTCAGACCGCCAGCGACCGCGACGTCTATTTCGTGATGACCGGACGCCTGAGGGCGGTGTCCCACGGGGTGCGGCAGGACCTGATTTTCTCCGACATGGAAGCGGGCTCCTTCTTTGGCGAACTGGCCGCTCTCGACGGCGGCCCCCGCTCGCTCAGCGTCTTCGCGGTCAATGACTCGACCGTCGCGAAAATGCCGAGCGCCGTCTTCGTGGAGACGATGTTCACCCACCGCCCGCTCGGCGAAGCGGTTGTTGCGACGCTGGTCGCGCGCAATCGCGCGATGACCCGCCGGGTCGGCGAACTTGGCGCGCTCGACGTCCGCAGCCGGGTTCATGCGGAGCTCCTGCGCCTCGCCCGGCCGGACCGCGAAGATCCCAAGCGCGCCATCATCCTCTCGCCCCCGAACCAGTCCGAGCTCGCCTCGCGCATCAACACCCGCCGGGAAACCGTGTCGCGCGAGATCAACGCCATGGAGCGCGAAGGCCTCATCGAGCGCCGGCGAGGCGCGATCGTCATCAATGACGCGCTGAGGCTGAGCGCCCGGCTCGAGGCGACCGCGATCGGCGGCTAGCGCCACCGCCCTGACCCGCGAAGGTGGGGACACAACCTGGCCACGCGAGCTCGCGCAATTAAACGCAAATAAATCCAAGTAAATAAGCATAACGGCTAGTAAATTGGCTAGCGCTTATTAGCGCTTATTTTTCCGAATCGGGACTTTTCAATGGGTTACGATCGATTCAAATAAGGAACACTCCTCTTCTATCTGAAGTTGTAGACAGGCGGTTCGAGACGATCCGCCGTTCCGTCATCAACCGCATTTCGCTCCTTTCACTCCACGCGGAACCGCGCCCGGATCGGGGATCGAGTTCGTCATCGCCGACGATGATATCGTCGACTTCGGTTTAGCGCAAGGAAATGTCGCTCGGTTTTATGATTTCTAGGTTTGGCCATTCATTCTGGTTCGCTGGATCCGGCGGCGCGAGGGTCGATGCGGTTGAAACCCTCAGTCCGCTCGTAGGCTTGGGCTATCGTCGCGACGCATTGACCGATCCGCCCAGCAAAAACATCGCGAAGTGTGAAAGGGTCGCCTTTCTCTTAGTATCGTCGTATCGTCCCTTTACCCGAGGATCACGCCTATGACTTGTTTGAAAGTGATCGCGGCGTTAACAATCGCCTGTGCTGGCCTCTCACCGACGACGCCCGCTCGCGCGGACATCAATGAGATGCAACTCGGCGCCTCAATATCCAAGGACGGCCAGACGGTTAGTTTCGCAGTCTATTCCTCCCATGCCACGCATATCCAGCTTTGCCTGTTCGCCTCGTCCCAAGGCGCGAACGCAGCCCTGTCCCGCGACATTGCAGCGCCAAGCAGCAACGGCGTTTGGTCCGCGCAGGTCCCCGTGAACGCCCTGATCAACGCCGGCATATCGACGGTTTACTACGGCTATCGCGCCTGGGGGCCGAACTGGACCTACGATTCCTCCTGGACTCCGGGCAGCGACACTGGCTTCGCATCGGTGGTCGATTCCGCCGGCAATCGCTTCAATCCCAACAAACTCTTGCTGGATCCGTATGCGCTCGAGATTTCGAGCGACCCGATTGGCCCGAGCCTCCCCAACGCCGACCCAACGGTCTTCACCAGCGAACTCAACCGGGATTACGACACCCAACAGATCGCGCCGAAGGGAATTGTGGTCACGCCCGCGGCCAACGCGTTCGGCCTGAAGCCGACCAGGGCGCAGAAGGATGATATCATCTATGAGATGAACGTCCGCGGCATGACCGCGAACGACAGCTCGGTCCCGGAGGCCCAGCGCGGCACTTACGCGGGCGCGGCGCTGACGGCCGCGTACCTGCAAAGCCTTGGCGTCACCGCGGTCGAGTTGCAGCCCGTGCAAGAGGTGCAGAACGACCAGGACGACATCTACGCCGGGACACATGGCCGCAGTGCGCCGCCCAATGGCGACGCCAGCTGGAATTCGGGACGGTATTATACAGACAATTATTGGGGCTACATGACCCTGGCCTATTTCGCCCCTGACCGGCGCTATGCGTCGAACAAAGCGCCGGGCGGCCCGACCGCCGAGTTCCAGGCGATGGTCAAGGCGTTCCACGATGCCGGCATCAAGCTTTATATGGACGTGGTTTACAACCACACCGCCGAAGGCGCTCCCATTCTCAACGCCGGGTCCGCTTATCCGCTGTACGGCATGCGGGGGCTGGACGATGGCGCCTACTACGAATTGGCGGTCGGCCAAGGCGGCTTCAATACTGGCTATTACGACGACAATGGCGCCGGCCCCGACTTCAACACCTACAATCACGCCGCCCAGAACCTGATCGTCGACTCGCTCTATTACTGGAGCGTGACCATGGGGGTGGACGGCTTCCGTTTCGACGAGGGACCGATGCTTGGCAATGTCTGCGAAAGCGATCAGCCGAGCCCGCAAACGCCTAATTGTCCCACCGGAACAGGATTCCATTTTAGCACGTCGGACCCAAAGGCGGCGCTGTCCCGCATCCTTAGCGAGCCCTTACTTGCGACCCGTCCTGCTGCCGGCGGCAGCGGACTGGACCTGATCGCCGAACCGAACGCGGCGGGCGGCATGGACGACGACAATGTGGCCCAGCAACGCAATTTTCCAGCCGGCTTCTCCGAGTGGAACTTCACCTACAAGGAAATTGTGCCCAAGGCCCAGAACAAGCTCGGCGTCGTCCCCATCACGCCCGGCGCCGTCGCCGACGCGCTTACCGGTTCGGCCAGGCTGTTCCAGGGCCCGTCGGGCAACAATCGGAACCCCTGGAATTCAATCAATTACGTGGACAGCCATGATGGAGTGACGCTGAAAGATCTCTATTCTTGCGACGGCCCCAATAACAACCAGGGCTATCCTCTCGGCCCGAGCGACGGCGGATCTGACGACGTGAGCTGGGATCAGGGCAATCCTTCCACGGGACAGCCCGCAGCAGAGCGCCGGGCGGCGCGCACCGGCCTCGCCTTCGTCATGCTGTCGGCGGGCACGCCAATGATCCAGGCGGGCGATGAGAATTTGCGGACGCTGGCATGCAACGACAATCCCTATAACGTGGATTCCGTCGGCACGTGGTTAACCCCGCAGTCGAGCCTCACCTCGGATCAACGCAACTTCAACACCTACGTCACCCGAGCCATCGCCTTCCGCAAGGCTCACCCCGCGTTGCGGCCCGCCACGTGGTACACGCCGGAGCAGGCGGTCTGGTACTACAGCAACGGCGCGCAGGTCTCCAAGGACCCCACCCAGAACAATTACTGGAATGGCGGCAACAACGATGTCGCCTACATGATCAATGGCGGCGACTTCGCAGATTCTTCCATGTATGTCATCTATTCCGGCGCCGCGCCCTACAGCGGCGACCTCCCCTCCAACGAGAGGCAGTTCGTCTTGCCGCCCGCGCCCTCGGGCCAGAACTGGTTCCGGGTCTCCGACACTTGCGAATGGAACGACGGTCCGGACACCTGGGCTGCGCCAGGGAATGAAACGCTGATCGGACCCGGTAAGTCTACCTATGGCATGTGCGGCCAAGCTTTGGCGCTGTTCATCGCCAAGTAGATCTTAAGGCCAGGGCCGGCTAACCCGCGCTTCGTCGGCGAGCATCCGCCACCAGTGCGCGTTGCTCTCCCAGTTCCAGCCAGCGGTGGGCGACGGGGACGGCAGGAGCCAGAGGCGGGTTCGGCCGATGCGCTCTCCCTGTTCGCCGAAGCCGGCCGCGCGCTTGAGATAACGGCGCCCGGCAGTAAGGCTCGTGAAGGCGAGCCATTCCGGCTCCGCCGCCGCGATCTTCGCCGTAAGCGCGGCGCAGGCGCCCGCGCCAAGCGCGCCCGCCGGCAGCTCGCGATCCATGCCGCTCACGTGCTTGGCGATATCGGTAAGGCCCAGGCCCCATTGCGGCAGTTCGTTGTATTCTTCCGGATTGAGCTTTCGCGGCGTCAGCCCGAAGGCGTGGAGCGCCGTCCAGAAGCGGTTCTGCGGATGGGCGTAATAGGCGCCGCGCGCCGCCGAGACGGTCCCCGCCGCGGTGCCGCAGAAGACGATCTTCAAGCCCGGCTTGATGAGGTCGGGCAGCACGTGCGGAGGCGCGCCCACCGTCCCTCCTGCCTGGATTTGCCCAGCGGAACCCGGAGCCGCTTCGAGCGCGACTTGGCCTTTCATCGCAGGGTGTAGCGGTAGACATTGCTGTCCCGCTTCTGAAATCCCAGCTTCTGGTACAAGCGATTGGCCGCCTCCCTGGACGGGCGGGACGTCAGATCGACTGTCCTCGCGCCGGCGGCTTCCGCCAGGCCCAGCGCTTCTCTCGTAAGCGCCTGCGCAACGCCCTGTCCTCGATATCGTTCGTCGACGACGACGTCCTCTATGATTGCGCGTATGCCGGTCGGAATCGCGAAAATGACCAGGGTCAGCATCCCGACGAGGCGACCGGATTGGCGGACGGCCAAGAGGACCGTTCCCGGGCGCATTGACGATGGTCTCCAACTCGTCCTGGGTAGGCGCCTTTGCCGACGAGGACAATTGACCGACCAGAGCGGCGATCGAATCGGCCGTGGATGGCGTGATCGTGGTGATTGTCTCGATCTCGAATGCAGCCATCTCAGATCGTCTGGTTGTAGGCGCCGACTTCGGGGTTCTCGCGCAAGATCCGGTCGATCGCTTCGAACATCGTGCGCATGCGTGGCTCAGACGCCGGGCTCTCGACCACGACCACAAGCTCCGGCTTGTTCGACGAAGCGCGGACCAGCCCCCACGTCCCGTCCTCGACCGTGACCCGGACGCCGTTGACGGTGACGAGATCGCGGATGGGCTGCCCGGCGAACGGCTCGCTGCGCGCCTGCATCGCCTGGAGCCGCGCAAGGACGCGGTCGGCGACCTCGTATTTGACCTCGTCGGCGCAATGCGGCGACATGGTCGGCGAGCCCCAGGTTTTCGGCAGGTCGCGATAGAGATCGGCCATCGACTTCATCGGGTTGCGGTCCAGCATGTCGAGGACGGCGATCGCGGTGACGAAACCGTCGTCATAACCGCGCCCGACGGGCGCGTTGAAGAAGAAATGGCCCGATTTCTCGAAGCCGGCGAGCGCGTTCAAGTCTCTGACGCGCCGCTTGATGTGCGAATGGCCGGTCTTCCAGAAGTCGACCTTGACGCCATTGGCGCAAAGCACGGGATCGGTCGCGAAGAGCCCGGTTGACTTCACGTCAACGACGAAGGTTGCGCCTTTATGCAGCGTCGATAGATCGCGCGCCAACATCACCCCGATCTTGTCGGCGAATATCTCCTTACCCTCATTGTCGACGATTCCGCAGCGGTCGCCGTCGCCGTCGAAGCCGAGCGCGAGATCGGCGTCGCTCTCCTTCACCGCCGCCGCCATCGCGTGCAGCATCCGCATATCCTCGGGGTTCGGATTATAGCGCGGGAAGGTGAAGTCGGGCTCGCAGTCGAGGGGAACGACTTCGACGCCGAGCGCGCTCAGGAGCTTGGGCGCGAACGCCCCGGCAGTGCCGTTGCCGCAGGCGGCGACGACCTTGAGGCGGCGGCGGAATTTCGGACGGGCCGTCAGATCGGCGATGTAGCGGGCCGGAAAGTCTGGCACGAACTCATAGCCGCCTCCCGCCTCCGGACTGTACTCGCCGGCCAAGACGATGTCGCGCAGGCGCGCCATCTCCTCCGGCCCGAAGGTCACCGGCCTCGCCGCGCCCATCTTGACCCCGGTCCAGCCGTTGTCGTTGTGGGAGGCGGTCACCATCGCCACGGCAGGCGTATCGAGCGCGAACTGGGCGAAATAGGCCATCGGCGTGAGCGCGAGCCCGATGTCGCGGACATAAGCGCCGCCGGCCATCAGCCCCGCCGTCAGCGCCAGCTTGATCGAAGCCGAATAGGAGCGGAAGTCGTGGCCGACGACCACCTCACGGGGGACGCCAAGCTCCTTAAGGAGACGCGCGAGGCCGAGCCCGAGCGCCTGCGCGCCCATCAGGTTGATTTCCTGTTCGAACAGCCAGCGCGCGTCATATTCGCGAAAGCCGGTCGCCTTCACCATCGGCTGAGATTCAAATGCGTACGTATTGGGGGTGAGCCTGGGCTCAGGCTTGGGGAACAAGACGGGCCTCAGCTGATGGGCATGCAAGCTTGGCATGGGGCTTAGAGGACCCGGACGGCCGAAGCAACCGGCCCGCGCTCGCGGGTCGTGCGGCGCTTGAACCCGAATGCGCGAACTGTTAAAACCTCGCGTGTAGTCCTGCTGAAGGCGGAGCGAGCGTTTTGGCTGCCCGTAAGGACAAGATATCTCTCAATAATGCCGGGGCGAAACGAACGGACGGTCACCGAACGCCGAGCGACACCGCGGGGTTCGGCGATCTTTTTGCTGATGGAGTTCGACCGTGAATCTATCCGACCTGCGCTCCACCGGCCCCTTGGCGGTCGTGCGCCGCGAGCTCCGGCCCTTCTTCGGAGAATTGCGCCGCCTCTATTTCGTTCGTGTTTGGGGAATGGACATCGGTCCTGGGTGCGCGATTTCGTATTCGGCCAAATTGGACAAAAGCTACCCGCGCGGCATCCATATCGGCGAAGGAACGGCGATCAACTTCGGCGCCGTCGTTATGACCCACGATACCCCGCGCGGCGTTCACGCAGATACTTGGATTGGAAAACAATGCAATATCGGCGCAAACAGCATCATCATGGCTGGCATCAGGGTTGGCGACAATTGCGTGGTCGCGGCAGCGAGCGTGGTGATGAAGGATGTGCCGTCTAATTGCTTGGTCGCTGGGAACCCGGCGCGCATCATGGAAAAGGGTATCAAGACCGGCCACAGGGGCATTATCGATCGCACGGTCCGGCCGGACTTCGGAACGCCTTCGCCCGTACCTGACGAAACAGCTCCCGAAAAAGCGGCTTCGTGAAGCCGACCCCGGTTGACTTCATAGGCGCGACCCCATGACCGTCATCGACCTCAGCGGCCGCGTGGCCATCGTGACCGGCGCGTCGCGCGGCATCGGACGAGCCGCGGCCGAAACCCTGCTCAAGGCAGGGGCGGCCGTCGTGCTCAACGCTCGCGCCTCGAATGAAGCCTCGGCGAGCTTCGCGGAACTGGAGAAAGCCTACCCCGACCGCGTGACGGCGGTTTACGGGTCCGTCGCGGAGAGCGGCACCGCGACCGCGCTCGTTCAGAGCGCGATGAAGCACAAGCGCCTCGACATTCTGGTCAACAACGCCGGCATCCTGCGCGACAAGCTCATCGGCATGATTTCGGACGCCGAGATCAACGAGCTGTTCGACGTCAATATCATCGGCTTGATCAAGATCACCCAGCTCGCCGCGCGCTTGATGTCGAGACGCAAGAGCGGATCGATCATCAACATCTCCTCGATCGTCGGGAGACGGGGAAACGCCGGCCAGACCGTCTATTCCGCCACCAAGGCCGCCGTCATTGGCGCGACGTTTTCTGCGGCTAAGGAGCTCGCGCCGATGAACATTCGCGTCAACGCCGTTGCGCCCGGACTGATCAAAACCTCGATGATCGAGGCCATTCCTGACGACAAGCGCAAGAGCCTCGAATCGCAAATTCGCGATGGGTCGGGTCGGTGCCTCGCAAGACGTGGCCGACACGATCTTGTTTCTCGCCTCTGACCTTTCGTCTTATGTGACTGGGCAGATCATCGGGGTTGATGGCGGCCTCATTGTGTGAGGCGCGTCGGACATCGCGCTAAGGGATCGATCGCTGTCAGCAATTGCTATGAAAGATGTGGACCTTTCCTGCGGCGGACTTCTTCCGCTGATCGCGCCCCTCGAGGCGTCGCCGGCGGTCTATGACGACCGCAGCGAGAGCTGGCTGACGCGCGAAGAGCTGCGGACTGCGAGCCTTGATCTCGCCCAGGCAATCGCATCCGAACACAAGCGCCTGGTTTTTCTGCTCTGCGGCGTCAATTCCGAAACGATCATCGGTCTTCTCGCCGCGGCGGCGGCTGGCCATGCGACCGCGCTGATCGATCCATCGCTCTCCGAACATCTGACGACGGGTCTCATCGAGTCCTATCAGCCTGAACTCATTCTGGGAGCGCGCGGCGCAATTGAGAAACTGCCCGGCATCGGCAAGGCTGCCGTGGGCTCATCGCAGTCCGCCGCGGGCGCCGTTGAATGGATCGCAAGGGAGAGCGAGCCGTCGTTTCCACCCATTGACCCAGCCTTGCAGCTGCTTCTGTCGACATCGGGGACGACCGGCAGCCAGAAATACGTGCGGCTGTCACGTGACGCCGTTGTCGCCAACGCGCGCCAGATCGCTCAGGCGCTCGCCATCGACGAACGCAGCGTCGGCGTCGCCCATTTGCCCTTGCATTATTCCTACGGGCTTTCTGTTATCACTTCGCATCTGACGTCCGGCGGCCGACTGTGTCCCATTAACGATTCGATCACTTCGCCGAGCTTCTGGTCGAAGATCGGAAATGTCGGCGGGTCGCATTTCCCCGGCGTCCCGTTTCACTATGTCGCGCTCGCCCGCCTGGGCCAGGGCCTCGTGCCGGACTCCGTCAGGACGTTCACGCAGGCTGGCGGAGCGCTCGACCTTCGCGTTCAGACCAAGATCCGCGAATGGGCGACGCAGCGCGGCGGCCAGTTCTTCGTCATGTACGGACAGACCGAGGCCTCGCCGCGCATGGCGACGCTGCAGCACGCGGATCATTCTCGCAAAGCAGGCTCGGTGGGCGTCGCGCTGGCTGGCGGCCGATTCTCGATCGTCGGCGAGAACGGCGCGGCGCTGCCGGCCGAGGCAGTCGGGACGGTGGTCTATGAAGGCCCCAACGTCATGTTGGGTTACGCCATGTCGCGGGCCGACCTTGGCAAAGGCGACGAGATGAACGGCCGCCTCGAGACCGGCGACCTTGGACGGCTGGATGCGGAGGGGTTTCTTTACCTGACCGGCCGCACCAAGCGTTTCGCCAAGATCGCCGGATATCGCCTCGGGCTCGACGAGATCGAAAAGGAGCTGTTCGCCGTCTGCCCCGTCGCCTGTCTCGACCTCGGAGAGAAAATCGCCGTCGCGCACGAGCAGGAATCGGAGACGGCGCTCAAAGCTCGCGTCCGCGAGCTCGCCGACACATACAAGGTGCCCTCGTCGAGCTTCGCATTGCGCAAAATCGCGCAAATCCCGCGCGCCGCGAGCGGCAAGATCGATTACGCGCGCCTGAAGGATCTCGTGAGTGTTTGAGCGTCTCCTCAACCAGCCGCCCTATTCGCTGAGGCAAGCCGACAAGGAGCCGATTCTGCTCGAAGGGCTCAACGAGCTGACGCGCTATCATTACGAGAAGAGCCCCGAATATGCTCGGATCATCGATGCAGCCTGGGGCGGCCTTAAGACCTATCGCTCGATCGCCGAAGTTCCCTATCTGCCGGTGAGCCTGTTCAAGGAAATGGAGTTGAAGAGCACCGCGCTTCCGGCGATGGTGATGCGCTCGAGCGGCACCACCGGACAACGAACGAGCCGTATCATCATCGACAACGAGACGGCGCGACGTCAGTCGGAAGCTTTGGTCGCGTCATTCCGGCCCATTCTCGGCGGCCGCCGTCTGCCGTTCCTCGCGATCGACACGAAGGACGTGATCAAGCCGACCGACCTCACCGCGCGCGGCGGCGGCGTGTTGGGCATGATGAAGTTCGGCGCCAAAGCGGCCTTCGCCCTCGATGCGCAACTGGAAATGGACAGGGAGCTTGTCGAGACTTTCGTCCGGGCGAACGGCGCCGAGCCGTTTCTCATTTTCGGCTTCACCTTTCTCGTCTGGGACAAGCTTTATCGGGCGTTCGGCGACGGCGAGGTCGATCTTTCGAACGCAATCCTCATTCACTCGGGCGGCTGGAAAAAGCTCGAAGCGCAAAAAGTCTCCAACGCCGAGTTCCGGGCTGCGCTCAAACGCCGGTTCAATCTGACCAACATTTTCAACTTCTATGGATTCGTCGAGCAGATCGGCTCCGTCTTCATCGAAGGCCCGGACGGATTGCTCTATCCGCCCAATTTCACCGACATCATCGTGAGGCGGCCCCATAGCTGGGAGCCCGCGGCGGTCGGAGAAGAGGGCGTCATCCAGGTTGTCTCGCTGCTGCCCCGATCCTATCCGGGCCATAGCGTGCTGACGGAGGACATAGGCGTCGTAGAGACGATTGACGCAGGCGCTGGCGGCCGTTTCGGCAAGGCCATCCGTGTTGTCGGCCGCGCCCCGAAGACGGAGCTCAGGGGCTGCAGCGACGTGATCGCCGCATGATAGTCAAGGCGCGGAGTGTTTAGGCTGACTCAAGCCCGTCATTGCGAGCGAAGCGAAGCAATCCAGGAGTCGTCGGGCGCACTGCGCCTCTGGATTGCTTCGTCACTGCGTTCCTCGCAATGACGATGACTGTTCAACCTGCCGTCGTCGTGCTCAGAGTGAGGACAGATCTTGACCGACGTGCTCACCTATAGCGCCAGCGCGCGTGACGCTGCGGTTGAAGAGACCGCGCTCTTGACGAAGCTCGACCAAGCTCGCCAACAGCTCGCGGCGCCGTTCGCGCCCGAGCGTGTCGAACTGGTCGCGAGCGTCGCCGACACTCTCCTCGGCGCGAAGCGGTCAACCGCCTCTGGCCCAGCCGCCCATTTTGCCTTCTGGACCCGCCGCGCGGCGCTCATGAAGCTCGCCGTAAGTTTCGCGGCGCGCGTGCCGCAACACGCGCTGGCGCGACCGCGCGGCCTTGTCTTTCATCTGCCGCCCCAGAATGTCGAGACGGTCTTCCTCTACTCGTGGGCGCTCGCCTATCTGGCCGGCAACGCCAATATCGTGCGCCTGCCGCAAGCGGTCAGCGCGCGCATGCGCGCCATTGTCGACCTCTTCCTCGAGCGGCTCGAGGCTCAAGGAGACGAGTCGCAATTGTTCGTTCACTATCCCTCCCAGGGCGATCTTGGCGCCAAGATCTCCGCGCGCAGCGACGCGCGCGTCGTCTGGGGCGGCGACGCCAAAGTCGCGTTGTTCGCCCCCCTGCCCTTGCGTAACGGCGGAAAGTCGATCTGGTTCGGCGACCGCTTCTCGTTTTCCACGATCAACGGCGCCGCGCTCGCCAAGCTGGACGAACCCGCCCTTCGGGCGCTCGCCAAGAAACTGCACAACGATGTGTTCGTCTTCGACCAGATGGCCTGCTCGTCTCCGCATGCGCTCTATGTCGTCGGCGACGCGGCGACGCATTCCGCCGGGGTCCGGCGCCTCCTCGACGCATCCGCGCTCGAATGGACCATGGACGATCCCAAGGCCCATGTCGGGCACGCGATCGGCAAGATGACGGCGGCGTTTTACGCCGCGGGCAGCGGACGCGCCTCGTCGGTCAACTGGCAAAACACGCACCTGACGAGCTTCGTGGCGAGCGCGCCGGAGCGTCAGGATCTGCGGGTGGGCGGCGGTTTCCTCAGCGTCGTTTTCATCCGCTCGCTCGCCGAGGTGCCGAGCTTCATCCGGGAGAGCGACCAGACGATCACCTATTTCGGCTGGGAGCGCGGCGAGATCGAAGCGGTCGCCGCATCGCGGATCGGTCCGGGCGTGTCGCGCTGGGCGCCGATCGGGACGGCGCTGGACTTCGATTTCATCTGGGACGGCTACGACATCCCGTTCGAACTGACGCGGCTCGTGCGCATCTCCTGAACGAGCCCATCTACTGGCGCAGGATCAGCATGCCCTCGCGCTGCTCGACGCTCGTCAGCCGCTTGAGAAAGCTTTCCCCGAGCAGGTTCACTTCGCCCGCCTCGGGCGCGAGAATGAGAGCCTCGACATCGTTCATATAGAGGCCGTCAAAGCTCAGGCTTCTCAGGGTCGTTGGGTAAGCGGTCGACAGGCCGTTCGCCGTCTGCATCACGCGCTTGCGTTCCCCTGAGGGGCTCAGTCCCAACCGTCTGGCGGTGGAAGCGGAGACGCAAACCTCGCTTGCGCCCGTGTCGACAAGCATCCGCACCGGAACCCCGTCGATCAAGACCTCCGCCGCATATTGTCCGCGCTGGTCAGCCTCGAGCGACGCCTCCCGATAGCCGGACGATTGGCGCTGAGGCGGCTCCGGCGGCGGCGCCTCGGCCGCAACGCTCTCGGTCGCGCGAGCGGCGGAAGCCGGCGCCGGCCCCGGCAGCCGATTGAGGAGAAAGGACGACCCGAGCAGCGCCAGCGCCACGCCGATCGTCGCAAGAAAAATCGCGCGCCCAAACATCCCGGCTCCGCCCGGCGCCATGCGTGCTTCGCCGGCCCGGCCCTCAAAGCATGACGGCGAGACGCGAAAATCCGGTGAATCGATTTGCGCAATCTCGGAGGATTTCGTTCCGGGGCGGCCGACGAACGAGGGGCCGGGAAGTTCTCAGGGCGGCGCGACGATGGTCGCCCGGCTGCGACCGATGAAGCGAATATCCAGCACCTGGCCCGCGATCGCAGAGCCTAGCCTGGCGGAGAAATGAAGCGGCGTGCATTCGCGTATCGCGGCCAACATGGAATTGGCGAGCCCGGAATCGTCCGCTGCGCCGCCGCTCGATCGCGCGTAGACGATTCTCGGCTCGCCTATGACGGCGCCTTCGCGCGTGAAGCTCAGGCGAACCGTGACTTGATCGTCATCATGCGGCGGTCGCCAGCAGGCTGCGATCCCCGTCGCAATGCCATGGACGCGCGCAACCAGCGGCGGCTGCGCCTCGACGGCGGACGCTTGCGCCCAGAGCGCGAGCGCGACGAGCGCAGCTGAGACAAAGCGACGGGCGCGTCCGAGAGGCTTGCATGACGGCGTCCGTCAGCAGACCATGATGCGTCCGACAGAGCGTCATCGCATGAGCGTACGTCAACCATGATCGTCTTCGACGAGCTATGCGACGCGATCCAGGGGGCCACAAGGCGCCCGAAACTCCGGAGCTTCGTCGTAGCCTCCGGAAGTGACGGGCGTCTTCGACGCCCTATGGCTCGCAATGACGGCTTCGGCTCACCTGAATCGCCCCGCGTCGAGTCCTCAAAGATAGCGGTTGAGCAGGTTCTCGTAGAATTCCTGCCGGCCCGACTTCGGCTTCGGGTCGATCTTCTCCTCGGCCACTCGCGCGGCGATCGACTCGAGCGTCGCGCCCTTTTTCAGCATCGCCTGCGCCTCCGGCTTTTCCCAGCCGGCGTAGCGCTCGGTGCGGGCCGCGTCGAACTTGCCGTCCTCGATCAGTTTCGCGGCCGCGACCAGCGCCGCGGCGCAGGCGTCGATCCCGCCGATATGGCCGAGCAACAGATCCGCCGGATCGATCGACTGGCGGCGCACCTTGGCGTCGAAATTGAAGCCGCCCGGCGCTAACCCGCCCGACTTCAAGATAAAGTAGAGCGCCGGCACGAGCTCGGCGGCGTTGTTGGGGAACTGGTCGGTGTCCCAGCCGGACTGATAATCGTTGCGGTTGGCGTCGATCGAGCCCAGCATGTCCAGCGAGGCCGCGAGCGCGATCTCGTGCTCGAAGGAATGGTGCGCGAGCACCGCATGCCCGACTTCGATATTGAGCTTGACCTCCCGCTCGAGCCCGAAGCGCTGCAGGAAGCCGAAAACGGTCGCCACGTCGAAGTCGTACTGATGCTTGGTCGGCTCCTGCGGCTTCGGCTCGACCAGGATCACGCCCTTGAAGCCGATCTTGTGCTTGTACTCGACGACCATGGATAGAAAGCGCCCGAGCTGCTCCTGCTCGCGCTTGAGATCGGTGTTGAGCAGCGTTTCGTAGCCCTCGCGACCGCCCCACAGCACATAGTTCGCGCCGTCGAGCTTGTGCGTCGCGTCGATGACGTTCTTCACCTGCGCCGCGGCGTAAGCGAACACGTCGGGATCGGGATTGGTGGCGGCGCCTGCGAGGTAGCGGGGATGGCTGAATAGATTGGCGGTGCCCCACAGAAGCTTGACCCCCGTCGTCTCCATCTTCTTGGCGAAGACGTCGGTGATCTCGGCCAGGTTCTTGCCGAACTCCTTGAGGCTCTCCCCCTCGGGAACGACATCGCGATCGTGGAAGGCGAAGAACGGAAAGCCGAGCGTCGTGAACATCTCGAACGCGGCGTCCGCCTTCGCGCGCGCGCCCTTCATCGTCTCGCCGTCCCAAGGGCGCTCGAAGGTCGGCGCGCCGAACATGTCGGTGCCCATCCAGGCGAAGTTGTGCCAGTAGCAAACGGCGGGCCTGAGATGCTCGGCCATCGTCTTGCCCGCGACGACCCGCGACGGGTCGTAGTGGCGGTAGGCGTAAGGGTTGTCGCTCTTCAGCCCCTCAAAGCGCACGGGGCCGATATCGCCGAAAAAGCGCTTGCTCATGGGTCCGTCTCCTCGGGTGTCGATCGTTTAGAGTTTTCGAACGCTCATCAATTTTGCGCCGTCTCGAGCCCGAGCCAACGCGCCAGCGTCTTGCGTTCGTCGTCCGTCATTTGGCTGAAATTGTTGGGCGGCATCGCGTGGGACAGAACCGCCTGCTGGCGGATCGCGGGCGCGAAACGCGCGATATGCTCGGGCGTGTCGAGAAGCACGCCCTTCGGCGCTTCCCCGATCTCCTCCATTGGCTCCGGCGCGTGGCACATCATGCAGCGCAGCTGCACGATGTCGACAACCTCCGGCGGCGCCTTCGGCTGATCGAGGCTCGCGGTCTCCGTCGGCAATGACGCGAGCCCCATCAGCGAGCGCATGCCGGGCGAGGCGGTCGCCGCAACGCCGAAGGCGCAAAGAACGGCGACCGCGGCCGCCGCCCACGCCCACCAGGGGGCGCGATCGTGATCGAGATGCCAGACATTATAGAAATAGCGCACCATCGCGCCCGCGACGATGATGCAGGTGACGATGGCGGGGATGACGCGCGGATTGGAGAAGGTCGACGGAGTGTGGTTCGACAGCATCAGGAACAGCACCGGCAGGGTGATGTAGTTGTTGTGGGTCGACCGTATCTTCGAGCTTTTGCCCCATTTGGGATCAGGTGTCTCACCCGCCATCAGCGCGGCCACGCTTTTGCGCTGGTTCGGCATGATGATGAAGAACACATTGGCGGTCATGATCGTCGCCATGAGCGCTCCGGTATGGATGAGCGCGCCGCGGCCCGAGAAGACGAGCGTGAACACCCAGCTCGTCGCCACGACATAGCCGAAACCAACGAGCGCAAGCAGCGGCTCATTGGCGGCGAGCGGCGAGCGGCACAGGAAATCGTAGACGAGCCAGCCAAGCGCGAGCGCGACGATTCCGATCGCCGCCGCCTGCCACGGTTCGAGCGGCATGACCGCGGGATCGATGAGAAAGAGCGACGACTGCCCATAATAGACCCAGCAGAGCAGCGCGAAGCCGCTCATCCAGGTCCAGTAGGACTGCCATTTGTGCCAGATGAGATGCTCAGGCAGAGCGGCCGGCGCGAGCAGGTACTTGTTCATCTGATAGAAGCCGCCGCCATGCACCTGCCAGGACGTTCCCGCAAGCGCCGGATCGTCGCCCGCCTTCTTACGCAGGCTGGCGTCGAGATGCATGAAGAAGAACGACCCGCCGATCCAGGCGATCGCCGCCGTCACGTGGAGCCAGCGCAAAAGCGCCGAGCCCCATTCCCAGCCGAACGTCTCCAGCGCCCCCATCAATCAGCCTCCTCCGGGCAGGATCACGCCCGGCCGAAGCACGATAGAGGCGTCGACGAAATTTGGGTAGGGAGTTGAGCGTCGGCAGCCACGCCACGGCGCGGGTTGCTAACGGTCCGTTAACACTATCAGAGTCTTAAATCGCAACGAGAAATTCAGGTTTTTCCGGCGTCTGACAAAAGCCCAAGTTTCGGCCGATTTGCGGCGCAGACCCCGCCCGCTTCCGTCTCTCCGCCGTAGGCCGCGCGGTCAAGTCCGCCAACAAAGGGTCGCCTATTCCGATGAATCCAGCCGACGTAGCCGCCGCCGCGCCTCCGGAAACGAGCATCATCGCGATGTTCTGGTCGGCTCATATCGTCGTCAAGGCGGTGATGCTGGGCCTCTTCCTCGCTTCGCTCTGGTGCTGGACCATTATCTTCGACAAAACCCGCCTTTTTCGCAAATTCAAGAATGAGATGGAGAATTTCGAGCAGATCTTCTGGTCGGGCCAATCGCTTGAGGAACTCTACACGTCGCTCTCGAACCAACCGAACAACACCGGCGCAGCCGCGCTGTTCGTCGCGGCCATGCGGGAGTGGAAGCGTTCGTTCCAGCAGGCGGCCGGGTCCTTTCGCGGCCTTCACGCCCGCATCGACAAGGTCCTCGACGTCTCGATTGCGCGCGAAGTCGAGCGGCTTGAATCGAACCTGCTTGTTTTGGCGACGGTCGCCTCGGCCGGCCCGTTCATCGGATTGTTCGGCACGGTGTTCGGCATCATGAACTCGTTTCAGTCGATCGCGGCCTCGAAGAACACCTCGCTTGCGGTCGTGGCGCCAGGCATCGCCGAAGCGCTGCTCGCGACGGCGATCGGCCTTTTCGCCGCCATCCCGGCGCTCATCGCCTACAACAAGCTTCAGGGCGACGTCGCCAAAGCGCAGGCTCGCCTCGAAAGCTTCGCCGACGAATTCTCGTCAATCCTGTCCCGACAGATCGACCATCATCTGTCGGTCGAAAAAGTCTCCTGAGCGGAGAGCGGCGCGATGGCCATCAACCCGGTTGCGAGTGCGCGCAAAAGCGGTCGAGGACGGCGCGGCGTCCCGCGCTACGGCGCGATGGCGGACATCAACATGACGCCATTCATCGACGTCATGCTCGTCCTTCTGATCATCTTCATGGTCGCTGCGCCCCTTTTGACCACTGGGGTCGCGGTCGACCTGCCGCGGGCGAGCGCGACTGCGCTTAATGTCGACCGCAAGCCGATCGCGGTTTCGCTCAACGAGCAGGGGCAGCTTTACGTGATGGACGAGCCGACCGCCGACGCGGACCTCGTGTCCAAGCTTCAGGCGGCGTCGCAGAGCGACGTCGATCAGCGCATCTATCTTCGCGCGTCCAAGACGGTGCCTTACGGGCGGGTGGCGGAAATCATGGCGGCGGTCACCTCCGCCGGGTTCAAGAAGGTGGCCTTGGTCACCGAGCCGATCAAACAATAGCCGGGAGCGGCGTTGGAAGAACGGCGGTCATATTCGAGTTTCGCGGGCTCCGCAGCGCTGCACGGGGCGCTGCTGGCGATGATCCTGTTCGGCCTCGCCTCGGCCCCGCGATTCGATGACAATCCGGAAGCCATTCCGATCGAGACGGTGTCGCTGAGCGACCTCAACCAGATCGCCAATGGCGAGAAGGACGCGAAGCCCGCGCCCCAGCCCGCGCCTGCGCCGCCTGAGCCGCCGCCGGATCTGCGCGCCTCCACAGAGCCCACGCCGCCGCCTGAGCCCACGCCTGCGCCGCCGCCGAAACCGGAGGCCGCGCCCACGCCGCCCCCCAAGGCCGAGACCCCACCGCCGAAGCCCGCGCCGCCGCCCAAAGCGGAGGCGACGCCTACGCCCGATAGTGAGCCGATGCCGCCCGAAAGACCCCAGCCTCCTCAGCCAAAGGCGGCCGCCCAGCAAGCGACGGTTGAGCCGCCCGTGCGGCCGAAATTCGTCGATCCGCCGCCCGAGAGGCCGAAAGAGCCGGCGCCGGAAAAGCCCAAGCCGCAGCGCAACTTTGACCCGAACTCGATCGCCAAGCTGCATCGGCCAGGCCAAGACGTCCACGCCTGCTCCGACCCAGACGGCCTCGCTCACGCCCCAGGGGCTGCCGCATCACGAAGCGCCGCGCATGTCGATGTCGCTGGCGTCCTCGCTCGATGCGTGGCTGACGGAGAGCTACCTCAACTGCTGGACGCCCCCGCCGAGCATGCCTGACGGCGACACGTATGTCGCGGAAATTAAGGTGGTCTTCAATCCTGACGGATCACTCTCGGGCCGCCCGGTCCTGCTCAATCCGCCCGCCGATCGCGCCTGGCGCGCGCATGCAGAAAGCGCGATGCGCGCGGTCAAGAAATGCGACCCGCTCAAGGTTCCAGCGCAATACATGCCGTATTTCGAAGAATGGAAGATCGAAACGATCCACTTCGATCCGCGAGAGACCCAGGGATGACGACCGCGAGACGGCCGTAGCCGGACTGCGCCGCGCGCGGCGGCACACCCGAAAACGAGAGTCAACCGCAATGCGTATTCTACGGAGGCCTATCGGGGCGCTCGTCCTCATCGCGATCGCGGCAGGCGCCTACGGTGGTTACCAGCACCTGGGGCGTCGCCATCCGTCCCGCGTGGCGGAGGCTCCCAAACCGCGCACGCCGCCTACGCCCCCCGTCCCGCCGGCCGCCATTGTGGCCTCGAGCCCCGGTCGAGCCGGCGCCGATCGAGCCGCCCGCGCGCATGACGTCGGCGCAGGAGGCCGGCTTCGACGCCTGGCTGGTCAAGACCTATCTTCAATGCTGGAAGCCGCCGCGGCAGCCGGTCGACGCCGACGCTATGTGGCGAAGGTGCGCCTCGCCTACAATCCGGACGGCTCGCTCATGAAACCGGCGAAGCTCGTCAACCCGCCGTCAGACCCGGCTCTCAAACCGCAGGCCAAGAGCGTCATGGCCGCGGTGCAGAGCTGCAATCCGCTCCAGGTGCCGGCGCAATATCGCCCGTTTTATGAGCAATGGAAGACGAAGACCATCCACTTCGATCCTCAAGTTGCTGCTCGGTGAGCCCCGGCGGCGACGCGTTGTTTGTCGTTCCGCGAGACCGCCTGATGAGTGTTTGTTACGTTTCTCGTCGCCATGCGCTTGCAGGCTTGGCGTTCGGTCTGGCTGCGCTCGGGGCCATGCCCGCGATCGCCGAGGGCGACATCTATGTGCACGCGGGCGCCAATTTCAAACCGGTGACCATCGCTGTGACGCCATTCGCGGGCGAAGAGGCAGGCGAGAAGATCAGCGGCGTTGTGTCCTCGGATTTCGCCCGCTCGATCTTCCTTCTGCCGCTCAATCCGACCAGCTTTCCCGAAACGATCGCCAATCCTGACGCGGCCCCCAACCTGGAGGCCTGGAAGACGGCCGCCGCGCAATTCGTGCTGACCGGACGGGTGCTCCATCAGGACGCGGGTCATGTCACCGCACAATTCCGTTTGTGGGACACCGCGACCGGCGAGCAGGTGGCCGGTCAACAATACTCGACCGACGCCGCGAACGCGCGCCGGGTCGCGCACATGATCGCCGACGCAGTGTTCTCGCGCGTGACCGGCGAAAAGGGATTTTTTGATTCTCATATCGTCTTCGTCGATGAGACGGGCCCGAAGGAAAAGCGACGCAAGCGGCTCGCGGTCATGGACATGGACGGCGCGAACGTCAAATATCTTGACGCCGGCAAAGAGCTTGTCGTCACTCCGCGCTTCTCGCCTTCCGCCCAGCAAGTCGCCTATATGTCGTTCGGCGACGGCGACCCAAAGGTCACCCTGCTCAACCTCGACACCGGACAGCGCGAGGCGGTCGGCAATTTTCCCGGTATGACTTTCGCGCCGCGGTTCTCTCCCGACGGTCAACAGATCGTGTTGTCGCTCTCCGACGGCGCAAGCACCAACCTCTATTCGATGGACCTGCGCTCGCGCGCCACCACGCGCCTGACCGACGGTTCGGCGATCGACACCTCGCCGACCTATTCGCCTGACGGCTCGCAGCTCGCGTTCGAATCCGACCGAGGCGGCTCGCAGCAGATCTATGTGATGAGCGCGAGCGGCGGTCCGGCCAAGCGCATTTCATTTGGCGAAGGCCATTATTCGACGCCGGTCTGGTCGCCGCGCGGCGATCTCATCGCCTTCACCCGCATCAAAAGCGGCTCGTTCGGCATCGGCGTGATGAAGCCGGACGGCTCGGGCGAGCGGATCCTGGTCGAAGGCTTCCACAACGAGGGGCCCACCTTCGCTCCGAACGGCCTCTATCTCATGTTCTTCCGCGACGCCGAAGGCGCTGGCGGCCCGAAGCTCTATATGACCGACATTTTTGGTCACGCTGAATTCCTGGTGCCGACTCCCAATTACGGCAGCGATCCCTCCTGGGGTCCGCTGATTCAATAGCGTCAGATCCAAGTTCCCAAACGCAACCGGGTCGCCCGAATATTTCCCGTTGTGGTTGACACTAACGGTAAGTCAATTTTCGCTTGGTCAATGGACAACGAAGTATTGAAGACGACGAACAGGTCCAATGTTCGCTGTCCGCGTTGACATTAGAACAATGCCGGATAAGATTAGGTGCGGTGGCACAAGACATAATTGTGATTAACTACAACACCGAAGCAGATGGTAATCAGTAAAACTGATAGCAACTTTGGATAGGTTTCGTGCAGATGCACAAGCAGACCGCCGCAGTCCAAAGCGGACTTGGCGTCTGATCAACGTCGCCTGGAAGAGAATGCTCGAGGCGCCGGCCAATCTGGGCTCCCAAGTCGTCGCCTGGCCTCCGGTCGCGTCGCGTATGGAGGAATCTTACGAAAGAGCGAAGCGCTTGCACGAAGCGCATTTGCCTCATTTGCGCGACTCTGACGCGCGGATTGTCGAAGACCTTAAGACGTCGAGCGTTTCGATCACATCGCTTCAGGCGATGGAAATCGAAGGCGTGGACGCGCTGCTCGCGGACGCCTACGCGTTGGTCGCCCGATATTCTCCATGGACACGATCCTTCCAGGCTAGCGGCGCGGATCTTATCGCGCACGACAAGATCATCCGCTGGGGCTTGAGCGATCGGCTCCTAGACATTGCCGAGAATTATCTCGGCGTGCCCGTCGGCTACGACGGGATCAACGTCTTCTTCACCAAGGCGGACGGAATGGAGGCCGGTCCGAGACGTTGGCATCGGGACGCCGAAGACAGGCGCATGCTGAAGATCGCCCTCTATCTCAATGATGTGGACGAAGACGGCGGTCCGCTGCAGGTGCTGCGCCGTCAGTTGCCGGATCAGGACCGGATGGTCAGAGGCAAGTTCCCGATCCTCACTCAGGAAAAGTTGGAAACGGCTCTGGGTGATTTCGACCCTGATCGGGATGTCGTCACCTGTACCGGCAAAGCTGGAACTCTGATCTTCGCAGATACTGCTGCCTTGTATCATCGCGGCAAACCCGCGAGCGTGCGGAATCGCTGCGCGATCTTCTTCAACTATATGAACCGGGCGCCGCTACGGCCGTTCCGGTGCGAGCGAAGCCCGATTTCCCGGGCGCAGACCAGGCGCTTGGCCGCGTCCATGCCGCAGCGTCAGCGCGACTGCCTGCTTTGGCGCGACTCCCTCCCCCTCGTTGCGCGGATCGTCCCGCCCGCGCCGGTGTGGATGTAAGGTCGGCGAGCCGGCTCGCGCTTTCGTCGCCGCTGATTTCGGCTAGCCATTCGATGCGTTGGGATCGCTGGGCCCTTTTCCTTCCCGAAGGAAATCGATCGCATCCAGGAAAATGCAGACGAACCGCACGACCGGGTTCCTTGTCACCTCCGGGTTCAAGGGACCTTCGATCGGCGCTTCATGGGCCGGGTCGCGCTCGATCGCCTTGCGATAAAAACGCCATGTCGCGTGGCCAAGCACGGGCATGACGACAGCCAAGCCGAAGAACAGCGGCAGCGAGCCGAGGACCAACGCCGCCGCGACGATCAGACCCCAAAGCGCGACGGCGAGCGGATTGGCCTGCGTCACCCGCAACGAAGCCTCGAGCGCCGGCACGAGGCCGAGGTCGCGATCGAGCATCAGCGGGAATGAGACGACGCTGATCGCGAGCGCAAGCGCGGCGAAGCAGAAGCCGACCAGCACGCCGACGACGATCAACATCCCCCCGCGATCCGTGGTCAGGACGTCGCGAAAGAACGAGGTCGCGGAGGCGGGCGGATTAGGCCCGTAGATCCAGACATAGATGAGCTCGGCGGCGAAGATCCAGGCGGCGAAGATCGCAAGCAGCAGCAGGCCGAATGCGAGAATCGACGGCAGCGCCGGCGAGCGAAGCACCGTGAAGGCGTCGCGCCCTCTGACGGAGAGCCCGCGTTCGCGCCGGCGGCTCATCTCGTAGAGGCCGATGGCGACGAACGGGCCAATCAGGGCAAAGCCGGCAGCGAGCGGAAACGCGAGGTGCAGCGCGTTGCCGAACGACGTCATCGCGAAAAGCGCAATTCCCGCGACGGCGTAGAACAGGCCGACGAACACTGGATAGGTGGGCATCGCGAAGAAATCGTCGAGCCCCTCCTTGAGCGCGGAGAAGCAGTCCGCCGGGCCGATCCGTCGCACTCGTGGCGTCGCATCGAGGGCCGCGGGTCCGAAATAGACGTGGAAAGTGGAAGTCATAAGCGAATCCTCCGTCATGTCGACTGCGCCGACCGAGATTTTGGGCGTCAGCCAGGAGGACCGTACGTCGCGAAATCTCGCGTCCATCGATTGCCCCCAGTATACGCTCAATCGCGAGATTTGTTACTTGCGACATTACGACCGGAAAGGGCGCGGCGAGCGGGCGCTCTCACCCGGCCGGCGCCTGTTTCGCCTTTGCGGTCGGCGCGCGCCGGGACCCGACCGTCTTTGTGAGAGCAATGATCACGGCGAGCGTCAAAACATAGACAACGACCTGCAGCACAGAGGGCTGGTCGGAATAGCCGATCAGCGTGTGCAGCACGCGCCCGAACAGGCTCGTATCGGAGAGGATGGCGGAGGTGTCCCAGGCGGTCTGGCTCAGCATCGTCAAAACGCCGGCCTGCTGAAGGAAAAGCACCGCCTGCGCCGCGAGACCTGCGGCGAGCAGGCTGATGAGCGCGGTCGTGACTGCGAACAGGCGCCGCTGCGGGATCGCGACGAGACCAAGATAGGTCAGCGCCGTCACGCCGACGCCGGCGGCAAGCCCAAGAAGCGAGCCGATCACGAGCTCGATGGCCGTTGACCCTCCGGCCGCGACGAGGCCATACATGAAGAGCGCAACCTCGGAGCCTTCGCGCATCACAGCGACGGCGCACACGACTCCAAGCGCGAAGATCGATTGCGAGCCGGATCGCACGGCTTCGCCCACCCGCTTGACGTCGGCGGCGAGTTCGCGGCCATGGCTCGCCATCCAGACGTTGTGCCAGGTCAGCATCACGACGGCGATGAGAAGGATCGAGGCGTTGAAGATCTCCTGCCCGATCCCCGCCAGGGCCTCGCCGATCGCCCCTGCAAAAGCCGCCACAAGTGACGCGCCGACGACGCCTGCCAGGATGCCCGCCGCGATCGCAAGCCGGCTGCCGCGGAGCCCTCGCGTCACCGCCAACACGATGCCGACGATCAGTCCGGCTTCGATGACCTCGCGGAAAACAATGATGAGCGCGCCAAGCATCCTCAGGCCTTAAATGTCACGCGCCCGGAAGCCGATCATTGCGTCACCAAAAACCCTTCGGTCGTCGATTCGTGGTAGTCGTCGAAAAAGCGGTAGCGGCCCGCGGGCAGCGCTCGCACCTGCACGCTGATCTTGCCGCCGCCCGGCACAACTTTTTCGACCCGCAACGACTTGCTTTCGAATTCCGCGGGCGTCTTATCCTGGTTCTCCACTTCGATCACGATCGGCTTGCCCGCAGGCGCGGTCGGCTCGGCGGGCGAGAATTTATGATCCTTGAGCGTCACGCTTATTTTCGTGGCCTCATCCGCGACAGCGAGAGGGGCGCCCATCCCGATGGCGATCGCCAGGCCGAAACCTACCGCTGAAGCAGCGCGCATATTTATCACTCTTGCTCTCCATGTCGCTGCGAGAAACTCGCCTGCGAATTTCAGGTTGCCGGGTTCCTCGGGGTTTTCGTCGGATCAACCCCGAAGTTTCGCTTCGCAGGACGGCGACCGGCAATAGATTGCGTTGCCGCCACCACGATGTGGGCGCTGAACGGAATGTGAAGCGCCCCAACCGGCCGGACAGCTAACACTCGAACCTTTCTCGCCAAAGACGCCCGCGAAAAATTGAAATGATTTCAATTTGGAATCATTCCAATCTGATTTTGCTGGCGACCGCTTCGCAGGCCCCGTCGCCGCCGGGCGAACGCGCCGCTGACAGGCGCTGCGCGGTGATCTCGATCGTGAGCTCGACGGCCCGTCGGTTTGCGCCGCCTTTCAGCTCAGCAAGGAACGGGCGCCTCTCGCGCGAAATTTGTTAGCCCCGGGGCGAAAAAACCCTTGCGCTGGCGCGCGATTCGCACAAATAGTCATCTTGCCCAATACGCACGTGCCTGTGGTCGTGTGTCGGTCGGCGGGGATCTGGACAAGAGGCCAGTTAACCGCCCTTGGAAGGCCGGCAGCCGGAGGCGAACCGGCGTACCCCGCCCAACGGGGGACGCGACTTGAAGCAACGACGGACCGGGCTTTTTTGGTCTCTGTCGGCCCTCCAAAGGTCGGCGCCCAAAGAGGCTTGTCTATCTTGCCGGGCGTGCGGACGGGATATTCCCTCGTCCAAACGATGGCTTCGATCGCTTAAGGCTCACTGGCCTTTGGCGCGTCTTGGCCACGGCGTAGCCGCTGACCGCTGAAAGCGGTCCGTCGATGGCTTTCTCAAAAGCTCGTCGCCGGATTCGCGTAAGCGGTCGCGTCGGCGGGTCAACGACTGCGCATCGCGTCTCCAACGCGCGGGGCGCGCAAGTCGCATCGCCGGCGAATCCTTCATGTTTCCACGCGCGGAGCCGTCCGCGCGCTTGGGGGATGCCGCTCATGACTGACCGTATCAAGGACTTCCTCGCCCGCAACCGCGAAGATGGGCCCCGCCTCGTCGTCGATCTCGACGTCGTGCGCGAAAACTATCTGGGCTTCGCAAGCGCCCTGCCCGACGCGCGCGTGTTCTATGCGGTCAAGGCGAATCCGGCTCCGGAGATTCTCGATCTCTTGGCTCGGCTCAGCTCGTGCTTCGACACGGCCTCTGTGGGCGAGATCGAGCAGGCGCTGGCTGCTGGCGCGACAGCCGACCGCATCAGCTTCGGCAACACGATCAAGAAGGAGAAGGACATCGCCCGGGCTCACGCGCTCGGGGTCCGCCTCTTCGCCGTGGATTGCGTGGCCGAGGTTGAAAAGATCGCGCGCGCCGCGCCGGGAGCGAAAGTGTTCTGCCGCATCCTCTGCGACGGCGCGGGCGCGGAATGGCCGTTGTCGCGCAAGTTCGGCTGTGCGCCGGACATGGCGGCGAACGTGCTCGAGCGCGCGCACGCGCTTGGGCTTGTCGCGCATGGACTCTCGTTCCATGTCGGCTCGCAGCAGCCCAACCCGCGCACCTGGGACGGGGCTCTCAAGGTCTCGGCCGCGATCTTCCGCGACCTCGCCGAGCGAGGCGTCCAGCTCGCGATGATCAACCTCGGCGGCGGCTTTCCGACCCGCTATTTGAAGGACGTGCCCTCGATCAAGACCTACGGGCAAACGATCTTCCGCGCCTTGCGCCGGCACTTCGGCAACCAGATTCCGGAGACGATCATCGAGCCCGGCCGTGGCATGGTCGGCAACGCCGGGATCATCGAGGCCGAGGTGGTGCTGATCTCGAAGAAGTCGAGCGAGGACAAGCAGCGCTGGGTCTATCTCGACATTGGCAGGTTCAACGGCCTTGCCGAAACGCAGGACGAGATGATCCGCTATCCGATCCGCACGGAATACGACGACGATCCGCTTGGCCCTTGCGTCATCGCGGGTCCGAGTTGCGACTCGGTCGACGTCTTGTACGAGAAGGAGCCCTACCTGCTGCCGGTTTCGCTCGAGATCGGCGCCAAGGTCATGATCGAGGGAACAGGCGCCTATACGACGACCTATTCCTCGGTCGGGTTCAACGGCTTCCCGCCGCTCAAGTCTTATGTGATCTAGCGTTGCGCGCTCCCCTCTCCCATAGCCCGTCGAGAGACGGGCGTCCTTCCGGGCGCCCTATGGGGAGAGGGGTTGGGGGTGAGGGCGCAGAGGACGGCGAAGGTCGCGCGGCCGCGCCGCCTTCATGGCCGGCGTTCCGCTCAATCAAATCCGTTTGACCTGGGGTTATTGGAGGGACCGGCGCGCTTCGGTCGACTATGAGTCCGATCCGCTAGTCGCTCGATTCGCTCCAAATAGAGAAGCCTCGAGCGTCCTTCGCCGCCACAACGAGGCTTCTTTGGCCACGGACGCCGACCGCTCGTCTTTCTTCATCGCGCTTGTCGTCGTCGACATCTTTGTTGGCCTCGCCAACTCGATCTCCCTTCCCTACATGGTGCTCTTCTTCGTCGATCAGGCGGGCTTCAGCCCGCTTTCGCTGAGCGCGATCCTCACCGCAAGGGCGCTCGCCAGCATCGTGTTCAGCATGGCGTTTGGCGCCTGGATCGACAAACGAACGAGCGTCGCGCCGCTTCGTCTCGCGCTCGCTGGGTCCGCCATCGGCTACGCTCTGCTCGGGCTCACGACCGATTTTGTCGCCCTGCTCGTCATCGCCGCGCTCCCGATCGCCATCGGCGCGGCCGCCTTCTCCCAGTCGATCGCTCTCGCCAAGCGAAACTTCAACCAGGCGAGCCCTCACACGGTCAATCGCGCCATCGGGGTCCTGCGCGCGAGCTGGTCGCTGGCCTGGGCCATCGGGCCCGCAGTCGGCGCGTTACTGATCGGGGCGGCTGGCTTTCGCGGCGCCTTCTTCGGCAGCGCCGCTTCGGGCGCAATCGCGCTTGCCACTCTCGCTGTCGTCCAGAGAAGGGTGGTTCTCGCCGATGCAGGCAAGGCTCATCCGACGAAGCCCGCGAATGGAGGTCCCGCGATCGCGCTCGCTTTCGCGGCGCTTGCCTTGTTTAACACTGCCATGTTCCTAGGGTCGATCCCGCTTCCCATCGTGCTTACGACGTCGCTGGGAGGCGTCGAAAGCGACGTCGGCATCACGATGAGCTTGTGCGCGGCTCTGGAAATTATCGTCATGGGAGCGCTGATCTGGAGGCCGCTTCACAGCGGAGAGCGCGCGGCGATTGTCGCAGGCTTTGCCGCCTTCATCGTCTATTTTGTCGCGTTGACGCTCGCGCGTTCGGTCGGCGCGGTCTTCTGGGCGCAGATTCCGCGGGCGATCGGCATCGGTCTCGTCACCTATCTCGGGATCAGTTTCCTTCACTCGCTCATGCCGCACCGCGCCGGCGCCGCGGCGGCGCTATTTTCGAACTCCGGACAACTCGGTTCCGTGCTCGCCGCGCTCAGCGTCGGCGGTTTGGCGAAGGCGTTCGGCTACGCCTCTATCTTTGCCGTCTGTGCGGTTCTCAGCGCCGCGGGTCTCGCCCTCGTTTGCGTGACGCCGGCCGCGCCTGATTGACCGCCACCGGATTCAGGCGCCAACAAGTCCGTCGCTTCGCCAGGTGAAGCGCGGGTCTCGTCATCCAACTGTCATCAGGCCATCCGACTTTGGGCTAACATTCATCTTTCGCGGCTCCAGCCTTCATGAACCGCGCTTTGGGAACACCGACGATATGAAACGCATGCTGCGCGGCGCGACTGCATTGACCGTCGTCGCCGCCCTCACTCAGCCCGCTCTCGCCGCATCGCTTCCTTTGGTCACGACCCAACCCGACTCACCGGCGGATGTCGCGCCCTATTTCGTCCCCGACACCGACTCGCGTTGGAGCAGTTCCGAATGGTCCGCCGAGGACATCGCGGCGCTCAGGCAAAAGATCAAATACGTATTCATTATCTTCAACGAGAATCGCTCATTCGATCATGAATACGGCACGCTTCCCGGCGTCAATGGCCTCTATTCCGACGGGAAGAACCCCCGCGCGCCTGCCGACACGCCAGGCTTCACCCAAAGCTACCTCGATACGAACACCGGCGAGACGGTGACGGTCCAACCGTTCCGCGTCGGGCCTGAGCAGAACTCGACGATCAAGGACTCGACCGACCATTCCCACAAGGGCCTTGCCGCCAAGCTCGACGTGCAGAACGGACTAGCAAAAATGGACAAGTTCGCTGAAGTCGAGTGGCGCAAATATGCGCGCGCTGGCGGCGCCGCGCGTGAAGCGATGGGCAAGCAGTTCGCGCGCCTCGTCATGGCGCATATCGACTGCGACACCATCCCCTTCTTCTGGCGCTACGCCAGCCGCTTCACCATCTTCGACAACAACTTCGCCACCGAAGACACGCCGTCAACGCCCAACGCGGTCGCGGTGCTCGGCGGCCAATCGGGCGAGACCCAGTGGGTGAAGCATCCGGGCGAGACGCAGGACGCTGCTCAGGACGGCTTCACCGGGCCCCTCGGCGGCACGATCAATGGCGAGACCTTTACCGGAACGGCGACGACGCAAGGCCCGCCTTTGGTCGACGACCCGCAGCCCTGGTGGGGCTCGGAGTTCGACAAGACGGTGGTTGGCCGTGAGCCGGCAGGGTCGCCCAAGGAATGGTATAAGTCAAACAACATCGCCTCCAATCTCACCTTCGCGACGCTGCCCCTCACATTCATGGGTGGGTGGATCAATTGGTTCACCGACCAGGACCGCAACCCGACCTTTGACCTGCCCGACGTGTCGAAGGACATTCCGTACATCAGCGCGCTTGGGCATGAGCCGGTGCAATGGCGATGGTACCAGAACGGCTACGACCACGAGCCGACTGACACGGGGGCCGAAGCCTCCCACGAGAACTACGTCAGCCATCACAACGGCGCGCAATATTTCGGCTATATCGCCAACAATCCGGCCGAGCAGACCAATCTGCGCGGCGAAGGCGACTTCTTCTCCGACATGGCGAAGAACGTGCTGCCCCGTCACGGGCGGCGTCTTCTATATCCGCGGCGGCTACTACAATCTCAAATATCCAAAACAGTCGGCGGTCATCCAGAATCCGAACTACCCTGACAAAAACGGCCTCACCCCTACGGAGCTCGCGGCGATCAGAATCGCGAAGTCCGGCGACGACGATCATCCGAGCTATTCCGACAGCCAGCTCACGGAAGCGATGGCTGCACGCGTCATCAACGCGATCGCCGCCAACAAGGACATCTGGGAGCACAGCGCCATCGTCATCACCTATGACGAATCCGACGGCCTTTACGATCACGTCCCGCCGCGGATTCTGAGCTACGGTCCCGATGGACTGCCTCTTGCTCGCGGAATCCGCATTCCGCTTTTGCTCATCTCGCCTTACGCGCGCGTCCACGCCGTCTCGCACGCCGAGGGCGACCACAACGCGGTCATCGAAACGATCAACGCGCTCTTCGGTCTGCCGGCTTTGTCCAGCCTGCCGGACGAAAAGGAGGCGCTTCAAGCCGGCAATTCGCCCAAGTTCAACGCCTTCGGGCCGCCCGGCTTCGAGCAGAAATATCTCGGGCCGCGTGACGAGGAAACGCCGGCGACCGCAAGCCTCTTGTCCGGCTTCGACAAGGCGCGGATCACCGGCGCGCTGCCGCCGCTGCCCGGCGCCTATGCGATGATCCCTGACGCCGACATTGATTCGTTTCCGCATTACGGCGGCAAGGGCTGCGCGGCGATCGGGGTCACGCCGGAGGACGTGCGGCAGAACATCCCGAACGTGATCCCAGACGGGTTCAACTCCCTGCCCGCAACACTGCCAGCGTACAATTGAGTGTGCGAACGCCTGAGAAAACCTCGTCCTGAGGAGCCCGCAAAGCGGGCGTCTCGAAGGAGGCTCCGCCCGCCCTCAGGCGAGGTCGTATCATTCGCGCCTCACTGGCTGGGTGCGATCTGGCGGCGCCTCGTCTACAGCCTGCAGTGCGCGACGGCAGTTACTGCACCGGATCACGCGCTGCTCGGTGGAGGAGCGCATTAGCGAGCACTGCCACGGTGATCGGGATGCACACGAGGCGCGTCCGGTGAAGCCGAGCTCCCGAACCTTACGCGCGTCGACGACGCGATGCTCGACGCGGATCAGGCGGTCGCGGCGATGAGGCTTAATGCGTGAGCTTTGATGCGCGGTCACTGGCAAAGTCCTCATACTGAGGAGCCCGAAAGCGAGCGCGAGGCCTGCCCTGAGCTTGTCGAAGGGGATGGCTCTAGCGTGCACCCTGGCGTCGTCATCGCACTCGCCTTATCCCCCTTCGCCCATGCCGGCCCGATCGTCGATCGCATCAAGTCCTCAGGCGTCATTCGCTGCGGCGGCGTCCCGCGCCCGGACTGGTCAGCCAGGCGCCTGACGAGGCGCCCTCCGGCCTCTATCTCGATCTTTGCCGCGCGATCGGCGCGGCGCTGCTCGGGCCCGAGGGCAAAATCGAGTTCCACCTTTATGATTCCGACAGCGCGTTCGCGCGCGTCGCCAACGGCGCCGACGATCTTTTCTTCCTCGATGGCTCCGAGATCGCCGATCATCGCCTCGCCGGCGCGGCGACGCTCGGGCCCGCCGTCTATTTCGTCTCGACTGCCGCGATGGTCCATGGGCCTGCTTCAATCCAGAAATTGAGCGATCTCGCCGGCAAAGTCCATCTGCTTCTACCAGGGCGACGACGCACACTTGACGCTTGAAGCGTCGATGGCCGCGCGGCGTCTCGATTTCGTCCGCATGGGCTACATGGAATATGGCGAGCTGCACGACGCCTACAACGCCGGAGTCTGCGATGCTCAAGTCGGCGAGAGCGGAGATCTGGCGGCCGCGAGGCTTGAGGAGCACGGAGCGCCCGCGAGCCGCATCCTGGCCGAGCCGCTCGCCTCTTTCCCGGTGTTCGCCTTGAGCCCGGCGAGCGACCCGCAATGGTCGGCGATCGTCGCCTGGGCGATCTACGCCCTGCAACGCGCCGAACTGCCGGCGACCGCCTGGACGGCGGCAGGCCTTAAGTCCTTGGCCGTCGAGGGGCGCGATCTCGGGCTCCCCGAAGATTGGGCCAAACGCGTTGTCGGCGCCGCCGGCTCCTATGCCGACATCTATGCCCGCAATCTCGGCGAAGGCTCGCCCCTCAAGCTTCCGCGCGGCCCAAACGCGCCCTCTGAGCTGGGCGGCCTGTTCGTCACGCCCTATCGCGAGTAGTCGAGGCGTCATAACCTCACTTGTATGGCGAAGATTAGCGCAGGCATTTTGCTGTTCCGCCGCCGTCCGACGGGGATCGAGGTGATGCTCGTGCATCCGGGCGGACCGTTCTGGGCGAAAAAAGACGAAGGCGCGTGGTCGATCCCCAAGGGACTCGCCGACGAGGGCGAAAATCTGCTCGAAGCGGCGAAGCGCGAATTTCTCGAGGAGACCGGCGTGACGGTCGAGGGGGAGTTTCTCGACCTTGGGGCGCACAAGCAGCCGGGTGGCAAAACGGTCGTCGCCTGGGCCTGCGAGGGTGACTTCGATCCAGCAGCGCTTACGAGCAACACGTTCTCGCTCGAATGGCCGCCCCGCTCCGGCAGGACGGCGCGAGTTCCCGGAGGTCGACCGAGCCGCGTGGTATTCGATCGACGAGGCGCTGGAGAAGATCAACAAGGGGCAAAGGCCCATTGTCGAGGCGCTGGTCGAAAGACTGGACCCCGAGGCGCCCAACGGGCCTGCGTAAGCCCGGCGGCTGGGCGTTGCGCCGTTCGAACCGATGCCTTACATATTGCCCTATAAAGCAGATAAAGGAACGGACATGGCCAAATCGTCCGTGGTGCCGCGCAGGCGAGCGCTCAGGGCGGCTTCGCCGACTAAGCTCGTCGACGACTACGGCCTGACGAAGAAGCAGCTGGCCGAAACAATCGGGCTTGCGCCCGAAGCTCTGTACAAGCGTGACCGCCTGGGCGCGGCCAAGACGCAGTCCCGCCTGCGCGAAATGAATGAGATTCTGACCCGCGTCGCCGGCTGGGCCGGCGGCCCGGCGCAAGCGATGGCTTGGTATCGGGCCGAGCCAATCCCCGCCTTTGGCGGGCGCACCGCCGAGGCGCTCGTCAAATCTGGTCAGGCCGGTCCGCTGCGCGACTATCTCGATTCGATCGCGCTCGGCGGCTTTGCTTGAAATTTCAGGGCCTGGCCTATCGGGCCCATGATCCGCGCTGGTCATTCAAACCGCTCTCTGGCGACGGCGCGGCCGTACATGGAGGCCGGTTCAATCCGAAAGGGACGCCTGCGCTCTATCTGTCCCTCGACCCAATGACGGCGATCAAGGAGGCGGCGCAGGGCTTCGCTCACAAATTCGAGCCATACGTGCTCTGCACATACGAAATTGACTGCGAGGATGTGATCGATCTCCGCGGCGAAGAGGAGCGCCGAGCCGCAGGCGTCAGCCAAGACGAACTGGCGTGCCCGTGGTTCGCGGAAGCGGCGGCCGGCCGCCAGCCGTCGTCGTGGCGCCTCGCGCAAAAACTCATCGCCGACGGCGCGGCGGGTCTGTTGGCGCCGAGCTTCGTTGGCGGGGCGACCCCCGCTGATGTCAATCTCGTCTTGTGGCGCTGGAGCGCCGCCCTTCCCCACAAGGTCGCGGTGTTCGATCCCGGCGACCGCCTGCCAAAGAATCGGCTCTCATGGGACTGAGGGTTGCGGCTCGGGCGCCGGCCTTGCCATTCGCTCCTCGACCGGGAGATCAAGGTCCGCATCGGACATGTCCGCTTCGACAAGCTCAGCTTTCGAGACGTCCGCATTGGCGGCCCGGGGGAAGGCCCTACCTTGCACAATATCTTGTGTAAATCCGTATCACATGCTAATATGATCTAATGATCGGAAAGTGGCGAAGCTCTGGGCAAAGCGGTTTCGGCTGGGGTTGCCATCGCGGATTTGGTGAGGGAGGGGGTTTGCTCACAACCTGCCACGCGAGCCGACAGGCAGCCGAAATTTTTTATTTTTTTCGCTTGTAACCCGTTGAAAAGTCCCGATTCGGAAAAATTTTTGAAAGGAAATGAAAGCCCTTTTCCTTTCATTTGTTTGCATCTGCTTGCATTTATTTGCACGTGATTCTCGCTCTGGTTGTATCCACGCCTCGGACGAGCCTTGTCTCGAGAACGCCGGATCGCGCCAAAATTCCCTATCTGAATTGTGGAAGGCAACCTTGCCATTCGCTTGCTCATCGTGAAACACGCGCTGCCAGGACCTTTTCGTGAACGGACCCGCTGATGGCCTTCTGGCTGGATATCGCCGCCTTCCTTGTCAAAGCCCTGATCATCGTCGCGGCGGTCGGCGGCCTCGCCGTGCTGATCGCGCGTCTCGCGCGCTCGAGCGAACCGAAGGACCAGGAGATCAAGGTCCGCTCGCTCGACGACCGCTACGACGACATGCGTGACGCCATGAATGGCGCGCTGCTCGACAGGAAGGAACGCAAGGCGCTCGCGAAGACGCTCAAGAAAGAGGCGAAAGCAGCGGCCAAGGCGCGCCGCGGCCAGGAGCCGGGAAAGCGCATCTATGTCCTCGCCTTCAAGGGCGACTTGCGCGCGAGCGCGGTCAAGCGGCTTGGCGCGGAGATCGACGCCGTCCTCATCGCCGCGCGGGCGGGAACCGACGAAGCGGTGATCCGGATCGAGAGCCCTGGCGGCACAGTGACCGGCTATGGCCTCGCCGCCGCAGAGATTTTGCGCTTGCGCGAACGCAAGATCAACGTCACCGCCTCTGTCGACCAGGTTGCGGCGAGCGGCGGCTACATGATGGCATGCGCAGCGGACCGCATCGTCGCCGCGCCCTTTGCGATCGTCGGCTCGATCGGCGTTGTGGCGCCCGTGCCGAACCTCCATCGGTTGCTCAAGAAGAACGAGATCGATTTTGAGGAAATAACCGCGGGCGAGTTCAAGCGCACCGTCTCCGTCCTCGGCGAGATCACGCCGGCGGGCCGCGAACATTTCCGCGAGAAGCTCGACACGACCCACCAGGCATTCAAGGATCATGTCGCGGAATGCCGTCCGAATGTGGACATCGACCGCGTCGCCAATGGCGACTATTGGTTGGCGCGCGAAGCCGTAGCCTTCGGCCTCGTCGACGAGATCATGACCGGCGACGAACTCTTGTTCCGGGCCCGCGACAGCGCGCGCCTCTACGAAGTCTCGACTGAAGCGCGCAAGACTTTGCTGCAACAGCTCCTGAGCGGGCTCGGGGGCACAGCGCAGAAGGCGATCGACGCTGCGACGGCGAGGTTCATGAGCGGACGCTAGAAGCTCGGCGGTTCCCCTCGCCAAGTCCGACTAGACGCCCACGCGCAGGGCAATCGCAAGTTTGATTGGCGCGGATGGAACAGGGCGTGTTCGCCCCGGTTGTTTCGGACGGCGGCGCCAGGAACTTCGCTCCTGGCGCTCGGGGGCTTACCCGCGACTCAAAGCGAGCGGGAAGCACGCCATGAACCTTCCACGCGACATACGCTCGATCTTCCTGCTGGAGTTCCTTGCCGCCACCGGCTTGTCCTTCCGCTACATGTTGAAGCCCAAGGCGACGCTCAATTACCCGCACGAGAAAAGCCCGCTTTCTCCGCGCTTCAGGGGCGAGCACGCGCTGCGGCGTTATCCCAACGGGGAGGAGCGCTGCATCGCCTGCAAGCTGTGCGAAGCGATCTGCCCAGCGCAGGCGATCACGATCGAGGCCGGGCCGCGACGCAATGATGGCACGCGCCGCGCGACGCGCTACGACCTCGACATGGTCAAATGCATCTATTGCGGCATGTGTCAGGAAGCTTGTCCGGTCGACGCCATTGTCGAGGGCCCGAACTTCGAATTCTCGACCGAAACCCGCGAGGAGCTTTACTACGAGAAGGAGCGATTGCTCGCCAATGGCGATCGCTGGGAGCGCGAGATCGCCAGAAATCTGCTGGCCGACGCTCCCTACCGTTGACGGCGCTTCGATTCGTGATGGCAGTCCCGGTTTGCGCTCGCGCCTTCACTTAAGCTCGTAGCAATTGATGATCGTGCGCGGATTGCGCGTCACGTCGTAGAGAACGCCGCACTGGACGAGCGCGTTCATTCCCGGATGGCGAAACAGGATGAGCGACGTGCGATTGTCGTAGCCGCTGGCGTAGCCGGCGATCTCCCAGCCTTGCGCGAGCAATTGATCGATCGTCAGCGGCGCCGGCTGTGCGGCCGCAGCGCTCAACGCCGCCAGCATCATCGCGAAGCAAAGGCCTGAACGCATAACCAGAATCTCCTGATGCGCCCGCGCCCGTCTCGATCTCTTTAAGCGCAGCCCGACGCTTCCTCAATTCAAGCTTGCGCGAGTTGAGCGCCATCTCGGTGAACAAGATCCCGCCTCGATCTCTTCGCCGAGCCCTTGACCGCCCGCGCCGACTGCTCCAGTAGCGCCGGCTCAGCCAAATGGCCGCAGGCGCCATCGTCCTCTATGGTGGCCCGCCCGCAAAGCGCTGGGTGATTTAAGGTGAACGATCTCGCGGCGGGAGACGACGCTAGCATGACGGATGTGAAAGAGAGCCCAGCGCAGGACGATCGCGTGAAGCCCGAGCCGGCGCGCGAACGGGCAAGCGGCAGTGCGACGGCCGCCGCGGCGATCGTTAGCCTGATCCTCGCCGGGATTGTGGGGCTCTCGGTCTGGTATCTCGCGCGGCCTCAACCGCTCATCGTTCAGGGCGAAGCCGATGCGACGCGCATCGACATCGCCGCGCGGGTCGACGGACGCGTCGGCCAACGTCCCGTCGAGCGCGGCCAAAATGTCGCGGCTGGGCAATTGCTGTTCGAGATCGACAACCCGGAGCTCATCACCAAATGGCGTCAGGCTCAGGCCGGCGTTGACGTCGCCAAGGCCCAGCTCGCCAATATCCTGGTGGGCACGCGCGTGGAGGTGGTCGATCAGAAGAAGGCCGCTCTGGAGAGCGCCCAGGCCAACTTCCAGCTGGCGGATAAGACCTACGCCCGCATCAAGGACCTCGCCGGTACGGGCAATGCGCCGCTGCAACGCCTCGACGAGGTTACGAACTCGCGCGAAGTGGCGAAGCGAGACCAGGATAGCGCGCAGCTCGCCTATAATCGAGGCCGTGAACGGGGCGACCAAGGAAGAGCGTGAGATCGCCCGGACCAACGTGCTCCAGGCGCAAGCGAGCGTCGATACGATCAAGGCGAGCGTCGACGAGCTCACGGTCAAAGCGCCGATTGCCTCGCAGGTCTATCAGATCGGGGCGGAGGTCGGGGAATATGTTTCGCCCGGCGTGCCGCTTCTCTCGCTGATCGACCTCAGCGACGTCTGGCTCAGGTTCAATCTGCGCGAGGATCTGGTCAAGGGGCTCAAAGTCGGCGACCGCTTCAAGATGCGCGTCCCCGCGCTTGGCGACCAGGAAATCGAGGCGGAAGTCAAGCTGATCGAGACGCGCGGCGAATATGCCGGATGGCGCGCGACGCGGGCGACGGGCGACTTCGACTTGAGAACCTTCGAAGTGCGCGCCTATCCCATCTCGCCCCTTCCCGCGCTTCGGCCGGGCATGAGCGTTTACGCCGAGTGGCCGACGGGCGAGCGCAAGTGAGGGCTCCGCCAAAGCCGGGATTGCTTCTGGTCGCGACGCGCGAGTTGCGCTGGATGCAGCGCGACGGAGTCGCGCTTATCCTGGTGCTCATCGTTCCGGTCCTCGCCTTCGCCATCCTGACGCTGACGTTCAGCAACGCGGTCATTCGCAATCTTCGCGTCGCCATCGTCGACGCGGATCGTTCCGCGACTTCGCTCATCTATGTCCAGTCGATCGCCTCAGCGCCCGGCGTCACCGTCGCCGAGCGATCGAGCGATATGACAAGCGCGATGCAGGCCGTGCGCTCCGGCGACGCAATCGCCGCCGTCTATATCCCCGAGAATTTCGAGCGCGATCTCCTCGCCAGGAAGCGGCCGCAGGTGGTGTCGCTTTATAACCGGCAATATTTCACGCCCGGCAACAACGCGGCCTCGGCGATACAGAGCGCGGTGGCGGCCGCGACCGCGGCGCTGCCGCAACAGCCAGGTCCCAATGGTTACAAGCCGGGCGCGCTTGTCGCCGAACAATATGTCCTGTCGAACCCGGCGCTCAATTTCGCCCAGTTCTTGCTGCGGGCGGTTCTGCCCACGGTGCTGCACGTCGTGACCGCGATCGCCGGCGGCTATGCGGTTGGCTCGGAATTCTCTCAGCGAAGCAAGCGCGCCTGGATGCGCGCCGCTGGCGGCCGGCCGCTGGTCGCACTCATAGGCAAGCTGATGCCTTTGTTCGGCATCTTCCTGATCATGATGGTGGTGGACGCCGCCATCATCCATGGGCTCTACGGCGTGTCGTTCCGCGGCGACCCGTTGCTCGTGGCGGCGTCGGCCTGTCTTCTCCTTATCGCCTATCTTTCCTTCGGCGCTCTTCTGGTTCTGCTGACTCAGGCGCTGCCGACGGGCCTGAGCCTCATCGCGATATTCTGCAATCCGGCGTTCGGCTTCGCCGGCGTCGGATTCCCGGTTACGGCGATGGGGACTTTTCCCCAAGCCTGGGGTTCGATTCTGCCGCTGCGCTGGTATCTGCAGGTCCTGTTCGACCAGGCCGCGCGCGGCGTGCCGACTTCGGACTCCGTCAGACCATTCCTTATCCTCGCCGCGCTCGCGTGCCTCTATTTCGCCCTCGCTTGGGCGAGGCTTCGCTCCATCGCCTGTGCGCCCCCGAAACGCGAGCCGGAGCCTGCGCCACGCCTCCGATACGGACGAGGCGTCGCGATCGCGATGGGCAACGAGGTCCAGCGTATTCTCGGTGACCGCGGGGTCTTGGGCCTGATCGTGCTCGCGCCGCTCGCCTACGGAGCGCTCTATCCGCAGCCCTATCTCGGGCAGGTTCTTCGCAGCATACCGATCGCCGTCGTCGACCAGGATCGAACGGAGCTCAGCCGCGATCTCGTGCAAACCTTGGATTCGGATGAGGCGCTCTACGGTCGCGGTGCGGAGCGGAGACGCTCGCCGACGCACAGGCCGCGCTCGACCGCCATGACGTCTTCGCCATTCTCGCGATTCCCAAAGACACGGAAAAGCAGGTCTTGCGAGGCGACAAGGCGCGGATCGCCGCTTATGTCGACGCCGCCTATTTCCTCCTCTACAGCCGGACCCTGCAGGGCATATCGGAAGCCGCTTCGACAGTCTCCGCCGACATAGCGACGCGCGGCGCCCGCAGCGAGGGAAGCCTCGTCTATGCGGCGATGGCCCGCAGCGCCTCGCCGATCGATTTCCTCTCCCAACCTTTGTTCAACCCAACGGGCGGCTACGCCAGCTATGTCGTGCCAGCCGCCTTCATCCTCATCCTGCAACAGACGCTGCTGCTCGGTGTCGCATCGCTTGGCGGGGCGGCCTACACGATCGGCGGCCGAGCAACCCGCTGGCTTCGATCCGGGGCGCGCGCCGTTTTCGGTCAGGCGCTCGCGCATCTCTGCTTCGCGCTGCCGGGACTTGCGCTCTATTTGATCGTGCTGCCGCGGGTTTACGGCTTCTCGACGCTCGGCCGGCTCGAGGATCTGATCCTCATGGCGGTTCCCTTCGTGCTCTCAGTCAGCTTTCTAGCTCAGTTCGTGAGCGCCTGGTTCACGCGCCGGGAGACGGCGATTCTCCTCTTCATCGCAGTCAGCCTTCCGCTCTTCTTCCAGGTCGGCGTATCGTGGCCGGTCGAAGCGCTTCCCGATTTCATCCGCGCCGCAAGCCGCATCATTCCCAGCACCTCGGCAATCGACGGATTCGTTCGCATCAATCAGATGGGGGCGAGCATCATGGAGGTGAGGCGCGACTGGACGACCTTGTGGATTTTGACCATCGTCTACGGGTTGCTCGCCGTGATTGCCACCCGTCTTGCTTCCCGCAATGAGGCGCAGCCATGAACGCTAGAGGTCGGACAGTCGCGATCCTGGCGACGGTGCGTGCTCATCGGGGCGGCCGGAGTGGCGCTGTTTTGGTTCGAAACACAGCGGAAACCGAGGCCTCCGCTCATCGGCGTCGTGCACGAGACGGAGATCCGCATCGCGCCCGAAATTTCGGCGCGACTGGCCTCGTTGCCGGTGAAGCCGTTGCAGCCAGTGCGCAAGGGCGACGTGATCGCGGTGCTGTCGAGCCCAGAGGTCGCGGCCTCCCTCGAGGAAGCGAAGGCGAATCTGAAATCGGCGCGCGCCAACCTCGCCAATGTCGTAGCAGGCGTGCGGCAGGAAGAGCGCGACACCGCGGCGCAGAACGTCGCAATCGCCGACTCGAACCTGACGCTAGCCAAGCAACAGTTTGCGCGAGTCTCCGTGCTCGCGGCAAAGAACTACGCGAGCCGGCAGCAGTATGACGAGGACGCGGCGGCATTAAGCAAGGCGGAGGCCAGCCTCGTTCTCGCCGATGCGGCTTTGGATCAAAGCAAGGCTGGACCGACGAAGGAAGAGCTCGCCGTCGCGCGGAGCCAGGTCGCGCTTGGGCTGGCGACTGTCGCCGACCTCGAGGCGCAGCTCGCCAAGACGACGCTCACCTCGCCCGTCGATGGGATTGCGCGGCTTCTCGTCGCCGAACATGGCGAAGCGATCTCTCCGGGCCAACCGGTCCTGACGCTTGCCGTCGCTGGCGACCGCTGGTTCACGTTCACGATCCGCGAGGACCGCCTTCACGGACTGACGTTGGGTTCGAAGGTCGCGCTCCGGACCGCGGCCGGAGATCGCTTCGAAGCCAAAGTCACCGAGCTCAGGCCGCTCGGAGAATTCGCGGTCTGGCGCGCGGCGCGCGCGGTTGGAGACCACGACATCAACAACTTTCTCCTCCGCGCCGATCCGATCGGCCCGACGCCGAAACTCGAGCCAGGCATGACGGTGTGGATCGACGAGGGGCAGGCCCTGGCGGCCAACTGATCCTGCATCCTGAGGAGCCTGCGCAGCACGGCGCGCGATTACGACGCGATGTGCTCGCCCGCCTTGCCTCCCCTGCCCGCCCCTGATATGCCGCGCGCAACCTCCGAACAATTCAGGAATGCCCATGGCCGCGCGCCAGTTCATCTATCACATGCGAGGTCTCGCCAAGACCTATCCGGGCGGCAAGAAGGTCCTCGACAACATCAACCTCTCCTTCTACCCGGACGCGAAAATCGGCGTGCTCGGCGTCAACGGCTCCGGCAAGTCGACGCTGATGCGGATCATGGCTGGGCTGGACACTGAGTACGTCGGCGAAGGCTTCGTCGCCGAGGGCGCGAGGGTCGGCTACTTGCCGCAGGAGCCCGACCTCGACCCCACGCTCGACGTGAAGGGCAACGCCATGCTTGGCGTGAAAGAGAAGCAGGCGATCCTCGACCGCTACAATGAGCTCGCCATGAACTACTCGGACGAGACCGCGGACGAAATGACGCGCCTCCAGGACGAGATCGAGGCCAAGGGCTTGTGGGATCTCGAGAGCCAGGTCGAGCAGGCGATGGACGCGCTCGGCTGCCCCCCTGACGATTCCGACGTGACCAAGCTCTCCGGCGGCGAGCGCCGCCGCGTCGCGCTCTGCCGCCTACTTCTAGCGAAGCCCGATCTCTTGCTGCTCGACGAGCCGACCAACCATCTCGACGCCGAAACCGTCAACTGGCTCGAAGGGCACTTGCGCGCCTATCCAGGCGCGATCCTCATCGTCACCCACGACCGCTATTTCCTCGACAATGTCACCGGCTGGATTCTCGAGCTCGATCGCGGCCGCGGCATTCCCTACGAAGGCAATTATTCGACCTGGCTCGTGCAGAAGCAGAAGCGGCTCGAGCAGGAAGGCCGCGAGGACGCCGCGCGGCAGCGCGCGCTTGCCGAGGAAAGCGAGTGGATCGCCTCGTCGCCGAGAGCGCGTCAGGCCAAGTCGAAGGCGCGCATCGCCGCTTATGACGAACTGGTCAAGAAGAGCAACGAGAAGGCGCCGACCACCGCGCAGATCGTCATTCCCGTCGCCGAGCGGCTCGGCCAGAACGTCATCGACATCGAGAACCTTTCGAAGGGTTACGGCGACCGGCTGCTTATCGACAAGCTCACGTTCAAGCTGCCGCCCGGCGGCATCGTCGGCGTCATCGGCGCCAACGGCGCCGGCAAGACGACGCTCTTTCGCATGATCACCGGCCAGGAGAAGCCGGACTCGGGCTCAATCAAGATCGGCGAGAGCGTGCAGCTCGGCTATGTCGACCAGTCGCGCGATACGCTCGACGGCAAGAAGAATGTTTGGGAGGAAATCTCCGGCGGTTACGACATCATCACGCTCGGCAAGCGCGAGATGAACAGCCGGGCTTACGTCGGCGCCTTCAATTTCAAAGGCTCCGATCAGCAGAAGAAGGTCGGCCAGCTCTCGGGCGGCGAGCGCAATCGCGTGCATCTGGCGAAAATGCTGAAGAGCGGCGCGAACCTGCTCCTGCTCGACGAACCGACCAATGACCTCGACGTGGACACCTTGCGGGCGCTGGAGGAGGCGCTGCTCGACTTCGCCGGCTGCGCGGTCATCATCAGCCACGACCGCTTCTTCCTCGACCGCATCGCCACCCACATGCTGTCCTTCGAAGGCGACAGCCATGTCGAGTGGTTCGAGGGCAACTTCGCCGACTACGAAGAGGACAAGAAACGCCGCCTCGGCATCGACAGCGTTATCCCGCACCGGCTGAAGTACAAGAAATTTTCCCGCTGAGGGGCGACGGCGCGCGGTCGCGCTACCCGACCTTCTCGCTGAGCCACATCTTGGTCAGAGACTGGTATGGAACGTCGCGCTTATGGGCGGCGACCTTGATCTGCTCCAAAAGGCTCACGGGGAGCCTGATCGAAATCGCGGCTGTGCTCGGCTGAAGGTTGGGCAGCCGAACGCGTTTCGCCCGCCGCCAGTCGAGATCGGTGGTCGAGTCTTCGCGTTCCCAATAGGCGCGCTCTTCGGCTTCGCTGACGAAGGCGGCGGGGGATCCTACGGGCCTTTTCATAAGCCAACCTTTCGCGACCGCTCATGTCGCGCCCTCGTACACCACCCTTCGGCAGCCGCCCAGACCGCCCTCGACGGCGAGCCGCGAGCGTCCTAAGCTCGGAATTTAGAAACGTTCTAAATCAAAGTCAGACCCGGGTGGCGCGCCGAAAGGCATGCCGGAGGCCGATCCTGACGGCGGAGGAAATAGGCCGGAGGAGGAAACATGTGTCACCTTTTTGCAAGCCAGTCCCCGGACAGCTACGCCTTCGAGACGCGCTCGATACGGCTGAACGGACAGAGCACGAGCATCCGCCTAGAAAGGGTTTTTTGGGAAATCCTTGAGGACATCGCAGCGGCCGAAGCGATGTCCGTGCCCCGCTTCATCTCGACGCTGCATCAGGAGATCCTGCTCCTGCGCGGGGAAGTCCCCAATTTCACCTCGCATCTCCGCTGCATCTGCGTCACCGCTCGGACTTTGGCGGAGCCGGGCGGGAGAGCGCGCGCGGAGGCCGCCTGAGGCCGCTAGGGGACGTAGTAAGCCGATAACACCCGCCCGCCTCCGGTCTTGCTAACGTTTGCGGGATTCTGCCGACCTCAGGCGGCGACTTGGCGCGGACAGACATGGCGAAAGCGATCCACACGATGATCCGCGTGCTCGAAGAGGCGCGGTCGCTTGCCTTCTACAAAAAGGCTTTCGGGCTCGACATCGCCGACCGGCTCGACTTCCCCGACTTCACGCTTCTCTATCTCTCGAATTCCGAGACGCCTTACGAAGTCGAACTCACAATCAACAAGGGTCGCACGGAGCCTTACGATCTGGGTGACGGCTACGGCCATGTCGCCTTCGTGGTCGAGGACCTCGACGGGGAGCATCGCCGTTTCGAGGCCGAGGGCCTGCGCCCACGCAAGATCGTCGAGTTCAACAAGGACGGGAAACTGATCGCCCGCTTCTTCTTCGTCGAAGATCCGGACGGCTACAAGATCGAGGTGCTGCAGAAGCTCGGCCGTTTCCGGTAGCGACACCCCGCTAACGCCAAATTCAAAAGCGCAAATAAGAGGAGGAAACGACGATGACGGCAACGGTTGCGGCGCCCGCAAAGCAGGGCCTATCGAGACGCTTTTTCCTGCAGACGATCCGCGAGCGGCTTCGCAGCCGCGATCGCGATCACTTCGACTGGCGCGCTGCTCAACGTCTCCGAAGCGTGGGCGCTCGACGTCAAGGGCCTGAAGCCCGAAACGATGAAGACCCTGATCCTCGTCGCGCGCGACATCTATCCGCATGACAAGGTCGCCGACCGCTTCTACGCGATCGCAATGAAAGGCTACGACGAAAAGGCCGCTGGCAACCCCGAAATGAAGGCTGAGATCGAGGCGTTCGTCGCTGCGCTCGACGGGGCTGCGGGAGAGGGAGGCTATGTCGGTCGCCCCTGGGAGGCCGACCGCGTCGCGATCCTCAAGAACCAGAGCGCGGATCCGACGTTCGAGACGATCCGTTCCGGCCTCATCGTATCGCTCTACAACCAGAAAGAGATCTGGCCGATCTTCGGATACGAGGGCGAGTCCTTCTCCAAGGGCGGATACATCGACCGCGGCTTCGACGACATCAGCTGGCTCTGACGGCACGAACAAAGCCCCATTCACGCGAGGAAACGGACATGGCAGCGAAATTCGATCAGAACGACGACAGCGTCGTCGTCATCGTTGGATCGGGCGCGGGCGGCGGCACGCTTGGCAACGAGCTGGCGCAGAAGGGCGTCAAGGTCGTCGTGCTCGAAGCGGGCAAGCGCTTGGAGTATCTCGGATTTCATCAACGACGAATGGGACAGCTTCACCCAGCTCGCATGGAAGGACATGCGGACGACCTCCGGCAGCTGGCGGGTTCACAAGAACTTCCCCAACCTGCCGGCCTGGATCGTCAAGTCCGTCGGCGGAACGACGACCCACTGGGCGGGCGCCTCCCTTCGCTTTCAGGAGCACGAGTTCAAGGAGGCCTCGACCTACGGCCATGTCCCCGGCGCCAATCTTCTCGACTGGCCGATCACCCTCGCCGATCTCGAGCCCTATTACGCCCAGGCCGAGGACAAGATGCGCGTCACCCGTACGGGCGACAGACCCGGCCTGCCGGGCAAGCAACAACTTCAAGGTCTTCAAGGCCGGCGCCGACAAGCTCGGTTACAAGGAGTGCCACACCGGCCGGATGGCGATCAATTCGGTACCCGGCGACGGCCGCGTCGCCTGCCATCAAACCGGCTTCTGTTTCCAGGGCTGCAAGTGGGGCGCGAAATGGTCGACGCTCTACACTGAGATCCCGAAGGGCGAAGCGACCGGCAACATGGAGGTTCGCCCGGAGTTGCATGTCGCGCAGATCGAGCACGACGCCTCGGGCAAGGTGACCGGCGTCACCTATTTCGACGCGGACGGCAAACTGCAGCGACAGAAGGCGCGCATCGTCGCGGTCGCAGGCAATTCGCTCGAAAGCCCTCGTCTCCTGCTCAACTCCGCTTCGTCAAATTTCCGGACGGGCTCGCCAATTCGTCGGGCCAGGTCGGCCGCAACTACATGCGTCACACGACCGGATCGGTCTACGCCATCTTCGAGCAGCCGGTGCACATGTATCGCGGCACGACGATGGCCGGCATCATGCGGGACGAAGCGCGAAACGACCCGAGCCGCGGTTTCGTCGGCGGCTACGAACTGGAGACGCTTTCTCTCGGCCTTCCCTTCATGGCCGCCTTCCTCAATCCCGGCGCGTGGGGCCGCGAATTCACGACCGCGATCGACGGTTATTCGAATATGGCGGGCATGTGGATTGTCGGCGAGGACATGCCCCAGGAAACGAACCGCATCACGCTGAGCGACCAGAAGGACAAATGGGGTCTGCCGGTTGTGGACGTCCATTTCGACGACCACCCGAACGACGTGGCGATGCGCAACCATGCCTATGGGCAGGGCAAGGCGATGTATGAGGCGGTGGGCGCGACGCGCACCTTCCCAACCCCGCCCTATCCTTCGACGCATAATCTCGGCACGAACCGAATGAGCGCCAATGCGCGCGACGGCGTGGTCAACAGTCACGGCCAGACGCACGACATCAAGAACCTGTTCATCTCGGACGGCAGCCAGTTCACCACCGGCGGCGCCGAGAACCCCACCTTGACGATCGTGACGCTGGCGATCCGTCAGGCCGACTACATCGCCGACCAGATGAAGTCGAACACGATCTGAGATGGGGATACGCGCCGGACTGTCGCTGTCACAGTTCGGCGACCGCCACCCCTGGGACTAAAGCTAGAGAGACTAGCGCAGCCTCAGCGAGCCGCGCGCGCTAAGAACGCGGGCGCCGCGCTTGCGACATTCGACGCGCCTCGTCCGCACAGCCCGAGAAACAACGGCCGTAAACTCAACCCCGGTCAGGTCGCTGACGATGATGCGCTCGCTCATCCGCCGGAACCAGTCGCGCGCAGCCGCAGACCTCGGCTCTTCAAAAATGGCGGCGGCGAGAATTGACGTGTCGACATACGTCGTCACGGATAGTCGTCGCGCATCCGCCGGATGATGTCGACCGCGTCCTCGCCAAGCGAAGGCAGCGTCTTCGCGCGCGCGGCGATCCTGTCGATCAGCTCTGGCGACAGACGTCCCTCGCCGATCGCGGCGGGACGCAACTCAACCACCGGCTTACCGCGCCTGGTGATCGTCACCTCTTCGCCGGCGAGCGCCTCATCAATCAGTTTCGACAAATTGTCCTTGGCTTTTGCACTCGAATAGGAGGACATTGGGAACTTCCGCGATGGTGTCGGCCAGAATACCGGGTCGCGACGGCGTCAGCAAACCGGCCAGCCTCTCTTGGCCGCCGACGTTTTCCCGGCGAACATCCTTGCTTCGCGTGCGGGACACGGGCATCGTCAATTATATCCCGCCCCGCCGCACGGATTCTCTGATGATCGTCGTCTTTGACATCGGCAACGTTCTGGTGCGTTGGGATCGACGCTACCTCTACCGCAAGGTCTTTGACGATGAGGAACGGATGGAGCGCTTCCTCGCGACCGCGTTGGGCATGGACTTTGTTTCGCACACCGATGTCGCCAAGGACTTCGCCGCCGCGGTCGCCATCCGGGCTAAAAGCTTTCCTGAATTCGCCACGGAAATCCATATGTTCCACGAACGCTGGATTGAAACGCTTGGCGAACCGATCGAGGAGAACGTCGCGCTGCTGCGCCGATTGCGCGCGTCCGGCAAGCCGGTCTATGCGCTTAGCAATTTCGCTCACGAAACCTTCGCGCTTGCGGAGCGCAAGCACGATTTCCTGAGCGAATTCGACGACCGCGTCATCTCCGGTCATGTCGGCTTCGTGAAGCCGGACCCGGGGATTTACGAAGTCCTGTTCCAGCGCGCGGGGCGGCGGCCTAGCGAACTCCTATTCATTGACGACTCGCTCCCCAACGTGCGCGCTTCGGAGGCGCTCGGCATGCCGGCGATCCACTATCGTCCTGGCGTCGACCTGGAGAGCGAGCTCATTGCGCGCGGCGCCCTGGCCTGAGAAGGAATTGGAAGCCCGCCAAGGGCGTCGGTCACCCTTCAGTCTCCTCTCAGCCCTTGAGTCTCCGGCGCCGCGTCCCGAACATGGACAACCGCGGTCATGTCAGCATAGAGGCGCCGCCAGCCGGGTTCGCGGTCGAGCGCCGCTACAATCCGATCGCCCGGAGCGAAGATGGTCCAGGCGATGTCATAGCGCTTTAGCGCGCTCTCGACTGCCTCGTGATCGCCGCTGCGCAGCTTGTCGTAGAGGCTCATCATCTTGTCACCGTAGAGCTCCACGCGGGCGTCGATAAACGGCCGGACATGCTCAAAAATGAGAAAGCCGCCGAACGCATAGTCGTTGAGCACGGGCTTCCGTCTCAATTCCGGCGGGACCGCGCTTAAGGCTGAAATTGGGGCGGCGGCCCCGTCGATCGGCTCGATCGGCGTGAGCAGCCGCAGGCCGCCGATCGCCAGCACCGCCGCGATGGTCGCCGGCAGGGCGATGCGGGCTACTCGCCGCCACGCTTCGCCGGGCCGCTCGGCGCGGATCGCCGCCGCGATCGGACGCGCCAGCAGCATCGGCGCGAGGATCCCGAGCAACACCTGGTGGCGCGAATGCTGGAGCGCCATGGCGACGAGCGCAAGCAGCAGCGCGGCGCGGATCGGCGGCATCGCGAACGGCCGAGTCAGAGCGAAGCCCAGCAGCGTCAGAAGCGCCAGCTCCATCGTTCCGAGATGGCTGAAGTCCTGAGGCCGCCATTCGCTGATGCGCGACAGGTTCTCGACCGACATCAGGCGAAACGGAAGGAGGAGCGCTTCGACCCCGTACGGATTGACGAGCGCGGCGACGAGCGCAACGAGAGCGAACGTCGCCCACGCCCGCGCGGCTAGGAAGCGCGCGCCGACTGGCGCCTCCGTCACCGCCTCGAGTGCGAAGGGCCCGATCAACATGAGCCCGAAAATGAATCCGCCGTGCATGTTCGCCCACGCAGTCATGAGCAGAGCGAGCGCAAGCGGCGGCGCGCGGCCGCGGTCGCGCGCCGCGATGAGCCCGGCGGTCCAGGCGGCGGCGAGCGGGAGCGCCAGCACATGCGGCCGCGCAAGCAGGTTCGCGGTCACCAGCGAAAGGCCGATCGCGACGGTTGCGACGAGCGGCGCGCCCCGGAGTTCACGCGCAGCGCTCAATCCGACGATCAGCGCCGCGAGCGCAACGGCGGCGCCGGTCACGAGCACGACGCCGCTCCACCCGCCGAGGCGGAAGGCGAGCGCCAGCAGAACTTCCGACAGCCATTCATGCGCCGTCCACGGCGCGCCCGACATCGAATGGCTGAACGGGTCGACGCGCGGCGCGGCCCCATGCGCGATGATCCATTCGCCCGTCGCGACATGCGACCAGGTGTCGCCGTCGCCCAGCACTTGGGGCGCGAAGGCCGCGAGGGTGAAGAGAAAGACCGCGATTGCAGCCAAGCCTAGACCGGCGAGCCGGGTGCTCGGACAGCTCATCGCTCGCGGATCGGGCAAACGGCAAGGCGAAGGACATCGCCTAAGCCTGCCAAAGCCGCGATAATTCCGCGTTAAACCGAGGGCGTCGGATGGATGACGCGCGTCACGGGCCCCCGTCGCAATCATCCGTATATCGCCGGCTTCTCACGCAACTTGATTGGCTCCCGCGCGCCGCTCGCGAGCGCCTTCACTCCGGCGAGCGTGGCGGCGGTTGCGACATAGCCATCCCACGCGCTCGGACCTGCGGCGCCGCCCTTGGCTGCCGCGCTGATCCAGGCCCGGAATTCGGCGTCGAAGGCTGGGTCGAACCGTTCCGGCCAGTCGGCGAACACGCGACCCGAAAAGGCCCCGTTCAGCTTGAGAACGACTTCGTTTTGCTCGGCGAGGCTGACCGTCCCGGTTTCGCCGATCACTTCGCCTCGGATGTCGTAGCCATAGGCGATGTGGACGGAGGTCTCGATCGTCACCAGCACGCCCGAGCGCATGTCCATGAGCGTAAACAGCGGGTCGGCGACCCCGCCGGCGCGGCTGTTCCCGCGCGGCGCCTTGACCGCGATCGCGACAGGCTCGTCGTCCAGCACGAACCTCGCGATGTCGATGTCGTGCACCGCCGTATCGGTGATCGCCATCGTCGCCTTGAAATGGCCGGGCGAGAAGGCGTTGCGATGCACGCTGTGAAACATCAGCGGCGACCCGATCGCGCCTTTCTGAACCGTTTCCTTCATCGCCCGATATTGCGCGTCGAAACGGCGCATGAACCCGATTTGGACCAGCCGTCGTCCGAATGCGGCTTCCGCATCGAGGATTGCTGAACAGTCGCCTTCGGTCGTCGCCATCGGCTTCTCGCAGAAGACCGGTTTGCCCGCCCGGATCGCGGCGATCACATAAGCGGCGTGAGTATCCCCCCACGATGTGACGATGACCGCATCAACCTCCTTCGCTGCGATGAGTTCTTCGCCGGTCGGATAAGCCTTCGCCCCGTGAACCCTCGCCGCAACCTCATCCGCCCGGGCGGCGTCGGCGTCGCTGACCGCGACCACGCGGGCGCCTGCAAGCGTCTCGGTCAGCCGGCGAATATGCTCCTGCCCGATCTTCCCAACTCCGACGACGCCAACGTTCAATGTCATGAGTTTCTTTCCCTCCCGCATGGCGTCGCCGCTCAATATCCAACCGCCAACGTTCCCCTTTGGCGTAAATCCGATGCGCCCTCAAGTTCGCCATCCGGGGTCCGCACGATCGTGTTGGCCGAGCCCATCGCGTTGCGCACCACGACCTTGTGGCCCATCGCCTCGAGCAGGCGGATCGTGTCTGGCGAGATGCCGCGCTCGATGCGCAATTCGTCCGGCCAGAGCTGGTCATGGGCGCGCGGCGCGTTCTCAGCTTCAGCCACGTTGAGGCCGTGATCGACCACGTTGAGAATGATCTGCAGCACCGTCGAGATGATGGTCGAACCGCCGGGGCTGCCGGTCGCCATCAGGAGCTTGCCGTCTTTGAAGACGAGCGTCGGACTCATGGATGAGAGCGGCCGCTTCGCGGGTCCTGGCGCATTGGCGTCGCCGCCCATGAGCCCATAGACATTGGCGGCGCCGGGCTTAGCCGCAAAGTCGTCGAGCTCATTGTTGAGCAACACCCCAGTCCCGTCCGCCACCAGGCCGGACCCGTAGGGAAGGTTGAGTGTATAAGTGTTGGCGACCGCATCGCCGCCCTCATCGACAATCGAGAAATGCGTCGTCTGATCGCTCTCGTAGCGCTGGGGCTCGCCCGGGCGTATGTCGGCCGCGGGACGGGACCGGTCGAGCGCAATCAGCGACCGCAAATGCTCCGCATACGGCTTGGAGGTGAGGCCAGCGAGCGGGATCTTGATGAAATCGGGATCGCCGAGCCAAGCTGCGCGGTCCGCGTAGGCGAGCTTCTCCGCTTCCGCAAGTTCGTGCAGCGAGGCGGCGGAATTCAGCCCCTGCGCCGCCAGCGGAAAGCCTTCGAGAATGTTCAGGATCTCGATAATGTGCGCCCCGCCGGACGAGGGCGGCGGCATCGAGACGACATCGTAACCACGATAAGTCCCATGCACTGGCTCGCGCTCGACGGCGCGATAATTGGCGAGATCGTCAACCGTCATTCGCCCGCCCGCCACATTGACCGCCTCGACGATCTTTTGCGCCACCCGACCGGAGTAGAAGCCCGCAGCGCCGTTGGCGGCGATCGTCTCGAGCGTCGTGGCGAGATCGTCGAGCGCGATGTGATCGCCGGTCTGCCGGACGCTACCGTCCGGTCGCAGATAAATGCGCGCTGACGAAGGGTGTCTGGCAAGCGCCTTCGCCGCCAGCGGCAAGGAATTGGCGACGTCGTCATCGACGGTGAGGCCTCGCCGGGCGAGCGCGATCGCCGGCGCGATCAGATCAGCGAAAGTGAATTTGCCAGAGCCGTATTTGCGCCAGGCGAGCTCGAGGCCGGCGACGGTTCCCGGCACACCGATCGCCAGCCCGGAATAGCGCGACTTGAACGGATCGGCCTCCCCGTTGGCGTCGAGGAACACGTCCTTGGTCGTCGCGGCCGGGGCGGTTTCGCGGTAGTCGATGGCGATCGTTCGGTTGAGGTCGGCGCGATAAATCAGCATGAAACCGCCGCCGCCGAGGTTGCCTGCGCGCGGAAGCGTGACGGCAAGCGCGAATCCGACAGCGACCGCCGCATCGACGGCGTTGCCCCCGCGTTTCAAGATGTCCAGCCCGACCCGCGAGGCCGCCGCCTCCTGGCTGACGATCATGCCATGCTTGGCGACGATCGGACGCGCCGTGGCGAGGGGCGAGATGAGGGCCGCCTGATCGGCGAATGCGGGAGCGGGAATGAGCACGGACGAGCGCGAACGGCGAAAAGGCCAATACGATTCAAGCCAGATCCTCAGGTGTGGCTCACGCCGATCATAGGAAAACGAGACCGTCCGGCGTCGACCCTTTCGTGTTCCGTCATTGCCGGCGTGACGCCTACCCAATCGTCATGACCGCGTGGGGCGCGAGGCGCGGCGCGAGTTTCCTCATATCGGCGCCGGAGATCGCGACGCAGCCGGCGGTTGGCGTGAAGCCAACCCGCGCGAGATGGAAGAAGATCGCGCTGCCGCGCCCCTTCGCACGGCGAGAGAAATTCTGGTCGAGCACGAAGGTCACATCATAGAGATGGTCCTCGCGCCACATCCGGTCCGTGCAGTCGCGCGCCGGCAGGCGCACCGGCCGATTGTAGCGCGGGCTCGACGGGATCCTCGCACCATCCCTGATCACGGCGCAGAGGCCTGCAGCGGCGCTCCCGCCGCTCTCAGCCGCACACGATCCGGCCGATAATAGCCCCATAACAGCGGGAACCGCCCGGCGGGCGTGCCTTTGTCGCCTTCGCGCTTGATACGCACGATTCCCGCTGGTCCCAGCGCGCAAGGGATGCGGAACGGGCCCGCGGTCAGCCAGCCTCGCGACCTGTTTCCGGCAAGCGGGCGGACACGCAATTGTGAGAGGCGGCGGGACGGGTTCATCGCGGTAGACACGCAGAAGAGGGATAGGAAGCGCTGGTCGTCAAGTCGCACCGAGATCGACCTCTTTGCAGCGCACGATGTTCCCGGTGGAAACGTTCGCCTCTCGCCAATTTGACTTCCGTCTGCCCCGGCCGCGAGCAATCGTGACGGTCCTCCGTGATAAGTTCAGCGCAAATGGAGGTTCCAGGACGATGATCAATCTTCTGGTCAATGGGCGGAGAACCGCCGTCGACGTCGAGCCGGAAATGCCGCTGTTGTGGGCGCTGCGCGACGAACTTGGGCATGGTCGGAACGAAATTCGGCTGCGGCGCGGGACTGTGCGGCGCTTGCACCGTGATCATCGACGGCCAGGCGACGCGATCCTGCATCACGCCGGTCAGCGAGGCCGCCGACAAGACGATCCTGACCATCGAGGGCCTTGGCGAGAAGGAGCTGCACGCGGTGCAGAAGGCCTGGATCGAGGCCGACGCGCCGCAATGCGGCTATTGCCAGTCGGGGCAGATCATGGCGGCCGTCGCGCTGCTTTCGCACAATCCGCATCCGACCGACGCCGACATTGACGCCGAGATGTCGAATATCTGCCGCTGCGGAACCTATCCGCGCATGCGCGCCGCGGTTCATCGCGCCGCCGAACTGACCAAGATCTGAGGTAGGATCCGATGACGATCGCTCTTTCCCGACGCGCCTTCATTCAAGCCAGCCTCTCCGCCGCCGGAGGCTTGGCGATCGCGGCGTTCGCGCCCGAACTCGCCGGGGCGACCACCATCAACGGCCAGCCGTGGAGCCCCGAAACGGGCAAGGCGCCTGACGAAGTCAACGCCTTCGTCGTCATTGACCCCGACAATTCCATCACGCTCCGGGTCGCCAAGTCCGACATGGGCCAAGGCGTGCTGACCTCGATGGCGATGATCATTGCCGAGGAGCTGGAATGCGATTTCGCCAAGGTGAAGGTCGAATACGCTTCCGCCAATCGCAATCTCGTCGACAACAATGTCTATCAATCGATGGGCACCGGCGGCTCCCGGTCGGTGCGCTCTTCGCGCGTATTCCTGCAACAGGCGGGCGCCTCGGCGCGCGCGCGACTCATCGCCGCGGCGGCGGCGAGATGGGGCGTCGAGCCCGCCGCATGCGTCGCCAGCAACGGCCTCGTGCGGCATGAGGCCTCGGCGCGTTCGGCGACCTTCGGCGAACTCGCGGCGGACGCCGCCAAAGTCTCGCTGCCGGCGGAGCCGGTGATCAAGACGCCTGGTGAGTTCAAGCTGATCGGCCAGGAGGTCAAGCGCATCGACACCACGCTCAAGTCGACCGGTGCGGCGCGGTTCGGGATCGACACCCGTCTGCCGGGCATGGCCTATGCCGCGGTCGCCAATTGCCCGGTGTTCGGCGGCAAGCTCAAATCGTATGACTTCTCCGCCATCTCCAAGCGGCGCGGAATCATCGCTGCCATGCCGGTGACCAATGGCGTGGCGGTCGTGGCCGACAATTTCTGGCGCGCCAAGGAAGCGCTTCTTGCGATGCCGGTCGAATGGGACTTCGGCCCGGCCGGCTCGACCGACAGCGCCCAGTTCGCCGCCGAATACCGCGCCGCGCTCGATGGGCCGCTCGCCGACGGCGGCGGCCATGGGGATGCCAACGCGGCCTTCGCCCAGCCGGCCAAGGTGGTCGAGGCGCTCTATGAGGTTCCCTATCTGGCGCACGCGCCGATGGAGCCGCTCAACGCGACCGCGCATTGGCAGGGAGACCGCATCGATGTGTGGATGGGCACGCAAGCTCCGGAATCGGCGCTCGCCTTCGCCGCGAAAGCGGGCGGCGTCGATCCGCAAGGCGGTGTTCGTCCACAATTGCTTCCTCGGCGGCGGGTTCGGCCGTCGCGCGGTCAACGACGAACTGACCCAGGCGGTCGAGGTCTCCAAGGCGCTCAAGCGGCCGATCAAGGTCATCTGGACGCGCGAAGAGGACATCCGCTCCGATCGCTATCGCCCGCAGGCGGCGCTGCGCATGCGCGCCGCCCTGCGTGAAGACGGCGCGCCGGCAGGGCTTCGACTTCACCACCGCCGTCGGCTCGATCACGCCGCTCGCTCGGCTGGGGCAGGCGTCAAGAACGGGGTCGAGCGCCAGGCGATCGAGGGGCTCTCGAACTGTCCGTATCGCGCCGACGCGCTCAAGGTCGGCGTCAACCTCAAGAACACTCATGTGCCGGTCATGTTCTGGCGCTCGGTCGGCTCGTCGCAGAACGCGTTTGCGGTTGAGAGCTTCATCGACGAATGCGCCCATGCGGCGAAGCGCGACCCGGTCGAGTACCGGCGCGCGCTGCTCGAAGGCCGGCCCGATTTCCTCGCCGTGCTGAACACCCTTGCGGACAAGGGCGACTGGGGCAAGCCGCTGCCCAAGGGAGTCGGGCGAGGCGTCGCGATCCACGAAGCGTTCGGCACCATCGTCGGCGAGATCGCCCAGGTCGCCGTCAGCAAAAGCGGCGAGGTGAAGGTTGAGCGCGTCGTCGCCTGCGTCGATTGCGGCCATCTCGTCAATCCGCTGACCGCCGCAATGCAGATCGAGAGCGCCGTGATGTATGGCCTGACGGCGGCGCTGTTCGGCGAGATCACCATCAAGAAGGGCCGCGTCGAGCAGGGCAATTTCGACGCCTACCCGATCGCGCGCATGTCTGACGCTCCGGTCATCGAGACCCACTTCGTGCTCTCCGGCGGCGACAAATGGGGCGGCCTCGGCGAGCCGGGCACGCCGCCGATTGCGCCGGCGATCGCCAACGCCGTGTTCGCGGTGACGGGCAAACGCATCCGCTCGCTGCCGCTGAGGAACGCGTCGCTCGGGGTGTGAGAGTAGCCGCCCCACGGCAAAGCTAACCGCCAATAAACGGCAGTAAACGTTAGTGAAACGTTAGTAAATGCTAGTAAATTCGCTAGCGTTTACTAGCGCTTATTTTTGCGAATTGAGACTTTTCAATGGGTTACGACCGATTCAAATAGAGAAATCCGTCCCCGCTTTTACCGTCCAGAAAATGTCCTTAGCCGGCCTTTCTCCTGCGCCCGGGGCCGGTCGGGTTCGATCCGGCGACTTGGGCTGACGTATAGCACAAGTTCCGATTTTTGAAAAGCAATTGTCGAATAATCCGGTTTTTCCGCCTTCGCGCTTTTGGTCGAGCAATCCCGCAAAACCGTCCGCCCTCGCGTTGGAACTGAAGACACAGTCGGCGGTTGATGGAGCCGACGCGCTTTCTCCAGCCGAGAGGTTCCCATGTATCACCATATCAAGAGGCTAATGTACACGGTTCGCGTGGACGAGCCGGATCCCCGATTTGGAAACATGCTGTTGGAGCAGTTTGGCGGAGCCAACGGGGAGCTCGCTGCAGCCATGCAGTATTCGGTCCAGGGCCTCAATTGCGAAGACCCGGGTCGCAAGGACCTGTTGATGGATATCGGCACCGAGGAGCTGAGCCATCTCGAGATCGTCGGGACCTTGGCGCGCATGCACCTCAAGCCTCTGAAATCGGTGCGAGAGGAAGCGGAGGCTGACCCGCTGATCGCCATTGCCGGCGGCGGGGGAGTCAGCCTTTTCAATTCCATGGGGAGCGCATGGACGGCCGACTATCTCAAGATTACGGGCGAGCTTGACGTCGATCTGCGCAGCAACATTGCAGCCGAAGCTCGCGCCAAGATCGTCTATGAACGCCTGATCAACTTCTGTCGCGACGCCGGAAGCAAAGACGCCTTGCAGTTTCTCATGACCAGAGAGATCACGCATATGCGCGCGTTCACTTTGGCGCTCGAGAGCCTGGGCAGGCCGCCGTTTAGCATCGGCAAGATCGCGCCGACGCCGGAATTGGTCGACCAATTCTTCAACGACTCCACTGGTGAAGGAGAGCAAGGCGAAGTTGATGCGCGCGGCCCGTGGAACGAAGGCGAGCCCTGGCGCTTCCTCGAATCGCCGGTCATTCAAGGTTTCAACGGCGATGCCGGCGAGGGCATCCACGCCGAAAGTTCCGGCGCCGAAAACATCGCAGCCATCAGGGAACTCGTAGTCGATCAGATGCAAGACATTCTGAGTGCGGAAAAGCAGCTTTTGAAAGCGCTGCCGAAAATGGCGAAGGCGGCTCGGAGCGCGAATTTGGAAAGCGTGTTCGCTTCGCATCTTAAGGAAACGGAAGCTCAAGCCAAGCGGCTCGAGGACTGCCTGAAGGCCTTGGGCGTCCGAGCGCGCGCAAAGACGTGCAAGGGCATGGCGGGACTGATCGAGGAGGGCGACGAGGTCATGGCGGAGGGAAGGGAGAAGGATGACGCCCCCGCGGACCTCGCACTGATCGGCGCCGCGCTGCGCGTCGAGCATTACGAAATCGCGGCCTACACGACGGCTCGAAATCTAGCCCTGCAATTGCGCGAACCGACGATCGTGCAAATGCTGACGACGTCTCTTGGCGAAGAGCAAAATGCGGCGCAGCTGTTGGATCAGGTCGCCCAGCCTCTTCTGTCCGTGTCCAGAATGCCCGCCAGCGTGGAATAATGGCAGGGCGGAAGCCAGGCATCAGGCGAACGCTGTCGAGGGCGGCTTTCGGGCCGCCCTTTTTAGTTATTACCCGGCGGGCGGTAAGGGCCGCCTCGCCTCACTCAAATCACCCGGCGCTTCCCCCGCATCGTCAGAACTGACGATGCGGGCTCGATGCCGCTTGTGCTGTTTGTCCCCCGCAGAGGCTCGACGATGACGTCGGAGCCGCTCGGGACCGCGATCCGGCGGCCGTCAGGGGATCATCATGACCAAAAGAACTTCAAAGCATCGTGCGTTTAGACGGCGTCGCCGTCATCGCGAGCAAAGCGACGCGATCCAGGAGAACGTAGGGCGCCCCTCGTTCCCTGGATTGCTTCGTCGCCATAGTCCGTCGAAAGACGGGCGTTCCAATGAACGCCCTATGGCTCCTCGTAATGACGATTCCGCCCGGATGCGCAATGCTTTAGCCGCCATCGTCGCGGGCGGCCTCTTCGCCGCGACTCCGGCCTCGGCGGATCTTCTGATGAATTTCCAGGATGAGCGCGACGACGCCCGCCGTGGCGTTCTACATCGCATTTGGCGTAAACACGACCGCGGGCGACGTGTTTACCGCCACGGGAACAGTCGGCGGAGTAGCCGGCGTAACGCTCAACCCGAACCAGAGCTATCTCTACTCCGCAAAGCCGCTCCAACTGCTCGGGGGCTGATACGCTGTGCGGCGCGGTCGACATCACCAAGGCCTCGCCGAACGCCCGCGTCCTCGTTTCCCTCGGCAATGGACTGTCGATAGCGAGCGATGGGTCGGCCAATTTCGCCAATCCCGATCCTGGCAACGCGGCTCAATTGCTGGATTTCCAGACCCGGTGGGACAAGTTCGAGTTCGCCTACGACGGCGCGACGGGCGGAGCCAATCTGACCTCGACCGATTTCTTCGGTCTCCCTATGAAGCTGACGACGACGCAGGCCAGCCATCCGTCGCAAACCCTGACCTGGAACTACAGCTCTACGGTCAATACGGCCACGGTCTTTTCGACGCTTGGGGCTCAGGCGGGCTATTCGCTCGACCAGGCGCCAAACGACGGGAAGGCCAACCTCGGGGCCATCGTGGCCAATGGCAACAACGGCGTCGCGGTCACGAAGCCGGACGGCAGCCAGAATTCCAGGGGTCGTGCGCATCATCGCGCCAAGCTCTACCAACGGGGGCCAGACTCCGTTCCCGAGCTTTACCCCATACCTAAACTATATCGAGACCAACCAAGTCAAGACCAACATCGCGGGCCAGAACGGAGAGTATAATAATGAGTGGCAGAACTATAATTTTACTGCCTACATTTCCAATACGACCACGACGATCAACGGGTTGCAAATCAATCCTGGCGATCTCGTGTTGAACGGGACGGTGACGCTTGGAACGGCAGAGGATTTTACCATCGTGGTTGCCGCGTCTGAACTGAGCGTCTACAATGTTTATGGGGCGAACGTCAAGTATACCGCATCGGCTCCAGACGCCTACAATGTCGTCGAAAAGGCGCTCGCCGACTATTTGGCCGGGCTGAACTTCGGCTTTATCGGCAGCCTGGAACTTAATCCGAATTGTCAAAGCAGCGGTTCGGAATGTTCCGGAGACACCATCGGCGACTCGCCCTCCTGGACCTGGTATGGCAACATCCCAAGCGGCGGCTACCTCGCTCCCCTCCCGCTGAGCGACGCCTATGCCGAAGCGCAGCCGAACAATTTCTACTACAATCAGTACGCCGCCGAACTGAACAACAGCGATACGCCGGTGACGGACTCCTACGGTTTTCCCTTCACTGACCGGCTCGCGCGTCCGTTGGCGAATCTCTACTCGGACACGACGCTCACCCTGACCCTCCTGCCGGACCAGGTGGGGCTGGGCGGCGCCCTGCTCCAATCCCCGAGCCTTCGACCTGGGCGATGATGGGACTTGGCTTCGCAGGCCTTGGCTTCGTGGGTTACCGCGCGCAACGAAAGACAGCGGTCTCGGCGTAGCGGGCGTGTCGGGGTCGCAGGGGTTGCGCAAGCGCATCGGCTTGCGCGCGGCTCACCCGCGTGCGGCGGCTCCTCCGCTCGGAACGAGCGCCGCAAGCGTCGCCATCGACCGCTCGAAATCCCGCAGGTTCTCGCTTTCCGACTTCATGAGGATCGAGCGGATCTGGCTGCGCACTGTCGGCAACGAGACGTTGCGCCGGCGCGCCACCTCGTCGGCGCTCGCGCCGCCTCCAAGTGCGAGCGCGACCTGCGCCTCGGCCCGGCTGAGGCCGAAAAGGTCGCACAGCATGTCGGTCGAGGGCGAGGCGCGCTCATGGAGCGGCCGGATCGCAACCATCGCCGTCAATTTCGAGGTTGGGCTCCCCGCCGCATCGTCTGCGAGGCTCGGCGGCGTCGGCGACACCAGCACGGCGACCGGGGAGCGTCCGCCTGCGCCGATTCGCAGCGCCCCTCCCGTCCCGCCAGAGATCGCCGAGACGACGAGGCGCCTCAGCGCGGCGGTCTCGTCCCGAGATCGTGCGGCGAGATGGACGCCCGCGCCCGGATGCGGTCCAGGCCGGACGCAGCTGAGAGCCGCGCCGGGCGCGCCGAGCAGTCTTTGGGCCAGGCCATTGGCGAACCTTATCTTAAGTCCGTCGTCGACGATGACCACGCTGACAGGCAGCGTGTCGAGCGCCGCGCGCGTGAGCGAAACGGTTTCATCGTCGCGCGAGAGCCTCGCGCGCAACTCGAGCGCGCGCTGGACATGAGGCAGCAGGGCCTCGAGCAGGCGCACCTCCCGCTCGCCGAAAGGGTCGGCGTCGTCGCCGCGGAAGAAACCCAGGGGAACCACCTGCGAAGTCCCAAGCACGCCGCCGACCATGTGACGCCGCTCATATAGACGAGCGAAATCGAAATAGTATTCGCTGCGAAGAAAGGTCTCGTCCGGCACCAGCTCGGCGCCCACCTTGGCGGTCCCGACATGATGGACTCGCGCAGCCGCGAAGTCCCGCGCGGCCCTTGCGGCATACGGGTTCAGCGAACCAAAATGAGCCGCGTAGGCGGCCTCGCCTGGGTCGGCCGCCGCCAGAACGTTGCGCAGCCCTCCCGGTCTGTCCTCAAGGAAGAGCGCACCCCGCCGGGCGTCGAGCAGGCGCCGGATGCGCTCGCCGGCCTCGAGCCAATCGCCATTGCTCGCCGCCGCCTCGTAAACGGCGCCGACACAATCCGCGAGGTCGCGTTCGATATCGACCGTTCGACTCAACCGCAGTCCCCAGATTGGCAGCCACCGGGTCCCCGTCCAAGACCCCCAGGACCTCGGCCCGTTATCGCCACGCTATCACCAGTCGTGAGGATGGTCAGCAACCAGCCGATCGCGGCGCGCCGGACTGGCCCGGGTTGCACGGTCTTGTGGCCTGGTCGTAGCTTGGGATTTGGCGAGCGCTGTTCGCCGCCTTGCTCCGACAACGCCTGCGCCAGAGATCGGCCGAAGCCCTTTCGAGGCGGGATGACTGCGCAAGTCGTGACGAGGACTTCGACGTGAGCGGCCCTTGCAGAATGATCATCGATGTCGATCCCGGCATCGACGACGCCATGGCGATTTTCTACGCTGTCCGCCGGCCTGGCATAAAGCTCGAGGCTCTCACCACAACCTTCGGCAACACCGACACCGCGATCGCAACCGGCAATACGCTGCGTGTGCTGGAGCTTCTCGGGCGGCCGGACATTCCGGTCGCAAAAGGCGTCGAGCGCTCACTCATTCATCCCTATGTCCGGCGCGCCGATCACGTTCACGGGCAGAATGCGATCGGCGATATCGAGCTTCCAGAGCCGACGATCAACGCGACCGACGAGCACGCCAGCGATCTCATCATCCGCATGGCGAAAGAGAGCCCGGGCGAGATCACGCTTTGTCCGGTGGGGCCTGTCACCAACGTCGCGCTGGCGATCGCCAAGGCGCCGGAGATCGCCAAGCTCGTGCGCAAGATTGTCATCATGGGGTCGACGATATTTCACCCCGGCATTCACGGGCCCGCAGCGCCGATGGTCGATGCGAATTTCGCCAATGATCCCGAAGCGGCGCATATCGTGCTTCGGTCGGGCGCCGACGTGACCCTGGTCGGGATGGACGTCACGATGACGACCCTGTTTTCGAGAGACATGCTCGACGAGGTCGCACGGGAGGGGGACGAAGCGGCGAAGACGCTGATGGGGATGACGGAATTCTACGTGAAGGCCTACAAAAGCATGTATCCCGGCATAGAAGGCTGCGGTCTGCACGATCCGCTTGCGGTCGCAGTCGCGGAAGATTCGAGCCTGGCCAGAACGGAGCGGATGTTCGTCGACGTGGAGTTGCACGGAGAGTTCACCCGCGGACAGACGATCGCCGATCGGCGACGGACCGCCGTCGCCCTGCACAATGCCGACGTCTGCATGGACATAGACCGCCCGCGCTTTTTGGCGAACTTTCTGGCCGCGATCAAAGGGCGCTGAGCACCGCCAGTCCCGACGCCGACATGGGGCGCGCACATGGGGCTTTGTGTCGCCCCCGGAAGCCGCGACGACCTCAAGAGCGATCGCCAAGGGCCTGTCTCGACCCGACCGCGCGCCCTTTTTCTTGCGTCGCTGTCGGCGCCGAGCGAATTCGGCGGCGATGGCTGATAACGAGCGCAAGCAGAGTTGCGACATAGGGCGCAATATCCGTGAGCTGATTGGGCAGGCCGCGACTCTGCAGGTTCACCCCGATCGCGTCGGCGAAGCCGAACAGCGCACAGGCGGCTGCGGCGTAAAGCGGATTGTTGCGGCCAAGCATGACCGCGACGACGGCGATCCATCCGCGGCCTGCGCTCATGTCCTCGGCAAAGACGCTGACTGCGCCAAGCGACAGCTGCGCCCCAGCGAGGCCTGTAAGCGCGCCGGCTGCGAGCACGGTTACGATCCGGTAGCGGACGACGTCGACGCCGAGCGCCCCCGCCGCTTCTGGCTGTTCGCCTACGCCGCGCAGACGAAGTCCGACTGGCGTCAGGAAAAGAACGACGCTGACCAGCGCGGTCAGCGCCCAGACCGCCCAGGTCAGCGCGGACTGGCGGCCGAACGCCCAGCCGAGGACGGGCACGCCGACAAGCGCCGGAATCGTGATTCGGCCAAGCCCGACCACATTGGGGTCGCTGAAGGTTCCGCTGACGCCAAAGACGACCCGCAGCAGATACGCCGTCAGTCCCGACGCCAGCAGGTTCATGCCGATGCCGATCACGACGGGATCGCCGCGGAAAATCGTCGCGCCATAGCCCAGGATCAGCGAAAAGACGGCCGCCGCGGCCATCGCTGCGGCGACTCCGGCGAACGCGCTGTGACCAGAGTAGCTGCCGACAATCGCAGCGAAGGCGCCGACAAGCATCTGGCCCTCGAGCGCGAGATTGAACACGCCAACCCGTCCGCACAAGACGCCCGCAAGCGCGGCGAAAAGGATCGGCGTGATCGCTTGAGCCGCGGATTGGAACAGAAACGGGGTAAAAAGGCTCTCGATCACATCCGCCGCCCCAGCCCGCGCCGCATTGCGAGGAAGAGGATCACGATCGCCTGCAAAACGAGCGTTAGCACGCGGGGCACCGAAGTCTCGCGCTGCATGGCGAAGCCCCCGGTTTGCAGCGCGGCGAAGAAGAGAGCGGCGACGATCGCGCCAATGGGCTCTCCGCTGACAAGCAGCGCCGCCATCAGCCCGGACCAGGTGTAGGCTGGCGTGACGAGCGCCCCGTCGATGAAGCGAAATTGCGAGCCGAGCACGATGATCGCCCCGACGAGGCCGGCGATCGCGCCGCTTGCAAACATGGCCCCTACGGCTTGCCGTCCAAGCCGCACGCCGCCGTATCCGGCGAAACGCGGGTTCTTGCCGCGCATCCGCAATTCGTAACCCGCGCTCGTCCGCCGGTCGACGAACACGACGGCGAGCGCAATCGCTGCGATAAGGAGACTGCCGACGTTGAGCGCCCCGGACAGGACGTAAAGGCGCGCGCCCGGCGGGATCATGAGGGTTTGCGGCAATCCGGTCGAAACGTCGCGAAGGGGAAAGCGCGCGAGGTAGGATGTGACGCCGACCGCTGGATAACTCAGGAGCAGACTTGAGATCAGCATCGGGACGCCGTGCCGGATCTCGCCCCAAGCCGCGAGCGCGGCGTAGAGGCCGCCGCCGAGTCCCGCGAGCGCCAGTCCGACCGCGGCGCCGAACGCGCCGTCACCCGGAAGACACAGAGGCGCGAGCGCGCCGATAAAGCCGCCGACGACAAGCTGGCCGTCGCCGCCGAGGTTCACCATGCCGCCTCGCAGCGGGATGGCGGCCGCAAGCGTCATTCCCAAAAGCGGCGTCGCCCAATTGAGCGTGTCCGGCAGGGCTCCAAGCGACAGCGAGCCTCTCGCGATCTCAGCATAGGCGCTGAGCGGATCGTGGCCGGAGACAAGAATGAGCGCTGCCCCGACCAACGCGGCGAAGCCGATCGCGAGCGCTACCGGCGGAATGCGCAGCCGGTCGCCGCCCAGTTTCAACGTGCGGGAGAAAGGGCTCATCCGGCTTCCGCGCCTCGGCCCGCCATCAGCAGTCCGACATTGTGCTCGTCGGCCCTTCCCTGTGGGAGCTCCGCGATGATGTGGCCTTCGAACATGACCAACACCCGGTCCGACAGCCCAAGGATTTCGGTCAATTCCGCCGACACAAGAAGGACCGCGCGGCCTCGGTCGCGCTCGGCGACGAGCTGCTCGTGGATATGTTCGGTCGCGCCGACATCCAACCCTCGCGTCGGCTGCTCCGCAATCAGCGCCGGCGCTTGGTGCGCGAGTTCGCGCGCAACCACAATCTTCTGCAGGTTGCCGCCCGATAGCGTTCCGACGTTTACGCGTTCGTTTGCAATTCGGATGGCGAAGCGCCGGATGAGCGCGCGCGCGTGTTCCGCGAACGCCGACGGATTGATGAAGGGCCCACTGGCGAGCGGAGCGCTGCGATGGAATCCCATCGCAAGATTGTCGGTGGCGCTTGCCTCCGCGGCAGAGCCGACGGCGGCGCGATCCTCAGGGATATAGGCGAGGCCTGCGGCGCGACGCCCCGCCACATCCGCATCCGTCACATCGCGCCCGCAGACCTCCACTCGGCCGCCATCCGGATTGCGCAGGCCGACCAGCGCCTGAACCAGCTCGTTCTGGCCGTTGCCAGCGACGCCGGCGATGCCGACGATCTCGCCGCCCCGCACGGTCAGGCTCACGCGGTCGACCGCGAGCCTGCCGGAGGGCGACGCGATCGTAACGTCCACCGCTTTGAGGAGCGCATCGCCCGGCTCAAGCGGTCGCTTCTCCACCTTGAGATTGACGTTCCGGCCAGTCATCGCCCGCACGATCTCGCCTGCATCGGTGTCGGCGGTGCGCAGGTTCGCGACGGCGCGGCCGTCACGCAGGATCGTGACCCGGTCGGTGATCGCGGTCGCCTCGTGGAGCTTATGCGTCACGAACAGCACGGTTCGTCCGTCGGAGGCGAGGCTTTTCAGCACAGCGAACAGCGCGTCGCGCTCGGGCGGCGTCAGAACCGCGGTCGGCTCGTCGAGAATGAGAATGCGCGCGTCGCGGTAAAGCGCCTTGAGAATCTCGATCCGCTGGCGCACGCCGACCGAGAGATCGGCGACACGAGCGTCGGGGTCGACCGCGAGATGGTGACGCTCCGCAAGCTCGGCGACGCGCTCGCGCGCGGCCGGACGGTCGATGAAGGGGCCCCGCTTCGGCTCGGCGCCATAGACAATATTCTCCCAAGCCGTCAGCGAGCCGAACAGCTTGAACGATTGATGCACCATGCCCAGGCCCGCCGCCATCGCGTCGATCGGCGAACGGAAGCGAACAGGCGCGTCACGCACGCGAATCTCGCCCGCATCTGGCGCCTGCAGGCCGAACAGGATGCTCATGAGCGTCGTCTTGCCGGCCCCGTTCTCGCCCATCACGCCGTGAATCTCGCCCCGTTCGGCCGAGAGATTCACGCCGTCATTGGCGATGAGGCCGCCATAGCGCTTGACGATGCCGACGGCTGCGATCTCGGCCACGAGACGAGGCCCGGAGCAGCGGGCTACTTGGCGCTCATCGGATCAGCGATCTTGATCGAGCCGTCGACGATCTGGTCCCGCAGCGCCTTCACCTTGGCGATGGCGTCGGGATAGTCGGCGATGAGGCACTTCGAGCTCTTTACGTCGGAATCGAGCGCGGTCAGCGACATGCCGCCCTCCTTGAGGCCGAGCGCGGCAATCGGCGGCTGGGAGCCCGCGACAATTCCCTTGACGGCGAGCTCGACGGACACGTCCGTCTTCTTCTCCACGTTGTCCATGACCGCGCCTGGCGCCTGCGGGCACTGGTTCACGTCGACGCCGAACGCGGCGGCGCCCTGGGCGTCCTGCATGGCCTTGAAGATGCCGCCGTTCGAACCGGCGCCGGCGGCGAGGACGCGGTCGGCGCCGGCGGCGATCATCGCCGCGCCGCGCTCCTGGCCGCGCGCCGGATCGGAGAACGGGTTGTTCCCGCCGACCCAGAGCGTCGGCGATATCTGGATGTCGGGCTTGACGTGCTTGGCGCCCTCGATGAAGCCGTCCGTGTAGCGGTGCAGGAAGGGGATATCGAGCGCGCCGATCGCTCCGACCTTGCCGGTCTTTGTCGTCAGCGCCGCCTCCGCCCCGGTCAGAAAGGCTGCTTCATATTCGCGAAACACCGAGCAATGGATGTTCGGCTTCAGTTTGTCGAAGGGACAGCTGTCGACCTGCAGGAACTGCACGTTCGGATAGGCGGTCGCCACCTCGGGCAGCATGTCGTTGAACTCGAAGCCGATAACAACGACCACCTTGGCGCCGGCCTTGGCGGCGGCCTCGAGGTTCTGCCGTTGTGTCGTGGGATCGGAGCTTTCATAGGTCTTGGCGACGCCGCCGAGCGCCTCTGCCACGCGCTCGGTCCCGATCTTGCCGAGCTTGAGGAAGTCGTTGACGCCAATCGGATTGGGCGAGACGTAGACGAATAGCGGCTTCTCGGCGGCAAGGCTTGCGCTTGCGAACGAAGCGGCGAAGGACAGGGTGAGCGCTGTGATGCGTTTCATGGCTTTCGTCCTCAAAAAAACGGGGAGCACGAGGCAGGTCCTATGCGGCCAAAAGAAACCGAGCGCGGCGCAACCCTCTGGTCTGGTCTTCGACGCCGCCCATTGGCAAAGTCTCCGTCAATACGGCGTGTCGCCGCCGTCCGCGCTAACGGCTTGCCCGCGGATGATAATGGCGTCGTCGCTCAGGAGGAAGGAGATCGTCCGCGCGACCTCGACCGGCTCGATGTGCCGGACCAACTGCGAACTGACGAGCTGCGGAAAGACGTCCACCGCAGCCTGTCCGGCGAGCTTGCCATAAGCGACCGCGACCTCGCGCAGCATGTCGGTCGCCACGCCCCCCGGGCAAACGCAATTGACATTGATGTCGTACGGAGCGAGCGCCGCGGAGAGCACGCGGGTCATATTGATGAGCGCCGCCTTGCTGGCGCTGTAGGCCAAAGACTCGATATGCCCCTTCTTCCCGGCCTCGGAAGCGACGCTGACGATCGCGCCTCGCGCGCCTGAGTCGATCATCGACCGCGCGACGAGCCGCGAGGTTTCGTAGGCGCCGAAGAGATTGATTCGGAAGATTCGCTCCCAGTCCGTCCAGGCCGTTTCGAGCGGGTCGGCGTGAATGACGATCGCGCCGCAATTGACGAGGCCGTCCAGCGGGCCGAGCTTCGCCTCCGCCGCGGCGACGGCGGCTGCGATCGACGCGCGGGTCGGCAAGGTCCAAGCGGACGGCGAACGCATCTTTGCCTATTGCGGCCTGAGCCGCATCGAGCGCATCGGCGCGAATATCGGCCAGTGCGACCTTGGCGCCTTCGGCCGCCAGCAGCTCGGCGGTTGCGCGACCCACGCCCCCGCCGGCGCCAGTGATGAGAATGCGGCGTCCCTCATGTCGGCTCGCTCGGGGAACTTTGCGGACCGGCAACGGCGTGTGAGGCGGGCGGGTGAAGAACTGGCCGATGGAATTCCCCTCAAGGCTTTCCAGAACGAAGCTAGACGAGCGCCCCTCGCGGCTCAAGAGCGCATGACCCGCTCCGGTCGGAACGCAGGCTGGAAAGCTCTGTGTGTTTCGTTTGTGCGTGTCCCCGTTGATACGCTAAGGAAAAGCATCAGTCTGCCGCCGAGGCTCATCATTCGATCGAGTCGCGGAGGAGAACCGCCGCGACAGAACGGCGCAGCGCCTTGGCTTCGAGCCAAAACAGGGAGGAAGACACCGATGAAAGCTCTTGTCAGCAGGCCGCCAGTGATCGCCATCGCCCTTAGCGCGGTTGCTAGGCGCATTCACGATCGCGCCCGCCTTCGCCGACGCCGTGTCCGACGCCAAGGCGGCGGTCGCAAAGTACGCCGGACCGCAAACGACCTGGGAGGGACCGACCAAGGCGTCGAAACCCGAGCCCGGCAAGAAGGTCGTCTTCCTCTCCGGCGACGAACAGAATGACATTTCTCACCTCTACGGCGTTTACATCAAGGAGGCTGGCCAAAAGCTCGGTTGGAACGTCACCGTCATCGACGGCAAGGGCAGCCCGACGTCCTGGCTCGCCGGGCTCAATCAAGCGATCGCCCTGAAGCCGGACGGCATCGCGATGTTCGCTGACGCGGCCAGCTTGCAGGATCCGATCAAGGCAGGCGTGGCGCAGGGAATCAAATTCGTCGGCCTTCACGCCGCGGGCTTGCCCGGGCCTCAGCCGGATCTCAACCTGTTCGTCAATATCCAGGAGGATCCGCGCGAGATCGGCAAGGCCGAGGCCGATTGGGCGATCGCCGATTCCGACGGCAAGGCCCATGTGGTCATCCTGAGCCATAACGAATACGCGATCGCCAAGGTCAAATCGATGGCGACCAAGGACGAGATTGAGAAGTGCGCAGGCTGCAAGGTGCTCGATTACGTGAACTCGCCCGCTTCCGAAGCCGCTCAGCGTCAGCCGCAGCTCACGACCAGCTGGGTTCAGCGGTTCGGCCTGCCGATCTATGCGACTTCGGTCGGCGACAACGATTGGGATTTCGCCGTCCCAGTGCTGCGCGCAGGCGGCGTTGATCCTGCCCAGGCGAAGCTGATCGGAGCCGACGGCAATCGTTCGGCCTATGACCGAATCCGCAAGGGCGACCAGTATCAGACTGTGACGGTGAGCGAGCCGATCGAACTCCAGGCGTGGCAGGCGATCGATGAGCTCAACCGCGCCTTCCACAACGAGCCGCCGAGCGGGTTCGTGCAGCCGCCGTTCCTCGTCACCAAAGACAACATCCACGCCGAGGGCGGCGACAAGAACACCTTTATTCCCAGCAACAACTATAAGCAGCACTATCTCGAAATTTGGGACGTAAAGTAGGCCTTGCGCAGTCCGACGGGAACCGCCCGTCGGACTTGTCTCGTCTGCCATCGATCGCCGCGGATAATCCTCTCTTGAATCCCATTGATGACGTTGGTCCCGAGGGCGGCGCTACGCCGCTCCTCAAGATGACGGGTCTCGTCAAGCGTTTCACCGGGACGCTTGCGCTCGATCATGTCGACTTTGACGTCCGCCGCGGAGAGGTTCACGCCCTGCTCGGCCAGAACGGGGCAGGCAAGTCGACGCTCATCAAAGTGCTCGCCGGCGTCTACGAAGCCGACGCCGGTCAGATCGTGTTCAACGAAAAGCCGGCGCAACCCGGGGCTGACGCGCTGCCGATCGCCTTCATCCACCAGGATCTGGGGCTCGTCGAATGGATGACGATCGCCGAGAATGTCGCGATCCAGACAGGCTATCCTCGATCATGGGGCGGCCTCATCTCGTGGCCGAAAGTGAAGCGCGCCGCTGCGGACGCGCTGGCGATCATGGGCAGCGATCTCGATCCCGACGCCCCGGTCTCGTCGCTTCCAGCCGCCGAACGCTCGCTCGTCGCGATCGGCCGGGCGCTGGCGATCAAGTCGGACATTGTCGTTCTCGACGAGCCGACCGCGGCGCTTCCCGAGGCCGACGTCGAGCGCCTGCTCGAGACGCTGCGTCGCCTGCGCGCCAATAATATTGGCGTGGTCTACGTGACCCACCGGCTGGACGAAGTGCTGCGCATCGCCGACCGGGTGACCGTGCTTCGCGACGGACGCCGCCTGGCGACGGTCAAGGCGAGCGAAACCAATGCGGGCGAACTCGTGCAGATGATCGTCGGACGCTCGATGAGCGACGCCTTCGTTAGACCCGCGCCGCCTTCCGCGCGCAGCGCGTTCTCGGTTGTGGAACTCGTCGCCGAACATGTGGGTCCCGTTTCATTCTCGGTCGCTGCGGGAGAAACCCTTGGACTTGTCGGCTTGCGCGGCGCGGGCCATCACACGATCGGGCGCGCGATCTTCGGGCAGACGCCCATGACCGCGGGTCGCCTCACGCTCGACGGCCAGCCAATCGCGCCTTCAGGCCCGGCCGAGGCGATGGCGCGAGGCCTCGGCTTTGTGTCGAGCAGGCGGGCCGAAGAGGGCGTCGCTTCAAACCTCGATGTGCGCGAGAACATCTATTTGAATCCGGCGGCGAGCGGCCGGGGGGTGCTCGAGTTGACCTCCCGCGTGAAGGAGCTCGGCAAAGCCGAGGCCGCCGTCAAGCGCTTCTCCATCAAGACAGCCGGCGTCGAAGAGCCGGTCGCGACCCTGTCAGGCGGCAATCAGCAGAAGGTGGTGCTCGCCCGCTGGATGGAGGCCCATGTGAAGCTTCTTATTCTTGAGGAGCCGACGATCGGCGTCGACGTCGGCGCGAAGGCGGACATTTATCACCTGCTTCAGTCGTCGTTGCGCAAAGGGCTGGCGGTGCTCCTGATCTCGTCCGATTTCGAGGAAGTCGAGCGAATCTGCCACCGCGCGCTTGTCTTCAGCCGCGGGCAAGTCGCGGCCGAGATTCCGGGCCACGCGCTGACCGTCGCCGCATTGACTGCGGCAGCGTCGGGAGGCGACTGGACGGCCCGGCATGGAGCCGCTTCTTGAACCCGCAACGCTCCCCATTCGCTCAGCGCCGCGCTCATGCGCGCGATCTCCGTCTGGGGACTTCTTGTGCTGTTCGTGCTTCTCGTGATCGTCTTCTCCTTGCTGAGGCCGGACACGTTTCTCACTTATTTCAATATCCGCTCAATTCTCAGCAACAAGTCGGTGCAGCTTCTGGTGGCGCTCTCGGTGTTCATTCCGATGGTCGCCAATCAATTCGATCTCTCGGCCGGCTTTAACGTCGGCATTTCGCAAGTGCTCGCAATCGGCCTGCAAGGCCAAGGCCTGCCGTGGTGGGCGGCGGTCTGCGCCGTGCTGCTCATGGGCGCGGCGGTCGGCTTGGCGAACGGCCTCCTGATCACGCGGGTGAAGATCGATTCCTTCATCGCCACCCTCGGCACAGGCACCATTCTTTATGGGCTCAACGCCTGGTACACGGGCGGACAGCAAGTGCTCGCTCCCTTGCCTCCCGAGTTTCGCGCTATTTCCGGCAGCATTTGGATCGCTCCAGCGCCCGCGGTCTACGCGCTCATCATCAGCCTCATCTTGTGGGTCGTGTTCGAGTTCCTGCCGCTCGGCCGCTATCTTTATGTGCTGGGCGCGAGCCCGCGCGCTGCGGAGCTCAACGGCATCTCGGCCAAACGATACATAACCTTCGCCTTCATCGCCGCCGGAGTGCTCGCCTCCTTCGCGGGAATCGTGCTGCAGTCGCAGCTCCAGGTCGGGCAAAGCTCGGTCGGGCAGGAGTACCTTTTGCCCGCCTTCACGGCGGCGCTGCTCGGCGCAACCTCGATCCGTCCAGGCCGGGTCAATGTCTGGGGAACCGTGCTCGCCGTCGCGGTGCTCGCTGTGACGGTGGCGGGGCTGAACCAGCTCGGCGCGCCGTTCTTTGTCGAGCCGTTGTTCAATGGTTCGATGCTGATTCTCGCCGTTGGCCTTGCGGTGCAGGCCGCCCAACGTCGCCAGCGACGTGGCGTCCTGGCGGAGAACGCCGAGGCTGCGGGCGCGACCGCGGCGTCTATCGTCGAATAATCCCTCTGACCTACAAAGGGCCGAGCGGAATAGCGTCAGCCCTTGGGGAAAGGAGGACCAGCGGGGAAACGGCAATCTGATGATCAGGTCGGGCTTAGGCGCCATGGCGGCGATGCGTTAGGCGGCGAGCGCCCCATTGGCCAGTTGATTTTCCGTACTTCTATAATTATGGAAATCATGGAAGGAGGCGTCCATGCCCAGCAACGACGCCGAGGTCACCGCCCGCTACGCTGACATGCTCGCGGCGCTCGGATCCGAAGCGCGGCTGCGCATTGTCCGGCTTCTGCTCGCGGCGCATCCGGAAGGTCTCGTCGTCGGCGAGATCGGCTCCGAACTTGGCATTCCGCCGTCAACGCTTTCGCATCACCTCGATAAGCTGAAGAACGAAGGCTTGGTCGCCGTCCGCCGAGAAAGCACGTTCCTTCGCTATACGGCCGACACCGCGACGCTTCAGGAAATCGTCGGCTTTCTGTTCGCCGAGTGCTGCACCCGCAATCGCGCGATCCGGCCCGAAGCCATCACCTGCGCCTGTCCGTAAGGAGAACGCCCATGTCAGAAGCCGACATCAAGGAAGTCGTGCGCGAACGCTACGCCGAGGCGGCTCGGAGCGTGCAAGCGGGCGCTTCATGTTGCGCCGGCCCGAAGGAATGGGACCCAATCACATCCAACCTCTACGCCGACGACGAGACGGGGTCGCTGCCGGAAGAGGCAGTGCTGGCCTCGCTCGGCTGCGGCAATCCGACGGCGCTCGCCGAACTCAAGCAAGGGGAGACGGTTCTCGATCTCGGCTCCGGCGGCGGCATCGATGTTCTGCTCTCGGCGCGTCGCGTGGGTCCTACGGGCAAGGCCTATGGCCTCGACATGACCGACGACATGCTGGCGCTCGCGCGCGAAAACCAGAGGAAGGCGGGAGCGGAGAACGTCGAGTTTCTGAAGGGCGAGATCGAGCGCATACCGCTGCCAGACAATTCGGTCGATGTGATCATTTCGAACTGCGTCATCAACCTGTCAGCCGACAAGGACAAGGTGTTGGGCGAAGCGTTCCGGGTGCTGAAGCCGGGCGGCCGGTTCGCTGTGTCCGATGTCGTCACCCGCGGAACGATCCCCGAGCAGGTTCGCCGCGACGTGCTGCTCTGGGTCGGCTGCATCGCCGGCGCGCTCGACGAGAACGACTATCGCATGAAGCTCGCGGCGGCGGGTTTCGAGGCGATCGGCATTGAGCCGACGCGCGTCTATCGCGTCGAGGACGCGCGCGAGTTTCTGACCGGCAGGGGCGTCGACGTCGATGCGATCGCGCTCGGAGGTCGGCGACAAGTTCATGAGCGCCTTCGTCCGCGCGAAGAAGCCTGCCGTCGCGCTGAACGCCAAGGCGAGCGGCTGTTGCGCCCCGAGCTGCTGCGAATGAGGCCACCCGATGAGCGATCGCCGCGGCGCCCTGTCTCGCCGCCTTGCAGCCGAGGCCCTTGGGACAGCGTTCCTCGTGGCGACCGTCGTTGGGTCGGGCGTCATGGCCGAGACGCTGACAAAGGACAATGCGGTCGCGCTGCTCGGCAACACGTTGCCGACGGGCGCGATCCTGGTTGTGTTAATTACGATCCTCGGGCCAATCTCCGGCGCTCATTTCAACCCGGCTGTGTCGCTCGTGTTCGCCCTTAAGCAAGAGCTGCCCCGACGTGACGCGGCGCTCTACATTGCCGCGCAGATCATCGGCGGCATTGCGGGCACAATCACAGCCCATTTGATGTTCGCCCTTCCGCTGCTCTCGGTCTCATCGAAGGCGCGAACGGGCGGCGCGCAATGGTTCGCAGAGTGGGTCGCGACGTTTGGTCTCGTCGATCACGATCCTTGCCGGTCTTCGCTTCGCGCGCGCGTCCGTGCCTTGGCTTGTCGGCCTCTACATCACGGCCGCCTATTGGTTCACGGCCTCGACCTCGTTCGCAAATCCGGCCGTGGCCATCGCGCGCTCATTGACGAATACGTTCTCGGGCATCCGGCCGGTCGATCTCCCGGGGTTCATCGTCGCGCAGCTTCTCGGCGCGGCCTGCGGGCTGTGGTTGGCGAGCTGGCTTCTCAGCGAAGCGGGAGCGGATGAGGCAATGAACCCGGAGGCGCAACTATGACGGTCACGATCTACCACAATCCCAATTGCGGCACGTCGCGCAACGTGCTCGCGATGATCCGACAGAGCGGCGAAGAGCCGGTCGTCATCGAATATCTCAAGAACCCGCCCAGTCGTGAGCGGCTGAAAGAGCTCATCCAGGCGATGGGAATCCCGGTGCGCGCGCTCCTGCGCGAGAAGGGAACGCCATACGCCGAGTTGGGGCTGGAGAATCCGAAATGGTCGGACGAGCAATTGCTCGATTTCATGATGGCGCATCCCATCCTGATCAATCGGCCGATTGTCGTGACGCCCAAAGGCGTCAAACTCTGCCGTCCGTCCGAAACGGTGCTTGATCTTCTCCCCAATGCGAACATTCGCCGCTTCGTGAAGGAAGACGGCGAGATCGTTGAGGCGAACCGGAAATCCCAATCGAAGGCATAGGCTCGGATGGAGAGAGATCGGGCGATCAGCTTTTGCGACGCAGGGGCGACCAGGCTGAGGCGCGGGCTCAATGGCCCCCAGGACGAGCCGGGGTCCCCTCTGCTTCCGCGCCTCCCCTGCCTATCAGAAGATGCAGAAAACGACTGACAAGGATGAGAGGCGAGTCAGCCTGAATGCAGGCGGCGCTAGTCAGCAAGCTGCTTCTCGAACTCGGCGCGCGCGGCCGACGTGCATATACCGGCCTTCATGCTGTCTTGCGCCTTCGCGGGGAGGCTCGTGAGCCTGGTCTCCCGCGCCTGGGCCTGCTGCCAGGCTGCGCTCTGCTGCGCGTCGCTCATTCCGATTTGCGCAAAATCCTTCTGATAGGTGGCGCGAATCCTATCGTTCAGGCTCCACCCGCAGAGATCGCTCTGCGCCATGAGATAGCCGATGGACGGCCCGAGCAGCGAGGCGATCGAATTGGGAACCGCGGCGCCGGCCGCAGAAACCGTCACGCCGACCAGAAGAGCGCCGACGGCGGGGGAACAGGAATCGCATGAGGTCTCCTCGACAAGGGGGAATATACAGCAGCTGTCAGAAGATTATCGTCCTGTCAACCACAGCGCCCCGTCCGCCCTCCGGCTCGCCGTCTCAGCCCTTGGGGAACTCGAGCCCCATCGCCCGGTAGCGCTCAGGGTCGTCGAGCCAGCGCTCGCGCACTTTCACGTGCAGGAAGAGATGCACGGGCGCGCCATGGGCCTCGGCGATGTCCTTGCGGGCGGCGGTGCCGATCGCCTTGATCGTGCGGCCGCCCTCGCCCAGCACGATCTTGCGGTGGCTCTCGCGGGTGACGAAGATCGTCTGCTCGATGCGGGCCGAGCCGTCCGGCTGGTCCTTCCATTCGTCGGTCTCGACGGTCGCCTGATAGGGCAGTTCGTCGTGCAGCCGCTCGATCAGCTTCTCGCGGGTGATCTCCGCTGCGAGCGAGCGGATCGGCGCCTCCGTGATTTGGTCCTCCGGATAGAGCCAGGGGCCGGCCGGAATGATCGCCGCGAGGCGATCGATCAGCCGGTCGAGCCCATCGCGGCCCAAGGCGCTGACCATGAAGGTCTCGTCGAAGGCGAGCGCCGCGTTGAGCCGGGCGCTAAGCTCGAGCAGCTTCGGCCGCTCGACGAGGTCGATCTTGTTGAGGACGGCGAGCCTCGGCTTCCGCGCCTCGCCGAGCGTAGAGAGGATCGATTGCGTGTCCTCCGTTAGGCTTGCCTCCCCGGCCTCCTTGCGGGCGTCGATGAGGAGCATGAGCGCGTCGGCGTCGGCCGCGGCGCTCCAGGCGGAGGCGACCATCGCCCGGTCGAGGCGGCGCTTGGGGGCGAACAGGCCGGGCGTGTCGACGAACACGATCTGCGCCGGGCCCTTTGTGAGGAGGCCGCGCACCGTCGACCGGGTGGTCTGCGCCTTGCGGGTGACGATCGAGACTTTCTCGCCGACGAGCGCGTTGATAAGGGTCGACTTGCCGGCGTTGGGCGCGCCGATGATCGCGACGAAGCCGCAACGGGTCTCGCTCATGTGGCGGCCCAGCGGTCGAGAAAAGCCTGCGCCGCCGCTTGTTCCGCGGCGCGTTTCGAGCTCGCGGCGCCGACTTCCGGCTCGAAGCCGTCGAGCGTGACCCGCATGACGAAGTAAGGCGCGTGCGCCGGGCCGCTGCGCTCGACCTCCTCATAGCGGGGCGGAGAGAGCGCGCGCGACTGGGCCCATTCCTGCACCGCCGTCTTGGCGTCGCGGGCGGGCTCGGCGTCCGCGGTGATGCGCTCGCCCCAGGCGTTGAGGACGACCGCCTCGGCCGCGGCAAAGCCACCGTCGACGAACACCGCCCCGATCAGGGATTCGCACACGTCGGCGAGGATGGCCGCCTTCTTGCGCCCGCCCCCGCGCGCTTCGCCTAAGCCCAGCGCGACATGCGGCCCCACGTCCCACTGCGCAGCGATCTCGGCGCAGGTTTCGCGCCGCACGAGCTTGGCGAACCGCATCGACAATTCGCCCTCGCTCGCCTTCGGAAAGGCCTGGTAGAGCCGGCTCGCAATGACGACGCCCAGAACCCGGTCGCCCAGGAATTCGAGCCGCTGATAGGATTGCGCCCTGCCCTGCCCGCTCGAATTCTGCGCGGACAGATGGGTGAGCGCGAGGACGGCGAGGCCGGAATCGCGGAAGCGGTGACCGAGCCGGGATTCCAAAGCGGACAATTCGGCGCGCGGCTGTTTGTTCATTGTCCAATCGACCGAGGAGCCGTCGCGCCTTGGCGCCGCCACTTTGACGGGCAGGAAGGAAGGAGTGACGCCCCGCCGCGACTATACCGCCTTCGGGTTGCGCGCGGGAGCCCGTTTGCTGGCGTCTAACGCACGCGCTGGAAGATGCGGTCCCAGCGCACGGTCCATGGCCAGCGCCACACCTCCCACGCCGGCGTCCCCTCGTCGATCGAGAAGAAGATGACTTCGGCCCGGCCGATCAGGTTCTCGAACGGCACGTAGCCGACCCCGCCCTGATCCCCCGAAAGCCTCGAATTGCTCGAATTGTCCCGGTTGTCGCCCATCATGAAATAGTGGCCCGGGGGCACTTCGTAGACCTTCGTGTTGTCGAAGGTCCCGTCGTCGCCGTCGATCTGGATGATCCGGTGCTGAACGCCGCCCGGCAGCGTTTCCAGATATTGCGGAGCCTCCATCGGCTTGTTGAAATGGTTAACGGTGAGGAAAGGCTGGATCGGTTCGCGCGGCACCATCTCGCCGTTGATAATGAGGCGCCCGTGGGTGACTTGGATCTTGTCGCCGGGCAGACCAATCAGCCGCTTGATATAGTCGGTCTGGCCATCGCTCGGCAGCTTGAACACGATGACGTCGCCGCGCTTGGGCTGGGAGGCGAAGATGCGGCCGGGCATGGCCTCCGGGTCGAGATCGAGAAAGCTCGGCAGCGAGAAATGGGAATAGCCATAGGCGTATTTGGACACGAACAGGTAGTCGCCTACCAGGAGCGTCGGCACCAGCGAACCCGAGGGAATATTGAACGGCTGAAACAAGACCGTGCGCACCACGAGCGCGATCAAGAGCGCCTCGATGATGACCTTGACGGTTTCCCACCAGCCCTCCTCCTTCTTGGCGGGCGTGACGGCGACGTCGGCGGATTTCACGGTCGGTTCGATCATTCGGGTCAATACGCCCTTCGTAAGTCACATCCACAACGGCGCTGGGCGGACCCACCTATACAAAGGCGGCCAGCTTGCGCCAAGCGCTGGCTGGTGGCGCCCAAACTTGGCGCAAGCAAGGCCGCGGGTCGACTTTACGGTACGAGAAGGAGGGAGCCCGTCGTCTCGCGCTTCTCGAGCGCAATGTGAGCTTGCGCCGCCTCCGCGAGCGGCCACTTCCGGCCAATCTGGATCTTGACCTCGCCGCGGCCGACCACACCGAAAAGATCACGCGCCATTTTCTCGGCCCGCGCGCGATCCGCCATGAAGGTGGTCAGGGTCGGCCGAGTGGCGAACAACGATCCCTTTTGCGCCAAGAGGCTGATGTTGAACGCTTCGACGGCTCCCGAGGCGGAGCCGAAACTGGCGAACACGCCAAACGGCCTCAAGCAGTCGAGCGAGGCCGGGAAGGTCGCCTTGCCGACCCCGTCATAAACGACATGGCATTTCGCCCCCTTGGTGATCTCGTTCACCCGCTTGGCGAAATCCTCTTCCCGATAGAGGATCGTGTGCTTGGCGCCCGACTTCTTGGCGAGCGCGGCCTTTTCCGCCGTGCCGACGCAGCCGATCACCGTCGCGCCAAGCGCTTTTCCCCATTGGCACAGGATCAGGCCTACCCCGCCGGCTGCGGCATGGACCAGGATCGTGTCGCCCTCTTTCACGCGGTAGGTCTGGCGCACCAAATATTGCGCCGTGAGGCCCTTGAGCATCATCGCCGCGGCCGTGTCGTACGAAATCGATCGCGGCAGCTTGAACAGGAACCTCGCTTCGATATTGCGCTCTTCGGCGTAGGCGCCGGGGGAGCCGGCGTAAGCAACGCGGTCGCCTACCTTCAGTCCCTCGACCGACGGACCGACTTCGATCACTTCGCCCGCGCCTTCAGACCCCGGCGTGAATGGCGTCTTCGCCGGCGGATAAAAACCCGAGCGATGATAGATGTCGATGAAGTTGATCCCGATCGCATGCTGGCGCAGCCTGACCTCGCCCTTCCCCGGCGGCGGCGCCTCGACCTCCTCGAGGCGCATGACTTCCGGACCGCCGGGCTGATCGATACGAATGGCGCGCATTCTTTTCCTCTGGGTTCCTTGCTGTCGTCTCGGACGCGGCGGAGGCTTGCCAGCGCGAACGGCCGACCTTATAGCATCGCGCGAGTTCGGCAGAACCGGATTCTCTCACGAGCCCGCGCCCATCGTCTAGCGGTCCAGGACGCCGCCCTTTCACGGCGGAAACACGGGTTCGATTCCCGTTGGGCGCGCCAACTAAATCAATCGGTTAGCGAGTGGTTCTGAGAACGCAATTGAAGCGTACGGATGTCATGCGGAAAAGACGTCGTGACCTGAGAGCGGTGATGGCGTCACGTTGAGAGGCTTGGCGCAAAAACGCTGCGCCCCTCGGCCGTCGCGATTAAGTAAGCGATCTCGGCGACGAGCTTGGGCTCGACCCAATGAACACGGGATAGTACGAGCGGCGAGCCGACGCGAGTTGAGCGCGGCGGCGGAACGCTGAGAGGCGACGGAGGCTTAGCGGCTCCAGAACGTGGTCGGCGTCGCATTGCGGAAGCCGTCTTGCGACGGCTTCTGCCCTCCAAACAGCCTGGCTTCGGCGCCGGCTTAATTCCCCATCAGGGATTTGGCGTTGTCCGGCGTGATCGCCGTCGTAGGCACGGTGACCGTGGTCGGCACGCTGTCGGCGCAATCGAGCAGGATCTTTTTCGCCATCTCGATCGCCTCCGGTCCGCCGGTCGGATAGGTGAACGTAGCCGCCCACTCGCCTTCCGCGACCGCGCGGATGCCGCCCGCCGGTCCCGGCAGACCGTCGGTGCCGATGATCTTGATGTCGCCGTCCTTCTTGCCCGCGCCCTTCGCCGCCAGACGCGCGCCGGCCGCCATCATGTCGTTGCTGGCGTAGATCGCCTTGATGTCCGGATGGGCCTGCAGCATCGCGGCAAACGCCGTCTGAGCCTTGTCCGGCAGCCAGTCGGCAGCCTGCTCGGCGACCACCTTAATTTTCGGGTTGTCCTTCACACCAGCCTTGAAACCGTCAAGACGTTCGACGGCGGGAGTCGAACTCGGCAGTCCTTCGAGCACGGCGACGTCGCCGCCATCAGGCAGAAGCTTCGTCGCCATGTACTTGCCCGCCTCGTCCGCGATCTTGAAATTGTCGCCGCCGATAAAGGCCGTGTAGTCCTTGCCGGGCTCGCCGACGGTCTTGCGGTCGAGCTCGATGACCGGAATGCCGGCCTTCATCGCCCGCGCCACCACCGGGGTCAGCGGCGCGGCCTCGAACGGCGAAATCAAGATGAGGTCCACCTTCTGGGTGATGAAATTGTCCATCTGCGAGGTTTGCGTGTTCACGTTGCCGGCGCCGTCGGCGATTTGCAACGTGAATTGCGGAACCTTCTTCGCCGCCGCGGTCAATTCGTCATTGACGTGCTGGCGGTAGGGCTCGGCGTTATTGGCCTGCGAGAAGCCGATGACGAAATTGCCGTTCTTGCCGCATTCCTTAACGAGCGGCGCCGCGCTCGCCGCGCCGATAGTGAGCGCCAGCGTTCCGGCGCCGAGCATCAGCGCGGCTGATTGTTTTGCGAGTACAAAAGCCATGACTTTCACTCCCTTCCTTGACCTGTCCTGATCGAAACCTTTAACCGGCCGGGTGGCAAACACGGCGTTGCCTGTTGCACACCTCGTTGTTGCGCCGCCTCGCATTCATCGACCCAGTCCCTCGCGGCGACGGACGAGAGACTGAAGAACCGCGGCGAGCACAATGATCGCGCCCGTCGCGAGCAATTGTAGAGCCGCATTGATGTTGTTGAGTTGCAGCACGTTTGCGAGCGCGCCGAGCATGATCGCGCCGGCGACCGTCCCGACCATTGAACCGGCGCCGCCGAACAGGCTGGTGCCGCCGATCACCACCGCGGCGATCGCGACGAGCTCGTAGCCGGTGCCGTCGTTGGCGCTACCGAAATTGAATTGCCCGGCGTGAACGATTCCTGCGATCGCAGATACGAGGCCGGTGATCGCGTAGACCGAAATCTTGACCGCCGTCACCGGCACGCCCGAGAGGCGCGCCGCGCGTTCGTTGCCGCCGACAGCGAAGACATAGCGTCCGAAGCGGGTGAAGTTGAGGACGAAGGTGGCAATCGCCGCCACGACGACGAACACCAGCGTCGCCACCGGCACAATGTTGCCGAACAAGCGGTCTCCGAGGATCGCGAACACCGGAGGCGCCAGCCCAGGCCCGTTGCCGTAGGAAATGTTGATGTATTGATTGCCCGAAATGACGAGCGCGAGACCCCGCGCGACCTGCAGTCCGGCGAGCGTCACGATGAACGGCTCGAGCCGAAAGCGGGTCGAGATGAGACCCTGAGCCGCGCCGAAGGCGGCGCCGCAGGCGACGACGAACAGGATCGTCGGGATCAACCCGTACCCGCCGCTCGTCATGATCGTCGCGGTCAGCACGCTCGACAGGCTTAAGAGCGCGCCCACGGAGAGATCGATTCCGGCGGTTATGATGACAAATGTCATGCCGACCGCGATGATGCCGGTTTCCGACACCGCGCGTACGATATTGGCCATGTTGTCGGGCGCGAGAAAGAGGATGTGGCCGTGCCGGCGCGGCGAGAAGATGATGCCGCCGATCGCCACCAGAATCAGGCCGATCACGCTCTGGAAGCGAACGGCGATCGCGAAGAGATCGATGCGGCGCCACGCTGCGGGCGCCGCGGCGGAGGAGGCGCGCGCGGAAGCGGCGTCATTCATGCGCGGCATCCTCGCTCGTTTCGGCTACGGCCAGGACTTCATGCTCATCGGCGCCGGCAGGAAACTCGGCGACCGTGCGGCCGCGCCTCAGCACCACGACCCGATCGCATAAGCCTAGCAGCTCCGGCATTTCGCTCGAGGCAATGAGAACGCCGAGCCCCTGTCCCGCGAGTTCGCGAATGCGGGCGTAAATCTCTCCCTTTGCGCCGACGTCGACGCCGCGCGTCGGCTCGTCCAAGAGCAAAAGCCTTGGGTTCCCGAGCACCTCCTTGGCGAGCACGACCTTCTGCTGATTGCCGCCTGACAGCGCGCCGACCGGAACCTCCGGCAAGGCCGGACGCACGTCGAACGAGCGGATGGCCTTGCGCGCGAGCTCGTCTTCCCGCGGCTTGGACATGAGGAACAGCGGCGAGACTTTGCGCAGGACGGACATCACCAGATTGCGCCCGACGCTGTCGCGCAACATGAGGCCGCTGCCGCGGCGATCGTCGGTCACGAAACCCAGACCCTCGGCGCGCGCATTCCGGATCGAGGCGAGGCGCGCGGGCGCGCCATCGATTTCGACCACGCCCGACCAGCGCCCGGGTCCGGCCGCGCCGTAGAGCGCGGTCAACAGTTCCGTACGCCCTGCCCCCATGATCCCCGCCAGGCCGACGATCTCGCCGGCGCGCACCTCAAGCGAGACCCCGTCGGGCGCTTGCCAGCCGGCGCGGGCGCGTCTGGGCCGGTAACGGGCTCCCTGCAAATGCAGCACGCGCCGCCCGAACGACCCACTCCGACGCGGATAGAGTTCGTTGAGCGGCCTGCCGACCAGCAGGCGAACGAGCTCCGATTGCGGCGCGCGCGCTGAAGCGATTCCAGCCACCTGGCCGTCGCGCAATACCGTGACCCGATCGGCTACGCGCGGGACCTCCTCGAGCCGATGGGAGATGTAAACGATGCCGACCGCGCGGGCGGCGATATCCCGCATCACTCCAAACAGTCGCTCGACTTCGGCAGCAGTGAGCGCGGCGGTTGGCTCGTCCATCACCAGGATGCGCGAGGCGTAGGTCAGCGCCTTCGCGATAGCGACAATCTGCCTCCGCCCGACCGAGAGCTCAGCCACCGGCTGATCAACATCGATTTCGACGCCGACGGCTTCAAGGCGGGAGCGGGCCGCACGCCGCATCGCCGGCCTGTCGAGGACGCCCGCTCGCGTGAGCTCCCGCCCGAGGAACAGGTTGGCGGTGACGTCGAGGCTCGGCACGAGGTCGAGCTCCTGGAAGATGGTGGCGACGCCCGCGGCTTGCGAGGCGCGAGGGTCGGCGAAGCGCACGGGCGCGCCGTCGATCCTCATTTCGCCGGAGTCGGGTTCGACGACCCCGGACAGAATGTTCATCAACGTCGATTTGCCAGCGCCGTTCTCGCCGAGAAGCGCGTGAATCTCGCCGCGGCGCAGATCGAAGTCCACGCCACGGAGCGCCTGGACGCCGCCGAAGCGCTTGACGACGCCCTCCATCACGAGCAGCGGGGCCGCCGTTTCGGCCGTCGCGCTCATCGTGGCCTCGCACAGGAGTCGCGCAATCTGAGCGTGGCGTCGAGGCGCACGGTGCGCCGCACTCCGTCGGGCGCGGCGATCCGCTCCATTAACAAGAACGCTGCCCTCCGGCCGATTTCCTCACAGGGCTGAGCGACAAGCGTGAGCCGCGGCTCGAAATAATCGGCCCACTCGAAATCATCGAAGCCGGCGATCGAAACGTCGGCGGGAACGCTCAAGCCCATCGCCCGGACCGCCCCCATCGCGCCGATCGTCGCCATATTGTTGCCGGTCACAATCGCCGTGGGTGGATCGGGCAGCGAGAGCAGCGCATGCGTCGCCTCGGCGGCGCTCGCGGTCGACGCGTTGCCGGTGACGAGATAGCGCTCGTCGAAATCAATCCCGAGACGCTCAAGGCTGTTGCGGTAGCCGACGATACGCTCGAGCGTGGTCTCAAAATCCGGATGGCCGCCGATATAGCCGATGCGGCGATGCCCGAGGCCGGCGACATAATTCACCAGCTCGCGCATCGCCTCGCGATTGTTTACGCCAACCTGATCGAACGAAGAGTCCGGCGTGCGGTCGACTAGAACGCAGGGGAGCTGCGCCGCTCGCAGATAAGCAAGTGCGCGTCGTTCGGGGTCGGCGCTCGGCGCCAGGATGACCCCTTCAACCCGCCGCTGATGCAGCGCGGTCAAGACCGCAAGTTCGCGAGCCGGGTCATCTTGGGTGTCGGAGAGGAAAATCATCATGCCGAGCCGGGCGCACTCGGTCTCGATCGCGCAGATGATGTCAGTGAAGTAGGGATTGGCGATCGCTGAAATGGCGATCCCGACCGATCGGGTCGTGGCCGTCTTCAGCGAGCGCGCGATGTCATTCGGGCGATAGTCGATCGCGTCGATGACCGCTCTCACCGCGCTCGCGGTCGCCGGCGAAACCCGCCTCGTGCCATTGATGACATGCGAAACGGTCGAGACCGAAACGCCTGCCTCCCGGGCCACGTCGGCAATCGTCGACACGTCGCCTCCCGCGTTCCTCGCCGTCGCGCGCCTCGCAGCGCGGCTTTGTTCCCGCCAACGCTAGCACATCGAAACGTTTGCGCAACCGTTTCGACACCGCCCGGAATGCCCCGCAATGGCGGCCGTTCCTGGCCAATTCGGCGGCTCTCGAAAGCGAACTCATGCCGGCGAGCCTCTTGCGCCGTCCGAAGGGGTTAGGCGCTGCTAGATCGACGATGATGCTCGCCTAGCTTCCTCCCGTCGCACTTTTTGCAGCGACCATGATCGTCTGTTCCTAACAGAGAGAAATACGGCGGTGATCAATTAGAGCACGTTAGAAATTTGGTGCGAATTGTTAGAGCCGCTAAAGCATAGCGAGATCTTCGTTCGAAGGGCCGGTGTCTGGCCGCGCGCTTCGTCCCGCGCCGAACAAAGCGAGAGCTCTGATCCTCGACTGCCTCTTTTTCACCGCTCGCACCGCGGACGATCACGTCGCCGTAGCTCTCGCCCCGGAGGCGCGGCCCGACTCCGCTTGTAAAGCTCAGAGTGCTGATTCGAGTGGGCGCGAAACTTGGTTGGGGTCGTCACCGCGATCGGAAAGGGCGGGACGATTGAGACAGAATATCGGCCCACCGCGCGGGGGCTGATTGTTCGCTCGGGGCCAAGCCGACGGCGACAAGGTCGGTTTCCTTGGCGGCGCGCGCGAAAGGCTCGGCCTTGCTCTTGACGCGATAGGTGGGAGAATCAGCGCCGTCGACGGGCAGCACGCTTACCACTTCATAAGGACCCCCGGACATCCATCGGAGTTTCCTGTTGAAGTCGACCGCTTGCCCGATGACGAACTTATGGAGGGTCATGATTTGACCGCCTCTCTGGCTTTCTGGTCAGAGGTCGCCTCGCCGCGCCAACGTCTCCACGGCTTGCGTCCTCCTCACCCCAGCCTACTGCGAACAGACCTCACCGTGGATTTATGCGCTCGGCGCGAAGCAAAACCAACACAACAAAAACCCCACGCACGGCGCGCCGCACGCGGGGTTTCGAACCATGCAAGCCTTGCCAGTACATCCGTGGTCAAGGCGATATGGCTAACAGGCGGCGCAGATCAGGCGGCCTTCAGATTATCGGCGGAGGACTTTCCGGTCCTTCGATCGGCGACAATCTCATAAGAGACCTTCTGTCCCTCGCTGAGGCTGCGCATCCCGGCCCGCTCGACGGCGCTGATGTGCACGAAAACATCCTTGCTGCCGTCATCCGGCTGGATGAAGCCAAAGCCTTTTTGGTCGTTGAACCACTTTACGGTTCCTTGCGTCATGGACACTTCTTTCAGGTACGTGTTTAGCCAGCCGCGCACTCGCGCGCAGCCAGCTCATAGGGATCGAGATTTTGGAAGAAGGTCGTCAGTCGCGACGCGTAAAGCGCGGCGAGGCCAAGTCGTCCGGCCGAAACTCGATATGACGAACATAGCGCATGTCGGCTCGTTTCACAAGGGGCGCAGAACTGGTCATTCCGCGTCGGATTGATGGGACCGCAGAAGTTCCGTTGACCGACACGCTACCAGGCGGTTGGGCGGCCGTTTTGCCCACCTCCATATCGACGCAACACGCTCTCGAAAAGGCCGATCTGCTCGGTAACGATATTGATCGCCTGCTCTCTCGTTAGCGGCTTGGCGATCGGAGCGCCGGCTTCAATCGCTGCTAGCTGTCGGATGGCGTCGGCGAGAGATCTCCGCGTGTCCGCCAATAAGTCCATCGGCTCCATGCGTGTTATCCCGTGCTGTGCATCCAGCATAGCATCGATTTGAGCACCGGTTGCTCGGATAAGGCTAAGGAATTTCGTTCTGGTATTCTGGTGCAGTGCGTCGCATAATATCACAATGCCGGTTTCCACGCCGAAAGCCAGGTTCGACCCCGTCCGAGTGAAAAGCGGAAAGGGTTGGTGTGTACGCGTCACGCCGCCACATGGGCGTGAGACGCAGATTGAGGGATTTACCAGGAAGGCCGAGGCTCTCGCTTGGGTGGAGCATGAGTTGGCCGAATGGCTAAAAACATACGAGGGCGGCAAGTATGTCTGAGCCAAGCCGGATTCAGCGCCCCGGCTTCAATGCTTCCTGATCAGCCAGCCGGCGAATGTCCGTAAGGCTGCGCAGCTTTCCGTCCTCGTCAAATACGCGAACGTTCTTACGCCCGCGGGCGATCAGCGCCAACGCTCGGATCAAGAGCGGACCTCGCGCTGGCGAGATGGTCGACGACTTCGGCTCCGCCACTTCGGTTTGCGCATGACGACGAAGCCGGACCGCTCGAGCTGCGCGACGAGCCGCTTGGCGCCCTCTCACGAACGCGATCTTTTCAAATGCTCGCGCTCGAACGTCTCTCTATCTATCAACTCCCCGTCCGGACCCTCAATTATCTGAATTCGGCAGTGTTGACGGCGCTCTAGGTAGAGGGCCTCTACGATGGCAGCCTCTCTGCTAAGACGTACCGATTGGGCGTCGCGGCCGTCGGCGTCCCTGTGGCGAATCCTCCAATCGGACATTTTCAATCCCTCTATCGGGGAATGCCATTATTGCGCCGTTCAAAGGCGCCGCCAAGTGCAGACAGCAACAAAAAGGGCGGCTCGGAAGCCGCCCCGTCTTATCTGTGAACGGATCGCTGAACCCGGCACCTGGTTCACCAGGCGGATTTCAAAGCTAATGAAATATCCAGCCAAACAAGGACGAGCGCCTAGCCATTTTGCGTGTGATCACGAGCGCAACTTCGCTCCAATCTCTCGCGAGCAGATCACTGCTTGCCTCTTCGGCGCGCCGGCGAGCGACAGCGTATGCCTCGGAGCCAAGGTCGGAAATTAGCGCATCGGCTGCGGAGGAAACCGCAAGCCGCAGTTCATGTGGACGGTGTTGTTGGGACATCTCAGAAACTCCGGGCCCCCCGACCCGTTGAGCGCGAACAACTAGGCGCAACGACTCCGCGGCGCTGTGACGTCGATCACAGTGCACGAAAACGAAAAGGGCGGCCAAAGCCGCCCTCTCGCTTACCGTTTATTCCAGCGCCTAGTTCGCGCCCACGACTGCAAGTCTCCTTGGCTGGCGGCTTCCAACTCGATTCCCGTTGCGCGCGCCGGCAGTGTCAACAGTCCACGGCGCTTTTGTTCCCGAGACGCGAGAACCGTAGGAAATATAGAGGGAAATCGCATTGCGCGCCTTCCCCACGGAATGAAAAGGCGGAGGTTTGGGTTTCGCAGCTTGAAAGGATTATTCGCTTACTGCTTTTTCTAAATCCTGACGGCATCGGCGCCGCCGGCTGCCTGATGCAACCGATCGCTGGCCGCGATCAATCTGAGCGCGGCCGCGGCGGCGCCGTACCCATTGTCGATGTTGCAAACGAGCAGTCCCGGCGCGCAGCTCGTGAGCATCGCATTGAGCGCCGTGCGACCTCCTTCCGCGGCGCCATAGCCGACCGATGTCGGCACGCATATGATGGCGCCGCCGACAAGGCCGCCGAGAACGCTCGCAATCGCTGCATCCATGCCGGCCACGACGATTACGATCGGGTGACGTTTGATCTCGTCGAGCCGGTGCGTCAGGCGCCAGAGTCCGGCGACGCCAACATCCACGATCAACTCCGCCTCATGGCCGCGATATCGCAAGGTGCGGAGCGCCTCGCGCGCGACCGCCGCATCGGACGTTCCCGCGGCGACGATCGCAACATCGCCCCTGCGCTCGATCGCATGCGGTTCGCCAAAGAAGGCGGTCTGCGAAATAGCGCAATGGTCCAAGGCTTCTCGGTAGATGCCGGGGAGTGCGGCAAGCTTTTCATTCGAAAGTCGGGTCAGGAGCAGGGACGCGCGAGCGCCAGCGGCTTTTTCGAGGATCACGGCTATCTGCGCGACCGATTTGCCGTCGCAAAAGATCGCTTCATCGAGGCCGATGCGCTGGCGTCGATCAAAGTCGAGCTGAACGTCCGCACTCATCAAACGCGCGCGCCAACGAAAGCGCTGCCCATTCGGTAGGGCGCGAAGGCGATGGAGGAGGCCCGGTTCGCGGCCTTGAGCAATCCCTCGACCTCGTTCGATAGATCGGACTTAGTCTCCCGAAACCTCTTGAAAGAAGCGTCGTCGAGCTCGATGACCAGCCCCGTGCTTCGCACGCGGCATCGGACGATCTGCGGTCGGAGCCGATCGGACACAAGCTGCTCTACCTGATGAACCAAGCGAAGCGCTTCGGGATCGATCGGAATAGCCGTTTCGATCCGGCTTGAGAGGCAAGGCGATGCAGGCAATTCAGCAAGGCCGCCAAGTCCCAGCTCACGCGCCAATGCGCGCACGCCGGCTTTTTCGATCTCCGCTTCGACATACGGGTGACGGACGTTGAAGCTTCGCGCAGCATCCAAGCCGGGCCGATAGTCGCCAAGATCGTCCTTGTTCGTTCCAGACGCGATCGTGCCCCCGATTCTGGAGGCGATCGCAGAATAAAGGCTGCGCTTGCAAAAGAAACAACGGTTGACCGGATTGCGGCGATAGTCGGGATCGTCGAATTCGCCTGCGTCAAGCGCAGTGAGCCGCCAGCCTTCGCGCGCCGCCCAATCCCTTACGCGCTCCGTCGCCTCGGGCGGGACCGCTGGCGAAATGGCATGCACCATCGCGAAATTGCCGGGGCTCGATCCGATGAGCCAGGACCGCGAGCGTCATGCTGTCGACGCCGCCACTGACCGCGATCGAAGCCGGGCCGAGATCGCTCAAAATCGCTTCCAAACGTTGGCGTTTTTCGTGCATCAGTCTTCCTTGTCGCGCTCAGCCTTGCGGCGCAGGGCGTCACGGGCGAGGCGGCCCGGCGTCGCGGCAAGGTCGTCCGCTTCCACCTTGACGCTCAGGCTGCTCGGCCGCTTGACGACCTTGAGCCTGACCTCGCGCTCGTCGACCGTTGTAACGCGGCTCTCGCGCGGCAGGATAATCCGGCTTTCGATGCGATGACGCAAACCAATCGTCGCCGTCTCTTCGAAACATTGGGCGGCGATATCGTCCAGCCCCGCGGGGTCGGCGAGCAGACGTATCGAGGCCGCGAGCCGGCCCTTCTTGCCGAAGACCGGTGTCTGAACGATGTCATAGACATCGGGTCTCGCCCGCAGCCGGTCGAGCGCCAAGGCGAGATCTTCGGCAGACTGGTCGTCGACTTCGAACTCAATGACGAGCACGTCATTTGTGACCGGGTTCTCTCCAACTTTCTCGAATCTTCAGAAAACGGACGCAATTGCTGAGACCCGGCAATATGCGCACGCCAAAGCCGACGCCGGATCCCGTAAGGCGGCGCGGCGCCTTCGAGCTGGCCGTATTTTGGACCAGGTTCCGCACAATCGCCGCGCCTGTCGGCGTCACGCGCTCCCCGCTGACGCCGTCATCAACAAAAGGAAAGCCTTCGAGGAGGAGGGCAGTCGCGGGCGCAGGTATGGGCAAGAGACCATGCGCTGTGCGAACGCGCCCGGCGCCCAGCGGAATTAGCCCGACCGTCCAATTCGCAGCGGCGCTCTCTTCGATGAGAAACGCGGCGCTGACGATGTCTGCAATCGAATCCCAAGCGCCGACTTCATGAAATTGGACATCCTCGACCTCGCAGCCATGGATTCGCGCCTCCGCCTTCGCCAGCAATGAAAAGATCGCGAGCGCACGGTGTCTGACGGCCGGATCGAGCGCCGAGGCCTCAAGCTCACGCCGGATGAGGCGCCAGTCGACATGCGCGTGGTCGTGGGCTTGCCGCGTGCTCCGCTTCGTGATCTCGGGCCATGCGAGCTTCGCTACGCTCGACGTGAAAACGCCGGCCAACGAAAGTCCCGTCGCCGACGCTTTCTACTCTGCAAGAGACGCCCTCAAGCAAGGGGCCGCAAAGGCGCAGGTTCTCCTTGAGGCGAGGCTCGAGGTTGGGCAACAGATCGACGAGCCCAGCGACGAACATATCGCCCGAGAGGCCGCCGATGAGATCGAGATGAATGTCCAAGTCCCTGTTCATCATCCGCTCGAGACCCGGAACGTAGATCGCTCGAAAGTCATTGCGTTTGTCCCAAGTGCGGGCACGTTATCACGTGATCACCGCTGCTCGAAAAATCCAGTGGCGTCATTGTCCGCAGGCGCCAAATGAGGATCGAGCTCCTTCGGACGCGCTTGGCGATCGTATCGGGCACAATCGCGCAGCCCCGCGTTTGTCGCATAGCTCTCGTCCTGCCTCATGTGGACCGAATGAGCTCCTCTATCAGTTCGACCGCCCAGTGAGTTATAATAGTTGCAGTGGAGGTTTGAATGCTCGAGAGCAAAGATCGGACGATTGAGATCGCCTTCGGCCGGGGGACTCTGCCCGTATCGCTGCCAGCCGCGGCCGACCCCACCGTCATCCGGAAGTCGGCGCTGCCAAAACTGCCGAATGCGTCTGCGGCGCTTCACCACGCCTTCGAAGCCCCGATCGGCGGAATGCCGCTCCGCGAGCTCGCGCGCGGCCGGAAGAGCGCGTGCATACTGATCTGCGACATCACCCGCCCAGTCCCCAATCGCTTGTTCCTGCGTCCGATGATCGAAACTCTGACAACGAACGGCATTCCTGCCGATCGGATCACAGTGCTGGTGGCGACAGGGCTGCACCGGCCAAACGAGGGCGAGGAGCTTGCCGAACTCGTAGGCGATCCGTGGGTGCTCGAACATGTGCGCGTCGTCAACCATTTCGCCCGCAATGACGCCGAGCATATTGACCTCGGACGAACCGCGACGCGCGGCACTCCGGTTTCTATCGACCGCCGCTTCATGGAGGCCGATCTCAAAATCGCGACCGGGCTCGTCGAGCCGCACTTCATGGCCGGCTGGTCGGGCGGCCGCAAAGTCGTCGCGCCGGGCGTCGCCGGTCAAGCAACCATTCGGACCTTCCACTCCGCGCGGTTCATGGAGGATCCGTTAGCGATCCAGTGCAATCTGGTCGGCAACCCGCTGCATGAGGAGCAGCTCGAGATTGTCCGCATGATCGGCGAAATTTACGCCCTTAACGTCGTCATAGACGACGACCGCGACCTGGTTTTCGCGTCGTTCGGAGAAATCATCGCCAGCCATTTGGCAGCCGTCGATTTTGTCACGGAATCGACGCGGATCCGCGTTCCCCGCCGATTCAAAACGATCGTCACCTCGTCGGCCGGCTATCCGCTCGACAAGACCTACTATCAGACGGTCAAGGCCATGGTGACGCCGATCGATATCCTGGAGCCTGGGGGCACGATCATTGTCGCCTCAGCTTGCTCTGAGGGATTTGGCTCGCGCGAATTCCGGGACGCGCAGACGCGTCTGGTCGAGTTGGGCGGCGCCCGGTTTCTCGCGACGCTCAACGCCAAGTCGCTGGCGGATATCGACGAGTGGCAAACCGAGATGCAGTTGAAGACCATGCGCGTCGGACATATTCAGCTTTACACGCCAGGCCTCGATCAGGAGGAAAAGCGCATCACCGCCGTCGAGATGGTCAATTCGGTGGAGGGAGCGATCGCGGAAAGCCTGACGCGCCATGATGACCGCGCGGTCGCGATCATCCCGGAGGGCCCATACGTGATCCCCGTCTATCACCCGGCCTAGCTCAAGCAAGTCATTTAATGATGGGAAGTTTGCTGCGGTCGATTGATACGAAGACGGCAAAGATCAGCGCGGCGCCGAAAACGATCTGTTGTGCAAAGATGTTGACGCCTACGTAAGTCATGCCGATGCGGACGATCGAGACGATTAAGGCGCCGATCATTGTGCGGCCAATGCTTCCCACTCCGCCGGTGATTGCCGTGCCTCCGACGACCACGGCAGCGATGGCTGGCAAGAGGAGCTGATTGGCGAGGTCCGGCGAGCCGCTCGACAGCCGCGCGGCCAGCACGACGCCGGCAAGCGCAGCGAATGCGCCCGACAGTCCGAACGCGATGATCTTATGCGGGTCGACCGAGATGCCCGCCGCGCGCGCGGCCGGCTCGCCGGCGCCGATCGCAGCGCTATAGCGTCCGAAGCGAGTGTAGCGCTGCGCCAGCATGCCGCCGATCGCGACGATGATCGCAATCAAGATCACGTTCGGAACGCCGAAAAGCCACGAGCCTGAGATCCAAGCGACCTGCTCGCGCCCCTCGTCGGTAAGGGAGACGGTGCGCCCGCCCTCCATCAAAAGCGACAACCCCGTCATGATGCCGGCGGTCGCCAGCGTCGCGACAAACGAGGGAATGCGCAGTTTCACATGAACGAATCCGCTCCCGAGGCCCATCGCAAGGCCGACAAGGATCGTGATTGGGAATGCCGCGTAGCCGATCCGAGGCAGGAGCTCCGCCACGACCATACTCGCGAACGACGCCGCGGCCTGCACCGAAAGGTCGATGCCGCCGAGCATGATGACGAAGGTAAGGCCCGCCGCGAGAATGAACAGCACCGAAGCGTCGGCGAGCACGACCGCCGCGGTATTGAGGCTTGCAAATCCCGGGTTCCGCAATATTGACGCCGGTCGTGAGCAGGACGAGCAACAAGAGGGGCGTATAGGGGCGAATCCGTTCGGCAAGGCCGACATGGACCCCCTCGGTCGTGGCGAAGCTGGTCACAGATCCTTCCCTGTCATCCTGGCAAGTCCACAAGCCCTCACACCATATGCTCCAGCAGAGCGACTTGCGCCGGCTTCGCATATGGCGGCGCGTCGAAGCGAGCAGTGATCTCGCCGTCGCGCATGACGAGAATGGTGTGGCAGAGCCCGATGGTCTCCTCCAATGTGTCCGAGGTCAGCACGATCGCAACGCCTTCAGCCGACAGATTGCGGATCATGTCATAGACCTCTTCCTTGGCGCCGACATCGAGGCCGCGAGTCGGATGGTCGAGAATCAAGATATGCGAATGCGCCGTCAGCCATCGAGCGATGACGATCTTCTGTTGGTTGCCGCCGCTGAGGTTCCGACAGACCTGCATCGCGCTCGGGGTCTTGATGCGAAGCCTGCGGATCCATTCTTCCGCGATCGATCGCTCGCGACCGTGGTCGATAAATCCATGGCGCATCGCCGCGTCGAGCCTCGCCAGCGTGATATTGGCGGCGACGGAAATATCCATCACCAGTCCTTCCGTCCGCCGTTCGCGTGGGATGTAGCCAACTCCCGCCGCGACAGCTTGCGTAGGCGTTCGCAAGCTCGCCGGCCGGCCGTCGATGCGCAAGGCGCCGGAGGTCTGCGGCAGGAAGCCGAACAGGGTCCGCGTCAGTTCCTCGCGGCCAGAGCCAATGACGCCCGCGACGCCCAAGACTTCGCCGCGACGAAGCGCGAAATTCACATTGCGGTAGGCGCCTTGAACGCCGAGCCCGCGCGCTTCCAAAACAACCTCGTCTCCAGGCGGGTTTTGGCGCGCCTCGCGGTAGTACTCCGCATCCAGGTCGCGGCCGACCATCATGGCGTGCAGTACGGGAACGCTGGTCGCCCCCGCGGGCCTCTCGGCGACGATCTCGCCGTCCTTCATCACGTAGATGCGATCGCTGATCGCCAGGACTTCGTCGAGCCGGTGCGAGACGAAAACGAAGCTCGCTCGCGATTTCAAGCTCCGTATCCGGTCGAAAAGGATCTTGATGTCCTTGGCTTCGAGCACCGAAGTCGGTTCGTCGAGAAGGATCGTCAGCGGAGCATGGGTGCGCTCTTCCAGCGACAGGGCCTTCGCGAGTTCGACCATCTGGCGCGCAGCAAAGCTGAGCTCGCCCGCTTTTCGAGTTGGGTCGATGTCGAGTCCGACCTTGGCGAGCCGATCGCGAGCCGCCTCGATCATCCGACGGCGGGAGATCACGCCAAGCCGCGTGAAAGGCCGCTCATGCGCGAGATGGAGATTATCCGCGACCGACATATTGAGGAGCAGCGATTGCTCCTGAAAGACCATCGCGATGCCGTAGCGGTTGGCTTGCGCGGTGTCGCGCAGCACGACCGGCGATCCATCGACGGAAATCGTGCCCGTATCAGGCCTTACTCCGCCGGAGAGAATTCGCATGAGCGTGGACTTGCCGGCGCCGTTCTCGCCGATCAGCCCCACGACCTCCTGCGCGCCAACGACGATCGTCGCGTTGCGCAACGCCTTCACCGGACCGAAGCTCTTGCTGACACCTTCAACTTTCAGCACGGGCTCACCTACTTGATGACGAAGGAGCCGCTGCGGCGGATCGACAGCGCGACCGCAGCGATGATCATCAGCCCCTGCACGGTCTCGTGGATGTACGGCGAGATGCCCAAAAGAACCATGCCGTTAGCAAGCACCGCGACGATCATAACGCCGACGAGAGAATTGGCGACGCCGCCCCATCCGCCGGTGAGCGCGGTGCCGCCCACGACGACGGCGGTGACGGTCATGAACAATCGGCCGTCCGCGATCGTCGTATTCGCCTGACCGAGTTGCGCCGCTGCGAGCACTGCGGCGACGCCTGTGAAGAAGCCCGCTAGCGTGAAAGCGAGAATGCGCGTGCGCTTGACTGGAACGCCGGAGAGAATCGCAATGTCCTCGCCGCCGCCAATCGCATAGATATAGCGCCCGAACCGTGTCCGGCGCTCCAGAAACAAGGCCAAAAGAAACATCGCGGCGGCGATCCAGACCGCGAGCGGAAAACCGAGAACGCGCTCGAAGGCGATGGATCGGATATTATGATCGAGCACGCGCACCGCCGAACCGCCGAGCGCCACGGTGCCGATGCCCAGTCCCACGAACCAGAGGCCGAGCGTCGCCATGAAGGAGGGGATGCGCAGGACGACGTGCACCAAGCCGTTCGTTAGGCCAAGGCCGGTGCAGGCCACGATCGCCAGCAGCGGCCCCCACCAGCCGAAGTCGTGGTCGTTGCTGTCGTTCGCGCAAAGGAGCGCCACGATCATCGCGCCGACGGACAGCACGCCTTCGACGGAAAGATCGATGCTTCCCATCAAGATGATGAAGGTCGATCCCATCGCGAGGATGAGCGGGATAGCGGCGGAATTCGCCAAACCCCAGACGAGATTGCGAAAGGTGAAGAAACTTGGATTGAGCAAGCCGAGGATAAGGGAAAGGCCGATCAGTACGATCAGCGGCCCAAACTCTGCGAGCCGGCCTCCGCCGAACCAGCGCTGAAAGACCGGACGATCCCGCTCGGGTCTCATCTCCTCCGGAGCGGGATCGGCCACAGTCGGCGTCGATTGAAAGGCCGGCGCCATGTCCTCAATCCGCTATGATCCTCACCCGTAGACGATCGGGCTCGCGACTCGGCTCCACAAATCGGACCAATCAATCTGCGGATGCGACTGAACCTGGGTCTTGATGTACTCGTCGACGTTGTCTCGAGTGATCTTGATGGTCTTCGCGTTGAATTCGCGATGCAGTTTCGGCTCTTTCGAGGGATCAAATTTACCCTGGTGAGCCTCGAGGCCCATCGAGAGCCCAATGCCGCCCTGCCAATAGGGATCAGACGTCACCGTGCAGACGAATTCGCCAGCCTTGACGGCTTCGACCGCCGCTTTGATCCCATCAATGCCGACGACGGGAATTTTGCCCGCGAGACCCTGAGCGCGCAAGGCCTCGAGCGCACCGGTGCCCATGTCGTCATTAGCGGCCCACACGCCCTTGATCTTGTCTCCGAAGCGCGTGAGCCAGGACGCGGTGATGTCGAACGCCTTTTGCGACTGCCAATCGCCAGTCTGGAAGTCGAGAAGCTCGACCTTGGGGTGCTTCTTCAAGGTCTCCATCATGCCCTTGCGGCGATCGATGGCCGCCGAGTTGGAGATCATTCCCCCGACAGCGACGAAACCGCCTTCGTCGCCCATCGCCTTGAAGAGCGCTTCGGTGATGTAGCCGCCGTTGGTCACCCCGTCGAACTCGATGTGCGAAATGTAGTAGGGATCGAAGTCCCATGGATGAAGGTCGGCCGGCTTGTTCCACCAACTGACGACATAGACCTTGGCCTTGAAACAGGCTTCGACGATCGGCCGGGCGTCAGGCGTGTTGTTCGGATCGACGTTCAGCACCATGTTTCCACCGGTCTTGGCGATCATGGCGCGAATGTCGGAAATGCCTTTCTCGCTGTTGGCCTCGGTGACAAGGGTCGTGTTGGGGATTCCGACCGCCTTGCCGAAAGCGTCCGCCCCGACCTTCCATACGGCGTGATAGGGATTGGAGAGCGAGCGGATGGACGTCACCAGCGCCGGCTGCCCGGCGTCGGCGCGCGCCGCAAACGGATAGCTGGAGGCGAGCGCGCCAGCGCCGAGCCCGGCGACGGACTGCAACATCTGCCGGCGATTGATCCCCAGATGGGCGTCGCTTTTGGTCATCGCGAGAAAATCCTCCCTGAGATACGGTCGACCTTGTCGGTCACTCGTTGATCGAGCCCCTGCCGTACGAGGCGCCCGAGCTCGATCCACACTGGCGTAGAAGGCGGAAAGTTGTATGATAACCCTTCAACAGGGCGACCTTACCAAGATGCGATGGAAGCGACAAGGGAGCGGACGAAAAAGATGGATGACCTCCGCGAGGCGATCCCGAGCATTGTCCGGTCGCCGCCCAGTCTCGCCGCTGCCTCCCCGGAATTTCACTGATGAATGTGCGGTCTCCCTCACGCGCTGAAGCGATCGCCGCGCTCGACGCAGTCTTGCCGAAGGGCGGTCTTCTGACGACGGACGAGGATCTCGCCCGTTTCAGCCGGGATTGGTCGGGCGATCATTATGGCCGGCCCTTGGCGGTTGCGCGTCCGCGCAGCGCTGAGGAGACCGCGGCCGTCATGCGACTCTGCAGCGAACGCCGGCTTCCCGTCGTCCCTCAAGGCGGCCTTACGGGTCTCGTCGGCGCTGCGGTGGCCGCTCCCGGCGGCGGAGAGCTCGTAATCAGCCTCGACCGGCTCGACGCGGTGCGCATGGTCGATCCGATCGATTTTGCGATGATCGTCGAAGCCGGATGCATTCTCGAAAACGCCAAGAAGGCGGCGGAGGCAGCGGATTGCCTGCTGCCGATCACTTTCGGCGCGCAGGGCTCTTGCCGCATCGGCGGCAACGTCGCCACCAACGCCGGCGGGATCAACGTGCTGCGCTACGGCATGACGCGAGACCTCGTTCTGGGCCTCGAGGTGGTGCTCAGCGACGGGCGCATCTGGAACGGTCTCAATGTGCTCCGCAAAGACAATCGCGGCTACGATCTCAAGCAGCTCTTCATCGGCAGTGAGGGAACGCTGGGCGTCGTGACCGCTGCGGCGTTGAAGCTCTTCCCGAAGCCCGCTCAGGTCGAGACCGCCCTCATCGCGCTTCGCTCGGTGGCCGACGCGATGGCGCTCTACGCCCGGGCGCGCCGGAGCTGCGGCGATCTCGTCACGGCCTTCGAGCTGATCCTTCGGGATGGGCTCGAGGTCGCCATTCGTGCGCGTGACGACCTGCCGGAACCGCTCGAACAGGCTTATCCGGCTTATGTTCTGGTGGAGCTCGCCTCCAGCGCGCCGATCGATCTTCGTGCATTGCTCGAGACGTTCTTGAGCGACGCGCAGGATTTGGTCGCCGACGGCGCCATCGCCGCGAGCCGCGCGCAGTCCGAACGCTTGTGGCTCTATCGCGAGACGATGGTCGAGGCGCAAGGACGCGGCGGGCGCTATTTGCGCACAGACGTTTCCGTCCCGATCTCGAAACTCGCCATCTTCATCGATGAGGCCTTGCGCAATCTGAATCAACGCTATCCTGAGGCCTTGGCGCTCGCCTACGGGCACGTCGGGGACGGCAATGTCCATCTCAACGTCATTCCGCCCGTCGGCGCAACGGCCGATTCGATGACTCACCTCTTCGAGGGCGCAGAGGAGACGATTTTCGATGTGGTCGATCGTCTTCATGGCAGCATCAGCGCAGAGCATGGGATCGGGCGAGTGAAACAGAAGGCTTTCTTGAGCCGAACCGAGGACGTGGCTCTCGATCTTGCGTTCACGCTCAAACGCGCGCTCGATCCGCTCGGCCTGTTGAGCCCCGGTCGAATCCTGCCCGCGCCGCCAGATCCGGAGACATGAACAATGGCGTTGAAGCTCGGCAAGGTCAATCGAGGCCCTAACCTGCCGGCCCTCGTCGCGAGCTCAATCTCCCGCGAGATCGCGCAAGGCCGGTTGCGGCCCGGTGACAGGCTCCCGACCGAACATACCCTTGCGACCACGTTCGGCGTCAGCCGTAACGTGGTGCGGGAGGCCATCGCCAAGCTGCGCTCGGAGGGACGCGTCTGGTCGCAGCAAGGTAGCGGGGCGTTCGTTGCCGATACGACCAATCCGACCGTGCTCTCGATCGATCGTGACGCGCTGCAAAAGGGCGCCGCCTTCGCCAGCTTGTTCGAGCTTCGCAGGATTCTCGAGGTTCACGCTGGTGCGCTGGCGGCCCGCCGCCGATCGAAGGACGATCTTATCCGCATGCAAGAGGCGCTCGCCAACATGACGGCTTCGCCCTATGGCAGCGTTCAATGGCTGAAGAAGGATCTCGAGTTCCATATTGCGATCGCGCGCGCGACCGGCAATGCTTACATCGTCCAGTTCATCGGATTTGTTTCAGAGAAAGTGCGCGACAGCATCCTTGTGGCGGGCGGCAGCCACGGCTCAGACGAGATGGCTCGCGCCACCCTCATCGAGCACGAGAGGATTCTCGTCGCCGTGAGGGCCGGCGATCCCGCCGCGGCGCAAGAGGCGATGCGCGTCCATCTTGACAATGCTGCGGCTCGCGCCGGCGCCCAATCCAACAGCCGCGACGCGGCGCCAGAAATTGTTGGGACGCCGCAAGCGAAGCCAGAAGGCGGCTTCGGTCCTCTCGGCGCTCTGACGACGTCAGACGCGAGGCTTCGACGTCAAGAGCAGGGAACGGCTTGAGGTTGCGCAACTCCCAAGGTGGCGGGCTGCGGAACCGCCGAACCGCACGATCTCATCCTCAAGGAGCCGGGGCGAATGCGCGGCGTCTCGAAGGATGGTCCAGGTCGCAGCGGCGTTTGCGCCTCCTGGAGCGTCCTTCGAGACGGCCGCGTTGCGGGCTCCTCGAAGGACGAGGGGGTTGGGAGTTACAAAGTTGCGCAAAAGAGCAGTTAAGCTCCTGAAATCATTCGCTGGCGTAAACTTGTGCGCGGCGCGTTTTAGCGAATTGGCAAACCCATGAAATCGCCAAAATAGACTCGGCGCCGGCGGGCCTTCGCCCGCGAAGGAAAATTGACCGGGCGAATTCCGCGTCAATCTTTGGTCAGGCCCAGCCGCCCCATTGCCTTCCCGATATGCCGTCGCATGCTTTCGCGGGCGCCTTCGCTATCCTTGGCTTTGATGGCTTCGTAAATGGCGCCGTGCTCTTCCTTGTTGATCCGCCCGCGCGCGGCGGCGTCCACGCGTTCATTCGCTTTGGCGATGCTCGCTCGGACATGCTCGGAGATGAAATTGACAAAGATCGCCACGTACACGTTGTCGCTTGCGCGCGCGATCGCGCGATGGAACTCGAGATCGGCATCGACCGCCTGCGGCGTCCCTTGGCTGTCGTACAGTCGTTGCAGCGCTGCTCCTATCTCAGTCAGATGCCGACGGCCGCGACGTGAGGCGGCGAGGCCGGCGGCTTCAACCTCGAGGATCGAGCGCAACTCGAAGAGGTTCGTGAAAAGCGATCGGTCACGCAGGATCTCCGCATCGAGCCTGAGCGCAGAGTTCGCCTGGTTTCCCAGGACGAACACCCCGGACCCCTGGCGCGGCTCGACCGCCCCTTCAAACCTCAGCCGCGCGATCGCCTCGCGGACGACATTGCGGCTGACGCCGAAGGTTTCAGCGAGCTCGCGCTCGGTCGGCAGCCGGTCGCCGACCTGAAATCGCCCCGCGAGGATCTCGTCTGAAATCGTGCGCGCGACTTGCGCGGGGAGGTTCAGGGCGCGGCCGAGCGTCTTGATCGCGAGGCCCTCGGCAGGCTTGCGGCGCGGCCGGCCGGTCGTCCGCGCCGCCGTCATGAAGAGGATCTCGCGGCGCCAGGCGAGCGCGGCCTCTCCTGACGGTTGCCGAGATAGGTCTCGCGCACGAGGTCGAGGCTGCGCAGCTCCTCGATTGCGCCCGCAGCGACGATACGGCCGTTCTGCATGATGTAGCCGCGATCGGCCACCGCAAGCGCCAGGCTTGCATTCTGGTCCACGAGCAGCACGGCCGCCCCGAACCTGTCGCGCACCGAGAGAAGGGTTGAGCGCACTTCGCGGACAATGATCGGCGCGAGTCCGAGGGAGGGCTCATCCAGAATCAGGATCTTCGGCTTCGCCATCAGACCGCGCGCATCGCCAGCATCTGTTGCTGTCCGTCGCCTAAGGCGGAGCCCTTTCGCGTCCCGCTTTTCGGCAAGAATAGGAAAGAACGACTCCATTGCCGGATATCTCTCTCGACGCCCTCCGAATTGGTGCGAGAGTAGCCCCCGAGCCGCAGATTGTCGCGAACCACCCCGCGGAGCGGTTCGGTTCCGGAAGGTCGCCGCATCTTCGATCTCACGCCCAGCGAGCGCGACCGCCAGCCGAGACGCCGCAGATTGCCGAACGGCATAGACGCGCGCAACTTCGTCGGCGAACCCCTGCAATCCAACAAACTCCAGTCTCAGGCGACGACCATCGCGGTCCAGCGCCGTCTTCCCGCCTCGAGCCATGCTCGATCGCGATCTGCACGTTCTCGCGCACAGTGAGCGCTGGAAACGACATCGCCTGCTGGAATGTGCGTCCAAGGCCCAGGCGCCGATCGCGTAGGCCGGCTTTCCGGCGATGTCGAGGTCGTTCCAGCGGATTTTTCAGAGCGAGCGCGCGGTCAATTGGGCGCGACCGGTAAAAGCTTAGGACGCTCATGGGATGATTGGATGTTTGGACGCGTCACCGACGGTCTGGGACTTCCCTATCAGTGCGGCTACTCTTGGGCTATGCGATCGCACGCGATTGGCTGGCCGCGACCAGCGGCGCCGCGTCACGCGCAAGCTGGTGTCGACGCGCGCTGTTCTTGAGGCTTGGTCCAAGGGCTTGGGCGACATAATCTCACCGTGACTGACTAACTGACCAGCAGCAGCGGATGGGGCGCGTGGCGTGACCAGCCGGCCTCGCTGACCATCATGTCGAGACCTAGCGTCGCGAGATCGTCGGCGTAGGCGTCGACGTCGGGGTCTTTCGCTTCGTAGAAGACCTTGGCATAAGTTCCGCATTCATCGCAGGTTTCGGCGCGCGCGAGACCGGAATCGCCTTCAAGGCCGCGAAGCGAGAGCGTGCGCGAGCCGCCGCAGACAATGCAGATGGCGCGAGTGTGATGCCAGGCGGTCGAGCAGAGCGAACAATAGAGATAGCGCGCGCCCGGGTTTTGGCCGGAAGCGGTGATCACGCTTGCTGACGAAGTCGAGCCGCAGCAGGGGCAGAGATCGCGGCGTTCCAAGAGTCTGAGGTCGCCGGCTCGCAGCGTTGCGGCGAGCCCGGTGAAATAGACCTGCAACGCCGCCGCGATCCAGAAAACCGCGCCTGCGTCGGCGGGATCGACGCCGCCCCGCAGGAAGGCGTCGGCGAGGCTCTCGGTCTCCACGGCGTCGCGTCTGCGCAGTTCAGCGATCGTAGCCGCCGCCGAAGGCGGGACCATCGTTGCGTCGAAGCTTTCGAGCATCACCGCAAGACCCTTCCGCCAGGCCGCGTCGCGGCGATGGCCGTCGGCCGCGACGGGCGGCAGGCGCGCCGCAACCGCCTGAGCGACGGCGGTTTCGTCGAGGGCGCGAGCCATGGGCATGTTCGTCGCCGCGACGGCCTGCGCGCGCGACGCCGCAGCCATGAAGGCGAGCCAGCCTTCCGCCGCATGGCCGTCCGCGAGCCGTTCGAGCCGATCCGCCGTGCGGGAAAAGCGCACGCCCGGATTCGGAAGGACGATCGGCTCCGGGGCCTTCACGCCGCCGGTCGCGTTGCCGATCCATGAACCTTTTGGCGCGCTCTCGCCCTGTCTCATCGGCGCTCGGCCGCACGCCGCGGACGAGGCCCGGGCGAGCCGGTCGCGACAAGGCTTCGCAACCACTTGCGGTGATGGCGCCAGGCCCAGCCAGGAGTGACCCAGCCCTGAGTCATCCCCCGCATCGAGCCGCGCACCCAGAGCGCAGCATAGACATGAGTGATCCAGATGATGATGGCCGCGATCGCCGCGTAGCTGTGAATCAGCGCCGCGGTTCGCTGCGTCTCGATGCTGGTCGCCTCGCCAAAGTAATACTCCCAGATCGCAAGGCCGCTGACGAAGAGCACGGGCACGAGCAGCGCCATCGACCAGAAGACGAATTTCTGCCCGGCGTTGAACCGTCCCAGTTCCGGAACGCCCTCCTCCTCGTTGCGGAGCACGCGGCCAAATGCGGCGAGCCAGGCGATGTCGTCGCGATTCCATAAATTGTCGCGCCAGAACTGCACGATGAGGCCGGCATAGCTCACGAGCAGCACGCAACCGATCCAGGGATGGATCGCGCGCGCCCATTGCCCGCTGCCGAACAGGGCGGAGAGAAAGAACAAGAGCGGATGGAACATCGCCAAGCCGGACAGCATCAACAGCACGAAACACGCGGCGGTGATCCAGTGATTGATCCGCGCCGCCGTCGTATTCCGAATGAGGGTCCCGGGCGGATAGCTCATGTCGCGCGTCCCCTGGTTTCGCTAGCCTGCTCGCGAATGAGATTCGCCGCCGCGATGTCGTCCTCGGGTTGCACCTCGTTTGGCCCCGCCGTGATCCAGTGGAAGAATCCCGCAACCGCGGCGAGGGCGACGCCGGCCACCGCAAGCGGCTTCAACACGCCCTTCCAGATTTCAACAAGCGGGCTGATCCTCGGATGGTCCGGCAGGCCCGCATAGAGCGAGGGGCGGTCGGCGTGATGCAGCACATACATCACATGCGTGCCGCTGACGCCCGGAGGATCGTAGAGCCCTGCGTTTTCAAAGCCGCGCGACTTCAAATCGATGACGCGCTCGCCCGCCCAATGCGTCATGTCCGTCTTCGAGCCGAACATGATCGCGCCGGTCGGACAGGCTTTCACGCAGGCCGGCTCGCGGCCGACGGTGACGCGGTCGGAGCAGAGCGTGCACTTGTAGGATTTGTGGTCGACCTTGCTGACGCGGGGAATGTTGAACGGGCAGCCCTTGATGCAATAGCCGCAGCCGATGCAGTTTTCGCTGATAAAGTCAACGATGCCATTAGCGTATTGCACGATTGCGCCGGGCGCGGGGCACGCCTTGAGGCAGCCCGGGTCCTCGCAATGCATGCAGCCATCCTTGCGGATCAACCATTCGAGGTTGCCCTGATCGTTCTCCCATTCGGTGAAGCGCATCAGGGTCCAGGTGTTCGGATCGAGGTCGAGGGGATTGTCGTAAGTGCCCTCGAACTGGCCGATCTCGCCGCGCAGGTCGTTCCATTCCATGCAGGCGGCCTGGCATGCCTTGCAGCCGATGCATCGCGTGACGTCGATAAGCTTGGCGACCTCCTGCTCATGCCTTCGCACTGAAGGCGGCGTGATGGTCGTGGCCGAAATGCGAATAAAGTTCTGCGACTGCAGATCGGACATAGGAGGACCCTTTACGCCACGGGCGCCGCAACTTTCTCGAGATTGACCAGAAAAGCCTTGAACTCGGGCGTCTGCGTGTTGGCGTCGCCGACGGACGGCGTCAGCGCGTTCGCCGCGTAGCCCTTGAGGGTCTGGCCAGTGAACCCCCAATGCAGCGGCACGCCGATCACATGGGTCGGCCTGCCGTCGACGGTCATCGGCTTGATGCGCTTGGTCACGTAGGCCTTACAGACAACCGCGCCGCGCTTGGACGCGACGCGCACCCAGCCGCCCTGCTCGATGCCTTTCTCCTTGGCCAAAGCCTCTCCGATCTCGACGAATTGCTCCGGCTGGAGAATCGCGTTGATCAGCGCGTGCTTGGTCCAGAAGTGAAAGTGCTCGGTCAGACGATAGGTGGTGCCGACATAGGGGAACTCGGCCGGCGTTCCGAAGGCCGCCCGGTCATCGGCGAACACGCGCGCCACGGGATTGCTGCGCACCTTGGGATGCAGCACGTTCTCCGACGGCGACTCCAGCGGTTCGTAATGCTCGGGGAATGGCCCTTCAACCATCTGGTCGAGAGCGAACAGCCGCCCGAGGCCTTCCGTGTTCATAATAAATGGCCCGACCCCTTCGGACGGCGGGGTGCTTGGGGAATAGTCGGGCACATCGATGCCGACCCATTTGCCGCCGTTCCACTCGATGATCGGCTTCGCTGGATTCCAAGCCTTGCCGTTCAGGTCTGCGCTGGCCCGGTTGTAGAGAATGCGCCGGTTCGCCGGCCAGGCCCAGGCCCAGCCCGGCGCGATGCCCTGGTCGCGCGGGTCGCTTGCGTCGCGCCGCGCCATCTGGTTGCCCTTCTCGGTGTAGCAACCGGAGAAAATCCAGCAGCCTGACGCGGTCGAGCCGTCGTCCGTCAATTGCGCGAAGCCGTTCAACAACTCGCCGGCGCGCGCAGTGACCTGACCGTTATTGTCCTTGAGATCCTTGAGCGCCCGGCCGTTCATTTCCTTCGCCACGTCCTCCGGATCGGGATCGACGGGATCGACGTAATTCCAGGTCAGATTGAGCAGTGGGTCCGGAAGCGCGCCGCCATCCTTGCGATACATCTCGCGCAGCCGGTGGAAGAGGCCGGACATGATCCAGATGTCGGATTGCGCTTGCCCCGGCGGCGGGGCGGCCTTCCAGTGCCATTGCAGCCATCGCGCCGAGTTGACGAGCGCGCCATTCTCTTCAGCGAAGCAGGTGGTGGGAAGCTGGAACACCTCCGTCTGGATCGAGGCCGGATCGGAGGGATTGTGCGGACCGAAATTCTCCCAGAAGCGCGATGTCTCCGTGTCGAGCGGGTCCATCACGACGAGGTATTTGAGCTTGCTGAGGCCACGGCGGATCTTGCCCTGGTCCGGGAAGGCCTGCATCGGGTTGAAGCCCTGGCAAATGTAGCCATTCATCTCGCCGTTCGCCATCATCTCGAAGGCCTTGATGATGTCGTAGAGCGGAATGTCGAGCTTGGGCAGCCAATCGTAGGCCCAGTTCTTGTCCGCGGTCGCTGCGTCGCCGAACATCGCCTTCTGGAAGCTCACGAAGAACTTGCGATAGTTCTGCCAGTAGCTCGTCTGGCCGGGACGCAGCGGCTTGTAGAGCCGCGTCTTCATGTAGTCGTCGAACGTTTTGTCGGTGTCCCGCGGCAACGTGAGATAGCCGGGCATCGCGTTCGACAGGAGCCCGACGTCGGTCAGGCCTTGGATGTTGGAATGGCCGCGCAGCGCGTTCATCCCCCCGCCCGCAACGCCGATGTTGCCGAGGAGCAGTTGCACCATCGCCATCGTACGGATGTTCTGCGAGCCGACGGAATGCTGCGTCCAGCCGAGCGCGAACAGGCTCGTCAGCGCCTTGTCCGGCGCAGAGCACGAGGCGAACAAGTCGCAGATCTGCAGGAATTTCTCCGGCGGCGTGCCGCAAATGCGCGACACCATCTGCGGCGTGTAGCGGTCGACGTGCTTGCGCAGGAGATTGATGACGCAACGCGGATTCCGCCACGTGTCGTCGACCTTGGCGAAGCCCTGATCGTCCTTCTCGTAGTCCCAGCTCGACTTGTCGTACGTGCGCTTCTCTTCGTCATATCCGGTGAAGAGCCCGTCCTCGAAACCAAAGCCATCTTTCACGATGAGGCTGGCGTTGGTGTAGGCGCGCACGTACTCGTGTTGAATCTGATCCTTTTCCAGCAAATGCCGGATGACGCCGCTCAAGAAGGCAATGTCCGTGCCCGGACGGATCGGGGCATAGACGTCCGCGACCGACGCGGTGCGGGTGAAGCGCGGATCGATGACAACGAGCTTGGCGCCGTTCTCGATCTTCGCCTCGATCACCCATTTGAATCCGCACGGGTGGGCCTCGGCGGCGTTGCCGCCCATGACCACGACGACGTTGGCGTTCTTGATGTCCTGCCAGGTGTTGGTCATCGCGCCACGACCGAATGATGGGGCCAAACTGGCCACCGTCGGTCCGTGTCAGACGCGCGCCTGGTTGTCGAACACCACCATGCCGAGAGAGCGAGCGACCTTCCAGGTGATGAAGGACGTCTCGTTGGATGAGGCTGAAGCCGCCAGCATGCCGGTCGAGATCCAGCGGTTGACCGTCGTCCCGTCCTTATTCTTGGCGATGAAGTTCTTGTCGCGGTCTTCCTTCATCAGCTTGGCGATGCGGTCGAGCGCGAACTCCCAGGAGACTTCCTTGAACTCGTTTGCGCCGGGCGCGCGGTATTTGGGAACCTTGAGGCGGCCGGGCGAATGAACGATGTCCAAGAGCGCCGATCCCTTCGGACACAGCGTGCCGCGATTGACCGGATGATCCGGATCGCCCTCGATGTGCATGATATCCGACACTGCATTCTTGGCACGATCGCCGAGGGTGTAGATCAGGATGCCGCAGGCGACTGAGCAATAGGTGCAGGTGTTGCGCGTCTCGCTCGCGGCCGTGAGCTTGAACGGCCGCACCGATCCAGCCAGAGCTTCCCCCGCGCCGCCGAAGCCAAGAGCGCCCAGGCTCGACGCGGCAAGTCCGGCAGCAGTGATCTTGATGAAACCGCGACGACTGAGTTGCATCAGACTCTCCCGGCGTTGCGGCGCACGGCTCGCGCGACAGGTAATCCGCGGCGCGCACGGCGGCTGATCCATAGCGTAGCGACAAAGGTCCGATCTGTGAAGACAGCGAAGCACGATGTATCCGTATGGATAGATCGAAACATCGTGGCGCTCCGCACCCTAGTTCCGCTTTTGTCGACCTTTGTGCGGAGCGGCGTTCAGGCCGGCACGACCGGCGCCTTGGTCTTTCTCAGCGCGTCCATGAACTGCTGGTTCAGCTCGAGATGCACCTTGACGAGTTCGGGGGGCGTCAACGCCAGCCACTGGTTGAGCGACAGTCAGCGTAGTAGCTGCTCTTGAAGACCTCCAGGAAACGCAGCGGCGTCGACCCCGTGTTTTCGATATAGTGGCCCATCGCGAAGGGGACATAGCCGACGTCTCCGCCGCCGAGATCGAACGTCCTGGCTTGGCCGGCCGACGCGAACACGCCCATCCGCGCCTGCCCGCTGATGTAATATTGCCATTCGTCGGTGTTCGGGTGCCAATGCATCTCTCGAAGGCCACCGGGCTCAATCTCGACAAGAGCGGCCGCGATGGTTTTGGAGGCGCGAAATACGCTCGAATCGGTGATCCGCACCGTCCCGCTCTTGGTCCGGATCGGCTCCTGCGCGAGCATGTGATGGCTGAAGGTTTGTGGAACCGGCTCGGCGCCCATGAGCTTATCCGGGCCGAGCGGACCGGGGACCGGCGCTTTGAAAATGTAGAGCTTGCTCGGGTCGGGCGTGTGTCCGAACAGATCCGCCGGCACGCCAAAATTCTTGCCGAGAACGTCAGAGGGCGTGTGCTTGAACCAGTCGCTGAGCAGGAACGTATCGTCCTCGTCGAAATCGCCATCGTCGAAGACAAGGAGGAACTCGCACCCGTCCGGGCCAAGCCCCTGGATCGAATGCGGAATACCGCCGGGAAAATACCAGAGATCGCCGACGCCGACGTCGTCGACAAAGTTGCGGCCCTGCTGGTCAATTGCCGTGATGCGGGCCGTTCCGTAGAGCATGTAAGCCCATTCCGCCTGCTTGTGCCAATGAAGCTCGCGAATGCCGCCGGCGTTGAGCCGCATATTCACGCCGGCGATCGTTTTCGAAACGCCAAGCTCGCGCGCGGTGACCTGGCGCGTCCAACCGCCGCTCGACTGCCGAACATGCGCATCCGCGAAGGAAAATCTCAGATTAGGCAGGGTTCCCGAGTCGGTCGCGGGCGGATTGATGATGTCTGGGTTCTGAGCCTCGCGCGCCACGTTGCCGGGGACGGGATCTGAGCCGCCGACGCCGGACGCGCGGCTCGGCTCGGGAATCTGCTCGGCGGCGTTGGCGGCGGTTGCGCCGAGAAACGCGCCTGCGCCCACAGCTGCGCCAGCCAAAAGATCGCGTCGGGTTGCGGCGTTCATCATTTTCCTCGGCTTGATTGGTCGCGGGGCGTTTCCCATGATACTGCGCTGCCAGAATAGCGCACAGCCTATCGTCGTTCCACTGCGGCGAGCGATCCCGTGCGGATGTCACGCTTTGGTGAGTCGCATGGACAATCGAACGCCGAAGGCGATGTTGTCATGGATCGTCGTCGGAAACGCGTCGGCTCCTGGAACACAATGTCGACGCGCGATCGCAAGAGATTGAGATCGAGGCTCGGCGGCGAACAGCAAATTGCCAAGCGCGGTGAAGAGGAGCGGCGCCATTCGGTTGCTGCGCGCTGTCTCAAAGCTCGTATCGCGCGGCGCATCCTAACCAGCTCGTCGCGCTGAGCGTCATTTCTTCATCGGCGCCTTTGTGGTTCTACGATTGGCCTCACGCCCGCCCTGCTCTTTGGGCGGCTTGGCCACGCTGTGCTTATAGTCCTCGACCTCTCTCGCATACGGCTGTCGGTCTTCTCGATCGTTCTCGTGGGGCAGGCTCGGCTGAGGCTCAGAGCCAGGTGGAGGCGTCCGCTTGGCCATCATGATGCTCCTTGTTCCAGCCATCGGCTCCGGCGTCCCATCCGAGCTGACCGGCCCCATGAAAATCTCCGCGGGTTGAACTATGCGCGGCGCCTGCGTCCGAACAATTCGCGCAATTTTCCTTTCGCCGCTTCCAGCGTGTGCTTCCGCTCGGCAGGCAGGTTTCGCCCCGCGCGATTGATGTAGAAGGTCAACATCGACATCGCCGACCGGAAAGCGCTCGTTTTCCGCCGATCGCTGGACTCGGCCGAGCGCTTGAGCGAGGCCGCGATTGCTCCGGCGGTTTCCTTTTCGAACACTTTCGGTTCGAGATCGAGCGCGTCAGAATGCGCGGTCACCTCCGCCGACCATCGGTTCTTTCGCTGGCGCTCGGGCATGGACCGGCTCCCTATAAAGCGGCGCTGATTGCTCATAACGCAAATTGCGCGAGAGGGTTCCATGGGGACGGTCCGTGAGCGGGGCCGAAATCGACCGTAATCAACCGATTCGAATGATGTCCACCGCATCCCCGAGACGGACACGCGCATCTTCGAGGACATGCAGATGGTGCGTGAACAGGATCGGCTGAATGCGGTCGCCGATCGCCGCAAGCGCTTCGAGACCGTAGCGCGTGCGGGAATCGTCAAAGCTGGCGAAAAGGTCGTCGCCGATAAATGGCGGCGCCTCCGCGCGGGCGGCATAGTCCTCGATATACGCAAGCCGTAGCGCCAGATAGAGCTGATCGCGCGCCCCTTCGCTCAAATGCGCCACCGGCGCCCTCTCCCCGTTGACCCGGCAAGCTTCAAGCTTGGCCTCATCATCGTCGTAGAAACTCTGATCCAGCCCGGCAAAGGCGCCGCCCGTCAACGTTGCGAAGGCTTCGCCAGCGCGGGCCATCAAGGGGTCGCGTCGCTGAGCCCGGTGGTGATCGAGCGCGCCCCCGAGCAGTGCGGAAGCCGCCTTCAATACCGCCCAACGGCGGGCGGCCTCCACAAGCTCGGCCTCCGCGTTGCGGCGCTGCTGCAGCGCGGCCTCGGCTCCAATGCCGCTTTCGAATTCCCCGCGCTTCCGTTGAAGCCGATCGCGTTCCGCGTAGCGATCCTTTTCCTGCTGAGCCAGGTCTTCGTCCCGGCGCTCCAGTTCCGTCAGACTTGCCGCGGCGGCGTCCGGATCGAACGCGTTCATCTCCTCGATCAGCCGTGCTTCGTCGACCCCGTCGGAGAGATCGGCGAGACGGAGCCGCTGTTGGCGGAGCGCCTCGGCGAGGCGGGAACGCTCGGCCTCGCGCGCCAGCAAGGCCGCCGGATCGGAGCCCGCCGGGAGCTGCGCTGCCCGCGTCGTCATTGTCTCCTTCGCCCTGTCGAAGCGAGCCCGCGCCTCGTCGAGCGCTCTCCGAGCCGTCTCCCTCAGCTCGGCCGCCGCATGACGCTTTGTTTGAGCCCTCCGCGCCGCAACAAGACGCTCGTGCAGGAGACGCGCAGCCGTCTCCGCGGGCAGATCCGCGGCCGCGGGTGCGCAGCGTTGTACGAGCGCGCGGGCTTCGGTCTCGAAGTCGCTCATGTTTCGCTGGATGCCGGCGACGCGGCGCATCCGATTGCGGTGGTTTTCGCCGTCGTTGGAACGCCTTGTCCCAAACCTCGAGCGCGGTCTCGGCCCCTTCGATCGAGACGTCGGCTTCGAGACCGAGAGCGGCGACTGCGAGGCGCCAGCGACGACGCCAATCCTCCAACTGGGCCTCGCCGGCGGCGGCTTCGGCTTTCGCTTCCTCGAGACGCCGACCCGCTTCGGCGAACCGGGTCTTAACGTCGCGCGATCTCTCCCAGACGCGCGTGACCTCCTCCAGACGCCGCTCGAACCGCTCGGCCAGCCGGATGACATCGAGTCCCTCGATCTCGCTCAATCCGGCCTCAAGGCTCAGCGCTCGCAGAACCGGCTCGATGCGTCTCAGGTCGGCTTCATTCGCTTCGAGCTCGGTCCGGCGCGCAGCGAGCTTGTCGCGCGTCTTCATCAATTGCTCGATGCGGCCAGACCATTCCCGCATCCTTGCGGGCGAATGTGGGGCGGCGCAGACGCGTTTCCAAAGCTCTCGCCAACTCTGCTCGGTTTCCGCGACCAGCCCTGCCGCGCGCGCCTCCGCCGGCCTGCGCCAAAGCATACCGGCGCGTCTGTTCGTCGAGCCGCTGGGTTTCCAGTCCGTGCTCGGCCAGACGCGCCGCGTCCTCGATCGCGTCGTCAGCCAAACGATCAGCCTCGCTATTGAGGCGCTCGAATTCGGTGACCTGGGCTGACGAGCGAGACCCGCGCCGGAGCCTCGGGCGGCGCGAATAGCGCCGCGCGCACTCGTCCGCCACGCGGTCTCGCGGCGCGCCCGCGCCTCAACAATGCGATCGGCCGTGGCCAGAGGGCGGCCAGCCGCAAGCCGTGCAAGGCGCGCGGTCGTTTGTTCGATCTCCTTTTCCACCGCCTCCTTCGCCTTTACGGCTTCGCGCGCCTCACGCGAGGCCGCCTCGAATGCGTCCGCAAGTTGAGCAAGATCCTCGGAGCGCGGCATAGGGAGCCTCGCCAGCGCTTCGAGGTCGGCGACCGGCGGGTCGAGCCTCGCGGCGGCGTCTGCGAGCTCGACAGTCTCGTTCGTCAGCGCGATCCGATTGTCAGCGACCCTGCGCGCCAGCTCGGCAATCTTGCCGAGGGCGGCATATTTTTCGCGCAACGACGTGGGATCGAGGTCCCCGCCCTGCGTCTCTCGCGTCATGCGCGCCCGCTCATAGGCCTTCTCAGCCTGCGAGACTTGATCAGCCTTCGCGTTTGCCGACGCTTCCGCCTCGCGCCCCTGCTTGATCAGCTTGCGCGCCTCCGACTTCGCGGCTTCCGGCGGCCGCCGCGCTTCAAGTGAGCCGATGTCGGACAAACCCAATGATCGCGCATGACGATCAAGCGCCGCGAGGAAGCCGTCAGCCTCGCGCTGAACGGCCGGAAGATCGCGTTTTGCGTCCTTGTAGCCGCCGCTCGCCTGAAACAGCTCCTCGATCGCCTCAGCATCGGCAAGCGCCGCCTCGTCAACCTCGATGCTGGCCAGATCCTGGGCAAGGCGTTCTTCTTCGACCCGCGCCCGCTCCGCTTCCTCGCGCGCGACGCGCAATTCATCGAGCGCCTCTCGCAAGCCCTGCGCCATGCCGGGCGCCAGGACGGGCAGATCGCCAAAGGACGCCAGCGCCTCCTCCGCCTCCCGAATCGGGTTGAGGAGCGGCGCTGCACGTTTGAGCCGGCTCAACCGAGACCGCTCGATATCGCCGGCGCGACGCGCGGCGCGAAGCCGGTCCAACTCGTGGCCAAGCTCTTCGATGTCCTTGTTGAGTTTTATCCATGCATCGCTGCGGAGTTCTTTTTCGCGAATTGCGGCGCGTGCAGCGTTGAAGCGCTCGAGCGCCTGGTAGAAACGGCGGTCTTTGCTGGCGCGCGGGGCGAAAACGCCGTCCGCTTCGCCTTCAAGCGAGCGACGCAGTTCGGCGAGACCCCGCAGGCCGGACGCCGCCGCCAAGAGGCTCGCGCCAACGTCGCCGTCCGCCTGCAACATTTCCTCGCCGCCGGCTCTGCAACTTCGCCGCGTCCAGTCCGAACGACCGCTCGAACACTTCCCGGCTGAGCCCGCCGAGAAACGGGGCCAGCGCGTCGTCAGGCAGCGGGTCGCCGGCGCCGTCCAGGAGTGTCATCCTGCGCCCCTTGCGCCGCCAGAACTTGAGGCGGCGACCGTCGGCCGCCGCAATCTCCGCGCCGACGCGCAACTGGCCGGGGAAGCGAGACGCATATGGCGTCCGCTCCGGCACGCCGAAAAGGAGGGCGCCGACAGCGGCGAGCGCGGTCGATTTGCCCGCTTCGTTCGGCCCATAGACGACATGCAGTCGGGCGTCCTGACGGAAAGCGATCCGCAGATCGGCGAAGGCTCCGAACTTCTCCAGCTCGAGGCTGAGAAGCCGCACGGCGCGTCAGGCCTCCGCCGTGCGGCCCAGCGCCAGCGCGCGAGCTTCCGTCAGGATGGAATCGAGGTCGAGCGCTGCGCTCGCGTCCTCCGCCATCCCTCCGGGGAGCTTGTCCTGGACCGTCTTGACGAGATCGGCCACACGCGCCCGCAGTGCGGCGTCCGCCTCGCATTTCTGCAACGCCGCGGCCAAATCGATTTCCGCTAGCGCCGCATCGCCGGCCGGCGGCTGCGGCTGCGCCGTTTCTATGCGCAGCCGTTCGAGCCAGATATCGTCGGCGCACCGCTGCGCCGCCGCCTCCACCTCGTCGCGCAAACGGTCCCGATCCGCGATGAACCGCCCATGCAATTTCGTCGCGCCCGTCAAGATAACCCGCACCGCAAGCAACCGCCCTTCCGCCATTTCGGCATGCGGGCGCACTTCCGCCTCAACCGCGCGAAGAAGCTCGGTCTCATCGCCGTGATGCGTCGCGTCAATGAAGACCTCCGCCCAGCGCGCGTGGTCCGTCAAAACGCGCCTTACCTCCGATACAACCCCGTCTGCGACCTCCACAATGACCGCGCCTCTTCCTCCGCATTCTCTGATGCTGCGGCCCTGGAGATTGCCGGGATAGACGATCCATGGATCGCGCGAGACGATTTCGAAGGCGTGGACGTGGCCAAGCGCCCAATAATCGTAGCCGCGCGCGGCGAGATCATGAGCCGTGCAAGGCGCATAGTTCTCGTGGCCCGTGCGCCCGCAAGCGGTATGCAAGACGCCGATATTGAACCAGCCGGCTACCGGTTCCGGATAGTCGACAGCATAATTCTCAACCACCTCACGGTGCGGAAAGCCGCGTCCGTGCAGCGCGACGCGCAAATCCTTGATGCGGTGGGTCTCCGGCCGCCTTGTCGAAAACTCAAAAACGTTCTCCGGCCAAGTCAGGGATTTGGTGACGAGGCTTTCAGCGTCATGATTGCCCCGCAAGAGGAATGTTGGAACGCCGCGATTTGAGAGACGAGCCAATTGCCGGTTCAAGAAAAGGGCGATGGAAGCGTCCTTCCACTCGCCGTCGAAAACGTCGCCGGCGATCACCACAAACGAAACGTCCTCCTCCAACGCCTTCGTGACGAGGTCTTCGAATGCGCTCCGGCTCGCCCTGGCGAAGCGCGCGGCAACTTCGTCGTCCTTCTGCGCAAGGCCGAGGAACGGACTTCCAAGGTGCAGATCGGCGGCGTGCAGGAAGCGAAAACTCATTCGAGGCTCTTATAGCGTTACCTGTTGGTCGGCGCGTTTTGCGGCTGCGGCTCTAAGCCCTTGTCGTCATGGCCGGGCTTGTCCCGGCCATCCACGCCACCGCCTCAAAGACGAAGTCCGACATCGCCGTGGCCGGCGGCAGAGGCTTAGACGAACAAGGACTTCCGTCGTCGAACAGGCTCTGGGCTTCGATGCCCCGAAACACGTGGATGGCCGGGACAAGCCCGGCCATAACGCCTTCAGTGTCCGGTCTCTTTCCCATAGCCGGCATGAACGAATCGGAAGGCCATAGCCTTACCGGAGCTAGACTCCGAAATGGGCAAAGTCACGCGGGCCCCCCTGATCGCAGTGGATAAGCCGCTCTTGTCGCTGCCAGCGCGTTCGGGCATAGACCCGCGGTTGAGCAGGCGGCCAGCCGCCTGCGTTGGAGCAGGACCGGACTTGTTGGACAGCCAGTGGAACGGCGTGGCGCGCGACAGAATCGAAAACGAAAAGCTGGTTCGCCTCAATCGATCGCTGCACGCGGCCTGGCGCGACGCGGTTCGCACGCCGTGGCGGAACCTGCGGCGCCGTCTGCGTGACGCGCTGCCTGTGTCCAGCGAGGGCGTTCCAGTCGCACTCGACGAAGCGACAAATCTGACGGTTGTCCCCTATGAGGGACGCTTGCCGCCTCCGCTCTCGCAATGCGAGGTGGTCGCGCCGGCGCAGTACCAAACCCGGCTGCATCCGCTCAGCGTCAATTCGACGAATGCGGAGCGCGTCCACTATATCGATCATGCCGTCCATGCGCCGGCGATGACGCTCGAGCATCTCGCCGATCAATACTGGTTTCCGGCGTTTGGTCTCCTCATTTCGCCCGAGGGCCGTGTCTGGCGCCACTCGTTCATCGTCCCCTTTCGGGAGGGGTACCTGTCGTCGATCAAGGCGATCGCCGAGCGGACGGCGGCGGACGGAACGCGTGAGCGCCGGCTCCATCTCGAACGGCTGGCGCGCGCGCCTCGCATCGCCGGCGAGCATCTGCTGATCGCCGGTTCGGACAAGCACAATTACGGCCACTATCTGCACGACATCGTGCCGCTGATCGATCTCGGCGCGAGAATGCGCGCGCCAATGCTGACCTGGACTCTGCGCCCTTGGCAGCGGGCTCTGATCGCCCGGCTCGAGGTCCCGCAGGGCCTCATCCGCGAGCTGAGGCCGAGGCCTGTCTTTCTTGAACATGCGGTCACCTCGAACAGGTTCACAGGGCTCAGCAGCCAGAATGCGCATCCGCAGAGCCGCGAAGCGTTCGCGCGCATTCTCGCGAACGTGCGAAAGCATGCGCCCGCTATGAGCACGCCGCCGCGCGTGCTCATTTGCCGCAGCCCGTCAAACAGCCGAAACGTCACCAATCGGGCGGCGATGATCGAGGCGCTCAAGGCGCTTGGTTTTGTTGCGATCCAGCCGGACAAGCTCAAGTTCGACGAACAGGCGCTGCTCTTCGCTCAGGCGAAGATCATCGTGTGCGAGTTCGGCGCCGCCTTGTCGAACGCCTACTTCTGTCCGCCGGATACAAAGATCGTCGAGATCATCGCCGAGGGCCAGCACGATCCATGGTCCTCGCATTTCTGCGCCATGCTGGGGCTCGAACATATCGTGCTGTTCCAGCGCCAGTCCGCCGAGGTCCTGACCAGCATGCCCCGGCATGTGAAGGACTCGACCTTCTCTTACGCGGTCGACAACCCTAAGCTGGTCGAGACCGTGAAGGCGTTGATTTGACTAGGGGCGAATAGAGCGCGGTTTCGAATGGGGCCCGTCTCTCCGGAACGAAGGCTGCCTCGAACGCATTGAAATGTGCAATTGCGGCAGGGGTGGTTCGCCGATGCAGGTCAAATATCGCTCATTCACTCCAGGCCTCAATCCACGGCGCACCAAGCTCGAAGTCCCCGGCTGGGGCGGCGAACGCCAGCCCCGAAAAGACGGGTCGATGGAGCAGGCCTGGCATTGCCTCCCGTTTTCGGAAGGCGCTCGTTACGGGATCGAATTGTTCTACCCGTATGAGAACGAACTGCGCGTGAGCGTAAACGAGGGCAAGCTTGCGCTTGACGGCGATTTCGGCCCTCCGCCGGAAGGGCAAGGTGGACAATGGCCGCCATTCCGTCCATTCGGCGATCTCTACTACACCTACCAGTTGTCACTGGATCTCAAGGTCGAGGAAGGTTGGGCGGTTCGCACGGAGCCGCACCCGCGTTTCTACACCGACGCGACGGACACCACCCCAATCGCCGTGCCAGCGCTGATCCGCCGCTGGTGGCCAATGATCTTTTTCCTGGTGTTCAAATCGCCGCCTGAGGGCAGGACCCACATTTTCCGGCCGGGCGAGCCGTTCGCGCAAATCCTCGTCGTCCCCGAGGAGGCGGCATTCGACCTCGTCCCGATGTCGGATGAGGAGGCCGCCGAGCGCGAATTGCAGTCGCGGCGCATCTACCAGAGCCGCGCCACGCTATCCGCCGAGACAGCAATGGACGTCGGCGACGAATACGGTCTTCGACGGCACATACCGCCACATTCTCGGCGCAGCGAGCGAGCGGGCCAAGCAGCGGCGCTGACTGAGCCCTATTTCAGCCGCCTGAAGAACGTCATGCGCCGTGAAGTTTACGCGCGCACGACGTTCAATGTAGCGAGGTCGCGGTCAGTAGTAATGGTGATGGTAGTGATGGTGATAGTGATAGTGATGGTGATGGTGATGGTGATAGTGATGATGGTGGTGATGGTGATGGTGATGATATTGCGCCATTACAATGGGCTTTTCTTCAACCACGGCAGCGTCACTGCGCTCGTCCTCAGCGCGCAAAACCTTCTCGGCATTGGGAATGGGATCCAACAACTCGGCAAACGACTGGGCGGGTTGTAGCAAGCTGGCTTCTTCTACCGCGGGGGCGGCGGATGCCTGAGAGCCGCCAAGGAGAGCGAGCGCTGAGGCGCCGCCCAAAAGGCTGATAAGGGTCTTATCCAAGTTGTGTCCTTCCCTGCTTATGAGAGAGCGGAGGCATAACGAAGATGTGGCGCGAAGAGTTCCAATTTAAGGCGACTCAGTCGCAACTTCTGCGCCGCGTCGCCTTGTCCTTTTCGCCGGATCGATTCGGTGGGTGCGCCCTCAACCCGTTCTATTCGCGCGCAACTCTCGCCGACACGGGCGGCGGCGCCACCTTCTCGTCGGCGAAGCGTTGGCGATAGACGCCAAGGTTCTCGCTAACCCGTTCGACATAGTCGCGGGTCTCGTCGAAAGGAATGCGTTCGATCCAGTCGACGAGATCGACCGCTCCGTCACGCGGATCGCCATGCGCCGCGATCCATTGCGCGACCCGACCCGGACCCGCGTTGTAGGCGGCGAAGGCAAGCTCGCGCGAGCCGCGTTGGTCTTCGATCAATTGGCCCAGGAGCGCCGCGCCGAGCTGGGTGTTGAAAGCGGGATCGACGACAAGGCGGGCGTAATCGAAGTCGACGCCGGCGCGCCGTGCGGTCACGACCGCGGTCGACGGCAGCATCTGCATAAGACCCTTCGCGCCAGCCCCCGACGACGCATGCCAGATGAATTCGCTTTCCTGTCGGGCGACCGCGTAGACCGTGGGCAGGTCTGCGGAGCCGGGGAGCGGCACGAAGGCTGGCATCCCCACGGCCGGAAACGCCATCGCTTCGAGCGGATGGCCTTGCATGACGGCGATCTTGGCGAACTGAACTTGCGTCCCTGCGTCGTCTTGACGCTTCACCACCTCCGCCATGGCGGCGAGCTGCGACTCGTCGCGCCACTGCCGCGCGGCGTCGAAGGCGAGCGCCGCCGCGAGATCGTCGAGCCCGTCGGCATAGAGCGCCTCGACAGCGCGGACCGCCTCGTCGCGCCGATCGCCCTCGGCCGCCGCAGCCGGCGCGCGGAAAACGAGACGAGTTTCGCCGAGGCGTTGCGCAGCGAGCTGGCCGTAGTACGCGATCGGCACGGCGGCGGCGCGCGCGTAGAAACTCTTGGCCGCCTCGGAATCGCCCATGGCCTCGGCGGCGCGACCCTGCCAATAGGCGGCCCGGGCCACGGATAGGGGATTCTCCGCGGCCTCGGCCGCAAGCGCAAAGCGTTTCGCCGCTGAAGGAGCGTCATCAAGGAAGCGCAATGCGATCCAGCCAGCGTGGAAGGCCGCGTCGACCTGAGCCTCGGACGAGTTGGGGCGGACGGTCTGGTCGCAAACTTCAAACGCAAGCCTCGGCTCGTCGAGGTCGAGGAGCGTGCGAGCGACCATCTTCCGCTCGCTCCACCACCGGTCCGGATTGACGAGCGCGGCGCGATCGTGCGGCGCGAGGCTCAGCATGACCGCCGCTTCGTAGACCCGCCCTGCCCGCCGGGCGTACTGGATTCTGGAGAACAGGAGACCGGGATCGTTGCGCAACGCCGGCGGAACCGCCTTGATCAGGGCCGCGCTCATCGGCTCGCGCGCCGCCGCGATGCGGGCCTGAGCAAGCGCGAAGTCGTCGGGACCGGCGAGCGCCGCCGCGCGGACGCCAGCGCCGAGGTAGCCCGCGTAGAGCAGGCGGTCGGCTCGATAGGCGTGGTCGGCCTTCGTGAGCGAAGCGCCGAAGTCGCGCAGGATGACGCTCTCCGCCAGCGCCTCGACATTGCCGTCGCGCCAAAGGCTACGGATGATTTGCGACGCCTCCTCGGGGCGCCCCATCGCCTGCGCGGCTCGCGCCGCAGCGATCTTCCCCGCGCTCGAATGGGGCGCGTCGCTGGCGAAAAATGCCGCGACCTCAGCCGGCGCCTGCGGGTGCGCCGCGAGCTCGACTTCCTGCCGCTCACGAATCCAGCCGCGGCTTGGCCAGCCTGGGTGAGCCTTGAGGAAAGCAGCGAGCGAATCGAAGGACGGGTGGGCGTCCGCACGCAAAGCCGCCCATTCGAGCGCCGATCGCTCGTCCACTTCAGTGGCCGCCGAGGCGAGCGCCATGAGCCCCGCGACGTCGCCCTTCTTGTAGAGGACGACGGCCTGAGGAGTCCGTGGAGGCGGCAAGGCGGGGGTCGCCGCAGGCGCCGACGGCTCCGGGGCCGCAGAAGCCGGCGCGGACGGCTCAAGCGCCGCCATCTCTGCATGCGGCGCAACCGCCGACAGCGCGCCAAGCGCTGGCGCTGCGCCCTCAAGGTCGGCGTAGGCGAGTTGGACCTTGACCTCCTTGCCGCTCCGAGCGGCCTGACCTAACGCAGCCTCGGCGGAGGGCGCAGGGATGCTGGCGGGTATCGCGCCAACGGTGGAAGGGGATTCAAGGCTGGCCGCGCGTGCAAGAGCCGGCTTCGAGGGATCCGCATCCGGGAAGAGGGACGCCAGCTTCGGCGCACTCAGAGCCAACCTCGGGACCGGCTCCGGGGCGCGCCCCTCAGGCGTCCACGCAACCAGACAAGCGGCGCCGGCAACGGCCAGAAGCGGGCCGAATTGCAGGGTTGTCATGGGTCCAGTCCTCTTCATCAAGGATGGCCCGATCTTGGTGACCAAGACGTAAACTGTAACGCTCGTGGCCGAGCCCCTTTCGCCCACGGCGCGTCGAGGCTATGTGTCCGCCAGCGCGTCGAGCGTGAGGATCGAGCGGGCGCGAGGCGAGCCGAGCGGGGCCCATGGAAAAGCGAGCGAAGTTTCACGGATCTATGACAGCGCTGGTCACCCCGTTCAAGGACGGCAAGATCGACGAGCCGGCCTATCGGGCGCTGATCGACTGGCAGATCACCTCCGGCTCGCATGGTCTGGTGCCGGTCGGAACGACCGGAGAGAGCCCGACGCTCACCCATAACGAGCACCAGCGCGCCGTCGACATTTGCATCGACGAAGCGCGCGGCCGGGTTCCGGTGATCGCCGGCGCAGGCTCCAACAACACCAGCGAGGCGATCGATCTCGCCCGCCACGCCGAGCGAAGCGGCGCGGACGCCGTTCTGGTCGTCACGCCCTATTACAACAAGCCGACGCAGGAAGGCCTTTACCAGCACTTCAAGGCCGTCAGCGACGCAATCGGTATTCCGATCATCATCTACAACATTCCCCCGCGAAGCGTCGTCGACATGTCGGTCGACACGATGAAGCGGTTGTCCGAGTTGCCGAACATCGTCGGCGTCAAGGATGCGACCGGCGACGTCGGGCGCGTGTCGCGCCAACGGCACGCGATGGGCGCGGACTTTATCCAACTTTCTGGCGAAGACATGACGGCGCTGGCCGCCATGGCCGCCGGCGGCCACGGGTGCATTTCGGTTAGCGCCAATGTCGCGCCCGCCCTTTGCGCGGAGTTGATGGAGGCGACCTTCAAGGACGACTGGAGCCATGCGCTGAAGATCCAGGACCGCCTCACGCCGCTGCACGCCGCGATCTTCGCCGAGCCGGGGGTCAACGGGGCCAAATACGCGCTCAGCGTGCTCGGCCGGATTCAGGCCGATACAAGATTGCCGCTGGTTCCGGTCGGCCAGACGACCGAGGCGCTGATCCGTCGCGCCATGGTCCATGCGGGCCTGGTCAACGCTTAAAGGGGGCGTTCTAGGGCCGGGTCGATAGGGCGTCCATAAGGACGCCCGTCTCATGATGGGCTATGGACCCGGCCTGGCGGCGTCAGCGACGCCGCCCTACAGAGGCATAAGGCAGCGCTAAAACAATGGCCGAAAAGGAAAAACCGAATTTCAAGGTCGTGGCCGACAACCGGCGCGCGCGTTACGACTATGAGATCGGCGAAACGTTCGAAGCCGGCCTGATGCTGACCGGTCCCGAGGTCAAGTCGCTCAGGACCGGCAAGGCGACGGTCGCCGAGAGCTACGCCGCCGTCGATCGCAACGGCGAAATCATGCTCTATAACGCCAATATTCCCGAATACCTTCAGGCCAATCGGTTCAACCACGAGCCCAAGCGCCCGCGCAAGCTGCTCTTGCACGCCAAGGAGATCGCGAAGCTCGCCAAGGGCGTCGAGCGCGAGGGCATGACCATCGTGCCGCTGCGCATCTATTTCAACGCCAAGGGTCGGGCCAAGATCGCGATCGCGCTCGGGCGCGGCAAGAAACTGCACGACAAGCGCGACACCGAAAAAGCGCGCGACTGGAACCGCGACAAGTCGAGATTGATGCGCGAGCGAGGTTGAGGCGCGCGAATACCTTCACCGCATCCAGCGATCCTTCGTCCCGCCCGAAGAACATGTGATCTCTGTCACAGCCCGCGGGCAAGATGATTGCTTTGAGATGAATGCGTAGAATTCCCGTCTTGGCTGAGTAATCGACTGCGGACTAAGCTCGGCCACCGTCCTCGAAACCGTCGACGAAGGACAGTCCGGACGAGACGGCGCGACGACGCGACCGCAACGAGCTTGGACTGCAATTGATTGCAGAAAATCAGAAATCAGGCTAAGCTTGACCCATGAACAATCCTGCGCTTCCGCATAGCCCTCGACCGCCGGCCCCCACAGCTTCCGCCTTTCAACGCCAGGGAAACCAGCGCGAAAAATTCTACCCGCGAAAATCCCGCGTAACCCATTGAAAGTCTCGATTCGGACGAGAGAATCCAAGGAAATCCAAGGAAATCCAACCCTCAAAAATAGGGGTCTTTGAAGCCAAACGGCCAGGCGCCAAGAAAACCCAAAACCGAGCGGCCTGACCGATGCCGCGGCCCTCTGCCGGAGAAGGAGCCGAACCGATTCCAGTCAAGAACGGAGCGCCCTAGGCATTGCGTGATTTTGGCGGGGCCGCCGTTGGCGGCTATGGGGGCGGCGAAGGCGCAGGCCGAATGGTCTGCGCCAACTGATCGATCCAGGCGCCTCCCGTCACGCCGCCGCCTTCAGCGCCTGGTCGATGTCTGCGATGATGTCGTCAATGTGCTCGATGCCGACCGACAGCCGGACGTAGTCGTCGGTCACGCCGGTCGCTTGTTGCTCCGCCGGCGACAGTTGCGAATGCGTGGTGGTCGCGGGATGGATGGCGAGCGAACGCGCGTCCCCGATATTGGCGACGTGGTAGAGAAGCTTGAGCGCGTCGATGAACTTGCGCCCGGCCTCCCTGCCGCCCTTGATCTCGAATCCAACCAGGCCGCCGAAGCCTCCCTTCAGATATTTTTCCGCCCGTCGCTTGGCTTCGCCCTTCTGAAGCGAAGGATGGATCACGCTCGTGACCCCGGGCTGCTTGGCGAGCCAGGCGGCGACGGCGGAGGTGTTCGCCGAGTGGCGCTCGATGCGCAGCGGAAGCGTCTCCACGCCCTGGAGCGTCAGAAAGGCGTTGAAAGGCGACATGCAGGAGCCGAGGTCGCGCAGGAGCGTGGTGCGCGCCTTGAGGATGTAAGCGATCGGCCCAAGCGGCTTCGCCGCTTCGCTCCACACTGCCCCGTGATAGCTGGGATCGGGCGTGTTGAGCGCGGGCTGGCGCTCCTTGTGCTCCTCCCACGGAAAATTGCCGCCGTCGATGATGAGGCCGCCAATCGAGTTGCCGTGACCGCCGAGATATTTGGTCGACGAGTAGACGACGATCCCCGCGCCATGCTCGAACGGCCTGGTCAGGATCGGCGCCGCGGTGTTGTCCATGATCAGCGGAACGCCGAGCGGACGGCCGATCGCCGCCACTTCCGCGATCGGAAAGGCGATCAGCTTCGGATTGGGCAGCGTCTCGGCGTAATAGGCGCGGGTGCGCGCGTCGGTGGCCTTGCGAAAACCCTCGGGGTCGACCGGATCGACGAAGCGGACCTCGATCCCCTGGTCCTTCATCGTGTTGGCGAACAGGTTCCAGGTGCCCCCATAGAGGTCGGTCGAAGAGACGATGTTGTCGCCGGCCCGGGCAAGGTTCTGCACCGCGAAGGCCGAGGCCGCCTGTCCGCTGGCGAGCGCCAGCCCCGCGGCGCCGCCCTCGAGCGCGGCGACGCGCTTCTCGAGCACGTCCGTCGTCGGGTTCATGATGCGGGTGTAGATGTTGCCGAGCTCTTTGAGCGCGAACAAGTTCGCGGCGTGCTCGGCGCTCTGAAACTGATATGAAGTGGTCTGGTAGATCGGGACGGCGACCGCGCCCGTCGCCGGATCGGCGCGCCAGCCCGCATGAAGCGCGAGAGTTTCAACCTTGTGAGACATGGGGTTCTTCCCTGTGTTGCCGTTTGCGTCGCCAGTTTCGAGCCCGGTGCGACGGACGAGGCGATCCTGTGCTACGACACTCTTAAGTTGCTTATATTGTAGCCTATACAAATTCGGTGGAATGAGTCGACCATAGCGAGTCCTCGACCGCTCCACAAGGCGACTATCACCTTGATGATGTATTGTCGGAGCGCGAATCGCAGGCCGCCCTCTCGTGTGGCGGGAGGCGAAGGAAGGGCCCAATGAGCGTGCGCCATGAACCGGAGGAGCGTCTGCGCAGATTTCACCTGCCGCACGCCCATCTCGAATCGGCCTTCGGAAACGACTGGTTCGGGAGAAAAGCGGAGGATTTCGCGCGGTTCTTCGGCACGCCGACGTTCCTGATCGCGCAGACTCTAATTGTCGCGCTGTGGATCTGGGTGAACGCCGCGGGCTGGACCCAGTTTGACGTCTATCCATTCATTCTGCTCAATCTCGCCTTCTCGACCCAGGCCGCCTATGCCGCGCCGTTGATCCTGCTGGCGCAGACCCGTCAGGCCGACCGCGACAAGGTGACCAGCCTCGCCGACGCCCAGCATCGCGAGGAGCTCCACCAGATCAGTGAGCAGCGGCAGGCGCAAATGCGCGAGCAAGCCAGCATGCTGGTCGAAATGGTGCAGCAAAACACCGCGTTGACCGAGCGCGTGGAAACCCTGCTCAAGCAGAACACGGAACTGACCCAGACCGTCCGGACCCTGGTCGAAAGGATCGATGCGATGACGAGCGAGGTCCATGCGCGGATGCCGCCGGCGCGCGGCTGAACCGCCTTCGCCGTCCGTCGAAACCGCCTACTTGTCGATGAACTCGATCGTCTGTTCGAGCGCGGCGGGCGAAACCCTGAACAGGCCGGTATAGGGCATGCCGAGTTCGAGGATGAGAAGGATCGCAAACGCGATCGACAGCGCGCCGAAAGTAAGGGCCGCGGTAACCAGGGCGTTGCTCGGGGCGTACAAGCCCATGGCGAAAAAGAGCGCCGCTGTCCAAAAGACCAGGATCGCGATCAGAGTCCAGGTCACCGGCCCGCTCGCGATCTGGAGGGAGATCAAGAGCCGCGATTGCTCGACCATGCTGGCGTATTGGTTGGCGGTCGCCAGCGCCGCCTTCTGCGCGTCAGTTTTGGGTTGAAGCGTCGCCAGAAAATCGCTGACGGCTTGCGCATTGGCGAGGGGCGGGCCGACCGTGAGCATTGCGGGATCGATGCTCCCGCCGCCCCAGATCGCCCCGTAGGCTTTCTCGATTCCCGCTTTGAGTTGGTCGCGCATCGGCTTGGTCTCGGGCCCGAATTGCCCGAGCGCCTGATCGAGCCTCAGGATCTGGGCGGAGAAATTCTCCAGGTTCGTCCGCTGAGCCGAGAAATACCCCCAGCTCACGCCAATGAGAGTTCCGAGGACGAGCGCGAGAAGAAGGCTGACCAGCCCCGAGACCTGGCCGACCACGGCTTTGGTGTCGCCTGTCTTGTGCTCATCCACGAGCCGCGTTTGCAGCGCGAGCCCGGCATAGCCGGCGACCATGAACAAGACGAAAATCAGTATGCAGATAAGAAGAATACTCATTCTATTAGCCCACCAGCCTTACTTGCCCGCGGGCGCCGTACCCGACCCGTTGCGGAATTTCAAGCGAGGTCGAGGCGTAGCCAAGGGGAGCGGCGTTTCGCCGCAAACGCGTCTGTCACACCGGTGCCATCACCAAACGACACTTACCAGGACGAAACGTGTCTTCCATTAACTGCGTAAACACGGTATTGTGTGAGCCTAAGGCGTCACCCCTTTTTTCAGCAGCGGATGGTTACCTTGAACCAGCTCGTAAAATCGACGCTTAAGAATCTGGCGCGCAATTACGGCGTCCATGTTCGCTATATGCCTCGGCTTGTGAACAAGGGCCCTGACTACGAAGTCGTGCTGCCAAGCGCGACTTATAGCCCATGGAATCTCGATCAAGGGTTCAAAGCGGCCTATTTGCAGGTCGAACTCGCGACGCTGGTCGATAAGTACCGGTGCTTCGAGCTGTGGAGGCTCGTCGAGCAGTCGGCCAAGCTCGAAACCGGCGCACTGATCGAAATCGGAGTATGGCGCGGAGGCACTGCCGCGCTTATCGCGACGCAGGCGAAACGTCTGGGATTGCACGACAAAGTCTACGCCTGCGACACGTTCTCTGGCATTGTGAAAGCCGGAGACGAAGACCCTGACTATGTCGGGGGCGAGCATGCCGACACGAGCCAGCGCTTAGTTGAGGACTTCCTCTACAAAACGCTGGAACTCGACAATATCGAGATTCTAACCGGCATCTTCCCGGAGGAAACTGGCGGCAAAGTCGAGAATCTTAAGTTCCGGTTCTGCCATGTCGACGTCGACGTCTATCAGTCGGCCAAAGACGTGACGGAATGGATCTGGGAACGGCTGGTTCCGGGCGGCATGATCGTGTACGACGATTATGGCTGGGACACGACTCCGGGCGTCGCCCGCTATGTCGATGGACAACTGCCGCTCAAAGACCGGACCGTTTTGCACAACCTCAACGGCCACGCGATCGTGATCAAACGATAGCGCCGACAGACTCGCCTCAGAACGAATGCGAGGAGGATCTGGCGGCAGCCCGGACACCTTGCCCGCGACTGCCATCGGCTCGCCTGTCTTGTCTTGCGATATGAGCCGCGTTTGCGAGGCAGGCCTCGCATCGCCGGCGACCCTCACAAGACGAGAATGAGTGCGCCGGCAAAATTACCGCTCATCTGATTAGCACGGCGTTTATCGGCAGCCGGCCTGCCTCGGATGCGTTTTCGCGTGAAACCCATTGGCTCAGGCTTAACGCCGACATTGCCAACAATTCATGCGCTGGCACCTGGGCCGCCCTTCTAATGCCCCGGTCGGTCTGATAGTGCGGCTTCTTCTTTTTGCCGTCCGCTCAAGGTCCTACCCGAATGCGCATGTTGAGCCTCGCCGCCTTCGCCGTCCTCGCCCTCATCATCGGCGGCTACCGAGAGGACGGGATGACGCTGCTCATCGCCGTCGTCTCGGGGCTGGCCGCGGTCGCTTCGCTGTCGCGCTGGAGGATGTCGACCTTCCTCACCCTCCTCTGCGATCTGTTCGCGATCGAAACGGTGCTGTTCGGCCTGGCCGACCTTGCCGCGCTCACCGGCTATTGGCCGCAGAGCCTCGAGGAATACGAGCTGCCCCGCTATCTGCCTCTGGCGACGGCGCTGTTCGTTCTCGCCATCTTCGCCGTCTCGCACTTTCGCCTGGTGCGCAGGATGATGCGGATCGCCGATCCTTTCTTCGCCGCGCGGACTCCGATCTCGATCCGGCCCTGGCCATCCCAGCCGGTAATCCTTCGTCAGGACGTTTACGCCCGCATCAATGTCTTCTTCCTCATCCTGATCAACCAGTTCCAGGTCGCGCTGGCGCTGCGTTTCAACTTCTTCCAGCGGGATTTCGGCAACGCCATCCAGGTGGCCGACGAGGCGCATCGGGTGGCGTTCTGGTACCAGCTCATGGTCGTCTTCGTGCCCCTGGCGACAATCGCCATCGTCGCCGGCATCGTCGAGTTCTTTGTCGCCTCGAATTTCGTGCTGCAATGGCGACGCTGGATGACGGCCTCGTTCACCTCGCGTTGGCTCATGCACTCGATGCACTACAAGCTCGCGCTCACCAGCGCCGCCGATCATCCGGACGAAGAGACGTCGGTGGAGATCGCCGGCCAGCGCATCACGACGGACAACCCCGACCAGCGCATCTCGCAGGACATCGGCGGCTTCATCAACGGCACCGGGACCGGCATCAATTCCGGCAACGTCGGCATCTACAATTACACCATCCAGGCGATCGCCTCGGCGACCAATCTGGTGTCGTTCTCAATCATCCTGTGGGGGATTTCCAACTCGCTCAGGGCTCCGATTTTCGGGATGCGAATCCCTGGCTTCCTGTTCTGGGTCGCGGTCTTGTACGCCTGCCTCGCGACAGGCATCACCCAGATGATCGGACGCAGCCTGTCGAGGCTTTATTTCCGTCAGCAGGCGGTCGAGGCGAACTTCCGCTTCGATCTCGCGCGCATCCGCGAATACAGCGAGCAGATCGCGCTCCTCAAGGGGGAGGAGCGCGAGATCGACCGGGCTGGCAGCGTGTTCGGCGAGGTCGTGCGAACCATCCGTCGCATCATCCATGTGCGCACCTGGCTCATCGCCTTCAACCAGTTCTACAGCCAGATCTCCGTCATCATTCCTTACGTGGTCGTCGCGCCGTTCTACTTTGCCAAAATCGTCGACTTCGGCCGCTTCAATCAGTCGGCCGATGCGTTCGCCAACGTCAACGGCGCGATGAACTTCTTCGTCGACCGCTACATCGGCCTCGCCGATTTCCGCGCCACGATCGAGCGACTGACTTCGTTCGAGGACGCCTTCGACCGCGCGCTCGCGGACGACAAGAAGACGCCGCGCCTGACGGCGGGGCCGTCTCAGGCCCCTACCCTGTCGCTGAACGACGTCGAAGTCGCGTTGCCCGACGGCCGCAAGCTGGCCCGTATCGCCGACCTGGTGCTGGTCCCACAGGAGTCCACGATGCTTGTCGGACCCTCGGGAGTCGGCAAGTCGACGCTCTTTCGCGCCATTGCGGGCTTGTGGCCGCACGGCTCGGGTGAGATACGCCAGCCGGCCTACGCCAAGCTCATGCTCTTGCCGCAGCGGCCCTATATCCCAATCGGACCGTTGCGCGACGCCCTCGCCTATCCGGCGCCAAGCGCCAATTTCTCCGACCAGAAGCTGAGGGAGACCTTGGTGAAGGTCGGCCTTCCGGCGCTGGCGGACCGGCTTGACGATAACGAGAATTGGCAAATGCGGCTGTCGGGCGGCGAACAGCAGCGCCTCGCCGTCGCGCGCGCGCTGCTGGCCGAGCCGGACTGGCTGTTCCTCGACGAATCGACCGCCTCGCTCGACGAGAAGAGCGAAGCCAATCTCTATCGCGCGATTGTCGAGACGCTGCCGCGGACGACGATCGTCTCGATTGGCCATCAGGCGACGATAAACCAGTTTCACAAGCGGCGGATCGCGTTCGAAACCCACGACGGCGCTCCGGCCACGGTCAGCGCCGAGCCGGAGCCTGCAACGTAAATTGAGGACTAAGCCGTTTGCGTTGTCCGCCAACGCCAAACCTGGGGGGCTTCAATTCCGCGTTCTTGGCTCGCAGGATGGGGAGCCGGCGCGCCTCGTCAAACGCAACCCTCGCGTGTGCGCCGGCGAAGCCAATGCAAATAACAGGCGCATAAACGCTAACAAGAAGCGGGTAAACGCTGATAAGCGCTAGTAAATAGCTAGCGTTTACTAGCGCTTATTTTTTCAAATTGAGCTTTTTCAATAGCTTACGCGGGGAAGAAATAGGAAAATCCCCTCCCGCGCCGCTTTGCGCGCCGAGGTTGTGGGTCAATCATGTCAAATAGCCTGCCGGCCTCCTCCTTCCGCCTCTGGCTCAGCGCCAGGGCCAGACGAATTCGGCCAGCGGAAATATCAGTAACACATTTTTCTGCTTATGGCAACAAAAGTCACGGCTTTTACGCCGTCAGCTTTTGGTTTGGGAGATGGAACTGCGCGGTCATGCCGCATCAGACCCCGCAGCTCCCCTTCCGCTTAAAGCGAGCGGGCGAGCTTCAGCGCCCCGCGCGGCCCTTTAATGACCAAGTCTCCGTTTACCAGATCCCACTCCGGGTTGCCGAGCAGCGCGGACAGGAAGCTCAGTTCGAGCTGCATAACGTCCTTGGCGCATTGCTTTTTGGTCAGCGCATAGGGCCCCGTGGCGAGATGCTGGTCCTTGACCGGATACATCGTCGCCGACCACGAATTGCACCCGGTAAAGCCTGACCCGCGCAGCGTCCCGTCGATCTTCAGGCTAATGTCTAATCCCGAGGGCACGGGCTTGCCGTTGAGCTCCCGAAGCGACCAGGTTTCGTCGAGCGGAAAATTCTTCTGCAGCGGCGGCAGCGGCTTGGGTGGCTCGTTATCCTCTTCAGTTTGCGGGCCTTTTGAGGCGGCGTAAGCGGTGGCGGCGAAACACAGGGTTACGGCGACGGCAACCACGACCGATATTTGTTTCAGCATGTGCGTTGGACCTCGATATCCGGAGGCGACGGCCCCTCGATGGACGAATCGCCCGGCGCTTCGTCGCGCCCCGGGCCTACTCCCTTTGATCGCGGAGCGTGCATTTTTTGTGGCGAAGATCACCTGTTCGGCCTTGAATTTGAAGCCCTCCGAACAAAAATGACTTCGCGTGAGGTCTAAGGGCCTCACAACGGCAGGCGCAGCCAATGTCTGGGGCGCAGCCGGCATATCGCTCAACCAAGAGGATGTGACTATGTTGAATTACGATCTTGCACCGTTCTATCGTTCCACCGTCGGCTTCGATCGTCTCTTTTCGATGCTCGACAGGGTCGCCGGAGGCGAGCAGAACGCCCCCACCTACCCGCCTTACAACATCGAACGCACTGGCGAGAACGCCTACCGGATTACGCTTGCGGTCGCCGGCTTCGGCGAGAACGAGCTGTCCGTCGAGACCCGCGAGAACACGCTGACCGTGCGCGGATCCAAGGAAACCGTCGAGAAGGACGAGAAGCGCGACGTGCTTTACCAGGGCATCGCCGCCCGCGCCTTCGAGCGTCGCTTCCAGCTTGCCGACCACGTCGTCGTGACGGGCGCCGCCAGTGAGAACGGTCTCTTGCACATTGATCTGGTGCGAGAGGTTCCGGAGGCTCAGAAGCCGCGCACCATTGCGATCAACAAGGGCGGCGCCAAGACCATCGAAGCGGTCAAGACGCCTTCCGCACAGGCCGCGTAAATCGAGCCGTCCTAGCGTAGAGGTCAGGGTGTCCCAGTCGGGGCGCCCTTGAGACTGACAAATCCCTGGCCTCGGCCAGGGATTTTTTTGATTCAGTTGTATTGCTTGAGCACGCCATTACACTTTTCAGAGAGGATTTCTTTATCGGAGCACGGTTCCTCGCAACCTTGGTTATGTCTCCAAGTTGCGCAGATCCTTGTGCTTACGCGCTCATTGTGGAAGGCTGCCTATCCGTTCGAGGCGGTACACGCCCACGCTGATTGTAGACAAAGCGTCACACAGCCAGCTAGGCCGGTTCTAATATGCCAATGGAATTGTGTCGGCCCACCGACGAATAGGGCGCCCATGATCGGGAGGCCGTTAGCGGGTTCGGGGCGCGCGATTGACACTGAAGCGGCCGGCGCCAGTCGGCGAACGATAAATCATCGACAAGGACGAGGAAGCACGAAATGGCTTACGAAACCCTAGTCGCGGTCTATGACACGCCCGCTCGCGCGGACGCCGCGATGAGCGCTTTGAAGGCGGCCGGGTTTGCCGAATCCGACATCAGCGTTTTTAACGAGGCCCGTCTCAGGGACAGCAGATCGTCCCATGCCGCAGGCGTAAAGAAGCCAGGGCTCTGGCAGCGGCTGTTCGGGCCCGATGTCTACGAGCACGAGGCGAATATTTACGGGCAGACTGTCCACAAGGGCGGCGCGCTCATCTCCGTTCGCCTTCCGCCCAATGAAGTCGCGCATGCAAGGGCTGTGCTCGACATCCACCGGCCGGTCGACGTGCACGACCGCGCGGTCACCACGGGAGTGGCGCCGCCTGCGCATGTCGAGGCAGTCCAAAGGAAGCTCGAAACTCTTCCACTCGCCGCCGTCCAGCAGGTCGCTGTTTCCCCGAAGCTCGCCGCCGCGCAACCGGAGGTTCTCAGGCTCGCCGAGGAGCAGTTGGAGGTCGGCAAGCAGATGATCGAGACGGGCCGGACCAGGGTCCGTCGTTTCGTGACCGAACGCGATGTCGCCCACGACGTAACCCTTCACCATGAACACGCCGAAGTGCTGCGCAAGGCGATCTCCGACCCCAACTACATTGGCGAAATCGACTGGGCTGACGGGACAATCGAGGCCATCGAGACGGCTGAGCACGCGGTGGTCAAAAAGACGGCGCGCGTCGTCGAGGAAGTGTCGTTGAGACAGTTCGGTTCCGACCACGTCGAGACGATCAGAGACAAGCTCCGGCGCCACGAGGTCGCATTCGAGCGAATCGGTCCGGACGGGAAGGTCATTCAACCGCCAAAGACGGCCTGAGCGACTGAAGCGCGGCGCGAGCGCCGTCGGCCGACGCGGCGCGCGACTAGCGGCGGCCAGCCGTTTGCAAGGCCGCCTCTTCGCGTCGGCGCTGGTTTGTGCGATAGTTTGGCAGGCGATTTGAGCTGCGCCAAGGAGGAAATCCATGATTCGGTCGAGTTTGGTCAAAAGCGCCTGCGTGGCGATCGCGCTTTCCGGCTTCAGTCCGCCGCAGGCTGGCGCGATCGAGATGCAGGGGTCCAACCCGGCGCCGATGCTGAACGACGGGATAATTTCGAAAGCGTATATCGCGCATCGCGGCGTGACCCGAGTGGGACCACGCGGCGGCGTCTACCATCGCGGCGGGACCGTCGGCGGCTATCGCGGCGGCTATGGCTACCGCGGCGGCGTCTACCGCGGCGGCTATGGCTACCACGGTGGCGTCTACCGCGGTGGGTATGGTGGTTGGGCCCGGCCCGGCTGGTATCGCTGGGGCCCAGGCGGCGCGATTGCGGCCGGCGCCGCGATCGGCGTGCTCGCCGCGGGAGCCGCCGTCGCCTACGCCGGCCAGCCGCCGGCCCCGGGCTCTGTGCTGGTACTACACCGACCCGAGCTACCGCGCCGGCTTCTGGGACGCCTGCTAGCCGCGAAAGCAATTGGGGTCCAAGAGGGCGGCCGAGATCGGCCGCCCTTAAGATTCGGAGGCTCTCCGCGTTTACCGGATCTCGTCGGCTGCGGCAGGCTCCGGCCTTGCCAAGAGCTCGCAATTCCCGCCAAGCTCCCGCCCGATCCCCCCTCGCGGGTGCGACTGAGCCAAGCCCATGATCCCGAACGCGCCCCGCCCCTTCGACTTCGATCTCGGCGAAAGCGCCGCGATGATCCGCGACAGCGCCCGCACATTCGCCGAGCGGGAGATCGCGCCGCGCGCTGCGCAAATTGACCGCGACAACGCGTTTCCGCGCGACCTTTGGCCCAAGATGGGGGAGTTAGGCCTGCACGGGATCACCGCGCCGGAGGAGTACGGTGGGCTCGGCTTAGGCTACCTTGAGCATTGCGTGGCGATGGAGGAAGTGTCGCGCGGCTCAGGATCGGTCGGGCTGTCGTACGGCGCGCATTCCAACCTCTGCGTCAACCAGATCGTGCGCAACGGCAATGACGAGCAGAAGGCGCGCTATCTGCCGAAGCTCATCTCAGGCGAGCACCTCGGCGCGCTCGCGATGTCCGAGCCGAACGCAGGCTCCGACGTCGTGTCGATGACGACCCGCGCCGAACGCAAGGGCGACCGCTACGTCATCAATGGCTCGAAGATGTGGATCACTAACGGCCCCTCGGCCCAGACCTTTGTCGTCTACGCCAAGACCGATCCTGCCGCCGGCGCGCGCGGCATCACCGCCTTCCTTGTCGAGCGCGGCATGAAGGGCTTCTCGCAAGGGACGAAGCTCGACAAGCTTGGCATGCGCGGCTCCGACACGGCCGAGCTCATATTCGCCGACTGCGAAGTTCCGGCCGAGAACGTGCTGGGCAAGATCGGCAAGGGCGTCAATGTCCTCATGAGCGGCCTCGACTACGAGCGCGTCGTGCTTGCGGCGGGTCCGCTCGGCCTCATGCAGGCCGCGCTCGACGTCGTCCTTCCTTATGTCCACGAACGCAAGCAGTTTGGCCAAGCCATCGGTGCCTTCCAGTTGGTGCAAGGCAAGCTCGCCGACATGTATGTGGGGATGAATGCGGCGAAGGCTTATGTCTACGCCGTCGCCAAGGCCTGCGACCGCAATCAGACGACCCGCGAGGACGCGGCGGGCGCGATCCTCTACGCCGCCGAGCGCGCGACCCAGGCCGCGCTCGAAGCGATCCAGATCTTAGGCGGAAACGGCTACACCAACGACTATCCGCTCGGGCGGCTCTTGCGCGACGCCAAGCTCTACGAGATCGGCGCCGGCACGAGCGAGATCAGGCGTATGCTGATCGGACGCGAGCTATTCGAAAAGAGCGCGTGAGCTGAAGCGAGCCACCCTATCCGTCAGGTCCGGATGGGAGCGCATCGGCCAGCACGCGGACCGAGTGCACCGCGACCCGTCCAGAGAGATCAGCGATCTGATGGCGGCAGGAAGTCCCATCGGCGACGATCAGCTCTTCAGGTTTGGCGTTGCGCACAGCTGGCATGAGATCGGCCTCCGCCATGGCGCGCGACACGTCCTGCGTCTCGGACTGATAGCCGAAGGCGCCGGCCATGCCGCAACAGGACGACGCAATCGGCGCGACGATCAGATTGGGCGCCTGGCGCAGCGCCGCGAGAGTCGCATCGAAGGCGCCGAAGCTTTTCTGATGGCAATGACCGTGGACGTGGGCCTTGGTCGGCGTCGGCCGAAGCTTGAGCGAAATTGTCTCGCGCGCCATCCACTCCCCGAAGGTGACCGCGCGGCCCGCGAGCGCTTTCGCTTCGGCGCCCGGCAGCAAGGACACGAATTCATCGCGCAAGGTCATGAGACAGGAGGGCTCGAGGCCTATGACAGGCACATCGCCGGCGAGCGCCGTCAGCGTCCGCCGGGCCTCGGCGCGCGCCCTCTCAATGAGGCCCGCCGCGAGATAGGTTCGCCCGCAGCAGAGCGGGCGACCGTGGTGGCGCGGCGTCAACGGCCTTCGTCCAGCGGCCGCAATGACGCGCAGCGCAGCCCGCAGATTGTCAGGCTCGAAGTAGCGGTTGAACGTGTCGGCGAAGAGCATCACGTTGCCCATGCGGCTCCCCGGCCTGGCGTAGGGAAGCGCCTCTTCGTCGCGGAAATAGTCGGTTCGCCAGGCCGGCAGATCGCGCTCAGCGGCAAAGCCCAATTGTCGATCGAAGACGCGGCGCAGCCAGGGGACTTTGTTCCGAAGATTGGCCGGGCCTGAGAAGGTCGCGGCGAGCGGTGCGTAACGCGGCAGTTCGGCCACGATCCGGTCGCGCATGCTTATCCCGTGCTTGGCAGCGCGGGCCGCCGCAGCCTCGATCTTCATCTTCGCCATGTCGACGCCGGTCGGACATTCCCGCCGGCAGGCCTTGCAGGAGACGCAGAGCTTCAGCGCCTCCGCAACGTCGATCGAGGCCAACCCCTGCTCGTCGAGTTGGCCGGTAAGCGCGAGCCGAAGCGTATTGGCTCGGCCGCGAACGAGATGCTGCTCATCGCGCGTCGCCCGATAACTCGGGCACATCGCGCCGGCGTCGAACTTGCGGCAATGGCCGTTGTTGTTGCACATCTCGACCGCGCCCATGAGGCCGCCCAATGGTCCGGGATAGTCCGACCAGTCGAGCTGCGGCGAGAACCCCTCGATTGCGCGATAGTCGGGCCCGTAGCGAAACAGCGACCGGTCGTCGAAGCGCGGCGCGCGGACGATCCGGCCGGGATTGAGCAGGCCCTTCGGATCGAACGCGTCCTTCACCGCCTCGAACGCGCGGGCGATGCGCGCGCCGAACATCGGCTCGTTGAACTCGCTCCGGGCGATGCCGTCGCCGTGCTCGCCACTGTGCGAGCCCTTGTATTCGCGGACGAGATCGAAACATTCCTCGGCGATGGAGCGCATCCGCTTAACGTCCGCCGGATCCTTCATGTTGAGGACCGGGCGCACATGCAGGCAGCCGACCGACGCATGGGCATACCAGGTCCCGCGCGCGCCGTGGCGCTCGAAGACCGCGTTGAGTCGCTCGGTATAGTCCGCCAGGTCCTCGAGTGGCACGGCGGCATCCTCGATGAACGAGATCGGTTTGCCGTCGCCTTTCATCGACATCATGATGTTGAGGCCCGCCTCGCGCACTTCGGCGATCTCAGCCTGGAAGCCCGGCTCGGTCGCGCGGACCACGCTGTGCGGGAAGCCGAGATCGCCCATGAGGTCCTCGAGCCGTGCGAGCTGAGCAAGCAGCGGCTGATCCTCGTGCTCCATGGAATTCGACGATGAGCAGGCTCTCGGGCTCGCCGATCACCATGCGGTCAATCGTGTTGCGGAAGATCGGGATGCCGCGGCCAAGGTCGATCATCGTGCGATCGACGAGCTCAACCGCTTCGGGATCGAGCGCGACAATATGACGGGTCGCCTCCATCGCGGCGCGGAACGAAGGAAACTGGCAGACGCCCAACACTTTGCGCGGTTTGATGGGATGGAGAATGAGCTCGATCGCCGCCGAGAAGGCGAGCGTTCCTTCCGACCCCACGAGCAGCCTCGCCGGATTGTCCCGCCCCGCGGCGGCCGCGGCTGGCGTCAGAGCATCGATGTTGTACCCGCCGACCCGGCGCAGCACCTTCGGAAACCGGGCGGCGATCTCCGGCGCCAAATCTTGGCCCAAAGTCTGCAGCCGGGTCCATCAGCTTCCCGATGGCCTCTGGCTTCGTCGCGCCCTGTCCGGGCCAATCGGGACCGAAGCGGAAACGCGCGCCGTCCGCGAGAATCGCATCGATGGCCGCGACATTGTCGGCCATCAGGCCATAGCGGATCGACTTCCCGCCACAGGAATTGTTGGCCGCCATGCCGCCGATGGTGCAGCGCGCGTGCGTCGACGGATCGACCGGAAAGAACAGGCCATGCGGCTTGAGGGCCGCGTTGAGATGGCCAAGCACGATCCCCGGCTCAACCAATGCGCGCCGCCGGTCGGGGTCGATTTCGAGCACGTTGCGGAGATATTTCGAGCAGTCGAGAACCAACGCTCGGTTGACCGTCTGGCCGCATTGACTGGTGCCCGCGCCGCGGGCCAAGACCGGGACGTCGCTCTCGCGCGCGATCGCCATTGCGGTCGTGACATCTTCGATCGTGCGCGGCACGAAAACGCCGACCGGCTCGATCTGGTAAATGGAGGCGTCGGTCGCATAGCGGCCGCGATCGGCGCGCGAGAAGAGAACCTCGCCCCTCGTCTCGCGCCTTAGTCTGGTAGCAAGCTGTTCTCGCAGCGCCGGCTCATCGTGCCGCATGCTTCTCAACCGTCCGATTCTGCGCACAAGGCCACTCTACCGCTCTCGCCTAGGAGACAGGTTTGCCAGTCTATCTTAACCCGTTTTCAAGGGCCTCTCGTCCTTTGACCGCCAAGCTTCGTGGCCGGTCAACTGAACGTGTCTTCACCCAGACATGAACGCGCAGTCAAAAATTCCGCCACACGGCGACCGCGACCCCATGCTCCGTGTTGGTCCTGACCGTCCAGACGGTCGAGAACACGCCGGCCTGGAGCGACCATTTGTCGTTGAGCGCATAGACCACGCTCGCCTCCACCACCGACTGGCGCCAGGCCGGGAATGTCGGGTCCTTGGTCGACATGGACACCGTCGTGAACTCCTGAAGCATCAGCATGATCTTGGGCGTGAACTTGAACCCGACTGTCAGGTCGCCGTGCCATTCGTCCGGCGGGCCTTCGGTGCGCAGGCGATAGGCGACCTCCGCGTCAAGGAAGCCGGGAACCCCGAAAATCGCGAAGTTGCGGCCGGCGTTGAGGCGCGCCTCCCCGGCCCAGCCGGTATTCCCTTCTTGAGCGGGCGCCTTCGAATCATGGGCGCCCGGAATGAACGCGGTCGCCTCGCCCGAGAAGATCCATTCGCCGGTCGACCAGAGCTTCTGCCTCAGGCCCAAGCCCGAATAGTCGAGGCCATTGTACGTGTTCGGGTTGGGCTCGCCGATCGAATAATGCTCGAACGCCGTCTCGCCATAAGCGGTTAGAGAGTCGGTGAGGCCATATTGGACATAGGTCTGCGCGTCGAAGCGGCTTTGGTTGGCGGGCGGATTGCCGCCCCATGGCGGACCAAACCCAGTCCAGCCATACAAGGTCTCAATGAGCTGGCCGTTCCCTTGCGGCAAGGTCCAGGCGCCGCCAAATGCGCCCGCCGGCGCGCCGACGATGAACGCAAGCGCGCCTGCGGCAGCCCACCAACGGTTCGGGCCAGCGCGGGCCAAGAACGTGCCCCCCAAACGCAAGCGACGCAGTCCGACAAGGACTTAAGAACAACCACAGAACAGAAGCGGCGCCTTTTCCGTTAGGTCAAGCGTAAATTGACCTCGTCAGAGGAAAAAACATAATGCACGCAACGGGTTGCGCGTGATCGGCGCACGCGGACAACTCGGCCTAGGGACCCGCGACGGACCTGTCTAGGGAAATCGGTCCGGCTCAATTGAACCGGCGGTGGGGCGTCGTCCCTGCTCGCGCGTGAGTGCTCCTTCTGATAGAAAGCGCCCGTGTTCAATTCGCGCCTAGCCTCCCGCGCGTCGTTGCTTGCCCCTCATGATGCGCCGCCCGTCGAATGGGTCGTCACACCCGGACTGACGGAATATGCCGACGCGCTCATGGAGATGGAGACGCGCGCGGAGGCGATCGCGCGCGGAGACGCGCCCGAGCGCGTCTGGCTCATCGAGCACCCGCCGCTTTACACCGCAGGCACGAGCGCCAAGGAGAGCGACCTTATCGAGGCGCGCTTCCCCGTCCATCGCGCTGGCCGCGGCGGCCAATTCACCTATCACGGTCCCGGACAGCGGGTCGCTTACGTCATGCTCGACCTCAAGCGCCGCCGGCCCGACGTGCGAGCCTATGTGGCCTCGCTCGAACGCTGGCTGATCGAGACGCTGAAGGCGTTCGACGTCGTCGGCGAGACGCGCGAGAACCGGGTTGGCGTATGGGTCGCGCGACCCGACAAGCCGGCGTCCCCGCTGGGCGAAACGGCCGAGGACAAGATCGCCGCCATCGGCGTGCGCGTGCGGCGCTGGGCGACCCTGCACGGCGTCGCGCTCAACGTCGATCCCGATCTTACGCATTTTTCCGGCATCGCGCCCTGCGGGATCCGAGAGGCGCATTACGGCGTCACCAGTCTCGCCGACCTCGGGCGCCCCGTGACCATGTCGCAAGCGGACGCGGCGCTTCGCACGGCGTTTGAGGCCGTGTTCGGCCCTACCCGATGACGCTGGCCAGAGCTGCGCCTCCAGTTGCCCGCTTAACCGGCCGAAACTATAGGCCTGACATGGGTCTTCCAATCGGGCTCCCGGAGAGAAGCCGGCGAGCGTTCTGGGCGCGCCTTTATGCGCGGCGGCGCCTGCTGAGCCGCCTCGCGGCGCCGTTCGCGCCCATGCATTACGCGCTGATCGGCGAGAGCCTCGGCTATCGCCCCAACGCCTTCTTCGATCCGGATCATTTCCGGCGCAGCGCGAATCTCGCGAGAGACGCGAGAAGCTTGCTCGAGGCCTATCTTGCCCGTCCCGAGCCGAACGCCCCCTCCCCTTCCGCCGAATTCGACCATGGCTGGTACGCGTCGCAGAATCCTGACTGGGCGCAGAGCCATCCCCATCCGTTCCTGCACTTTCTCGAGCGCGGACTGCGCGCCGGCAGGCGTCCTCGAGCGGATATCGATGTTGAATTCGTCCGCGACATCACTCGAGGGGTCAAGCCTCGCTCGCTCGAGGAGGCGGCCTTCCGCGTCTTCGATCGCACGCTCCGCGACGGCGAGATGGGGCCGCCGCTCAATCGGCAGGAGTTAAGGGCGCGCCAGGACCGTTTCTACGCCGATGGCCGGCTGCGCATCGAACGGGAAGCAGCCCGTCCAGAGCGCAACGTCCTTGTCTTCGTCCAGTGCGGGAAAGGTTTCGACGCAGCATACCTTGAAGAGCCGCGGAGCTATGACGTTCTGCTCAACTACTATCATGAGGCGAGCGTCCATCCGAGAGCGGATATCGCCGTGCTCCAGGCCGGAACCAAGACGACCTCCATTCGGCGCCTGATGGAGCTCCGGCCGGATCTCATCCTGCGCTATCAGGCGGTTTTGTTTCTCGACGACGACGTCGAAATCGACGCTACGCGCATCGAGACATTTTTTCGCGCGATGGCGGCCGAAAAACTCGATCTTGCGCAGCCGGCGCTCAGTGCGGACTCGGCCACCGCCTATCCGTTTTTGAAAAGACCATCCGCCGGCCCCGGCGTGATGAGGCTGTCTTCGGTGGAGATCATGGCGCCGGCGCTGACGCGTCGGGCGCTCGAATGCGCGAAATGGGCTTTCGCGGAATCGGTCAGCGGCTGGGGCAGCGACCTGCTTCTGGGACCGGCGGTGCGCTCAGCCTTCGGACCGAAGAGCGTTGGCGCCATCGGCTCCGTCGCCGTCCGGCACGCGGCGCCAGTCGACCTCAGAGCCGGCGCATTTTACGCCTTTCTGCGTCGCTACGGCATCGATCCCGGGCACGAGGCCAACCGGGTCGCGGTCGACTTCGGCGTCGAACGCTTTTTGCGGCGGCTCGAGCCAGGCGAAGAGGGAGAAACATGCCGAGCGCCGCTCAGCCCTGAAACGGCCTGATCTGCAAAGGACCATCAGTCAAAAGATCGGCGAATGAGTTCTGACAAGGTCTCGGCGGATCGAGGCTCCGACTCCGAGGCGAGGCATCATCCACTTGACAAGTGTGGCGTATCTTCGATCTTGGCGGCTTCACGAGTGACAAGAGCGACATGCGAAGGGCGCACGAGGCCAGACTTTACGCATTGACCACGGCGACCGCCTGCGGACTGGCGCTGCTCGCGGGCATCGTCGGCGCGCCGACGCGAGTCATGCTGCAGAATTTGGTCTTCGACCAATATCAGCGCTGGAAGCCGCGTCCTTACGAGTTCGACCAACCTGTCCGCATTGTCGCGGTCGACGAGGAATCGCTCAAGCGGCTGGGGCAATGGCCGTGGCCGCATGAGCGCCTTGGCGCGCTTGTCGACGCGTTGAAACGCGCGGGCGCCGCAGCGATCGCGTTCGATTTCCTGTTCTCGGAGAAGGATCGCGGCGACGCGACGGCCTCGGCGGACAACACTCCCGACTCCGCCTTTGCCCGGTCGATGGATGACGGGGCTGTTGTCCTCGGCAGCTTCGTCTCGGATGTGCCCAATGGCGCGAGCGGTTCGACCAAGGCGGGATTCGTCACAGCCGGCGACGACGCCGCGAAGTTCCTGACCCCATCGCCTGGGATTCTCATGCCTCTGCCCGAGCTCGCGCAGCATGCGGCGGGCATCGGCTTCCTCAATTGGCGGCCGGACGTCGACAGGGTCGTGCGACGCGTGCCGCTCATCCTCAATGTGAACGGCGCCTTGCAGCCGAGTCTCGCCATGGAGGCTTTGCGCGTCGGGCAGGGCGCTTCGACCTATATCGTCAAGTCGCTGAACGCCAGCGGCGAAACCGCTTTCGGACAATCGTACGGCGTGGTGGCGATCCGCAACGGCGACCTGACGATCCCGACTGACGCCGACGGAGACGTCAGGGTCTATTTCGCGAAAGCCGACCCGCGCCGGTCGATCCCGGCCTGGAAGGCTCTCGACCCGAAAGCGGACCTCAGCGACCTTCGCGGCAAGATCGTGTTCTTCGGCGCCTCCGCGCCGCTGCTCTCGGACATCGTCGCCACCCCTCTGTCTCCAGCAATGCCGGGCGTTGAAGCCCATGCGCAGATCGTCGAGCAGCTCTTGAGCGGCCAGACGCTCACGCGGCCGGATTGGGCGCCGAGCGCAGAGTGGATGGCGACGGCGGTGATCTGCGCGACGCTCGTCGCGACCACATGGTTCCTTGGGCCCTACCTCGCCGCGCTCACATTCGCCGCCGTACTTGGCGCGATCGTCGCGGTGAGCTGGTTCGCCTTTTCGCGTCACGGATTGCTGATCGAGCCGACCTATCCGGCATTCTCCGCCGCCGCCGTCTATTTTACCGGAGTCTCGACGCTCTACGCGGTGAAGCGCCATCAGGAGCGGGCGATCCGTTCCGCGTTCGGCCGATTTGTCTCGCCCGCGGTGGTCGCGCGGCTTGCGGAAATGCCTGGCGCCCTCGAGCTCGGCGGCTTGCAGCGCGAGCTGACGCTGCTCTTCTGCGACATCCGCTCGTTTACGACGATCTCGGAAGGGTTCAACGCCTCGGAGCTCACCCATTTCCTCAACGAATACCTGACCCCTATGACCGACGCCATTCTCGACCGGGAAGGCACGGTCGACAAATATATGGGCGACGCCATCATGGCGTTCTGGAACGCGCCGCTCGACGATCCCGATCATGCGGCGCATGCGGTCGAATCGGCGCTGGAAATGCGCGAGATGCTGGTCACGCTGAACGAGGGCTGGCGTGCCCAAGCCGAATCCGATGGACGTCCGTTCAAGCCGGTGCGGTTCGGCATCGGGCTCAACTCGGGCGAATGCTGCGTCGGTAATCTGGGTTCGCTGCGCCGATTCGACTATTCGGCGATCGGCGACGAAGTGAACGTCGCTTCGCGTCTCGAAGGCGCCTGCAAGATTTTCGAGGTCGACATCATCGGCAGCGAGACGGTCCATTCCGAAGCGCCTCACTTCGCCTGGCTCGAGATCGATTCCGTACTGGTCAAGGGCAAGACCCGCCCGGTCGGTCTTTATGCGCTCGCGGGAGATTCCACCGTGGCTCAAAGCGACGAATTCGCGGATCTCACTCGCCTGCATGCCGCAATGCTCGCGGCCTACCGGAACCGAGACTTCGCCGGCGCCATTTCCATGGCGAAGGAAGCCGCGGCCCGGGCCCCCGCGGCGGTTCGCGGCCTCTACTCCTACAACCTGCGCCGTTTCGGCCAATTGGCGGAAAGCGTGCAGGACGCCGATTGGCGGCCGCTTATCGCTCTCGACGAGAAATAGCCCTGTTGTCGGCGCGGTCCATCGCCCGTCGGCAGACGGGCGTCCTTCCGGACGCCCTTTGGACCGCGCTGCCACGCTCAAACAGGGCGGAGGCCGCACAGGCTCCGGGCCCGCGCGGCCGCCCGCTCAAGGCTGCTGCTTCTGCTGTTCCGTTTTGCTCTTCGACGCGTGATAGCCTGCGGCTCCAGCGTCGGCCTCGCACATATAGGCGCCCTGCTTCGTCGTGCCGAACCAACGCGAACCCGAATAATGATAGGTGTGGGACTTGCCCTTGGTGTTGACCCAGACCACCGTGTCGCCGGGGCAGCGCGCCTTGGCTTCCTGCTCCGAAGCAAATTGGCCGGCGCCGGTCGGGCGAGCGGCTTGCATGGGCTTCGGCTTCGGCTGATAGGTGGGCGCCGGGGCCGGCGCGAGCGGAGCGGGAGCCGGCGCCGGAGCCGCGGCAGGAGCAGCAGCCGGCGTCGCGGCGCCCTCCTTCTCGGTGCGGCATTGTTTCAGGAACTGCGGCCACGTCAGGCCGTTCGTGGTGTTGTTCGCTTTCGCGGCCTTCCAGTCATCGCCGCACTGCTTCATGATGCTTTGCGCTTGCACAGGGCCGGTCGACGCCAGACCCAGGGCGCCGGCGAACAACAGGGCCGAAAGCGCAACCCCGAAAGACTTCCTGATCATCGTTACTCCCTCCGATACGGGCGCCCGGGCGACTTCGCCAGCCCACTTCGGCCCAAGCGAATCGCTGAGCTCATTCCCGCTCATGCCCCGGCTCCACTGAACCGAACATGAACATTCTGTGATCATCGATCCGGCCGCATGGGTCACGCGGCCCCGAGCCGCGCCCGCGCGAGGGCCGTCGTGTCGCTCAAGCTTCCCGAAGCCGGCAGCGCCGCCCATCCTTTCTCGCTGAGAGGCTCCGCCGTCTGCCGGCGCGCCACATCGGCGTCCGCGTCCGACGCATCTCTGTGTCGTAAGCCGATGCGCTCGAGCCGCGTCGCCAGGGGCGCGTCGAGAAAAAGGCCTGCGAAGCCGACCCTTATTTCCGCCGCGACGCCGGCCGCGGCGCTGCGCTCCGCGGCTGTCGCGAAGGTCGCGTCGATGAGAACCGCCTGCCCTGCGCGAAGCGCGATCCGGGCCTTGTCGATGACCCGCTGATAGACGTTGCGCGTGACGTCGCTGGAATAGGCCGAGGCAGGCAAACGATCCGTCTCCTCGACTCCGAACATCGCCTTGCGCTCCACATCGCTGCGCAGCCATAACGCGCCTGGCGCGCGGCCGATCTCGGGGGCGAGCGCGCCAGCGAGCGCGCTCTTGCCGACGCCGGAAAGCCCGCCGATCGCAACGAGGCGGGGCGGAGCGTAGCTAAGAAACTGGACCGCGCGATCGAAATAGCGGCGGGCGAGCGCGCGCGTTTCGTCACGCTTTTCGCCCTCGAGCCGCTCGGCGCCGGCCGCCTCGACCTTGGCCCGGATTGCGGCGCGCAGGCTCAAGAACAACGGCAGCGCGACAAGACCGGTCAAAGCATCCGGCGGCTCGGGGGCGAGATAGCGGTTGAAGAGCCGGTTGGCGGCGGCGCGCAAGCCGCGCTCCTCGAGATCCATCAACAGAAAAGCCAGATCGTAGAGAACGTCCCCGCTTGCAATCTCATCCGAAAACTCGACCGCATCGAACAAAGTCGGTTCGCCCTCGATGAGAACGATGTTGCTGAGATGCAGGTCGCCATGACAGCGGCGAACGAAGCCGGCCTCGCCGCGCTTGAGCAGGATCGGGCGCACGGTCGCGAATGCGAGCCGCGAATCGTGGGTGAGCCTGCGCGCCATGGCCAAGTCGAAGAGATCGGGCCATTGGGCGAAAGCCGCGTCGTTCTGCTCGATATAGGTCTCGAGCGCGTGCGCCGCGCGCGCTGCATCCCTGAGGGGAGCGCGAGCGTGCATATGGCGAATGGCGGGCGCGAGCTTATCGATGATTGTGTCCGAAACCCCGCCCCGGTCGGCGATGCGATCGAGCGTGGCGTTCTCGTCGAACCGCCGCATGTGGACGACCCATTCGACGACTTCGCCGTCGCCCCCGAGGGCAAGCGCCTGCCCTCGCCGCGTGATGGGCAGCGCCGTGAGATAAATTTGCGGCGCTGAGGCGCGGTTGACATCGATCTCCGCCTCGCAGGCCTCACGGCGCTTGTCGAGCGTCGACAGGTCCATGAACGGGAACTTGACCGCCCGCTTGACCTTGTAAACGTCGGCGCCGGCGAGAAAGACGACCGCGTTAGCCGTATCGACGCGCGCGACAGGCTCGCTCAATCCATGCGTCGCAGGCTCGGCGAGAAAACGAAACACGGCCTCCTGCGATTGATCGGAATCGTCCAAATGTCGAGAACTCATCGATTGCGCGCCGGCAATCCGCTTCCCATTTTCCGCAGGCGGTTCACCCCGTCTCGCACAAAGGGACGATCGCGATCCAAAGAGTCAAGCACGCTATCCACGCTAACTGATCGTAGTGGAGATGACCTTAGTATTCTCTGGACAATGACGAGAATTTTCGACCTCGAAACCGTTGACCAAAATTCACAGCAAACTGTTCGAACGCCCGATTACGTACGAAACTGTGCAATTGCCGCCTATGGCGCCCCGAAGAACTTAGCGGACAGCCACGCCGAAACGCAATTTCCCAAAGCCACGAGCGGCGAGAGCTATGACGTCTACGTGTTGAAGTGAAGCAGATCGCGCCCGGACGCCGCCGCGCGGCCCTGTCGCAAAACTGTCGCAGCCATGGTCGAACATTTGGCCTTGGTCGCCGCCGTTCGTCGTGGCGCGGACGCCAACCAGGGGAAGCGAACAATGAACGCGGATAAAAAAGGTCCGGTCAGCGAGCTCCGGAAGCGCGTCAACGCCGAGATCCAGGATAATTTCGACGAGGACATCGAGCTCGAGCTTGAAGACGACGAGCTCGCCAACCTGCTGTCGGAGAGCGAACATCTTCAACTGCACGATTCCTTGCCGCGGCGGCTCTATTTCAAGGAGCTGTTGCGTCTGCAGCGTGAGCTTATCAAGCTGCAGGACTGGGTTGTAGCCAAGAAGCTCAAGCTGGTCGTCATCTTCGAGGGACGCGACTCGGCGGGCAAGGGCGGCGCGATCAAGCGAGTGACGCAGCGTCTCAACCCGCGCGTCTGCCGCGCCGTGGCGCTCCCCGCGCCGACCGAGCGCGAGCGCACGCAGTGGTACTTCCAGCGCTACGTACCGCACCTGCCCGCCGGCGGCGAGATCGTGCTGTTCGACCGCAGCTGGTACAACCGCGCTGGCGTCGAACGGGTGATGGGCTTCTGCACCGACGAGGAATACGAGGACTTCTTCCAATCGGCGCCCGACTTCGAGCGCCTGCTCGTGCGTTCGGGGATTGTCTTGGTCAAATACTGGTTCTCGATCACCGACGACGAACAGCACATGCGCTTCCTGATGCGCATCAACGACCCGCTCAAGCAGTGGAAACTCTCGCCGATGGACCTTGAATTGCGGAGTCGCTGGGAGGCCTACACCCAGGCCAAGGAGATCATGCTCCAGCGCACGCATATCCCAGAGGCGCCGTGGTGGGTGGTCGAAGCCGTGGACAAGAAGCGCGCCCGCCTCAATTGCATCGCCCACCTTTTGACCCGCGTGCCATACCAGGAAGTCGCCCACCAAAAGCCGGTCTTGCCAGCGCGGGTGCACAACCCCGACTACCACCGCCACCCCGTCCCGCACGAGATGTACGTGCCGGACCACTACGCCAATATCGCTGCCGAACATGCGGAGCAGATGGAAGCCCAGGGCGGCGCGACGAAAGCGAGCGCGGCGAAGTAGCTCGCGATCCAACGCTTGGAAGTCTGGCCGTCTACTTATCCGACGAGCACCGCGTTGGCGCCTTCCCCAGCTTCGAGAGCGGCGGGGCGCCGCAACTGCGCCAAGCGGAGCCCGCGATCATGCCCGCCATTCCAGCCGCACGAACGGCGGCTCCTCTCCCACTTTCGCAAATCCGATGCGCTCGCAGAGTCTCAAGGACGCTCCATTCTGCATCAGCACGTTGACACGCGCCGGCAGACCGAGCCGCCGCGCCTCTTCGAGCGCCCGCGTCATCACCCGCGTCGCCAATCCGCGCCCCTGCGCTCGCAGCAATAGCTCGATGTCAACATAAGTGATGCAGCGGTCCCCGACATCCGTGACGAGCAGCCCCACCGGCTCGCCCGCCAGCTCGACCACCTCCCACCGAGCCGTGGGATACTCGTGTCGATACGTCGCCGTCATCGAGCGGTATTGCATCTGCAGCAAAACATCCTTGGCCGCGGCATCAATAGGCATCGCCGCCATGTCCGCCGCCTTCGTCTCGACGAACAGAGCGTAGAGAAATGTCCGGTCGGCTTCGTCGTCGCGTGCCGGCCGCAAGCTCAGTACGTCGTCGGTGGGCGAAAAACTCATGCTACCATCGCTGCTTAGCGTCTGCAGAGGCTCGACAACTCCGTCACTCTCCTGCACTTTCGAACGTTCTCGGAAAGGAGGACAGAGCGACATGACCGATGAAGCAAACGCCGAAACCTTCGCGCTGTACATCGGCAAGGCGATATCGCTAAGCGATGGGCCGACGCTCACGCTGGCGGCGGTCGACCGGCACAATTCCTCTACGCTTGGCGGCGGCTTCACTCTGCTGCTGCGCGGCGCGCCGGCCCCGATCGCGCCGGAGGGCATGCATCGCATCACTTTCGAGGGGGGCGCGAGCTTCGACCTCTACCTCATTCCCATCCACACGCCCTCGCGCGATCATCAGGACTATCAGATCGTCTTCAATTGATCGCGGTCCGGTTGCGGCGGCCTCAATTGCGCGACGGAAAGATTCCTTGGAGCGCTATGCAATAGTTCAACCCAAGGAACGGCATGCGGTTCTCGTGCGGCTGCCCGCCAGTCGGCGCAAGCGACCCCATTGCGATCGTCGGGGCAGCCGAACCGTAGATATTCACCGCCACCGGCGAACCCGATGGGCTGGAATAGCCGGCTCCCAGAGTAACTGCAGCGCTCGGCACGTTCGTGCCGCGCGTCGTACCGTTGTTCGTCGCATGGATCGTATGGGTGTGGCCGCCGGCCGCCATCTCGTTCAGGATCAAGGTATGGGACTCCTGACCGCCAGTTTGGCCGAGGCTATAGTTGCCGAGACCCTGCCCCTGCCCAAATGCATTAGCGACGCGTCCGCGCAAGTCCGGTAGCTGAAAAGTCGTCGTGCCGTTGCCGCCGTACGTGGTGCCGAGCAGCGAGAACAGCGCCGTGTTCTGGTTGATCGGCAGCACCTGACCGGCGCAAAGCGCCCACCCCTTAGGGGCAAAGTTGAACGCGAAGGCTTCAATCTCACCAAGGAAGGGCTGGGCCATGTTCGCTTTCTCCGCCCGCGCGCCTCGAAGCCGCGGTTCAATCGGGACTAATTGCGGGCCGGGAAAACTCCCTGCAGCGCAATGCACCAGTTCGCAGTCAGATATGGCTGCAGGTTGTTATGGGGCGCGCCTCCGCCGGTCGCGGCCGTGACCTGGCCGGCAGCCAGGCTGACCGTGCTTCCAGTCGCGGTGTAGGTGTTGACCGGCCCGCCGCCTCGCCCACCTGACTGCCCTTCGGCAGGCAGGGCGCCGTTCGGCGCATTGGTCGTCGCGGCAACCGCGAACGCCGGGAAGCCATGCGAATGGGCCGGGGTTGTTGCCGTGGTCAGCGTGACCGCTTCCGCGCCCTGAACACTACCCATATTGTAATTCGACAGCCCCGGCCCCTGGCCTTGTCCGATCGGGGCGCGGCCGCGGAGGTCTGGCAGGGCGAAATTCGACGTGCCGTTGCCGCCGAACTGCACGCCCAAAAGCGAGAACAGCGCGGGGTTCTGGCTGATCGGCAGCAACTGGCCCGCGCAAAAGGCCCATCCGAAGGGGGCAAAATTGTACGGGAACAGCGTGATCTGGCCGATAAAGGGATTTGCCATCTGTTTCGCTCCTGCCTCGATGCCGCCGGCTCGTCAGTTCTGCGACGGAAAAATTCCGAAGAGCGCGATGATGTAGTTGATCGCCAGGCTCGGCTGCCGATTCTCGTGTGCGCCGCCGCCGCCCGGGGCGGGCGCGACCGTGCTGCCGACCAGTTGGGCCGCCGTGCCAGCGGTGGCGTAAGTCGGCGTCGCCGCCGCGGGCGTGCCGAGAACGGCCCCCGAACCCGGCGTCGGGGTCGTCGCGGTCGCCGCCGCCTGAAGCGCATGCGTATGGCTGGCGAACTGATTGGCGGTGAGCGTGACCGACTCGACGCCGCCAGGCTGGCCCAGCGGATAAGGCTGCAACCCCGATCCCTGGCCCATGCCGAGCGCCGCCCGCCCGCGCAGGTCCGGCAGGCCGAATGTGGACTGGCCGTCGCCGCCGTAGGTCGTGCCGAGCAGCTGGAACAGCGCCTCGCTCTGGCTGATCGGCAGCAATTGGCCCTGGCAGAGCGCCCAACCCACCGGAGCAAAATTGAACCCGACAGCGATCACCTGACCGATAAACGGCTCGCTCATGTGCGCTTGCTCCCCTGCCTTAACGCCTGGATGGTAACCCGCCGCATTACCCCGTGTGCACCGCCCGGCCCGCGGCGCCCCTACGCCGGTACCCCACGAACCCCAGCCCCGCGAAGCCCAGCAGCATCATCGCCCAGGTCGAGGGTTCGGGGACGACAGGCGCGGAGCCGGCCGTCACATCCAGGATGAGTTTGTCGCCGACCGCCAGATTATCCCCCGCCACGTTCACCGTTATGCTCGTCGCGGTCGATGAGAGGCCTCCGGGCAGGGCGGGCTGAAAATCCGCGGAGCTCCCCGAGTTCACCTTGACGTCCGTGATGTTGGGCGCGCCTGTGAACGTGAAGATGTAACCGCTGAAAGACCCCGGCGTGCCAAACTGGCCAGCAAAGTCGTTGGTGATCGTGATCTGGGTGTCGCCGACGGAGACAGTCGTCAAAGTCAGAGAGTCCTCGAGGTACGTCACTGGGACTATCGGCAGCGGGGAATTGGTTGGACCGCTCGGCCCTTGATAGTCGAGAATGGTGCACTGGATGATTGTGCATTCTACTGGCGAGGCCGCAGGGGGAGGGAAAGAGACGTTGAAATAGGAGGCTGATTGGACGGTCGCGCCGACCAACCCGGCCTGCGCCGGCGTGCTCATCGCGGCAGATAACCCAAAAAGCAGGAGACTCGCGGCGAGCGGGCTCTTTAACTGCATTGGACATTTCCCCCTAAGTTGAAACCGGCGCCAGTCGGAGCGTGGTCCGCTGAAGCCGCAACGAAAAATTGTTTCAAGCGCCGAAACGACTTGCCCGAGTCCAATCTCGGCGCCACGGATCGGCAAGTAGAGCCGTGATAACGCAGTTAGACTTCAAGATTGCGACACAACGTCCCTTCGGTCAAGGCAGCGGGCGCGAGGTTTTGCGTTCTCAGTCCTCCCCCAATGTGTTGGCGATTAGTCAAATCTCGATCTCCCGGCCGATCTCGACCACCTGGTCGCTCGGCAAGTCGAGATAGTCGCTGATCCGCTCTGCATTGCGCCCCATTGCAGCGAACACGACTTCCTGCCAGCGACTCATCCCCCTTCCGTTCTCGCGCGGGATGACGGTTTCGTGGCCGACGTAGTAGGTGACGTCGTCGAGGTTGACCTCGGCCCCCTTTGCCTTGCACTCCCCCAGAATCGCCTGGATGTCGGGACGCTCCATGAAGCCGCGGCGCGCCTCCGCGCGCCAGAACTTGTCGTCGATGCGCTCGAGCATCAGCCGCTCCTCGGCATCGGTCCATGGCTCGGAGAGGACGGTCAGGGTCAGCGACAGCACATATTCGTGCAGCGCCCGGTTGTGACGGACGTGCCAGGCCATGACTGGCGGCGTCTGATCCTTGACGCGGGTGAGGAACACGGCCGTGCCCGGCACGCGCGCGACTTTCCCCGCATGCAGCTTTTCGAGAAGCGAGGAAAGCGGCTCCGACGCCGCTTCGACGCTGCGCTGGACCTCGACCGCGCCACGGTGCCAGATCCACATCACGCCATAGACTAGCGAAGCCAGCAACAGCGGGACCCAGCCGCCCTGAATGAGCTTGGCCAGGTTGGCGGCGAGAAACGCGCTGTCGATGATGACAAACAGGCCCGCGGCCGCGCCCGCGGCCCAGATCGGCCAATTCCAGCACTCGCGCATGGCGATGAACAAGAGCACGCTCGTCATCAGCATCGTCGCCGAGACTGCGATGCCATAGGCGGCGGCGAGATTGTCGGACTTGCCGAAACCGATTGTCAGGCCGAGGGTGACGATCATGAGCAGCCAGTTGACCACTCCGACGTAAATCTGGCCGTAGCCTTCCTCCGAGGTCTGAGTGATGTTCATGCGCGGCAGCCAGCCGAGCTGCATCGCCTGGCGGGTCATCGAAAAGGCACCGGTGATGATCGATTGGCTGGCGATCACGGTGGCGATCGTCGCCAGCACGATCAGCGGCGTCAGCAGGGCTGGAGGGCAGAGCCGGTAGAAGATGTTGCCTTGGGTCGGCGCCCCCTCGAGCACAATTGCCGCCTGGCCGGCATAGTTGAGAATGAGAGCCGGAAAAACGATCAGTATCCAGGACACACGGATCGGCTTTGGCCCGAAATGTCCCATGTCTGCGTACAGCGCCTCGGCCCCGGTGACGCAAAGAAATACGCCGCCGAGCACCAGGAATCCCTCCAACCCGCCCCGCGACAGATAGTCGAGGCCGTATCGCGGATCGACGGCCGCGAAGACCGAAGGGTGCTGCAGGACGCCATAGGCGCCCAGCGCCGCGATCGCCGCGAACCAGAGCAACATGATCGGGCCGAACGCGCGGCCGATCTTGGCCGTCCCAAATGGCTGCACCGCAAACAGCGCGAGCAGGATCACAGTCGCCACGGGCAGCACATAGGTCTGCAAACTCGGCGCGATCTGCTCCACCCCTTCGAGCGCCGAGAGCACCGAAATCGCAGGCGTAATCGCGCCATCGCCGTAGATGAGCGCCGCCCCGAACAGGCCGACCGCGATAATCAGAGGCCGCCGATGCTGCTTGACGCCGAGCAGGGTCATGAGCGCGATGATGCCGCCCTCGCCGTCGTTGTCGATGCGCATGGCGATATTGACGTACTTGACGGTGGTGATGAGGAAGAGCGTCCACAAGATCAGCGACAAGGCACCGAGAGTGGCCGCGGGGTCCGGGCGCGGCCCGGTATAGTCGAGCACGGTTTTCAGCGTGTAGAGGGGGCTTGTGCCGATGTCGCCGAACACGACGCCGAGCGCCGCGAGGCCCATGAGCCCCAATCGCCCAATCGATTGGGATTCGGCGCTGTTTGCTTCGGTCGACATGCCCCACTCCCCCGGCTTCTCCATCCACCGCCGGCCGCGGAGCCGTTCGGATGTCTTCGATTAAGAGCCTGCTGAAACAGATTGTTGACAGGTTTTTTAGGGCCCGGTGAAACCAACGCCGACCCGACGTCCGACGGCGGTTCGTTGATGGAGATCACCCTCCGTCAACGTTAACGAATTTCGGCCCCCCAACTTCCGCCGATCGATAAAATTCAACCTATTTTGTTTCGCGCCCGCCAAGCGGCCCACGCCGATAGTGTCCCCATTCAACCTGGCGGACAACCCAAATGCTCTCTCGGCTCTTTCGCTTTGTGGCTGCGGCGGCGGTCTTCGGCTTCGCCTGGAACACCTTCGTCGAAGCCTCGGAACAGGGCCTTCCCCAGGCCACGCACGCGCCCGTCGGCGGCGAAGCCTCGATCCCCTACGGCTGGGTCGACTTCTGCAATCGCCACAGCGAGGAGTGCACGCTCGGCAAGCTCAAGCCCATGGACGTGCGCCTGACCCGGCAAAGCTGGAAGGTTCTCAACGAGATCAACAACCGGGTGAACAACGCGATCGAGCCGATCAGCAACTTCGACCATTGGGGAACGACGCTCGACCATTGGGACTATCCGGTCGATGGCAAGGGCGATTGCAAGATCTATGCGCTGTTCAAGCGCAAGCTGCTCATCGACCGCGGCTTTCCGCGCCAGGCCCTGTTGATGACGATCGTTCGCGACCTCAATGGCGAGGGTCATGCGGTGCTCACGGTCAAGACCGACCGCGGCGACTTCGTCCTCGACAACCTGTCGGATGAGATCCGGCCTTGGACCGCCACCGGCTATCAGTTCTACAAGCGCCAGGCCCAGGACGACCCGAACGTATGGCTCAGCCTCGGCGGCGCAACCGGAGCCGAGCCGGGGACGGCCGCGTCGAACTAGCATCCTCGGCGCGGCCACTTGGCCGCGTGAGTCAGTTCACCCCTAAGATGCTGCGCGGTAAGGGCGCGAATGCGCCCGGTTCTGGGTTAGGACGCTCGATAAGAAAAATCGACAATTTCTTGCCAAGCTGGCCGGCGCCTGATATTGTTTTTCAGAAATCACCATAGGCTCGGCTCGCACTTCACGGGGCGAACATTCAACCCTCACCCGAAGTGACAGACAATTAGATTGCCATCGGGAGTCTGACAGAGGGGGCCAATCTGCGAGGGTCCGCCGTGCATGGTGTGACAGACAACCAGATTGCCATCGAGGGTCTGACAGAGAGGACCAATCTGCGCGGCGCCGCCGCGCCCGAGGTGACAGACGATAAGATTACCATCGGGAGTCTGACAGAGGGGACCGGTCTGCGCGTCGGCCGCGAAGGTCAGGCCTACCGCAGCCACGACTGCTAAAGCGATTCTAATCATTCTATCCTCCTCCCCTTGGTCGAGTATAGAGCGTCATAACACTTAGGTTTATCGTATCCCTCAGGGGCGAGTTGTCAAACGGCATCACTGGGCGACGACCCGATTCGGATCTGGATCGGCGCGGCTGGCGGCGTGACGGAATGGAGCGCCAAGATCCGCGAGCTCGGGGCTTTTTTTTTTGCGCGGGTGTGATCTGGGTCACAGCGTCAATAGGAAAAAAACGCCTATACCGAGGGTTTACACGAGACCAATGGAGGGAACGATGAAGCTTCTTGTTTCGGCGATTGCGCTTCTCATTGGTTCGAACGTCGCGGCGATGGCGGGCGATCAGGCGCTCAAGTTCAAGCTGGTGACGTTCTATGTCGGCGAGAAGGATGGCGGCTATCACATGGTCGGGGTCACTGTGGCGCCGGATGGTTCGCTGTTGGGAACCAAGGATTTCATGACGAAGGAGGGACCTGACGGGAAGGGAAGCGGGCACAGCACGTATTCTTTCCCAGGCGGCGCTATTACGGCGGACTTCGTGTTCACCGATGACGGGAGCCAGACGGGCGGCAAGATCAAAGGGACGTACAAGATCCTGTCTGGGACGGGCGTGTATGAAGGCGCGACCGGGACGGGATCGTTTGACGGCAAGTGGGGCGACCATAGCCCGCTCAAGGGCGCTGGGCTGTACGATGTCGAGCTGGATGTGAGGACGCCTGGAAGCTGAAACAAGGGAGGAACAGCCATGATCACGCGTCGTTTTTTGCTAAGCGGCACGGCTGCCATCGCTTTCGCCGCATCGGCGTCCATCGCCGCCGCCGAAGACCAGACTGAAAAAGTGAAGGCCGCCAGCCAAGCTTTTTATGCGGCGCTCGATGCAAGAGACCCAAGCGCAATGACGAAGGTCTATGCTCATACGCCGTATGTCGTACATATCGATCCAACAGCTAAAGTTATCGCTCTTGGTTGGGAGGCCGTTAACAAGAGTTGGGAAAATGTCCATGACGGGACTACGCAGATAAATGTCTTGTTCACCGAAACTGGTCAGCCCCAGATTGTCGGCGACCTCGCGTGGGAGGTTGGGCATGAGAACGGGCCAGTCACAACTAAAGATGGAAAGATTGTCAACATCGACGCCTTTGCAACGAACGTCTATCAAAACATAAATGGCGAATGGCGCTTGGTCTCTCACCAAGCTGGTCAAATACAGAAATAGTGGTCGCGCGTCATTGAAAGCTAGGGCCTTGAGGATTGAACTGGAGGCCCGTGACTGGGGGCGTCGAGGGGCGGAGAAGGGTGCTGGCGTGTCGTTGTGGGAGCGGCTGCTCGCCGGACCCATCGCCCCGCAGGCGACGTCGACGCGGCGAAAGGACGCTTTCTCGACCCCCGCCGTCGAGCAGGTGGTAAGCGCCCTCGGGCTGATCGGCGTTCGCCTGGGCGGCGGCAAAGGCGCCCACCTCGCCACCCGCCAGGTGACAGGGGATTACGGTGACAGGGATTACGGTGACAGTTTACTTAATCCCCGATTGAGGACGCTCTATAAGAAAAATCGACAATTTCTTGCCAAGCTGGGCGGCGTTTGATATTGTTTTTCAGAACTCACCATAGACTCGGCTCGCACTTCACGGGCGAGGAGCGACCGGGTTTCCGACTGTAGCGCCATGCCGGGCTTGCCCGGACAAACTCGGCCATGACCATCAGGCGCCCGCGGCGCAACCGCGACGGGATCGATCACAGCTAACGCTAAAAGAGCCACGGGGCTTTTCTTGCATAAAAAAGAAATCCGTGTTACTGATATTCTTTCTGGCAGAACTGATCTCCGCTTGGCGCGAGCGAAGCGCGGAATGGAAGGGCCGGCGCGCTGTTTGAGATTCTAATCCACAACCTGGGCGCGAGAGAGGGCGCGGAAGCGGTTTTCCTTACTGTCCCGGGCCGTAACCCATTGAAAAGTCTCGATTTGGAAAAATAAGCGCTAGTAAACGCTAGCTCTTTTGCTAGCGCTTACGAGCGTTTAGGCCCTTTTTGCTAGCGTTTATGGGCTTCCTATTTGCATGGGCTTCGCCGGCGTTCACGCCTCAAGTTGCATCTGGAAAAGGGCCTCGAGGTCTTGCTCCAACAAGCGACTGTCGGCACCCCTAACGCTTCGCGATTTGCTCCAGCGCCGCGACGCCTTCCGCGGGAAGCGGCCAGGATTTCGCCGCCGCCAGAACTTCGGCAATATAGGCCGGACGCGGAACGCCAGGCCCGGCATTGGCGCCGAAGTAGACAATCGCCTGCTTCGGCGCGCGCTCGGCGATGACCACTTGCGTGAGCTTGGCGTAAAGGCCTTGCGGAAGACCCTCGTAGCGATCGAGGGCCGCGACATCGGATAACGCCAAGTCCCAAAGCACGCCATGCACGGCGGAGGAGGGATCGCGAACCGCGGTCAGCCAGCCCTCGCGCATCGCGGCCAGCCGATGCCGCTCGAGCCGGGCAAGCCCGAGCGCCTTCGAGCGTGGGCAGCGGCGCGCCATTGAGTCGACGTCCATGTTAGAGCCGTAGGCGAAATAGAACGGCATCGCTAACCGCTCAGTCGCTCGACATTGTGGACGACGCTCTTGTCCCTCAGTTGCGACAAGACCGCATTGAGGTGCTGGATGTCACGCACCTGAAGATCGATAACGAAGCGCCGGAAGTCGGCGCCGCTGGGCGAGGTCGCAACGGAGTTGATATTTGCGCCATACTCCCCGATGGTCGTGGCGATCACGCCGAGCGCGCCGGGCTCGTTTAAGAGCGTGACCACGATCTGAGTTCGAATAGAGCGCCGTCGGCGCGTTCTCCAGGTCCCAACGCACGTCGAGCCAAAGCTCGGGCCGATCGTCGAATTCGGTGAGCGCAGGTGAATGGATCGGGTAGATGACGATGCCGTCTTCCTCGCGAACGCCGACGATGCGTTCGCCCGGCACCGCTCCGCCCTTGGGCGCAAACCTGACCGGCGTATCAAGGTCGATGCCGCGCAGCGGCAGCGCCCCGCCCGCGTCCGCTTCGCCTGGCACACGGAAGACGAGATCGGCCGCTTTCGGCAACCCGAACCAGCCGCTCTCGTTCTGCGGAACGGCCGGGCCAGGCCTGCGCTCGTCCTTGAAGCTCGGAAACACGGCGCGCACAACGTCGGTGGAGAAGATCTCGCCGCGCCCCACGCCGATGAAGACATCGTCGATCGAGGCGCGCGCCAGACGCGACAACGCGGCCTTGAGCTTCGCTTCCGTGAACTTCTTGCCAGCTCGTTCGAACGCCCGCTCCACGATCTGGCGACCAAGGCCGCCGAACTGCGCCTTCGCCGCCTCGCGCGTCGCCCGGCGAATGGCGGCGCGGGCGCGCCCCGTCACCACCACGCTGTCCCAGGCCGCCGGCGGGGCGCCGCCCTCGGCGCGCGAGATCAGCACTTCGTCGCCGTTGTGCAATTCCGAGATAAGCGGCGCGATACGGCCATTAATCTTCGCGCCGACTGCGGAATTGCCAACATCGGTATGGACCGCGTAGGCGAAGTCAATCGCGGTCGCGCCGCGGGGCAGCGCAATCAGCCGCCCCTTGGGGGTGAAGCAAAACACCTGGTCGTGAAACAGCTCGAGCTTGGTGTGTTCGAGGAATTTCTCCGAATCATCGCTCGCGAGCGCCTCGATCGTTTGCCTCAATCCGCGATAGGCCCGGCTCTCGCTCACCGCCAGCGCGTCGCTCAACCCCAAGTCTTTGTAGACACCATGCGCGGCGATGCCGTATTCCGCCACTTCGTGCATTTCGTGGGTGCGGATCTGCAGTTCGACACGCTGGCTGCCCGGCCCAATCACCGTGGTGTGAATGGAACGATAGTCGTTCTGCTTCGGCGTCGAGATATAGTCCTTGAAGCGCCCAGGAACGCTCGGCCAAGTTGTATGGGCGACGCCGACGGCGGCGTAACACTCGGCGACCGTATCGACGAGAATGCGAAAGCCATAGATATCGGACAATTGCTCGAAGGCGATCGAACGACGCTCCATCTTGCGCCAGATCGAATAAGGCTGCTTCTGGCGGCCTTTCACCTCGACCTTTATGCCGCGGCGAGCGAATTGATCGGTGAGCTCGGCCGCGATGCGGGCGATGATCGCGCCATTCTTAGTCTTCATGGCCTCAAGACGCGTCACGATCAGCTTATAGGCGTCGGGCATCAGGCAGCGGAACGCTAGGTCTTCCAGTTCATTGCGCATGCTCTGCATGCCCATGCGGCCAGCAAGCGGGCCATAGATGTCGAGCGTGTCCTGGGCGATGCGGACGCGCTTGTCCTCCGGCATGAACTGAAGGGTGCGCATATTGTGCAGGCGGTCGGCGAGCTTGACCAGGAGCACGCGCGCGTCGTCAGCGATGGCGAGCAAGAGCTTGCGGAAATTCTCCGCCTGCTCGGCGTGCTTGGTGACGAAGTCGAGCCTGCCGAGCTTGGTCAGGCCGTCGACTAGCCCTCCGATCTCCTCGCCGAACGCCTTGTCCACTTGTTCGCGGGTAACCGTCGTATCTTCAATCGTATCGTGCAGCATCGCCGCCGCAATGGTGGCGTCATCGACCTTAAGCTCCGTCAGGATGGCAGCCACTTCCAGCGGATGGGAGAAATAAGGATCACCAGACGCGCGCTTCTGGCTCCCATGGGCCTTCATCGCGAACACATAAGCGCGGTTCAGCAAATCCTCGTTCGCGCGAGGATTGTAGCGGCGGACCCGCTCCACCAATTCGTACTGCCGCATCATCGCCGGAAGCCGACCCAAACCGCTCCCCGCGCGGCCGATTTTGCCGTGGCGACGCCGGTGCGGTTCAACCAGGACGGATCGGCGTCAATGAATGAGAGCGGCCGGCGTCTCGCTCCTATCCGCCAGACCCCTGCCCTCACGCATAAGGCGCGGAGTGCGGCCGATCATCCGCCGCGACAGGCGCATGCGCAAGCTTATTGTGAGCGCGTTCAGGATCCGGTCCCCGGGGCCGAGCGCAAAACGAATAAGCCCCGGAGCTCTCGCTCCGGGGCTGTCAGTTTCAACCGATCGGGATGCGGTCAGAAGTAACGGGTGACGCGGAAACGACCGGCAAAGCCGCTGCTGATGCCCCTCCAGTCACCGGGCACGAAGACCGCGCCACTCGCGCCGCCCAGGTTGTAAACAGTGCCGAGGAACCCGCTCGGCGCCGACTGGATCGTGCTCTGATACATGAGTTCAAGATCGAAGTTCAGGTTGGTCACCGGGTTCCAGCCAAGATCCGCGCCGACGATCCAGCTAATCGCGTGGGGTGACATCGGGCCGGCCGCAGCCTGACCGAGGAGACAGCTCGGCAGCGCGAGGTTGCAGCCGCCGCCCATATTGCTCCACTGGAGGCCGAGGACCGAACCTTCCAGATCGACGTAGAATTGCGGAGTGAAGTGGTGCTCAACCAGCGCCAATACCGACCATGCTCTCGGCGTAGACCATTGATTGGTGACCGGGTTGAAGAACCCGTCCGCGCCCAACATCGGCTGGCCGTTGCCGTTGGTCTGGCCGTTCTCGCTCCACATCCCATCGTTGATACCCGAGTAAATTATCGCGCTCTGGGAGTAGGCGCCGCTTACGACGAGATCGTCTCCCGCGCCGAACGACGGCAGGTTGACCTTCACGCCGGCGTCGACGGCCCAGCCGACCTTGTTCTCCTGGCCGTTGCAGACGGACGCGCCAAGGGGGCCGCACACGTTGCCGACAACCGAGCCGTCGAAGCCGTTCGCCATGACGTCGACGTTATGGATCACGCCAGAGACCTGAGCCTCGCCCCAGCCCTGCTTGACATGCAAGGCGCCGACGATGTCCGGCCATTTCTGGCCGCCATAGGTGATCAGCGAAGGATTGAACGTACCCGAGTTCGGCCCCAAATTGGTCTGGAAATATCCACCAGTCGAATCGGTGCCGCCGCCCGACGCGCCTACGCCGCCAGGGGATTCTGCGGATAGCGTCGCCGTGAAGCCGCCGCCGAACGAGGCGGTGTAGGCGAACAGCAGGGGCTCGTTGAAGCCTTTGCGGTCGGGGGAGAACAAGTTGGCATAGTTGTCGCCGCCGCCAATGAACGAGAAGAACGACTGCGCCTTACCAGCCGTGATGCCCGCCCAGGTCACATAGGCGACGTTGACATAGAAGATGTTGTTTGTCGGGTTGCCCTGAAGCGGGTCGAGCCCGTTGGAGACGTCGCCCTGGATCTCCGCATGCCCGATCAAGGGGCCATAGGCCGTGTTGGAGGCCACGTCGAGCGCCAAATTGGCCCGGGTCGACCAGCCCGTATTAGTTACGAAGAAGACTTCGTATTCTCCTGAGCCGGGCTAGCTGCAAGCAGAACGCGCTGGGTGTTGCGATTGTCGAGCCCGCCGAGCGCCGAGAGCGCGCCCGCGGCGCCAACCGGCACGCCGGTTATAGGCGCGCCGACGCCGGGTAGGCCGCCGGTGAAGAGATCCCCAACAGTGCCGTAGTTGTACTCGGTGTTGAGGTTGCCGCCGACGAACTGCGCCGTGACGTAGCCTGAGATCTTCAGGCAGGTGTCGGAGCCCGGCAGGGTCCAGCCGGTGATGCCGCCGACGTTGCAAACTCTAACGTATTCGACCGGCGCCGCCTTCCTCGTCGGAAGATCGGCCGCCTGGGCGGTGGCGACGGCGACAATGCCGGCCGCGGAACCGAGCAGAATGCTCTTCATGAGCGTCATTTGTGACCTCCAGTTACGTATTGGGCGTCGGTTCTCTTCTCACCTTCGATTTCCGCGGCCCGCTCATGGACCGAATGCACCGAAGGCGGTCAGCCCCCTTGTCCCGTTTGACTTCCTGATCGTGGCGCTTGCCCCTGCAAAAGCCGCCGACCCTCCGCGATCGGGAATCTCCCCGCTCACCTGAGGCACCATAGCTTCTCTAAATTTCGACACAATAAATTTTCTTCATAAAGTCGGCTTCAAGCACCGTTTCCCGGACGATGTTGCATAATTGTCACTCGATTTCGCCCCAAACCTGCCGCAATCGTTTTCAGCTCAATTTATCAATATGTTATGCCAGAAATTGTAAACTCTCAGACCCCCAATTGGCGAGGGCTGCGGCGGACTGGCGGCGCCCCCGGTCCCAGGCCTTCTGACGAGCCGGGGGCTTTAAGGAATTGCCAAGATTCGACCGTAGTCTGGCCTGATTCGCTTCTGATGTAAGGAGTGGGAGACCGGCCCGCGATTGGCCAACGCGCAACCGACGGCCGCCTTCGCCGAGTTCGAGGGCATGGGAAAATCGCGCTCGCCGGTTGCGGCGGTCAGGCCCACCGAGGCTCGCCGCGTGTCCCGGGCCAAGACCCTAGCCAACACCGGGTCCTCCCGATGACGATTTGATCGATACGCGGCCTGCTCCAAGCGGCGGATGCAACCAAAGCGGGAATTTCTTCCAAATAAGCGCTCTTAAACGCCCTTAAACGCCAGTAAATGCGAATAAACGCTAGTAAAAAAGCTAGCGTTTACTAGCGTTTATTTTTCCGAATCGAGCCTTTTCAATGGGTTACGGGCGGTGTAAGTAAAAGAATCACTTCCTCGCCCCGGCTCGCGCGGTGGGTTGTGGACCAACCTTTCAAACAGCCACGGTTTCTCGCCTTCCCACCCGTCTCTCGGCGGGCGGGAAATGGATTCCGCCAAGGGGAATACGTAGCGTATATTTCTGATTTTGTCAAGTTAATTCGATATCGACGGTCAATTCGCAGAGAATCCTCGGCTCTTATCGCGTTTGCTGTTGCTCAGCCCTCCCTGCTCGCAATAGCCCCTATGTCGTGATGGCCGTCCCCGGACTTGATCCTGGCCAAGACCCAGGGATCGCGCGTGGAGATCGGCGCTAGAGGGTCAGCAGCGAATATCTCATAAATACGTATTTATGAGATATTTTTTAATAAGATGAGCTTTTCCGGCAAACCCGTCCCGTGGTATACTTGGCTCCTGGCGCACCTGATCACGAATTCGTGTCCAGTCGATCAAAAATGTGTGTCTGTTCGCTCACGTAGATGTGTTGATAGACATTCGGCGCCGCCATGATAACTAACTGCAAATGCGTACCGAAAACGGCCGCAGAGAAACCCCAATTCGCCAACTTCTGCTTGGCGAGAAACCGCGGAACGCGACAGCGTAACTGTGGTTGACGACCAAGCGGATGCGCAAGTGGAGGCGAAGCAGAAAGTGGCGCCAGAACGATGAGCAATCATCTCTCGTCTTGCGTATTGAACGAGGAACCGAAGCCGGGAGACGGCAGTCTCGTTCTGGTCATTGAGGACGATCCCGAACTCGCGGAGGAAATTCGTCTCGACCTGGAGGCGGGCGGTCATCCGGTCCAGGTCGCGGAGACGTTGACGGAAGGGCTTCGCGCCGCCCGCTCAGGCCAGGCGGCCGCCCTCGTCATCGATCGAATTCTTGGCCGGCGAGGACGGATTTTCGATCATCGAAGCGTTGCGCGGCGAAGGAAACTCGACCCCCGCGCTGGTCCTCGGCGGGCTCACGTCCGTCGACGAACGAATCGCGGGATTGAACGCCGGGTGCTTTTATTTAGCCAAACCATTCAATGTTCACGAACTGACCGCGCGCGTCGAGTTCCTCTTGCGCCTAGGCGGCGACCTGGGCGTCGTCCGGCTCAGGGTGGGCGATCTGGAAATGGACTTGATCGATCGAACAGTCCGGTTCGAAGGCAAGCCGGTCGAGCTCGTCCCGAGGGAATTCAAGCTGCTCGAATACTTCATGCGCCGCCCCGGCGAAACCGTCACGCGAGCAAAGCTGCTCGAGGACGTTTGGAATTTCCAGCCCCCGGCGTACACCAATGTCGTCGACGTGCAGGTCGGCAATTTGCGCCGCAAGCTCGACCCGACCGGCAATCGCCGCGTCATCGTCTCCGTCAGGTCGGTCGGCTTCAAATTGAACGCGGATCACTGAGGGCTTTCGTCTCGCTCCTCAGCGAACAAGGCGGCCGCTCTGCCATCTCTGGCCGAGGACTTTGCGCGCTTACCGCCGCCGGCTCGCGCGCCGGGTCAGATGGACTTGCTGCGCAGAATAGGGTCGAGCGCAAACGAATAAGCCCCGGAGCTCTCGCTCCGGGGCTGTGAGTTTCAACTGATCGGGGATGCGGTCAGAAGTAACGGGTGACGCGGAAACGGCCCGCAAAGCCGCTGCTGTTGCCCCTCCAGTCGCCAGGCACGAACACCGCACCACTCGCGCCACCCAGGTTGTAAACAGTGCCGAGGAACCCGCTCGGCGCTGTCTGGTTCGTGCTCTGATACATGAGTTCAAGATCGAAGTTCAGGTTGGTGACCGGGTTCCAGCCAAGATCCGCGCCGACGATCCAGCTGAGCGCGTGAGGCGAGATCGCACCCTGCCCCGCTTGAGCCAGGAGGCAGCTCGGCAGCCCGATATTGCAGCCCCCGCCCGCGTTGCTCCAGTTCAAGCCGAGGACCGAGCCTTCCAGATCGACGTAGAACTGCGGCGTGAAGTGGTGCTCAATCAGCGCCAATACCGACCACGCTGTCGGCGATGACCATTGGTTGGTGGCCGGGTTGAAGAACGCGTCCGCGCCCCACATCGGCTGGCCGTTGCCGTTGACCTGACCATTCTCGCTCCACATCCCATCGTTTAGACCCGAGTACAACATCGCGCTCTGGGTGTAGGCGCCGCTTACGACGAGATCGTCTCCCGCGCCGAATGACGGCAGGTTGACCTTCACACCGGCGTCGACGGCCCAACCGACTTTGTCCTGCTGCCCGTTGCAGATCGCCGCGACAAGGGCGCCGCAGGCCGCGCCGACGACTGAGCCGTCGAAGCCGTTCGCCATGACGTTGACGTTGTGGATCACGCCCGAGACCTGAGCCTCGCCCCAGCCCTGCTTGACATGCAAGGCGCCGACGATGTCCGGCCATTTCTGGCCGCCGAAGGTGATCTGCGAAGGATTGAACGTAGAGGTCTGGGGCCCTGAATTGGTGTTGAAATAGCTGCCGGTAAAGTCGGAGCCGCCGCCCGACGCGCCTACGCTGCCAGGGGATTCTGCGGATAGCGTCGCCGTGAAGCCGCCGCCGAACGAGGCGGTATAGGCGAGCAGCAGGGGCTGATTGAAGCCTTTGCGGTCCGGGGAGAAGAAGTTGGCATAGTTGTCGCCGCCGCCGATGAACGAGAAGAACGACTGCGCCTTACCAGCCGTGATGCCCGCCCAGGTCACATAGGCGACGTTGACATAGAAGATGTTATTTGTCGCGCCGCCCTGAAGCGGATCAAGCCCGTTCGAGACGTCGCCCTGGAGCTCCGCATGCCCGATCAAGGGGCCATAGGCCGTGTTGGAGGCCACGTCGAGCGCCAAATTGGCCCGGGTCGACCAGCCCGTGTTATTGCGGTAGAAGTTCGTATTCTGCTGAGCCGGGCTCGCTGCCAGCAGAACGCGCTGGGTGTTGCGGTTGTCGATCGCGCCTAGCGCCGAGAGCGCGCCCCCAGCGCCAGTCGGCACGCCAGTTATCGGCGCACCAGTTATAGGCACGCCGGCGCCGGCTGAGGCGCCGGTAAAGAGATCCCCAACGCTGCCCCAGTTGTACTGGGTGTTAGTGTTGCCGCCGACGAACTGCGCTGTGACGAAGCCCGAGATCTTCAGGCAGGTGTCGGAGCCCGGCAGGGTCCAACCGGTGATGCCGCCGACGTTACAGACTCTAACGTATTCCACCGGCGCCGCCTTCCTGGTCGGAAGATCAGCCGCCTGTGCGCTGGCGACGGCGACGATCCCCGCGGCCGACCCCAGCAGAATGCTCTTCATGAGCGTCATATGTGACCTCCAGTTCAATGTTGTGGGCGTCCGGTTGGTTTTCGCCTGACTGCCAATTCGTCCGGATGTCGGCGCATTGCCCCAGCAAGTCGTCGGCCCCAGCTTCGCTCGGGAATCGTCACCCTCGCGGAGTTGACCATACGCTTATTCCGCCCTCTCTCAACTAAGGTTTGGCCTTAAATCGCCAAACGAACGCCATTATTTCTTCAGTGTTGCAGAACTAGCACAAATTGTTCGATAAACTGTACTTTATGTAACTTGCTTCATGAAATTAATTTTAGTCACCTCGAGCATCTTGCGGCGAGATTATATTGAACGATATGTTATGAGATTATGTTTCATAAAATGATCGTTAAACTCTAATCCTGTCTGTCGATCTGCCCGACCCAGATTCTGCCCACCAAACCTTTGGAGATGCGCGGCCACCGACTTGGACACAATCGAACGGGGTCCGGGAACGGCGCTAAAGGCGCTGGAATCCATCTGTTCCGCGAGGAATCGCCGGTCACGTCCGGATCGTGAAGTTTGGCGCGGTTCCACGCGGCGCTGACCCTGCCGGCCGGGCGCGTCGTGCGTTGACAACGCATGCGCCCTCGGGCTAGCTCGGAAATGTCAGTCGAAGACACTTCGCGGAAGAGTCCGGCGTTTGCTCGCCGGCGCCGACGGCGCAACCGCCCCGGAAACGCTCAGGCACTAGGGACCGCGCAAGTGATGACGCTCTGGAAAGAGGCGCGCGCCGCTCGAGGCGTTCGCCCACCGACGGGGGCAACCGCTTAAAACGCGGGAAATCTCTCAGGTCATGGGACAGAGGGGGCGTTCGCGCGCGTTAGGGCCGCATCACTGCGGCGTGGCGCGGCGGCGGACGCTTATCCACGACTGGCTGGGCCCCATGACCGAAGCCTCGAACTTGAAGACGCCGCTCCACGCCCTGCATGTCGAGCTGGGCGCGCGCATGGCGCCGTTCGCGGGCTATGACATGCCGATCCATTACCCCGCCGGAGTGCTCGCCGAGCACCTCCACACCCGCATGGGCGCCGGGCTGTTCGACGTTTCGCATATGGGCCAGGCCCTCATCGAGGCCACCGACCATAGGGCGGGCGCCGCCTTTCTCGAATCGCTCTGTCCCGCCGACTTTCTCAACCTCGCGACGGGACGCCAGCGCTACACCCAACTGCTCAACGAAAACGGCGGGATCGTCGACGACCTCATGGTCACGCGCCCCCCCGGCGCCGCCGGAACGCTGAGGCTTATCGTCAACGCCGCCCGCAAGGCGGTCGACTTCGCCCTCATTCGCCAACGCCTTCCCACGGGCGTCCGGCTGACGCCGCTTCCCGAAGCGGCGCTGATCGCGCTTCAGGGCCCTCTTGCGGCGGCGACATTGGCGCGTCTCGCTCCCGGCGAGGGCATCGAGACCATGGCCTTCATGAGCGCGCGAGCGGCGCGGATCGCGGGCTTCGAGACCTTCGTCTCTCGCTCCGGCTACACGGGCGAAGACGGATATGAGATCGCGCTCCCTTCGTCGCAGGCCGAAACCTTCGCCCGCCTTCTTCTAAGCCAGCCTGACGTCGCGCCGGTCGGGCTTGGCGCGCGCGATTCGCTGAGGCTGGAGGCCGGCCTCTGCCTCTACGGCCATGAGCTCGATGAGACGGTGGACCCGATCGAGGCAGCGCTCTCATGGTCAATCCAGAAGCGTCGACGCATCGAGGGCGGCTTTCCGGGCGCCAAGCGGATTCAGGATGCGCTCGCGAACGGGCCAGACCGTCAGCGTGTAGGCATTCGGCCGGATGGCCGCGCGCCGGCGCGTGAGGGCGCGGAGATCGTCTCAGTGGACGGCGCCCCGATCGGCGTCGTGACGTCCGGCGGCTTCGGGCCAAGCGTCAATGGACCAATCGCGATGGGCTATGTCGCGCGCGCCCATGCGGCGGTCGGTACGCCGGTCAATCTCATGGTGCGCGGCAAGCCCTTGAGCGCGCGTGTTGTCACGCTGCCTTTTCATCCCCACGCCTATTATCGCGGTTAGCCAAGGAGACGCATGGTGCCGGAGATCCACTACACCAAGGACCACGAATACATCCGCGTCGAGGGCGAGGACGGCGTCGTCGGCATCAGCGAGCACGCGCAGCAACAACTCGGCGATGTCGTCTTCGCCGAGGCGCCCCCGATCGGCAAGAAGCTGAAGAAGGGCGATCCGGCCGCGGTGGTCGAGAGCGTCAAGGCGGCGAGCGACGTGTTCGCGCCCGCTTCCGGCGAGGTCGTCGCCGTCAATTCCGAAGTCGAAGCCACGCCCGGCCTCATCAACGAGGATGCGCTCGGACGGGGGTGGCTCTTCCGCCTCAAGCTCGCGGACCCGAGCGAGCTCGCGGGCCTCATGGACGAAGCCGGTTACGCCGAATACGTCAAGACTTCTGGACTGACCCCATGCGCTACCTGCCGCTCGATCCGAGCGAACGCGAAGCGATGCTGACCCGCATCGGCGTCCCCGACATTGAAGCTTTGTTCGCCGACATTCCCGCCGACAAGCGGCTCCCCGGCCTTCTCGACATGCCGCCGCGAATGAGCGAAATGGCGGTCGAGCGGGCGATGACGGCGATCGCGGGTCGCAGCGTCGCCGCCGGATCGGTTCCGTTTTTTCTGGGCTCCGGCGCCTATCGGCGGCACATTCCGGCAACCGTCGACCATCTCATCCAGCGCTCCGAATTCCTGACCAGCTACACGCCCTACCAGCCGGAAATCGCGCAAGGGACGCTGCAGGTCCTGTTCGAGTTCCAGACGCAAGTGGCCGCGCTCACTGGCATGGAGGTCGCGAACGCCTCGATGTACGACGGTTCGACCGCGTGCGGCGAAGCGATGCTGATGGCCCATCGCCTGACACGGCGCAATCGGTCGGTCATTTCCGGCGGGCTGCATCCGCAATATGCTGACGTCTGCGCGACGCTGGCGCATATGGGGGGCGACAGAATCGTGCGCTTACCCCCGGACCTCAAGGCGAGCGAGGACATCGCCGCGGCGATCGACGCCGAGACGAGCTGCGTGATCGTGCAGTCGCCCGATTTCTTCGGCAATCCGCGCGATCTCACGCCAATTGCCGCCGCGGCGCATGCCCATGGCGCGCTCCTGATTGCGGTCTTCACCGACCCGATCGCCCTCGCCGCCGTGCGCTCGCCGGGAGAGATGGACGCCGACATCGCGGTCGGGGAAGGACAGGGGCTCGGCAACGCGCTCAATTTCGGCGGCCCTTACGTCGGCCTGTTTGCAACACGAGCCAAGAACGTGCGCCAGATGCCGGGACGTCTCGCCGGCGAGACGGTGGACGCGGAGGGACGGCGGAGCTTCGTGCTGACGCTTTCGACTCGCGAGCAGCACATCCGGCGCGAGAAGGCGACGAGCAACATTTGCACCAACTCGGGCCTATGCGCGCTCGCCTTCTCGATCCATCTGACCTTGCTCGGCGGCGTGGGACTCGAACGCCTGGCGAGAGTGAATCACGCCAACGCGGTTGAGCTCGCTGAGAGGCTCTCAGCGATTCCGTCGGTCGAGGTGATCAATACGCATTTCTTCAACGAATTCGTCATGCGCACGCCCCGGCCGGCCGCCGAGCTGATTGAGGCGTTGGCAAAACGCGGAGTGATCGGCGGATTGCCGGTTTCGCGGCTTCTGCCTGAAGCCAGCCTCGACGATTGCATCATCGTCGCGAGCACGGAAACCAATACCGACGAAGACCGCGCCGCTTATGCGCACGCGCTCGCCGACTGCTTGCAGTGAAGCCCTGAGAGAGAGCGCGTCCGCATGAACGTTCAAGGCCGACCGACCCGCCCCGAGACCGTCGCCGCCCCTCTGATGGAGACCTTTACGGGCAACCGCGGGCTCAACATGGAGGAAGCGCTCATCTTCGAGACCGGGCGCTTCGATGCGACCGGCGTCGACATCGACGAGCCCGCGCCATTCGAGTCGAGACTGGGCCCGCACGCCCGTCAAAGCGCGGCCCGATTGCCCGGCCTCACCGAGCCAGAGGCGATCCGGCACTATGTGCGCTTGTCGCGCAACAATTACTCCATTGACGCTGGGATCTATCCGCTGGGCTCGTGCACGATGAAGCACAATCCGCGCCTCAACGAGAAAATGGCGCGCCTGCCCGGATTCGCCGACGTCCACCCGCTGCAGCCGGTCTCGACGGCGCAAGGAGCGCTCGGGATTGTTGAGGCGCTCTCGCATGCTTTGCTGACAATGACCGGGATGGACGCGATCGCGATGTCGCCAAAGGCGGGTGCACACGGCGAGCTTTGCGGCATGATGGCGATCAAGGCGGCGATCGAGGCTCGCGGCGAGGGAGAGACGCGGCGGGTGGTGCTGGTTCCCGATTCGGCGCATGGCACGAATCCAGCGACCGCGGCGCTGATCGGCTATTCCGTGCGCTCCATACCGGCCGGCGAGGATGGGATCGTCAGCGTCGAAGCGGTGCGGGCCGCGCTCGCGCCCGATATCGCGGCGATCATGCTGACCAATCCCAACACCTGCGGACTGTTCGAGCGCGAGATCGTCGGCATCGCCGCCGCGGTTCACGAGGCGGGAGCCTACTTCTATTGCGACGGCGCGAATTTCAACGCTATCGTCGGCAAGACGCGCCCTGGCGATCTCGGCGTCGACGCCATGCATATCAATCTGCACAAGACCTTCTCAACGCCGCATGGCGGCGGCGGGCCCGGCGCAGGCCCGGTCGCGCTGTCGTCGCGTCTTGCTCCCTATGCGCCGGTTCCGTTCGTTAAGCGCGAGGGCCAGTCGCTTCGGCTGGTCGAGCATGTGGGGGCAAGCGAATCATTCGGGCGCATGTGCGCGTTCCACGGACAGATGGGGATGTTCGTGCGCGCGCTCAGTTTCATATTGTCGCACGGCTCTGACGGGCTCAAGCAGGCGTCGGAAGATGCGGTCTTGTCCGCCAACTATATTCGCGCTTCGCTCAACGATGTGATGAGCGCGCCGTTCGGCGATCGGCCCTGCATGCATGAGGCTTTGTTCGACGACCGCTGGCTTAAGGACACCGGGCTCACGACGCTCGATTTCGCCAAGGCGATGATCGACGAGGGCTATCACCCGATGACGGTCTATTTTCCGCTCATCGTGCATGGCGCGATGCTGATCGAGCCGACGGAATCCGAGTCCAAGGCGAGTCTCGATCTGTTCGTCATGACGTTGCGCGATCTCGCTCTCGCCGCAAAGGCGGAGAACCGCGAACGCTTCCAGTCGGCGCCGGTCCATGCGCCGCGCCGGCGGCTCGACGAGACCCGCGCCGCCCGCCAGCCGGTGCTGCGCTGGACTTTACCTCAGCCTGCTTGATCTTCCCTATGACGCGGATATGGCTCTAGACTGCCAAGCGACGATCGCTCCGCTCGCGCCAAAGGACTGAATCGCCATGTCATCCGGTCTGATCCGTTTCGCTGTCGCGAGCTTTCTCACGCTCACGGCCGCTCTGGTCCCCCACGCCGGCTTTGCCCAGCAGGCGCCGGCAACGCCTGCGGCCCCGGCTCCGGCCGCCCCAGCGCCTGCGCCCGCACCCCCCCCGGCCGCTCAGGCGCCAGCGGCTCCGCCATCGACCCCCGCGAAGCCCCCGGAAGCGCCCTCCGCGACGAATCCCGCGCCCGCCGCTCCGGGCGCCGCACAGCCCGGCGAACCGGCGCAATCAGGCGAAGGGTCAACCGGCGAAACGGTCGATCTCACGGCGCGGCCGTTCGCCTATATCGAAGGCAAAGCCGATAAGGACGAAATCTACAGCGCAATTCTAAGTTCGCTGAGCTCGGTCAAGCGCGACATGGACAAGGCGAACATCACGCCCGCGGGCCGACCGATCGCTGTCTTTGTCGAATCCGACGATACCGGATTCAAATATCACGCGGGCTATCCGTTGGCGGCGGCTCCCGAAGGCAAATCGAGCCTCTCCGACTCGGTCAAGATCGGACAGACGCCGAGCGGCAAGGCGATGCGCTTCGAGCATGAGGGCGCGTATGGCGATATTGACGCCACCTATGACGCGATCACGGCCTATCTCGACGACAAGGGAATCGACGCCCAGGACACTTTTATCGAGGAATATGCGAACGACGTGAAGGATCCGGACGATCCGACGCTGCAAGTCAATATTTACGTGCTGCTGAAGTGACGCGTCGCGCGCGTCCACGACCAGTCGCCTCCCCTACTGCGCCGCCTCCGCCGTCAGCGCGGCTGCGCCCGTTTCGAACTGGAGCCGTGCAAGGCGTGCGTAGAGGCCATTCGCCGCCATCAGCGAGGTGTGAGTGCCTTCCTCGACGAGGCGTCCCGCCTCAATGACAAGGATGCGATCCGCATTGACGATCGTCGCCAGCCGGTGCGCGATCACGAGCGTCGAGCGACCCTTCATCAGCGTTTCAAACGCGCCCTGGACTAGGGTTTCGCTCTCCGCGTCGAGGGCCGAGGTCGCCTCGTCGAGGAGCAGCACCGGCGCATTCTTGAGGATGGCGCGGGCGATGGCGATGCGCTGCCGCTCCCCGCCCGACAGCGTGACGCCGCGCTCGCCTAACAGCGTATCGTAACCCTGCGGCAGGGCGGAGACGAAGCCGTCCGCGGCCGCTTGCTTCGCGGCGGCGACGATCGCCTCGCGCGTCGCGCCAGGCGCGCCATAAGCAATGTTGTCGGCCACGCTCGCGCCGAAGATGAAGGCGTCCTGCGGCACGAGCGCAATCTCGGCGCGAAGGTCGGCGGGATCGAGCCGCGAGACGTCGACCCCGTCGAGCGTGACCGCGCCGCTCAAGGGATCGTAGAACCTAAGCGCCAGCTGGAACAACGTCGATTTGCCGGCGCCCGAGGGGCCGACGATCGCGACAGTCTCGCCCGGGGCGACACGGAAGCTCACGTCGCGCAAGACGGGATCGTCCTCGCGCCCGGGATAGGCGAATGAGACATTGCGGAACGCGAGCTCGCCGCGGACGGGCTGCGCGAGCTTGAGCGGTTCAGCGGGCGCAACGATGCGCGGCTTGACCGCGAGGATCTCGCCGATACGGCCTGCCGCGCCCGCGGCCTGCGAGACTTCGTTCCACACTTCCGACAATTGCCCGAGCGCGCCGGCGCCGAACACGGCGAACAGCACGAACTGCGACAACGCGCCGCCGGTCATCCGGTGGGTGATCACTTCCTGCGCGCCGAGCCAAAGCACGACGACGACGCTGCCGAAAGCGAGAAACAGGGCCGCTGCGGTGACGAGCGCGCGCGCTTGGGCCATCGCCCGCGCCGCCTCATACGCGCCGAAGGCGGCTTCGCGATAGCGGCCGGCGGTGAATCGCTCCGCCAGGAACGATTGCATGACGCGCACCGCCGACAGGCTCTCGGTTGCGAAGGCGGTCGCATCCGCGAGCCTGTCCTGCGCGCGGCGGGATCGCTCACGCACCGAGCGTCCGGCGGCATAGAGGGGCAGGACAATGACCGGAATAGCCGCCAGCACGAAGGCGGAGAGCTTCGGGCTCGTCACCACCATCATCGCGATGGCGCCGACGAACAGGAACAGGTTGCGCAAAGCGAGCGACGCCGAGGCTCCGAACGTCGCCTTGAGCTGCGTCGTGTCAGCGGAAAGGCGAGAGGCGATGTCGCCGGTCTTCTCCGAGTCGAAGAAGCTTGGATCGAGCCGGGTGAGATGGGTGAAGAGATCGGCGCGAAGGTCGGCGACCACGCGCTCGCCAAGCGTCATCACTAGGTAGTATCGGGCGCCGGACGCCAGCGCGAGCACCGCGACGACGCCGATCATGGCGAGAAAATAAGCGCGGATGAGGCCGGCGTTGGCGTCCGAGAACCCGAAGTCGATCATGCGCCGAACGGCGATGGGCACGACGAGCGTCGCGCCGGAAGCGACGGCCAGCGCGATCAGCGCCAGCACAATCCTCGTACGATGGACGAGGGCGTAAGGCGCGAGCGGCCTCAAGGCGCCAAGTGAGACGCGAGACCTCTTGCTGCCGGCGTCGGCGGATGACATTGCGCGATCGGCTCCTCGGGGTATGGGCGCTTTAGGAACCGGCTTTTCGCTGAAATCAAGGCAGCCCGGAAAGCGAGCCTAAGCGCCGACCGCCGTTTGGGATCTGACTTGCGTCAATGGGCCGCGGGCGCTATAGGAGCGCCAATCGAAAGAGCCGCCGGACCTCCGGACGGCTCTTTGCTTGTTTGCCCGAGATCACGACGATGAAGTCCGACATTCACCCCAATTACCACATGATCAAGGTCGTCATGACCAATGGCGTCGAGTTCATGACCCGCTCAACCTATGGCGAAGAGGGCGCGACGCTGAACTTGGACATCGATCCGAACACGCATCCGGCCTGGACCGGCGGATCGCAGCAGCTCGTCGATCGCGGCGGGCGATTGTCGCGCTTCAACACCCGCTTCGGCGGTCTTGGCATCGGCGGCAAGAAGTAGGCTCCCTCCCCGTTCGCGAGGGAGAAGGTGGCGCGCCCCTCACCCCAACCCTCTCCCCGCATAGGGCGTCGAGAGACGCCCGCCTTTCGGCGGGCTTTGCGGGGCGAGGGATTTGGCCGCTAGCCTCCGAACGCTTGTGACTTGGCCGCCGCCATTGGCGGCGATGCGGGCGCGGGCTTGCATCAGCGGCTCGCTCACCGTCTTCATGTGCCAGCCGTTGGCGTGAAGCAGGGTTAGGGGATCGCGCATGATCCCGACATGGCCTTTCCAGAACACGAGATCGCCGCGCTCAAGCGCCGCCTCAGGATCGTCGATGGGGAGCGGCTCGCCTAACGCCGCCTCCTGCATGTCGCTGTCCCGGGGCGAGGCGACGCCGGCTGCCATGAGCGCCGTCTGCACCAGGCCTGAGCAGTCGATGCCTTCCGAGGTCCGGCCGCCCCAAAGATAGGGCGTTTCGAGAAAGCGTTCGGCGACGGCGACAACGTCCGGTTCGTGCGCGCCAAAGTCCGCCAAGCAGCGCGACCAGACATAAAGCCCCTCCTCCGAGACTGCGAAGTCCCCCTCCCCGCCCACGATCCTGAGTCGCGCGCCGAGCGAGAGCGCCATGCGCGGCTTGAGCTTGATGGAGGGGCCGGGATAGGCGTGCGCGCGCAGCGCGGCGACCCGATGCGTCGGCGCGGTTGGCGCTCCGAGCGCGGCGCCCGGAAGATAGCCGACATATTGGTCGCGCTCGAGTTGGGCCCAGGCCCAGCCGTCGCTCTCGTCATAGACCGTGACGGTCTCCCCGAAGAGGGCTTCGGTCTCGAGCGGCGCGTTCGGATCGGGCCTTCGCCTCAGCGGCGCGCTCGCCATGACGACCTGCGCGGCGCGCCCCTCGACGTAGCGGGGCGCGTCGACGAGATCGCGCAGATGCTTGGCCGCGAGATCGGCGCGGACAGGGGTCAATCGGCGGTCGAATGGGGCTGAGGGCATGGCCGACGGGTTAACACGGCGCCGCGACCAAGCGCGACAGGGATAGGCGTTTCTTTGCCGATCTCGCTCATGAGGAGTAACCTCGCCGAAAAGGGAGATCGCATCCCATGAACGTCCTTGCCGACCGACAGGATAATTTCCGCGCGTCCCTTGATCCTTACGGCGCCGTGACGCACGAGGTGATCAACCAGCCGGTCGAGCTCGTCGACACTAACCTCTACGATTCCGATGCAGCGCTGAAGGAGGCGGTTCAGCGCGAAGGCGCCGGCTGGGCCAGCAATGCGCTCGGCGCTTTCGGCGCCCGCGCCGGGTCGGCCGAATTTTTGGAGCTCGGCGCGCTGGCGAACAAGAACCCGCCCGAGCTCGACACGCATGACCGCTACGGCCGGCGGGTCGACCTCATCCGCTTCCATCCGTCCTATCATGCGCTGATGAAGGCGGCGATCGAGGAAGGCCTGCATTCGTCGCCGTGGACCGAGCCGCGTGAGGGCGCGCATGTGGCGCGGGCCGCGCGCTCCTACATGCAGACCGAGGTCGAGGCCGGCCACGGCTGCCCGATCACCATGACCTTCGCCGCGACGCCCTGTCTCAAATTGCAGGGAGACCTGGCCGCGCAATGGCTGCCGAAGATTCAGGCGCGCGTTTACGATCCCGCGCAATATTCCCGCCGGTGAGAAGCAGGGCGTGACCATCGGCATGGCGATGACCGAGAAGCAGGGCGGCTCGGACGTGCGCGCCAATACGACGCGCGCGATTCCTGTCGGCGCCGAGGGGCCGGGGCGTCCTTACGAACTCGTCGGCCACAAGTTCTTCGTCTCGGCGCCGATGTGCGACGCGTTCCTCGTGCTCGCGCAGGCGCAGGGCGGCCTCTCGTGCTTTCTCGTCCCGCGCTGGCGTCCCGACGGAACGAAGAACCCGCTGCAGATCATCCGCCTCAAGCGCAAGATGGGCAATGTCTCGAACGCCTCGAGCGAGACCGAGCTGCGCGGCGCCCTCGGCTGGATGGTCGGGCGCGGAGGGCCGCGGGGTGGCGACGATCATCGAGATGGTCGCCATGACGCGCTTCGACTGCATGATCGGCTCATCCGCCGGCATGCGGATGGCGGTCTCGCAGGCGATCGACCATTGCCGCCAGCGCAAGGCCTTCGGCGCGTTCCTGATCGACCAGCCGATCATGACGGCGGTGCTCGCCGACCTCGCGATCGAGGCCGAGGCGGCGCTCACGCTCACCATGCGCATCGCCCGCGCGCTCGATCATCGCGACGACGGCCACGAGGACGCGCTGGTGCGCTTAGGCTCCGCGATCGGCAAATACTGGATCTGCAAGCGCACGCCGGCCCACGCCTACGAGGCGCTGGAATGTCTCGGCGGCTCGGGGGTGATGGAGGATAGCCCCATGCCGCGCCTCTATCGCGAGGCGCCGGTCAACGCGATCTGGGAGGGGAGCGGCAACGTCCAGTGCCTCGACATCGCCCGCGCGATCCAGCGTTCGCCGCAGACGCTTCGAGGCCTATTTCGCCGAAGTCTCCGCAGCGAAAGGCGAGAGCGCCGCGCTCGACCGCCATGTCGCGACGCTCAAGGCAGACCTGCGGCGACCTCAGCGATTTTGAAGCGAGGGCGCGCGATCTTTGCGATCGACTCGCGGTCGGGTTACAGGCGGCGGCGCTCATCCGCGCCGGCTCGCCGGTCGCCGAGGCCTTTTGCCGCTCGCGGCTCGAGACGCACGGGCGCGCACAATTACGGCGCGCTGACTGGCGTCGACACGAAGGCGATCGTGAAGCGCGCCGCGCCGAGGTGAACCTGTCTCCCTCTAGGATGAGGGCGTTCGCGGTGAGCGCGCGACCGGCGACCCTCATCCGGCCCTGATCGGGCCACCTTCTCCCTCGCAGGGAGAAGGGGACGTTGCTTAGCGCTCGGAATTAGCGAGTCCGAATTGAGCCTTTTCAATGGTTTGCGGCGCGATTAGCGAGTCACTCGGGCCTGGGCCTTCGAGCGCGAGCGGACGCTCGACGGGCGGCGGGAGCTGGCGCGCCTCAGTTTCCTCGCGCGGCCGCGGAACAGCGGCAAAGCCGTGATAGCGGTCGAGCTCGCGGACGATCTCTGACAACGCGATCGACGGCCTCGAAGTTCGTTCCCTCCGCGGGGTCGTGCATCGCGCTGAAAGACACGAGCAACGCTTCGTTGAGACGGCTGACCTGAAGGGCGAGGAATTCGGCTGGGGGCTGCGGCATGCGCTCAGAGAGGATCTCGCGAACGACATTGCGCATCCGCTTGAGCGTAAGGCCCTCGCGGGCCGCGATCTCCGGCACCGAAGCGCCGCGATTGAGGAGACCCACGATCCGCTCTTCACGCTGGACCTTTTCAAGCCGCGTCGCTCTTTGCATCCCCGATGACCCGCCGCGGGCGAGCGGTGGATCCACGAGAGACTCGTTGATTCGCTCATTGTCATGAGAACAAATATAGAACAAGACTCGTCGTCGGCAAGAAAATGTCGTTTCGCGCTGTCTGGCAATGACCTTGGTTAACGGAGATTTGGAAACTCTGCCTTAAATTGAAGGCGCAAGCGGCAATGTCCCGGCGCTGGATGCCGGCTTTCGCGGGCATGACGAGCAAGGTCGTTACAGCTGCATTGTCAGCTCCGCGCCCCTCACGCCAAATTGCCCTCGCCGCCGGGCTCCTCCACCAGTTCCTCCAATTCCGCCATCGTTTGTTCGACGGTCCGATGGTGCGGCTCTTCGTACCAGACGGAAGCGACCCTCTCGATGTCGCTCGAGCTCACGCTGACATAGGTGACGTGCGGCTGTCGCGATTCCAGGAACTCATTGATGTCGTCTTCCAGCGATTGGATGGGCGTGGCCGCGGCCACGGAAAACAGCTTTACCCGCATTGCTTAACTCCGACAGGGCTCGGGCCGAGAGTTTCCTTTTCGCAGTAGACGACACGCCCTCCAAGCCTGATCTTCTCATCCACCTCGTTTCGAGGTTTATGGGAACGATTGAACGCGTCGCGCGTTCTCGGCGCTTCATGCGGCGGAGGATTGCTTTCATGAAATTGTTTCGCTGCCAGGTTTGCGACAACATCATTTATTTCGAAAATCGGACATGCGGGCGCTGCGGCCATCGGCTCGCCTATGTTCCGGAGCTCGAAGTCATGGCCGCGCTCGAGCCCGCGAGCGGCGAAGGCTGGACGCCCCTGGCGGGAGACAGCGGCCCGCGCCGCTTCTGCGCCAATGCGGACTATGACGCTTGCAACTGGCTGACGCCGGCCGAAGGGCAGGACCGGCTCTGCGTCGCCTGCCGGCACAACGACACCATTCCCGACATCTCTCAAGCCTCGCATCTCACAGCCTGGCGGGACATCGAACTCGCCAAGCACCGGCTGTTCTATAGTCTGCTTCGCTGGAAGCTGCCGCTCAAGACCCGCGCCGAGGATCCGAACCACGGTCTGGCGTTCGAGTTTCTGGCCGATCCTCCGCCACCCTGCCGCTCCCAAGGTGATGACCGGGCACGACGACGGCGTGGTGACGATCGCGCTCGCAGAGGCTGACAGCGCCGAGATCGAGAGGCGGCGGGCGGAATTGGCCGAGCCTTATCGCAGCCTGCTCGGCCATTTCCGGCACGAGGTCGGGCACCATTATTGGGATATCCTGGTTCGCGACGGCGGCAAGCTCGATGAATGTCGCGCGATATTCGGCGACGATACGCAGGACTATGAAGCGGCGCTCAAGCGCCACTACGAGCAGGGCGCGCCGCCGGATTGGCCCGAGCGCTTCGTCTCGGCCTACGCGACCTCGCATCCGTGGGAGGATTTCGCCGAGACCTGGGCGCACTACCTGCACATCGTCGACACGCTCGAGACGGCGAGCGCGTTCGGGGTCAGGATTGCGCCGGCTGTCGACAGGGAGGGCGCGCACTTCGCCAGGCTCGACTTCGACCCCTATGTCGCCGGCTCGATCGAGCGGATCGTCGACGCCTGGGCGCCGTTCGTGGTCGCCATGAACAGCGTCAATCGTGCGATGGGCAGGCCCGATCTCTACCCGTTCGTCATCGCGCCGGCGGTCGTGGAGAAACTGCGCTTCATTCACGACCTCGTCCGGGGCGCGGCGCAAAGCGCAAAGTCGGCGCCGGAGAGCGCTAAGCCGCTTGAGAGCGCAGTTTCACGCTAGACGCCGTCTGAATCAGCAACAATCGTCATTGCGAGCGAAGCGAAGCAATCCAGAGTCGTTGGGCGCGCTACGTCCCCCTGGATCGCTTCGTCACTTCGCTCCTCGCGATGACGTTCCCTACTTGCCGAGCGCCTTGTCGGTGACCACGGTCGTATAGGCGCCGGTCGGCTCCTTGGAGATGACCGGGTCGGAGCCGCCGGTGAGCAAGGTCTTCACCGTGCGCTCGTAGTCGGCCTTGTCCAGGCGGCCATCCGAGCCCTCGGTCAGCTTGTTGATCTCGCTCAGCATCTGCGTCTGATGGTGTTCGGTCTGGGCGCCGGTCGAATCGTTGTCGAGCACGATCTTGACCGCTTCCTCCGGATGGGCGCGCGCATAGTCCCAGCCCTTCATCGACGCCTTGACGAAGCGGGCCATCTTGTCGACGAAGGCCGGGTCCTTGAGCTTGTCCTCCATCACGTAGAGGCCGTCCTCGAGGGTCGCGACGCCCTGATCTTCGTATTTGAACACGACCAGCTGGCTCGGCTTGTAGCCGGCGTCGATGACCTGCCAATATTCGTTATAGGTCATGGTCGAGATGCAGTCGGCCTGCTTCTGCAGCAGCGGGTCGACGTTGAAGCCCTGCTTGACCACCTTGACGCCGCCCGGCGAGCCGTCGGTCTTGAAGTGGAGCTTGCCCATCCAGTTGAGGAACGGATATTCGTTGCCGTAGAACCAGACGCCGAGCGTGCGGCCCTTGAGATCCTCGGGCGTCTTGATGCCGGTGTCGGCGCGGCAGGTGAGCTCGAGCCCCGAGTGCTTGAACGGCTGGGCGATGTTGACCATCGGCGCGCCCTTCTCGCGAGCGGCGAGCGCGGCCGGCATCCAGTCGACGACGACGTCGGCGCCGCCGCCGGCCAGCACCTGCTCGGGCGCGACATCCGGGCCGCCGGGCTTGATGGTCACGTCGAGCCCCTCCGCCTTGTAGAAGCCCTTGTCCTTGGCGACGTAATAGCCGGCGAACTGGGCCTGCGTGACCCATTTGAGCTGCAGCGTGACCTTGTCGTCGGCATGCGCCGCTCCCGCGGCCAGCATCGCCGCTGCGCCGGCGACTGCGAATAGGATCGATTTCATTTTTTTACTCCCTCCTGTTGAACCCGGATTTTCCCGTCGCCGCGCCTAAGAACTATCGCATGCGGTGAAAAGCTCAAGCCTCCTTCGCGCGATAGGAGGCGTGCCAGAACGTCACGCGGCGCTCGACGCCGGCGACGAGCGCGTAGAACAGCGAACCTGTGAGCGCCGCGACGACGATTGTCGCCCACACCATGTCGATTTGCAGCCGCCCGACTTCGGTCGAGATGCGGAACCCCATGCCGACGATCGGCGTGCCGAAGAACTCGGCGACGATCGCGCCGATCATGGCGAGCGTCGTGTTGATCTTGAGCGCATTGAAGATGAACGGCATCGCCACCGGCAGGCGCAGCGCGAGCAGCGTCTGCCAATAGCTCGCGCCGTAGGTCTTCATGAGATCCCTCTCCATCGCGCCTGCGCTGGAAAGCCCGGCCACGGTGTTTACGAGCATCGGGAAGAAGGTCATGACGACGACCACCGCCGCCTTCGATTGCCAATCGAAGCCGAACCACATGACCATGATCGGCGCGACGCCGACGATCGGCAGCGCGGACACCAGGTTGCCGATCGGCATGAGGCCGCGTTGCAGAAATTGTGAGCGGTCGATCAGAACCGCAACGATGAAACCGGCGAGCGAGCCGATGACATAGCCCGCCAGCACGCCCTGAATGGTTTGTCGAAAATCGGCCGCGAGGGTGGGGATGGACGTGGCGAACCGCGTCGCGATCGCCGAGGGCGGAGGCAGGATGATCGCCGGCACATGGAGGAGCCGAACCCCAGCCTCCCAGATGGCCAGCACCGCAAGACCAAAGGCGAGCGGCGGCAAGAGCTCGCTCAGGCGCCCGCGCGTCGTCACGTGAACGCCATGCGCTTTTGCGCGATGCGGCCAACGACGCCGATCGCGCCGACCAGCGCCGCCGACAGCGCCGCGGCGGCGAACAGGGCGGCCCAGATCTGCACCGTCTGCCCATAATAGGAGCCCGCCAAGAGCCGCGCGCCCAGGCCTCCGTCCTCGCTCTTGGTCACTTCGGCGACGACCGCGCCGACCAGCGCGGCGGCCGCGCCGATCTTCATGCTGGCGAAGAAGAATGGCGCGCTGGCCGGGCGCCCGCAGCTTCAGAAAGTCTGCGCTTGCGTCGCCGAATAGGTGCGCATGAGGTCGAGCTGCAATGGATCGGGCGAACGGAATCCCTTGACCATGCCGACGGTGACGGGAAAGAAACAGAGGTAGGCCGCGATCGCCGCCTTCGGCGCAATGCCGGTGACGTTGAACTGGTTGAGGATGACGACGATCATCGGCGCGAGCGCGATGATCGGCACGGTCTGAGAGGCGACGATCCAGGGCATCATCGAGCGCTCGAGCCAGCGCATCGAGACGATCAGAACGGCAAGACCGATGCCCAAGGCCGAGCCGATTACGAAGCCGATCAGCGTCTCTTCCAGTGTGATAAGCCCGTGATAGACGAGGCTGCGCTTCGATGTCGGCGGGGTATCGAAGACGAGCTTGTAGAGCTCGCTTGCGACCTGATGCGGCGCGGGCAACTTCGGCCGCTCCATGTTGAGCGAAGCGCCGACGAGATCTTGGGTGGAATAGTCCGTCCGGCCGGCATTGGCGAACTGGTCGCGCTGGAGCGGCGCGTTCATGAGCGCCGCGGCGAGATACCAGATCGCGACGATGGCGAGGACGACGGTCGTGAGGGGCAGGACGGATTTCATCGCCTGTTCCGCCGGAGTTGGGCGCCACCTTCCCCAGCAACGCTGGGGAAGGGAAAGCGGCGCGCGCCTACCCGTCATAGGAGTGCCCTTCGCGCAAGCCCTGCCTGACCCGGTTGGCAATGGCCAGGAACTCAGGCGTCTCGCGGATATCGAGCGCGCGGTCGCGGGGAAAATCACATTCAATGATGTCGCAGATCCGGCCTGGCCGCGGGGACATGACGACGATATGCGTCGACAGGAACACCGCCTCCGGAATCGAGTGGGTGACGAACAGCACCGTCTTGCCGGTCACGTCCCAGAGGCGCAGCAACTGCTGGTTCAGCATGTCGCGCACGATCTCGTCGAGCGCGCCAAATGGCTCGTCCATCAACAGAAGATCGGGATCGAACGACAGCGCCCGGGCGATCGACGCGCGCTGCTGCATGCCCCCCGACAATTGCCAGGGATATTTGCCGCCGAAACCGGAAAGATTGACAAGCTCAAGGCCTTTCGCGACGCGCGCCTCGCGCTCCGCCCGGCTGAAGCCCATGATCTCGAGCGGCAGCGCAATATTGCGCGCCACGCTGCGCCACGGATAGAGAGCCGGCGCCTGGAACACGTAGCCATAGGCGCGACGGGCGCGCGCTTCGCGCGGGCTCATGCCGTTGACGCGGATTGAACCGCTGGTCGGGCTCTCGAGATCGGCGACCGCCCGCAGAAGCGTCGTTTTGCCGCAGCCCGAGGGTCCGATGAAGGAGACGAACTCGCCGCGCGCGACCTTCAAGTTGACGTCGCTGAGCGCCTGCACCGGACCGTCGGCCGTGTCGAAGCGCAACGAAAGCCCGTTGATCTCAATCGCGACGTCAGCGGCCGGCGTGGTCCCGCCGTTGTTCGGCTTCAGCTTGGGAGCCGCGGCTACGTCCATTGTGGGTCCGTTTCCATCAGCGCGCAACGCCCGCCACCGCGGTGAACTCCTTATAGCGCTTGAGCGCGCGCGCGTCCGCAGGGAACGGGTCGCGCTTGATGAAACGGCCGCGTCCGAGCTCCGCCTGCACCACCCCGTCGCGGAACACGACTTCGCCACGCGAGAGCGTATAGCGAGGCAGCCCGGTCACCTTGGTTCCCTCGAAGACATTGTAGTCGATAACCGAGACTTGCGACCTCGCCGAGATCGTCTTGTTCGCCTTCGGATCCCAAACCGTGACGTCCGCGTCCGAACCCGGCAGGATCGCGCCCTTGCGTGGATAGAGGTTCAAGATGCGCGCGATGTTGGTCGAGGTCGCAGCGACGAACTCGTTCGGCGTGAGCCGCCCGGTTTCGACGCCATAAGTCCACAAGACCGGCATCCGGTCCTCAAGTCCGCCCGGTTCCGTTCGGAATCTTGGTGAAGTCGGTTAAGCCCAATTCCTTCTGCTTGGTGGTGAAGGCGCAATGGTCTGTCGCCACCACCTGCAACGAGCCGGCGCGCAAGCCGTTCCATAAGTCGTCCTGATGGATCTTGTCGCGGAACGGCGGCGACATGACGCGCCGCGCCGCGTGCTTCCAGTCCTTGCTGTAATATTCGCTCTCGTCGAGCACGAGATGCTGGATCAGCGGCTCCCCATAAACGCGCTTGCCCAAAGAGCGCGCGCGCCGGATCGCCTCGTGCGCCTCAATGCAGGAGGTGTGCACGATGTAGAGCGGAACGCCCGCCTGATCGGCCAGCATGATCGCGCGATTGGCGGCTTCGCCCTCGACCTCGGGCGGACGGGAGAGCGCGTGGCCCTCCGGCCCGGTTATGCCTTTCGCCAGATAGTGCTTCTGCAGCGCGGCGACGACTTCGCCGTTCTCGGCGTGGACGAGCGGCATCGCGCCGAGTTCGGCGCAGCGCGAGAACGAGGCGAACATCTGCTCGTCGTCGACCATCAGCGCGCCCTTGTAGGCCATGAAATGCTTGAACGTGGTCACGCCCGCTCTCACCACCTTGGCCATGTCCTCGCGCACGGAATCGTCCCAGTAGGTGATGCACATGTGGTAGGAATAGTCGCGAGACGGCGTCCTTCGAGCGCTTGTCCCAGTCGGAAAGCGCCTCCATCAGCGGCTGGTTCCGATTGGGGATGCAGAAGTCGACCACCATCGTCGTGCCGCCGGACAGCGCCGCCTTGGTGCCGCTTTCGTAATTGTCGGCGGAGTTCGTGCCCATGAAGGGCATGTCGAGATGGGTGTGGGGATCGATCCCGCCCGGCAGGACGAAGCAGTCCTTGGCGTCGAGCGTACTGTCGCCCTTCAGGCCCTCGCCGATCGCCTTGATCGTCTCACCCTCGACGAGCACGTCGGCCTTATAGGTGCGGTCCGCGGCGACGATCGTTCCGCCTTCGATGACGAGCGACATTTTCCTGCTCCTGATCCGCTGCCATAACGATACGACGGCCGACTGCCGCCGCCAAAACCTTCGCACCGCATAGGGCGTTCCGAAAGACGCCCGTCTTGACGGGCTATGCGGGGAGAAGGAATCCGTCAGGACACGATCTCGGCCTTCTCCAGGACCGCATGCATCAGCACATTCGCGCCGGCGGTCGCCCAATCCTGCTTGATGTCCTCGCTTTCATTATGGCTGACGCCATCGACGCAAGGCGTGAACACCATCGACGTCGGCGCGACGCGCGCCATATAGCAGGCGTCATGGCCCGCGCCGGACACGATGTCGCGATGCGAATAGCCGAAATGCTTGGCCGCGCGCCGCACCGCCTCGACGCAGCCGGGATCGAAGGGGACCGGGGCGTAATAGAAGACCTGCTTCAAGTCGTAGGTGAGGCCGATCTTGCCCGCGATCGCCTTCACTCCTTCGTGCAAGGCGGCGTCCATCTCGCTCAAAGTCGCGTCGTCCGGATGCCGGAACTCGCAGGTCATGAACACTTCGCCCGGTATGACGTTGCGGGAATTCGGATAGGGGTTGAGCATGCCGACCGTCGATACGCCGAGCGGCGCTTTCTTGAGGCCGATCGCATTCACAAGCTCCACGATCCGCGGCGGCGCCGAGCAGCGCGTCCTTCCGGCGCGGCATGGGCGTCGAGCCGGCATGGCTCTCGAATCCGGTCAAGCGAATTTCGTACCAGCGCTGCCCCTGTCCGTGGGTGACGACGCCGACGTCGATCGACTCGTCCTCGAGGATCGGGCCCTGCTCGATATGCAGTTCGAAGAAGGCGTGCACCGGATGGGCCCCTACGGGCTCGTCGCCCTTGAAGCCGATCCGCTTGAGCTCGTCGCCCAGCCTTTTGCCCTCGCCGTCGGCAATCGAATAGGCGAATTCCTTGTCATAGACGCCGGCGAACACGCCCGACGCAATCATCGCCGGCGCGTAGCGCGAACCTTCCTCGTTGGTCCAGTTGGCGACTTCGATCGGCCGCCGGGTGCGGATGTTGAGGTCGTTGAGCGAGCGCACCACTTCGAGCGCGCCGAGCACGCCAAGCGCGCCGTCGAACTTGCCGCCGGTCGGCTGGGTGTCGAGGTGGCTGCCCATCATGACAGGCGCGAGCGAATTGTCCTGCGCCCGGGCGGCGCGCGAACATATTGCCCATCTCGTCGACCGCGACCGAGCAGCCGGCGGCCTCGCACCATTTCCGGAACAATTCGCGGGACTGGCGGTCGAGATCGGTCAGCGTCAGGCGCTTGACGCCGCCTTTCGGAGTGGCGCCGATTTTCGCCATCTCCATGAGCGAGTCCCAAAGCCTCGCTCCGTCGATGCGAACATTCGACAAATCAGCCATTCCCGGGCGCTCCCAACGTGTCGGCTAGTGCTTATTATAGCTTTGACCAAATGGTCAAACGCCGTACGCCTCTGGGCGCGACGCTCACAAAATTGGCGCCGCCGCCCGTCATATCGCGCGAGCGCCGCCGGCGTTTGCAGCGCCTTGACATGGACCGGCGACACGGGGAAACGCCACGTTCGGGGGACCTTATGGCGCGTCGCAAAACGAGACCGACTATCCGGGAGGAAACCGAGCGCGCGCTCCTCGAGGCGGCCGAGGGGGTGTTCGCCGAGCAAGGATTTAAGGGCGCGACGACCGCGGCGATTGCGCAGCGCGCCGGCGTTCCAAAGGCGAACCTGCACTATTATTTCCCGACCAAGGAGGGGCTCTACCGCTCGGTGATCGAGCGGGTGCTGACGGCATGGCTCGCCGCGGCTTCTTCCTTCGATACGAGCGACGACCCGCGGCTCGCGCTTTCGGCCTATATCGGGGCGAAGATGGATCTTGCGCGCGAGATGCCGCTCGCAACCCGCATCTGGTCGGCGGAGATCATGCGCGGGGCGCCGATGATCCAGGATTTCCTTGACAGCACGCTGAGCGAATGGGTCGCCTCGCGCGAGCGGGTGGTCAAGCGCTGGATCGCCGGCGGCAAGCTCAAGCCAATCGAGCCCAAGTTCCTGTTCTACATGATCTGGGCGACGACGCAGCAATACGCCAACGCGGCGCATGAAATGGCCACCCTCAATATGGGGCCGCCCGCTCGACGACCGCGCCTTTGAACGCGCGAAAACAGAAGTGACCGAGATCATCCTGCGCGGGGTGGCCGCCGGCGTGGATCCGGTTCTGTCGCCGTTTCCCCGGTCGCGACTTCGCCGTCATCACGATGAATTCAACCTTCTGTCTGGTCGCCTTGGCGTAACGCAACGCATATATCCGAGCTTCGGGTTGGATCACGGCGCGATTTGCCCTCGGCGTGAGGCGCGCAGGAGGCAAGCAAATGGGACGAACGATCTGTCTGCGGATTGCGCTTGGCGCCGGGTTGGCTTGTTCCGTCGCCGGATGCCAAACGAGAGCCGAAACATTCCCGTGATGACGCTGCAACAGGCGAACCGGCTCCCCCCGAGCCAGGTGCCGAGGATCTTCAGAGATCCGACCAATCCCTACGGCTACCCCTACAACGTCCACGAGACGGACGGACTGAGCCGCAATCCAGACGATTGCACCCGCTGGGGCTGCATCGACACCGGCGGAAACAAGTGATGGAGCGCACGGCGCTGTGCCTCTGGAGCGAGTCCCGCCCTGAAACGAAAATAGACCGTCGTGAGTGCGACGGGCCGGATTGGCGCGAGGACGCCGCGCCGGCCTCGTCCAGTAAGCGCCCCTCCTGGCTCGGGATTGCCATCCCCGTTTGCGCCAGGCGAGCCCGGCGCTCCGAGTGCGAGGCTGTGGAAAGACCCTCGTGCTGGCTTGACGCCGATATATTTTTCCAACCATATCGCCAGACCGGTACGGGCGTCAGCCGTCGGCGGGGCACATGAAAAACGAAGCGCGAAATCGTCGTGAGCCGCTGAGAATTCGACGGCTGGGAGCGACCGCCGGAGCGGCGATCGCTCTGGCTCCGCTTGGCGCACACGCACAGAACGCGGAACCATCGTTGGTGCTTCCAGCCCTTGCTGCCCCGGCGAACGGACCTCTAAATTTCAATCCGTCCCCAGCCGTCGAGTCCTGGCTTGATATGGTTTCGGCCACCCAAGCGGCTCAACCCAATTGGATGACGCCGCTTGTCACAGTCACGCCTCGCCTTGAACAAGAGTTGCGGGCTGATTTCTATGACCAGCAAAACGGGACCGGCAGCCAGGGCAACGGCCAACGCATCGTCAATTATGGCGGGCCAGGCGGCTTCAGGGTGGAATTCATCCCCGCCTGGAACGTGGAGCTCATTGTGGCGGCGCCGCCTTACGCGACCGCGAGCGGCCCCAAGGGGGATGCGTGGGGCTGGGGCGATTACCCGCTTTTTCTCGCCAAATACCGCTTCCTTTCTGCCAACAAGGACAACGGCGATTACATCGTGACCGGCTTCTTTCAGATGACGGAAGCGCTGAACACGGAAGGGAAGATTTCAAACCATGTTCTGACCGCGCAGCCGACAATCGCTGCGGGCAAGGGCTGGGGCAATTTTGATATACAGTCGACGCTCAGCGTGCAGATTCCCGTCCAGGGGCATGGTTCACCCGGCGACACGCCCGAAATGAATTGGCAAGCCTTCGGTGATCCCATCCTTTGGAACACCGCCTTCCAGTACCATTTCATGCAATATTTCTGGCCTGAACTCGAAGTCAACTACGAGTACTGGCCGAACGGGGAGCACGTCGGCCTCAACCAAGTCTTGCTCACTCCGGGCATCATATTGGGACGCTTCAAGATTGGCCAGGACACTGCGACACGTCCGATCAACCTGATCATCGGCGCCGGATATCAGATGGCGGTGACGGCAAATCCGGTCACAAAGAACAATTTCGTCGCCACCATGCGGATCACCTTCTAGCTAAGTCGTGATGATCTATGCGGATCAGACTTTAACTCGCGCTCCCGTTGGAAACGCTGCTCTCGCCATAGGGCGGGAGCCCCACTCAGAAATCCATTCGGACGCTCGTCTGCTCGCCGGAACGCGACCTTCAGACGCGATAATTTAGTCGGCGGCGGACGGGGCTTTTTGGGCGCCGCCGTCTAGGCGATATATACAACAATATACAATCCGGTCAGTTTGACGCGCAGTGGTTTTCGAGAAAATCCGGCGCGGGTTGGAATCGACGCTCCGTGTCGACAATGGCGACATGAGTTACGAAGCCGTTTCGGGCGACGATTGAGAGGTCGTGCGTGCGGGCCGATTGACCTTGGGCGGCGGAGCCAATGAAAAGATTAGGGATCGTTTTGTTTGCGGCGGGACTAGCGAGCTTCGCGCATGGGGCCGATCTGCCGACGACGAAAGCTCCCGCGGAGTCAAAGCCGAACTGCTTCGCGAGCTTCTGGACTTGGCTCAATTCCTCAGCAAGCGACTGCCCGCTCAGCGCATATGGCATTACGCTTTACGGCACCCTCGACGTCAACGCCACCTATCTACACGAGGGCGTCGACAAGAGCCCGGCCGCCGACAAGGTCAACTACGGCATTCAGAGGAACGCCTACGAGAGCAAATGGCTCGCTGGCTACAACGGCCTCAGCACCTCGGTGATCGGCCTCAAGATGAAGGAAGAACTTGCCCGCGTCGGTCTGCCGGGCTGGTCGCTGATCGGCGTCCTCGAAGCGGGCGTCAACCCTTATTCGGGCATGTTCTTCAACAGCCCGCGCTCGCTTGCGGATAACAACGCGAGGCCGGTCGGCATGTCGCCCTTTCATGACGCGAGCTTCGACGGCAGCCGCGCCGGCCAGTGGGACAACTCGCAAGGCTATTTGGGCATCAGCAATCCCGTCTACGGGACGCTCACCTTCGGCCGCACCAACGCGCTGTCACTCGACGTGACGTCGGCTTATGACCCGGTCGCGTCGACCGCGTTCTCGACGCTCGGCTTTTCAGCAGCGTTCGCCGGCTTCGGAACCAGTCCAACAGCGCGCCCGAACACCGCCTTCACCTATCGCTTGATCTATCAGAATTTCCGCGCCGCGGCGCAGGTTCAGGTCGGCGGCTACGGGATCGGCAACGCCACCAACGGCATGTATCAGGGGCAGCTTGGCGCGGACTTCGGGTCGCTATCGCTCGACGGTGTCCTGAGCTGGGCGAAAGACGCGGTGGCGCTATCGAGCTTCAGCGGTTCGAACATCGCCTGCCTTACGCCCGCCAATTGCTTCATCAATGTGAACAACCAGTTCTTCGACCCCAATACGGTTCTGAAGGCGACTTTGTCGAATAACCTCGGCGCGGAAGTCGTCGCCAGATACAAGTGGGACCCGCTCACATTCTATGGCGGCTGGATTTACGCCCGACTGATGAACCCATCGGACGACTATCTGACCGGCTTTCCGACCATCTCCCAAGGGATCTTCATCCCACCGGGCTTCGTCAATAGCAGCGGAATCTACACCAACGCGGCGGTCACGGTTAACAACTTCAATATCCAGCGCGTGCTCAGCACGTTCTGGTTCGGCGCCAGGTGGAAGATACGGAGCGATCTCGAGGCGATGGGCGGCTTCTATTATCATAATCAGAACAATTTCAACACGACCGCCTGCACCGGCTCCGGCGCCTTCATCAGCAGCAGCAAGTGCGCTGGCAGCCAGACCGGACTGTCGTTCCTCCTCGACTGGAAACCGGTCAAGCGCGTCGATATCTATGCCGGCGTATTGTTGAGCAACGTGTACGGCGGTCTCGCTAACGGCTTCTTTTCGACGTCGACTATCGTCATCCCAGGGACGACCACGGTGCTTAACGTCAACACGGCCCGGACACAGAACTACGACCCTACGGTCGGCATCCGCGTCCGCTTCTAACCTGGGAAGCCGTGCGCGAGGGCGCGGCCGACGATCGTCAGTTCGGGGCGCCGTCTACGCAGCCCCTATTGCAGTCGTCTGTATCTTCGCTCAGTCCGTCTTCGTCGCCTTTGTTATCCGGATACGGCGCGATATGCGGCCAGGACAAGCCGAAAGGCGCCGCAGTCGTAGCGGCTGCTGCGGGAACCGGGGCCGGGGCAGGGTTGCGCGCCTCGAAGCGGTGCACGCGGTAGCGCTGGCCGTTGTGAACATGGTGATGCACGGTGTGATGATAACCACTCGGCGCCTGGGGGGCGGGTTCCTGCGCAATGGCGATCGTTGGAACCGACACGCAAGCCGCGAGCGCTACGCTCCAAACGGCGATTGTCTTCACTTCGACCTCCACGGTCTCAAGCGGGCGCGCCCGTCGGCACAATGTAGTTCGGGCCTCTTTCACAATCCAGGGTGATGGGGCGCAAATATACTTTAGGATCGATTTGCAAACAGCCTACGACAGGGCTCCTCGTCGGCCTGCGACGGCGACCCTCGGATGACGTCAGTCCGCCCTTCCGAACGATATCGGCAAAGGCTCGCTCGCCGTCTCAACAGGAAGAGATCTCAGGAGCAGGAGGCAAACGCCGACCCTTCCGGTCGCCGGGCCGTTTATCGCGTTTTAAGCTCAGGAGCCGCGCCTGCGGCGGTCGCTGATGGTCAGGCGGTCGTGGCGCCGGAGGAGGCGGCGTCAACCTCAGCCTCTCGCGCACCTTTATCGAACATCGAGTGGCGTGCGAGGCGAGCCCGCCGGGAAGCCAGTGACAACAGGAAAAGCGGGATGGTCACGAGTCCCATGCCGATGAAGAACATGGGACGAGGCAGGAACTGCAAGCCCGGAATCCAAGGCGACAGCATCAGGGAGATGAGCGCGGAGAATGCCGGTATCAGCAGAAAGAACATCGTGACATAGCCGTTGTCGTCTTTCGTGGCCGTCAAGGCCATCTGATAGCAAACGCGCCCAGCCGCGGATGCGGCCAACGTGCCCACAAGCAAAAGCAAGATCGCCAGGGCTGACTGCTGGCTTACGTGCGATGCTCGGCCAAAGTCCGACGTCTCGACCGCTAGCGGGATCAGGACAAGAGACGACACGACAAAATTGGCCGCGATGGCGGCGGACTCGTCGAAGTCGGAGAACCACTTGTAGACGAGTGTCCCGCTCAAAGCAAAGAACGCCGGCATCGGCAATGCGTAGATCCATTTGCTATGGAGGAAGCTCTCGATGACGTCGCGCGCGAGAACCTTGTTGTCGACGTCGATCTGGCTCCACGCGATCATCATCGCCCCGCAAAAGCCGACGATGAAACAAGTGAAGAATGCGATCGGCGGCGCGGAGATTGATCGCCTTGAGACGATGAACGCAATCAGCGCCGCCCAAAACGGAGAGAAGTTCAAAACCGCCGCCGTGATGATCGGATGAGTGCTGCTGAGTTCGACGTCGTACAGAGTGAGCCCCACTGCCCCGACGAGAAAAATGACACAGAGCTTAGGCCAGTTTCTCACGCCGAAAACGATCGCGGCGAAGTCGCGACGGCTGTCCACACGCAGGATCAGGAGCGGAATCGAAAAAAGAAGAGCGACCTGCGTGAAGGCCATAAAGTCAATGGAGCTGAGCGATCTGGCCGCGAGCGCCGAAAACGGCTCTTGGAATGAGACAAGAACCGCTGTCGCAAGCGCGTAAGACGTTCCCGAGCGGTAGTCGATTGGCCCTCTTGGATGGACATTGTGCATGATCGAACGATCTCTCGGCGCTAAGCTTCACCCTGTTGGCCGCCCTCTCGGCGCGCGAGCCTTCAAAAGCTGAAAATGACGAACGTTAAACTAGCGGCGCGCAACGCCGTTTGAACTCGCGCTTCAGTTGCTGTCGATGCAACCCCACACGACGCAGTCGTTCGGATTCCGGCTCAAGCCATCCGTTTCGTGGAAGTTGTACGGATATGGTTGTGGCCGCGCTGATGGGAATATGGTCGGCCGCTCGGGAATAGCGGCTTGCATGGCCGCGAAATTCTGATGGGCAAAATGCAGATGGTGGTGGACGCGATCGCTATACTTATGCGAAAGCGCGGCAGACGCCTCTATCGAGTAGAAGCACAACAGTCCGACTGCCAGCGGCGCAATGATCCTCTTTGTCATCGGAGCTCTCCATGACATTTTTGCGATAAAGAAACTATCGCGGGTTCAGGCGTTTACTGGGATCTTATTAGCTGACAAATCCGGCAATCTCTTGTCGTGTTCGTAAATTAGCGTTTAATATAATAAAATTTAGCTATGTTGGCCGAAAGATACTGTACGATCGATAATCTTTAGTTATGTGTTGAAGCACAGGACGTCACCTGTCAGGTCTTAAGCCTTGATGAAGCAGTGACCAAAGGCCGGTGCTCCCGCAACGCCGCAAACCGTTGACAAGCCGGTTCGTCTTTCAATGGGTGAGTCTTTCTGAGAGGTCAGGCCCAACTGGACGAATTCGCAGCGGGACCGGCGGCCTCGCCTGACGACACGGACGACCTCAGACGGTTTGGCTTACAAAACGCGTTCCGCCGCTAGGGGCGCATGGCTGGCGACGGCTCGTCTGGGCTGTACGGAAGTCCCTCCGCGCAGAGATCCGTGTTGTGCGTCGCACGCCAGAACGCTCTCGGCCCGGGCTCCGAAACCGGATGAGGCGCGTGACGCGCGGCAGATTCCAGCGTGCGCCCACCACGACATTGGCATATCGCCGCGGTTGACCGGATGGAGGCCGCCCTGGGGATGCTGCCAATAAAAGCAATCTGCGCAGTGCGTCTCGATCGAGGCCGCCTTGGCCGCGACGCCTTCGCCGCACCACTGCCAGCTCCGCGTCTGCGGCCAGTGAGCGGCTTCTTCCGGGCGTATCGATGTCTGCGGCGCATGCCGAGCGCAGACCCCTTCGTTTTCCCTGAGCTTGCGCCAGAAAGCGCAGGCGGCGCAATTGGCGGGTCTGGTCGCCTGGTCAGCCATTTCACCCCTCCCTACGTCCGGCGGGCTTATTGCGCGAGATACGGCGCAAAACCGGGCGGCCTGGCGCCCGGCTCGGGCGGCGCCGTCCAGCCGCCGCCTAACGCGAGCATCAGACCAATACTGGCCACCAATTGGCGCGTGCGCAACGCGATCGCGAGGCGCTCCGCATCGAGCGCGGCGTTTTGCGCTGTGACGACGTCGTATGTCGGTCGGCTTTTTCAACGTCGCTAGTATGCTGAATATAGCGATTAGCAATGCGAGCACGGCGAACGGGTCGTTGCGACGTGACCCGGACGACCCACATTTCAGTGAATTCCCTCGGGAGCGCGATTTAGATACCGCGCCGCGGCGATCGCGGCGGGCTGGACCGCCCGAAGCGGAGGAATTGTCGCGCCGGGTTGCCAACCGCCGCCGAGCGCTTTGTAGAGCCCGACCAGAGACTCCGCCTCGATCTGTTGGGTCGAGACATACTGCTCCTGGAGGTCAAACTGCTGCCGCTCCGCGTCCAAAACGTTCAGATAATCGGTCAACCCGTCTTTATAACGGTCGGTGGCGAGTTGGGTGGACAAACGAGCGGCGGTCAACGCTCGATCGAGGTTGCGCAGGCTTTCCTGCTGCGCTCGGTAGGAAACCGTCGCGTCGTCGACTTGTTGCACAGCGGTCAAGATCGATTGCTTGTAGGCGGCCAGTTGTTCGCGGGTCGTGAGATCCGCGATCTCGATCTGGGCGTCGAGCGCCCCGAAATCGAGGAGGGGCCAGTAAGCGCCCGGCCCGATCGAGCCGATCCAGTTCGCGGCGCTAACGGTATGCGACGAACGAATTCCGGCTTGGCCGCCGCCCGCCCCGGTCAAAAATACGTCTGGAAACAATTGCGCAACCGCAACGCCGATGCGCGCGGTCGCCCCCGCGACGCGACGCTCGGCCTCGGCGATATCAGGACGTCGCCGCAGCAAATCCACCGGCCCGCCGGTCGGAATTCGATGCGGCAGGGCCGGAATGGGACCGGGCTTCGCCAGTTCCTTGCCGAGGTCCTCAGGGTATTGCCCCAAGAGCACCGCGATCGCATTGCGGCTCGCGTCGATTTGCGCTTCGAGCGGCGCCACCTGGGCCTGGAATGTCGCCACCTGCCGTCTGGCCAGCGCGACGTCCAATTCATTGGTCAGCCCGCGGTCGAAGAGGGTCTGCGCGAGCTCCTGACCGCTTTGGGCGACGACGATGTTCTTCTTGAGGACATCGAGGCGCGCCTGCTCGGCGCGCACATCGAGATAGTACCGGGCGACGTCGGCCGTGACCACCACCATCACCCAATCCCACGCGGCCTTGAGCGCCTCGACGTCGTAGCTTTGCGCCTCGACCTCGCGGCGAACCTTGCCGAAGAGATCGAGGTCCCAATTCGCTTGGAATCCGCCCGCTTCCTGTACGCTGCTGAATTCCGCGCCGTTGACCGCCGATCGGAACGTCGGCGCCACGCGATTGCGCGTCTCGTCCGCCCCTGTTCCGACGCCGCCCCCTCCGGTCGCCCCGCCCACCGGAAGCGCCTGATTGGCGATGACCACCAACTGCGCCCGCGCCTCCTGAATTCGATTTAAAGCGATCTCCAGATCCAGGTTAGCCTGGAGAGCCCGATCCTCGAGGGAGTTCAGTTCGCGGTCGTTGAGGGAGCGCCACCACTGCGTCAGGTCGGCGCTCGCCGGTTCGGGACCCCCGCTCTTTTCGCCGGATGGCGCGAGAGCGAGAAAACCTGACGGCAAAGGCAGGACAGGCGTACGATAATCCGGACCGACGGAGCAACTCGCCATGGCGGTCGCTACCCCCAGCAACACCGGAACAGACAAGCCCCTCACGTCGCCGACTCCCAACAAAGCGCGGCTCGCCGCAGATGGGCCGTGGACTGTTCCACGCGGGTCGCGCCGCAAAATCGCAAGCGCCGAGCGCAAGCGCGATCGGCGCCGCGAGCCACGGCCGCCACTTCATTCGCCGTGATCCCGCTCCGTTCGCGCCATCTCCTCGGCGCTCCTTGGATGATCCTTCGGCTCGCCCGCTCGTTGTTGCGCCGACGACCCCGGCGTCTGCTCCCGGCTCGCTTCCATGACCCGGACCTCCTCCCCGTCGGTTATCGAGTCGGGGGGATTGGTGACGACGCGCTCGTCTTGATTGAGCCCCCCGGCGATTTCGACCTCGGTTCCAAGGTCGCGCACGATGCGCACATCTTTTAGCACGATGCGGTTGTCGGCGCCGACCGTCGCGACCCTCGGCTCGGCATCGCGATAAAGCATGGCGCTAGCCGGAATAGCGAATGTATTGGGGTCAGGCGGGATCTCAAAATGGACTCGCGTGAATGCGCCAGGTTTAAGCAATCCATCCTTGTTGTTGGCAAGCAGCTCGACCAGCAGGGTGCGCGATTTCTGGTCGATCGCGTCTGAGGTCGTTTCGATTGTCGCATCGAACTTGCGATTGGGATACTCGGGCAGTTCCAGCGTCGCCTTCATCCCGTCCTTCAGTTCGGAACTATAGTTTTCCGGCACTGGCACATAAATCCGCATTTCGTGAATGTCAGCGACCGTGAACAATGGCGGAGTGTCGACGCCGTCCACTCTGACCAGCGATCCGACGTCGACGTTGCGGGCTGTCACCACGCCGTTGAACGGCGCCACGATGTTGGCGAACGCTTTCTGCGCTTTCAGCCGGTCGACGTTCGACTGAGCGGCGTCGACCTGAGCGGCTTGTGCACTGGCGTCGCTGTCCTTTTCGTCAGCCTCTTGTTGAGATACGGCTGCAGTGTGGCGCAGGGAATCCCACCGCGCCGCCGTCACTTTCGCCAGCGCCAGAATTCGCTTTCGCTTTCGCGAGCTCGCTTTGAGCAACGGCGACACGGTCGTCCAGCTCTGGAGTGTCGACGACCGCGAGCACGTCGCCCTGTTTCACCCTGGCGCCGATGTCTTTGCGCCACTCCTGAACGTAGCCCATCACCTGGCTGTGTATGGAGGCGCTGTAAAAGGCGTCAACATCACCGGGCAGCACGAGTTCGCGGCTCTCCCCTCCACTCTGCGGCGTCACCACGGCGACCGACGAGATTGCGCGCTCTTGCGTCCATTGTTTAAGTTTTTCCTCGTCGTGACGCCGCCCGGTAATTCCGCTGTAGGCCACGGCGATGGCGGCGACCACCAGGAGCAAGATCGCGCGCCCTGCTTTCACAGGCCTGCCTTCTTCCGGGCTCGGCCGAGCGCTATCGGCATGACCCTCGGCATGTTGCGTCTCGGTTGCCGGCTCGAGGGGCCGCCGCTCGAGAGTTTGCGCGGGCGCGTCGATCTGATCTTGGCTCATATCGGCTTTGCCTGGGCGGGGAAGTTGGGCGCCGGCTCGCTCACCCGGCGCGGTCGCCGCTCATGAACCAGCCGGAAAACTGCGGGGACGAAGAGCAGGGTTGCAATGGTCGAGCAGATGAGACCGCCGATCACGGCTCGGCCGAGGGGGGCGTTCAGCTCGGTGCTGAGCGCCATCGGCGCCATACCGATGATCATCGCCAGCGCGGTCATGAGCACCGGTCGGAAGCGGGTAAATCCGGCGTCAATCGCCGCGGTTCTGGCGTCCGCGCCTTCCGCCAGGCGCTCGCGCGCGAAGCTGACGACCAAAATGCTGTTGGCGGTCGCAACGCCCATGCACATGATCGCGCCCGTCAAGGCGGGCACCGATAGCGTGGTGCGAGTGACGAACAACATCCATACGATCCCCGCAAGTGCGGTCGGCAACGCGCTGATGATGACAAACGGATCGAGCCAGGACTGAAAGTTGACGACAATCAGCAGGTAAATGAGAACGATCGCGAGCGCGATGCCGACGAACAGTTGCTGGAACGCATAAGTCATGGTCTGCACTTGACCGCGGACCACAACGGTTGAGCCAGGAGGAGCCTCATTTGCGGTCTCATTGAGGATCTTCTGTATGTCGCCTGCGACGGCCCCGAGATCTCGGTCATTGTTCGTCGCGAAAATGTCTATAACAGGTTGAACGGCATAATGCGACACGACGGCGTTGCTCACGCTGCGTTTGATGCTCGCCATTCCTCCGAGGATCTGTTTGTCCGAGCTTAGCGAGGCGGGAATATTCTCCAGGCTCGAGAGAGAATTAACCCAGTATTGCGGCGTCTGGGCGACAATTGGATAGGAAACACCGTTCTTAGGGTTGAGCCAGAACGTAGGCGCGGTCTGGATGCTGCCGGCCAGCGTGTCCTGTAAGTTCTGTGCGACATCGCGCTCGCTGACCCCGACGATTTGGGCGCGGGTTCGATCGACGTCCACGTTGAAAGTCGGAGCGTTGGAGGCTTGCTGAATGCGCGTGTCGGCGATCCCTGGGACCCGCGCAATCCTTGGCAGGATCTTCTCTGCGTAAGCGCGGTTGGCCGCCAGCTTCGAACCAATGATTTGCACATCAATCGGCGCAGGCAGGCCGAAATTGAGAATTTGCGTCACGATGTCGGCAGGCAGGAACGCGAAGGTCGTGCCAGGAAACTCCTCGGGCAGTCTCTCGCGCATGGTTTTTATGTAACCGTCGGCCTCGGTCTCCCGGCCGTCGTGCAGCGTGATCAGGATATCTGCATCCGACGCGCCGATGGATCCGGTATTGGCATAGGCCATGTTGATGCCGCTGATCGACAGACCGATATTGTCGACGATCGAGCGCAAAGACTTCGGGCGGGATGATCGACCGGATGGCCGCCTCGATCCTGTCGACCTGGAGTCCGGTCTCCTCGATCCGGGTTCCGGTGGGAGCGCGCACGTGCAGAGCGATCTGCGTGCTTTCAATTGGCGGAAAGAAGTTTCGGCCAAGATAGGGCGCGAGACCGAACGAACAGATAACCGCCACCATAAAGCCTGCGACGAACAGCCGCCGCCCAGCCAATGCGCTCACGAGGAGGCGGCGATAAAACGCACGCGCCGCTTCGAAGCGCCGTTCAAACGCGCGTTGAAAGAGGGCGAGCGGATTGCGCGTTGGCTGAAGCGTTCCGTGGCCGTGCGCGGCCTGATGGGCGAGCAGAAAGCGCGCCATCGTGTTGACTAGGGTGCGCGAGAGCACATAGGAGCCGAGAAGCGCGAAAACGACGGCTTTCGCCATTGGTCTAAAAAGGAAGCCCGCAACCCCGCCGAGGGTGAACATCGGCACAAAAACGATGCAGATGCACAGGAGCGAAACGGTTGCGGGAATAACGATCTGCCGCGCGCCGTCCATGATGGCGGTCTCGATGTCCTTGCCCTGCTCGAGATGATAATTGATGTTCTCGATGGTCACGGTCGCGTCGTCCACGAGAATGCCGACCGCGAGCGCGAGCCCGCCGAGCGTCATCACATTGATCGTTTCTCCGGTCGCGGCGAGCAGCGCGACAGAGGTGAGGATCGCCAGCGGGATCGAGATCATGATGATGAGGGTCGAACGCCAGCTGCCAAGGAAGACCAAGATCATCAATCCGGTCAGCGCCGCAGCGACCACGCCTTCAAAGATAACCGACGACACCGCGGCGGTGACGAATCGAGATTGATCACCGACCGCCTCCAAATGAAGGCTCGCCGGCAGCGTCTGGCGCAGTTTGGGCAACAGCGCTTTGACGCCGGAGATGACATCGAGCGTCGAAGCGGAGCCGGATTTAAGAATGGTCATCAAGACGGCGTTTGAACCGTTTACCCGCACCATGTTGATCTGCGGCGGGCTGCCTTTGTGGACGTAGGCGACATCGTGAATGTAGACGGGGACTCCGTCGACGGTGCGAATCGGCAGATCGTTTAATTCAGAGATGCGGCTTGGGGCGTCGTTGAGGGAAACGATATATTCAAACGCGCCAACCTTTTCCGTGCCTACCGGGGTGATGATGTTCTGCCTCGCGATGGCGTCGACGACATCCTGTGACGACAGCCCGTAAGCCTGCAGCTTGTCTTGGTTCAGGTCGACTTGGACCTGCAACACCTTGCCGCCATAGGGCGAGGGCACGGCGGCGCCAGCGACGGTCGCGAGTTGTGGACGGATAAAGTTTTGTCCGGCGTCGAACAATTCAGCTTGCGACAGGGTATCGCTGGACAACGCCAACTGAAGGATCGGCACGCTCGAGGCATTGAAGCTGAGGACGTATGGCGGCGTGATCCCGGCGGGGAGCAGCTTGAGCACGGTCTGCGACGCCGCGGTGATCTGCGCCAGCGCGCCGTTGATGTTGACCCCGGGCTGGAAGAACACCTTGACCACGCCGTAGCCCGGGAGCGACTGCGATTCGATATGTTCGATGTCATTGACCTGCGCGCTCAGATAGCGCTCGTAGTAGTAGATGACCCGGCCCGACATGTCGTCCGGCGGCAAGCCGTTGTATTGCCACACGACGGCGACGACGGGGATGCCGATGTTCGGGAAAATGTCCGTAGGCGTCTTAATCGCCGCCGCCACGCCAAAGATGACAATCAGCATCGCCATGACGACGAACGTGTAAGGTCTACTCAGAGCAATGCGGACGATGGCGAGCATTTGTCGTTTCTAAAGGCGTAGCGAGGTTCGCCAACGCACGCGACCCTGTCGCGGCAAAGGCCTTCCCCCAACGTTGCGCTTCAATATCCGCGGGGCCGCTTTGATCCCACTAAATTATAATTTCTTGTCGTGTGACGGTAGGTAAGGCCGGACAAGTCTTCACGCCGGTTGTCGCCCCAATCTCGTCGCCTGCGTGGGCGGCACGGGGCGCAATTCAAAGCGCGCCCCGGGGTGGTTGTCTTCAACCGTCAGTTTGAAACCATGGAGATTGGCGATCGTCTCCGCGATGCTGAGACCGAGCCCGTGTCCCGGCGTTTGTCCGCTCTGTTTGCCGCGATAGAACCGGTCGAAGATCTTTGCACGATCCTGCGGTGGGATGCCGACGCCTGTGTCGCTGACGAGAGCAAATGGCTGCCCTTCGGCCATCCCCGCCTCGATGCGGACCGTGCCGCCGGCAGGCGTGAACTTGATCGCGTTGTCGATCAGGTTCGAGAACGCTTCGCGCATGAGGTCCTGGTCGCCGCGAACCGGGACGGGCGTTGTAGCGTCCACAATCATGGTCACGCCCTTCAATTCGGCGAGGGGCTCATAAAAATCGAGAAGTTGCGCGCAAACTGCCGCAAGATCGAAATCCTTGAATTGTTTTTTTCGCACGTCATTTTCGACAGCGGAGACACGCAAGATCGCCGAAATCGTCGTGGACGCCTTTTCAATTTGGGCGAGAGCGACCTCCAGCGCGTCCCTCAATTGTTCGATCCCGCCCTCGTGATCCAGCGCGCGCTCGATCCTTGCCCGCGCGACCGCGAGAGGTGTGCGCAGGTCATGGGCGACGTTGTCGCCAGCGCTTTTGAGTTGGTCGAGCAGGCGCGCAATCTCGTCAAGCATGAGGTTGACGGCTCGTGCGATCTTGTCGATATCATCTTCCCCGGCGAACGGCAGGCGCAGATCGAGATCGCCGTTCATGATTCTGACGATCGCATCGTGAACGCGCTGAAACCGTTGCGAAGCGCGATACGCAAACCAGGCCCCGATCGCCAGGATCAGTAATGTCGTGGGGGGAAGCGCAATCGCGAGAGAGCGCAGCAGAGTTTCCTGCAGGTCATAGTCGTCCCTCAGGCTGCGCCCCAGCAAAAGAACGCCACCGTCGGCGCGTCGCCGCGCGACAAAAATGGCTGGATCTTTATCGCCGTGTGGATCTTCATTGACAAAGTGCGCGCGAGCGTCGACGGGAATGTGCGGCATGAAGGGCACGTTTCCGAAAATCATCTTGCCCTTGGGATCGAGCAGCGCGACAAAATCCAGCCGCCTGATGTCCCGGGTCAGGCGCAATTCCAACGCCCTGCGAAGGTCAGTCTCGCTTTCGTTGACGCTCTTTGACGCCTCGTCGACAAGAATCGCTCCGACCTGCTGCATGTCGGCGCGAGACACTTGCAGATAGATGAACGCGAAGGCTGCGGCGGTGGCTACGGAGATCGTCAGAGCGAAGCCCAGCGCGAGCCGAAAGGCCCGCGCGTTGAAGACCTCAATCGTCCACATTCAGTTTGAAGCCGACAGCTCGGATATTAACAATAAATCGCCGCGCGCCCGCGGAGTCGAGCTTGCGACGCAGGTTGCCGATTTGGACGTCGACAACGTTGGTTTGCGCCATGAATTTGAAATTCCAGACATCCTCAAGCAACATCGCCCGGGTCACGATCTGGTTCGGCCGGCGCATAAAGTATTCAAGCAGGATGAATTCCCGCGGCAAGAGATCGACCAGCTTGCCATCGCAGCGGACGGTTCTCTCAATGAGATCCATCTCGAGGGGCCCGACCTGCAGTCGGCTGAGCCGCGCGTCGCCACCACGGCGCAGGAGCGCTTCGACCCGCGCCGTAAGCTCGCGAATGTCGAATGGCTTGATCAGATAATCGTCGCCGCCGGCTTTCAATCCATTGATGCGATCGTCAACTGACGAAAGGGCGCTAATCACCAGCACTGGCGTGGCATTGCCTTCCGCCCGCAACGCCTCGATGATGGAAAGGCCATCACGACCATGGAGCATGCGGTCAATGACTAACACCGCGGCGCCGAGGCGGGCCGCACGCAACCCATCGTCAACCGTCTCGAAAAGCTGAACTGGGTGGCCGCTCGCCTGCAGTTCGAGGCGAATCTCCTCCGCGAGCTCGCGCTCATCTTCCACGACCAGAACCGGGCCGACCGCATCAATCGGCCAACTCGTCGGATCGCCGTCATTCTCGACAGCTGAGGTGATCATCGCATCATCAAACGCAAAGCGCCGCATTTGTAGCCTTCGATTATTCCGCGATAACATGGCGCGAAAATGGTCGGATAGCTTATCGCCAGAGCGGTCGGCCCCGGCGAGATCCGGGCGCGCGCAGTTAGATTGTAATAGGCGAGGCTGCGCCACTTAAAAATTTTTTAGCTCGGCCTCGTCCTTTGTCGCCAAGTTGTAACATTGGCGGAATAGTCGTCACAATTAGACCAAAATGTGTCGGGTGGGGTTTTGTGCCGCCGCCGCTAAGTTTGCTTGTCCGTGAAAGATATCGCGGGAGCCGACAGGCTATTGTTTCACAGCCTCAAAAGCATAGTGTGTGATCAATCTGCAACATCCTACAAAAAGTCGATAAGATGGCGAATTTATCGTTTGTCTGTGACGCTTCGCGCCGCTAATTTCAACCATGCAATAAGATTCGTAGTTGGGACGAGTACCGAGCGTCTAACGGGGAATACTTGGTCGTCTCGCGATGTGTTCGTAAACAACTTTCGGGCGCTGGCTCGAATCAATCGGATCGCACAGAGGTGGAGACGCGACCGCGCCTTGAGCACGGCGGCGGGGGCGATTGGGTTTTGAGAAGCGGGCCGATGTTGGTCTCGGCCCGACGAGGAGGGGTTTGATGAGAAAGTTTGGTGCCGGTTTGGCGATTGCAGTCGCCTCCGTCGGCGCGGCCCACGCGGCCGATCTGCCCACCACGAAGGGACCTCCTGCGGCGCCTCCAGTGAACTGCTACGCGAGCGTCTGGACGTGGCTCGATTCGACGCCGGCCGACTGCCCCCTGAGCTGGGGCCCCTTCACCGTCTACGCGACGCTGGATGGGGGACTTACCTACGAGTTCGAACGGCGCGCCCTACAATGCGAGGTGGAATAACGGCGTCGACAGTTTCATCCAAAAGCAGAGCTACGGCCCGAAGTGGCTTTGGTCACCGAACAATCTCAGCCAGTCGGTCGCCGGCATCAAGATGGCCCAGCCGCTTGCCTATGGTTGGTCGCTGATCGGCACCTTTGAGTGGGGATTCAATCCCTATTATGGGTTTCCTGCCGCAGCTCAGCAATCGCAAGTAAACCAAAACGGCAAGGCGTTGCTCTTGCAGGGCGCGGGCGCTGAACTTCGAGCCGCACCGGCCAACCGGACAACTCACAAGGCTTCATCGGCGTCAGCAACAAGACATACGGCACCTTGACCGCCGGTCGCGTCAACACGTTGTCGCTCGACGCGATCAACTCCTACGATCCGATGGGCGGCTCCTACGCCTTCTCACCGCTCGGTTTCTCCGGCTCCTTCGCCGGCTTCGGCGACACCGAGGCCGCGCGCGTCAATACTGGCGTTAAGTACCGATTGGATATCCCCTATCCCTCTTTTTACGGGGCGACTTTCCGCGTCGCCGGCTTAGCGCAGTGGGGCGGCTACGATCAGCTTAACGGCACGCAGGGGCTGTATCAGGGTCAGGTCGGCGGCGACTTTAACTTGTTCCGCGGGAGCCCGTGGGCCGGCACCCTCTCGCTGGACGCCATCGGCAGCTGGGCCAAGGACGCGGTGAACCTCAGCACCTTCACTGGGACTTGCACCACGCTGACCAAAGGAGCGTTCGCAGGTCAAACCGCCTGCACCTCGGGCCTTCCGGAGTTCTATGCCGACACCGACTTGAAGGCGACGCTGTCGAACAATACCGGCTTCATGATTGACGCCAAGTACAAAGTGCAAGCCCTGACGGTCTACGGCGGGTACGCATGGCTCAGGCAGGAGGACCCGAGCGCCGGTTCCTATCCGAACGGCTTCGAGACCATCGGCGGTTGGAACGTCCCTGCGACGATCCCCGCGATCAGTCCGGCGATCGCGAAACTCTTTCCGACGGCGTGGATCAGCTCCACGACTTACGCTGTTCCGAGGATCGCTCCCTATTGGTGGATCGGCGCCAAATACGCAGTCACACCTCAGCTCGACGTAACCGGCGCCTTCTATTATCTGGATCAAACCAACTACAGCACCACCGCCTGCACCGGCACGCTCTTCACAACTGTCGCGCCAAACGGTAATAAAGTCTCGGTTGGACGCATCAGCAGCGGCTCCTGCGCCGGCTCGGAAGACTTCTATTCCGCGCTCATCGACTATCGGCCGGTCAAGCGCGTCGACCTGTACGCTGGCATCATGGTCTCCAACGTTTACGGCGGTCTCGCCAGCGGCTTTCCGGCGACCCAGGACATCTCCCCGACCGCGGGCATTCGCATCAAGTTCTGACCGCCCGTCCCGTCTCGCGCCCTGGCGCAGCGCTTTTCGCCGCGAGGCTCGTGTCCTAACGGGTTCGCCACCTGCTGGGGTATGGACGTGGGGCCCCAATCGGGGACTTGCGCTTCAAGCGGTCGTTAAGGTTTCTTAGCATGGGAAACCCGGGGTTCGGCTCATTTGGAGACGGCCCTGCCGTCCTGGGGTGGCCAGTTTGCTCTGGGTAAGTCTAAGAATTCCTTCGAGCTCATTGTCGTAACCGAGGACAGAAACCGCCCCTGGAGCGGGAGAGCGAGAGGACGACAGCAATGGTCCGAGAGCGCCGCCGCGGGCGTCGGCGGCGCTCTATTCTGGCTCGGCGTGGCGGTTATTGAGGGCCACAAACCGTCGTGTATTCAGGCTGATATTCATTGTCCTCGAAATTGGTCAGCCGGCAGTTGGAGACGGGCGCGGGGGCGACGCTCGCCGTTGCTTGCTCGGGGATAACATTCACCATCTCGGGCGCTGTTCCGGGTAAAGGCCCTCTCACAGGAACCAGTCGGTAGTAGTGACCGTCCGGCGTCGCAACGATCTCGGCGGAGGCGGGCGCAGCGATTGCCATCAGTCCAATCGCAGCGCTCGCGATGAACGCTAAGCGTGCATGTCTCATCTGTTTAACTCCCTATTGCTATAAAGTGGAGCGCATTGAAAGTTGGCCCCACTTGCTCTTCACCTACACGCTATAATTGAGGCGATATTCAGCTGAATGAGGTCACTATCACGAATAAATCCGGAGTTATCGGATAAAAACGATATTATAAACGAATTTTTATTTTGGTTTACATGGCACAATCTCACTGAATTATATTTTACACTGCTAACGACGACCCAATGCCTCAAGGGCTGGTTAGGACGCCCCGGGTATTTTCGGCAGGATCCGACAAGGCGACCCCTCGTCACGGCGGTCCGCGCATCGCGCGGCGGACGTGAGGAGGCCTCGGCTTTGTCGCCGACCGGGATTCCCGTTCCCGCACAGGCGCTAATCGCCCGCGCGGAGCGCGCGCCGCCGCTCTTCTAATTCGGCGACGGGGCAAGCCTGCCGCGCGGATGGGAGCAAAGAGCCGGTCAGGCGAAATCGCAATCGCAAAGGAACCGACGGGACAGAGCCCGCAACTTTGGCCTCTTTGGCGGCCACGCTCGCGCTTGATTAAATTATATCACGTCTATAGTAATTATGGATAATGGAACTGGATGGGTCGAATTGGACCAAAAATTGCGCCGGCTGACTCGGGGGTCGATAATGAAAGCTCGAATAGGCGCTTTGGCCATAGGGATCGCATTGGCGTCGGCTGCGAATGCGGCCGATCTGCCGACCAAGACGCAGGCGGAAACGCCCCCTCCTC
>CAVRXX010000015.1:0-192416 GCA_963725195.1 uncultured Alphaproteobacteria bacterium | reverse complement strand
TGGATAATTGATGATCGGAATGGTCCTCGTGACCCACGGCCAGCTTGCCACTGGTTTTCGGGCAGCGTTAGAGCATGTCGTCGGGCCCCAGTCCCAGCTCGAGACGATAACAATCGGTCCCGAAGACGACATGGAACAGCGCCGCTCGGATATCTTGAGCGCGGCGGCGCGCGTTCAGGACGGAGGAGGGGTCGTTATTCTAACGGATATGTTCGGCGGCACCCCATCGAATCTAGCGATTTCGGTGATGGACGGAGGACGCATCGAGGTCATCTGCGGCGTCAACCTGCCGATGTTGATCAAGCTCGCGACTATGCGCGAAGGAGCCGATCTCGACCACGCTGTGGTGGAGGCCCGCGATGCGGGCCGCAAATACATCACGATCGCAAGCAAGGTGCTGGAGGGGAAATGACCCAGGCCAGTTCCGAAGAAAACTGCTCGCCCGCTCCGTATACAGAAGGGTTGTCGCGCGAGTTGCATATTGTCAATCGAAAGGGTTTGCACGCGCGCGCCACTGCGAAATTTGTGCAGTGCGTCGATCGGTTTGACGCCGACGTCAAGGTCACCCGCTGCGGCGAGACTGTCGGAGGCGATTCCATCATGGGCATCCTGACGCTCGGCGCGGGCCCGGGAACAACGATTACGGTATCGGCCTCAGGCGCGGAAGCTCGCGAGGCGCTGGAGGCGCTTGCGGCTCTGGTCTCCAGCCGGTTCGGCGAAGACGAGTGACGCTTGCCGTTCGCGCCTTAGCGCTACATCCGAAAGTCCTCGCCCAAATAGAAGCGTCGCACGTCCGGGTGCGCGATGATTTCCTCCGGCGGCCCCTCAGTCAAAACGTGGCCGCTGTGAATGATATAGGCTCGATCGATCAGTCCAAGGGTTTCGCGCACATTGTGATCGGTAATCAGGACGCCGATGCCCCGCCCTTTGAGGTGACGCACGAGGTCCTGGATGTCGCCGACCGCGATCGGGTCAATGCCCGCGAAAGGCTCGTCGAGGAGCATGAAAGATGGTTTGCCTGCGAGGGCGCGGGCGATCTCGCAACGACGCCGTTCGCCGCCCGACAGCGAAATTGAGGGCGCTGTGCGCACACGCGCGATATCAAACTCCTCAAGCAGCGATTCCAACATCGCCTCGCGCGCGCGACGATTGGGTTCATTGACCTCGAGCACCGCGCGAATATTGTCCTCGACGTTAAGTCCACGGAAGATCGAGGCCTCCTGCGGCAAATAGCCGACCCCTAGCCGGGCCCTTTGAAACATCGGGAGGCCGGTGACGATATGGCCGTCCAATTCGATTTCGCCCTTGTCAGGTTTGACCAGGCCAGTGATCATGTAGAAAACAGTGGTCTTGCCGGCCCCATTCGGCCCCAACAAGCCGACCGCCTCGCCCTGTCGCACCGAAAGGCTTACGTCCTGCACAACCATTCGGCCCCGGTAGCCCTTACCGAGATGATGCACGGCGAGAACCCCCTGACCAGCAGGCGGAGCCCATAATTCAGAAGCCGATCCGCTGCTCGCGCTGCGCAACCATTTGCGCCAGCGAGGCACACGAATGCGCTCACGCACGGCTTCATCGCTCATTGACGACGGCTTACTGCGAGTGAGCCAAACATCGACGATGACCGGCTCCTATTTCGTCCTCGCAGCGTCCGCCTTAGCGGAGCCGGCGCCCGATTTCGCGGCGTCCGCATTCGATTTCGGGACGAACTGTCCGTGGACCCGGCCAGACTTGGCGCTGGTGTCGACGGTCGCCTGGCCATTCTTAAGATCATACGTCAGCTTGTCGCCCTTGGTGACGTTTTGGCCATCGCTGAGCGTTACATGGCCGATAAGCCATACTTTGTCCTCGGCCTTGTCGTAGCTGCCGTTATCGCCAGTGGCGACTTGAGTTTTGGACACCACGGTCACCGGCCCTGTCACATCCAGGTGCTTCACACCCGAGTCCGCGGTGGGAGTGGATTGGCCATTCGATGATTGAGCGTTCGATGACTGAGCGAGGAGCGCCCTGAGTTGGAGCGCGGTCGAGAAACACGGTCATGGCCGAGCATGTCATTTTTGTGTCGCCCTGAATGACAACGACATTGCCAGAATAGACTGCCTTACGCTCCTTGTCGTAGTAGACGAGCTTGTTGGCGTCGATCGAGATCGGCTCTTTTGAGGATGTCCCTGGGAAGATCGCGACGGGCTCGCTCGCTCCAGACGGCTTTTCGGCTGCGGCGTCCACGCCGCTCGAACAAAGCAGCGCAGCAATCATCGCCACGAACCATCCAGGAACCCGAGATGGCAACGCCATAGATTAGTCCTTCTTTATTTCCGCCGTAGGCTGTTGGTTGGTCTGCGGAACGATACGTGTTCGAACATGACCCTCGAAGGTCAATTCTTGACCATGGTTGATCGCTGCGGCCCGGTCGGCAAATATAGTTGTGCCGTCGCCCGCTTGAACTTCGACGCTGTCGTCGCTTCCATAAACTCCGGACTTAAAATCGAATCTCGCGGTGCGCAATAGCACGGTAAAGTGGGTGTTCTTGATCCGTACGTTCCCCGATAGCTCCATGTGCTCGGCCAGGCTGTCGTAAACGCCCGCGTCCGCGCTCAAATGCGTCGGCTCCCCGCCGGTCATGCCCATTTCACCGTCAACCTTTCGTAGCTGCACCAGGGTCGGCTGTTTCACGTCCTGCAGCGCTCGCTCGGCGGTTACAGAATAGGCTTGTCCGTCGCTCCGAAAGCCAGCGAGCTTGGGCCGGTCCATGACAATTTTGGTTCCCTCCACAGAGAGGGTCCCAAAACTTAGCGAACCCAGTTTTGTCGCAAATGGGTTGAAAAAGGTGATCGCCAGCACCGCTGCAATCGCGCCAAGGGCCCCAAGCAAAATCGCAAGCCGCGCCAGTCTGACGCGCGCGGAGCGGCGCTTAGCTTTGACGAACGCCTGTTCCCGGTCATGAGGCGGCGCGACGCCGATGCGGCGCGTCGCGGAGCGGGGCGCGAAAGACCCTGCCCGCTCACCGCCCTCGACCTCCGTCGGGATTGCGTCATCGCGAACCGCTGGCATTGGTTTCCTGTTCGGGCGCCAAACTCTCCGAAGAACCCAAAGTACGTGGCGAAGTTAGGGCCGGAAAAGCAGCACAGCCGATGCTATAGAACTTGTCACGCGAAGCGCGGGCAGAATGAACCCATTTCCGCCGGCCCAAGCAAACTTCAAAATCTAAAGCGTGATCCTCTTAAGTTGAAGTGTACTCGCCGTCTTTGAACGAGTGAGCCCAGCCTCGGCGTAGAATAATCGACCCGCACGCTGCGCGCCCGGCGCACTCAACAAGTCGGCGGCTTTGATACAGGCTTCGGAGCGGACTTTTCGATGCGGAACACGGTCTCGCGCTCGCCGCGCTCGATGATTTCCAAGCGGTCGCCGATCGCCCCGACCAAATGGGGAATGTCGATCATCGCGAGCGGATCGGTGCAGCGGACTTCCAACCGGTCGCCAGGCGCCAGGGATTTTAAGGCTTTGCGCGTCTTGAGCGCCGGAAGGGGGCATTTCAGTCCACTGAGATCCAACTTGGTGACGGTCATGATTTGACATCTGCGCCAGCTGGGCGAAACGATGCAAGCGGAACCGCCGTCCAATCTCGGCGTCCGAGGGTCCTGTCAGGTTGCCCGCGACACCCCAAATGGCGACTGCGGTGACTGAAGCTTTTGGCGTACCCGGCGTGGTGCTCGCGGGCGGCTTGGCGCGCCGAATGGGCGGCGGAGACAAGCCGCTGCGCGAAATTGGCGGCCAGACGATTTTGGCCCGCGTCATTGCGCGGATTAAACCGCAATGCGAATGCCTGCTTCTCAGCGCCAATGGCGATCCCCTGCGCTTTGCGCCATTTGGCCTGCCCGTCATTGCCGATGCGGTGAAGCATCATCCAGGACCGCTCGCTGGAATCCTCGCCGGACTCGACTGGGCCGCGGCCCACCGGCCTCATGCGCAATGGATTCTCAGCGCTCCGGGGGACTGTCCTTTTCTGCCCCGAGATCTGGTCGTACGGTTGCGCCAAGCCATGTCCGCTCAAAATGCTGAACTTGCAGTGGCCGCCTCCCAAGGGCGACCTCACCCTGTAATCGGGCTATGGAAGGTCGGGTTGCGCGACGCGTTGCGCCAGGCCCTCGTCGACGAAGGTCTCCGCAAGGTTGAAGCTTGGAGCAAGCGCTACCGGATTGCGACGGTCGCCTGGCCGACCGAGCCGCTCGATCCGTTCTTCAACGCCAACACCCTTGAGGATCTCGCCGAGGCCGAGCGGCTCGCAGCGCTTGACGATCCGGCCTAACGCTCGACCGGACGAGCTTTTACTTTCGCAGCAACGCCTCCCGAAGTTCGGTCAACTCGGCAAGCTCCTTCTCCTGCTCGGCGATTCGCGCCGCATTCAAATCGTCGTCGCCTGCGCTCGAGTCAGCAGCCGACTGTTCAACCAGCTCCCCGAGATTCTCCCGAATCGCGGCAATCCGCTCATCGACTTCCGTAAGGGTCAAGCCAGTCTTCATCGCAGCAGTCCAGGTGGAGGCCTCACGTCATTGAAGTCCTCGTTGAGGATGGGGTCAAGGTCCCTCGGGGCGCCGACCTCGAGGCTCATGGGGGCAGGAGCGACCGCGATGTGGCTTCTTCGCCACAATCCAGCACAATTGACCAATTCGTGATGTCGCTCTCGCCGCCGCGCATTGCGTCGGAACTGTCTCCCGCCATAATTGCGCCATGGGCGAATCGCGCCGAAGCGTTCTGGTCCGTTGTTTCTATGGGGGAAATCATGCGCCGCAATTGGATCCGCGCCGCCATGGCGGCCGGCCTCTTTCTGAGTTTCGGAGCGGCGCCGGTATTCGCCAGCGCCCAGGATTCTGAGTTGCAGCCCATGGCGTCTCCGATCCCTCGAGAGACCGTCCCGTTTGGCGGAAGGGAGGCTCCGGGCACCATCATCATCCGCACCGGCGAGCGCCGACTCTACCTCGTCTTGCCGGATCATCAGGCGCTCAAATACGGCGTCGGCGTCGGACGGCCAGGATTCACTTGGGCCGGCGTCACCCATATCGGCTACAAGCGAGAATGGCCCGATTGGACGCCGCCGCCACAGATGCTGAGGCGCAGGCCAGACCTTCCTCGCCATATGGAGGGGGGACCGGACAATCCGCTCGGCGCGCGCGCCATGTATCTTGCCGGCACGCTCTATCGAATTCACGGCTCCAATGAGCCGGATTCGATCGGGCAGGCGGTTTCGTCGGGCTGCATTCGCATGACGAACCAGGACGTGATCGACCTCTATGGGCGAGCGAGGGTTGGCGCGCGAGTCGTGGTGACGCGGTAGCCGGCGGAAGCGACCCGGCCGCGCCGCGCACACGACCGTACCGGCCGGCCGATTTTTGGTTTGAATTAGACCCCGCCGGATTTCGCTAGCATCGATGCCGTTAGCGCAGCCGCCCCAACGGCCCGTCTAGACAGGTTCTAGCTCCGCTTGGCGAAGTCGCACAGAACCGGTTTATAGCCTTGAAGGCATCACGGCTTGAATGGTCAATTTTGGTTCGAATGTCATTTCGTTGAGAGTTTTTCCCTCCGCGTCCTCAACCCATGCCTCGCGGCCCGTTTTGCGCTGATCCTCCAAGGTTTCGAAAACCGACGTTCTGTGTCGCAGAGGATATGGTTCGGAGATCCATCCGCGTTTTTGCTCTTTACGCTCCATGTGATGGCCATGACAGCTCTCCTTGCATTGCTGTTCGCCGGACGCCGGACTGAAAATCCAGTCGGGAAGGAAGCCTCGCCGCGTTACGAATGCGGTCCGTACGCGCCGATCCCACCGACAAGCCAAAGCACGACAACCACGATCAAAACGAGTCCCAGCACACCGCCGAGCCCGGTAGTCCCGTAGCGACCGTGGGCATAATACCCGCCGCCTCCGCCGAAAATTAGAATCAGCAGAACAATGATTAGAATCGTGCTCATCTGTCTCCCTCCTTCAGAGAGAGTTTGATTACAGTCTCAGCGTTTGCCCGGAGCTTCGCCTATTTCTTGACCGCGTCCCGGACTGCGTCTTTCAGGCCGCCTATGGCGTTTTGAACTTTCCCTTCGGCCTTGTCAGCCTTGCCGTCTGATTCCAGCTTGGCGTCGCCAACGACTTTGCCGACCGCCTCTTTTACGGCGCCGCCGACCTGCTTAGCCGATCCGGCTACACGATCCTTGTCCATGACACTCTCCTCTAAAAAGTCCGCAAAACGCCAACGGCCTTGAACGATGGTCCGCTGACATTCGCTGAGCAAACGGGGGAAAAGCCGGGCTTTCCTCGCCCGGCAAGTCTTGAGATTACGATGCGAAGCGAACGTTGGGCGAACCTATAACGCCGGCCTTCGTCATCGCGGCCTTCAGTTCGTCTCCGCCGAGCCACGTGCGGGCTTGCGCGACGTCGGCGACGTCCTGAAGGATTAGGACATCATTGGGATCTTCGGCGCTTCGGAACACTCTGCCGTTCGTGACGCCTGCCGCACGACGAGCCTTCTCGTGGTCATCGTAACCCTTACGCCATGCTGCGTAATCCTTAACCTTGTGGTGGATCGTCAAGTTATCGGTTTGATGCTGCGTAGTCATTGAATATGACTCCAAAAAGAGACAAACTATAATCTGGAATAATTCGCCCAGAATTACATCTTATATCTAATGCGCTATTCCATAATTACAAGGCGGCAGCGAAGACGGTTCTTAGATTTCAGCTGCTGATGCTGCTTCGCGCATGTCCGAACGAATTTCATGCCGAATCCGGGCCCAGCGCCGGCTCAGTGCAGGTCGACCGGATCGTTATCCTGGTAGCGGTCACCGAGTCCGAGAAACTGGCCGAACCCCGTGCGCAAGGTCGCGCCGTTGGCGAGTCAGCGTGCTCGCAACGCCGACGATCCCGTCGCTGTACCTCTCGCCCGAGCCGCGCATTACCGCGAGCCGGTTAATCACGCTGAGAAGCCCATTGGAACAAATGAAGTTTGGCTCTGCTTAGCCCCCGCATCGAGGAAGGCTTCGGCACGTGGTTTCGCGAAGCCAGCCAGCTGCGATTCCATCTGATCTGACTGTTCGTTATTTCCAGCTTGATATAACGCATTGAAAAGTTTGCGCGTCGGCGCCCTGACGAGCCGACGCGCCTTTCATTCAAGCGGCCGCCAGCCTATATTCTCTGGCGATGAATATTCACGCGCCTGCGGCCGTTCCGCCGCTCATCGACCCGTTTGGGCGCGCGATCGCCTATGTGCGGGTTTCCGTCACCGACCGATGTGACTATCGGTGCGTCTATTGCATGTCCGAGGACATGAATTTCCTGCCCAAGCGGGACATCCTGTCGCTCGAAGAGCTCGAGCGATTGTGCGCGACCTTCGTCAGCTTGGGTGCGCGAAAGATTTGCATCACCGGCGGCGAACCGCTGGTCAGGCGCAATGTGATGTCGCTGTTCCATGGCCTCTCGCGTCATTTGAGCGACGGCGCACTGGATGAGGTGACGGTGACGACCAACGGCTCCCAACTCGCTCGCTTCGCCTCCGAGCTCGCGGATTGCGGAGTTCGTCGCGTCAACGTCTCGCTCGATACGCTCGACCCGGACAAGTTTCGCCAAGTCACGCGTTGGGGCGATTTCAAGGCTGTTCTGGCCGGTATTGACGCCGCGTCCGCCGCGGGGCTGAAAATCAAGATCAACACCGTCGCCTTGAAGGGCTTCAACGAAGATGAAGCGTTGGATCTCATCAAGTGGGCGCACGGGCGCGGTTTCGACCTCACCTTCATCGAGGTGATGCCGCTCGGAGACATGGAGCGCGACCGAGCGGATCAATTCCTGCCGCTCACGGAATTGCGCGCCCGCTTAGGCAGTTCGCTGACCCTGATCCCTTCGACTTACGTCACCGGCGGCCCGGCGCGCTATTTCGACGTTCCGGAGACCGGAGGCCGTGTTGGATTTATCACCCCCCTCACGCACAATTTCTGCGAAAGCTGCAATCGGGTGCGCGTCACCTGCACGGGCACGCTCTACATGTGTCTAGGCCAAGAGGATGCGGTCGATTTGCGTGAGCCGCTGCGCCGCTCCACTTCCGATCGCCCGCTCATCGAGGCAATCCGCGCTGGCATCAAGCGCAAGCCCAAGGGCCATGATTTCGTCATCGCCCGGTCGGCCGCGCCCGCCGTTCACCGCCATATGAACGCGACCGGCGGCTGACACCCCTCTTTTTGGCGCGCTCCGCTGGCGGTCAAGGCTTCTCCGCGCTATATCCTATGGGCGAAAGGCGAGACCTTGACTCTCTGCTCCGATGAGGACCTTACCCCATGGCGACTGCTCACGAACGTATCGAGAAGATCATCTCGGAAAATCCAGTTGTCCTGTTCATGAAGGGGACGCCTGAGTTTCCGCAATGCGGGTTTTCCAGCCAGGTCGTGCAGATCCTGGAGTACGTCGGCGCGCCGATCGCCAGCGTGAACGTGCTTGAGGATGCCGAGATCCGTCAGGGCGTGAAGGAATACGCCAATTGGCCGACGATTCCCCAGCTTTACGTCAAGGGCGAATTCGTTGGTGGGTGCGACATTGTCCGCGAGATGTTCCAGTCGGGCGAACTGGCCGCCGTTCTGACGGATGCGGGCGTTCGGTTGAAGAGCGCCGCCGGGGCCTGACCGCGCCTGCGACAGCCATCGCGCCCCGCGATGCGTGGCGCGATTGCCTCGGTTCCCGGCGCACTGATCCCGTGCGCTTTCCCCAACAATCTCACTGCTCCGCAATGGTTGCGGACGATGTTTCACGTACAATTGAGCCCCCGCGCCGAGTTGAGGAAGGGTTGTCACCTTATCCTTAAGACTTAATTGCTATGTTGCAGCGCAAAAGCTAGGCTGACATGTCAGCCCGCTCGCTCGCGCCAGACTGGTCTTTTCTCTATGTCCCCAACATACCCGTACCAATTCTACGAGATGGCCCATGCCGCGCTGGCGCCGGCGCGCGCGGTTTCCGACGCCACCCATTTCGTCTTCAGCAATCCCCTGAACCCGCTCTCCAACACCCTGTTTGGCAAGAACATCTCCGCGAGCGCCGAGATGTTCGAGCGCCTGACGCGCCGCTACGGCAAGCCAACTTTTGGCTTGAACGAAATCCCTCTCGACGGCGAACTCTATCCCGTTGTCCAGGACATCGTCTGGACGAGACCCTTCTGCAATCTCATCCGCTTCGTCCGGCCCGGCTTTCCCGACGGGGCCAATCAGCCGAGGCTGCTGATCGTAGCGCCGATGTCGGGCCATTACGCGACCCTGCTTCGCGGCACGGTCGAGGCGTTTTTGCCCCATTTCGACGTCTACATTACCGACTGGGCCGATGCGCGAATGGTTCCCTTGGCGCTCGGCCCCTTCGACCTCGACGACTATATCGTCTACTTGCGCGAAATGCTGGCTCACCTTGGCCCGGGCGTGCACACGATCGGCGTCTGCCAGCCTTCGGTGCCGCTGCTCGCCGCGGCGGCGCTGATGGAGGCCGACCACGACCCCGCCGCCCCCGCCAGCATGACACTGATGGGCGGCCCGGTCGACACCCGCCGCAGCCCGACCGAGGTCAACAAGCTGGCGGAAAAGCGCGGCGTCGAATGGTTCCGCCGCAACTGCCTGCATACAGTCCCTTTCCCCTATCCCGGCTTCGGCCGGGAGGTCTATCCAGGCTTTCTGCAGCTCAGCGGCTTCATGGCGATGAACATCGACCGCCACGTCACCGCTCACCTCGAAATGTTCCAGCATCTCGTCGCGGGCGATGAGGATCCAGCCGAAAAGCACCGCGAGTTCTACGACGAATATCTGGCGGTGATGGATCTTGCCGCCGAATACTACATGCAGACGGTCGAGACCGTGTTCGTGCGCCACGCCTTGCCCAAGGGCGAGATGACCCATCGCGGAAAGCCGGTCGATCTGAAGGCGATCCGCAACAGTGGGCTTCTGGCCGTGGAGGGAGAAAAGGACGACATATCGGGCGTCGGTCAGACCTACGCCGCCATAGAATTGTGCGCCAATATTCCCCAGTCGAGAAAGCAATATTATCTGGCCAAGGGGGTCGGCCATTACGGCGTGTTCAACGGCTCGCGCTTCCGCAAGGAAATCGCCCCGCGCATCCGCGAGTTCATCGCCGGGATCGAGGTCGGCGCTGAACAGGCCCCGTCGCCCAAGCCCAACGGCTCGCGGCGTCCGAAGGGGGCTTAGCGTCGGGGTTGTAGCCGCGCTCGGTGAGCGCGGCCGGCGCGGTCAGCGACCGCGCCTACAGCGCCCGATTCGACGGAACTGGAATCGGCTTCAAGAGCATCAAGCCGCTGACGCCTGCGTCCGAGGGACGAACTTCTCGCACGGAATCTCGACATCGATCTCGAGCGTCGAGACCGCGTCCGAGCGCTCCATCTTCACCGAGAGCTTCTCCGGATCGAATTCGATGTGACGTGCGATGGTGGCGAGCAATTCGTCGCGCAGGATGGTGACGAGATCGCGGGGCCCGAGCGCGACGCGCTCATGCGCAAGCAGGATTTGCAGCCGTTCGCGCGCGACCGGCGCAGTGCCGCGGGGTTTCAGAAAGCGAAACAGATTCATGCTGCCCTCCGGCCGAACAGGCGCGTGAAGAAGGTCTTCTTCGCATCCGGGATCGCGACCGGCGCCGTCGTTTCGCCGCCGAGACGTCGAGCCGCTTCGAGATAGGCTTGTCCGGCCGGGCCGCCCGGCGGCGTTGATCGTCACGGGCGCGCCGATGTTCGAGGCGCGCAAGACCTCCTTGCTCTCCGGGATGACCCCGAGCAGCGGGATGGACAGGATCTCGAGCACGTCGTCGATGCTGAGCATTTCGCCCGAATTCGAGCGAGACGGGATCGAACCGCGTGAGCAGCAAGTGCTTGTCCATCTGCTCGCCGCGCTCGGCCCGCAGCGTCTTCGAAGTCGAGGAGACCGATGATGCGGTCGGAGTCGCGCACCGAAGAGACTTCCGGATTGGCGACCACGATCGCCTGGTCAGCGTGCCGCATCGCCAGAAGCGCGCCCCGCTCGATGCCGGCCGGGCTGTCGCAGAGCACGTAGTCGAACGTCTCGCGCAATTCACCGATGACTCGCTCGACGCCCTCCGAGGTCAGCGCGTCCTTGTCGCGCGTCTGAGAGGCGGCGAGCAGATGCAGCGTCTCGATGCGCTTGTCCCGGATCAGCGCCTGCGCGAGCTTGGCGTCGCCCTGCGCCACATTGATGAAGTCGAAGACGACGCGCCGCTCCGCGCCCATGACCAGATCGAGGTTGCGCAGGCCAACATCGAAATCGACGACGCAGACGCGCTTTCCGCCTTGCGCCAGCGCGACTCCAAGCGACGCCGTCGAGGTGGTTTTGCCCACCCCGCCCTTTCCTGATGTAACGACGATCACCTTGCTCATGCGCGTTATTCCCCTTCAGAAGCCCTAGCTCAAGATTTGGAGTTTGAGTTCGTCACCTTCGAGCCGCGCCTCGACCGCGCGGCCTTCCATGCCGGAGTCGGTGTTTTCCGCCGTGACATAGGCGCCGCCGATGCAAAGCAGTTCGGCCCTTGATTCGCTGCAGAAGATGCGCGCGGAGCGCGAGCCCGAGATCCCCGCGATCACCCTGCCCTGCAGCGCTCCATAGATGTGAACGGACCCGCCCGCGACGATCTCCGCGCCCGAGGCGACGCGGCCGATGATCGTCACATCGCCCTGGGGATGCATGATCGTCTGGCCCGAGCGCACATTGCCGTCCACGATCAAGGACTCGGTCCTCTCCGGCGCGGTTTGCGCGACGACCGGCGCCTCTTCCTCTCGCTCTGTCGGCGCATCTTCGCGCACGGTCGGCGGATCGATTGGCCGCCCGCCGGAAACGACCGGAGGCAGGTGCGGCCCGACCAAGCCGCGGTCGACGTTTTCCGCGCCCATGACCCGGATGTGGCGCCGGGCGAGACCGCTTAAGAGATCGCGGTACTCTTTGAGCGAGATGTCGAGCGCCGCCATGTCGAGGATGACGGGCCTTGCGATGAAGAACGTCGGCGAGCGGGCAAGCCAGGCGTCGAGCGCGGTAAACCATTCGGCGAGCGGCTGCACCGGCTCGAGCACATAGGCCAGAAGGGATTGAGCTCGAAACTTGAGAGTTTGAGCGTGGCCTACATGCGCGTTCATCGCACCAGTCCGTTGGCGTTTCGTTAACCACGTTTGCGTCGGAATGGTTTACGAACGGTTAAGGACCTTGCCCTCCCGTGCTGTTTGTCGGTGGAAACAAGTCCCCTGCTCTCGCGGATCGGACGGCTCAGCTGCGGAAGAGCGAACCGGATCCGCAAAGGAACGCCGCGGCGATCAGTCTTGCGCATTGCGCGACGGCCAGACGGTTGGGTCTGGCCCTAGCTCTCCACGTTCGGATGGAACCGTCATCGCGAGGAGCGAAGCGACGCGGCGATCCAGGAGTCGCGGGGCGCCCTACGTTTCCTGGATTGCTTCGCCACAGCCCGTCCGGAAGGACGGGCGTCTTTTGACGCCCTATCGCTCGCAATGACGACGCAGTTCAACCCAAATGCAATTTGCCTAATCCATCGCCTTGAGGATCTGCGGCTTGATCTCGCTGTTCAACGTCTCGGCGGTGATCGGCCCGACGAGCTTGAAGGCCAGCTTGCCATCGCCCTTGACGATAAACGTCTCGGGCACGCCATATACGCCCCAATCGATGCCGGCGCGGTTGTCCTCGTCGAGACCCACTTTCGCATAAGGATCGCCCTTGGCGCCAAGGAAGCGGCGAACGTTCTCATCCGAGTCCTTTTGCGCGACGCCATAGATGGCGACGCCCTTGGCTTTGAGATCAGGATCGCCGGCGAGCGCCATCAGATATTGATGCTCGAAATGGCATGGCTCGCACCAGGAGCCGAACACGTTGACCACGCTGACATGGCCCGCGCGCAAGTCTGCGTCGGTCAGGCCAGGCGCGCCGTCGAGACCGGGCAAATTGAGCGGCGGCGCCGACTGGTTGATCAGAACCGAGGGAATGCTCGCTGGATCGCCCGCGCCCAGCCGCTCGAACAACAGCCACGCGAGCGCCATGAAGACGACGAGCGGCGCAAAGGCGAGCCAACGCCGCCGGGGGCGCGACGCGACTGTTTCAGCCTCGACGCTCATGGGCGCCTGGCGTCCCTTCCGCTGGCGCGTGCGCCGTCGAGCGCCCGCGTCGCCCGAGCGAGCTCGGCGCTCAAGCCACGGAAGTCCACGACCACCCAGCCGATCATGGCGCCGATCGTCGCCGCCGCGACCGCGTAGGCCGCGATGATGAAGCCGATGTGGGGATCGCTCATCGCACGCCTCCGGCGGCCAGTTCGGGCGCGAGCCGGTCGCCTTCGACCGCCGCGAGCATCGTCACTCGGGCGATCCGCCGGCGCAGGACTTCGTTGCGGATCGCCATCAGATGCAGCGTCAGAAAGAGGCCGGTGAAGGCGAGCGACATCACGATCAGCGGCACGAGCAGTTCGGGCGCGATCGTCGGCCCGTCGAGCCGGAACACCGACGCCGGCTGGTGCAAGGTGTTCCACCAGTCGACGGAGAATTTGATGATCGGCAGATCGACCGCGCCGACCAAGGTCAGGATCGCCGCCGCCTTGGCCGCGCGGCCCGGATCGTCGATCGCGCGCCATAGCGCGATGAGGCCGAGATAGAGAATGAACAGCACCAGCACCGAAGTGAGGCGGGCGTCCCACACCCAATAAGTCCCCCACATCGGCTTGCCCCAGAGCGAGCCGGTGACGAGGCAGATGAAGGTGAAACCCGCGCCGAGCGGCGCGGCGGCCTTCTGCGCCGCGTCGGCGAGCGGATGGCGCCAGACGAGCGTGCCGAGCGCGGCCGCCGTCATGACGGCATAGACGAAGGTCGCCATCCAGGCCGCCGGCACATGGAGATACATGATCTTGACCGTCTCGCCCTGCTGGTAGTCGGGCGGCGCGGCGAAGGAGAGCCATAGACCTGCGACAAACAGGACGGCCGTCGCCGCCGCGAGCCAGGGCAGGACCCGGCGCGTCAGCTCGACGAAGGCCGTCGGATTGGCGAGATTGACCATGGGCGGCCTCTCTTATGCCAGTGCGAATGGGGCGGCAATCCGGCGACCTCGCGGATTTCGCGAGCGCGAACGCTGCGAGGAATGCGCGAACAGCATATGCCAGCAATGCTTAAGAGAGGGCGCCGGTTCCCGGTCGAGCCTCGCGGAATCTCTGGCGAGGCAAAAGAACAGTATGAATGTGTATATTACTGTATCTGCCCCCTTTCTGTGTCCGGCGCACGTCGGACGCAGAGGCCACGCGCAAGCAACTCGTAAACCGCGCCGCAATCCATTGAAAAGGCTCAATTGCGACTCGCTAACGGGCCGCCGGGTCTCAGGTAATCACCGTCGGCGCCTTCCGTCCCGTCCGCTTCTCAATCTGGGCCAGTTCGTGCGACAGGCCGATGAGGGGGCTAAGCGCGGCTTGCGTGTCTCGATCGAGTTTGCCCGAGGACGGCTCGTAATGCTCGATATACACGCGCAGCGTCGCGCCCACGGTCCCCGTCCCGGAAAGGCGATAGACGATGCGCGAGCCGCCTTCGAACATCACTCTGATGCCTTGATCGGGCGTGTCGGAGCCGTCGACTGGATCGTGATAGGCGAAATCATCCGCCGCCTCGACCTTATGGGCGGCGAAAGTCTTGCCAGGCAGGGTCTTGGTCGCTTCGCCGAGCGCCGCCATCAGGCCCTTGGCGGCGGTGAGGTCAATCGCCTCGTAATCGTGGCGCGTATAATAGTTGCGGCCGTAGGTTCGCCAATGCTCGCGCACGAGGTCGAGCACGGACATGCGGCGCTGGGCGAGGATATTGAGCCAGAACAAGACCGCCCACACACCGTCCTTCTCGCGAATGTGGTTCGAGCCGGTGCCGAAGCTTTCCTCGCCGCATAGCGTAGCCAGGCCGGCGTCGAGCAGGTTGCCGAAGAACTTCCATCCCGTCGGGGTTTCGTACGACTTGATGCCGAGCTTGGCGGCGACTCGGTCGGCGGCGGCGCTGGTCGGCATCGAGCGCGCGACGCCGGCGAGGCCCTTGGCGTAGCCAGGGGCGCAATGGGCGTTGGCGGTGAGGATCGCTAGCGAATCCGACGGCGTGACGTAAGCCCCCTTCCCTAAGATCATGTTGCGGTCGCCGTCGCCGTCCGACGCTGCGCCGAAATCCGGCGCGTTCGCCGACATCATGAAGTCGTAGAGGTCCTTGGCGTAGGTCGGGTTGGGATCCGGGTGATGGCCGCCGAAGTCGGGCAAAGGCGTGCCGTTGACCACCGTGCCGGAGCCGGACTTCAGTTCGCCCTCGAAGATCGCATGCGCGTAAGGGCCGGTCACCGCATGCAGGGCGTCGTAGCGCATGCGGAAGCCCGAGGCGAACAGCGCGCGTATCGCGTCGAAGTCGAACAGTGTCTTCATCAGCGACAGGTATTGCGTGACCGGGTCGATGATCTCGATCTCGGTCGCCTCGACCTTGATTGTCCCGATGCGGTCGATGTCCACGTCGGGCGCGTCGGCGATTTTATAGGAGGAGATCGTCTCGGAATGGGAGAAGATCGCCTCCGTGACGGTCTCCGGAGCCGGCCCGCCGGCGCTGATATTATACTTGACGCCGAAGTCCCCATGCGGGCCGCCGGGATTGTGGCTCGCCGACAAGATGATCCCGCCGTAGGCGTGCAGCGCGCGGATCAGCGCGGAGACAGCGGGAGTGGAGAGAATGCCGCCTTTGCCGACGAGGATGCGGCCGAAGCCGTTCGCCGCGGCGATCTTGATCACGACCTGGATCGCCTCGCGGTTGAAGAACCGCCCGTCGCCGCCGAGGACGAGCGTTTTGCCCTGAAAGCCCTCGAGCGAGTTGAAAATCGACTGAATGAAGTTTTCGAGATAGTGCGGCTCCTGGAAGACCGTGACCTGCTTGCGCAGCCCCGAGGTGCCCGGCCTTTGGTCGGCGAACGGCGTGGTGGCGACGGTCCGGATCATCGGCGTTCTCCCAATCGGCGGCTGGAATTTGCGAGCAGGGGCCTTAAGCACTCTAGGCGCCAGGCGCGGGGTGGGCAACGCCGCCTTGCAGGGTTAACGTCTAGCAACGAATTGTGAAACTTTTGTCCGCACATATGCGGTATGAGCGTGACGCAGCGTTCGAATCGCGACGGTAGTCGCCCGGGGAGCTGTCATAATGGTCCGCAGATATTTTGGCACCGACGGGATTCGGGGTCGGGCCAACAGCCAGATCACGGCGGATATGGCGCTGAAAGTCGGCCAGGCGGCCGGCCTTGCCTTTCACCGCGGCGACCATCGCCACCGGGTGGTGATCGGCAAGGATACGCGGCTCTCGAGCTACATGATCGAATATGCCTTGGTCGCGGGCTTCACTTCGGTCGGCGCCGACGTGCTGCTGCTCGGCCCCGTGCCGACGCCGGCTGTGGCGATGCTGACGCGCTCGATGCGCTGCGACCTGGGCGTGATGATCTCCGCGTCCCACAACCCTTATGAGGACAATGGCATCAAGCTGTTCGGGCCGGACGGCTACAAATTGTCCGACGAGGTCGAGGCGCGCATCGAAGCTTTGATGGATGGCGACGTCGCGCCGAAGCTCGCCAATTCTCCCGACCTCGGCCGCGCCAAGCGCATCGACGACGTCGAGGCCCGCTACATCGAATACGCCAAGCGGACGCTCTCCCGCGAAGTCACGCTCGAAGGCCTGCGCGTCGTCGTCGATTGCGCCAATGGCGCGGCCTATAAGGTCGCGCCCGGAGGCGCTTTGGGAGCTCGGCGCCGAGGTGATCAAGATCGGGGTCGAGCCGAACGGGCTCAACATCAATTTCGAGGTCGGCTCGACCGCGCCCGAGGCTTTGGCGCGCAAGGTGCGCGAGATGCGGGCCGACGTCGGCATCGCGCTCGACGGCGACGCCGACCGGATGATCCTGATCGACGAGAAGGGGCGCCTGATCGACGGCGATCAGGTGATGGCGGTGATCGCGGAGAGCTGGCGCGACGAGGGCCGTTTGGCCAAGCCCGGCGTGGTCGCGACGGTGATGTCGAACCTGGGGCTCGAGCGCCATCTCGCGAGCCTGGGGCTTTCGCTCGAGCGCACCGCGGTCGGCGATCGCTATGTGATCGAGCGCATGCGCGAGAAAGGCTTCAACGTCGGCGGCGAGCAGTCCGGGCATATCATTCTGTCCGACTATTCGACCACTGGCGATGGTCTGGTTGCGGCGATGCAGGTGCTGGCGGTGGTGCACAAGCTGGGTAAGCCGGCGAGCGAGGTCTGCCGCCGGTTCGAGCCGGTGCCGCAGGTGTTGCGCAACGTCCGCTTCAAGGGCGGCCGGCCGCTCGAGAATCCGGCGGTGACCAAAGCGATCGCCGACGCGACCGCCCGGCTCGGCGACCGCGGCCGGCTCCTGGTTCGCCCGTCGGGCACAGAGCCGGTGATCCGCGTCATGGGCGAGGCGGACGACCAGGCGCTGGTCGACGCGCTGGTCAGCGAGGTCTGCGAGGCCGTCGTGGGAGCCGCTTAGGGATCGCGGGAGCCGGGCCGACCTCGCGGAAGGCTAAAGAATTGTAAAGAATTGTTAAGCGAGCAAAAAAAATTCTGCTTTTAAATTTTTCGAATCACCGTAACATGCCAGCGTCGTCAACCAGCCGAAAGGAGGTGATCCAGTGTCTCATTGTCTTACGCCCCGCGTGATCGAAGAGGCCTGGGTTATTGCCCCCGCGAAGGAATTTCGCGCATAGCGAGCGCTCGCTAGGCAAGAACTCTAGGGCGCCGGCGAGCTTTGCGTGGCGCGACAATGGAAGGGTCGTTCCCAAAAGGAGCGGCCCTTCTCATTTCCAGGGCCAGATTGCGTTTAGGTCGGCGCGGCGGATGCGTTCCAAAGGGCGTCCCGGAAGGACGCCCTTCTGCCGGCGGGCCATGGACCGCGTCAACAACGGCTAGCGGCGGCCTGGCCGTGAAAATGACCCAACTTTGCCGCTGTTTTGCTTGGATTACAGGCCCCTCGTCGACCCGAAGCCGCTGCGACCTTTGTCTAACCGCTCACGCGATGCGGAAAGTTTGTGCGAGCGCGCGGCAATCAGCTAGATTGCCGGAAGGGGACAGGCTCCCTGGGTCCGGACGTGTCCGATGCTTGGGTTTCGCGGTCCGAATCCCCATATCCCAAGCCTGCCATTGCGGCTTTACCGGGATAGCCGCCAGAAAAGGCCAACAGAATGGATTTCCTCAAGCCACGGTCGCACCGCATGAACCGCCGCCGACGCATTTACGAAGGCAAAGCCAAGGTCCTCTACGAGGGCCCTGAGCCCGGCACCCTCATCCAGTATTTCAAGGATGATGCGACCGCGTTCAACGCAAAGAAGCATGAGGTGATCGAAGGCAAGGGCGTTCTCAACAATCGAATCTCGGAATACGTCTTCCAGCGGCTCAACGACATCGGCGTGCCGACGCATTTCATTCGCCGAATCAACATGCGCGAGCAATTGATTCGCGAGGTCGAGATCATTCCGCTCGAGGTCGTGGTGCGCAACGTCGCGGCCGGATCGCTCTCTACCCGCCTCGGCCTTGAGGAAGGCACGCAACTGCCGCGGTCGATCATCGAGTTTTATTACAAGAATGATCAGCTCAACGACCCGATGGTCTCGGAAGAGCACATCACGGCGTTCGGCTGGGCCGCGCCACAGGAAATCGACGACATCATGGCGCTCGCGATTCGTGTCAACGATTTCCTGTCCGGGCTCTTCCTCGGCGTCGGCATCCGCCTGGTCGATTTCAAGATCGAAACGGGCCGATTGTGGGAAGGCGAGACCATGCGGATCGTGCTCGCCGACGAGATCAGCCCCGACTCGTGCCGTCTCTGGGACGTCAAGACCAACGACAAGATGGACAAGGACCGCTTCCGCAAGGACCTCGGCGGCATGATCGAGGCCTATACCGAGGTCGCGCGAAGGCTCGGCGTCGTGCAGGAGAACGAGTATTCCCGTGCGGCCGGTCCTAGGCTCGTGAAGTAGGGGGCGTCTAAACAGCCGCGATCATCAACGCGCGGCCGCGCTGGCGCTTTGCAAAATAAGCCGCGCTGCGATGCGTCCGGCTAGAGCGATGGCCCATGAGCCAAGCGCGCGCTCGCCTGAGAAGCTGGGGTTCAAGCGCGCCGCGGCGAAGCTCCGCCAACGAAGCGTCATGCGGACCGTACGCTGAACGTGCGATCAGGCTTGAGCCGTCGCCTCGCAACGAAGAGGTTCGCCAGAAACGGGGCCGGACGGTCTGGCTCGACACCACGAAACTTTGGGGCTGAACCTCGGCACGGGGGGCCGAAAGGCGACGGCTCGGACGACAATCTATTGCAGAAAATCAGAATCATGGTTAAGCTTGTCCCATGAACCATCCTGCGCTTCCGCATTCCAAGACTGCGGGCTCCCGTCGCGGCGCCTCTCAACGCCAACGGAAAAGGCGCGCGAAAAATTCTTGCCGCGAAAATCCGGCGTAACCCATTGAAAAGTCTAGATTCGGACGAGAGAATCCAAGGAAATCCAAGGAAATCCAACCCTCATAAGCGGGGAGCTTCGCAGCGAAACGGCCAAGGGCCAAGAAAACCCAAATCGACCGGATGAGGGTCCGGTCCCCGGGAAGGCAGCCGAACCGGCCCCTCCAAAGGCAAAGCGCCTTACGCCGCAAGCTGCCGCAGCACGTAGGGCAGAATGCCGCCATTGCGGAAATACTCCAGTTCGTCCAGCGTATCGATGCGGCAGGTGAGCGGCACGCTCCTCCTCGCCCCGTCGGCGCTGACGATCTCGGCATGCAGCGTCTGGCGCGGCTTTAAGGTTTCGCCGAGTCCGTGGATCGTCACGGTCTCGTCGCCCTTGAGACCCAGCGTCTGCCAGCTCGTTCCCTCCTCGAACACGAGCGGTAGCACGCCCATGCCGACGAGGTTCGAACGGTGGATGCGCTCGAAGCTCTGCGCGATCACCGCGCGCACGCCGAGGAGTTTGGTGCCCTTGGCCGCCCAGTCCCGCGATGAGCCCGTGCCATATTCGCGCCCCGCGAAGACGACCAAAGGAACCTTCTCAGCCTCGTAGCGCATCGCGGCGTCATAGATCGGCAGACGCTCGCCGGACGGCTGCATGATCGTGAAGCCGCCCTCGACCACATTGCCTGTCTCGTCTTTGACCATCTGGTTCTTGATGCGGATGTTGGCGAAGGTGCCGCGCATCATCACCTCGTGGTTGCCCCGCCGAGTGCCATACTGATTGAAGTCGACCGGGCGCACCTGATGTTCGACGAGATACTGCCCGGCCGGGCTCGCGGCCTTGATCGAGCCCGCGGGCGAGATGTGATCCGTGGTGATGGAATCGAGGAACAGCGCGAGAATGCGCGCGTTCTCGATGTCGGCGACCGGAACCGGCGTCTTGGTCAGCCCCTCGAAATAGGGCGGCTCCTGCACATAGGTCGAGCCCATGTCCCAGGCGTAAGTCTGGCCCGGCAGGGGCCTTCACCTTACGCCAATTGGCGTCGCCGTCAAACACGCTCGCATACTTGGTCTTGAACATTTTCGAGGAGACGGTCGCCTCGACGTAACTCTGGACCTCCTCTGTCTTGGGCCAGATATCGGCGAGATAGACCGGCTTGCCCTGCTTGTCGGCGCCAAGCGGATCACGAGTGAGATCGACCTGCATCGAGCCCGCCAAGGCGTAAGCGACGACCAGCGGCGGGGACGCGAGGTAGTTCGCCCGCACGTCCGGGTTCACGCGGCCCTCGAAGTTGCGGTTGCCGGAGAGGACCGCGGCCGCGACCAGATTGTGCTTGGCGATTGTCGCCGAAATCTCGGGCGCGAGCGGACCGGAATTGCCGATGCAGGTGGTGCAGCCGAAGCCGACGATGTTGAAGCCGAGCTTGTCGAGCGGCCGCTGCAGATCGGCTTCCTTCAAATAGTCCTGGACCACCTGGCTGCCCGGCGCGAGCGAGGTCTTGACCCATGGCTTGACCGCGAGGCCCTTCGCGACCGCATTGCGCGCCACAAGCCCGGCGGCCATCATCACGCTCGGATTGGAGGTGTTGGTGCAGGAGGTGATGGCGGCGATGACGACGTCGCCGTGTCCAAGATCGTAATTCGTTCCCTCGACCTTGTGGCGCTCGGCAATCGTGTCGCCCTGCCGGAACTCGTTGGTCATGGCGGCGGCGAAGCCGGTCTTTGCGTCGGTCAAGACCACCCGGTCCTGTGGGCGCTTCGGCCCGGCGAGCGAGGCCGTCACTTCGCCGAGGTTCAGCGCGAGCGTGTCCGAATAGAGAGGGTCGGGGGTCGTGCGCGTGCGGAACGCGCCTTGCGCTTTCGCATAAGCCTCGACCAAAGCAAGCCGCGAAGGTTTGCGGCCCGTGGTCTTGAGATAGGCGAGCGTCTGCGCGTCGATCGGGAACAGGCCGCAAGTTGCGCCATATTCCGGCGCCATATTGGCGATCGTGGCGCGGTCGGCGACCGTCATCGCATTGAGGCCCGCGCCGTAGAACTCGACGAACTTGCCGACCACCCCCTTCTTGCGCAGCATTTGGGTGACTGTCAGCACGAGATCGGTCGCCGTCACCCCTTCTCGCAATTCACCCTCAAGCTTGAAGCCGATCACCTCCGGCAACAGCATCGACAGAGGCTGGCCGAGCATCGCGGCTTCCGCCTCGATGCCCCCCACGCCCCAGCCAAGGACGGCGAGGCCATTGACCATCGTCGTGTGGCTATCGGTGCCGACCAGCGTATCGGGAAAAGCGACCTCGACCGCCTTGCCGTTGCGCTTCTCTTTCGCCGTCCAGACGGTCTGCGCGAGATATTCGAGATTGACCTGGTGGCAAATGCCGGTGCCGGGCGGGACCACGCGAAAGTTGGAGAACCCCTGCTGGCCCCATTTCAAGAACCGATAGCGCTCCTGATTCTGCTCGTATTCGCGCGCCACGTTCTGGGCGAGCGACTTGCCGGTGCCGAAATAGTCGACGACGACCGAATGGTCGATGACCAGGTCGACCGGAACGAGCGGATTGATCTTATCGGGATCGCCGCTGAGCGCGACCATCGCGTCGCGCATGGCGGCGAGATCGACCACCGCCGGCACGCCGGTGAAATCCTGCATCAGCACGCGCGCCGGCCGGAAGGCGATTTCGTGCTCTTTTTTGCCGCGATTGTCGATCCACGCCGCGACCGCCTCGATGTCTTCCTTTTTGACGCTGCGCCCGTCCTCGTTGCGCAACAGGTTTTCGAGCACGATCTTGAGCGAGAAGGGCAACTGCGAGACCCCGGCAAGCCCATTCTTCTCCGCCGCCTTCAAGGAGTAAATCTCGTAAGTCTTCGCCCCGACGGTTAGCGTTTTGCGGCACTTGAAACTGTCGAGGCTGGCCATTTTAGGGCGCTCCGGACGAGGCGTGGGGATGGGAGGACTTATAGATATAATGGGCTGCGTGGGCTACATAAACTGTCGTCTCACGCAAGTCTTAGGCCGGCGGCTCGTCTTGAGCGGGGGTAAAATTTGGTTGATCTTCAGGGACATGTCGCACTTGTCACAGGCTCTTCGCGGGGCATTGGACGAGCGATCGCTCTGAGCCTGGCCGAGCGCGGCGCGGCGGTCGCGGTCAATTTCCAGACGCGCGCCCAGGAGGCTGAGGCCGTCGTCGCGCAAATCCGCTCCGCTGGCGGACTCGCGATCGCGGTTCGTGCGGACGTCTCCATCGGCGCTGAGGTCGCCGATATGGCGGCGCGTGTCGCAAGGGAGCTCGGGGCCGTCGACATATTGGTGAATAACGCGGGTGTCGCCGTCACCGGGGTCCGCGAGGAGGACTTCGACCGCGGGATCGCCGTCAATCTGAAGTCTGCCTTCCTCTGCACCGAGGCGGTCTTACCGGCCATGATCGCGCGGCATTGGGGCCGGATCGTCAACATTTCCTCCGGCGCAGCGCGAGGGCCAGGCCTGCTTGGCGTCGTCTATAACGCGTCAAAGGCCGGGCTCGAGGGCCTGACCCGCGGCTATGCCTCGCGGACAGCCAAGGACGGGATCACCGTGAACGCCATCGCGCCTGGGCCCACCGACACCGAGATGGGCGCGCCCCTGAAAGCCGGAGGCGTCGAGGCTCGCATACCCGTCGGACGCATGGGACAGGGGGAAGATGTGGCGCAGGCGACAATCATGGTCATCGGCAACGACTTCATCACCGGCCAGACCATCGCGGTGAATGGCGGGCTCGCGTTTCTTTAAGCTGATTCGGGTAGAGCAGGATGCAATTCGGTCGAACCATGGTCGTCATCGCGAGCCATAGGGCGTCGAAAGACGCCCGTCCTTCTGGACGGGCTATGGCGAAGCGATCCAGGGGAACGTAGGGGGCGCCCCGCGACTCCTGGATCGCCGCGTCGCTCCGCTCCTCGCGATGACGATTTAAACCGATGGCGCCTCACTCGGCGAGAAGCGCTTTGGCTATGCTGCGCGACACAGAGCGCACCTCACATGGCGCGGACAGTCGCGGGACGCGCCTGGACGGAGAGGCAATGCGGCTCAGAGCCTGGGACCTGACGATCGAGCGCGCCGGCCGTCGGGTCATATCCGGACTTTCGTTCGAGGCGGCCGCAGGCGCGGCGCTCATCGTAACCGGGCCCAACGGGGCGGGGAAAACGAGCTTGCTCAGAGCGCTTGCCGGCTTCCTGCCGATTGAAGCCGGCCGCTTTGTCCTGGAGGGTGGCGACACCGAACGCACGGTCGGCGAGCAAGCGCATTATCTCGGCCACGCGGATGGAGTGAAGGCGGCGCTGACCGCGGGCGAGAACCTCGCCTTCGCCGCCGCCATGCTCGGCGGCGATTCCTCCCGTGCGGCCCAGCTCGGGGCCCTTTCGGCGCTGGGCTTGGCTCATGTGATCGATTTTCCGGCGCGACTCCTTTCCGCCGGCCAACGACGGCGCGTGGCGCTTGCTCGCCTCATGGTCGCCAAGCGCCCGCTTTGGCTGCTCGACGAGCCGACAACCGCGCTCGACGCCGCCGCTCAATCGGCGCTTGCCGCCATCATGGAGGCGCATCTCAAAGGCGGCGGGATCCTCGTCGCTGCGGTGCACGCGCCACTTGGGCTCGACGGCGCGCAGGAGCTGAGGCTCGGCTCGACAAGGGAAGCGGCGTGAGTCGCGCCTGCGCGGGTCCTCACCCTCATCCGGCCGTTCGGGCCACCTTCTCCCCGAGGGAGAAGGTTAGCGCCCCCTCTCCCCATAGGGCGTTCGGAAGAACGCCCGTCTCTCGACGGGCTATGGGGAGAGGGTTGGGGTGAGGGCCAGCAAGTGACCCCCGCCCTGGCTCTCTTCGTCCGCGACTGGCGCATCGCGCGCCGCATCGGCGGGGCCGCGTCGGTCGGGATCGTGTTCTTCCTGATCTTGGTCGCGGTCATGCCGTTCGCGCTCGGACCCGACCTCAATCTCCTTGCCCGGCTCGGGCCGGCGCTTCTTTGGATCGCGGCCTTGCTCGCGACCCTCCTGGGGCTCGACCGGCTGTTCCAGGCCGATCACGACGACGGGTCACTCGACCTTCTCATCAACGGGTCGCTGCCAATCGAGGTCATGGTGCTGATCAAATGCGCTACGCACTGGACGGCGAGCGCGCTGCCGCTCGTCATTTTGAGTCCGCTGTTCGGGCTCATGCTGGCGATGGCGCCCCTGCCGCTCGCGCTGACCGCCGCGACCCTCGCGGTCGGCACGCCGGCGCTGACGATGCTTGGAGCGATCGGAGCGGCGCTCACCGTCTCGTTGAGACGCGGCGGCCTGCTCATGGCGATTTTGGTGCTGCCGCTGACGATCCCCGTGCTGATCTTCGGCGTCGCCGCGGCCTCTGCCGCGAGCGGAGGTGGGGCGCCATTCTTAAGCCCGTTCCTCATTCTATGCGCGCTGTCGCTCGCGACAATCGCTCTTGCGCCCTTTGCGGCCGCGGCGGCTCTGAGGCAGGTCAGGGAATGACGACGACTGCCAACAGGCGAGCGGGATCATGAGTAGAAGCCGGTCGAAATATGTCGTCTGCACCCCATGGGACGCCAAACCGTTCGAGCTGGACATCTTTGCCTGGCAGGACAAGCCTGACGGCTACTTCTTCAACTATTGGGTGCGAATTTTTAGGGAATTTGAGCAGTGCTCGTCGCTGAGCGGACTCACCTTTTACCTGATATCGAATCATGACCGCGTGAATGAACTGCCGTCCTACGGAGACTCCGTCGTGGCAGTCATCAGAAGCGATGAGGAGTGCTGGCTCCCGCTCTATCTGAACAAGGTTCGCTACGTCTTCAAGACTTATGGGTTTGAGCCCTGGTGCGGCGCTTCGCTCAGTTGGCGGTCGCCAGCCTCGATGCTGAAATGCATGAGGGACTGGGGACTGTGGACTTGGCATTACCTGTCGTACCTGCGGCAAAGTGGCTTTTCGCCCGGACAAGGCGACAAAAAAATGGTGCTCCCGCTGGGCTACGCCAGGCAAACGGATCTCCCAGGCAAGCCTTTCGAATCGCGCCGTTACCTGGTCGGATTTCTCGGCAGCATCGAAAACAGGGACTATCCGAAGTTCTCCCCCAAGAGGCTGGTCGCTACTCCCAAAGTCATCGCTCGCTCGCGCATGGCTCGTTCGTTGGAAAAGCTGGCCGCTTCCGCGCCGGAGAGCGTCTTCTACGGCACGACCGCCTCGTTCACGGAAAGCACGATGACGGACGCCGGCGACCGCTATACGGAAATCATGGCTGATACGAAGATTGCGTTGGCGCCGCGCGGATCGTCGGTCGAGACCTATCGGTTCTTTGAAGCGATGCGCCAGGGCTGCGTGGTCATCTGCGATCGGCTTCCGCCGCATTGGTTTTACGACGGTTGTCCGGCGATACAGATCGGCGACTGGGCCAATCTCGAGGCCGAGGTGAAAGCGCTGTCGGCCGACCCGAAGCGCCTCACGGACCTGCACCGCAGATCGTTGGGCTGGTGGGATGAGAAACTCTCCGAGCGCGCTGTCGCCCAGGTGATCGCAAGATGCCTCGAGACGCCGAGCGGGAAATCGGCCGCGCCCTTCGCCCGCGCAGCGGCTTGAGGCACGCCAGCAAATGACTATTGCTGTCCGCCGAAATAGCTGTCCTCGATCTGCCGCCATTCCTGGCTTGCGGTAATCCCGACGAGGGCCTCGTCAAGCGATTTCTTGAGCGGACTGCCGGGCGGGAGCGCGATTGCCATATACGCTGGTTCGAGAACGCCCTGGGGCGGCCGGACCGTGTCCTTGAAGCGCGTGGCGACGAGATACTGCAGCGCGCCGATGCTGTTGACGACCGCGTCGGCTTGCCCGCGTTCGAGCGCGGTCAAGGCGGCCGGGAGGCCGTCGAACGGCGCGTAGCGCAAGCGGCGTTCGTCGAGATACTCGGCCCCGGAGGAATGAGCGACCGCGGCGAGCCGCTTACCGGCGAGATCGGCCTCTGTCACCCGGAAACCGCCCACCACGCGGTCGGCGGTCATTCTCGAGACGATCGAGGTCGACAAGATCGAGACGAGCGCGACGCTGGCCAGCATCCAAACGACTGCGATGACCCGGCCCGCTGTGGTCTTCGGCGTCTTGTCGCCATAGCCGACCGTCGTCATCGTCACCACCGCCCAATAGATGCCGTCGCGCAGAGTATCGACGACCGACTCGTGGCCGTGAGGCCGCATTGGCCGCTCGGCCAGCCACATCGCGACGCCCATGACGATGAGAAGCGCGAAGGTGAGCGCGATGAGCGGCGTGAGCTCGCCGAGAACCGAGCCATAGCTGGCCAACGCAGCCATAGGTCCAGTGTCCTGCCGCACCGCGACCGCGGCTCCCGAGCGATGCGTCGGATAGCTGAAATCGACCCGCGCGAGCCTGGCCGGCGTGATCGTGATCGCGCCGATCGCGGCGTCATAATCCTTTCGTTCGAGACCCTTGAGGATCTCCTCCATCTGCGCGACCGGAACGAGATGATACTCGCGCCCGAGGCTCTCCGCGGCGCGGCGCCACAGATCCACGCTGACGCCGTCGATCGATCCATCCGGCTCAACATGGCCATAAGGCGGCGCATCGTAGACCGCGACCTTGAGCGGCGCGTCCTGGGCTACGGCGAGAGTGGTGGATACGACGAAAACGAGCGCGACCGCGAGCCGCCGAACGAACATCGGGGCGGCCACGGAACGTGCGAGGGCGAACGGCGACATCGTCGATCAAGCGAAAGTGATTCGGGATTGCTAGCGCGCCAAGACGAAATTCCCGTGTCGATCCGCGCGCTGGAGTGTTATCTGCGCCGGAAACGCGAATCGTTCTCCAAAGGCGCGTTCGGAGAACTTGGCTGGACATGGATGGGAGCGGCTCAATGAACACGCTTTACGCCAGGATGGAAACCTGGAGGCCCTATATCCTCAGCATTGTGCGCATTGTGATTGGGCTTTTGTATCTGCAGCACGGCCTTTCGAAAGTGTTCAACTTTCCCGCGCCCTCCCCGGTCCCCTCGCTGAGCGGCCTCCTCATTCTCGCAGCGTTTCTTGAGACCGTCGGCGCTTTGTTATTCCTGGTCGGCGCCTATACCAGGATCGTCGCCTTTATCTTGTCGGGCGAAATGGCCTTCGCCTATTTCATGGCGCACGCGCCGCGCTCGTTTTACCCGGTCGTGAACGGCGGGGAACTGGCTGTCATTTACTGCTTCATATTCCTTTACTTCGCCTTTGCGGGGGGCGGTCCGTTGAGCGTCGATCGCGCGGCGTTGAACCAGGCTTAGGCTCGCCGGCCGCCCGCCGCCGCGCTGGGGAAGCTGGAAGCGTATTTGACACTGAGCCGCAAGCGCGCGTCTTAAAGGCCGTTACGAAAGCGCGAGGCATAAGCGCGGGCGACGGCAGGCGAGGAAACATGAACGACAGCGGAGCGGCTGGGTTAAGCGCGGGCACGATTTCGGCCCGCATCGACCGGTTGCCGGCGACGCGGACGATCTGGACAATCGTGGCGCTGCTCGGCTTCGGGATGTTCTTCGAGTTCTACGACCTCCTGTTTTCGGCCTATGTTGCGCCGAGCCTCGTCAAGTCGGGCGTGCTCACCGCCATGACCACGGGCCTCTTCGGAACGACGGGAGTGGCGAGCTTCATCGCCGCCCTTTTCACCGGCCTGTTCATCGGCACCATTCTGTGCGGCTTTCTCGCCGATCGCTTCGGCCGGCGGGCGATCTTCACCTGGTCGCTCCTCTGGTATTCGGCCGCCAACGTCATGGTGGCGCTCCAGCATGACGCCGCCGGCGTCAACTTCTGGCGCCTCATCTCAGGCATCGGCCTCGGCGTCGAGATCGTGACGATCGGCGCCTATTTGAGCGAGCTTGCGCCCAAAAGTCTGCGCGGGCGCGCCTTCGCAATCAACCAGGCGATTGGCTTCGTAGCCGTGCCGGTCGTTTCGTTCCTTGCCTATATGCTCGTGCCGCACGCGCCGTTGGGGATAGAGGGCTGGCGTTGGGTGGTGCTGATCGGAGTGATCGCCGCCCCGGTCGTCGTCTTTTTGCGGCGCGGCCTGCCGGAAAGCCCACGCTGGCTCGCCAAGCACGGGAAACTCGTCGAGGCCGATCGGGTCTTGCGCGCAATCGAGGCCAAGGTCGAGGCGGAGTACGGCCGGCCGTTGCCGCCGCCCGGCCCTGAGGAGCTGGTCTCACCGGCGAGCGGTTTTCGGGACTTGTGGCTCCCCGGGATTCGCGGCCGGGTCATCCTGATGAGCGTCTTCAACATCTTTCAGACGATCGGATATTACGGCTTCAACAATTGGGTCCCCTCGCTGCTCGTCAAGCAGGGGATCACCATCTCGACCAGCCTCGGCTACACGACCGTGATCGCGCTTGCGGCCCCGATCGGGCCGCTCCTCGGATTCTTTCTCGGCGACCGGCTCGAGCGCAAATGGATCATCGTCGCCGCGGCGGGCGCCATTCTCATCTGCGGCCTCATTTTCGGGCAAACGCGCGATTCGGCGCTCATTATCGCCATGGGGGTGGGGCTGACGCTCGCCGCCAACATCATGTCGTTCAGTTTCCACGCCTACCAGCAGGAATTGTTCCCGACCGGCGTTCGGGCCCGCGCCGCGGGCTTCGTCTATTCCTGGAGCCGGCTCTCGGTCATTTTCTCATCCTTCATCATCGCCTTCGTGCTCGAGCGCGCCGGCGCCTTCGGCGTCTTCGTTTTCATCGCCGCGGCGATGGGCGTCGTCATGGCGACGATCGGCCTGTTCGGGCCGCGCACAACCAATCTGGCTTTGGAGAAAATCTCCGGCTAGAGTCGAGCCCGTCAGCCTCCGGTACCCGCGAAAACCCCCGATTACGCCTATTGGATTTCCTTGGATTTCCTTGGATTCCTCCGTCCGAATCGAGACTTTTCAATGGGTTAGCGGGATTTTCTCGCGACAAGAATTTTTTCCGCCATTGCCCGTCGCAAGAGCCGCAACGCCTCCTTCGAGACCGTCGCCGAACTGTTCAGCGCCAGCTTAAGTCAGTTTTAGATTTTCAGCAATGATTTGTGTTCCTCGCGCGCCGCCTCGGTGAAGTCCTTCAATGGATCGACGCCGCCGCCGTTCTTCACAATCTCGCGAATGTCGGCGATCGTTCGATTGGGCGCGAAATAGGTGTCGAGGATCGAGCGCATGACCTCATCCGCGCGCACGACCGATTTCGGCATGTTGAGAACGCGCATCCGGCTGACCATAGCGTAGAGATCGACGATCTCCGGCATCTTGGGATCGCTGTTGACGATCGCGTCCCCATAGATCTCGGACGCCGCAATGATGAAATCCCTCATCAGATCCTCGCGACGCGAGAACTCATGCGCGATCTGCCGGCCCGAGCCTGGGAACGTTGGCTGAGCAAGGTGGTGAAGCCGGTGGTGAGGCCGCCAATGACCGAGCCGGCGAGCGCCGAAATCGCCGATATGTAAGCCGTGTCCATCTGCCGCCCCTGCCGCTGGCGCGATCGCAATGTCGGCGCCACGAGGGAGCTTGATAGCGGATTTTGGGGCGCGACCGAACGCCGTCGCAGAGAAGCCTATGGTGTCTGCGACGGCTTGCGGATGAGCGCCCGCATCGGCGTCAGCGAAGTCCGACTTGAACCCGGTCGACTGCGGCGTCCAGCGCAGGCGCTTCGCCAGGCCGGTCGTTGACCTCGATCAGGCCGGGCCTGCTGTGGACGGGCTCGACGCCTCGCCGGACGCCTGAGGACAGGGAGCGATGATGGTCCGGGCCGCAATCTCCCGACGTTCGCGTCACGATCCGCGGCCGGCCGCCGTCGGGCGAAGCGGAATATTCGACGCTGCGCGTACACACGTGGCCGCCAGAGAGGGTCGAGACCACCGAGAAGCTGCGCGCGCCTGGCGGCAGCTTGTCGAAATCGACCGTCGTGAGCGCGCCCGACGGCAAAAGCGTGGAATTGCTCAGGCGCGCCGTCTCGTTCCACAGCGCAGCGGCTTCGCGATCCATTTCGGCCGACATGCGGTCGAGCATGGCGAAGGGCGAATCGGCGCCGAACAATTCGAAGCCCGGCGAGAAGACCGGCGCCGGCTGGTCGTCGATGCTGATCCGCGGCGGCTGATCGCCTATGTAGCGGATTTGCTCAAGTGAACCGTCCGGCAGGCGAACGGTAAGGATGTGGGTCTTGACAAGCTCGCCTGCGCTTGCGCCGGCGAGTCCGGCCGCCGCGAGAAGAGCGGCGCCGATGACAGCAGCAGTTCGAAGCTTTTGCACAAAGGTCTCCAAACGTTGGCCTATTCCTCTGGGAGCAGCGATCTGATCCCGCACGAACGATGGCGAAGGAGGAGGACGATTTTTCGGCGGAGTTTGGCCGATGCTGTGACCGCGCGCCGCGCGAGGAATTTATGGTGAACGGAAAATCGCTTCGCTCGATCCACGACCCGCGCCGCAAACCGATTCCCCGAACGGCGTTCGCGGCCAAACAAATCCAAGCTAATCCAAGTAAATCCAAGGAAAACTGCTTGGATTCTTGATTCCTTTGGCCGAATTGGGACTTTTGTTACGGCACAAATTTTCGGTTTTTCCAAGCAAATGCTTGTTTTCAGCTCCCACGTCCGCTCGCCCGATTTAGGCGGCGCGACGCCTACCTCTTCAGCGCGGCCAGCACCTTGACGGAGGCGCGGCCGTTGACCTCGAGGCCGGCCCGCTGCTCGAAATCGGCGATCGCCGCCTTGCTCTTTGTTCCGATATGCCCGTCGGGGTCGCCGCCAATGTCATAGCCTCGCCTTTGCAGGAGAGCCTGCAGCTCCTTTCTGCCCTGGCGCGACAAAAGCGGATCGTCGGTCGGCCAGGGGGTGACGATGCCGCGTCCGCCCCCCAGTCGGTCGGCAAGCACGCAGGCGGCGAGGGTGTAGGATTCGGCCGCGTTATAGGAATAGACGACGTCGAAATTGTGCGTCACCAGGAACGCCGGCCCGTCGCGTCCTGCGGGCAGCAAGAGGCCTGCGTCGCCTTCGCCAAGCGGGCGCCCGTCGATGCGGGTCACGCCTCGCGAGGCCCAGAAGGACATGGATCGTTTGGCCTTGCGCCCGGAGGGGCCCGAGTAGCCGTCGGGCAGCTTGACCTCGAAGCCCCAAACGAGACCGCGCCGCCAGCCTGACCTCGCCAGGTAATTCGCCGTCGAGCCGAGCGCGTCCGGGGCGGAATCGACGATGTCGCGCCGCCCGTCGCCTTCGAAGTCGACCGCGAGACGCAAGAACGTCGAGGGCATGAACTGCGTCTGCCCGAACGCGCCCGCCCATGACCCGTTCAGCTTTTCCGCCGGCACGTCGCCGCGATCGATGATCTTGAGCGTCGCCATCAGTTCTGACCGGAAGTAATTGGCGCGATCGCCCATGCACGCGAGCGTCGTCAGCGATTGCACGAGCGAGCGCTTGCCCATCTCCTGGCCGAAATTCGAACTCCACGCCCCAGATCGCCGCTAGCATGGTGCGGCTGACGCCATATTTCTCCTCGGCGCGGGCGAGCGCGCGCCCCTCCCGCGCCATCGCCGCTTTGCCGTCGGCGACCCGATCGTCGTCCACGAGCCCGTCGACATAGTCCCAGACCGGCGTCTTGAACTCGGGCTGCTGCTTCTGGAAATCGAGCACTTTCATGTCCGGCTCGAGCCCGTTGAAGGCAACGTCGAGCGTATGAGCGGAAATCCCGTCGCGCGCCGCCTGGGCTCGCAGAGAGCCGACGCAAGAGGCGAAGTCGGCCCGCGCGGAGGGAGCGAATGCGCTTAGCGCGATGGCGACGACAAGGCCTGAGAAAAGAAACCGTTTCATACGTCAATCATCGGCGATTCGTGCAATTCCGTCGAGCCGCGACCCGACGAGAAGCGTCCCTACATCCTCTCCTTCACCCCAAACCGGATCAGGAGCCAATTGACCGGATAGGTGGTCGCGAAGCCGAGCACCATGGCGATCTGCATCATCAGCCAATAGGACCAGTCGGTCGGCTGCATACCCGGCCAAGCGTAGGCGCGATAGATCATCCAGGCGAACATGCCAATCTCGTAGGCGATCAGCGAAAACGTGTCAGCCTTGATGGCAGCCACGAGGCCCGCCCGGAGACCCAAGCCGCGCATCGGAGCGATGGCGAAAAACTGGAAGGCGATCCCCGCTGCGTAGGCGAGAACAAAGCTCAAGGTGAGCCTGGCCGCGAGCGCCGAGCCGAGCACCACAAGGCCAAGACCCAGCGCGATCCATTCGGCCGCAAAATCGCCAAGCGCGCAGCCCGCGCCGCAATGGGCCGCTCCCTTGAACACCGCCTGCCACATCGGCGGATCTGCGGACCCATGCCCATGCGCATGCATCTGGGTGTGGGAATGCGCCGCCGCCCGGCCGAAGCTGAAATAGAACGGCAGGCCGAGCGGCCCCCAATATAAGAGCGTCAGCGGCCACACCGCGTCCATCACCCCCATCGGCTGCCGCCGTCCGAGCAGGAAGATGTCCGCGAGCACGACCACCGCCGAGGCGATTGAGAGCAAAATGTAGATAAACGCGATTGCGTTGAGGCTTATCGGCGACAGAGGCTCGTTCTCCGGCGTTTCAATCGAAGGCCTTTGGAGCGCGATGGCGGGCCTTGCTAGAATGCGCGCGTTCAGACGGAGACGAAACGATGCGCTGGTCGATCACCATTGGCAGTTTCGGCGGGACGGCAGTCAAGATCCATATCACCTTCATCCTGTTCCTCGTCTGGATCGCCTTCAGCGGCTGGGCCAGAGGAGGCGCCGCCACCGCGCTCGACAGCACCGTTTTCATCGTTCTCCTGTTCGCCTGCGTGGTGCTGCATGAATTCGGCCACATCGCCGCCGCCCGCCGCTATGGCATCAAGACGCCGGAGGTGACGCTGTTGCCGATCGGGGGCGTTGCCAGCTTGCAGCGCCTGCCGAGCGATCCCGCGCAGGAGCTGGTCGTGGCGCTCGCAGGGCCCGCCGTCAACCTCGTCATCGGCCTGGTGCTGATCGCGGCGTTCGGCTCGGCGCACCCGGGCGACCTTGAGCAGATCGACAATCCCAACCTCTCGCTCCTGGGTCGCCTCGCGGTCGCCAACATCTTTCTCGTCGTCTTCAACCTCATCCCCGCCTTTCCGATGGATGGCGGGCGGGTGTTGCATGCGTTGCTGGCAATGCGTGTCGGCGGCCCGCGGGCGACCGAGATCGCGGCGAGGATCGGCCAGGCCCTCGCCTTCGGCCTCGGGTTCCTCGGCTTGTTCGGCAATCCGCTGCTCGTATTCATCGCCATCTTCGTCTATATCGCGGCGGCGGGCGAAGCGCAGATGAGCGCCGCACATGAGGCGCTCAAGGGGGTGAGCGTCGGCGACGCGATGGAGACACGCTTCACGCCAGTCTCGATCGACGCCAATCTCAGCCAGGCGGTCGATGCGCTGCTGGCGACGGCGCAGCACGAATTCCCTGTCGTCGACGCGTTCGGAAAGCCGGCCGGGCTGCTGACCCGCGACGACATCCTGAGCGCCGTGCGCGAGCACGGGGGCGACGAGCCGGCAGCCAAGTTCATGCGCTCAGGCGTTGAGAGCGTACGCGCCGCGGAGCCGGTGCAAGGCCTGTTCGAGCGCTTGCAGGATCCGGAAGCCGCGGCGCTTTACGTGACCGACGCCGCAGGCAAAATCATCGGCCTTTTGACCCGTCACGCGCTGGGCGAGGTGATGATGATCCGCGCCGCGCGGCCCGACTGGCGGTTCGACCGCAAGGCGTGAGCGCGCGGCGCCCGAGGTTGACAGCGCCGCCTGCGGGCCGAATATGGCGCGCGATAACGCCGTTTCACCGCACGAGCATGGACAGAATCGTAGGAAGAGTGCTGGCGCTTTCTGCGCTGGGCGCGACGCTTTGCGCGGCTGTTCCCGCTCGCGCGGACTTGCGCATGTGCAACAACACCAACAACCGGGTCAGCGTCGCGCTCGGCTATACCGACGGACAAAACTGGGTCAGCGAAGGGTGGTGGAATCTCAAGTCGCTCGACTGCGTGACGCTTTTGCGCGGCGCCTTGGCGGCTGAGTATTATTACCTCTACGCGATGGACGAGCGCGGCGGCGAGTGGAAGGGCAAGGTGTTCATGTGCACGTCAGATCGCGAGTTCAAGATCGACGGCCGGCAAGACTGCTTCGTGCGCGGCTTCAACCGAACGGGGTTCTTCGAAGTCGACACCGGCAAGGACGCCAAGAGCTGGACGGTGCAATTGACCGACCAGGCAAACCCCTGAACCGCCACGTCGGTTCGCTCTTTAGGCGGGACGAGAAATGAGCGTGGCGGCGAGCCCCGCCAATTAACGGAGAATGCAATTGCAGGTCCGTCGCCGCCGCGTGAAGATCATCGCCACCCTCGGCCCCGCTTCGGCCGATCGAAAGACCATCGCGGCGCTATTCGTCGCCGGCGCGGACGTCTTCCGCATCAACATGAGCCATGCCTCGCATGACGTGATGCGGGAGCGGGTCGCGATGATCCGCGAGGTGGAGGAAGAGAACGGCCGCCCGATCGGCATCCTTGTCGACCTGCAGGGGCCGAAGCTCAGGCTCGGCACGTTCGCCAGCGGCGCCGTCGACCTGCACCACGGCGAGGCCTTCGTCCTCGATGGCGACCCCACGCCCGGAGGGCAGGCGCGCGTCTATCTGCCTCATCCGGAAATCTTGAGCTCGGTCGCGAAGGGGCACCGGATGCTCATCGACGACGGCAAGGTGATGCTGCGGGTCGCCGCGGCCGAAGGAGGCCGCGTGCTGACCGTCGTCGAAGTGGCGGGACGAGTGTCTGACAAGAAGGGCGTGAGCCTGCCTGACACGACCATTCCGACCTCCGCCATGACCGAAAAGGATCGCGCCGACCTCGCCGCAGCGCTCGAGGAGGACATCGATTGGATCGCGCTCTCCTTTGTCCAACGTCCCGAGGACATTGATGAGGTCAAGGCGATCGCCAAAGGGCGCGCGCTGGTGATGGCCAAGATCGAAAAGCCGCAGGCGGTCCAGCGCATCGACGAGATCATGGCGGTCGCTGACGCGTTGATGGTGGCGCGCGGCGATCTCGGAGTGGAAATGCCGCTCGAGCGCGTGCCCGGCATTCAGAAGACGCTCACTCGCCTCGCGCGGCGGCTCGGCAAGCCGGTGGTGGTGGCGACGCAGATGCTCGAATCGATGATCACTTCGCCAGTGCCGACGCGCGCCGAGGTGTCGGACGTCGCGACCGCCGTGTTCGAGGGCGCGGACGCCATCATGCTGTCAGCGGAGAGCGCGTCGGGCCAGTATCCGCGCGAGGCGGTGGCGACCATGAACAGCATCGCCGAGGCGGTGGAAGCGGAGAAGATCTACCCATCGATCATCGAAGCGCAGCGGGCGGCGCCCGAGGCGACGGGCGCGGACGCCATCGCCGAAGCGACGCGCGACGTCGCCGAAACCCTCGATTTGAAAGTGATCTGCGCCTGGACCAGCTCAGGCTCGACCGGCCTTCGCATAGCCCGCCAGCGGCCGCGCTCCTCGATTTTAGCGCTGACCCCCATTGAATCGGTAGCGCGGCGCCTCGCTGTCGTCTGGGGGGTGCATCCGATTGTCACCGACGACGCGCGCGACGAACGCGACATGGCCGATCGGGCTTGCCGTCACGCCTATATCGAGGGATTCGCCGGCGAGGGCGAGCGCATTATCGTTGTCGCCGGCGTGCCGTTCGGGACCCCGGGCGCCACCAACAACCTGCGCATCGCGACAGTGGGAACTTGAGCCGCGAGCCGTCACTTGCGCGGAGAAAGACTCGTCGCTGAATGGCGACGTCTCGATGGGCGACAATCTCGGCACCCTGATCTTTATGAAACCGAAGCCGGTGGCTTCATGACACGCATCGCAGGCGGCGGTGAGCTTGGTATACGCGCTCGTGAACGCGGTGGCGTTCTTCGCCTTGATCGCCTTGTCGAGATCCTCCGCCGCCGGCTTCATCGTATCCATATTCGACTTGTCGCTATCCGGAAAAAGCGTCTTTGCGAGGCGGATGCTGGCGCGGATTTGCTCCAATTCGTAGTTTGCCAGCGGCCAGTTCTGCACCGCGCCCGCATACCACAACTTGAAATGCCCGAGCTGCGTTACGACCATGATGTCGTTCAGGCGCGGCGTATAGGCCGGTTGCGCCGCCGGTTTTTGGTCGTCGGCTAAGGCCGTGAGCGAAGCCGCGGCGCATGCGGCGGCGATGATTGCAAAATGCCTGAGCGTGACCATCGCCGCTTTCCCCGGATTGCCGTCAAATCGCGCGGAGCATGGCCTCTTGACCAGCACTCGCCGATGACCGCGGAGCCCCAAGGAAAACCTGCCCCAACTTGGAGGTCCAGACAAGCCCGACGCGCTGCGCACGGTTTTCTGCGCGAATTCGGCAGCGTTCGAGGTTTCAGAGACCCGCGTTCCCCGCTACCACTCGCGCCAATGCGGACCAATCAGAATCGCCCGCGCCCTGCGCCACGCCAGATAGGAAGTGGTCGTGAACGAGGCTCGCGACGGGCATCGGCGTCGTGAGCGCGTCGGCGGCAGCGAGCGCAAGGCGAATGTCCTTCAAGCCCAGTGACATCTTGAACCCGGCCGGCTCGTATTGCTGGTTGGCGATGATCGTCCCATAGGTCTTGTAGGCGGGGGCTGAGAACAGCGTGCTCGTCAGAATTTCAAGATAAAGATGCGGGTCAACTCCGCCTTTGCGGGTGAGCGCGAAGGCTTCGCCCAAGCATTCGATTACCGCCGCCAGCAGGAAGTTGCCGCTGAGCTTGACGAGGTTTGCGGAGGACGGCCTGTCGCCGAGGACGAAAGTCCGTTGGCCAATCGCATCGAACAAGGGCTGGCACTGCCCGAGCGTTGCTTCGGGTCCCGCCGCCACAATGAAAAGCTTCGCCGCCGCCGCCGCCTCGGGCCTGCCGAACACAGGGGCGGCGACAAAAGTTTGGCCAGCCTCTCGATGCGCCTGGGCCAAGCGCTCTGAGAGCGCGACGCTGATCGTGCTCATGGAGATATGGACAGCGCCTTGGCCAAGCGCAGAGAGCCCATTTCCGTTTCCGAAGAGGACCCCTTCCACCGCCGCGTCGTCGGCGAGCATGGTGATCAGCACGGGGCGGCGGCATGCGTCGGCCACGCTTTCGGCGACTTCGGCGCCTTGGGAGGCCAGCGCCTCCGCCTTGGCGCGTGTGCGGTTAAAGACAACGACGCGATGTCCCGCTTTGACGAGGTTCAGCGCTATCGCCTGACCCATTTGGCCAAGACCGATAAAACCAACGTCCATCGTGCTCTCCCTGGCTGAAAACCGCAGCGCTCCGCGCGGCGGCGGAGCCAAGGACCTACCGCTCATCACCATTCAGCGCAAAGCCCGAGCCGAACGCCAAGCTTGCCGGTCTTAGAGCCTATCCAGAGTTGACTTCGGTCAGCACAGCGGGATCCGACGCTCGCCGACATATTTGCCGTTGGCGTCATAGTTGAGTTTGTGGATGACGCAGCCGCCAGCATAGGCGCCGCCAGCGCCGCCTGGGCCCGGCTCAACGCCGATGTTGATGATCACAGGCGCGCCGTCGCCGACAATGATTGGCTCGGACGCCGCAGCTGGAACCGAATAGCCGCCCCAACCGCCCCAGCCGCCGACGAAAAGCTGATTCCCAAAGCGGCTAAAGCCGAAGTGATTGAAGTGGTTGAAGCCGAAGCGGTCAAACCGCTTCGGGCCGAAACGGTTGAAGCTGAACCGACCAGCGTCAAAGCGCCGATTGAACCCGTGCGGCGCGAAATGCGAAAAATGAGCCATCCCAAAGGCTGGGCGACCGAACGACCCGCCGGCCGACCCACCCATGCGGGCGAACGAAGGGCTGAGGCTGAGGGAGAGAACGAGCGTGGCCGCGAAGGACGCGCGGGCCGCCCTTGTCGCAAGGGAAGTACGCATGGGAATGTCTCCGGCGCCGCAAGGGCATCCTAACAACAATACGGGGCCGATGTCGATGGTTTCTCGGGAGGCCGGTCGCGCGCGCCCCTTTACTTGACCACGGTCAAGCGCCGCGCCGCCCTGGTGAGACCTGTGTAAAGCCACCGCGCCCGATGCTCGCGAAAGGCGAAGCTTTCATCGAAGAGGATCACGTCGTCCCACTGCGACCCCTGAGCCTTATGGACGGTAAGCGCATAGCCGTAGTCGAACTCGTCCGACTCCCGTCTCAGCGCAAAGCCGAGCTCGCCCTCCTTCCCCTCGAAGAACGCCTTCAAGACGGCGACCTTGACTGTCGGGCGAGAGCCCTCGTCTTCGGACCGCAAGGTCATCTTGACGAAATCCTTCTTGACCCCGCCCAGCGCCTCAACCCGCCATAGGCCCCCGTTAATGAGACCCTTGGTGCGGTCATTCCGCAGGCAGACCAGCCGGTCGCCGGCGACGGGCAGCGGCTCACGGAAGCCCTTGAGATCCCGCATGCGCTGGTTATAGGCGCGGCGGGTGCGGTTGACCCCGACCAGCACCTGATCGGCGCCGAGGACCTGAGCCTGAGTCGATGGCGGCGCGCCGGATCACGCGCGTCTCGCCATAGTCGCCTAGGCCGAGTTCACCGCCTGACCGGACCACTTCGGACAGGCGGATGATCGGATTGTCCTGAGCCTGGCGATGGATTTGGGTCAACATGACGTCCGGAGCGCCGTCGGTGAAAAAGCCGCCGCCTTTGACCGGCGGAAGCTGGAACGGATCGCCCAAGACCAGGATCGGCTTGCCGAACGAGAGGAGGTCCCGCGCCAGTTCCCCGTCGACCATTGAGCATTCGTCGATCACGATGAGCCCGGCTTTGGACGCGGGCCCGTCGGCGTTGAGGGTGAACGTGGGCGCGCCTTCGGCGCCCTCGCTCGCCCGGTAAATGAGCGCGTGGATGGTCGTTGCGCCCGCGCAACCCTTCGACCGCATCACCAAGGCGGCTTTGCCGGTGAAGGCGGCGAACGCCGTTTCGCCGCGCGCTCCTTCAGCGACGTGTCGCGCAAGCGTCGTCTTGCCGACGCCGGCATAGCCGAAGAGCCGGAACACCTGAGGCTCGCCTTGTTTGAGCCACCGGCCGACCTGGTCGACAGCTTCCGCCTGCTCGCGCGACCATTCGCGGCCGATCGGTCGCGACGATGGGGCGTCGGCTGGAGGACGCTCTTTCCCGGCCGCCAATTCCGCCGCAAGGGGCTGCGCTTTTCCTTCTTCGCCTGCGCGCTTCGGCTCGGCGCTCGCGCCGCAGCGCGAACAAACCGGAGGCTTGCGGCCGAGATCATAATATTTGGCGCCGCAGGCCAGGCACTGGCGCTTGGTTCCGAGCCTGCTCGACGCCAGCGTCTTCTTGATCAATAACCCCTCACCCTTGCGCACGACATAAACGAATCGTTTAGATTTCAAGCGCAGCATTTTAACAGAATTGTCGGAACTGCCGCCGAATCAAAGGCTTTCACTAGGGCGACCCGCGCCTTGAAGGTTGGATTGTAAGGCTTATATCCGCCTGGTCCGGAACTTTGAATGATCCGGATGGTTGACGGCAAGAACCGGACCGGGCGCTTATAGGAAGGCCTGAAATTCCGGGAAGCGCCTGAAAGGGGGCTTCGAACATGGTGCGTGTGACGGCGCTGACCTCTCCGTTGCTGCTCGGCTTCGACGACCTGGAGCGAGCGCTCGACAAGGTTTCGAAGGCGGGGACAGACGGCTATCCCCCTTACAATATCGAGAAAATCGCGGCTGACGGCCGCGAGCCGGAAAAACTGCGCATCACGCTGGCCGTCGCCGGCTTCTCTGAAGGCCAGATTGAGGTCACCGTCGAGGAGAACCAGCTTACGATCCGCGGTCGGCAACAGGAGGACAAGAGGCGCGAATATTTGCATCGCGGCATCGCAGCTCGGCAGTTCCAGCGCGGTTTTCTGCTTGCCGATGGCATGCAGGTGTTGAGCGCCGAGCTGACGCAAGGCTTGCTATCTGTCGATCTGGTTCGCCCGCAGCCCGAGCGTTTGGTGCGAAAGATCAAAATAGTGGCGCGCGATTGAGGAAGGCGCCCGAACGGCGGGCCCAAGCGGCCGCCGAGTAAGGAGTAAAGCGATGAGATTCGAAACGAACAAAATGGCAATCGCCTCGCCAGGCTTGACGCCGCAGGAATTCGCTCACCTCGGCGACGGATCTCTCGCCTATGTGAAGACGATCGCTTCTGAAGATGTCGCGCGCCTCTTTCCGCAGGCGCCGCCGATGCGACCGGGACTGACATTGTTCGCCCTGCTCGGAGCCGACGGCTCGCCGATCATGCTGACCGATTCCAAGGATGCGGCGATCGCCAACGCCTGGGAAAACGAGCTCGAGACGGTGAGCCTGCACTGATTGTGCAACAGGGATAATCGCGGCGCGTAGGGCGCCGCGCGTGGAGAGGCGAATCGGTTTAGAGATTGCGGTCGGTGAGGGCGAAAGGACCGCGAGCCCATGCAAGCCTATCTGGACCTCATGCGCGAGGCGCTCGATGACGGCGCCGTCAAAATGGACCGCACCGGGACTGGGGTCCGCTCGATGTTCGGGCGGCAGCTTCGTTTCGATCTCGCCCAAGGCTTTCCGCTCGTCACAACGAAACGGCTCCATCTCAAGTCGATCGTTCGGGAACTGATCTGGTTCCTGCGAGGCGACACGAACATTGCTTACCTCAAGGCGCACGGCGTCTCCATCTGGGACGAATGGGCCGATTCGGATGGCGATCTCGGTCCGGTCTACGGCAAGCAATGGCGCGCCTGGGAGGGTCCGGACGGGCGCACATATGATCAGGTCGCCTGGGTCATCAACGAGATCCGTCGCAACCCCGACTCCCGGCGGCTTGTGGTCTCAGCCTGGAACGTCGCCGAGATCGAGCGCATGAAATTGGCGCCCTGCCATTGCCTGTTCCAATTCTACGTCGCGAACGGGCGATTATCGTGCCAGCTTTATCAACGCTCGGCCGACATCTTTCTCGGCGTGCCGTTCAACATCGCAAGCTACGCCCTCCTGACGCACCTGATCGCGCATGAATGCGGCCTTGAGGCGGGGGAGTTCGTGCACACGTTCGGCGACGCCCATCTTTATCGCAATCACGAGGACCAGGCGCGCGCGCAGCTTGCCCGCACGCCCCGGCCATTGCCCAAGCTCGTGCTCGGCGACGTCGGCTCGATCTTCGACCTCAATGCCGACGCGATCGCGTTCGACGGCTACGACCCGTGGCCGGCGATCAAGGCGCCGGTCGCGGTGTGAGAGATTGCCCTCATCCGGCGCTTCGCGCCACCTTCTCCCAAAGGGGGAAGGGATGCACTCCCTCTCCCCATGGGAGAGGGCCGGGGTGAGGGTCGTCCTCGTCGCCGCGGTGGCGCGCAATGGAATTATCGGCGCCAATGGCGCACTGCCCTGGCGGCTCTCGAGCGACTTGAAACGCTTCAAGGCGCTGACCTGGGGCAAGCCGCTGGTGATGGGGCGGAAGACCTTCGCATCGATCGGCCGCGCGCTTCCGGGGCGCGACACGATCGTCGTGACCCGCGATACGGCACTCGCACCTCCTGGGACACTTGTCGCGCACAGCGTCGAGGCCGGCCTCGATCTCGCCGCCGAACGCGCTCGCGCCATGGGCGCGGATGACATCATCATCGCCGGCGGCGGCGAGATCTACGCCCAGACGATTGGGCGCGCGAACCGGCTTTTCATCACCGAGGTCGCGCTCGACGCTGAGGGCGAAGCGCGTTTCCCGCCGATCGACCCCCACGCGTGGCGGGAGACCCGCCGCGAGACGGGTGAACGGGGCCCGCGCGACGACGTCGACTTTGCCTTCGTGGAGTACGAGCGACGAACCTGAGGGGACACGCCTATTAAATCTGAAGGGAACGCCTATTCCGCCCGAACCCAGTCGGTCAGCGTCAAGCCGTCCTCGAGCCACACCGGCGGCCGCGCTTTGAGGCCGGCGGCGGACAGCGCCGAATCGGGGTCGCCGCCGAACAGTGGCAAGCCACCGGGCAGGCGCACGTTGACCGCACGGCTCAAATGAAAGCAGTCGTAGCCGAGCTTGAGGAACAGAATGTAGACCTGCGGCCCGCCAATGATGACGACCGTCCCTGAGTTCAAGCCGAGGGCCGCGCACGCCTCCTCCAACGACGCCCCGGCGGGATTCCAAAGCCGCACTTTGGGATTGTCGGGATCGGGCGCGATGCCGGCGACTTGGCGAGTGACGATGAGCCGGCGCCGGCTCATCGAGTTCGGCTGCCCTTCCGCCGAATGGCGCCCGTTCACGACCACGTCGGCATGGTCGAGGCCGTTCTCAAATTGGCGCCGGTCGGCTTCGAACTGGAGCGAGGCCGGCTGAACCCCGCTCGCGTCGGCAATCATGCCATCCGCCGAGGCGATGACATAGGCTTCGATGCGATAGGCGCCGATCATGCGGCGGTTTTATTCGTGACTGTCCGAGTTGACGAGCGACAGGAATTCTTGCCGGGTCTGAGCCTGATCGCGAAACACGCCCAGCATGCGGCTGGTGACGAGGTCAGCGCCGCGCTTGCGGACGCCGCGGTCGATCATGCAGTGATGGGCGGCCTTGACGACCACGGCGACGCCGGCGGGTTTCAGCACCTCGTCGACCGCATTGGCGATCTGCGCCGTCAGCCGCTCCTGAATCTGCAGCCGCTTCGAGAAAATTTCGACCACGCGCGCGAGCTTGGATATCCCCACGACCCTTTTGTTGGGAATGTAGCCGACCCAAACCCGGCCAATGATTGGCGCGATATGATGCTCGCAATGGCTTTCGAAGGTCACGCCGCGCAGCACGATCATCTCGTCATAGCCGTCGACCTCGCTGAAGGTCTTGCTTAAGATCTCGTGCGGGTCTTCCTCATAGCCAGCAAAATATTCGCGATAGGCGCGCACAAGCCGGTCGGGCGTCTCGATCAGGCCGTCGCGAGTGGCATCCTCGCCGATCCATTTGAGAATGGTGCGAAACGCATCCTCAGCCTGAGCGTCGCTGATCGTCTTGCCGCCGCCGGACGCCCCTTCAATATTCTCTTCTCTCAGCGCCATGGCTTCGTTGTTCCTTGTTCGCGCGCGCCCCATGCGCCCCGCCGGCATTTAGGCGCCGCGGGAGGTTTCTTAAAGGAGGCGGCCCTCATCCGTCGCCCCATAGCCCGTCCGGAAGGACGGGCGTCCCGTCGGACGCCCTAATGCGGCGACACCTTCTCCCATAGGGCGTTCGGAGAACGCCCTATGGGAGAAGGGGGAGCGGCGGCGCCGTCGCCCCCCTCTCCTCTCGGGAGAGGGGTTGGGGGGGGGGGTTGAGGGCAAAGCGGGATCGGCCAAAGTTCATTATGATCTACCCGGAGACCTTGGAAAAGTCCGCGACGCCGTGCATCGCCTCGCGCAATTCATTGAGCAATCTCAATCGGTTCAGGCGTGTCTGAGGGTCCGGGTCGTTGACCGTCACGTCGAGGAAGAAGGCGTCGACAGGCGCGCGCAAGGTGCTAAGCGCCCGCATCGCGCCCTCGAAATCCTCGACGGCCACGCGCTCGCGCGCCGCCGCGCCTGCAGCGGCGACGGCGTCGGCAAGGTATCTCTCCGCCGGCGGAGCGAGCGTGGTCTGAACATGCTTGCCCGCGAAAGCTTCGGCGCCATCCTTCTTTTCCTCGGCACGCAGGATGTTGGCGGCGCGGCGATAGCCGGTGAGCAGGTTCTTGCCGTCCTCGGTATCGAGAAGCTGGCCGAGCGCCTCGACCCGGCGAACGATCATGAGCAGATCGTCCTGGCCCGGCAGCGCGAACACCGCGTCGATGAGATCGTGCCGCGCGCCCTTCTCGCGCAGGTAGACTTTCAGGCGGTCGGCGAAGAAGGCGAGGAGATCGAGTGCGCGGCTGGTCAATCTGTCGACCGTCGAATTCCGTGGTTGGAGCGAATCAAGTCCTGTGAACCGCTAGGTAATTCGAAGGGCGACTGCATCGCGAATCCAGTTGCTGAGCATTTCAGATCGTTGTGCGTCGGCGGCGCTCCCGCCGCTCGGCATTTTACCGATTCGATCAGAAACCAGTATGCGTTTCGGCTTGAAATTGAAGCCATCGGCAGTCGCAGCTCGTTCTCGAGCACGATGCGGATGACGCCGAGAGCCGCGCGCCGGAGTGCATACGGATCCTTGCTGCCGGTCGGCTTCTCGTCGATCGCCCAGAAGCCAACAAGCGTATCGAGCTTGTCGGCGACCGCGACCGCGATTGAGACCGGCGAAGTTGGGAATGCGGTCGTTCGGACCTTGCGGCTTATAGTGCTCTTCGATCGCCTCGCTGACGTTGGCTTCTTCGCCCTGCGTGCTTGCGTAGTAGCGGCCCATCAGTCCCTGAAGCTCAGGAAACTCGCCGACCATCTCGGTCGCAAGATCAGCCTTGGCAAGATGGGCCGCGCGCGAGGCCAAGTCCGCGTCGGCGCCGACTTGTGGCGCAAGATCCCGCGCCAGCGCTTCGATGCGCGCGATCCGCTCGCCTTGCGTGCCAAGCTTCTCGTGGAACACGACCCGCTCAAGTTTCTCCAGACGCTGGTCGAGCGGCGTCGCGGTCTTGTCCTTGGCGTCCGGCAGGGCCGCGAGATCGGTCTGCCAGAAGTGGCGCGCGTCGGAGAGGCGTGCGCGCACGACGCGCCCGTTGCCCGCGGCGATGGCAGCGCCGTCGTCGGGCGCAACGAGGTTCGAGACCAGGATGAATTTGTTGGCGAGCTTGCCGGCGCTTTCTCCTCCGTCATGGCCGGCCTTGAGCCGGCCCTCCACGTCGTCCCACGTCGCGGCTCCGTCCGTTTTCGCGCCTGACGGCGCTCCGTGGATGGCCGGCTCAAGGCCGGCCATGACGGAGGAAGGGCCAGTCGGCGACTGGGCCTGACGAAGCACGAAGCATTTCTGATTGGCGCGGATCGTGGCGCGGATCACTTCGGCCGGAAGATCGAGGAACGTCGCCTCGAACTCGCCCATCAAGACGACCGGCCATTCGACCAGACCCGCGACTTCCTCCAGCAGGCCTTCGTCCTCGACCAGGGTCAGACCCTGGGCGAACGCCAGGTCTTTGGAATCGGCGTGGATGATCGCCTTGCGCCGGTCGGCGTCGAGGATGACCTTCGCCTTCTGCAGCGCGTCAACGTAATCGTCGAAGCGGCGGACATGGATCGCCGCAGGCGCCATGAAGCGATGGCCCCAAGTTGTGTCGCCTGACGCGATGCCGTCGATCTCAAACGAGACCACCTCCGCTGTGTCGTGTTGTGTGGCCAGCGTGCACACGACGCCACGCAATGGGCGCACCCAGCGCAACGCCTCTGGCTTCGCCGAGGCCGCGCCCCAGCGCATCGACTTCGGCCACGGGAACGAGCGGATGATCGCCGGAATGATCTCGGCGATCGCTTGTCTGGTCTCGCGGCCCGGCTTCTCGATCAGCGCGACATAGAACTGGCCCTTCTTCGGGTCCGTGTCGACGCGCGCTTCCCCGATGCGACTGAGCCCCGCGCTCTTCAAGAAGCCCTGGATCGCCGCGTCCGGCGCACCGACGCGCGGGCCTTTGCGCTCTTCGCGCAAGTCAGGCTGCGCGGCGGGCAGGCCCACGACATGCAGGGTCAAGCGTCGCGGCGTGACGAAGCTCTGCGCGCCCTCGTAGAGCAGATTGCGCTCGACCAAAGCGTCGGTGACGAGCCGCTTCAGGTCCTCCGCCGCCTGCCGCTGCATGCGGGCGGGGATTTCTTCGCTGAACAGTTCGAGCAGAAGGTCGGGCATTCCATGAGCTTTTCAATTTCGCGGGTCGGTTCCCCTCACCCCAACCCTCTCCCAGAGGGACAGGGGGCGCTCCCCGGATGACGGCCTGTCATGCGCCGCCGCCCGCGGTCTTGAGCCACGCTGCGCCGCAGGCCCGCGCGAGCTCGCGGACTCTCTGGATGTAACTCTGGCGCTCGGTGACCGATATGGCGCCGCGGGCGTCGAGCAGGTTGAACACATGGCTCGCCTTGATGCACTGGTCGTAAGCCGGCAGCGCCATGAGGTGGCGCTCGCCCGATTCGCCCCGCTTGAGGAGCGCCATGCATTCAGCTTCGGCGTCTTTGAAATGCTGGAACAGAATGTCCGTGTTGGCGTGCTCAAAGTTGAAGCGGGAATATTCCTCCTCGGCTTGCAGGAACACGTCGCCGTAAGCAACGCGCTCAGCGCCCTCGCCGCCATTGAAGTTGAGTTCGTAGACGCTCTCGACGCCCTGCACATACATCGCCAGCCGCTCAAGCCCATAGGTCAGCTCGCCGGACACCGGCGCGCACTCGAAACCCGCGACCTGCTGGAAGTATGTGAACTGCGACACCTCCATGCCGTCGCACCAGCATTCCCATCCCAAGCCCCAGGCGCCGAGCGTCGGACTTCTCCCAATCGTCCTCAACGAAGCGCACGTCGTGCAGCGCCATGTCGACGCCGATCGCAGCAAGCGAGTTGAGATAAAGCTCCTGCAGGTTCTCAGGCGAAGGCTTAAGGATAACCTGGTATTGGTAATAGTGCTGCAGCCGGTTGGGATTCTCGCCGTAGCGTCCGTCCTTTGGCCGGCGCGATGGCTGAACGTAGGCTGCTTTCCACGGTTTCGGCCCGAGCGAGCGCAGCGTCGTCGCCGGGTGAAACGTGCCCGCTCCAACCTCCATGTCGTAGGGCTGCAGCATCACGCAGCCCTGCCGAGCCCAGAAGGTCTGCAAGGTTAGGATGAGGCCCTGAAACGATTTGGCCGGATTGAGCGCAGCGTCTTTGGCGGACGGCATGGAGGTCTTGTCATCGGTCGATATGGGGCGGCGACCCTAGAGACGCAGGCCCCGATGGTCAACGCACCGATGCGCGCTTGCTTAGGCGAATTTGCCAGGCGAAGCATCTGCCGCTAGATCGGATCAATAACAGAAGGGAGGTTCGCCCATGCGTCCGTCCAAACGCGCCGCCGATGAAATGCGCTCCGTGAGTTTCGAGCGCGGCGTGGCGCGTTATGCAGAAGGGTCATGTCTCGTCCGGTTTGGCGAAACGCATGTGCTGTGCGCGGCCTCGCTCGAGGACAAGCCGCCGCCCTGGCTGCGCGGACAGGGACGCGGATGGGTGACGGCCGAATACGCGATGCTCCCGCGCGCGACGCTGACCCGAACCAAGCGCGAATCGGCGGCCGGCAAAGTTTCCGGCCGCAGCCAGGAGATTCAGCGCCTGATCGGCCGGTCGCTGCGATCGGTCGTGGACCTGCCGCGCCTCGGCGAACGGCAGATTACGATCGATTGCGACGTCCTGCAGGCGGACGGGGGCACCCGCACCGCCTCGATCACCGGCGCATGGGTGGCGCTGCGCGACTGCCTGCACTGGATGGCGCAGCGCTCGATCCTGCGCGAGAGCCCGCTCAAGGATCATGTCGCCGCCGTATCCTGCGGCATTGTCGGCGGCGAAGCGGTGATCGATCTCGACTATGCCGAGGACTCGACCGCCCACACCGACGCGAATTTCGTCATGACGGGCTTGGGCGGCCTGGTCGAAGTTCAAGGGTCGGCCGAGGGCGCGCCATTCACGGAGGAGGAGCTCATTCGGATGCTGGCGTTGGCGCGAGCCGGCGTTCGGCAGCTGGTCGCCATGCAGAAGACGGCGGTTGCGGCCGGCGCCTGAGATCGGGTGGGCCGCGCCATAATGACGGACGCTCAGGGATAGCCGTGCGAAAAAACATCCATGGCCTCGAACCCCGCGAGGTCGAGGCGGACGCGATCGGGGAGGTAAGCGAAGGCGGCGCGCGCGAGTCCGTCCCGGCCCTCGCGTTTCAGCATGGCGTCAAGCTTCTCGCGCAACGCGTGCAGATGCAACACGTCCGACGCGGCATAGGTGAGCTGCCCCTCGCTAAGGGTCTCGGCCCCCCAGTCCGACGATTGCTGCTGCTTGGAGATCTCGACGTTGAGCAACTCGCGCGTTAGGTCCTTGAGGCCGTGCCGGTCGGTATAGGTTCGCGCGATCTTCGAAGCGATCTTGGTGCAATAGATCGGCGCGGCCATGACGCCGAACGCATGATGCAGCACCGCCATATCGAAACGGCCGTAGTGGAATAGTTTGACGATCGCCGGATCGGCCAGCAGCCGCTCAAGATTGGGGGCGCTTGTCTGGCCGGCGGCGATTTGCACAATGTCCGCCGTCCCATCGCCGCGCGACACCTGCACGACGCAAAGGCGATCGCGGCCAACGGCGAGCCCCAACGTCTCCGTATCAATCGCCGCCGCCTCGCCGAACGACGTTTCGGCGGGCAAATCGTTGCGGTGAAACCGGATCATTGTCGCCGCAATGCCAGACCTTCGCGAAAAGACGACGCGCGGCCATGGATAGAACCGCCTTAGCGAGGCGTCAATCGGACCGGCGCTAGAGAACGGCGACGTCGGCGAAGGCGGCGCGTAGGGTCGCGCTTGCGCAACCCGGCCGTGCCGGCCGTCAAGGAGCGAGAAAGCGCTCGGGTCCGTCCTGGGGCGCGACGCGCGAAAAGGCGGCAGGTCGGTCTTGATCGCCAAGCCTTGCCACCGCAGCGCAGAACACGTAGCCGACGCCCCGCACAGAGCGAATCAGGGGAGGCCGATCCGACCCGTCGTCAAGTTTCTTCCGTAACCGTGCGACCAGCGTGTCGATCGACCGATCGAAATATGTCCACTGGCGCCCACGCAACACGCCGAGAAGGGCCGCGCGCGACAGTGGCTGGCCGGGATGGCGCAGAAGCGCCATCAGCAGATCGAACTCGGACGACGTGAGGTCGACACGCTGCCCAGTCGGACCAAGGAGTTCTCGCGTCGTCTCATCGAGGGTCCACCCCGCGAACATGTAGAGTCGCTCGATCGGCTCGACGGATTGGGCGCGGCCGATCTCAAGCCCGCGACGCCGGACGGCGTTGTCAATTGCGACCAGCTCCGGTCCAACGTCTTCAAGAATATGGATTTGCATTTCGCCCCGCCCTCGATTGCCGCTGCCCTGCGAATCGTCACAGTCAAATTGATTCGAAACAGGACATGTATCGTTGTCAATTACTTACGATACGTCAGGCAGATCTTTATTTGAGTTCGGCGTCGGAGAGGGCGTTCGAGAGTCGTGCGAAGTCATATGTTATGATCTATCTTTGCGTTCTTTCGTTCAATATTGAAAAGGTATTTCGGCTCACCTGCCGATACGTCAATCGACACACGCGTAAGGAAAGTCGAGGCTTGGTCGATTGAAATACGCGCCTTTGTCTCTCGGTGACCGACAAGGTCGGGGCAACACGCGAATAGTTGCATGTCCGCCGGTTATGGCGGGAGCGAAAACATTGTACACATGGAAACAGAGTCCTATGCGGGAGGCTCTTGATGCGCGGCATTCCCATCGACATTCTGCGAGCCTTTGTCGCCGTCGTGGAGGCGCGAGGCTTCACCCGCGCCGCGGAGGAACTGGGACGAACGCAGCCGACGATCAGCCTTCAAGTGAAACGGCTTGAGGAACTCGTCGAAGCGCCGTTGTTCAAGAAAGGCGGACGCTTCGAGCTGTCGCCCGTAGGGGAAATCTGCTTCGACTATGGAAAGCGCCTGCTCAGGCTGCATGACGACATGCTGGACGAGCTCGGGCGCAACAATCCGAACGATGCGATGCGGATTGGCATGTCTAGCGAATTTGTCCCCATTCTGGCGTGGCGGCTCAATGAGCTGCGCGCGTATGCCCCGGTCGCCACTGCATTCGAGGTGATCGTCGATAGCTCGCAAGCGCTTTCTGCCGCCTTTCGTCAGAACGCGCTTGATATCGCTTTCATCGTCGGGACCGGCGAGAGCGAGCCGAGCCGGATCGAACAATGGCGGAGTCAGCTACGCTGGTTCGGCAAGACGCCCGAAGATGAACAAAACGATCGGCCGCTGCCGCTCGTTCTCCCGCCGCAAGGCTGGCCGTTTCATGAGGCGGCGATTGGCGCGTTTCGCGCCCAAGAACGGCGATTCGAGGTCGTCTGCACAAGTTCAAATTTTGCAGTGCTCGCAGCCGTCGCGGCTGCGGGGCTCGGCGTCACGCCGATGATCGACGGGCTCGCGCCGGGTGGACTTGAGGTGTTCTCCGACAAGCAGCTTCCGCCACTACCTGAGGTTACGTTGTCGCTGTTGGCCCGTTCGCAGGCGCTCGCGCTTGCAAGCCGCCGCTGGGTCGAAAACGTTGTCGAGCGCTTCAATCAGAATGACGCATGAGGAAGTAATTCTCGCTATAGTTGCAATTTGTTACAATTCGTCACGCGGCCCGCAACTCGATCATGGCACAATTCGGCCGCCCCGCGAATCTGCGGGTCAGGGATTGCCGATTATGCGAACAGTGCGGAACCAGCCGACGCCGAACCGGAACGCGACTCCTCGCGTCCGAGCGGCGGAAGAGGAGCGCGAGCTGGCGCTCCTTGCGCAGTTCATGCGCCACGATTCCGTCGCTTCGCTGGCGGACGCGATCGCCGAGCTCACGGGCGTCCGAGGCGGAGACCTCATTGCCGAAGCCGGCCTCGAGACCTCAGTCGCGCTGACAAGTAATGCCGGATTCCGCTGATGAGATCGCCCGACCTTCCGGAGAGGGCGGCGAGAGCGCCCTGTCGAGCGCTGGAACGCTGGATTTAAGAAAATCGACAATTTCTTGCTAACCCCGGCTGAGGTGACGTGTATTGTTTTCCAGAAAGATCGGTAACCGGGCAGCCCTTCTCATGGCCGACGCGAAGCGCGGGCTTGGACGTCAAGAAGGGGAACGAGCTCCGACGAAACGACAATTGGAGCTGAGTTATTGAAAACAAGCGAACACGCGCAAACGGCGAAACAAAACCGGGACAAGCCCTTGAAAACACACGATCCCGCGAAATGACTGATTCAGCGACTCATAACGATTCCAATGGCTTACGCCATGCCATGCGAAACGTTTCGTTTCGCATGGCGAAATGAGCGTTTTTCGCTTTGGCCGCTTTTCGGCCCGTCCAGACCCGAAGCGGAACGGCCCGGCCGGCCGCCCGTCCTCGCCCTCTCGGCGCGCCGGAGCTGAGTTGCAAGGCGCCCCACGAAGAAGTCGGAACGACTCGTTAATGGCGCCGCAAGCTATTGAAATCGCTCAAAACGGACTCGCTAATCCGTCGTCGCCCGGTGGCCTGCAAAGGAGAATCGATCAGGCGATTTCCCGTATCACGCCGCGTTGGCCTGCCGACCCCGTCCAGGTTAACTGAGCCGAAGGACATGGCCGCTAAAGTCAAGGCGTCAGGCCGGCCACGCCCCTCCGTTTCCGCCTGCTCCTGCGAATCCCAATGACAAGCACGACAACTGCCTTTCTCGCCGTATCGCAGAACCTGTCTCGCTATCAGGCGATGACTGCGGCCGAGCCGGCGGTAAAAACTGCGACCTCGTATTACGAGGCCAATATCGGCTCGGTGAAGTCGATCAGTGACCTTGTCGGCAACTATCGGCTCTTGTCCTACGCGCTCAACGCCTACGGCCTCGGCGACCAGATCAACGCGACGGGACTCATCACCAAGGTGCTGGAAGGCGGGGTTTCCAACCCGAAAAGCCTCGCCAACACGCTCGCCAATCCGCAGTGGAAGGCGTTCGCCGCAGCGTTTGATTTCGTCGACAGCGGCTCAGCCTCACCTTCGGCGTCGGGTTCTGTCCAGACGACGACGAGCGACTATGTCGAGCAGCAGCTGGAAAGCGATCAGGGCTCCCAGGACGTGGGCGTCCAGCTTGCGCTCTATTTTCAACGCGTAGCGCCGGCGGTCACCAGCGAAGAAGGAATTTTGGCGGATCCCAATCTTCTGGAAGTGGCGGGAACGATCATGGGGCTCTCGCCGACGGCGGCGAGCGACCTCCAACCGCAGACGCTTTCCGAGCTCATGCCGCTTTCCGACCTGCAAGACCCGGCCAAGCTCACGCAGCTGACCGAGCGATTCACCGCAATGTACGACTATACCTATGGGCCGAGCTCCGGCTCGACCTCCGGCCTCACGGTCAATTCGGGCAATTCGACCTCTGAACAGTCGGGCGCTGCCGCGGTGCTAGCCAGCGTGATCAGTTCGAATGGGTCCGTGCTGGGCAGCGCGCTCAACGACTTCACCGGCGCATCACAGCCGGCCTTCTCGACCGCGCTCATGTCGAGCATGTCGAGGCTTACGCTGGGCGGGTGAAGGCTCCCCTAAGATCCTGCATTTTCCGCGAGAAAGGTCCACGCAAGCGCCGCGCTCTAAGCGGAGGGATGCTTTCGCGCGCCGCCAATGACTAGCACCCAAAAGGCAATTCGCGCCGTGGCGAACGGAGTCCAGCGCGGGCCCGACGCGCTTTACGCGGCGGCCAGTGCTCTGTGGCGGGAACGACGGCGCGACGAGGCGATCCAGCTCATGGACGAAGCGTTGCGCCTCAAGCCCGATTTCGCCGACGCTCTGTGCATGGGCGGGTACATGCTGAGCGAATGCGGCAAGCCTGAGCCCGCGATGCGCTTCTATCGGCGCGCCCTCGAGCTCGACGCTTCGCTCGTCGTCGCCCATCTCAATTTCGGCAAGCTCCTGTTCGCCGCCGGCCGATTCCCCGAAGCGCTCGCGAGCTTCTCAGAGGCGACGATTCTCGCGCCTCATGATCCGGACGCCTGGTGCAGCCGCGCCGGTGCGCTGCGCGAGCTTGGGCGCCTCGAAGAATCGATCGAAGCGGCCGAGCGCGCGCTTGAGCTGCGTCATGATTTTCCTGAGGCCGCGATCAATCTCGGCAATGCGCTTCTGAAGCTCGATCGCAGCCATCAGGCGCTCGAGGCTTATCTCAAGGCGAGCGCGCCGGGGCCCTGCCGGGCCAAGGCGCTATTGGGTCACGGTCTGGCGTTGCGGAGTCTTGGCCGTTTCTCGGAGGCGATGGCGGCGTTTGACGCCGCTGCAGCCCTCGGGAGCCGCGAGGCTATCGCGGGCAAGGGCTGCCTCATGCTGACGCTCGGAGACTTCGAAAACGGACTGGAGGGCTACGAGGCGCGCTGGCTCAAGGGGAAGTCGATAGCCGAGGCGCTCGGGACGCGCTTCGAGACCTGGAAAGGGCCGGGACGGAAAGCCGAGCGCGTGCTGGTGCTCAACGATCACGGCCTTGGCGATACGATCCAGTTCTTTCGTTATCTGCCTCTGATGGCCGCGTCCGGAGTCGATGCGACCTTCGTCTGTCCGCCGCGGCTGCGCCGGCTCCTGTCGTCGAAGGCCAATGTGCGATTCGCGGATCGCGCGCCAGAGGGAGAGTCCTTCGACGCGCAGATCGCGTTGAGCAGCTTGCCATATGCCTTTGGCACGCGGCTTGAGACGATTCCGGCGGCGGTTCCCTATCTCGCGGCCGAGGCCGCTCTGCGTGAAATGTGGCTTAAGCGCATCGGCGCGGAGGGCTTCAAGATCGGCGTGGTTTGGCAGGGCAATCCTGATCCGGAGGCCGACCGAGCCCGCTCCGTGCCGCTCACGGCGCTCAAGCCGCTCGCAGGGGTTGCGGGCGTGAGGCTCATCTCGCTGCAGAAAGGCGAAGGAGAGGAGCAACTCTCAAGCCTGCCGCCCTCGCTGCGCGTCGAGACGCTGGGCGCGGATTTCGACGCGGGCGCCGACGCGTTCGTCGACACGGCGGCGGCGATGACCTGCCTCGATCTCGTCGTCACCTGTGACACTTCGGTCGCGCATCTCGCTGGCGCTCTGGCCGTTCCGGTTTGGGTCGCGCTCAAGAGCGACGCGGAATGGCGTTGGTTGACCGGACGGGCTGATTCGCCCTGGTATCCCACGATGCGCCTCTTTCGCCAGTTGCGGCGGGGCGTGTGGAGCGATGTGTTCGAAGCCATGGCGCGCGAACTCGCTGACCTCGCCGAGCGGCGCACGGCGCCGCACATCTTGTCGACGCCATGCTCGCTCGGCGAGCTGGTCGATAAGATCACGATCCTCCGCATCAAGGCCGAACGAATCCGCGAACCTCAAAAGCTCGCCAATGTGCACCGCGAACTGCAGTTGCTCGAGCGTCTGGCGCGCGAGGACGGCGCATGCGGATCGTCGCTTGATATGCTGACCGATCAGCTGGCTGCTGTAAATGCGCGCCTGTGGACGATCGAAGACGCGCTTCGCGCGTGCGAGCGCGATGGAGACTTCGGACCGCGTTTCGTCGCGCTCGCGCGATCGGTGTATTGTGAAAACGATACGCGCGCGGCGATCAAACGCGCGATCAACACGATCGCCAGCTCGACTCTCGTGGAGGAGAAGAGCTATGCGTGAGCGGGCTCAGCCCGGAATTGCATAGTAACGTTCCCTCAGCGCGTACCGATCGCATAGCCGAAGCGCGTCCGCTGGCGCGGCGGACCGCAGTCGAATTCCAATTGTCGATCCGCGGCGCCAGACGACCTCCGCCTCGCGCACTTCGGATGTTTCATCGAGATGCACCGCGAGTTGACGCGGAAGAGCAACGTCGCGCGCGAGCGCAAGGCGCAGACCATTCCGAGACCGGTCGCAAATGCGACTGTCGCACATGAACCGATAGGACCCGTCGAGCAATTTCGCCGAGCGCAGGCGGGCCGGCTCCCGCGGGCAATTGCGCTGATCGGCGCTTTTTTCCTTAGGCAAGCGGGCGCTCGGCGAGTGCACCCAATAGGCAATCTCGCCTCGCCCCGCGAGCTTGCGGCCGAGCTCAAGCGCCGCTTCCGGCCGGCCGCGCCAATCCTGCCGCTTGACCCCACGCAATACGGGCCCCTGCCCGTCTCCAGGGTTCGCGCAACTTGCGGCGGTCCGATTTAGGGATTCGTTATCCATTTACGCCAGACATAATCCAATTAACTTCATACATTCTTTGTTAACCAACGCTGCGTAGTTTTTCGCCGTAAAGCGGCTTCTGTCAAGAGTAAGTCGGCTGACTGAAAACGACACAGTCAGTAATCAATTGTCACAGTTAATAACAAAGTCTTTGTTGCATAATAATCGTGAAACTTCAAATTGGTTAACAACGAGAGGTTGTCTCTTGTGTGTTGAGTGCCAGCGTTGGCGTAGCGGAAGGCGTTCCCTTGTCAATTCAGTGGGCTGGAGCACGGGTATGTATATTATTGTCGACGATCGGGACATCGTGGCTGGAGGCTACGCCAATGGTTTTGATCGCGAAGGCGTTTCGTCGGCGGGAATTGAAGCGTCCGAATTTCGCGAGTGGATCGGCAAGATCAGCGATTCGGACATGAATGCTGTCGAAGCGTTTGTGATCGGCGACTGCAACGAGCGCGAGGCGCTGTCGCGGCTCATCCGCGAGCGCTCGAGCGCTCCGGTTCTCTGTCTTAATGAGCGCCACTCGCTCGATGACACGCTGTGTCTATTCGCCGCCGGCGCCGACGACGTTCTGCGCAAGCCGGTGCATGTGCGTGAGATCGTAGCCCGGGTCGGCGCGATCAACCGGCGCGTGTTCGGCGAGAAGGGCAACGTGACAATCGGCGAACTGCGCGTCTATTTCGACGGACGCGAGCCCGAAGTGAACGGCGAGCCCTTTCCCCTTCCCCGCCGGGAACGGCGGATCCTCGAATTTCTACTGCGCAGCCGCGGTCGGCGCGTCAGCAAGACGCAAATCTTCAACGCTGTCTACGGGCTCTTCGACGAGGATGTCGACGAAAACGTCATCGAGAGCCACATCAGCAAATTGCGCAAGAAACTCAAGCATCGGCTGGGTTTCGACCCAATCGATTCCAAACGGTTCCTCGGCTATTGCATCGAAAAATAGGCTGCTTGACCGGATCGCGCTGAAGGGTATTCGCGGACATCAAGGGCGCTCGGAAGAGCGCCCTTGTTTTTCGATCGCCTAGGCTCACAAAGTGATTTCGAGGTCGACCTCGCCGGATCGTTCGCTGCTCTCGTGGTACGGCTGCCGGGAGCGTCGCCCGGCCACGATATCGCGCACGCCGCCCCCCGACATAGCCTCTGTGGAACATGATCCTGAGGCCAGGTTCGAGGATAAGGTCGCGGTTTGGAGGACTTCCCCTATGAACATTGGGATCCCCGCGCGCCATCGTAGGAGGAGGAGCAGCCTTGCCGGGGCGGGCAAGCGGCGCGCGGGGAACTGGGGGAAGCTCTTGATCCTGACAGACACAGCCAAGGCGGCGCTAGACGAAGTCCGCCGCCCGGCTCGCCGTTGTTACTGGAACAATTTCAGGATGAGCTGCGCGTTTTGGTTGGCGATCGACAGCGACTGGATGCCAAGCTGCTCCTGCGTCTGGAGCGCCTGCAACTGGGTCGACGCCGTATTCATATCCGCATCGACCATGCCCGAAATGCCGTCGGAATAGTTGGTCATCAAGGCGGTGTTGAACGTGGCCGCTGTCGTCATCCGATCCTGCGTCGCGCCGATCTGGGCGGCGTAGTTGGTGACTTGTGCCAAAGCCTGGTCGGCGGCGCTCAGAGACGTTTGTCGCATCCGTGGCGCCGGTAATGCTGAGGCTAGTCAGGTCCACGCCGCTTTGCACGAGCAGGTTCTGCGAGTTCGGCGTCGTGACCGTCGTGGACACTCCATAAGACGCTGCGGTCGCGAAGGTGAGAGTTCCACCGGTCCCTTCCTGAGCGAGTGTGTTGCCGTTGGCGTCGAGCGCCGTGTAGGTCGTCGTCGTCACGGTGCCGTCCAGCCCCATCGACTGAACTGTCAGGGCCTGGTTGGTCGTGTCCTCGTAGACCGCATTGTTGCCGTATGTCGCCGTGGGAGTGCTGTAGCTGACGGCGGTGGTGTCCGCGGTGTCAGCCGCAAACTGAGTTTGCAGCTGGCTCATTGTGGCCGCGTCGGTGACGGTTGACGAGCTCGTCGATGACGTCGACGTCGTGCCGGTGGTCAAGCCATAAAGCGCCTGGGTGGTGAAGGAGATGGTGTTGATGGTTCCGCCGCTCGCGCTGGCGTTGTAGCCGGAGACGAAGTTGAGCGCCGTGACGCTGCCGTTCAAGACGTTCAGGCCGTTGAACGAAGCCGCGTTCACCGCGTCGGTGAGCTGCTTGCCGAGCGAAGCGAGCGATGTGTTGATATTGGTGATGTTGGCGCCTGGCTCCGTCGCCTGCGTCAGGGCGGTCTGAATCGAATTGATTGTCGTGATGACCGAATTGATCGCTGAGCTTGCGGTCGCCAGAACTGACTGCCCTTGCGATAGCGCATCATTGGAGGCCGAAACGACGCCGCTGTCGGAGGTAAGCTGGGCGGCGATCGACCAATAGGATGAATTGTCGGCGGCTGTGGCGACGCTAAGGCCGGTCGAAACTTCGTTCTGAACGGTGTTCAGCGACTGCTGCGTCATCTCAAAGCCTGCAGCGCGCTGAGGGCGGCCGGATTGTTTAAGATTGAACTCATGGCTGTGCTCCTGTCCAAAATGTTCACGCTGATGGGGCGACATTTCGGACTCGCACCGAGACGACGGACCGGCCGCATGCCCTTAGGCTCTCGCGTCGGGAGCCTAACCGTCGTGTAGAGCCGAGGCGACGGGCGCTCATCGCGCTCGTCCTCGCCTTGGCCAGCGAAAACTAAGGGCGCGACCGCTAATGGCCAGTTAACAGCCGAAAAAATTTGCTCGTTGCGCCGACCAAGGCCGCTCTCGAAGCCGCCCTGCAATCCCGGCGCAAGCTCCGCTCCTCACGATGGCGGCTCACGAAGTCTCACTCAGGCCCGGATGTGGCGACGAACCTGTTGGCGCAAATCGAGCGGCTGTGGGCGAACTTGCGGGGCCTTGGCGTCCGGCGCTTGTCGGCGTTGGCGTTGATCGGCGTCGCCGTCTTCGCGACGACCGGGCTCGCCGGCTACTATCTGAGCCGCCCGACGATGGAGACGCTCTATTCCGGGCTCGATCGCGACGATATCGCCGCCATCGGCGCCGCGTTGCGCGAGGCGGGCGTGCCTTTCGACGTCAATGCCGAGAGCACGGTCGTTCTGACGCCGGCTGGACAGGCGGCGGCCGCGCGGATGATCCTTGCGGAAAAGGGCCTGCCCCGCGGCGGCGCGATCGGGAACGAACTGTACGATAAGCTCGGCTCGCTCGGGCTTACGTCGTTCATGCAGGACGTTACGCGTTTAAGAGCCCTCGAAGGCGAACTCGCGCGCACGATCCAGATGATGCGGACCGTGAAGGCCGCACGGGTGCACATTGTCCTCGCCGATGAAGGCTCCTTTCGCCGCGAGCGGCAGCCCTCCTCGGCTTCAGTGGTCATTCGCACCGACGGCGGCGACGATCGCGCCACCGGGCGGGCGATCCGCCACCTCGTCGCCTCAGCGGTTCCCGGAATGAAACTCGAGGACGTGACCGTGCTCAATGTCGACGGCAGCCTGCTCGCCTATGGCGCTGATTCGGTCGAGAAGTCGCCGGACAATCTGCTCGCGCTCGAAAAGGAAGTGTCGCAGCTGATTCGCGAAAACATCAGCCGCACGCTGACGCCTTACCTCAGCGCCCAAAACTTTCAGATCTCAGTCGCCGCCAGGCTCAACGCCGACAAAACGCAGACGAATGAGACAATCTACAATCCCGACAGCCGTGTCGAACGGTCGGTGCGGGTCACCAAGGAACAGCAGAGTTCCCAGAACGCGGCGGGAGAGCAGCCCGCCGGCGTCGAGGCCAATCTTCCGAAGCCGAAGACGACAAGCGGCGAATTGAAGCAGTCGAACGATCAAACGCAGAAGCGGGAGGAGCTGACAAACTACGAGATCTCGTCGAAGTCGATTCAGACGACCAGCGCCGGCTTCGTGGTTCAGAATCTCTCAGTGGCCGTGCTGATCAATCGCGCCGCCCTCGCCGCCTCGCTTGGCGGCAAACCGTCGGCCGAGGCGGTCGACGCGCAAGTCCACGAGATCGAACAACTTGTCAGTTCAGCCGCCGGACTCAATCGGCAGCGCGGCGACGCGATCAAGATCTCAGTTGTCGATTTCGTCGATTCGAGTCGCGACCTCGAGCCGGCGCCGGGTCCTTCCCTGGTCGAGATTTTCGCCCGACAAACAGGATCGATCCTCAACGCAGTCGCGATCGTGGTGGTCGCCGGGATGATGCTCTGGTTCGGCGTGCGGCCCGGCCTCAGGATGGCGTTCGCCCCTCCGCGAATCGTCGCGGCCGAGGAGGCGCTCGGCGAATTGGGCCGAACGCCCGCATTGGGGGGGCCGGACGGCGACAGTCAGCCCGGCGAAAGCATGCTCATCGAAACCGACGAGGGCCATGACGAATTCATGCAGGCGCTGGTCGCGAGGCGCGATAACGGACCCGAGCGCAAACTCTTGAAGTTGGTCGAGTTCGACGAGAATCACGCCGCCACGATCCTCAAACAATGGATCCGTCAAGGAGCGAACGGATGAAACCGCTATCGATCGCCGACTATCTTGATCGTCTCGGGAGCGCCAGAGGCGAAAAGGCGCCGCCACGACGCGAGGGCTCGCCATTTCGTCCCCGAAGCCTGCCAAGCCCGGGGAACGGCGAGCCTGCTCTAAAGCCGGTTTTCGACCGCGTTGCGAAGGCGGACGGCGCCGGCGGAGCGCCGAGCGAAGAGACCTCCGGGCGCACGCCATGGGCGCCAAAGCCGGTTCCGCTCGAGTCCGTGAGGACGCAGCCGCCGCCGATGGAAGAGCTGGCCAAGCCAGAGGACATGTCAGCGAAGCTCGCCGACGCTTACGCCCACGGCCGCGAGCAAGGTCTCGCTGAAGGCCGCCTCGAGGCTTCGGATCGCCACGCGACCGAGCTCGCTGCGGCACGGGAGCAGGTGGAAACGCAAGGGCAGGAGTTTCGTCGCAACGAATATGCAGAGCTCGAAGGCGCGATCCGGTCGGGGTTCAAGCAGATCGACGACAACATCGGCGGCGCCGTCGCCCGCATTCTCGCGCCGTTCCTCTCGCAGCAGGTCCTCAGCCGCGCCGTGGACGAGTTGGCGAAGGCCATCGCCAGGCTCAGCGCGGGGAGCTCTCCCGGGTTGATCAAGATTTCGTGGACCCGAGCGCGCGCTTGCGCTCCTGCGCGGGCGAATCGGCGATCTGCCGATCGAGGTCGAATATGTCGAGGATGGCGGGGTCGAAACCATCGTCGAGTTGAACGCCACCCGGATCGTCGCCGAGCTTCGCCCGTGGGCGGAGTTGCTAGCCGCATTTGAAGCCTAAGCGGCGTCGATGACCGAGCCGCATCCGCAAATCATCATCGTCAAGCGGCATGGCTCGCATGAGGAGGAGCATCACGGCGGCGCGTGGAAGATCGCCTTCGCCGATTTCATGACCGCGATGATGGCGTTCTTTCTCGTGCTGTGGATCATCAGCGCCACGGACAAGAACACCAAGACGCTCATCGCGCGATATTTCAATCCGGTGAAAGTCGAGGAGCCGGCGAAGGCGCAAAAAGGGATCCACGGCGTCCCGGAGAAAGACGCGATCTATGCGCCAGGCGAGGAATTGTCCACGCCGACCGCTGCGAAGCCGACTTCCGAGCCCGGCGAAGACGCGGGGGAAAAGGCAAACGAAAACCCTGGCAGTTCGTCGACGAAGAACGAGCAAGCCCGTCCGCCAACCCCGTCGCCTCTGCCGCCCCCCGATCCGGCGAAGCCCTATCCGACAATGTCGGAGCAGGAATTGTTCAGCGATCCTCGCGCGAGCCTCGACAAGATCGCCGGCGCGCCGCCCCCGGGGCCTCGCATCGACCCCTCGGCGACGCTCAGGGGATACGGAGAAGTAGGTCCCAGCGCCGATGAGGCGCTGCGCGATCCGTTCCGACCGCTCGGCAGCGACCGGGCGATCAACGTCGTCACCGAAAACCCAGGCGCGCCGCCGGCCGCGGCTGCTCCAAGCGACGAACCTCCTTCCACCTCGACCGCGATAGCCCCAGTGGCGCCGGCCTCCGCCCAAGCGTTGGACGAGGCCAGAACCTTAAGCCCCCCCGAAGCTCAAGGCGCCGGATCGCCGGCTCCCGCGTCGCCCTATCCGCCCGCTCCCGACGCGGCCGAAGCGCGCCAGACGGCCGCATCCAACCTGCTCGCCGACCTGAAGAAGCGGCTCGCCGGCGAAGCCAAGTCGATGCAAGGCCCTGAGCTCGATGTCCAAGCGACCGAGGAGGGGATTCTCATCAGCCTTACCGACCGGCAGAATTTCTCCATGTTCGCCATTGGCTCCGCCGAGCCGCAGCGGCGCGTCTTGCACATGATGGAGGGCATCGCGGCGAGCCTGCAAAACCTGCAAGGCTCGATCGTCGTTCGCGGACATACCGACGGCCGCCCCTACCGCTCAGCGACCTACGACAATTGGCGGCTCTCCTCAGCGCGCGCGCAGATGGCCTATTACATGCTGATTCGCGGCGGCCTGCCGGAAAAGCGGTTTGAGCGGGTCGAAGGCTACGCCGACCATCATCTGAAGGATCCGTCACATCCTCTCGCGGCGGAGAACCGCCGCATCGAAATCCTGGTGCGCGACGCAAAGCCGTGAAGCTCGCCTGGCCTGCCTTCGCTCTGTCGGCCTTCGCCGCGCTTGCGCCCGCCGCAGCCTTTGCAGATTCGGCCAAGGTCTCCGACCTCGTAGACGAACTGCGGCGGATGCAAGCGAAGGTCGCTGAGGGCGATAAGGCCGCCTATTCCGCCGAGCTCAATCAGTTGAAGACGATCGGGGCGGCGATCGCGGCGGCCAGCCCCGAAACCTGGAAGAACAAACGCGACGCGGATTCGCTCGTGATCTACATCCTCAGCGGCGGGTCGCTCGCGGACGTCGCGCCGCTGCTCAAAGGCGACGCTTTTATCGAGTTCTGAGCGATCACTGGCGCGTGGCGCGCTCGCCTATGTCACCAATCACGAGGCAGACGCCATCGCTCTGCTGGGGCAAACGAATTTGACTGCGCTCGACGCGCGGCTTGCGGGCGAGGTCGCGTTCGCTCGCTCTGTCCTCGAGACGAAACGAGATGCGAAGGCGGCGGCCGGCCTTCTGGATTGGGCGCGTCTGCTTGCGCCCGGCGGGTTGGTTGAGGAGGCCGCGTTGCGGCGCGAAATTGCTCTCCTTGCTGAGGCGAAGGACGTAAGCCGGCTAGCGATGTTGACCCGGCAGTACGTGACCCGCTTCTCCGCTTCGCTCTACGCGGCGGAGTTCTTGCGTGATCTCGCGGGCGCGGTCGTGCGGCTCGGTCTCGCCGACGATCCGGCCAATTACAAACTCGTCGCCAACGCAGTCGCTTCGCTGCCTCCTGACGGCCGGCGAGCGTTCCTGCTCAACTTGGCCAAGTCCGGGATCGTCAGCGCGCGCTTCGGCGTCGCCGCTTTGGCTGCGACAGAGGCTCTCGAAAGCTCAAAGACCGATAGCCCGGAGGCAATGCGGGCCCGTCTCTATCTCGCGGTGGGTCGACTGTTTTCGGATGGCTACGATGCAGCGCTCGCCGATCTGCGGGCTTTGTCCGAATCGAAGCTCGACCGAAGCGACGCCAGCTTGTTGAGCGTGGCGAGACGGGTGGCGGCGCAGTTGCGGGTCGCTCCCGACCTTAATGTCTTCAATACGGAAAACGCCGCCGCTCTGCCCGACGGCGAAAGAGAAAAGCCCGGCGGACCTGCGCTGACGATCGCGCAAGCGCAAGCTGCGCTCCAACGCACGTCGAGCCTCGTGTCGTCGACCGAAACCGGAGGCTCGCCATGACAGCAGCGCCCGCCGTGGCGCCCGCTCCGGCGCCAGTCGCGCCGCTGCCGGCTCGCGCCGCTCCCCAGCCATCGGCCGATCATTTCGCTTTCGCAACTGTGCTCGACTCGCTTCCCAGCGCAGCGGCGAAAGCAGGCGTCCCCGCCGCCGAGGAACAGGCGCGTCCCTCGAACGAATCGCCGCAGGAACAGTCTTCGCGCGGGCAGGCGGCTCACCATTCGCTGCCAAACGACAGCGCGCTCTTCGCGTCTTTGCCATTCGCCTTGCGGGCCGCCTCGATGATGGAGGAACGCCCGCAAGCCGCCGACAATTCGCCTTCAGTCGCCTCGGCTGCGGTGACGGGGTCGAAATCCGACGACAGCGGCGGATCTATCGCTGCCGGCGCCTCAACGTCGAGCGTCGGGCGACTGATTGGCGAACGCGCTTTTCACTTCGGCTCCTCCACCTCCGAGGGCGCGTTAGCGAGCCGCACGTTGACGACTGGCGCGCCGTTCGGAGCGGCCGAAGCCATATCGGCGACGCCCCTCGCCGGCGCCGTTCCGCCTGTTGCAAACGCGATGGCCCCGGCACAGATCGCGTCTCCCGCGCCGCCCTCATCAAATCGCCCGAGTCTCACACGAGCGGCCTCGCACGAGGCCGCGCACAGCGCAACCAAGCCTGAAGGCTCGGCGCCGCCGCCGGCCGCGCGCGCGTCGGAGTCCGCCTCGCCGCCGGCGCCAGCGGGATCGAACGCCAACGCGGTCGATGATCGCCTGCCCGATCCGACGCCATCCGCAGCGCCTTCAGCAACGCAGACAAGTCTGTTTGGCGCGCAGCTCTCGGCGCCTTTCGGTGTCGGCGCCTCGTTCGAACCCGACGCGTCAGCGACAAAAGCCGCAGGCGCCGACGTCGCGCCCCCTGCGACCGCGCTTGCCGCTGGCTCCGCGTCCTCCACTCAGCCGGTCAAGGAGATCGATGTCGACCTTTCGCCGGGAGGCCTCGAGGATGTTTCAATGACGATGCGGCTCGCCGGCGACAAGCTCTCGGTCGTCATTCGCGCCGCCAGTTCTCAGACCTTGGGCTCAATCGAAGGAGCGCGTGATGCGATTACCGACCGCTTGGCCGCGATCGGCCAGCCGCTCGACTCGCTCATCGTCAAGCAGACGGGCGTCAACACGAATGCGAACACCAACGGAACCTCGGCTTCGGCCGAAGACGGGTCGACGGGGGAGACGTGGCGATCGGCGCAAGGCGCGAGCGAATGGGGTGGTTCGAACGATGCGTTGTCTCGCCGCGGCGCTGGTCGCGATCGCAGTTTCTAGCGGCGCCGCGCGCGCCGATGGACCGCTCCCCTGCGAGCGGGAGATGACGCGCGCCTCGGCGGCGCATGGCGTCCCGCTCAACGTGCTTTATTCGGTCGGCCTGACTGAGACAGGCGGCCGAAACGGGCTCAGCCCTTACGACATGAACATCGACGGCCAAGCGGTGCATTCCACAAGTCTTGCTGAAGCGATGGCGCGCTTTGCGCAGGCAAAGGGACGCGGCGCGAAATTCATCGACATCGGCTGCATGCAGATCAATCACCACTTCCACAGCGCCGACTTTCGATCCTTGAGCGAGATGTTCGATCCAGCGCGCAACGTCGAATATGCCGCGAACTTTCTAAAGTCGCTCAAGGCGCAGGAAGGCTCGTGGACGCTGGCCGTGGCCCGCTACAATGCCGGCCCCGGCAACCCGGCGGCGGAGAAAACCTACGTCTGCTCGGTCATCCGCAATATGGTCGCGAGCGGTTTTGGACAGTGGACGGCGAACGCCCGGGCGCTCTGCCAGTAGTCCGGAGCCCTCTGCAATTAGCGAGTCCGAATCGAGCCTTTTCAATTGGTTGGAGCACGATTAGCGAGTCACTCGGCGATCGGGAATCACACGTCCGCCTGGGCGCCGCGATGGAGCTTCGGGCACATCCGAGCGACGGCAGTAGCGCGATGGCGGCGGCGCCCGCAGACTAATCTGGTGGATGAACGTGCAGACCCGTCAAGTTGTGGACTAGATTCGCGTCTTGACTATCAAGATAGTGCGACTCGATGTGCAGCTTAACAAACAATATTGCTGATGCAAGTATCCCGTCTTTGGAATGATATTCGTCGTAAAGCTCATTAAGGCGGGTGATCGTGGACCTGAGCTTAAAGAAATGATCCCTGCGGAGGCGAGCCTCCGAAATATCCAAATACCCGCAAAGGAGGCGAATTGCCTTTACAAATCTAAGATGTTGTTCTTCGTCAAGATTTTCGAAGTCCGGTAGAGAATTCTCAAACTCTTGAAGTAAACTGGGTCCTCGGGATTTCTCCGGGTGCTGCGCGGCGCCTCTGGGCATATTGTCACCTGCGTAAGTCGGTGCATCCCCCTTACGTCATTGCTAAGCCCGCATACCTAGAAAACCGTTAAGATCAGATCTCGGGCTGCTCGGGTGTGACCCCTTTACCTCGCGTTGTCGCGCCCTCAGGCCTCGACCTTCTCCTTGTACGACCGCCAGCGTAAGCATCGCCGTCGCCCGACTCGGATTCCGCCATTGCCGTCGCCACGATCCGATCGTGATGCGACGACTTGTGGCAGGCGGGATCGGTGTTGCGCGCGTCTCCGGTCAGCGCCAACGCCTGGCAGCGGCACCCGCCCCAGTCGATCTCGCGCCGGTCGCATGAACGGCAGGGTTCGGGCATCCAGTCCGTGCCGCGGAAGGCCTTGAAGGCCGGGTTTGAGCGCCAGATGTCGCCAAGCGAATGATCGCGCACGTTCCAGAATTCGAGGCCCGGAATCGACTCGGCCGCGTGGCACGGCAACGCCTTGCCGGTTGGCGACACATTGATCGCGACCCGCCCCCAACCGCCCGCGCAAGGCTTGGGATAGCGCGCGTAATAGTCGGGGACCACCATGTCGATGACGAGTTCACCCTTGAGGCGAACGCGAGCCGCCTCCACGAGTGCGATCAACTCGTCAACCTCTTTGCGCGGCGGCATTAGCGCGGCGCGATTGGCGAGCGCCCAGCCGTAATATTGCGTATGCGCCACCTCGAGCCGGCGCGCGCCAAGCTCGACCGCAAGATCGATGAAGGCGGCGACCTGATGAAGATTGGCGCGATGGATGACCGCATTGATCGTAAGCGGCAGGCCAGCCTTGATGACATAGCCGGCGAAGGCGCGCTTGCGCTCCCATGAGCCTTTGTAATGGCCAAGGCGGTCATTGGTCTCCTTGTCGGCGCCCTGGAAGGAAAGCTGCGCATGGTCGAGGCCGGCGTCGGTGAGTTCGCCGGTCAGCTTCTCGTTGACCCCGATGCCGGAAGTGATGAGGTTGGTGTAAAGCCCGCTTTGCGAGGCGTGACGCGTGAGGTCAACGATGTCCCGCCGCGCCGTCGGCTCGCCGCCAGAAAGATGCACATGCAGCGCGCCGAGCGCGGCGGCCTCGCTGAACACGCGCTTCCAGGTCTCGCCGTCAAGCTCATTGCCGGGGCGCTCGAGCGCGATTGGATTTGAGCAATAAAGACAGCCCAGCGGACAGCGATGGGTGAGCTCGACCAGGAGCCCGATCGGCGGAGCGGGCGGAGGGGGGATGTGAGCGGTCATGTCTCGAGCACTCTCTTCGCCTTGAGGTCGGCGAGCATGGCGACGACATCCTTTTCGATCACGGCCGGCGGCGCAGCGTAGCGCGCCGCGAGTTCCGCGACGATTCCCGCGAGATCGCGCTCGCCGTCGCAGAGCCCAAGCACAGCGGCCGCCGTGTCGTCGACCTCGAAGATCCGTTCGGGCGCGAGCAGCGTCCATCGGCCGCGCGCCTCATCGCGTTTGAGCCTCACGCCGCGGGGGAGATGCGGTCGCGACTGCGCGTGGATCGCCGTTGTGTCGTCCATGTTCACTCCGGCCGAAACGCGCCCGGAGGGATCGCGCCGTCGACATAGGCGTGATGCAGCGCGTCGAGCTGCGCCCACAACACATCGGTCTTGAACGTCAGCGCCGCAAGGGCGCCCCGCTGCTCTTCGACGGTGCGGGCGTTGCGCTTGACGTAATCGAGCGCAAACTGGGCGTCCTTCGGCGCCTGGTCGAGCCGGCGACGGAAATAGGCAATCACTTTCTCGTCGATGAAGTCGTAATTGGCCAGCATTCCGGCGATGCGCCGCTTGTGGATCGACGGAGCGAAGAGTTCCGTCAGGCTCGACGCGACCGCTTCGATGAGCGGCCGCTCGCGCACGAAACGCACGTAAGCTTCGACTGCGAATTTGGTCGCCGGCAGCGCGCCCTCCTGCGAGACCACATAGTCGCGCTCAAGCCCCAGCCCGTCGGTGAGGATGAGCCACCGATCGATGCCGCCCTGCTCTTCTCCAACGCCGTCGTGGTCGGTGATCCGATGCAGCCACTCGCGCCGCAACTCGCGGTCCTCGCAGCGCCCGATCAGGGAGGCGTCCTTGCGCGGAATCGCCGCCTGATAGACGAAGCGGTTGAGCGCCCAGGCCTGCACCTGCCCCTTGTTGAGCTTGCCGTCGTGCAAAAGCCCGTGGAACGGATGCAGGTCGTGATAGCGCTTTGGGCCAATGGCCCGCAGCGCCGCCTCGAGCGCGTCGGGGGTCATCGGCTCCGACGGCGTGTGTATGTTCATGGGGTTACCTCCATTCCGTCGAAGGCGATCTCCCAGCCAGCCGCTTTCACTTTCGCCTCTTCAGGCGATCCCTCGATGAGAATCGGGTTCGAATTGTTGATATGGATCAGGATGCGGCGCACATGGGCGTGGCGCGAAAGCGCGTCGAGCGTTCCTCCTGGTCCCGACACGGGCATATGGCCCATGCGCCTCCCGGTTTTGTCGCCCAGGCCACCCACGATCATTTCGTCGTCGGCGAACAAGGTGCCGTCGAAAAACAACACGTCCGCATTGGCGATGCGGGTGTTGAGGTCCTCCGTAACACGGGCGCAAGCCGGCGCATAGACGAGCCTCTTGCCCGCCGCTTCCAACGCCACGCAGACCGTTTCCTCGCCGATCTCTTCGGCGCCGACATTTTTCTCCTCGAGCCAAAGCGGAACCTTGCCGGGGATCGCGAACAATTCGAGCTTGACGCCGGCCAAGGGCTCGAAGGATTCGCTTAAGGCGACGGCGCGGCGAGGAGCGACGTCGCGGTCGACCACGTCGAACATGCGATTGGCGCCGATCGCGTCCAGCGTCGCCTGTGTGCCAAAGATTGTGAGCGGCTGGCGCTCGCGCAAAGCCAAAAGGCCAGCCGATGAATCGACCTCGGCGTTGGTCAAGACGACGGCGGCGATCGGCGAATTGCGCCCCGTGCCTCTTGGGTGCAAAGCCAGGGTCGCCAGGATCTGCTGGCGCAAATCGATCGAGGCGTTGAGCAAGAGCCAGTTGGCGCCATCCACGGTGAGCGCAAGACCAGCTTGTGTGCGCGGCTTGACCCGCGTACCGCTCCAGGCGAGACGGCAGACGCGGCAGCCACAGTTCCACTGCGGCACGCCGCCCCCGGCGCCTGAGCCCAGAACGAGCGCCCTCAGTTGCGGACTAGCGGGGGACATAGTTGAAGCTCGTCGCGATATGGGCCGAGCCGCCTGGCGGCGGCGGGAAATGAGCCCCCTGGACCAAAGAGCGCGCCGCGCCGTCAAGGTCGCCGTCGCCCGAGGAGCGGGTGATCGCGAACGAGCTGACCGCGCCGGACGAGCCGATGGTGAAGCTCACGCCGACGACGCCTCTCGCCCCTCTTGCGCGGGCGGCGGGCGGGTAGAAGAGACGGCTGCGAATGGCGGAGCTCACCTCCCCTATATAGGCCGAACGCGACGCAGCGCTTGCGGGAGCGGACCGGCTCGCTGACGCTTCCGGCCGTCCTGTCTCGAGCGAGGCGGTCCTTCGCTCCGGCTCGCGCGGGCGTTTGCGCTCGGCAGTCTCTGGCCTTTCGCGAGCGGGCTCGGCCACCCGGCTTCGGCCGCGGCTCGATCCGTGGCGGAGGCGGTGGAGGCTTGGCCGGCGCGAGTTCGACCGGGGCTGGCGGAGGCGGCGGCTGGTCGGCGACCGGTGGCGGAGGCTCTGGCGGGGGAAGCGGAGGTTGCGCCTCGGGCGGCGGCTGCTCTGCGACCGGCGGTGGAGGGCTCTCCGGCGGGGGCAGCGGAGGTTGCGCCTCCACAGGCGGAGGCGGAGGCTGCGGGACGACCGGTGGGGGCGCCGGGACCGGAGGCGGCGGTTCGGCGGGAGCCGGAGCGGCCTCTTGAGCCGGAGGAGGCGCGGATTGTTCGGGCGGCTTCGGCTGTTCGGCTGGCGGCGCGGGCGGGGCTTCCGCCGGGGGCGCTCCCGGCTCGATGTCGACCACCACCTCCCTCGGCAGTTCGACCGGCTGCGGCTCCAAATAGACAATCGAGAGCGCGGCGGCGTGCAGCGCGATGACGATGGCGATGACGAGAGGGCGAAGCCACGCGGGCCTGACGGCCGGCGGCTCGAAAATCCGCCCGTCCAAGGTCGCGGCGGTCACGGCGCCCGCGCGCTGGGAGCCACGGGGGTGGGCGTGTTCGTCGCGGGCGGAGTTGGCGAGACGGAGCGGCGCGGGCCGGACACGATCGCGATCCGGTTGATCCCGTTCGCCGCGAGCTCGTCCATCACCGTCACGACGTCGCCGTAAGGCGCGTCGCGATCGCCGCGCAATTGGACGACTCCGTTGGAGTTGCCAAGCTTGGCCTTGACCGTCGCCGCGAGCTGGTCGGAGAGCACGGGGTCTTTTCCGACCGACAGCGCGCCGTCCTTGGCGACGACGACGACGACCGGCTCCTTGTTTTCAAGCGGCTGCGCGGTCTTGGCGCTCGGCAGGTTCACTTTGATGCCGGCGGCCAGCATCGGGGCCGTCACCATGAAGATGATCAGCAGGACAAGCATCACGTCGACGAGCGGCGTGACGTTGATGTCGGCCAGCGGCTGATAGAGGCCCTCGCCGATCTTGCGTGGGCGCATCGCCATCAGGGCGTCTCCGCGCGGCGACGCGGCGCGTCTTCGCGAGCGACCTCGGCGGGACGGGCAAGCAGCGCCAGCGCGCGCTCTTCGACGAACGAGGCCATGTCCTGTCCGAGCCGCGCATAGGCCGCGCCGATGCGATTATAGCCGATCGAGGCCGGAATCGCCGCGGCGAGGCCATAAGCCGTCGCGGCCAATGATTCGGCGATGCCGGGCGCAACCGTCGCGAGCGACGTGTCCTGCGCCTGACCGATGGCGGCGAAGCTCGACATGATCCCCCATACGGTCCCGAACAAGCCGACAAACGGGGCGACCGAGGAAATGACCGCGAGATTGGGCAAGCCGCCCTCGGCGCGCGTCAAGAGTTCGCGCGCGGCGCGCGCCATGCTCTCCGAAATGCGCGACCGCAATTCGCCGACCGTCTCGCCGGGGATGCGGCGGCGCGCCTCCTCGTCGCCCGCGGCGGCGATGCCTAGAAGCGATTTGGCGAGCGGCCCGCCGGCGCGCGCCTGACGCACGGCGCGGCCAAGACGCACGACCGAAACCGCGCCCTCGATGATGAGCACCCAGCACCAGAGCGAGGCGAGGAACAGGACGGCCATGACCGCCTTGCCGACGAGGCTTGCGCCCAGGAACAGACCGATCGGCGAGAGGTTCAAACTCTGCATAACAACGCCTCGTTTCACTCCCCGCCCGCTCTATTGCGCGTCAGGTTATGGATTTCAACTCCGCCTTGGCGAGCGGGGCGGGTCGCCCAAAGGGCGACTGATTGATTGAGCGCTCATAGCGTGATCCGCAACCCGCCGTAGACGGCGAATGGCCTCCCCGGCCCGAGGCTCGTTGGGTTGGTCAAGAAAGGCGCGGCGTTGGGAAACGAAGTGATGTCGAACAGAGCCGCCAGCCGTATAGTAACGCTGGTCGAAGAGGTTCTGGATGAGGCCATAGGCCTGCACTTGCTTGGCGATCTGGTAGGACGTGTGCAGGCCAAAGATGGCGTAACCCGGCACTTGCGGAAGCGCGCCGTTCTCGTTGCCCATGATGACCTGGCCCGACGCGGCGACCATGTCGGCGCCGACGCGCCATTTGTCGGTTACGGCGTAGTCGACTCCCACCTTCACGGTATTTTTTGGAATGCCGGCGATCTGCGTTCCGTTCGTAATCGGAATGTTTCCATTCGCGTCGGCCAACGGATTGAACGGCGACGGCTCCTCAAAGGTCGTCAGATAGACCGCGTCGAGATAGGTGTAGTTGGCGTAGGCCGACCATTTATCCCCGGTCCATTGAGCGCTGACCTCCGCGCCCTGGCGCAACGTGGTTCCGACATTGGCGAAATAGCCGAAGCCGTTGGCCGCGCTTTGCAGCGGCAGGATGTCGTTGTTGAGCGTTGTGCGGAACAGCCCCGCCGACCACTGCAGCTTGCCCCATTGGGGACCCAGAGGGGCTAGAGCGTTCTGCCCGCGGAAGCCCAGTTCGAAAGTCTGGCCGACAACCTGCTTCAGTTTCGGGTCCGAACTTAAGAAATTGTCGATGATGCAAGGATTGTTCGGGTCGGCGCAACCGAGCTCGAGCGGCGTCGGCGTGCGATTGGTCATCGCATATCCAGCATAGAAATTGATGTCCGGCGTCAGCTTGTAAGTGAAACCGAGAGTCGGGTTGACGTGGAAGAAGTTCGAGAAGCCGTTGAGAAGCGCGCCATTCTCGCCGCTGAGATTGATCCCCGCGTAATTGAACCGTCCGCCGGCGGTCACCGTCAGGCGGTCGTTCACGCTATAGGTGTCGAGCGCGTAGAGGCCGGTATAGGTGTTGTTCGTGTGGGCCGCGACCGGGTTCAGGAAGCTGTCCGGCTCGTCGATAATGAACGGAAGGCCGATCACTGGCAGCGAGTTGTTCACAAACGACGGAACGATGCCAAGCTGGCTGTTGCCGGTGAAACGCGTCCAGCCGTAGTCGAGCGACGCGCCGACAGTCAGCGTATTGTCGTGGCCGGCAAGCTTGTCGGTGTCGACGGCCTGGGCGCTCGCGCCAAGCGAGCGCGATTGCGTCCAGCTTCGGTCGATTTCGCCGAGATCGGTTGTCCCGCCGTTCGATAGATCGGGAATGACGTTGCCGAACGTGTCATGCACCGGGCTGCCGTTCAGGCACGAGAACGGCGCGCAACCCTCGACGTCTGTGGAGTTGCCGTCGACATGCGCCTGGTTGAATGCGCGGAAATAGGCCCCGCCCTGGAAGCTGAGCGTAGGCGAATAGGCGTAGCTGCCAGTCCACGCCAGCATCGCCATCTTGTTGTAGGTCGTCTGTGGAACGGTGTAGACGCTGTTCCAACTGCTCTGCAGCTCTTGAATTGGCGTGAATGCAGTGGCGCCGAGCTGGCTGTCTCCCGCTGTAAGCTGCAGATGCGACTCGAACCCGTTCGCCTTGTAGCCGACATCGCCATAGAAATTGGTAATCTGTGACGCTCCGTCGACCCGCCAACCGCCGTCGTTGATCTGTGTCGCCGCCGCGTAGACCGACCAGTCGCCAACCTGCTTGCCGTACTGAAACTCCTCCTGCGCACGACCGAATGAGCCGCCGCGAAAGTCTGATTCGAAGCCCTGCCAGGTGAAGCCGTTCTTCATTGTGACGGTGACCGCGCCGCCCAGCGCGTTGAGGCCGAAGATCGGGTTTCCGGCGATGATCGCCGTCCTGTCGATCGCATTCTCAGGGATGAGCTCCCAGTTGACCGTGTCGCCGAACGCCTCGTTGATGCGAACGCCGTTCTGATAGACGGCGAGGCCGATCGGCGTTCCGGTGACGGCGGTGGCGTCGAAGCCGCGGTAGCTGAGGTCAGGCTGGAAGTCGTTGCCCGACACGTTGCCGACAGTGACCCCTGGCGCCTGCCGCGCCAGCGTGTCTGGAAGCGCCGTGTCGTTGAAGGTTTGAATGTCTTGCGAGCTCGTCTGCCAGACCGCGAACGGAGACTTCGCGACGTCGATCTCGCCGCCGCCGAGCGGCGTTGTCGCGACCACGTCGAAAGTGGGAAGTTCGATTGTTTGCGCCCGAGGGCCGACCGTCGCGAGGGCGAGGACGACGCCGCCCGTCGCAAAACGTCCGGCAACCTTGATCGACATCCCTTCCCTCCCCTTCTTGATTTTATTTTCTTGACGATACGGAGCCGCGAGCCGACCCGCCGGGAGGGACTGAGACGCGGAGCATTTTGGAGCCCGCTCGCGACAAGGCCAGAATAGCTGCCCGCGGCCCTGCGCGTAATTTCAATGATTGGAAGGCCGCCCAAGCCGGCTTCCCGCTTGAGCCGGGATATATTCCCGCTCGTGGGTGAGTGGCGCCGTTGCAAAACGCGCTTCCAACACAACCCCGCCGGCTCGGGGCGATTCGATGCTGACCGATCCGCCCATGAGCCTGACCCGGTCGCGCATGCCCACAAGGCCCATCCCCGGCTCAGCCTCCCCCTGCAGCCCCCGCCCATCGTCCGCCACGCGAATGACAAGCCCGGCGAGCGCCGGATCGCGCAGGCCTTGCGTCTCGACCGGTGTCTCGAACTTGAGCGACGTCTCGATCCGCGTCGCGCCGGCATGACGGAACGCGTTGGTCATCGCCTCTTGGACGAAGCGATAGGCCATCAGACCCGCTCGCTCGCTTAAGGTTTCGACGCGCGGGTCTACCTCGAGCGTGACCACAATCTTGGGTTCGGCCCGGCGCCAATGGGCGACGAGCGCCTCCAGCGCCTCAATAAGGCCGAGCTCCTCGAGCGCGGCGGGCCTGAGATCGGCCAGAATCCGCCGGTTCTGGCCTTGCAGCTCTCCGACCTGGGCCTCGATCGCGCTCGCCGCAGCGCGCGCGGCGGGCTGATCTCCAACTGTCTTCGCCAGCACCGCGGCGCTTGCGCGCAACGCGAAAAGGTGAGGGCCGAACTCGTCGTGCAGCTCGTGCGCGATGAGCTGTCGCTCCTCGTCGTGAGCCTCGAAAACGCGCTCCATCAATGCGTCGTTGGCGCGATTCAAGCCGTCAAGCGTGTCTGCGAGAGAATTGATCTTGGCGTTGAGATTGCGGATCTCCGGGGGTCCGTCCCTTTCCGCGCGCGCGCTATAGTCGCCGGCTTCAAGTTTCGCCAGCGTCGCCCCGGCGACTCCCAGGGGCTTGACCGCGCGCCCGACGAGAAAGCTGGTCACTCCCATTGCGACAAGCGCCAGCAGTCCGCCCTCGAGCGCATTCTCCCGCGCTTCGCCCCAGACCTCGTCGATTTCGTCCGCAGGATCAGCCACCAGGACAATCGACTCGGTCCCGCCGTTCTTCAGCGCAACAGGAATGACGGCTGTCTCGGCCGGCGCGCCGGCAAGGGCGCGAAACCAGCGGGGCGCCTCGGACTCCTTGTTCGCCTCGCTGAGTATCGAGGACGCGAGCGAAGGTTCCCCGATCCCCGCGCGGACATGCCGCAGATGCTGCAGACTGCCGACGAGGTTCTTGACCACCTCCGGCTCCGGCGCCTCAGTCGAAAGCGCAAGCGTCGTCGTGACGAAATCCTTGGTCACGCGCATCGCGCTTTGTGTTTCCGCGCGGGATCTGCCGCTCGCCTGCCAAACGTCATGGATCGCGTCAGCGACAAGCCAAAGAGCGAACAACGAGGCAAAGATGAGATTGAGCCGGTTGCGCAGGGAGATTGAACGCCACATCGCGTCTGACGCCTTTTTTACGCTTCAACCGTTGATTTTGTGCAGGCCCATGTCAATGCTGATGGACAGATGGCGCCTGGACCGTGTTTTCCCTGCGGTGCAGGCTGGTTCATCGGGCTCAAGGTTCGACCGGGAGACTTCGGCCGGTGCGGGTTCTCATTGTCGACGACCATCCGATCATTGTCTCGGGATGCCGGTCGCTTCTCGAGGGTGAGCCGGACATCGAGGTCATCGAGGCGCAGGATGGGGCCGCTGGCTTCGCCGCCTTTTTCGGCGAGAGACCTGACGTCGGAGTCATCGACATCAATTTGCCGGGATATTCGGGGCTCGAGCTTTTGCGCCGCATCCTCGAGCGTGAGCCGGAGGCTCGGCTCGTCATCTTCAGCATGAATGACGATCCAACCGTGGCCGCGCGCGCGATTGAGGCCGGCGCCAAGGGCTATATTGCGAAGAACGATGATCCGACGCTGTTCGCCGATGCGATCAAGACGGTCGCGAACGGCGGCCGTTATCTGCACCCCGAGATGGCGCGGCGAATCGCGTTTCTGCGCGCAGACCCCGGCCCTGACGCGCTCTCGAATTTGAGCCCGCGCGAGCTCGAAATCCTCCGCCTTCTGGCCGCCGGGCGCACGATGGCGCAGATCGCCGATCTTTTGAACGTCTCCTACAAGACGATCGCCAACAACTGCACCCAGCTCAAGCAGAAGCTGGGCGCACGCTCGGCGATGGACCTGATGCGCATCGCCATCGACGCTCGGAGCTAGGCGCAGGCCAAATCGGCGCACGCAGGAGAACACCTCTCCCGCGTGCGGATCAATTCAACGCGAGCGGCAGCCGACCGGCTTAGGGGCTGAACGGGTGCTTGGCGGAATCGCGTTGAGCGACGACTTCCGCAGGCGTCGGCTTGCCGTTGACCGCCCGCTCGATCGATTCCTTGACCGCGCGATAATTGAACTCGTGGATCTTCTTGTCGTCGGCCGCGTCCCAATGGATGAAGACGCCGACGCAGATGAAGACGTCGTCGGCCTCGGCGGCGGGAATTGTGCCGTCGGCGACGCTGTCGGCGACCGCCTTGGCGACCGCATGTTGCGCCGGCCCGAACATCTGCACCGCCTGCTTGGCGCCCTTGATGGTCACCTTGTTGAACAGAACCGTGTTGGGCTTGGTGGCTAGGTTCGGGGCCAGAACCGCGAGTAGGGACGTGAAACCGTCCTTGTTGTTGGTCAGCGCGTTGGCGAAGGCGGTTTCAGCCGCGCTGCCCCGCGGGCCAATGATGAGATCAATATGCGCGACTTCATTTCCGTCGCCGACCAGCGACTCGCCAACCATTAGCTTGTGAATCTTAGCCATGCCAATTCCTCCCTGAGATCAAGCCAAACCACATTCGTCCCCCGCCATTTAAAACGCGGCGGACTGGCTATCCTTGTTGTCAGCACCCCGCGGAGGCGGGATCGGTTGGCCGGATAGTCGAGGGGCGCGAGCCCCTTAGGCCCAACTCAAGCATCGTTAGCGCGTAAGGGCAAGATGGCGGAAGCGCATTTGTCGTCGTGGAGGCGCGAGAGAGAGGACGCGAACAAGGTCGCGACAGTGAGATCCGCGCTCGTTCCGGGGTTGATCCCGCGCGATTTGAGCGTCGCATCCCAGTCGAGCAAGCCGTCTGAGATCGCCTCCGGATCGCGAACCGCAGCGAACGCGTCGCGCCAGTCGGCGGCCTCGCGGCGGACAGCCTCGGCGGTCGCAGCGTCGAACTTGCGCACGATATGCGTGTCGGGCAGCGCGGCGAGAAACGTCAGATAGACGGCGAGCGTGGACCAGCGGGCGTCAGCATGCCACCGGCGCCCCGCCGCTAGCGCCGGCAAGCCGAGTGAGAAAATGTCTTCATAAGACGTAATATATTGCCGCGCGATGCGGTCCCGCCCCGCCGCCTCCGCCATGGCCTCGCGTAGCGTCACGGTGGGGGGAGCGTTGACATCGTGCCGGGGGGCGCGTCCGAGGCCGCCCGGATTGGCGGCGGCTATGGCGGAAAAGACATCCGCGGCGTCGGACAAATCAAGACGATCGAGCACCCGGGCCAGCGACGGGCGCAAAGGCGTATCCTGAATCTCCACGGCAGCCGCCAGCGGAGCGCATAGGAGAATGATGCCGAGATTGGTGTTCTGACCGACCGCCTTCAGCGTCGCGTCGACGGCGGCGCGGACGCGGGTTCCCACTCGATCTCCCCTCGACGCGATCGGCGCCGCGCTCGCCTCGGCGCTTCGAACAAAGTCTTCGACCTCCATGCGGTGGCCTGGGGCGAACCGATGCACGTTGCCTGGCTTAGGCGCGTCGAGCTCCGCAAGGCACGCCTCAATATAGGCCGTCGCCACGAGATCCTCGGGGTCGCTCATGGAGCGCGCTGCTGCACGGGCCGGCGGACCAACTCATCCATCAGCGCGGATGCGATCGCCTCGGCGATATTGCGCTTGCTCACCTTTTGCAGGCCGCTCCAGGCGGGCATGCTGTTGACCTCAAGCACGGTCGGCGCGCCATGAGCCGTGACCAGCACGTCGACGCCGGCGATTTCGGCGCCGACCGCTTCCGCGGCGGCAATCGCCAGACGCTCCATCTTGGGATCAGGCGCCACGGCCAAGGGCTCACCGCCTTGCTTGACGTTGGTGATCCATGTCGCGGCCCGACGCATCATCGCACCGATCACGCGACCATGCAGGACGAACAACCGATAGTCCGTGAAGCCCTGAGTTGCGTTCGATTGAAACTGCTGAAGGTAATAAACCCCGGCCATCTCTTCGGGACCGGGCAAATCCTCCGGCACTCGAATCAGACGTAAGCCCTTCCCTTGCGCGCCGAACAGGGGCTTAAGCACGAGCGGGCCGCGCGGCGCCTCACGTTCGATGAGCGCCCGCGCAGCTTCTGCGGATTCCGTCGTCCAAGTCGGCGGCGTCGGCACGCCGGCTTGGCCAAGCAAAAAGCTTGTCATCGACTTATCGACGCAGCGTTCGATGGCGCGCGCGTCGTTCCAGACTGTGACCCCAACTTTCGTCAGCGCGTGCAGGACGCCGAGGCGTTTCGTGACCGCCTCGAACGAGCCTGCCGACAGCGTGCGCACATGCACGGCGTCGGGCAGCCGCGAGCCCAACACCGGCAACGACAATCCGCTTGAGCTAGAGGTGTCGAACCCACAATCGGCAAGGTCGACGCGCTCGACGCGCGCGCCCGCCACTGTAAACGCAGCTTCCATTTGGCGCGCATGCCAATCCCGCTGATCGCTGACCAGAAGGACGGTAGGCCCGTCGGCCAGCCGCCCCGCCATGTCAGGCGAACGAGGCATCGAGCAATGTGTGATGCACCGCTCCAGCGTGAAAACTCTCTCCGCTTTCGACCGCCGTGACGATGACCTCAGCCGGGCTGAACAGCATGGGATCGATGGCGTAAAAATCGCCGTGGAAGCGCTTGAAAATCTCGGCAAACGGAGCGCCGAAATCGCGCGACGCGCGAGAAGGAAGCGCCTCCGCGAGACCTTTCGCATCGTGAGCGGGCCCGGTGACATAGAGCTGCGCGCGTCCGCCGTAGATGATTGCGTCGTTGGTGCGGCCCATCGCGGTGACAAAGTCGGGATGCGGGGGGCTCAAGGGCGCGGCACCCATGCCGTCGATGATGCGCTCGAGCGGAAACTTCAGCTCGTGGGCCTTATGCAACGCCACTTCCAGCACCCGCGCGACCACCTGGGCGCCCCCAGCCAAGCTTTGAGTCGGCGCATAAATCACTGTCAAAGCCGAAGGCGCCACTCCGCAATCGCTCGTCACTTTCTCCACGATCTCGGGCGGCGGCGGACGCCCGCTCTCGATGACGAGCGTCGCGACGTCGGCTTGGTCCCGATAGCCGACGTCTTTGAACAAAGCCTCCTTTTGCGCAAGCGCGCGAGCCGGGCCAGAGCCGAGAGCGAAGAATGCGTCTTTTCCGGTCCCGTGCGCCAGGCTCCAACCCGCGTATTGGCTCGCGAGGCACGCAATCACCGGCTGCGAGGAACTGACGGCAATTGTCCACGGCCAGCGCGGCGTTGCGTTATCGGTCGTGAGCCGCACCGCCCCGAGTCCGCCCATGCAGATCTCCGCGATACGCAGTCCGGCTTCAATGCCGCCGCGCTGCTTTGCGCCCGCGTCAATTGACGTTTCGCCGAGCGGTCCGCGCGCAACGCCGAGGTTCAATATCATCGCGTCGCCACGCAGCGCAGCCGTCAGCGCGGCGGCGCGTCGATTGACGCTTATGGTCTCGGCGGCGCTCAATGTCCTTCCTCCTGAACGAGAGCGACGATTCTTCGCGCCCGCTCGCTGGCGCAGGCATGCGCCAAATCGACGGTCGCGCCAACGCCAAGCGTTGTGCACAACGGATCGCCGGCGGCGATGAGCGTACCGGGCGCCGATCGATCGACCGCCCAATCCGGCCAATTCCCTTGCCCACGCACGACAATGTCGTGAGGGGCGTAAACGATTTCAGCCGCTTTGAACGTCATGCCGCGAGAAGCCGGCGTGAGGCATCCTTCGCACGCGGCGATGTGACGCGTAAACAAGGGAGCTTCGTTCGATTCGAACACGTCCAGCGTCGCCCCGGGCCGAGGGTTGATCTCCAGGAGCCAAACCGCGTCATCCGAGACCAGAAAATCAGCGCTGTTAAGGCCAATGAGATCAAATTCGGAAGCGATCAGGGCAACGGAGCGCGCAATTTCTCGCGCATGCGATGGCTCAATGTCGATGGGTCCGGCTGCGCCGCCATACCGAAACGGCGACGCCTGCGTTGGCGCGGTCCATTGCATGCTGAGGCCAATAATTTCCGCTCGTTTCTCGCTGGCGAGGAACAAAGCCGAAATGTTCCTTCCGGCGACGCGACGTTGAAAATAAGAATCGGGCCGAAGGCGGCTCGGGGGTTCCGTGGTTGCGATATGATCGCCCCCTGCGCCGCCGCGCTTCTTCATGAGCCAGAGTTCGGGTTCGTCCGGCGCCGAAAACTGAACCTGCGGATGGCGAACGCCATTCGCCTCGCAAATCTGTGCAAGCGCGATCGGATCCTTGGCGCGCTGCAGGAGCTCCGCCGCGTTGCCAAATACGCGGATCTTATGGGCGATCGCGGCGATCGTTTCCGGCTGATGCTCGAAACCCGCGCCATAGACAAGCCCAATCGGATCATGGGTGCTGATCAGCGCTTCAACGGCGCCCATTACCTTATTGGGCGCCAACCCATCCGCCAAGCCGCCCTCGAGCTTCACCGAAGCCACGCTCATCGCTCTCATGTCGTCATCGCCAAAGACATCAATCGAGAGGGAAGCGAACCCGGCATGGCTGGCGCAGGATGCAAGCGCGCGCGCCGAATAGGCTACGACGATGATCGCCGGATGGTCAGTCATCAAACGCGCCGCTTCATCTGTTCGAGAACTTGGCGACAAGGGCTAGGCATTTCCTCAGGCTGCGCTATTGTTTGTCGCTGAGCTGCGATCGATCACGATGCGATTGAAGCCGCTGACTTCGGGATTTGTCCAGTCGGGTCGCAAATCCCCGAGCGCGCTTGCAGTTGCCGCCATCGGCCGACGGGAGCGAAACGAGCGGAGCGTATGTCGCTGAAAGATTCAATCGGCGCCGAGGCCACAGCATCGATCGATGGCGCGCCTGCGTCGCTCGACGACGCGGCCGCGGCCGCGGCTCGCCTGTTGGCGCGAAGCCATCAACCGCTCATCGCGGGCTTGGGCGCGGACATCGAAGGGGCGAGAGCAGCAATCGCGCTCGCCGAACGGGTCGGCGGCGTTATCGAGCATATGCATTCGGCGGCGCTGTTGCGCGATCTCGACTCGATGCGTGAAACTGGCGTCATGCTGACCACGCCGGGTGAAGCGCGCGTGCGCGCCGACGTCGTGCTGCTTGTGGGCGACGGCTTGGTGGAAACCTGGCCCGCCCTGAACGAGCGGCTGCTGCGGCCCCCGGCCAGGCCGGAAGGCGTGGACGTCGAGCGGCGCATCGTTTGGCTGGCGCCAGCCATAGGCGCAAGAATCCGCGGGTTCGAGGGCGATATCGAGATCTGGGGAGCGGGGCGCGGCGCAACGCTCGCGGTCAATCTTGCGGCGCTGCGTGCGCGTGTAAAAAACCGCCGTATCGCGAACCGCGGAACCGCGCGATCCGGGTTGCCTTTGTCCGCGCTCGACGCGCTCGGCGCCACCCTGAAAGGCGCGCGCTTCGGCGTGGCGGTTTGGACGGCGGAGAGCCTCGGCGCGCTCGAAATCGAGATGCTCAATGGGCTTGTGCGCGACTTGAACGAAACCACGCGCTTCTCGACATTGCCGCTGGCGGCGCCGGACGATGGCGTGGGCGTGCTTGCCGCTTGTGGGTGGAAGACCGGCTTTCCGATGCGAACCGGATTCGGCGCCGGCGTCCCGGTCCATGACCCATGGCGTTTTGACGCGGAGCGACTTGTCGCGTCCGAGGAAACCGATTGCGTATTGTGGATCTCCGCTTTTGGAGCGGCCCCGCCGGCAATGCGGAACGGCGTGAACTTCATCGCTCTGTCTGAGCGGACGGCCGAATTCGCCGAAGAGCCGAACGTGCGGATCACAGTCGGTCGCCCGGGCGTCGATCATGATGCGGTGATGCATTCATCCGAAGCCGGGACCCTGGTCGCCTTGACCGCCTCGGCACGCACCGCCACGCCGAGCGTCGCTGAGGCCCTCGAGCGCATCGCCTCCGGCCTCGCACAAGCGCAAGCTGCTTCATGCTGATCCATATCAAAGGCGCGCATATCGTCGATCCCGCCAACGGCCATGACCAAATCGGCGATCTCTGGATCCGCGACGATACAATCGTCGCGCCGCCGCCGGGCGCGCAAGCGGACGAAATGGTCGACGCGACCGGCCTTATCGCGATGGCCGGCGGCATCGACATTCATTCGCATATCGCCGGCGCGAATGTGAACACCGCCCGCCTGATGCTGCCTGAACAGCATCGGGCGCACGCGCGCCGCCCCGCCCTGACGCCGCTCTCCCAGGTCGGATGGACGACGTTCGAGACGGGTCGGCTTTATGCTGAAATGGGCTTCACGACCGTGGTCGAACCGGCGGTCTCGCCGCACAACGCCCTGCACGCGCATCTCGAGCTGGCCGACACGCCGATCATCGACAAGGCGATTCTGACGATACTGGGCAATGACGATTTCGGGCTCGGCCTCATGCGGTCAGGAGAAGGGCCAAGCGCGATCCGCGATCACGTCGCCTGGACATTGCAGACGACGCGGGCGCTCGGGATCAAGGTCGTCAACGCGGGCGGTGTAGCCGCGTTCAAGGACAACATGCGCAGCTTTTCGTTCGACGACGTTGTGCCCTATTACGGCGTGACCAGTCGCGCGATCGTCAAGGCGCTGCAAAAGGCGGTCCATGAGGCGGGCGTGCCGCATCCGTTGCATCTTCACTGCAACAATCTCGGCCTGCCTGGGAACTTCGAAACAGGACTCGCGACGATCGCCGCGGCTGAGGATTTGCCGCTGCATTTGGCGCATCTTCAGTTCTACGGCTACGGTAAAGAAGGCCCGCAGGGCTTTTCCTCCGCCGCGCCTCAGCTTGCCGAAGCGGTCAACGCGGCCAAGACGCGTCACCATCGACGTCGGTCAGGTGATGTTTGGCCAGACGGTGACGATCTCGTCCGACGTCTTGCGGCAGTTCTCCGCTCGCGGTCAGGCGCGACCGAAGAAATACGCTATCGCCGACGGGGACTCTAACGGCTTTGGCATCGTGCCTTACGAATATCGCGCCGGCAGCTTCCACAACGCAGTGCAATTCGCGGTCGGATTGGAGCTGTTCCTGCTTATCAATGACCCCTGGCGCGTGTTCTTCACCACCGATCACCCGAATGGCGCGCCGTTCACCACCTATCCCGAGATCTTCGCGCTGCTGATGGACAAGGACGTACGAGCAGAGTGGGCCGCCCGCCTGCCGAAGGAGGCGCTGGCGGTGACGACGCTCCCATCGCTGACGCGCGAATATACCTTGAGCGAAATCGCGACGATGACGCGCGCGGCGCCTGCCAAACTGCTTGGCCTGCCGGATCGCGGTCATCTCGGCGTGGGCGCGCGCGCCGACATCGCGCTCTATCGCCCCGGCAAGGCCATCGCGCAAATGTTCCGCGCCGCGGCGCGCGTCTACAAGGACGGGGAACTCGTCGTGCGAGACGGCGAGGTGACGCAGGTTCGATTCGGCCGCGCCCTGCACGTGACGCCGGCCGTCGAGGCCTCGATGCGGCGCCGGATGACAGAATATTACGACGCGCGTTATGGCCTGGCGTCCGATTTCATGCGCGTGCCCGATAGCGCCATCGCGCGGCCGCAACCGTTCGAGGCGGTCGCATGCCAGAGCTAATAGCCAACGGAATCGCCATCGACGATACGTTCGCGGAAGCGTTCGACATGCGCGCGACCGCGATCGTCATCACGGCGCCGACCGAACGCTGGGCCGCGCAGGCGGCCGAGACGATGACGGGCTTCGCCACTTCGGTGATCGGCTGCGGCTGCGAGGCCGGCGCGGAGAGCGTTCGGTCGCCGGAACAAACGCCGGACGGACGGCCCGGCGTGCGCGTGCTCATGTTCGCGGTCTCGACCGCGGAACTGCAGAAGCAACTGCAAAACCGCGTCGGGCAGTGCGTGCTCACCAGCCCCGGTTCGGCCTGCTATGCGGGATTGGACTCAGGCGACGACAAGCTCAAGCTCGGCGACGCGATTCGCTTCTTCGGCGACGGCTGGCAGATCGCCAAGCGGCTCGGCGCCCGGCGATACTGGCGTGTGCCAGTGATGGACGGCGAATTCGTCTGCGAGTTCGACCACCTATCTCACCAAGAAAGCGGTCGGCGGAGGCAATCTCATCGTCATGGGGGAAAGCCCGGCGAAGACGCTTCACGCGACTGAGGCCGCGGTCGAGGCGATGCGCAAGGTCGCCGACGTCATCATGCCCTTTCCCGGCGGGATTGCGCGTTCGGGATCGAAAGTGGGGTCCAAATACAAGGGCGCGAGCGCATCGACCAATGACAGCTACTGCCCGACTTTGAAAGGCGCAGTCGACAGCGCTCTTTCCCCCGAGATTGGGTCGGTGCTTGAAATCGTCATCGACGGCCTCACCAGCGAGGCTGTGGCCGATGCGATGCGGGCGGGACTGGCCGCGATCGTCGAAATGGGCGCCGACCGCGGCGCGTTGCGCGTCGGCGCCGGCAATTACGGCGGCAAGCTCGGCCGCCACCACTATCATCTCAAGGATCTCGTCCCGTGAGTCCGTCGAGATTTCCATCCCGCGTCGACGCCAACACTTATCGCGGCAAGCTCGGCGGGCGCCACGACCATCTCAAGGATCTGCTGCCTTGAGCTCGCTCACCTTCTCGTTGCGCGCGCCGCCGGCGCAGCGCCTCGATCTGTCGCTGTTGACGCCGCAGAATCTTGCCGGCAAATCGGTCGCCGAGGTCGCGAGCATCGAACTGCAAACGACGCGCATGCGCATCACCGCGGGAGACGTTTTCCGCATTCGCGAGGGCGATCCTGCTGCGATTGTCATCGAAGGCGGCAGCGCCCGTTTCGATCGCGTCGGCCAGGGGCTGACGGCAGGCTCGATCCGCGTCGAAGGGGACGTCGGCGTGGAAGCCGGCCGTCTGATGTCAGGTGGACAATTGACGGTGCACGGCGCCGCCGGCCCGTTCGCAGGCTCCGGAATGAAGGGCGGGACGCTTATGATCGAGGGCGACGCGGGCGAGCGCCTCGGAGGCCCGTTGAGCGGCGAGACGGTCGGCATGAGCGGCGGCGTTCTGCACGTGCGCGGCGACGCGGGCGAGCGCGCCGGCGACCGGTTGAGGCGCGGCTTCATTCTGATCGAAGGCCGCGCAGGCGCCTACGCGGGCAGCCGGATGATCGCGGGCACCTTGGCGGTCGGCGGAGAAGCAGGCGACCTGCCCGGCTATCTGATGGGCCGCGGCACGATCCTGCTCGGGCGAGGCGCGACGCTTTTTTCGCCAACCTTCGGCGATTGCGGCGAACATGACCTGGTCGCGGCGCGGCTTCTGGCCGACTACATCGCTCAAGCCAGCGCCAAGCTCGGGGACCTGTTCCGTCGGCCGCTGCGACGCCTCGCAGGCGATCTCGCCGCGCTCGGCAAAGGCGAGATTTTGCTCCCGCGCGCTTAAAAGAGCGAAATACGTCGGCTTGCGCTTGCCACCGCGAGCGCTATCCTTGGCTGACCGGGGACGACCTTGGAAGGAAATTGGCATGACCGCCGTGGTCCTATCGCCGGAGCCCGGGCGCACATGGTCCGCCGCGGATCGCGCGCCCCTCTTGCGCTGGCTTATCTTTACCGGCGCGACCATCTTCGCTGCGATCCTGCTCTGGCGCTATGGCCTCCTTCGCTTGATGGTCGTCTCGGACCGCACCTATCTCTCGTCGGTGATCGCCCTGCTCTACCTGGGGGCATCGCTCCATTGCCTTTGGCGAACGATCGTCATCTCGCGCGAAGGCGATGCTGGACAGCGGGTGGCGGCCGCACATCGAGACGGGAGGCGCTGACGTCGCCGCGGTCGACCCTTCGGCCGCACTCCCTGCTGGCCTCATTGCCGACCACATCCGCGATCTTGCCCTGAAGGCGCGCACGCAAGGACGCGGGCGGCTCGATCAGACGCTGCTGCTCCGCTCGCTCGCTGATCGCCTGCGCGGGTCCAACGGCTTCGGCTCGTTCGCCAGCGACACAGTCATAAAGCTTGGCCTCCTCGGCACCATCATCGGCTTTATCATCATGCTCGCGCCTATCGCCGGGCTCGACGCGAGCGATAAGTCGATGATGAAATCCTCGATGGGGCTGATGAGCGACGGCATGGCGGTGGCGATGTACACCACGCTCGCCGGACTCGTGGGCTCGATCCTGTTGAAGATCCAGTATTACATGCTCGACAATGCGACCGCGAAGGTGTTCTCGCGCGCGGTTACGCTCACCGAGACGCGGGTCGTCCCCGCCCTGGAGCGCGCCCACGATCTGGCCATGCGCGCATGATCGATGAGTTCGGCCTTTACCCGCGCGAAGAGCCGTTCGATCCCTTCAGCGTGATGTTGTTCAAGGCGCTGCAGGTGGTCGCGTTTCTCTTTTTCCTTGCGCTCTTGGCGATCTCGCCCGAGGCCAAGGACGGCAAGATCGACACGAAGGCCGAATTCATCGTCACCATGGATTGGCCAGACAATCATCCTGACGATCTTGATCTGTTCGTGCAGGACCCGGCGGGCAACATCGCATGGTATCGTCATCGCGAGGCGGGCTTCATGGTGCTCGACCGCGACGATCGTGGTGGGGCCAACGATTTCATCGTGGTCAACGGCAAGAAGATCTCGTCGCCCATTCGCGAGGAGATCGTCACGATCCGCGGCATAGTCGCCGGCGAATACACCGTCAACGTCAGCCATTTCGTGGCCACGACCAACACGCCGGTGCCGGCGAAAGTCAAAGTGCAAAAGCTTAATCCGACTGCGCAGGTGATTTTTGACGACACCGTGTTCGTCGATCACACCGGCGACGAGAAGACCGCCGTGCGCTTCACGCTCGACGCCGACGGCAAGGTCATCGACGTCAACAGGCGGCCGAAGTCGCTGATGGAAACCTTTCGCAACGTGCGCCGCAATGGCGGTGATATTGACCCGAAAACCGGCTATGTGAAGCAGCTGTGAGCAACCTTGCCGACGTCATCATCTGGCTGTCGATCGCTTATGCCTTGCTGGGCGTCCTTTTGCTCATCATCTGCATCTTCGCCAGGATCCCGTGGCCGGTGAAGGCGGCCGCCATCGTGCTCACGAGCGCCTTTTACGTGGTCAGTTTTTTTGCGACGCGCGGCCTGCTCGGTTGGTCATCGACCGATCCTCTGCCGCCGAAATTCAAGCTTTTGGCCGCCCGGATCGTTGAGCCGCACTCGCTCGAGGGCGATCCCGGCGCCATCCATCTCTGGGTCGAGGCGCTCGACGACGACAACTTCCCGAGCGGCGTGCCTCGCGCCTATCGCCTGCGCTATGACGCCCATCTGGCCGAGAGGACAGAGGCCGCGATCCGGGCGAGCGCCAACGGCGTGCCTCAGGGCGGTCGCACCGCGGACTTCGGCAGCGGCCAAGGCGGAAACGCGCAAGCGACTGCGCGCGAAGCCACGCCGTCGACGATCATCACGACAGGCGGCGGAGATCCATCGTCCGGCGGTCCGATCGACCCACAGTTGGATCAACAACAGGACCAGGCCATCAATTTTACGCCGCTCCCCCCGCCACGCATGCCTCCCAAGGACGCGCAATAGCAGCGCAATTGAGGCCGCGCGCCGTGCAGTCAACCTTGATCAGATCTTCTCGTCGGATCCGGGGTAGGCGCATCGCCATTTGACGACCCGCGTCGCCGGATGCTCGTTCGACCACTGGGCGATATAGGGCGGCGCCTGCATCATGCATTGCATGATCGACTCTTGCGAGACGAACTGCAGCCGCTGTTCGTCGCACTGGCTCGGCGCATTGAGCGCGCACACCGTCAGAATCAGCTCGATCATCGCCCACCTGTCTTCAAGCGGAGCCGCGCCATCCCCCCCATCAGGCGACTGTGGCATTTTGAACGGGCCGCGGCAACATTGCGATTGGACGCGCTTCGCGAGACGAACGCGGCGGGCGGGGCGCATCGCCCAACGCGCCATATGCAACTTGTCGGGTTCTGCGCTTGGCAAACCGCGCAAAGTTTCGCAATGTCCCAGCGAATGGCGAGCCGCAGCGGCGAATGAATCGAGGAAAAGAGGCGCGCGTTGAAACGCGTTCAGGTCACGACGACGGCGCGACTGCATCTGGGTTTTCTTGATCTCGCGGGCGATCTCGGCCGCCGCTTCGGGTCGATCGGCCTCGCCATCGACGCGTTCGAGACCCGCGTTGCGCTTGGCGAGGCGCCGAGCTTCGACGTTTCGGGCGAAGAGCGCGAGCGGGGCGCGCGTATTGCGCGCCGCGTCGCCGAGGGCCTTGACCTCGGTACCGACAAGAAGCTCACGATCTCGAAAGCCATTCCCGCACACGCCGGACTCGGTTCCGGCACTCAGCTGACGTTGGCGATCGCGGCAGCGTTTCGCAAGCTGGCGCGATTGCCGCTCGATGCGCGAGCTGACGCCCGCCTGCTCGATCGCGGCGCCCGTTCAGGCGTGGGCGTTGCCTTGTTCGAGCGCGGCGGCCTGGCCGTTGACGCTGGCAGGGGACCGGAAACCGAGATCCCGCCGGTGGTGGCGTGGATGAACTTTCCCAAGGATTGGCGCGTTCTCCTACTGTTGGACCCGCGCCTTGAGGGCGCCCATGGCGAGGCGGAAAAGCGGGCGTTTGCCGGATTGCCACGTTTCCCTGCCGGCGCAGCGAGTGAAATCTGCCGACGCACGCTCATGCAGATTCTGCCCGGCGCGGCCGAAGCGGACCTCGAAGCTTTCGGCGATGGCGTCTCCAGGATTTAAGAAATTCTCGGCGACCATTTCGGTCCGGTCCAGGGCGGCGGCCGCTTCATCAGCATGCCCGTGAGCCAGGCCGCCGCGAAGTTGAAGGCCCTCGGGGCGCATGGGATTGGCCAGAGTTCGTGGGGGCCGACCGGTTTCGCCTTTGCATCCGACCCCGACCACGCGCAATTCCTTGCTCGGCGCGCTTGCGCCGAGGGCGACCTCACGGTTCAGATCAGAATCTGCAGCGCGCGGGATCGCGGGGCCGAGATCCGCGAGGAAGAAGACGTATCAGTCCGATGAAAGCTCGGGAGGAACAATGGCCAAGAACATCCTGCACATGATCACGCCGCTCGCGCACATGAGCCCCTTCGACGTCAATATGGCGCTCGACGCCGGCTATGATGCGACGGCGTCCTACACCAGGGTTTCGCTCGAAGAGGTCGAGGGTCTCGTCCAGGACGCCATGTTCTCACGCTCGCCGCGCGACGCGGTGCGGACGGGCGTGTTCATTGGCGGCAAGGACGCGCTCCTCGCCCTCGACATGCTCGACGCCGCCGGCAAGGCGCTGTTCAAGCCGTTCGAGATTTCGCTGTTCGCCGACCCTGCTGGCTCGTTCACCACCGCGGCCGCGATGATCGCCGTCGTCGAGAAGGCGCTTAAGGAGAGACATGATCGCGCGCTTCGCGGCGCGGCCGTCTCGGTCTTCGGCGCGACCGGCGTGGTGGGAACCGCGTCGGCCGTCATCGCTGCGCTTGAGGGCGCGTCCGTCACTTTGGTCGGCCGCGAGGGAACCGAACGCACGAGCCGCCACGCGGGCGAGGTTAGTCGCAGGTTCGGCGTCAACTTTGCCGTCGCCGACGGTTCGACGACCGAGACGAAGGCCGTCATTCTTGCGGCCACGGAAGTCGTGTTGTGCGCGGCGAAAGCTGGCGTACGCGTGATCGACGCCAGGGAGATCGCGAGCGCTCAGAAATTGCTGATCGCGGCTGACGTCAACGCGGTGCCGCCGTCCGGCATCGAGGGGGTGGACGCGCAGGCCAATGGCGCCCCGCTCGGCGAGCGCGGCGCGCTCGGGATTGGCGCCCTTGCGATCGGCAACGTCAAGTACCGAACCGAGTCGGGGCTGTTCAAGCAGATGACGGAGAGCAAGACGCCGCTGCGTCTTGATTTCCGTCAGGCGTTCGATCTGGCGCGCATGCTCGCGTGAAGGGGTTCTCGCAACTGCGGCGCTGCCTGAGATGGGGTTGACGCCTTTGCCTGGCCCTAATGCGCGTCGTGGTTCATCGCCCGTCCGGCCAGTTCAACTGCATGGCCAATCACATTCCGTCCCGCAGGGTGACGCAGATCACAGCGGCGACCGCCGAGTTGTGCTGTGGTGACCGGTACGGCGACGGTCGGCGCGATGTTGTAGTCCGCCGCCGGACGAAACACATTAGTATCAAGTTGACTTTTAAGATACCGCCGAATTTATAAGGAGGATACTTAGATGGCGCACGACGTTAAAGCACTAGAACACAAAATTCGTTCTCTAGGTGAGACAGTCTCCAAGCTCTCACAGAAGAAGTACCATGACCTGCTGATAGCAAATATCCATCGGCCGGGCTGGACTACCGTTCGCGAAAACGAACTGGTGCTCGCGCAGCTTGATATGCTTCAAACTCAAGCGAATGCATTGAGCCATGGCTTTGAGATGCTTGCGGGAATTGCAGACAAGATTGGGCGGAGCGAATTGAACCCGCAGCCTCTGCCGCCATAAGCTTAAAGAGCGCTGTCCCACTTGATGCGCTCAGACGACGTCGGCGTGTTCGGTTCGAAGACGGATGCGAGAGTGCGCCAGATTGGCGACCGTCACCATAGCGAAAGGACCGACCCACGTAGATAAGGCAGGACGCCTCAAGCGCCTCGATCGACCGCGCCGATGGGACGCACGTCAGCCGCGCCTGAGGCGCGCTCGCGGCGGATTTCGACCCCGACTGCGCCATCGATCACGTCGAGCTTGCGAATATTGACGCGAACGCTGCGGACCCGCGCATGCTGCAGCAGGGCCGCAGCGACCTCTTCAGCGAGCGTCTCGACGAACTCGACGTGGCCGCGCCCGACCACGAGGCGGATGGCGTCGAGAATGACGTCGTAGGAGAAAATCGAACGCATGTCGTCCGGGTGAGCGCCGGCGCGACGCACCAGCGCCTCGACATCGAAGACGACGCGCTGACGGATGGAGCGCTCGAAATCATAGGCGCCGATCGCCGCGGGAACGACGAAGTCATGCACGAACACGCGGTCGAGTTCCCCTTCTTGGTCCCGTCCGCCGATGAGGCCGCGCGCCAGCAGCCGCCAATCGATTTTCGGCGAAACGTCTGGGTCCGTTCTCTCGCGCGGGATGAGATCGCGGATGAGGACGACGGCGGCCGGGTCGATCGCGCCTCGCCGGTCGTGCGCATGACAAAGCGCGCCTCGAAATCCAAGGACATCGGGGCGCACAAGCAACAGTCGCGGAACGTCGGGCGCTTCGAGCGATCCAGCGAGGCCGCTCATTAGCTTGAGCGCGCGGCACTGCGAGCAGAATTGGTTGAGCTGAACGACCTCGAGATGCGCGAGAAGCCGGCCGCGAGTTCTTGTCGCGCGTGTCGAGCATTGCGCCCTTGAAGCTGAGCTCCTTGAGTTTAGCGAGGAGGGCAAAATCAGGCTGTTCGTCGGCGAACATCATGCCGACGAGCGCGACCTCGCGCGCGAGCCTCATCAAGGAATTGCCGAGCCGATCGAGCGTCGGCGCGTCCACGGCGAGCTTGAGGGTGTCGACGCCGATGGCCGCCAACGCGCGCGCGGCCGCCACCAATGCGTCTTCGTCATAAGGAGGATCGCCGAGCGCCGCGCTCGTTTCGCATCGTCCCGCGACAGCGGCGACCGCCTGGCGCGCAATATCGAGCGAGACAGCTCCGAGCGCGCCGCGCCGGGCATCCTTCAGATCAATGACGTCGGCGCCAAATTGCACGCCAACGCTAGCCTCGGCTGCGTCGGCGACACTGGCGAGCATGCGCGTCATACCGTCGCGTCCTTCTCTCTGTAGTCGCCCGAGATCCTGTCAGCACGCGCGCTTGCCGACGCTGAGCGGCGCCACGGGCGACGCAATCGTGAACCTCGGCGGCTTGATTGGCCGCAGGCCCAATCTTATCATTGCGCTTGAGAGGAAACGCAAATGCATCTTGCTGCGGCTCGCGCCGTTCTCGCGATTGCGACCGTGGCCCTGCTCACGCCGCAGGCGCTCGCTCAATTCAAAGGGAAGACCGATCCGGACTGGCCCTGCCAGCAGATCAAGACGCCCACTTTTTCGCTCGCCTCCATCTGGGCCGGGCCTCAGCTCGATCTCGACTTGCAGGACTGGCGCAACGAGAGCGACGTGGCGGACTTGAAGGCGCAAATGGCGCAGCGCCGCGTTCCCATCGCTGACGTGGAGGCCGCGATCGCCGCATTCAAAGCGAAGGCCGGCCCCGATGCGAACGCCAAGCTTCTGCGCGCCTTCGCCGCGGCGTTCTCGGATTTGTCGGAGCAACGCTCCCAGATCATAGACGGTCTGGATCGAATTGGCCGCAGGCAGAAGGCTTTGGCCGATCGCATCCGCGCGGAGAACGAAGCCGTGGAAAACGCTTCGGACCAGACCCGTGACGGCCAGGCGCCGGCGCCCGGCGCGAACGGCCAAGAGCGGCTGCTGTGGGACCTTCGCATCTTCAACGACCGGCGTCAGACCGTTTCCTACGTCTGCGAGGCGCCGACGCTGATCGAGCAGCGCATCGGAGAGATCGCGCGCGCGGTGCAAAAGGCCGTATCTCCGTAGACCGAACTTTTGGACCCGCTCACTCGCTCATGTCTCAAGGCGTCCCTCGACAGCGGGGCCGCGAAGGCCTTGACCTGAGGTTGTCGGGAGGCCGCGGTCCACGCGGCCTCAGGACGAGGCCGAGGGTGGCGCGCGGTTAGGGCGAGATGGGCTTATCGTTCTCGTCAAGCAGCGGGACGCCATAGGAGCGCAAGATCGCTTGAATTTCGTCCTGGTTCTCGGAGATCAGCTTGTTGAGGTCGCGCTTCCAATTTTGATCGGAATGGCGCACCCCCATGACGATCCGATAGACCATGCGGGTGTCGCCCTGGTCCTTCACAAGCGGGACCACCGCAGTCGGCGTCTTTGCCTTCGTCGCGTAATAGCCGGCGATCGGACCCCAGAGCAACGCAACGTCGATATCGCCACGCTCCAGGTCGTCCATCATTTCGTGGGTCGGCGAATTGAAGCGCGTATCGACGACGAGGGCGTAGGATTTGATGTGGCCAAGCAGCCCATTCTCGGCCAGCACGGTCGCCGGCGGGGTGCCCGCGACGATCCCGATCCTCGCGGTTTTGAGGCGCGGATCGCTCAAGGAATCCAGGCCCTTCAGGGGACCGTCCTTATGATATGCGGCGACGTAGCTCGTCCGATAATAGGGGTTGGTCGGCTGAACCATGTCGTCGCCTTGAGCGATTCCCAAAACGACGTCGCAACGATGGGCGTTCAGCGTGTTGCGGATGAAGCCAGTCGCATCGGGATAGAAGGTGTAGGCGACCGACTTGCCGAGCTTGTGAGCCAACAACTCGGCGATCTTGTTTTCGAAGCCTTCGCCAGCTTCGTTGGAAAATGGAAGGTTGCGAGGGTCGGCGCAGGCTCGGAAGACGTGCGGGTCGATGAGCTCGATCGAGCCCTGTGCGTCCTGCGCGCCCGCGCCGCCAGGGAGAACGACCCCAACCAGCGCTAAGCATGTCAGCCGAAGCGCGAAAAGACCGCCCTTTGCCAGACGCCATCGACCGGACGGCGTTGAATCCTTAGTCATCAATCCGGACCCATGCATTTGTCCTCAGCAGCAGTGAAGGCCGGGGACTTGGGAGCATGTTTGTCGGGTCGTCCGCGCCCGACCACTCCCGTGGAGCGGGCGCGCAGATAAACATAAATGTCATTCAGGTAGCACATCACATTCTTGTTGTCCGCGAAAGCCGGCATCACGAGGTCGTTGCCGTTCGGAGATCCTTTTGTCCGCTAACGACGGTTCCGAAAAACTCGGCGTAGTTCATCGTCTTGACCGAGTCCGCGAGCGCCGGCGCATAGCTCGATCCCGCGCCATCGGGGCCGTGGCAGACGATACATGCGGCATTATAGCGACGGAATCCGGAGAAGGTGTTCCAATCGACGGTTCCGTCCGGCTCGATCTTGTAGGTCGGATCGCCGTTCTTATCGTGCCACAACCCTTGTTCATCCTGAGTAACCGCGGTTGGATCTCCCGGCGGATCGGCGAGGGCGGCGAGCGGCAGAACCAAGGCGAGGGCGAACCCGAAACCGAGCGCAAGTTTAAAAGCCGTCACGTCTGTTTCTCACGCGAACTTTTAGCAAACAAAAGGGTCCGGCGCGTGCTTTGCGCGCATGCGCCGGACCCCGCTATCCCCCTTGGGGCGTCAGTCGATCCCTCAGTCGGTCGGGAGCGCGAACACAGTGAGCGTGCCGCCGAGCGAGGTGTAGTTCGACAGCGCCGCGTAACCGCCGACCGCGCCCAGACCATCGGTCGGCTTGGTCAGACCGGCTGCAAGGCCGATGCCCGCCCAACCGCCGACGCCGGACAGGATCGCCACATACTGGCGACCGCCGTGCTCGTAGGTCATGACGTTGCCGATGATGCCCGACGGAGTCTTGAACTTGTAGAGCTCCTTGCCGGTCTTGGCGTCGACGGCCTTCAGATAGCCTTCCAGCGTCCCATAGAAGACAACGCCGCCCGCGGTCGCCAGAGCGCCCGACCAAACCGAGAACTGCTCGGGATCCGACCAGACGATCTTGCCCGTCTTGCCGTCCCAGGCGATGAAGTTGCCCATGTTGCTGTCGCCCGCCGGCGGATACATGGACAGCGTTGCGCCGACGTACGGCTGACCCGCGGTGTAGCTGACCTTGAACGGCTCGTAATCCATGCAGACGTGGTTGGTCGGCACGTAGAAGAGCTCGGTCTCAGGCGAATAGGCCGCGGGCTGCTCATCCTTGGAGCCCAACGCTGCCGGGCAGATGCCCTTGGAGTTGACATCCTCGCCATTGGCCTCCGTCGACATCGCCTTGACGCGGATCGGACGGCCATAGTCCGGTGAGGACTTGTCCATGTTGATGCCGGTCGCCCAGTTCACCTTCGGGTCGAACTTGTTGGCGACCAGCAATTCGCCATTGGTGCGATCGAGCGTGTAGCCGAAGCCGTTGCGGTCGAAATGCGTGAGTAGCTTGCGATCCTTCCCGTCGATCTTCTGGTCGGTGAGGATCATCTCGTTGACGCCGTCATAGTCCCACTCGTCGTGGGGCGTCATCTGGTAAACCCACTTCGCCTCGCCAGTGTCGGCGTCGCGCGCCCAGATGGTCATCGACCACTTGTTGTCGCCGGGTCGCTGCTTCGGGTTCCAGGTCGAGGGATTCCCCGAGCCATAATAGATCAGATTGAGCTCGGGATCGAACGAATACCAGCCCCAGGTATCGCCGCCGCCGATCTTCCATTCATCGCCCTGCCAGGTCTTGAGGCTCGAGTCCTTTCCAATCGGCTTGCCGAGCGCCGTGGTCTTTTCCGGATCGACGAGGATGTCGGAATCCGGACCCTCGGAATAGGCTCGCCACGCAAGCTTGCCATCCTTGAGATTGTAGGCGCTGAGCCACCCGCGAACGCCGAACTCGCCGCCGGACACGCCGATGTAAACCTTGTCCTTGAAGACGAACGGAGCGTCCGTGCCGGTCTGGCCTTTCGAAGGATCGCCGTCCTTCACCGACCAGGCGACGGCGCCGGTCTTCGCGTCGAGCGCCACGAGGGTCGTGTCCGCCTGATGGAGGAAGATCTTGCCGTCCGCAAAGGCCAAGCCGCGATTGACCGTGTCACAACACATCACCGGGATGACGTTGGGGTCCTGCTTAGGCTCATACTTCCAGAGAATCTTGCCGTCGTTGTTGAGGTCGAGCGCAAAGACGGTGTTCGGGAACGGCGCGTGGACATACATCACGTCGCCGATGACAAGCGGCGCGCCTTCGTGACCGCGCAAAACGCCGGTCGAGAATGTCCAGGCCGGCGCGAGCTTATGGACATTATCGGTATTGATTTGTTTGAGCTCTGAATATCGTGTGTTGGCGAAATTTCCGGCGGGCGTCACCCATTGGTTTGGGTCCGCCGCCATTTTCGCCAGTTCGTCATTCGCGGCGGCGTATCCGGCCGTAAACAGGGCCGCGGCGCCAAAGCAGCTTGCAAGCAAAAGTTTGCGCATTTGTTTCCTCCCGGTTGGACATCTCACGAAGCGCACCGCAAACCCCACACGGGTCACAGTGGCTTTACAGCGGCAGTCTCATTTGGGACGGCTTCGGCAGCGTGTCACAACAAAGCGAAACGAGCGGATGCTCGCGGGCATTCGCCTTGCCTCCGATAAGCGCGCCAGGGCTCCCGTTCCCCGACGCTCGTGCAGTCGAAACCAACACCGACGATATGCCGATCGAATCTCAAGCGCAAGTAGCAAACTTGATGATTGTCATTGCAGCGTCATAGGCGCTATCCAACCGGATTACGCTTCACGTCTGTATTCAACTTCACTGGATAGTCAAAAACAGCGCACCTCACCTTCCGCCTGAGCGCGCCGCAGCTGGGCGAGGGCGTCGCGCGCGACCGCAACGCCCCGGAACATGCCGCCGATCTGCCCGGGTTCTTGGTTCATCGACGCGACAGTAGCGGCGGCCACGTAGGCGTCGTAGGGAAGCAGCGAAGCGATGACGTCGATCGAACAGGAGCATTGCTCGAGGGCCTCGCGCGTATCGCCATTGGTCTTCATGCAGGCGAAAACATAGTCGGCGCGAGCGGAGGTCGGATAGTCATTGGCGGCGGCGGACCCGGCGGCGGCTTCCGCAGCGCTCGCGAGATGAGCGCCGGCAAACATCAATAACGCCAGGCTCACAAAGCGCATCATCGGCTCTCTCAACGCCCCTTGATTGACCTACAACGACTCCGATCTCGACGGAAGCGCTTGCCTGTTTGCGCCAAGCAATGCGACTGCGACCGCAGGCGCGCAATGCGAAGCTTCCACAGGGGCTGCGATCAGCGAAGAAAATCCGAGGCAAGGCCGCCCCAGGCGCCGCGCTGCTTCCGCCGCCAGACCTTCCCCGACGCCCGCCGCAACCACCGGCGACGCGGCCGCCACATCGTTGCGGGACAGACGGAGCAACGCGGCGTCGGTAACCTCACGTGTTTGCGCCTCAGCGAACCAGGCCGCGAGTCCCGTCCATTCCGAATCGTCGCCTTCGTCGGCCTCGCGCCCGATCATCCGCGCGAGGCGCGCCTGCGAAGCCTCGACAGTCTTCTCGCGACCGTCGGCGGTCGCCATTTTATCCGCGCCGTCGGGCAGATCGCCCAGAATGCGATGAACGTCGGCGCTAGAGGCGAAATACTCGTTCATCAGCGGAGTCCAGGCGCCGCGAAACGGCGCTCGGGAGGCTAATGACATGACGAAACTCCGCGTCATTCCTGTATAGATGAGTTCGCCCGAAGCGAGCCTTTCCGCGTCGCTGTAGCCGACGGCAGCGACCTCGCCCGCGATGATTGGAATGATGTCGGTTGTCGTCGAGCCGATGTCGATGAATAGCGCGTCTCGAAGCTTGAGCGCGACCACCGCGGCGCTCGCGCGCCAATTGGCCGAGGCGATGTCGGCGGCATGGGAAGCGGCTTCGCCAAGGTCGACGAACCCCGCCCGGCCGGCGTAGAGGCTCAGGGCTGCGGGGGCGAGATGATTGGCCGCGATTGCAGCCAGACCCGCGACCCCCTCCCGGCGCGAGGGAAAGGCGTCGCAGAGTTCCCCGGTCATGGTGATCACATGGCGATCGGCGCGGCCGAGCTCCGCGCAGAGCGCGTCGAATGCGGCGTGCAAGCTGTCGAGCCCCAGCCAAAGCGGCGTCGCCGCCTGGACGACCGCTTCGACGCGCCCGTGCTTCACGCGAGCCGCTTTCAGATGCGCGCCCCCTATGTCCCAACCGATGACGACGCTCACCGTTCCTCCCAACTGTCCGAAGCGACGCTCAATCCTACCAAATGTCGAGGCGAGCAAGTCGCTCCTCGACAGGATGTTCGCTCGAACTCCTAAAGTAGCGTCGCGTCCCGGGATTGATGCGAGGGATTCTGGTCGAGGTCATAAAGCAGGTCGGCGCCCGCTCCTCGCGCTCACGCCTCGCCGTCGTGAAGTTGGGCGGCAGCCACGCAACCGGGCCGCATCTCAAGGATTGGCTGACCGCGATCGCGGCCGAGGCAGGCTCGATTGTGATCGTGCCGGGTGGCGGCCCCTTTGCGGACGCGGTGCGTATAGCTCAGGCCTCGATCGGCTTTGACAATCCCGCGGCGCATATTATGGCGCTGATGGCGATGGCGCAGTTCGGTTGCGCGCTTGAAAGCCTCAATCCCGCCTTGCGGCTAGCCGCGTCGCGTTCGGCGCTTCTGCGAGCGCTCAAAGACGGCAAGGTTCCCGTCTGGTCGCCGGAACCGATGACCCGGGCAGCCGGGCTGCCCGAAACTTGGGAACTCACTTCCGACAGCCTCGCCGCATGGCTGGCGGGCGCGCTCGGCGCAAGGCGTCTGGTGTTGGTCAAGCATGGCCGCTTCGAGGGTGCGGCCGTCGACGCTCACGACCTCGCCGCACGCGGCGTCGTGGATCCGCTATTCCCGAGCTATCTGAAGGAGAGCGGCGCTCAGGCTTGGCTCGCTGGGCCAGCGGACAGCCCAAGGCTCGCCGACGGGTTGCGGGGAGGAATATTTCCTGAAATCGTAGCGGCGACCTAAAAATCGACCGCCGGCAGTCAAATGATCAAACGCCAAACGCCGCGCTGGGGATGGGCGCTCACGGGATCCGGCCATTTCCTGAAGGAAACGCTGGCCCTGATCCATGAGCTCGAACATGTCGACCTCTTCCTCAGCAAGGCGGGAGCCGAAGTCCTGCGGATGTACAAGCAGGAGCTCGACTTGCCGCGCTCCGTGCGCATTTATCGCGACACGTCGGCAAGCTCGGTGACCGTCGGACAATTCTATTACGGAATCTACCATACGCTGATCGTCGCGCCCGCGACTTCGAACGCGGTCGCCAAATTCGTCTACGGCATTTCCGACGACTTCATCACCAACGTCTTCGCTCAGGCGGGAAAATGCCGCGTCCCGACCATCGTCTTCGCCTGCGACACGGCGCCCGAGCTCGAGACGGAAGCGCCGAAGGGAATGGTGAAGGTCTATCCTCGGCCGATCGATTTGGAGAACCGCGAGCGCCTGGGGGGTTTCGCAGGGGTGACGACGGTCGAACTCGATCGCCGAGCTTCACGAGACAATTGCGCAGCGACGAAGCAAAGTCGCGGCATGAAGGAACGGATCCTGTTTTTGACCGGACGCCTCGCTGAGAAGCGCCTCGAGAAGGTCTTGCAGGGTATGGAGCCGACGGCGTTCGACTGGTCGATCTTCAACGTGGGCGTCAAGGTTGCGGCGCTGATGACCGAGCCCATCCTCATGCGCAGGCTGCCACGCCCGATCGGCGCCGATCGCGTCGTCGTCCCCGGCCGCTGCCGCGCCGACCTCATGCGCTTGGCTCAGGAATTTGGCGTTCCGTTTGCGGGGGGACCCGATGAATTGAAAGACCTGCCGATGTTTTTCGGCAAGGCCGGAGCGGCCCTCGATTTGTCGCGCCATGCGCTGCGCATCTTCGCTGAGATTGTCGACGCTTCGCAGATAAGCCTCGAGGCGATCCTCGCTCGCGCCGAAGTCTTGCGCGTCGAGGGCGCCGACGTCATCGATATCGGGTGCTTGCCGGACACACCCTTCCCCCATCTCGAAGATGCGGTGCGAGAATTGAAGACGAGGGGATTGGCGGTCAGCGTCGATTCCGCCGATCCGGACGAACTGCGCCGAGGCGGCCGCGCCGGCGCGGACTATCTCCTCAGCCTCACCGAGCGCAATCTTACGATCGCCGAGGAGACCGGCGCGCGACCCGCGTTGATACCGGCCAAGCACGGCGATCTTGCCTCGCTTTATCGCGCCGCCGAGGAGGCCGAAAAACGTGGTCTCAAGGCCATCCTCGATCCCGTCATCGATCCGATCCACTTCGGCTTCGCCGAGTCGCTCTCGCGCTACCGCGACGCGCGCGCGTGTCTGCCCGACGCGGAAATGCTGATGGGCACCGGCAATCTGACGGAATTGACCGACGTCGACTCCGTCGGCGTCACGGCCTTGTTGCTCGGGATCTGCTCGGAGCTCGCTATCGCCAACGTGCTCACCGTCCATGTCGGACCGCACACGCGCCGCACGATCCAGGAGCATGACGCGGCGCGGCGCATCATGTACGCGGCGCTCGCGGACCACAGCTTGCCGAGAGGTTATGGCCGGGCGTTGCTGCAAGTCCACGACCTTGCGCCGTTTCCCTACACCGGCCAGGAGATCGCGGAGGCGGCCGCGCAAGTGAAGGACAACAACTACCGCATCGAGGCGGCCGAGGATGGAATTCACGTCTACAACAGCGCCGGCCATTTTGTGGCTCGTGATGCGTTCGCGCTGTTCGATAAACTCGGGGTCGAAACGGACGGCGCACACGCCTTCTATCTCGGGGCCGAGCTGACGAAGGCCGAAATCGCTTTTCGGCTGGGCAAACGTTACGCCCAGGACGAGCCGCTGGATTGGGGCTGCGCAACCGATCGGCGCGCCGAGGACAGGACGAGGCTGAGCGAAGCGGGCCACACGCTGCGCTCGCGCGCGGCGAACGAGTGATGCCTCTGATCCGTGAAGCGATCGTCACCACGGTCAATGCGCAGGGCGAGCCGCATATCGCCCCTCTGGGACTGATCGCCGAGGGCGAGGGATGGATCCTCGCGCCCTTTCACCCTTCCACCACGCTTGACAATCTGCGCCAGGCGCCGTTCGCCGTCGCCAACTTTACCGATGACGTACGCGTGTTTGCGGGATGCCTCACTGGACGTCGGGACTGGCCGCTGACCGCCGCCACGGTCGTCGCCGCGCCGCGTCTCAAGGCGACATTGTCGCATCTCGAACTCGTCGTCGTCGAGGTGCGGGAACATGAGCTGAGACCCCGCTTCGTGTGCCGCGTCGCGCATCAGGCTTCGCACGCCCCCTTCCAGGGCTTCAATCGCGCGCAAGCGGCGGTGATCGAGGGCGCGGTCCTAGTGAGCCGCCTGCATCTCCTGCCCCGCGCCGAGGTCGAGGCGGAACTTGCCCGCCTCGACATCACCATCGGCAAAACGGCAGGACCGGCGGAGGCCGAAGCCTGGAGCTGGCTCAAGGACAAGGCCGCGCAGGTCTTCGCCCCGACGTGACGCATTGAAAGAAGTGGCCGAACGAGCGAGCCGAAAAGCAGGAGTCTCGCGAACATTGCCTTGGATAAATCAGTATTCCGTGCTATACCTTTTGTCTTACCCGGAGAACGACCCGGCGATTTCTCGAGGAAGAAGGATGGCAGGACATGGGTGAACTCCGTTTCGGATGCAACCTGAGACGCGAGTTGAGACCGAAGGGAAATTTTCTTATTTTTTCGCTTGTAACTCTTTGAAAAGTCTCGTTTCGGAAAAATAAACGCTAGTAAATGCAAGCAAATTTTACCAGCATTTATGCTCATTTATGGCCGTTTTGCTTGCATTTGCTTTCATGCAACTCGACCGGAAGTTGTGCCGAGGCCCGGTTTGGTCGATTGTCGCGGGCGCGGTGCGCCGCTCCCATCGGTGGGGGACAAGGCAAATCCTTCCGTCTCTCACCAAGCCTCGGAGGCCGCGTTGCGGGTTATCCCAGTCATTGACCTCGCGGGCGGCGAGGTCGTCCACGCGCGAAGGGGCGATCGGGCATCCTACGCGCCGCTTGAGTCGCCGCTCTCGCCAACCAGCGACGCGGTGGATGTCGTGCGTGGCCTTCTGGCGGTCTATCCCTTCCCGATGCTCTATGTCGCCGATCTCGACGCGATCCAGAGCCACGGAGACAATGTCCAGACGCTGCGCCGCATTCGCAACGAGTTTCCGGCGTTGCAGATATGGGTTGACAATGGCGCGGCGGACCCCGCCGCGATCGAGGCGCTCATCGGCGAGGGCCTGGGCGCGCCGGTCATCGGCAGCGAATCGCAACGCGACAGCGCGCTCATCGCGCAGCACAGGGACTCAAGGCGGGTCGTGCTCTCGCTCGATTTTCGCGGCGAGGCTTTTCAGGGCCCGCAAGAGATCCTGGCCGAACCCGCGCTTTGGCCAAGCCGCGTCATCGCCATGACGCTTGCCCGAGTGGGCAGCGCCGCAGGGCCCGATCTTGCACAGTTCGCGGCGATCCGGTCGATTGCGGGCGGGCGGGAACTCTATGCCGCGGGCGGCGTGCGCGACGCGCGCGATCTCTCGGCGCTCAAGGCCGCGGGCGCCTCAGGCGCCCTGATCGCGACCGCGTTGCACGAGCAGCGAATCGGCGCCGCCGATTTGGAGTCGATGTGAACCCCCACCGCGCCGCCAATCAGATCTTCTTGCCGTCGGGACCGAACTGCTTGAGGTAGGCAATGACATTGTCGATGTCTTGCTCCGATTGCAGGCCGGGGAACACCATCTTCGTTCCCGGGACCACGCCCTTCGGATCCTTGAGGTACTTCTTGAGGTCCGCCTCATCCCAGGTGATGCCCGAATTCTTGTTGGCGTCGGAGTAATGATAACCGGGATAAACGCCTGCATGGCGGCCGACGACGCCGTTGAGGACCGGGCCGACCATGTTCTTCGCGCCCTCGCCGATCTGGTGGCAGATCTTGCACCTGGCGAAGATCTTCTCGCCAGCCGCGGCGTCCTGCGCCATCGAGGCACTCATCGAAGCAAGGAGCGCCGCCCCCGCAAGCGAAAAACTCATAAGCTTCACATTGTCCTCCCGGATCTGGTGTCCCGAGCCGGCCGCATGTCGCAGCGAGCCGTCGCGCGGACCCGGTGACTTAGCAATTGCGCCGTTCCAGGGATAGTGGCGCCCGTTTCTGCACTCGTCTCGGGTATTTCAGGTCCTTAGTCTCAGCGTTTCAAGGGACGTGACGCAGCGGGCGAGGAATGCTAGCCTCGCCTGGTGGGCCTGACCCACGAGGAGAGAAACTCAAGGAGTTGAAGCTATGGCTTGGAATGTCCCTGTCGTTGTCGAAGTTTGCGCCGGCATGGAAGTGACTGCTTATCTCTCGGCTGAGATGTAACAGTCTGTTCGCCTATAAAGGGCGGACGAATATGGAGAGAAGGTCGCGAAGCGAGCCGTAGGGCCGGTGCGTGAGCCGATCTCCATGGCGTCGAGTTCTAGCTATCCCCCGTTCCCCGGGTGATGAACGCCTCGACGAGCCCGCCGATGAGCGCCGTCGAATTCTCACGAAACTACCTACCGATGAGGCCGGGGGCCGCGGGGGCTTCTCGCCGGAAGGAAGCGTCTGTCTGACCATCGCCTGCCTCGAAGCGGTGACAACGCCAGGGTTTAGACCTCGGCAAGCCGCTTCGATGATAAGGATTTGCCCCGCGGAATGTTCACGTTTCAAGCAAAGCTCAACCGCTCGCCGCACGGTTCCTCGGGCGCCGCACGAACTGAAGGCGCTTTGCGCCCTTCTCGTCACCGCTTTCGCCCTGCTTGCGGCGGCGGCCCAGCCCGCCGAAGCAGACCCGCTCGCGGTCAAAGTCGGCGTCATCCACGAAGCGCATTCTCGTGAAACGATCTCTATCCTCGATATCCCTCCGGCGGACGATTTCGTCGCCGGCGCACGCATGGCGATGGACGACAACAACACCACCGGCCGCTTCCTCGACCAATCCTTCTCGGTCGTCGAGGCTAAGGTCGCCCCTGGCGACGATCCGGTTGGGCCGCTGAAGGAGATGCTCGGCGACGGCGTGCGCTTCTTCATCGTAGATCTGCCAGCGGCCGAAGTTCTCGCAGTCGCCGACGCGGCGCGGCCCTCAGGCGCGCTCGTGTTCAATGCCGGCGCTCCGGACGATCGCCTCCGCGAGGAGGACTGTCGCGCCAATGTGATTCACGTCGCTCCAACACGTTCGATGCTTACCGACGGCCTCGCGCAATACCTGATTTGGAAGCAGTGGAGGCGCTGGCTCCTGGTGGCCGGATCGCACCCGGAGGATCAACTGCTCGCCGAGGCTTATCGGCGGTCGGCCAAGAAATTCGGCGCTAAAATCGTCGAGGAGCGCGTGTACCAGGACACCGGCGGAGGGCGGCGCTCGGACTCCGGCGCCGTCCAGGTCCAGCGGCAGATGCCGGTCTTCACCCAGAATGCTCCCGATTACGACGTGCTCGTCGCCGCGGACGAAAACGAGGTCTTCGCGGGCTATCTGCCCTATCGCACCTGGAACCCCCGACCGGTCGCGGGCTCCGGCGGACTGCGGCCGGTCAGCTGGGACCCTTCGCACGAACTCTGGGGCGCCGTGCAGTTGCAGAACCGCTTCCAGCGCCTCTTCAAGCGGGGGATGAACGCGCGCGACAACCAGGCTTGGGTCGCCATGCGCCTGATCGGCGACGCCGTCGCGCACACCAAATCAGCCGACCCCAAGACGATCCATGACGAGCTTCTGTCGCCGAGCTTCACGCTCGGCGCGTTCAAGGGGCAGGGGCTTACCGTGCGCGACTGGAACCAGCAGCTGCGTCAGCCGATCCTGCTCACCGACGGCCGGGGCACGGTCTCAGTCTCGCCCCAGGAAGGCTTCCTCCATCAGACCTCGCAACTCGATACCCTTGGCTTCGACCGGCCGGAGACCAAATGCAAACTTCACTGAAATGCGTGGCGCTCCGCGCCGGCGCGCTCGCCCTTCTGGCGAGCCTTGGCGCCTTTTTCGGTCCGGCCAGGGCGGCGACGGCTTACATCACCAACGAGAAAGGCAATTCGATCTCGGTCATCGATCTCGACAAGCTCGAGGTCACGCGCACAGTCAAGACCGGGCAGCGGCCGCGCGGCATTGCGTTGACCAAGGATGACGCGCTGATGTTCGTTTGCCTTGGCGACGACGATACGATTGCGGTTATCGACACAAAGACCCTGAAGGAGGTCGGCGAGCTGCCCTCCGGCCCCGATCCCGAGCAATTGCGCGTGAGCCCGGATGGCAAGCTCGTTTTCGTCGCCAACGAGAACGACGCGCTCCTGACCGCGATCGACGTCGCGACCCGCAAGGTGGTCAGCGAATTCCCGGTTGGCGTCGAACCTGAAGGCGTGGCGGTCAGTCCCGACGGCTCGATCGTTGTCAACACGTCCGAGACGACCAGCATGGCCCATCTCATCGACTGGCGGAACAAGAAGGTGGTGGCCAACATTCTCGTGCCTCCTCGTCCGCGCTACGCCGAATACACCAAGGACGGCTCGGAGCTGTGGGTGTCGTCCGAGGTCGGCGGAACGATCAGCGTCATCGATCCCGTCAAGCACGTGATCACGCATACGATCACGTTTGAGGTGCCGGGGCTGGCGAAGGAGCTAATCCAGCCGGTCGGCATCCGTTTCAGCGCCGACGGCAAGCTCGGCTTCGTCGCGCTCGGGCCCGCCAATCGCGTCGCGGTCATCGACCAGGCCAGCAAAAAGGTGATGAAATATCTGCTGGTCGGCCAGCGCGTCTGGCAATTGGAGCTGACGCCGGACGGCAAGCACCTCTTGACGACCAACGGCGTCTCGAATGACGTCTCGGTCATTGATGTGGCCGCGCTGAAGGTGATCAAATCGATTCCGGTCGGTTCGTTTCCTTGGGGGGTGGCGATCTCGAAACAATGACTGTCATTGCCGACGTAACGCCGAAGGCGGCGGTCAGCGCGCTGTCGGTCGAGAGCGTGTCGCACGCCTACGGCGCGCGGATCGCCCTGGACAACGTGAGCTTCGCGGTCGCGCCGGCCAGTTTCACCGTGCTTTTGGGCTTGAATGGCGCGGGCAAGAGCACGCTCTTCTCGGTGATCACGCATCTTTACGTGAGCCGGTCGGGCGTCGTGCGCATTTTCGGCCGCGACGTCGCGCGCGAGAGCGGGGCGGCGCTCGCGCTCCTCGGCGTCGTGTTTCAGCAGCGCACTCTCGATCCCGATCTTAGCGTCGCCCAGAACCTCGCCTATCATGGCGCGTTGCATGGCATTGGCGCGCGCGAAACGCGCAATCGAGGCGCGGCGCAACTCGGCCGCGTCGGCCTCGCCGATCGGGCTCGCGACAAGGTGCGCTTCCTCTCCGGCGGTCAGATGCGGCGGGTCGAGATTGCGCGCGCGCTTCTGCACCGTCCGCGCATGTTGTTGCTCGATGAGCCGACAGCTGGCCTCGATATCAAGGCGCGCGCGGAGATCCTCAAGGTCGTACGAGGTCTGGTTGCGGACGAAGGAATGGGAGCGCTCTGGGCGACGCATCTAGTTGACGAAATTCGAGACGATGACCACGTCATCGTTCTCCACAAGGGGCGGGTCCTGGCTGACGGTCCGTCTCGCTCCATCGTCGGCGCGGCTGACGCGCGGTCGATTGGAGAAGCGTTCACATCGCTGACCGGCGGGCGGGAAGGAGGGAATGGTGACTGACGCCGTTCTCGACAGCGAGCGGCCGTTCGGCTGGAAGCAGCGCCTGATCTGCCTTTACGGCATCGTCTGGCGCGAGAGCCTGCGGTTTCTTCATCAGCGCGAGCGTTTCATTTCCGCGCTGGTGCGGCCGATGGTCTGGCTGTTCATCTTCGCAGCCGGGTTTCGCCAGACGCTGGGCGTGTCGATCATGCCGCCCTACGACACCTATGTTCTCTACGAAGTCTACATCACGCCAGGGCTGATCGCGATGATCCAGCTTTTCAACGGCATGCAGTCATCGCTGTCGATGGTCTACGACCGCGAGATGGGCAGCATGCGCATGTTGCTGGTCAGCCCCGCCCCCCGCTGGTTTCTCCTGACGTCGAAGCTGATCGCGGGCGTCGCTGTCTCCATTCTGCAGGTCTATGCGTTTCTTGTCGTCGCCTATTTCTGGGAGATCGAGCCGCCGACCTGGTGGGGCTATCTGACCGTCCTGCCCGCCCTGGCGCTGTCCGGCCTGATGCTTGGCGCGCTCGGCATGCTGTTGTCGTCGCTCATCAAGCAGCTCGAGAATTTCGCAGGCGTGATGAACTTCGTAATTTTTCCGATGTTCTTCGCGTCCTCCGCTCTCTATCCGCTATGGCGCGTGCAAGAAGGAAGCCCATGGCTCGCGACGGTCTGCCAGCTGAACCCTTTCACGCACGCGGTCGAACTCATTCGCTTCGCCTTCTACCAACAGATCAATTGGCTGGCGCTCGCGGTTGTGGCGGGATGCACAGTCGCGTTCCTCGGCGGCGCGGTGATCGCCTACGATCCCGCGCACGGCATGCTGATGCGCCGGGGCGGGTGATGCGCGGCCGAGGCCAGGGAATCCCCATGATCAAAAGCATGCTTGTCGCCGCGCTCGTCCTCGCCGTGAGCGCCTGTGTGGCGACCGGCGCCGCGGCCGCCGACCGCCTGCGTATCGCGCTCCAGAAGACCGGAACGGCGGCTTGGGAAATCGAGGTGATCAAGGCGCGCGGGCTCGACAAGGCGGCAAATCTGGACATTGAGACGACCGAACTTGCCTCGACCGAGGCCGCCAAGGTCGCGCTCGCGGGCGGCGGCGCAGACATGGCCGTCTCGGACTGGCTCTGGGCGGCGCGCGAACGCTCCCTCGGCGACAAGCTCCTGTTCACGCCCTATTCGAGCGCGCTGGGGGCGGTGATGGCGCCAAAGGATTCGCCGGTCCACACGATCGCTGATCTTGCCGGCCGGTCCGTTGGCGTCGCCGGCGGACCGCTCGACAAGAGCTGGCTCCTGTTGCGGGCCGCGGCGCTCGGCGCGGGGCTCGACCTCGTCAAGGATGCCCGTCCGTCATACGGCGCGCCGCCGCTCATCGCCGAGAAGCTTGTCCAGGGCGAGACCGAGACGGCGCTCGAATTCTGGAATTTCGCCGCCGATCTCGAGGGACGCGGCTTCCGCCGCGCGATCGAAATGGCCGACGTCGAGAAGGCGCTCGGCGCGAGCGGCCCGGTGGCGATGACCGGCTATGTGTTCAATGAGGCCTTCGCCGCTTCTCACAAGGACGATCTCAAACGTTTTTTCGCGGCGACGATCGAGGCGCGTAAAATCCTGGCCGAAGATCCGAGCGCCTGGGCGCCGATCAAGGCGCGGCTCCGCCTGAAAGACGACGCGGCGCTTGAAGTCTATCGCCAGCGCTACCTTGAAGGCGTGCCGAAGCGGCCCATCGCGGAGGAAGCGGCCGACGCGCGCGTGCTTTATCGGCGATTGGCCGAGATCGGCGGCGAGGAGCTGGTCGGCAAGGCCAAGGAACTCGACACCGCCCTCTTCTATGATCCCGCGACGAGCGAATAGGACGTGACAACCCGTCTCCTCTCGCTCATCGCGCTCATTTGCCTGTGGCAGATCGCTGCGCATTTCGCCAATCCGCGATTGCTGCCAGGTCCAATGGCTGTGCTCACGACGATGAGGTCCGAGGCCGCGTCGGGCGCCCTGTTCGCGGCGCTCGGCGTCACGCTCGCCCGCGTCGCGGCCGCCTTCCTCCTTGCGATGGCGGCCGGATCAGCGATCGGCTACGCGATGGGGCGCAACGCGCTCGTTGATCGCGCGGCCGACCCTTGGATCATCGTGCTCTTGAACCTCCCGGCGCTCGTCATCATCGTTCTCGCTTATATCTGGGTTGGCCTGAACGAGGCGGCGGCGATCGGCGCGGTGGCCCTCAACAAATTGCCTGTCACGGTCGTCACCATACGAGAGGGCGTGCGCGCGCTCGACGTGAAGCTCGACGAAATGGCGCGGGTGTTTGGCTTCTCGCCACTCAAGCGGCTCGCCCATGTCGTTGCGCCGCAACTCGCGCCCTATTTCGCTGCGGCGACCCGGGCGGGCCTGTCGCTCGTGTGGAAGATCGTGCTGGTCGTTGAACTCATGGGCCGGCCGAACGGCGTGGGGTTCGAAATCAATACCGCCTTCCAGCTGTTCGACGTGCCCTTGCTGCTCGCCTATGCGCTACCCTTCACTGCGATCATGCTCGTCATCGAAACGCTTGCGGTGCAACCCTTTGAACGTCACGTCTCCCGTTGGCGACCGCGTGCGGCTTGAAGCGCGCGTCGCTGAAAAATCCTTCCGCGCCGCAGCGGGACAGAGCGTTCCCGTCATCGCCAATCTTTCGTTCGCGCTCGAGGAAGGCGAGACCGGGGCGTTGATCGGGCCGTCTGGTTGCGGCAAGTCGACGCTGATGCGCATTCTCGCCGGACTCGATCGTAATTTCGACGGCTCGGTCCACATCCCCACCGACGGGAAAGTCGGCATGGTTTTCCAGGAGCCCCGGCTGCTCCCCTGGCGCAGTGTCGAGGACAATGTGCGTCTCGCCGCTCCGTATGCTAGCAAGGCCGAGGTCACGGCCTTGTTTGCCGCGCTCGGCCTCTCTGAGCATCGCGCGCATTTTCCAGGCGAGCTGTCGATTGGCCTTGCGCGGCGCGCAGCGCTGGCGCGCGCGTTCGCCGTTCGCCCGACACTGCTCCTGCTCGACGAGCCATTCGTGTCGCTCGATACGCCGCTTGCCCGCCAGCTTCAAGGCGATCTCGCGAGGCTTGTCGAAAGCCGCCGCATGATCACCGTGCTCGTCACCCATGACGTGGACGAGGCGATTGCTCTCGCCGATCGCATCTTCGTGCTTTCCGCGCGCCCAGCGCATGTCGTGGGCGAGATCAGGGTCAAGAATCCACGCGCCGCGATGAGCGACGAAGAGCGCAAGGCGATTGCGGCGCGAATTGAGGCCCTGCGGGAGGCAGGCTGAAATCCCCTGCCTTTCACTTCAAGCGGGGGCGGGCCATTTACGAGTCCGTTTTGAGCGATTCCAATAGGTTGCAGCCCAGTTTACGAGTCACTTTCGCCTATATAACGTGCATAATTTGTATTTCTCGGCGAAACCCGTAGCCCATGATTCTCCACTGGCTTCCGCCGATTTTAGGCGGAAGTTCCAACACCAACAAGCTCACTTGTCGTCGTACTTGATATAGGCGAACCGTTGGTCGCCAGCCGGCGTTCCGTCGAGCGCGCCGCCCTCCTTGCCGGGGCGCCACGAGACGAAGTCCTCGATCTTGCGCGCGAGTTCGAAATCCTTGTCGGTGATCCCCTTGGCGCTGTGGTTTTGCAATTTCACTTCGACCCAAGCGTAGGACGCGGCGATATCCGGATGATGCCAGGCGGCCTCCGCGAGGTGGCCGACCGCGTTGATCACCATCAGCGTCCCCTTCCAGCTCGAGGTGCGAAACGTGCGCCTGATCCAGCCGTTTTCGTAGCGCCAGTGCGGGAGATCGCGTTTGAGCCGCGCCTCGATCTCGTCTGGCGTATAAACCCGCTCCTTCAACTCTTCGCTCATTGCGTTCCTCCGATCACCCAGGTCCGTCACTTCACCAGCGGGCATCCGCCTTGATCGAGCGGCCGGAAGGCGGCTTCGGGCGGAATTGTTTCAATGAGATCATAGACGTCGAACCGGCTCTTCGATTGTTGCGGCGACTTGACCTTGAACACATACATCGCGTGCGTGGCGCGGCCGTCAGCGCGCACGACGACATGGCCGAAGAGCGGATCGTCGATCGGCGATTTCTTCATTTCGGCGACTGCCTTGTCGCCTTCAACGGTTCCCGCTCTTTTCACGGCGCGCAGATAGGCGAGCGTGGCCGAATAGGCGGCCGCCTGGTCCTCGGTCGGCATCTTGCCGCCCATCCGCTCGGCGAAGCGCGTGGCGAAGGCGCGCGTCGAGTCATTCAGATCCCAATAGAAGGCTTCGGACAGGATAAGGCCCTGCGCCGCGTTGAGACCAAGCGCATCGATATCGGTGATCTGCAGGAAGAGCGCCGCGAGCCGCCTGTCGGGCCCGACGATCTGGAACTCCGCCGCCTGCCGGATGGCGTTGATCGCGTCGGCGCCGGTGTCAGCGAGAGCGATCACTTTTGCGCCCGAGGCTTGCGCCTGCAATAGATACGAGCCGAAATCGGTTGCGCCGAGCGGATGCGAGACCGAGCCGAGCACCGATCCGCCCGCCTTGACGATCGCTTCGGTCGCGTCGCGTTGCAGAGCCTTGCCGAGAGCATAGTCGAAGCTGATGAAAAACCAGGTCGCGCCGCCCATTTTGGTGATCGTTCGGCCGACCGCGTTGCCGAGCGCCCATGTGTCGAGGGCCCATTGGACGGTGGTCGGCTGACAGAACTTTCCGGTGAGGTCCGAGGTCGCGGTCGCGGAAGCGAGCATCGCGCAATTCTTCTCGTGCATAAGCGTGTTGACGGGGAGACCGACGCCGGAATTGGCGAGATCGACGATCGCGTCGACGCCCTCCTCATCCACCCATCGCCGCGCAATCGCAACTCCGATGTCGGGTTTATTCTGATGATCGGCGAAAATGATCTCGACCTTAAGCCCACCCGCCTCCTTGGCGAAGTCCTCGGCCGCGAGCTGGGCGCCGACCAGCGACCCCTTGCCGACCTGATCGGCGAACGGACCGGAGAAGTCGCTCAACACGCCGATCTTGACCGTATCGCCCGGAATTTGCGCCGACGGGTCCGTAACCGAGCCTGCCAGCGTCACGACTGCGAAGGCGCCGCCTAGGACCAGCCGCGTAAACCTTGCAGCCAAAAGGCGATCCTCCTCTTTATGTCCATACGCAAAACACCGGTAGCGCCGGACGAAGCGTTTATATTGCGATAGCCCGGCCGGCCGGACAAGCGCGCCGAGAGTCTCGACCTCGACTCCGACGCCAAGCCAGTTCAAGTAGACGTCTATAGACGCGCATAAACGCTAGTAAAAGTGCTAGCGTTTACTAGCGTTTATTTTTTCGAATCGGGACTTTTCAATGGGTTACAGCCAATTCAAAGAAGGAATTCCGTTCCCCCTAACTGGCCCGCCTCAATAGCCCTTCTCCTTCTCCGACTCCCCGCCGGACAAGGCCGGACGCATTCGCCGAATGTGAAACATATAGTACAGGTTCTGTTTTGCGTAAACATAATGGTGCAGATTTTGGTATGCATCTCCCCGGTGACGATGATCGTCGAACCTCCTCATGCGGATGTGGCCCCCCACGGTTCTCGTCCGACGGACGAGGCCGTCGGCGGCCTCGATCCCGCCTTGCCTTGACATGGCTCCTGTGGCAGGAAGCCGAGCGCTGTTTCAAACGCGCTTCGGATGCTGCAGTAGCTCAGTGGTAGAGCACTCCCTTGGTAAGGGAGAGGTCGAGAGTTCAATCCTCTCTTGCAGCACCATCAATTTAAAAGACTTAGCGGTCACGCTTTCAAATGACTTGCCGACTAGCTACCACATAGCTACCGCAGCGCGCATATCATTTGACGCGGCGTCCGCGAGCGCCCGAGGACTTACCTCGCGCTCCGAAGGCGGAGGTCGTGAGAACGCGGGCGCGATGGCGAGCGCCGAAGCTGGGTCCTCGGCGAAGCCGGCGCGAGGCTTTCGGCGGGGACTTTGTCGGAGGCGACGAAGTTAGAACGAAGCAAGAACTAGTGCGCGTCGCCAGCGGATGAAAAACGCCGCCAATAAGCAGGCGATCCCCTAGGGGGCTTTGCCTCGAAACAGTTACGGTAGAATCGCTTTGGGGTGTAATGCCATTCGATGCGCTCGACCAGGCCTGATCGCGGCTATGAACCGGCAACGCTCGCTTGGCTACGGCCCGACCTCCTCAATACCCGCCCAATCCGTTTCGACATCGCCTGCCTTCGGCGTCATGAAATGGCCAATCTCCGTGTCCACGGCCGTTCCGGAAGGGCCTAAGCGGCAATCCCGGTGGCCGGCCGAAGGAAGTCGTCGATCTGGCGCGCTCGCACGGCCCGGAGGCAGTCGAGACGCTTGATCTGCGACCAGGATGATGTGTGGGACCCCGCCAAGCTCGCGATCGCCGAACGGGCCATGGACGATCCGGACGCTTTGCTATTTTTCCACGATGCATGGCTCATCGACGGGACGGGCAAGCGGACTGGACCCGCCAACATATTTTCTCTGCCGGAGAGTAATCCGTCGCTCTCGGTCTATTCGTTTTTCAGCCCGTACGGATTCTCGATGGTGTGCCATCGCTCGCTGTTGGCGCTGTCGGACCTGTGGGCTCAATCGACCGACAGCAACGATCGGCGGGACCGCGCCCCGCATGATCAGTGGTTGTTCTTTTTGGCCGCCGTGCTTGGCACCGTGCGGTTTTCGCCGGAGCGGCTGACGGACTATCGTCAGCACGCCGGCAATGCCGTCGGCCAGCCCGTTCCGCGTGGAGCGCTGTCGCGGCTGCGGCGCGCCCGGCACTATTGGCTGAGCAATCCAGAGGCTCGGTTTCGCAACCTGGCTGCGGTGGCGCGCGACCGCGCCGACATCCTGGCGGCGTGTTGCGATCGGCTGTCCGGTACGGGGCAGGAACGGGCGGCTCTGGGCCGTGCGTGCTATCTGGAGTTGGCGTCGCGCCTGGAATCGCGCGCAGAACTGTATGGAGATCGGAGCACGAGCGCGCGGGCGCAACGCCTGCAGCAGTTGCGACGGTCCGGCGTCTATCGCGGCGCCAGCGCCTGGGATTTCACCCGCGCCGCGCTGATGAAGGACGCGATGCTGGGCGTGGCGCTGCGGCCCTTGCTGATATGAGGAAACGCCGCGCTTTGGTTCAGCCCGTGGGGTCATGACGGTTAAGTATTTCTTGCTCGCCGGCGGTTCAAAGCGTAGGTTTAGGACTCGATTTGCCGCGCGATGGCGCCTCGATAGCATTTTGAGACAGCTCGGCCTTGCAGTCCTTCTACTAATAATCGCCGGTTGTGCCGAAGCCTTCGCGGCTGAGGGGCAGTCTGTAGCAGTACCGTTTACCCCTCTCCACGTATATTACATATCCCCTGCAGGCAATGATCAGAAGGCAGGGACGTCTCCAAGTACGGCCTGGGCGACGCCGCACCACAACGTCAATTGCGGCGACGTGATCCTCGTCGAACCTGGAAACTATATCCTCGGGAAATATGTTACGCCGTTTGGGCCCAACAATTGGGGCACGGTGTCAAACTGTCCATCCACGAGCGGCGGCGTCGATGGCGCGGGCGGGATCTACTTCGCGATCGTCCTCTGCGCTGGGCCGCATCTCGGCGCTTGTACGGTGAGCGGCTCGCCAAGCATATACAACCCGACTGTCAACAATGAAGCCTTCCGTGTCGATCAATCAAATTGGGCGGTAGAGGGATTTGTTTCAACGCAATCGCCCTCCGCGACCACGGGTTGCATAACCGCGACCTCGGAATCGGACACTGTGATAGCCTTCGTCGCCTTCGTGAACAACGTGGTCTCGACCTGCGGTGTTGATGGTTTCGGAACTTACGGCTGGACGGCCCGTGGGGGCGTTGATCAATCAGCCGTCGTCGGCGCAATTGCGTACAACGCTAGCCCCAGTAAAGGTGGGAACTGCGGCTCGGGCGTCTCGATGATCCCGACTAGCGGCACGACGCCCACCTCCGGCACTCACGTCTTCGTAGCCGGCGAATTCGGCTACAAGAACATTGCTGATCCTCACGGCTCAGGCTGCCATACCGACGGCGAGGGTCTCGTTTTTGATTCGTGGGGCTGCCTGACGACGGGATACCGCTATCAAGGCGTCGCCGAGCAAAATGTCTGGTGGTACAATGGCAGCGCCGGCTTTGAAGTGTTCCCAAACACCACTTGCAACTCAAAATCGAACTCCGATCTTGCTCAAGTCTATGTTTTCAACAACACGTCTTACGATAACGAGCAGGATCCACTGCGCGTCGACCAGTCCCCGGATTTATTGTTCAATCAAATAAGTCCTATTCCAGATAAGACCAATTATAGCGTTACGAATAACATATTCGTGCCAGCGGAAGTTAGCGCTGGAAACAATGGAAAATCGCCGGTCTACGGAGCCGGGATTTATGTTAATAATACCAATACATCATCGGTGAATATCACGCGGAATTACATATGGCAGAGCAATCCCGGAACGAGCAGGAGGATCGGAAAGCCTAATACCGATGTCCGGATAAACGGTTATCAGAGTAATATAACATTCCCCTTTGGATTGAATGTATATGACGACCCCGGCTTTGCCAATCCGAATGACTTACCGAAAAGCGCACCGAACTGCAGCGGATACACGAACACGACCGCTTGTATGAACGAAGGCTACAACGTCGCCGCGAACTTGAAACCGAGCGTCGCAGTCGGCAAAGGATACCAGCCCCCACGACCGTGCAGGCCCGACCCTTATTTCCCGGTCTGGCTAAAGGGCATTGTCTTTCTCCACTGGAACGGATCGACCCTGACGGAGGATACAGGGCTAATTACAAAGCCTTGCGACATGTAGTCTAGACGACAACCGATAGAACTGGACCCAAGATGCATTCGGTTCGAAGGAGAGTACGTGGTCACCACGACCATTAGAATCGAGGGTGACGGAGTGGTTGGAATTGACCACGCCGGCGCTGATCACGGCAGCGGCCGGGGCTGTGTTGGCAGGGTCGCTCACCACCTGCACGCCTAGCGCGTTCGATTCGGCGCTCGTCCCGCCGGGGGTCGTGTCGGTGGTATAATACCCATAGATGCCAGTATTAAGCAGCCGTGTCGTTGTTCGTTACAGTGTCATTACCTAGAGCATCGGACTGTCAGATTGAATTGTCGGGGATTCCCGCGGGGAGGGGATGTGAGTGGCGGAGCAATTCTCCCCACTTGTGACATTTGAAATTTCCCCAGTTTTCGTGACTGCCGGCCGTCCCGGGCATGCCCGGGACGACCGGCGGGCGCGCCGAATCGCCGAGACTCCTCCTTCTGGCGGGAGGGAGGACCCGGTGATCAAACTTGGGGAGCTCGTCATGATCCTGGATTTGCATCGCCAGGGCCTGTCGGTCAGCGCCATCGCCCGGCAGGTCGGCGTCGACCGAAAGACCGTCAGGACCCACATCGCCAAAGGGCTGGAGCCACCGGCCTATGCGAAGCGCGCGCCGGCGCCGAGTATCATCGATCGCTTCGAACCATATTTGCGCGAGCGCCTGGAGGCCTATCCCGCCCTGACCGCCCGGCGTCTCTTCCGCGAGATCAAGGAGCGCGGCTTTACCGGCGGCTACAGCGTCGTACGCGACCGCGTGCGCGACATTCGTCCTGCCCGCAGCGCCGGATTTGAAGCGCGCTTCGAGACCCCGCCAGGCGAGCAGGCCCAGGTCGACTTCGCCCGGTTTGAGGTCGAGTTCGCCGACGAGCCGGGTGTTAAGCGCATCGTCTGGCTGTTCTCGATGGTGCTCGGCTACTCCCGGCTGATCTGGGCGCGGTTCGTCCTCCACCAGGATCTGCAGAGCGTCCTGCGCTGCCACATCGCCGCCCTCGAGGCGATCGGCGGGGCGCCGCGCACGATCCTCTACGACCGCATGAAGACTGCGGTCATCGGCGAGGACGCCGACGGGCTCATCGTCTACAACCGCGCCCTCGTCGACCTCGCCCGTCATTACGGTTTTCAGCCGCGCGCCTGCCGGCCCTATCGGGCGAAAACGAAGGGCAAGGTCGAGCGGCCGTTCCGCTACATCCGCGAGGACTTCTTCCTCGGTGGCGCGTTCCGCAACCTCGACGACCTGAACGAGCAACTCCGTCATTGGCTGGATATGGTCGCCAATCCGCGCGTGCACGGGACCACCAACAGGGTCGTCAACGAGGCCTTCGCCGAGGAGAGGGCCTCATTGAAAGTCCTGCCGACTGTTCCCTACCGTGCGGCGCTGCGGCTTGAGCGGCGGGCTTCACACGAAGGCATGGTCAGCGTCGGCGGCAATCTCTACAGCGTGCCCGACACGACGCGGCGGCGCATCTTCGACGTCCACGTTCTCGCCGACGAGATCCGCATCTTCGAAGACGGGACGCTTGTTGCGACCCATGCGCCGCTGGAGGGACGGGGTGAAAAGCGGCTCGATCCTTCACACCGCAAGCCCGTCAACTCGTGCCGCCGCGGCCTGCGCGATGAGCCCCTAATCCTCACGCGCGCCGGCGACCGCGTCGTTCGTCGCTCGCTCGACTTCTACGCCGCCGTCGGCCGCCGTCTCGCAGCTATCGGGGGCGTCCGGTGAGCGCGCCTTCCCTGATCGAGCGCGTCAAAACCAGTCTTGTCGCCTTGAAGATGCCGCGGGCGCTGGAAGTTCTCGACGTCACCCTACGCGGCATTGAGCGTGGCGAGATCGGCGCCGTTGAGGCCATCGACGCTTTGCTCACTGAAGAACTGACCACGCGCGAGAACCGCCGCGTCAGGATGGCGGTCCAGATGGCCAGGCTGTCGGCGATCAAGACCCTCGCTGGTTTCGACTTTGCCTTCCAGCCCTCGCTCGACAGGAACCGCATCCTGGCGCTCGCCGGACTGCAGTTCATCGATCGCGCCGAAGCGCTCCATCTGATAGGCCCGCCCGGAACCGGCAAGACCCATCTCAGTCTCGCCCTCGGCGTCGAGGCCGTCAAAGCCGGCCGCAGCGTCTACTTCAGTTCGCTCGCCGACATCGTCGCCTCGCTCGCCAAGGCCGAACGCGATGGCGCTCTTCGCGAGAGGATCCGCTACTACTGCCGCTTCGCGCTGCTCATCGTCGACGAGATCGGCTACCTCCCAGTCACGCCCGGCGGCGGCAATCTCTTTTTCCAGCTCGTCAACGCTCGGTACGAAAAGGGCGCGATGATTCTCACCTCAAACCGCGGCTTCGCCGAGTGGGGCGACATCTTCGGCGATTCCGTCGTCGCGACGGCCCTTCTCGACAGATTGCTTCACCACGCCGTCGTCATCCAGATCGAAGGGTCGAGCTATCGGTTGCGCGAGCACGCCGACCTCCTGCCCGAAAACATCCGCTTCAAGCCGAATGCCGCCGCCAATCCCATTCCACCGACCCTGAAGCGTCGCGGCCGACCGGCAAAAAATGGAGAAGCCGATCACGCCCACGGCTGATCGCCAACCCGCCAGACTGGGGAATTTTGCGGCGCCACTTTTGAGGAAAATCGCGGCGCCATTGACAGGGGAATGTGATTCACTTCCGGTTGGAGGTGATTTGCGATGCCGAAGCCGTATTCGCTTGATCTTCGCGAGCGTGTGGTGAGTTATGTCGAGGCCGGGCATTCGCGGCGTGCGGCGGCGGCCCATTTCAGGGTGTCGCCCTCGTTTGTCATCAATTTGATGACGGCTTTTCGCGAGCGTGGGGCGGTTACGCCCAAGGCGCTCGGCGACTGGCGACACAGCAAGCTCGACCCGCACCGCGTCTTCATCTTGCGCCGCGTGGCGGAGAAGGACGACATCAGCATGCCGGAGTTGGCCGGCGAACTGTAGGCCGCCAGCGGCGTGAAAGCCGACCCCGCCTCGCTGTCGCGCTGGCTGATCCGCAACGGCCTGAGCTTTAAAAAAAAGCCTTCAGGCCAGCGAATGCGGGTTCAAGCCGCCGCTTCCGAAGGGCGGACGCTTGACCGCGTCGCCGAACAGCGTCGCGTCCACGAGCGTCCCGCCCACGAGCGTCCCGCGCTCGACGATGAGGCCAAGCGCGTCGAGCTGACGGTTCGTCTCAAGAAGCAGCGTCGCCGAAAGGCCGAGCTCATCGATCGTCTGGCGGAAACGCCTAATCAAGGTGGTCCGGCGTCTTTACCTCCAGCGGCAATCCGCAGAAACGCCGGACAGTCAGTCCCGAACCGCCTCCTCCGCGCCCGAATCAGACAGTGTGTGCCGCTTCTGCAGAAGCAGGATCCTGAACAGCGCCAGGAGCGGATAGCCCGGCGGACCCCGTGTCAAAAGCGCGGATCGGCACCAGGATCGCCTCAAAAGTCGGCCAGTCGAACGCCTGCTCGATCCGATCCAGAAATCCGCCAATCTTCCGCAACCGCTCACGAGCGCGTCAACGAACGAAGGTTGAGAAAATCACGGCGAGACATCGGCGAATTACCCTCTTTGGCCGCACCTCAGGGAATCAAATCTACCTGACGTCTGCAAAGATCTCATTTTATTTTATTTTTTTTGCCGCTCAGTAGCCCGAGGAGGGGTCTTTCAATCGCGACATAAGTCACCCGACCCGCGGCGATCGCAACAACGAGACTAACGGGCACCAGCCATAGCGACGGAGTGCCGACGGTTGCCGCCCAAAACCGAAGGAGCATAGTTAAAACAAATCCATGAACCAAGTATAAGGAATAGGAGGCATCTCCAAGAGGCTCCAGGTGCTCGGCTGACCTCCCTATCCACGTCGGCTCGGACAGCTTCCAGTACTTCCAAACTACGGCAAGAGCTATGCCTAGGAGAAACCAAAGGACTATAGGCGAGGCTAGATAAATGATCGCCGCAGAGCGCGATTGGCCTCCAACAAGGACTAATGTGAGCAGCATCGCGCAAACAATCGGCAAGCCAAACCTTCTAGGTGTGCACAGTCCGAGGGTAAAAATCACATAGAACATCATTTCGTAGTTTAACGTCCACCCCTGCGGCAATATAGGAGACCAAGCACCATCACTACCACGATACGGAATGAACGCAACGGAGTAAGCTAGTTCTCGCCAGCTGTCCTGTGCCCCATGTGTCCCCGATACTTTATGAAAACCTAGCGCAGCAAGCGTCCCAATCCAGTATAGGGGCGCAATTCGAGTCATACGGCGCGAAAAAAAATTAATGCTTGCGCGCGCTCCTCCGAAATCTGACCAAGAGACATACACCATTATAAACCCTGATAAGACGAAAAACGAATATACCCCGATATTACCTAATAAATATGCAATCTTGGTCAGATCATTGCTTGGCGCATTGTCGCTCAATTCAAGCAAGGTATGATCGATCACTACCAAGGAGGCAGCAACAGCACGCAATGCTTGAAGGGAGTGAACCTTGGGATTCTTGCTCACACGTTCCTTACGTATGCTCGATACAAGGGAATGAGGCTGGGTGACAATGCCATTCCTGCGACAAATAACCGAGCACTTCGTCCCCCGGAAATTTTTTTGCCAAAACCTTTCCAGATGGTCCACCCGCCCAGACACCCAGTTGGCATAGGTGCTGGAGAGAGACGACAACGTCTTCGAGTGAGCAAGCTAGACGTGTCATAATCGCATCGACCATTGGGTATCCAAGGCGTGCCAGCATTTTGGTGGATCGCCTTTAGGACGAGCACGTCCATCGGGTCCATTTGCTTGGTTCGCATTGAACCAGCACGGAAGCCGGCAGGATGGCAGGGGCCGAACCTCCGCTCGCTATCCTCAGCAGCGGCTGGACGGAAGCGATGTCGGCAACGATATTGAGCTCTGCGAAGGCGTTCAAGATCGGGAATGTACGGCGGAAGTAGGCGCCGCCGCTTCGATTGCCATGCGGACGCCCGAAATAACTTTCATTGTCTCGCCGATCGGCGGCGATCACGCGAATGCCCATTGAAACAGTTTGCCACTCCGGTTGCCTCATGTAGAATGCGGCCTCGTTCGGGGCCGCAGATGGCAACAGGCTATCCAATTGTTACAATTAGCCGTCGGTCTGATCTTGGCATACTTCGTTGCGGCCTTTGCCGTGGGTTTGCTCGCCAACGGGGGCTTTCTACTGCCGCCAGAAGAGCGGCGAATTGGTTGCATCGATGGCTTGAGAGGCGCTGCCGGGCGTCGCGCCTCGCGGACGATGGATGATCCGCCTCCTTGCTCCCTTCGCAGGCGTCGCCTCGGCGTATTGTGATACACTGTGGCCTATGTCCGCGCGGCGGCGATTTAGCAATTGGCAAAGCCACTGCTCTAGCAAACGCCGGCTGTCGATTTCCAAGGAAATGCAGCGATAGGGATGTTAGGTCATTTTGCGCCATTGGCCCTCGACAAGCAGTACGACCTCGATGTCCCGGAGGGATAGCCTGCCGCGGGATCTGCGGAGACTCGTCGTGCCACTAGACCATGCCCACGAAGCGGTAAGTAAGCCGCTACTTTCGGCGCCACAACATCTAGAATTAAAATGACGGCAATTCCGAGAATGTCTACAAGCCACATTCGTTCGGCGACGTCCCGTTGGTATTATCTTGCGGTCTCCTTTTTCATCATGCAGTCAACGGGGTTCTTTGGCGTCATAGATCGTATTAAATATGGGGAATGGTCAGAAAAAACCGGCGACCCTTTGAGCCAGTCTCTTAACGCGCTGCAAATTCTTGTGAGCATCGTCCTTTTCTGTGTCGGATACAACAAGGCAAAAAGGCTAAGTCTAGGCGCCGCGCTCCTTCTGATAGTCGTGGCCTACCTTTTTATGTCGGTGTTGTGGTCGGTCGATCCGCAGACCTCGTTCCGACGCTCGGTCATATATTTCTTCTTTGTGCTCGGCGTGATCGGAATAGCCAACAGCCTAAGCGGCGACGAGTATTTAGAGCTGCTGAGAAAGCTTGTCTTTCTGTCCGCGATCGTTTCTCTGCTTTTGCTTCCGATCTCACCAGGCGTGATCCTAATGTCCGATGGCCCGTTGCGCGGGATCTTCGCTCACAAGAACGTTCTGGGTCAGGTCATGGCCGCCGGAGTGCTTGCGAGTTTGCACGGGATGAGAGTTGGAGGTGACCATAGGCGCTCATGCGTTGCAATGATAATACTGTTTATCGGCCTTGCCTTCGCCGCGAAATCCGCAACCTCTATGATGATAATATATTTCTTCTGTTTAGTCGAAATATCCCTGGCCATATCGGGGAGGTACTTTACAATTATCTTGACGATTGTCTCTGTACCATTGCTGCTTATAATTTTGTTGTTGCCAGATGTTATTCTAGGTTTTCTCGGAAAAGATTCGACCCTTACGGGACGTACCGAATTGTGGTATTTCGTTGACATCGATATCGCGCAGAGGCCGCTGCTCGGATGGGGATTTGAGGCGTTCTGGGCGCTGGGCAATCCGGCAGCGAATGAAATATCGGCGAGTCTGGGCTGGCACGTTCCGGAAGCGCATAATGGACTGCGGGAGTTGCTGCTTCAGGTAGGGGCCATTGGCACCGCTCTTTTCGCCATCATATTCGCTAGAAATATTTGGATTGCCACGCGCTGCCTGCGCACGCCGGCCAAGGAGTTGGGAAAAACGCTGTTGCTGTGTTGCGGAGGAATTCTCCTGGTCGGGATATCCGAGGAGGTGCTGGTGGACCCTTCGCAAATTTCGGTCGGTCTGCTCTTTGTAATGGGGCTGATTGGCGAAAGGACGTTGCTCGCTCGGGCGAAGCAACAGGGCTTTCGACCGATCGCGCCGCGGCTCCGATCAGCCTCAGCGCGCGGACCCGATTTGTAAGAACGAAGCCCCACCCGACTCCGGGGCAGGGTGAGCTTCCCCGCCGCTGCCTGGATCATGCTGGCAATCCGTTTCCCCCGCGTCCATCGCGTTCCGCCTTTCTGCCAAAATGGAATCGTTCGGACCGATGGTCGGCATCATGAAGGTCGCCTCGGACAAAGGCCCGATCCGATTCATGAACGACAGCTCCTACGCCTCACGGCCTGGATCTGGACGGAGGGTGCCGCGGCGGGCGTCCTCATAGGGGTATGGGGACAATCAGGAAGCGACGATGATCGCCGGCGATGCCGAAAAGACCTGATCCAATGCGTGTTGAACAACTTAGGTTGAACGTCCGAGACCTCGGACGCACACCCGGGGCCTCGCTCGATCAGCGGGAATTTAGCGCTCCGATAACCTTTGCGCGCCATGATCCGGTCATGTCGGACGCAACGGCAACGCCCGCGCTTAGGCAGCACACGTCACTCTTCACGCGCCTGCGCGTCGTCGAGGCCGAACTCGAAGCGTTGAAGGCCTTGGTCGCCGGCCTCAAGGAGGATCACGAGGCCCTGCGCGAGGACCGCGACGAATGGCGCTGGCGGGCGGAATATCTTCTGGCGGAGAGCCGGAAGGGATTTTTCGACCGGTGGGGCCAGCGGCTCGCGGAAGTCGCGACGCCTTTCGCTCGGCGCCTGAACGCGCTTCTTTAAGGCGCCCCTGGCCGCCGCCCTGCGACGCTTTCGGCGGCAGCCCTACTTCGCATCTGTCGTCCGGAGTTCGACAAGCCGAAGGATGACGGCGCTATAACTCTCGCCGGGTTGCCGCATCGCCCTCATGCGGTCAACCACAGCCGCCTCGACCTGGATAAAGCATTGATCCCCATCGCGCTGCATCGGCCATCGCGCTGAACCTTTAGGCAGCGTCGAGGCGATGGCGTCGTAGGTCGCGTCGGAAAGAGCGATACGAAATCATCACTTCTCACCTCAGCCGACCTCGGCGGTGATTTCATGGCGCGATGGCGGCAGCCTTGCGAACTCAAGGCGTTGAAAGCCATGCTCGCCGGCCTCAAGGAGGAGATCATGAGGCTCTGCGCGAGGACCGCGACGAATGGCGCTGGCGGGCCGAATATCTTCTGGCGGAGAGCCGAAAGGGATTTTTCGACCGATGGGGCCAGCGACTCGCGGAAGTCGCGACGCCTTTCGCCCGGCGCCTGAACGCGCTTCTTTAAGGCGCCCCTGGCCGCCGCCCACGACGCTTTCGGGCGCGGCAGTGACGGTCCAGCTAGCAGATAGCGACCAAGAGCGAGGCGCCAAGGTTCGCGGGATCGAGTGGCAAGGCGGAGAGCAGCGAGGCGCTGCGACCGAACTCTTCGACGCCATTCAAAGGGGGCTCCAGCCGCACAATTCGCCCGGCCTGCAGGCTGTTGAGCCGGGCGCTTCCTCAACCTTCCAACCCGGGGCGCGACCGTTTTTTCACGGATGAACTCAACGCCGGGCGCCTGAGGCGGGACGGCCAAGCTTTCGTCGATTTGTCACTCGTTCGCGCTATCGAAACCGGCGCCAAACCACTTGGTTTTGCGGATCCTCATGACTGGAAAACTTTTTGCCGCCGCGGTTGCGGCGACGATGGCGGTTGCGTGCCTTCCTGCGCACGCGGGCGTGATCTTCGATCTCAGCCCAACCAACGGCATAAGCCCGCGGCCTTCGGACGACGGCTTGGGCCAAGGCGTATCCGTATCGACGACGACCACGGTCTCCGGCTTTTCCTTCTTCGCCAATCTGCCGGACGGCGGCGACGGGAAGTTCATGATCTGGGAGCCGACGAATGACGGGGACCAGACGCTCCTGTTCAGCCAGACCGTCGCCTTCACCGCCTCGGGGGCGCCGAGCTGGATCAGCACGACCGGCAACATCGATTTCACCCTCGACGCCGGAAGCACCTATTATTTCGGTTTCATCGGAAACAACTTCATAGACGTGGGCTATATCTCTCCCGTAGTGACCTACGCAGAGAACGGTCTGAGCGCCGTTGAGACGGGTAACTCAAACTACAATACGTTCGCCGCGCCAACTTATGTGGGCGGCGGAGGCGCCGAGGTCGGCCTGCGGATCAGCGCCGTTGCGACTCCGGAGCCATGGACATGGGTCATGATGGGGCTCGGCTTTGCGGGCCTTGGCTTCGCTGGCCGGCGCGCGCAGCGAAAGACAGCGGCGCTCGCGGCGTAGGCGTCTCTTCAACAACGAGGGCGGCCCGAAAGCCGCCCTCGTTCGCCGGCAGATCGAACCGGTGACCGTTCAGGCTCCTGGAGCGGGCTGCCGCCACGATTTCAGCGAAAACAACACCAGCGACGCGGCGATCAGCCCTGAACCGAGAAAGAAGGTCAGGTCGATCACAAAGTGCAGGTCGGCGATCCAGTGCGACAGCGCGAGCGATATGAGGGCGGTCAGCGCCGGGACCAGATTGAGAAACATGGTGACAAAGCCGTTGTCGCCACCGGTGACGGTCAGCGAAATCTGGTACATGACCCGGCCGAGCGACGCGGCGACAATCGTGCCGAAAATCATCAGCAAGATCGGCCCGAGCTCTTCGAAATTCAGCTCATTTCGCCATGCGAGAAGGGCGAGGCAGCCCGGAATTAAGATGACGTTTGCGGTCAGAAAATTAGCCGCGATCGCCGCGGATTCGTCATAAGCGCCGAACCATTTGCCGACGAGAGTTCCCCCGAGGGCCGAGCACAATGGCACGGGAATCGCATAGATCCAGCTGCCGTGAACAAAGCTGTCCGTTAATTGGCTGAGGGTAGACATGCCTCTGTCGCCGAGCTGGCTCCAGGCGACCGCCATGGCGCCGATGAAAGCCCCGGCGAAACAGCCAAAAAACGTGGCCCGCGAAATCGGGATCGGAACGCTGGCGAGAACGAGCGCCACCAATGCGGCCCAGAACGGCGAAAGGTTCAGAATTGCCGAGATGATGATCGGATGAGCGTTGCTCAGGCCGAAGTTGTATAAAAGGAGGCCGGTCATTCCTATGGCGAAGATGACCGCGAGATAGGCGTAGTTGGGGGGCTTTCGAAATAGGGCGGCGAAATCCCGGCGACTGGCCGGTCGACTGAGCAGGAGTGGAATGGATACGAGCAAGGAGACCTGGGTGAGCGCCACGAATTGCAAAGTGTTGAGATGCTTGGCGGCGGGAAAGGAAAACGGCTCCTGCGTCGCATAGAGGAACGCGGTGATCACCGAATAGAGGCTGCCCAGCTGGTAGTTGATCGAGGATTGCCGCATGTCGGGCGCCCTTCTTGCCAGGGAACAAAGTCTGTAACCCGCGCCTTCAGCCACAGACCAGGGCGTGCGTGCTATTGATAGCGCCTCCGCACCCGATCCTACCGAAGTGGACGGCGATCGTCAGGATCCTCTCGCTCTCGCTCGCGGCGATTGCGTTTCCTATAATCGGATTCGGCATGGACATTGGAAAGACGGACCCGGAGGCACTGTGCGGAGGGCGATCGTACGCGAGGATCAGCGTTCCTTCGGGCGCCTCTCCCTATGTTGAACTCGCCGCCGATGGGATCATGGGGCCGTTCTTGCTGGATTATGGCGCGACCCGCAGTTCGTTGTCGGCGGCGGTGTTTTCGGGTCCCGACGGGTCAATCAAAACGGCCGCGGTTTCGCTTCCGGGCATTGAACGAGCGGATTTTCACCTCGCTCGGTACTACCTCATGCTTCAACCGGGAAAAGGACAGCTCGGTGTCATTGGCGATGATCTTCTGTCCCGACTTACCGTCCAACTGACAGAAAGCACGGCGTTCTTGAGCACGGAATCCTGTCGGCCCGAGGCGCTGCTCGCGCGCGGCTTGACCCCGATCGCCCAAAACGGTTTTTTCTCTTCCGACCCCTCCAAGATCAGCGCCGGCCTTCCCAATGTTCCCGTCGTCTTTTTGCGCTTGGGCGACGTTCGGGTCTGGGCGCAAATCGACACCGGCTACGAGGACTTCGTCTACTCGCGCTCGGTGGACATCAATCAAGCTCTGTTCGACCGTCTCGTCGCGAGCGGCGCGAAGCTCGATCGGGTCGAGGACATCGACATCTGGACATGCGACGGACGCGAGCACCGGCCCGTCTATCGGGTCAAGGGCCGGCCGCTGACGATTGAGGACCAAGAGGGGAAAAAGATAGTCGAAACAGAGGAGTTCCATTTGGTTGTGAAGCCGGCAAACTCATGCGGAGGGATCGCGGACATGAAAGAACCCGCGGCCCAACTCGGCGCCTCGTTTCTCAACCTTTTCGGCACCGTCATTTTCGATCCGAGAAACACCACCGTGTGGCTCGGCGCCCCGCGCGAGCCCGCAGCGGATCCAGCAGACGGCAGGTAGAATAGGACGCTGATCTGATCCGGCGGGTCAGTGCGCCGTTTGCGCCGCGATTGTCTCGAGCCGCGCGCCGATCGCCTCTAAAAGCAGCTCATGCGCCCTCGCGGCGATATCCTCCATCGAGGGCGAGTTGGCGAGCAGCGCCCGAGCCCGGCCAACGATCTCCGCTTTCGTCGGAATGTGGGGCAGATTGAATTCGCTGAAGACGTCCATGGCGACGAAGGGCTGCGACTGGGCGAGCCGAGCGCGGAGATCCGCCAGGCCGCTGTTTCCCAGCGCGGCGGCGACTGCGGCCGCGATACGGTCGGGATAATAGCTTTCCGCGACCAGCGAGGCGGCGCGGCTGATGACGCGATTTCCGAGCTTGTGCTGGTTTTGCATGACCTCGGCGGTCGGGCGCTTCAAATTCCACACCAGTCCAAGGCGCTCTAGCAGTTTCAGGAGATAGAAGGTCGGGTCATATTCCCACCAGTAAAATCCCTGGCGCGCGCTGCTCTGGTAGGCATGATGATTGTTGTGCCAGCCCTCGCCCATGGTGATGATCGCGAGCAGCCAATTGTTGCGGGAATCGTCGCCGGTGATGTAGCGTCGGCGCCCGACAAGATGGGCAAGCGAATTGATGCAGAACGTCCCGTGATAGACGGCGACGGTGCTCCAGAAGAAGCCGACGATCAGCCCCGGCCAGCCCGCGACGGCGAAAGAGATGACGGCGAGGGCGAAAGCGGGCGCCAACTCGTAGCGATGGAGCCACATCAACTCGGGGTATTTGGCAAAATCCTCCACCCGGTTGAAGTTCGTCGTGCTTTGACCGCGGGAGAAAATCCAGCCCACGTGGCTATAGAGAAAGCCCATGCGCAGTGGCGAATGAACGTCGAGTTCGGTGTCGGAATGGAGGTGGTGGTCGCGATGGTTGGCCGCCCACCACAATACGCTCTTCTGCGCAGTCGTTTGCGCGAGCACCGCGAGAACAAACTGGAAGGCGCGGCTGGTGTCGTAAGCCCGGTGGGAAAAGTAGCGATGGTAGCCAGCCCCGATGGCGAAAATCCGGAGCCAATAAAGGCCGAGGCCTAGCGCCAGCGCTTCCGCGGTGACCCCGGTCCAGATCGCGGCGAAACACGCCAGATGCACGATCAAAAACGGTATGGTCGACGGATAGACAATATCGGTCGACGAGTTACGGTCCATGGACGGCTCCAAGCTTGAACGGGGATCCTGGCTCATGGGAACGAACGATCCGATTACGCGCGGGCGATCGCGGCCCGCTCAATGTCGATTGGAAGCATAACATACACGCGACGGGTGGCGCCGACAAAATATGCGACCGGCCGTCGCCGTCAAAGCACGGCCGCTCGCTTGCGCTATTATTGATGACCCGCAGGATGCGATTCGAGGGATCGACGAGCACCTGATGACCGTCGATGAAGGCCGAGCCCATCCCCCCCGGTCGCGGCGTGACCTGCACATTATCCGGCACGACCTGCCCGGGCGTAACCGCGCCCGTATAACCGGCGGAATGGCCTGAGGTAGAAGGAGGGGCATAGGCCCGCGCCGTAGGGAGCTGTGTTTGGCTGCGACGTCGACGTGCTGAGATCCGACCCGACCCTGCCGCCCACGGGTCCATCCTGCTGCGCGTAGGCGACGGATGGAACGGCGAATAGGGCCGCAATGACGGCGATGTGGGAAGCGCGCATCAAAGACCTCCTCGTGCGATACTAGAATGCAAAAAAACGCGACCGGTCCGCCGAGGGTTCCGATCGTGGGAGCCGGATAATCCTCGAAGAGGTTAATCCCAAGCTGCGGTCGAATTGCGGCCAAAAAGCCTGCCTCACCGAAAGCGGAATACGCCAGTCCGCTTGATCTCGGAATCCTCCAGTTCGCGCGTCACCGGCACGGAATATTCGGTCACGCAGTCCAGACGGTCAAGCGGAAGGTAGGACCGACGCGGATCGCCAATCAAGACAGTCGCCCCACGGCGCGCAAGCGAGGCGAGCCAATCCATCGCCGCGCCCGCCAGCTCCTTTTCATAAGCAATGTCGCCCGCCAGCACGACCTCCCAGCCGTCATCGGCGCCGATCAGGTTTTCGAGGCGCGGGCCAACGGCGACGCCGTTCACCGCGGCATTGGCCTCGATCGCGGCGATGGCGAAGGCGTCGATGTCGGAAGCCGCAACCTCCGCCGCGCCGGCTTTGGCCGCCGCGATCGCGATGAGCCCCGAGCCGGAGGCGAAATCGAGGACCCGCTTGCCCTTAACCAACGCCGGATTATCAAGCACGTAGCGCGCGAGCGCCTGACCGCCCGCCCAAGCGAAGGCCCAGAACGGCGGAGGCAAACCCATCGCGCCGAGCTCCTCCTCGGTCTTCTTCCAGATCGGCACGGCCTCGTCGGCAAGCCGAAGTCTGATCTCGGGCGTCAGCGGCGGGGCGATGAGCCGGGTGTTGGCGAGGATGAAGTCGCGCTTTTCGTTCACAAGGCTTCAGCCGGCATCGTATCCACCGTCCAGGACGCGTGTCAGTCTGTGCAGTCCGGTGGTCCGCCGGATCAAATACAACTCAGGCAGGAACTCCATCCAAGCCAATCCAAACGATTCCAAAGAAAAAAGCGTGGACTTCCTTGGATTCGTTTGGCCGAAACGGGACTTTTCAATGGGTTACAAGCAAAAAAATAAAAAAATCTGCTGCCGTCTGAACTCGCGCCCTGGGTTGTACGCAAAGGATCCCAAACCCGGGTGTCTTGCGGGTCGCCGTGGCCGGCTTCCCACAATCCTGAGAACGGGAAACTTTTACCCCAAAATTCTGTTTTAGGAAAGCTTTTTCTCAGACTTCGGATCATCGCGCTCCTGGTCCCAGTAACGCCGCAATTGAACACGGGGTCTGTTCCTCGGGTCACACCCGCCAGCGCAACGCCGAAACCAGCGCGAACAGGCGCCGGGCCGTCGCCTGGTCGATGTCGATCGTGCCGGCAAGCCGCTGGGCCATCAGGTCGGCGCCTTCGTTGTGCAGCTTCGTGCGTTCGCGGTCGATCGCCTCGATCTGGCGCGGGCTCGAGGCGCGGATCGCCGAATAATAGGTCTCACAGACGAGGAAGTAGTCCTTGAGCAACGGCCGGAACGGCGTCATCGACACCACAATCGTGGCCGCGGTCTCGTCCTTCGCGGTTCTGACCTCGAAGGTCAGCTTCGATTCCTCCTGCGAGATCTTCAGCACATAAGGGCCATCGTCGCGGCCCGGGACGCCGAAGGAATTTTCCTCGATCAGGTCGAAGATCGCCACCGTTCGCTCGTGATCGACATCGGGCGCGCCGCGCGGGATCGTCGCTTCGTCCAGCATCACCTCGGCGAGGCGATTGCGGCTTTTGGCGGGTTTCAAGCTCATGGGCTATTCGCGCGAAGCCGCAAGGCGACGGAGCGTGCGTGCGCCTCGAGCCCCTCCGCTTCCCCCAGCGCGATCGCCGCCGGGCCGAGCGCGTCGAGCGAGCGGGCGTCGCATTTGAGCAGCGACGTGCGCTTCATGAAGTCGAGAACGCCCAAGCCCGACGAGAAGCGCGCCGAGCGCGCGGTCGGCAGGACGTGGTTCGAGCCGCCGACATAGTCGCCGATCGCCTCGGGCGTATGGGGTCCAAGGAAGATCGCGCCGGCATTGGCGATTTTGTCGCTGAGCGCCTCGGCGTCATCCGCCATGATCTCGAGGTGCTCCGGGGCCAGCCGATCGACGAGGGGAATGGCGGCCTCGAGCGACGGGCAGAGGATGACGGCGCCGTTCAAGCGCCAGCTTGCGCCCGCGATCTTGGCCCGCGGCAGGCTCTCGAGCTGACGCTCCACTTCCGCTTCGACCGCGCGCGCGAGGCCTGCATCGTCGGTGATGAGGATCGACTGCGCCGCCTCGTCATGCTCGGCCTGCGCCAAAAGATCGGCGGCGACAAAACGCGGATCGGCGCCGCCGTCGGCGAGGACCACGACTTCGCTCGGCCCAGCGATCATATCGATGCCGACGACGCCGAACACCCGCCGCTTGGCCGCGGCCACATAGGCGTTGCCGGGGCCGACGATCTTATCGACCGGGGCGATTGTGCCCGTCCCATAGGCCAGCGCGGCGATCGCCTGCGCGCCGCCGACCCGATAGATCTCGTCGACGCCGGAGAGGCGCGCCGCGGCGAGCGCCAGCGGATTGGTTTGCCCGTCGGGCGTCGGCATGACCATCACGATGCGCCGACAGCCCGCGATCTTGGCCGGCACGGCGTTCATGATGACCGAGGAGGGATAGCTGGCCGCCCCGCCGGGAACATAGAGGCCGACCGCGTCGATCGGCCGCCACCGCCAGCCGAGCTGAACCCCGAGCGGGTCGGTGAAGAAAAGGTCGGCGGGCTTCTGGCGCAGGTGAAAATCCATCACCCGGGCGTGCGCAAGCTTCAGCGCTTCGAGCGCTTTTTTCTCGCAGGCGCCGATCGCCGCCTCGATCTCGGCGGCGGCGATCTTCAGCCCAATCCTGCCGATTTCGATGCGCTCGAAGCGTAGCGACAATTCGGCGAGCGACACGTCGCCCCGGTGGCGCACGTCGTCGATGATGTCGGCGACGGTCAGGTCGACGTCGGCCGACGTCTCGCGCTTGGCGGCGACGAGCGCGGCGAAGCGCTCATCGAAATCCGCCGACCGCATATCGAGCGCCACGGCCATGGCTAAGCGGTACTCTCCATCCTCGGCGTCTGTCGCGGGGCGTCTTTCGACGCCCTACGGCGCCACCTTCTCCCCAAGGGAGAAGGGATTGCCGGCGCCGCCGCTCCCCCTCTCCCTCCGGGAGAGGGTCGGGGCGAGGGTCTCAGCCCTCATACCCGAACTCACCTGAGGGCGCCACGCGCTAGACTTCGGACGACGCGGTGAGGGCGTGGCCGGGGCAGGCCTGGGCGGGGACCCGATGCTCCATGTCACGGAGTTCGACCTCGACGCACTCGACTTCAAGGCGCACCAGCGCGCCATCAGCGAAGGCCAGGATGATAATGCCGGCGGGCGGATCCGTCTTCTCGAACGTCACGCCCAAGAGATTGAGCGTCGCGTTCGGAGTCGATTTCTTTCAGGCCGAGATGCGAGACCTTCAATACGCGGTCGAACCTCAGCACGCTGGAGACGCGCTCCTCCGGCCCGGTCTTCGCGCCCACCCAGTCATAGCGCATGCCGGCGACCAGAAAGCGGCGCTGCCGCGGCAGCCAGGTCATATCGACGCGTTTGACGCAAGTGTCCTGAATATGCGCGGAAATGACGCCCAGACCCTCCCGGTCGAGCGCGATAAGCTTGAGCGCCTGCCCGACACCCGCCATGCGTCAGCTCGCGAGCCGCATGATGTCGGCGCCGCACGCGCCGAGCTTCTCTTCCAGCCGCTCGAACCCGCGGTCGAGGTGGTAGACCCGGTTGACGATCGTCTCCCCCTCCGCCGCGAGGCCCGCGATGACGAGCGAAACCGAGGCGCGCAAATCGGTCGCCATCACCGGCGCGCCGCGCAGACGCTTGACGCCGCTGACGATCGCTGTGTCGCCCTCGAGCTTGATATGCGCGCCGAGGCGGGCGAGCTCCTGCACATGCATGAAACGGTTCTCGAAGATGGTCTCCTTGATCCGCGAGACGCCTTTCGCGCGCGTCATCAGCGCCATGAACTGGGCTTGCAGGTCGGTCGGGAACCCGGGAAACGGCGCCGTCGTGATGTCGACCGCGCCGATCCCTGCGCCGTTCCGTTTCACCCGCACCCCGCGGTTGTCGCTGCTCACCGTCGCGCCCGCCTGGGTCAGCGCGTCGAGAGCCTCATCCAACAGATCCTCGCTCACGCCCTCAAGCACGATATCGCCGCCGGTCATCGCCACCGCCGTGGCGTAGGTTCCCGCTTCGATCCGGTCAGGCAGAACGCGGTGATGGGCGCCGTTGAGCCGGGCGACGCCGTCAATTTCGATCGTCGGCGTGCCTGCGCCGCGAATGCGTGCGCCCATCTTGTTGAGGCAAGCCGCAAGATCCGCGACCTCCGGTTCGCATGCTGCGTTGCGGATCAAGGTCACGCCATGCGCGGTCGACGCCGCCATGATCGCCACATGCGTTCCTCCGACGGTGACCTTGGGAAACTCGATCTCCGCGCCGATGAGGCCCTTGGGCGCCTTGGCGACCGCGTAGCCCGCGTCGATTTCGATCTGAGCGCCGAGCTTCTCCAGCGCCATGAGCAACAAGTCGACCGGCCGGGTGCCGATCGCGCATCCGCCAGGCAGCGAAACGCGGGCCGCGCCCATGCGCGCGATGAGCGGCGCGATTACCCAGAAGCTGGCGCGCATCTTCGCCACCATTTCATAAGGCGCCGTCGTGTCGACAATGGTGCGGGCGCGCAAATGCGCGGTCTGGCCAGTGCCAGCCTCTTCGCCGACGCGCTTGCCGTCGACCGAATAGTCGACGCCTTGATTGCCGAGGATATAGGCGAGCTGGGCGACGTCGGCGAGGCGCGGCAGGTTCTCCAGGGTGAGCGTCTGATCTGTCAGGAGCGAGGCGATCATCAGCGGCAGCGCCGCGTTCTTCGCCCCCGAAATCGGAATCGCGCCGGTGAGCTTCGCCCCGCCGCGAATTTGTATGCGATCCATCCCCGGTCCCTCTCATTCAAACTCACCCGCAAACTCACCCGCCAAAGGAGGTCGCCTGCCCGCGACCTCCGCGTCAGTCCCGAGGCCCGCCAGGCCGCGCCGCCGGCTTCTCCGCCGGCTGAGCCTCGACATCCCGCGCCCGGCTCTGCGCCTTGCGGCGCTTCAAATTCTCCCTCAGCGAAGCGGCGAGGCGCGCCCGCCGGAGATCCTCGCGCTTGGCTCGGGCTTCGTCCGGACTCATGCCGGGTCCTTACTCGGCTGGCGCCGCGATTCGCGACGCGCGGCCCTTGGCTTGATAGGGCCAAGGTCGACAGCGAGGCAAGCGTCGATATCCTGATTGTCCGCCCGTCGCTCGGCCTTCTCGATCAGGCTCAAGGCGGCGGCGCGAGCCTCGTGAGTGATTTCTGCCCCGGCGAGCATGCGAGCGATCTCCTCTCGCCGCTCGGCGGCGGCGAGCCGCGAAACGCCAGTCGCGACTCGCTCGCCCCCGCCGACATCGCTCTTGACGATCCGATAATGGTTCTGCGCCCGCGCGGCCACCTGTGGCGCATGCGTCACCGCGAGCACCTGCGCCCGGGCCGAGAGCCGCGCCAGGCGCTGACCCATCGCGTCGGCGACAGCGCCGCCAACGCCGGTGTCGATCTCGTCGAAGACAAGGGTCGGCGCGGTGCCGCGCTCGGCCAATCTGACCTTGATCGCAAGCAGGAACCTCGCGAGCTCGCCGCCCGAGGCCACTTTCATGAGCGGGCCCGGCCGCGACCCGGGATTGGTGCGGACGAAGAACTCAGCCCGGTCGTATCCGCTCGGCGAAACCAGGCTGTCGTCGCGCCTCAAATCGACGCTGAACTCGGCCCGGTCGAGTTTGAGGGGCTTGAGTTCCGCGTTCACCGCCGTCATGAGTTCGCGCGCGCTCGTCTCGCGCGCGGCGCTCAGCGCGCTTGCCGCGGCATGGTAAGCCCTGGCCGCGCTTTTGACGCTCTCCTCGAGGCGGCCGACCTCGCTGCGGCCGGCGGCGAGCGCCGCGAGATCGTCGGCGAATTTTTGCGCCAACGCGGGCAGGTTTTCGATCGGAACGTTGTGCTTGCGGCCCATCGCCCGGAGCGCGAACAGGCGCTCCTCGCAACGCTCGAGCTCTTGGGGATCGAAGGCGCTGGCCTCGAGCGCGTCCTCGACCTCACGAGCCGCGCGCTCGACCGCGTCGATCGCTTCATCGAGCGCCTTGACGCTCGGCTCAAGCAGCGTCGGCGCCTGCGGCAAGCGGCGCTGCAGCCGGCGCGAGAGGGAAAGCAAGAGCGGCATGATCGCGGTTTCGCCGGTCAGGTGATCGCGCGCGTCGCGGATGTCGGCGGCAACCTTCTCGCCCTGCATCATCGCTTGCCGGCGCTGAGCGAGCGTCTCTTCCTCGTTTGGCTGGACGGCGAGGCGGGTCAGCTCCTCATGCGCGTGCGCGGCAAACTCGGCCTCGGCCTCCGCGGCCTTAACCCTTGCGCGCTCGGCTTCGAGAGCGCGCTCGGCCTCGCGCAAGGCGGCGTAGGCGCGCTCTGTCTTCGCCGCCAGCGGCTCGAGCCCGCCATAGGCGTCGACCAGCACGCGATGGGTCGACGGGTCGGTCAGCGCGCGCTCGTCGTGCTGGCCGTGGATCTCGACCAGCGCTGAAGCGAGCCCGCGCAGCGCCTGGGCGCTGACGCTGCGGTCATTGACATAGGCGCGGGTGCGTCCGTCGGCGAGCTGCACCCGCCTTAGGATCAGCTCGTCGCCGATCTCGATGTCTTGCCCTTCGAGCAGCGCGTGGGCGGCGTGTCCTTGCGCCAATTCAAACGTCGCCGTCACTTGGCCTTGCGGCTGGCCGTGGCGCACCAGGCCCCCGTCGCCGCGCGCGCCGAGCGCCAGCGACAGCGCATCAAGAAGAATGGATTTGCCCGCCCCGGTCTCGCCGGTGAGGATGGTCAGGCCAGGCGAGAACTCAAGATCCAACTGATCGATCAACACCACATCGCGAATGGAGAGGCGCGAAAGCATCAATTAGCCTGATGAGGACGGAACGACCGTGTGCCAGATCCCCGAAATCCACGAGCTGCCAAAAATATGGGGCGCGAGTCCCTTGCCCTTCAATAGATCATAGGCGTCATGGTACCATTGGCTGTCCGGGAAATTATGGCCGAGCACGGCGGCTGCAGTTTGCGCTTCCTCGGTGATTCCAAGACCGAGGTAGGCCTCGACCAGCCGGTAGAGCGCTTCGGCCGCATGGCGCGTCGTCTGGTAGTACTGCAGCACGTTCCGGAATCGATTGATGGCGGCGGTGTAGTTGCGGCGGTTGAGGTAGAACCGCCCGATCGACATTTCTTTGCCGGCCAGTTGATCCTGGGTGACCGTAATCTTGTATTTCGCGTCGTCCGCATATTCCGACTTCGGGTATTTCTGCACAACCGCCTGGAATGTTTCCAAGGCTTTCGCGGTTTTCTCCTGGTCGCGCGATATATCTGGTATCTGCATGTAATATGCATTGGCCTGCAGGTACAAGATGTAGTCCGCCTCCGGGGAGTTGGGGTAGTCCTTGAGATAACGGTCGGCCGACGTTTCGGCGCTGGTGTAGTCGGCGGCCTGATATTGCGCATAGGTCTGCATCAACAAACCCTTCTGCGCCCAATCCGAGGTTGGATATTGTTTGCCGAGATCGGTGAATTTCTTTGCCGCTTCGCCGGGGGAACCATTGGCCAGTTTCTCCAGGCCCTGATCGTAGGTCTTGCTTGCCGGAACGTCCGGCGTGATCTCCATCTTGTATTTTTCGCCGCCAAACGGGTTGAACTGATCGATCAGCGAGCAACCTGCGCTGGAAAACGCGATGGCGATCAACGCCGCGGCGGCAAGCGAGCGGCGCGCCGGTCGCTTCCGACCGTTGGAGAAAAGGGCGCCAGATTCGACGTCGGCCATGCTTTAGAGACTCAGTTTGAAGGCGGGGAGCGCCATTTCCGCCATTCGGCGACGAAGCGGCTCATTTAGCGCACTCGCGGCGCGCGCGCCAGATTTCCGGCCAAACGAAGATGGCCGGCGACGTCTTGTTGAGGCGAAAGCTGGCAAAAGCGCGGCTGACAGCAGGCCGCGGCGCGTTCAATCGGCGGGGGCGAAAGCCGCGGCGCCGGCAGGCACATGCGCGCCGCCAGCCATCCGCGCCCGGATTGGCGCCGGCGCTTCAAGGACCTCATAGGCGGAGCGATGCTCGAACAACGCTTCGAGCGCCATCGCATTGAGCTTGTGTCCCGGACGATAGGTCCGGTAGAGACCAAGGATTGGCGCGCCCGCAAGCGACAGATCGCCGACCGCGTCAAGCGCCTTGTGGCGCACGAACTCGTCAGCGTAGCGCAACCCTTCCGGATTGAGGATGGCGTCGCCGTCGATCGCGACGGAGTTCTCGAGAGAGGAGCCCAGCGCGTAGCCGGCCCGCCACAAGGCCTGGACGTCGCTGACGAATCCGAAAGTGCGGGCGCGCGCGATGTCGCGCCGGAAGGTCGCCGGATCAAGATCGAACACCCGGCGTTGACGGCCGATCGCAGGGGATTTGAAATCGATCTCGACGTCGAGCCGGAACCCGCTTTCGGCGGGCAGGAATTCGGCGAAGCCACCCTCATGATCCACGCGCACCGGCTTGACGATTTTGAAGTGGCGACGGGAACGCGCCTGCTGGACAACCCCAACCGAATCGATCGCTCGGACAAAATCGACCGCCGAGCCGTCCATGATCGGCGTTTCTGGCCCGTCGATTTCGACCAGGACATTGTCGATGCGAAGACCCGAGAGGGCGGCCAGGAGATGCTCGACGGTCGAGATGATGGCGCCCGAGGCGTCGCCGAGCGTGGTGCAGAGCGAGGTCTGCGTCACATTCGCGTGCTTGGCTTCGAGCAGGCGCTCGCGCCCGCCGGGCAGCCCAGTCCGCAGAAACGTGACGCCGGTGTCGACATGGGCGGGATGAAGAACCACTTGGGCTGGCGCCGCGAAGTGTACGCCGACGCCCTGGACGACCACACGATCGCGCAGCGTTGTCTGAGACCCAAATCGCATCAACCGCATCCGGACTTTCGCCCGGCCCTGATTCGCGCCGTCGGCTGCGATGCGAAGCGTCCCAGCTCCACACCGCATCGCTACTGAAAGCCGCCGATCGTCGTCCGCCCACCGCCGCCAAAAAGCCTGGCGACGGCTCCTGAAAAGTCAGACTAGGGGCGGGGCGCCCTCGGGACAAATCACCTTTAGTGAACAAAAGTTACAACGCCCATGCAAACATTGTCTCAGATTTTTCAACGGTTTAGTCATTTACCAAGGGTTAACCGTACGCGAAGATGACGCCTTCAGAACATCCCCGATCAGAGAGCCGAGGCGTCACAAGACGCCGAATCAACTCTGCTGCCGACGCAAAAAAGCCGGGATGTCGAGATGATCGTCTTCCGACACTGGAGGACGCGGAATGGCGCGGGCATGCGGGTCAAAGGCGCTCGGCGAGCGCGGCGGCTGCGGGCGGGGCTGAGCGCGGCCAAGGTCGGCCGGAGGCACGACATGGGGCCGCTGAAGCGGAGTCACTGGCGCCGGGGGCGCCGCGACATTCGCTGCGGGCGGAGCCTCGCCATCGTGCCGCGTGATCCCGAATGCGGCCAGCTTCTCCAAGAGCGACCGCCGGCGCGTTTCAGGCGCGGGGAGGCCGTTTTGCGCCTCCCGCATCGCGCGCAGCTGGTTCTGCGCCACCTGCGGCAGGTCCTCGATCTGCGGCATGCGAGGCGCCCGAGCGACCGGCTGCTCCGGGGCGGGCGGAATGAATTCCTCCTGCTCCGGTTCATCCGCTTCGAGGCGGGCCTCGATCGGGTCCGGGAAGCTTGCGACGGCCGCGACAGCCTCTTCCGCCAGCGTCGCCGGATCAGGCTGAGCCAGCGCCGAGCGAGCCGAACGCGCCGGCGAGAAGGCGCGCGGGCGCGTGAAGGGTTCCGCCCTGGGCTGGGCGCTGACCGGCTCGATCTGTTCGATCGCCTCCTGATCGATGCCGGTGGCCACGACGGAAACGCGCACCACGCCGTCGAGCGCCGAATCGAAGGTGGCGCCGAGGATGATGTTGGCCTCCTCGTCGACCTCCTGGCGGATGCGGCTCGCCGCCTCGTCGACTTCATACAATGTGAGGTCGTTGCCGCCGGTGATCGAGATCAGGAGGCCGCGCGCGCCCCGCATCGAGGTCTCGTCGAGCAGCGGATTGGCGATCGCCGCTTCGGCGGCCTGCACCGCCCGCTTGTCGCCCGCGGCTTCCCCGGTGCCCATCATCGCCTTGCCCATTTCGCTCATGATCGAACGGACGTCGGCGAAATCAAGGTTGATAAGCCCTTCCTTCACCATCAGGTCCGTGATGCAGGCGACGCCGGAATAGAGAACCTGGTCGGCCATGGCGAAGGCGTCGGCGAAGGTCGTCTTTTCGTTGGCGACGCGAAACAGGTTCTGGTTAGGAATGATAATCAGCGTGTCGACCGCCTTCTGCAGGTCGGAGATCCCGGTCTCGGCAATCTTCATCCGCCGGCCGCCCTCGAAATGGAAAGGCTTGGTGACCACGCCGACGGTGAGAATGCCCATTTCGCGCGCGGCTCTGGCGATGACCGGCGCGGCGCCGGTGCCAGTGCCTCCGCCCATGCCGGCGGTGACGAACACCATGTGGGCGCCGGCGAGGTGATCGCGGATCTCCTCGGAGGCTTCCTCCGCGGCCGCCTTGCCGACCTCGGGCTTGGATCCAGCGCCGAGGCCCTCGGTCACCTGAAGACCCATCTGGATGATGCGCTCCGCCCGCGACGACGTCAGCGCCTGCGCGTCGGTGTTGGCGACGATGAAATCGACGCCCGACAGGCCGGACACGATCATGTTGTTGACCGCGTTGCCGCCGGCGCCGCCGACGCCGCAGACCATGATGCGGGGCTTCAATTCCCTCAGTTCCGGCGCCTTCAGATTGATCGACATGCTAGCCTCATTGGTTGGACGCCCGCCGGCGCCGATTGGAATGCGTGCTTTCCCTTCACCCACGCCCTCGCCTTCGGCGAGCGCCTCATACGCGCCTTAAAAACTGTCCTTGAGCCACCGTCCCACCCGCTTCGCGTAGCCGACTTCACCCTGATGATGGGCGCCACGCGAGCCTGTGGTTGCGAAATATTCGAGTCCCGCCATTTGCGGATAGACCATGAGGCCGACCGCCGCGGCGAAGGACGGGCTCTTGCCGGATTCCGGCAAACCTTCGATCCCAAGCGGCCTCCCGACGCGGGCCTGGCTCGAAAGCGTCGTGCGCGCCAGTTCCGGCAGCCCGGTGAGCTGACAGGCGCCTCCGGTCATCACCAGCCTGCGGCCGGCCTGGGCGGCGTAGCCTGACGCCTTGAGCCGGTCGCGCACCAGTTCGAGGATCTCCTCCACCCGCGGACGGATGATGCGCACGAGCTCCGACTTCGGCAGATGGCTTGGATGATCGTGGTCGTCGCCCAGCCGATGAACGGTGATCGTTTCGCGGTCGTCGGACGGCGAGGCGATGCAGGCCCCGTACAGGGTCTTCAGACGTTCGGCGTCGCTGACCGAAACATTGAGACCGCGGGCGACGTCCCGTGTCACATGGTTGCCGCCGAGGGCGACCGCGTCGACATGGATGAGCCGCCCGCCGGTGAACACCCCGACCGTCGTCGAGCCGCCGCCCAAATCGACAACCGCGGCGCCGAGCTCCGCCTCGTCGTCCACCAGCGTCGACAAGCCCGCGGCGTAAGGCGTCGCCACCATCGCCTCGACCTTCAGATGGCAGCGCTCGATGACCAGCATCAGGTTGCGGGCGGCCGCCGAATCGCATGTGGCGAGATGAAGATCGACGCCGAGCTCGTGGCCGACCATGCCTTTCGGATCGCGCACATCCTTGGTCGAGTCGAGGCGGAAGGCGGTCGGGAGCGCGTGCAGGATCGTCCGCCCGGGCTCAGCATTGACCACAGCCGCAGCTTCGAGCACGTGGTGGACGTCGTGCTCGGCGACGGTCTTGCCGCGCAACTTCGCATCCGCGCCATGGCGACGCGAGGCAAGCCGGCCGCCGGACATGTTGATGATGACTCCGCCAACCTCGACGCCGGCCATGCGCTCGGCCGCGTCAATGGCCAGGCGCGCGGCATGCTCCGCCGCCTGAAGATCGACGATCGCCCCGGCCTTGACGCCGCTCGAGCGCTGATGGCCGATGCCCAGCACCTTGCATCGGTGGGTTCTCCCGCGCAGCGCCTCGGACGGCTCCATCGGAGTTAAGCGGGCGACCAGGCACACGATCTTGGAGGCGCCAATGTCCAGGACCGAGAGAATGGCGCTCTTGCGGGCCGGAATCTGGCGCATCCGGGGAGCGAGCGATCTCAGGCTCATGGCTGGGCGCCCTTCTTGGCCGTGTGGGCTTCCGTCCAGGCGGCGGCCGCATCCTCTGTCAGCCGCACGAACACCCGGCCTGGAACGCGGAAGTCGAACGCCAGCGCGTCCTTTTCCAGAATTCTGGATTGGCGTTGAAGGGTGAGAAGCTCCGCGATCGCGGCTTGAGGATTGTCCTCGGGCAGCTTTATGTCGACGCCGGACCTCAGCCGGAGATTCCAGCGCCGCTGGTCGACCAGGACTCCCGCCTCGACGCGGGGCTTCAGTTCGTCCATCGCGTCCAGGAGGCCGACATATTCGCGCACGCGCGCGTTCGCGCCTTCGCCGACCACGAATGGGAGATCGGCGTAGCGGCTGTCCGCGACCTCATCGATCGGCGCCCCATCGGCGGCGATTGCGCTTATGTCTCCATCTCTTTGCCAGACAGCGTAGGGCGTGCGCTCGACGACCTCGATGACGACCTGGTTGGGGTAGAGCTTGCGCACGCTCGCCTGCTTGACGAGCGGGTCGGCCTCGAGCCGCGCCTTCGCCTCGGCCACATCGAAAAACGGCAAAGACCGGCTCGCATCGATGCCGGCGATGGCGAGGATCCTGGACTCGCTCATATGCGTCGCGCCGGAGACCGTCACCACCGCGACGCCAAGGCCAACCGATCGCCCGAGCCAATCGCCCGCATGGCTCGTCTGCGCCATGACCCCGTCGAGCTGGCCGCCTCGCGCGGCCCCAAAAACCGCCGCGGCGAGGAGGACGAAGAGCGTCAGCGCGACATCGAGCTTATGCGGCGCGGGCCGGTCCAGCCGAACGCGCCATCTCAGCGACGCTCTCGCCGCCCGTTCGGCGCGGAGCAGCACCTTGGGCGGGGACGCTTCGGGCGCAGCCGCGGCCAGCCGCCGCCGCGCCGCCTGACCCCATCCGAGCATTTCGCTCAACCTTCGCACGACCCGTCCTCGCCCGTCCTGCGGAGATAAGAGTTCGGCGCGATTCCTGCCGCGACAACTCGAAGCCAAGAGGCCCCGGCGCGAAGTTGTGGGCCTTATAGTAAATATTCGGTTTAAGAATCCGCGACGGGATGGCGTACGAGTTGCCCCTTGAGTTTTTTGCGTCATTTTCGCCGAACGTTTGGGAAACGGGACGACGGCAACTTGCAGCGATTGGGCGCCGCCAACGCCTGGACGGCCGTGATTCGCGCCGAGGAGCGCCGCCCGACCGGTCCGCCGGTCAGTCTCGATGACCGCGAGTGGCTTCATCGCCTGGCGATTCCCTGACTTTGCGCACCGACGCAAAGTTAAAGCACGATTAAGTCCAAGGACTTAACGATGCGTTAACCTCAGCGAATCAGGGAGCGGAAAACGGGGCGCGCGGGCGGCCAATGATCGATAAGAATTGGCCGCCGATCGTCCATGAAGATTAAGCTTGTCCCGCTAGCGTCGGCGCGCGCCAGCTCCTGGCGAGCCCCTGGTGCTTTCGACGGAAATCGATGTCCGAACAGCTCGACTTTGCGCTCAAAGCCGGCGTCCAGCCGGGCGACAGCGCCTTCTCTCTCAATTCGGGGCGCCATCAGCTCGCCTTCGATCCCTTTCCCGGCCGCGCCATCGCGCTCGCGTTCCTCGGATCGGCAAACGACTCGGCGTCGGAGGCCGCGCTCGCGGCGCTCGCGGCCGACCGGCGCCTGGTCGACGAGGGCAAGGCCGCGTTCTTCGCGGTCGCGCGCGAATCCGGTTTGGGGCCGGAAATTGCGCTGGAAGCCCGATTTCCGTCGATCGTTTTCTTGTGGGGTGGCGACGTAATGGCGCGCGCCTTCGGCGCCGACCGATCATTGGTCATCCTCGACCCGATGCTGCGCGTCATCGACGTCGCCCCTCTGGACCAGCCTGATCGGGCGTTCGAGGTTTTGGCGCGATTGTCGCGGCTGAACCCAGCTTCCGTCCCCCTGCGCTCCGGCCCCCATTCTAACGCTGTCCCATGTTTTCGAGCCGGAACTCTGCTCCCATCTCATCGCCCGTTTCGAGCAAGACGGGGGCAAGGACACCGGCTTCATGCAGGATCAAGGCGGCCGGTCAGTCGAGAACTTCGACGGGACGTGGAAACGCCGCCGCGATCTCCATCTGACCGACCGTCCTCTCATCGCCAATCTCAGAGCGCGCATCGGGCGGAGGATCTGTCCGGAGATCAAAAAGGCGTTCCAGATGCGTCCGACCCGGATCGAGCGCGACCTGGTCGCGCGCTACGATTCCGAGACAGGCGGGCATTTCGGTCCTCACCGCGACGACACCGGGATCGCGATTGCGCATCGCCGGTTCGCCGTCTCGATCAATCTCAACGCGGATTTCGAGGGCGGCGAGATTTCGTTTCCCGAGTACAGCCCGCAAACCTTCAAGCCCGCGCCCGGGACCGCGGTCGTCTTCTCCGCTTCGATTCTTCACCAGGTGTCGCGCGTGACGCGCGGGCGCCGCTACGTGTTCCTCACCTTCCTGTTCGACGAGGAGGCGGAGCGGCTGAGGCAGGCGAATTTGCGAACCGTCCATGAGGCGCAACGCCAGCCGCAACTGGCCAGCGCATGAGGTGAAGATGGTCGCGACGCGCGACGACGAACTATGTCGCGCTCGCCCTGGGCCGCGGCCCGCCGGTCGCCCAATCGAGAAGTTCGACCGTGTGCACGACCGGCACTTTTGTTCCGCTCGCGATCTGTGTGAGGCAACCGATATTGCCCGCGGCGATGAGATCAGGCGCGGTCGCGCCGATATTCGCGACCTTGCGGTCGCGCAGCCTGCGGGCGATTTGCGGCTGCAGAAGATTGTAAGTGCCGGCCGAGCCGCAGCACAGGTGCCCCTCCGGCGGGTCAAGCACAACGAATCCCGCTTGCCTCAACAGCCGCTTTGGCTGCTCGCGGATTTGCTGCCCGTGCTGCAGCGAGCAGGCGCTGTGATAGGCGACACGCTGTCCCGTCGGATTGACGCGCGCCTGAAGCCCGATCTCGCTCATGAGCTCCGTGACGTCCCGCGTCAGCGAGGAGACGATCCGAGCGGGCTCGGCAAGTTCGGGATCGTTGCGGAACATGAATCCGTAGTCCTTGACCGTCGTGCCGCATCCCGACGCGTTGATGACGATCGCATCGAGTCCGCCGCCCGCGATCTCTTTCGTCCAGGCCAGAATGTTGGCGCGAGCATAGTCATGCGCAGTCCTGGCCGAGATGGTGGGTGAGCGCGCCGCAACATCCCGCGCCTTCAGCAACGACCACCTCGCAGCCATGGCGGGTCAAGAGCCGGATCGTCGCCTCGTTGATCTCAGGCGCGAGAACCTGTTGCGCGCAACCATTGAGCAACGCGACCCGGCGAGTCCGCGCGCCTTCGCTCTTGAAGATCTGCGGGCGGTCGACAGGCGAAGCGGACGGCAGTCTCGAGGGGACAAGCGCGAGCGCGGCCTTCAACCGCTCCGGCATGAGCCCCGCGAATGGCGCGCCTAAGCGTCCAGCCCACAGGCTCATGCGAAACAAGCTCGGGTTTGGCAGCACGATCCCAAAGACGCGCCGCAACAGCTTGTCGAACCACGGCCGCTTGAACGTCTTCTCGATATGGCGCCGACCGTGGTCCACAAGGTGCATGTAGTTGACGCCCGACGGGCAGGTGGTCATGCAGGAGAGGCACGAGAGGCACCGGTCGATGTGCTTGACGACCTCGGGCGTGGCGGGAGAATCGTTCTCCAGCATCTCCTTGATGAGATAGATGCGCCCCCTTGGGCTGTCGAGTTCGTCGCCGAGCAGCACATAGGTCGGACAGGTGGCGGTGCAGAAGCCGCAATGCACGCAGGCGCGCAGGATCTTTTCGGAGGCGCCGACGTCCGGGTCGGCGAGCTGGGCTGCGGTGAAGTTCGTCTGCATCAGAGACCTTCCTGCATGCGTCCGGGATTGAGGACGCCGCGAGGGTCGAACCCTTTCTTCACCCGGGCGGTGAGCTCAGCGAAACCGCCGCTCAAAGGCTCGAACACCGGCACCGAGGCGCGAATGGCTTCCGACGCCACGGCGAGAGTGGCGTGTCCACCGGCCGATGTGACCGCAGGACGAATAATGCTCGCGCCAGCGTCCGGCCCCGCCTCTTCGGGATCAAGGCTCAGCCAGATCAATCCGCCGCCCCAATCGAAGTAAAATTCCGCCGATTGCAGCAGAGACAAAATCGAATGGGCGACGGACGGCGCATGGCTTGGCGTCGGACAGAGGCGCCAAACGATGCGCGACCCTTGGGCGAGCAACGGCTGCACGGCGCCGACCTCGGACCAGAAGGCCTCCGTCTCCGCATTGCCGAGACGCGCGCCCCGCCCGACCAGCGCTTCGAGCGCGTCGCTGCGATACGCGACCGACGGCCGCGGGCCCTCGAGCCGCAGCGCGGTCGCAGCGCCGACCGCCGCCGCGACAGCGCTGACCTTCGAACGGCGCGCCGCGTGGCCGGGCAAATGCGCGGCGCCGGAAACCTCGTAGGGCGAATTGAGCGCATCCGCCAACATGGGAATCGCGACATCATCGGCAAGACCATGCAGCACGATGGTGCACGCGGTCTCAGGCTTCGGCATGACTTTGACAGTAAGCTCGGTCAGCGCCGACAACGTGCCGTAAGCGCCCGCCTGAAGCTTGCACATGTCATAACCGGTGACATTCTTGACCACCTTGCCGCCAGCCTTCCAGATTTCACCGAAGCCGTTCACAGCGGTAAACCCGAGGACGTAGTCCCGGGCCGAGCCGGAGCGCACGCGGCGGGAGCCGGCCAAGTTGCAGGCGATCACGCCGCCAAGCGTCTGGCTCGCCCTGCGCGCCGAGAAGGGCGCGCCAGTCGGGCGGCTCGAAAGCCAACATCTGACGTTTTTTCGCAAGCTCAACATTGATCGAGGCAAGCGACGCCCCCGGACGCGCGGTCAAAACAAGTTCGGCGGCCTCGTATTCGACGATTTCCGCGAGCCGCGAAACGTCGAGAACGTGATCGGTTTTCATCGGTCGGCCGAGCGCGCGCTTGGTGCCGCCCGCGACGATTTCAAGCGAATCGCCCTCCGCAACGACCCAGGAGACCATCTCCGCTATTTGCTTGGCGTCCGACGGTTGCAGCACCGACACGTGCTTGCCTCAGAAGCGCGGCAGGTCGGGAAACGCGACCTTGCCCGCATGCACATGCATGCGGCCGAGTTCGGCGCAACGACAAAGCTGCGGAAACACCTTGCCCGGATTGAGAAGGCCGTCCGCGTCGAAAGCGCACTTCAACCGCTGCTGCTGGTTGAGGTCGATCTCGTTGAACATCGTGTCCATGAGATCGCGCTTCTCGACGCCGACCCCATGCTCGCCGGTGAGCACGCCGCCCACGTGAACACAGAGCCTGAGGATCTCCGCTCCAAATTCCTCCGCCCGGTCGAGTTCGCCCGGCTTGTTCGCGTCGTAGAGAATGAGTGGATGAAGATTGCCGTCGCCCGCGTGAAAGACGTTGGCGACGCGAAGCCCGAACCGTTCCTCCATCTGTTTCATCTGTTGAAGGACGCGGCCGATCTCTCTGCGCGGGATCGTTCCGTCCATGCAGTAATAGTCGGGCGAGATTCGGCCGACGGCTGGGAAGGCGGCCTTGCGCCCCGCCCAGAAGAGCAGGCGCTCCGCTTCCGATTGGCTCGTCCGGCAGCTGGTCGCGCCATTGCGCTCGGCGATAGCCTCGACCTCGGCGATCAGATGATCGACTTCGGCCTCGCAGCCGTCGAGCTCGACGATCAGCAACGCCTCACAGTCGAGCGGGTAGCCGGCGTGGACGAAGGCTTCGGCCGCCGCCACAGCAGGCCGATCCATGATTTCCATTCCGCCGGGAATGATCCCTCCGCCGATCACGGCAGCAACGCAGTCGCCCGCGCCTTCGACGGTGGAGAAGCCGATGAGCAGGGCGCGCGCGCCCGGAGGCTTCGGCAGAATGCGGACCGTGACTTCGGTGACGATTCCGAGCATGCCCTCGGAGCCAACCATGATTCCGAGCAAATCGTAGCCTGAGGAATCGAAGTGCTTGCCGCCGAGGCGAATGATCTCGCCTTCGATCGTCACCATCTCGACGCCAATGACATTGTTGGTCGTGAGCCCGTATTTCAGGCAATGCACGCCGCCGGAATTTTCAGCGACATTTCCGCCGATTGTGCATGCGATCTGGCTCGATGGATCGGGCGCATAGTAGAGCCCCTGACCTTGCACGGCGTGCGTGATGCCGAGATTGGTCACGCCCGGCTGAGCGACGACGCAGCGATTGTCGACATCGATCTCGAGGATCTTGTTGAACTTGCCCATGCCGAGGAGAACGCCATCGGCGAGCGGCAAGGCCCCTCCGGAGAGCGACGTCCCGGCGCCGCGGGGGACAACTTTGATCTTGTTCGCTGCGCAATAGCGCATGACTTCGACGACCTGCGCCGTCGTCTCGGGCAAGCACCGCGACCATGGGCGGCTGCCGATAGGCGGTGAGCCCGTCACTTTCGAAGGCCCGCAATTCCTTCTCATGATCGATGACGCCTTCGCCAGGGACGAGGCGCCGTAGCGCTTGGACGATCTCGGCGCGGCGGGCGAGCACGGCTGCGATCGGGTTCAGGCATGGCGATCATGGCGCGGCTCCAACGGCTCGGGATCATCATATGAACAGATATTGATGCTCCGCGCAAAACCTAGCCGTGATGATGTGCTCGGAGTCGCTGGGGCGGCGCCCCATCTATTCTTTTTCCAGAAATCGCCAACATTGTCTTGACTTAATCAGAATTAAAGGCTATACATCTCGGTTAGCAGAAATCTAGCCTTGCGCTTGGGCCAGCGCCGGAAGAAGGAAGTGTGTGCGCTTTCTCCACAACCTGACGCGCGAGTTGAGAGGGAGGCAATTTTTTTTATTTTTTCGCTCGTAACCCGTTGAAAAGTCCAGATTCGGAAAAATTAATGAAAGGAAATGAAAGGCGGGTAAGCAAGTGCTCATTGGGCGTTGACCCATTTTGCTTTCATTTCCTTTCATTTCCTTGCACTGAATTCTCGCTCTGGTTGTATCCGCGCCCCCGCGCGGAGGCGTCTCGCTCATTGGGCATCGACCAGGACAGCGCGGAAGTCGTTGACATTGGTCAGCGTCGGTCCGGTGACGACCTGATCGCCCAGCGCCCGGAAGAAAGCCGTGCGCGTCATTGTCGCCGAGCAAGGCCCTGGCGTTGAGGCCAAGCCGCCTCGCGCGCGCGAGGCTGTCGGGGGTCACGATCGCGCCTGCGACCTCCTCAGCCCCATCCGTGCCGTCGGTGTCGCCGGCGATGGCGAAGATTCGAGGCCGTCCATCGAGTTCGACCGCCATCGACAGCAGGAATTCGACGTTCCGCCCTCCCCTGCCCGCTCCCTTGACCGTCACCGTCGTCTCCCCGCCAGAGATGAGGGCGCATGGAGAGGGAGCGGGCTGGCCGTGGACTGCGACCTGGCGCGCGATTCCCGCCATGACTTTCCCCACCTCGCTCGCCTCGCCCTCGAGCGCGTCGCCGAGGATGAGCGGGCGATAGCCGGCCCGGCTCGCTATCTCGGCTGCGGCCTCGAGCGAAGCCTGCGGCGCGGCGATGATGCGCGTCTCGCTGCGGGCGAAGGCTGGATCGCCGGGCTTGGGCGTCTCCGACTTGCTGTCGTCGAGACGGGCCTGCACCGATGGGGGCGCGTCGATGCCATAGCGCTTGAGCACCGCCGCGGCGTCGGCGAGCGTGGTCGTATCGGGCGTCGTCGGACCGGAGGCGATCACCGACGGGTCGTCGCCCGGGACGTCGGAAATGATGAGAGACACGATCCGGGCCGGAGCGGCGGCGACGGCAAGCCTGCCGCCCTTGATCGCGGACAAATGCTTGCGGACGCAGTTGATCTCATTGATGTTGGCGCCGCTCTTGAGCAGCGCCTTGTTCAGAGCCTGCTTGTCGTCCAGCGTGATCCCCGGCGCCGGCAATGAAAGCAAAGCCGACCCGCCGCCCGAGATCAGGCAAAGCGCAAGGTCGTCCGGGCCAAGACCTTTAACCAGATCGAGAATTCTGCCGGCCGCGTTTCGGCCCGCGGCGTCGGGAATAGGGTGGGCGGCCTCAATGACCTCGATCCGCCTCAATGGACCGACGCCATGGCCATAGCGCGTGACGACCAAGCCGGAGAGCGGTTTATCGGCGGGCCAATGGGCTTCGACCGCCCGGGCCATCGAGGCGGCGGCCTTGCCGGCGCCGACGACGACCGTACGTCCTGGGGGCGGCTTGGGGAGATTGGCGGGCACAGCTTTGTCGGGCGACGCCGCCGCGATCGCCGCATCGAACATGTCCCGCAACAATTGCCGCTCTTTCATGGGCGCCGCGCCCTCCCTTGGCTTCGAGAGGCCTCAGGCTGACGCCTTCCCCTGACCAATTTCGTGGCGGGCGAGGCCCTCGAGCACCCGCGCCATGCCCGAATGGTCCCACGCCGCGCCGCCTGCGGCTGCGGCGGCGTTGAACAGTTCCTGACAAGTCGCGGTATTCGGCAGGCTGACGCCGAGAGACCGCGCCCCCTGCAGCGCGAGGTTCAGATCCTTCTGATGCAGCGCGATGCGGAAGCCGGGCTCGAAATTGCGCTTGATCATACGTTCGCCGTGGACCTCGAGGATGCGGGATGCCGCGAAGCCGCCCAGCAGCGCCTGGCGGACGCGGGCCGGATCGGCGCCAGCCTTCGAAGCGAAGACCAGCGCTTCGCTGACCGCCTCGATCGTCAACGCGACGATGATCTGGTTCGCGACTTTGGTCGTCTGCCCATCGCCGACGCCGCCGACGAGCGTGATGTTCTTGCCCATGAGCGCAAAGATCGGCTTGACCTTCTCGAACGCATCCTCGGGGCCGCCGACCATGATCGTGAGACTCGCCGCCTTCGCGCCGACCTCGCCGCCGGAGACCGGCGCGTCGAGATATTCGCAGCCAAGCGCGTTGACTTTCTTGGCGAACTCCTTGGTGGCGATCGGCGAGATCGAGCTCATATCGACGACGATCTTGCCCGTCGACAGCCCCTCCGCGACACCTCCGGCGCCAAAGAGAACCGTCTCGACGTCCGGCGTGTCGGGAACCATGGTGATGATCACGTCCGCCTTCTGGCCGACTTCCTTCCCGTTGCCGCATGCGACCGCGCCTTTGTCGATCAACTCCTTCGGCGGAGCGCGACGGGCGTGAACGAAGAGCTGATGCCCGCCTTCCACAAGATGGCCGGCCATCGGTCGCCCCATGATGCCCAGCCCGATGAAACCGATCTTTGCCATGTCTTACGTCTCCAGCGTGGGTGAAACCGCAGGTTCAGGTAGACGTCTACCACGCGCGGGTCATGCGGGGCGATCTCACAAATAGCCTCAATTGGCCATGTCCATTAGAGTATGTTTAGACTGCGCGCCCGCGCCGCGAGCCGACGTGTTGACCATCGGCCGAATTTCCGAATCGCAACGCCAAGAGGAGATGACATGGAGGCCGCCCAGTCCGACGCCCTGGTGTTCTTCGGCGCATCCGGCGATCTTGCCTTCAAGCAGATCTTCCCCGCGCTTCTGGGCCTCGTCGGCGACGAAGGCGTCAGCGTGCCCATTGTCGGCGTAGCCAAGGCGGGCTGGAAGGTCGATGAGCTCAAGGGACGAGCCACAGACAGCATCAAACAGCACGGGGGCGCTGACCAGGCGAAGCTTGATAAGCTGTTGGGCCTCTTGCGATATGTCGACGGGGACTACAACGACCCGCAGACTTTCGCGCAACTGAAGCAAGCGCTCGGCGGCGCCAAGCGGCCGCTGCACTATCTCGCGATTCCTCCGAGCCTCTTTGGCGTTGTTGTTTCCGCGCTCGCCAAAAGCGGCCTCAACGTCGACGCGCGCCTTGTCGTCGAGAAGCCGTTCGGCCGCGATCGCGAATCGGCGCAGGCGCTTAACCGCACATTGCTCGAGCACTTTCCTGAAGAGTCGATCTATCGCATCGACCATTATCTGGGCAAGGAGCCGGTCCAGAACATCCTCTACACGCGGTTCGCCAATACGATGTTCGAGCCGCTCTGGAACCGCCACTATGTTCGCAGCATCCAGATCACCATGGCGGAAGCGTTCGACGTTCAGGATCGCGGCAGCTTCTACGACGCCGTCGGCGCCCTTCGCGACGTGGTCCAGAACCATATGCTCCAGGTCCTGTCCAATGTGATGATGGATGCGCCGACCGGCGAAGAGCATGAGGCACAACGGGACCAGAAAGCCGCACTGCTCAAGGCCGTTCGTCCGCTCGACGCCGCGAGCCTGGTGCGCGGGCAATATCGCGGCTATCGCTCGGTCAAGGGCGTGCGTCCGGATTCAACGACCGAAACCTATGTCGCGGTGAAACTTTTCGTGGACAGCTGGCGATGGGCGGGCGTTCCCATCTACATCCGCGCCGGCAAGTGCCTGCCTTTGACCGCCGCCGAAGTCACCATCGAGTTCAAGCCGCCGCCCCGCGCGACATTCGGCGAGACGACCGACCCATCAGCGGACTATGTGCGCGCGCGGTTGAGCCCGGATGTTGGCGTCGCCCTGGGATTGCGGATGAAACATCCTGGGGAGCGTATGACGGGAGACAATGTCGAGCTGACGCTGATGCAACGCGCCGGGTCGGACATGCCTCCGTATCAGCGCCTGCTCGGCGACGCGATGCGCGGCAATAACGAGCTGTTCGGACGCGCGGACACGATCGACGCCCAGTGGCGTATTGTCGAGCCGATCCTGAAGAAGCCCCCCGCAGTCCAGGAATACGATCAAGGGACATGGGGACCCGACGCCGCGAACGCGCTGATCGGCGCGGACGGCCCGTGGCGGAATCCCGCGGCCCCCAAATCCGGAAACCCATAATCTCGAGCTGGAAGCTCGGCGCCGGGCGCTTGGTCATCGCTCGACGCGCCGCAACGCCTCCGGCTTGAGGTCGGCGCGGGTGGGATATCCGTCGACCGCCATCAGGAGATCGGCTTCGGCGAGCAGAGACCGCAGCACGTGGACGATTCCATCGGTTCCTCCGAGCGCGAGCCCGTAGGCGTAAGGACGGCCGACCCCGACGGCCGCCGCGCCCATCGCCAGAGCCTTGACAATGTGGGTCCCGGAGCGGATTCCGGAATCGAACATGACCGGAACGCTTCCGGCCGCCTTGACCACCGCGGGCAGCATGTCGAGCGCGGGAATGCCGCCGTTGGCCTGGCGGCCGCCGTGATTGGAGCAATAGATGCCGTCGACGCCGCCGTCGATCGCGCGACGCGCGTCGTCGGGATGGCAGATTCCCTTGACGATCAACGGCAGCTTGGTCAGCGACCGCAGCCAGGGCAGGTCGTCCCAGGTCAGCGGATTGCCGAAGATCGCCGCCCATGTCGCAACCGCGGTGCGCGGGTCCTTTCCCGGCGGCCCGCCGATCAATTTCGCGAAGCGCGGGTCGGAAAAATAATTGGCCAGGCAATGGCCTCGTAGCTGCGGGAAATTAGAGGTGGCCAAATCTCTCGGCCGCCAGCCGGTCACCCAGGTGTCGAGCGTCACCACGATCGCCTTGAAGCCGGCCCGCTCGGCCCGTTCCACGAGGCTCGCCGCCAGCTCGCGGTCGGTTGGCGTGTAGAGCTGAAAGAACCCCGGCGTCGTCTCGAACTCGGCGGCGACCGCCTCGAGCGGATCGACAGACAGCGTCGAGGCGACCATGGGCACGCCGGTCAGTGCGGCGGCGCGGGCGGTCGCCAGATCGCCATGGCCGTCCTGGCCGCAGAGCCCGATCACGCCGATCGGACTCATGAACAAAGGCGACGGCAGCTTCATGTCGAACAGCTCGATCGACAGGTCGCGCTGCTTGGCGCCGACGAACATCCGAGGCATGAGACCCCATTTGTCGAACGCGGCGACGTTGGCCTCCTGCGTGCGCTCGTCGCCGCAGCCGCCGGCGACATACGAGACGAGACTTGCCGGCATCGCCGCGTGCGCCTTGGCCTCCAGTTCGTCAAAGCGCATTGGGAACGACGGCAAGCGGCCGCTCAACCCCGCGAGGTAGATCTCGTTCTGATAGGCGCCGAAGTCCGGCATCAGCGCGAATCCTTGTTCAGGGCGAGCCGCGAGAGGTTTCGCTTCGCGCGCCCGCTTGCGCCGGATGTTTCCCGTTCAGCCCAAGTTCGACCTCGCGCGCCCGATTGCCCCGACGCATGATCTCGGCAAGCTCGGGCCGATTCGCGAGTTGCCTTGCGTAGATCCCGGCGATCGCTGCAACGAGCCGGCCGCGGCGGTCGAGAAGCTCGTCGGCGAACTCGATCATTCGCGAGTTGGGCCACGCCTGCGGCCTGGTCTGCAACAGCCGGTCGGCGAGTCCATCCTCCTTTTCCTCAGGGTGAGCCTGCGCCAGGATCATCAGCGTGGCCGCCGTCGAGCGAGAGATTCCTGCATGGCAATGAATGAGCAGGCCTCCTGCGTCGGCCGCGTCGCGGCCGAAAGTCAGAATCGCTTCGACGTCTCCTTTCTGCGGCAACAGAACCTCTGGATCCGGCTCGATCGCGTCGTGAAAGCGCAGCGTCGCGCGAAAGTGTGGATCGAACGCCTGGAACGCCGCCGGGTCAGGCCATTCAGGGTCAAGAATTGATAAGATGTGGGTGACCCCCCGGCCCTGGTGGCCGACGAGTTCGTCAAGTCCGCAAATGGCGAAGTCTGGGAAGGATAAGGGCTTCATGGGGACGCCTTAACATGAAACTGTGACCGGCGCCTTTCAGCGCTGGCGAAGGGCGCGTGAGTTCAAAAAGACTTGTTTACGCGCGGATAAGGCGTCGCCCTCGAATCATCGCCGTCCAAAGGAGAAACGCTATGAACGAGGCCATCCTGGGGACGCGCGTCCATGACGGGCGCGTCGCCGTCGGAGCGCCGGGCGGGCATTTTGACGTTCTCATCATCGGCGCTGGCCTCTCAGGAATCGGAACCGCGTGCCATCTGGTTCAAAAGCGCCCACGGACCACCTTCGCACTCCTCGAGGCGCGAAACGCGATGGGGGGCACCTGGGATCTTTTTCGCTATCCAGGCATTCGCTCGGACTCGGATATGTCGACATTCGGCTACGCCTTTCGTCCGTGGGACGATAAGAGAGCCATCGCCGACGGTCCCTCGATTCTGCGCTACCTGACCGAAACCGCGAAAGCCTATGGCGTCGATCGCCATATTCATCTCGGCTTGAAGGTCGTCCGGGCGGCCTGGCGATCCAAGGACGCCAGATGGACACTCGACGTTGACGGGGGAGACCGCGAGAAACCCGGCTTCTCCTGCAGCTTTCTCATCTTCTGCACCGGCTACTACGAATATGAGGATGGCTACATGCCAGGCTGGCCCGGCATGGAAAGATTCGCCGGCCGCATCGTGCATCCGCAGAAATGGCCCGAAGATTTGAACTACGACGGGAAGCGTATCGTCGTGATCGGCAGCGGCGCGACCGCGGTGACCATCGTTCCGGCGATGGCGGAAAGAGCCGCGCATGTCGTCATGCTGCAACGGTCGCCGACTTATGTCGCCGCTCGCGCCGTCGAGGAAGCGATCGACAAACGGCTGAGACAATGGCTTCCGGCGCGGGCCGCGCTCGCTGCTGTGCGATGGAAGAATATTCTGTTGCAGATGTACCTTTATCGCCTCGCGCGCCGGAAGCCCGCGGCCATGCGGGCGCAGATCATCAAGCTCGCACAGGCCGAGATTGGGCCAGAGCTCAACGCCGCCGATTACTTCAATCCCCGATACGAGCCTTGGGACCAGCGCTTGTGCCTCGTCCCGGACGGGGATCTGTTCGCCGCAATGCGCGCCGGCAACGCGTCCATCCTCAATGGCGAGATCGAAACCTTCACCGAGACCGGCCTGCGCCTTGTTTCCGGCCAGGAGATCGCCGCAGACATCATCATCACAGCGACTGGACTTAAAGTTCGGCTCATGGGGGACGTCGCCATCGAGGTCGACGGCGCGCCAGTCGATGTCGCCACCACAATCGGCTATAAGGGCGCGATGCTCAGCGACGTTCCGAATCTGGCGTCCATTTTCGGCTACACCAACGCCGCCTGGACGCTCAAGTCCGACCTGATCGCCGAGTACGTCTGCCGGCTGCTCAGCCACATGGATCGCCGAGGGTATGCAGTCTGCACCCCGCGCCTCGGCGACACGGCGATTGCGGACGAGCCGACGCTGCCTCTCACCTCGGGCTATATCGAGAGGGCGAAGCACCTTTTCTTCAAGCAGGGGACGAAGAAGCCGTGGCGCTTGAATCAGAACTACGCCCTCGACGTCATGGCTTTGCGCTTTGGCGCGATCGAGGACGGCGCGCTCGAGTTCAAGCGGCGCGAGCCGGCAAGCCGCGCGGCTTGAGCGGACGGAGGGATGATGAAACGCGCAATTCCGCTTGGCGCCCTGGCGATCCTTCTCGCGGGACCCGCAATGGCGAAGGACACCCGCTTCTGGAACCTGACTTCGTCGACCGTGAAGTCGCTCGAGCTCGCGCCCGCCGGCGCGTCGGCCTTTGGCCCCAACCAAACCACGAACGATCCCGACGGCGCCGTCGATCATGACGAACGGCTGAAGATCACGGGCGTAGCGACCGGCGTTTACGACGCGCGGCTCAAGCTCACCGACGGACGGCAATGCATGGCGAAAGGCGTGCGGATCGAGGCAGGGAAAGTGTTCGCCATCGAGGAAAAGGATCTCACCGGCTGCTCGCGGTAGAGGCTCTCGCCGGCGCTCCAAGAGAGGAAACCGGGGCGCTTCTGGACGCCCGCGCACAAGTTTACGCGGACCAATTATCTCAATGGCTTAAGTGCTCTTTCGCGCAACTTTGCAACTCCAAACCTCCCTCGTCCTGAGGCGCCGCGAAGAGGCCTCGAAGGACGCTCCAGGGGAAGCAAACGGGGCTACGTGCTGGACCATCCTTCGAGGCCCTTTGCCGGCAAAGGGCGCCTCAGGATGAGGCCGGTGGATGGAATCGTCCAAACTTGGAGGGCGGCTTGGGAGTTGCGCAACTTTTTCACGATCTTCCCGCGGCAAGTAGCAAGCGACGCTTGCGAAGCGACCGGCAGCGGAAAGCCGCCTCGACGACCTGGCCGCGCCGGTTTCCGAAGGCTCCGTAACAAAGCCCTTGGAGCGCGATCTTGGATATCGTGTCTCGACTTTCATAACCTCGGATCATAACCCTGATTTCTGAAAAAGTAAATATATTTCTATCTTTTCTTTTCTGTAGGAGGCCGGACGGCTCGACCGAATCGCCGCGAGCCTCGCGCGGGCGCCGCGCAACAAAGTTTCGCCTTGCCCAAGAAATTAGTCTCGCAATCGCCGCCGCAAGCGGGCAATCGTCCCGCCGAAACATCTCAAGGTCCGTCAGGTTGCGATTCTCATTCGTCAACGTCGCGTTGCAGGCGCTCGCCCACAATTCCGGCTGGCCGGAGCAATGGCGCAACCCTGAGCCGAAGGAATCTTATGACGCGGTCATCATCGGCGCGGGCGGGCACGGCCTCGCGACCGCCTATTACCTCGCCAAGGAGCACGGCCTCAGCAATGTCGCGGTGCTGGAGAAGGGCTGGCTCGGCGGCGGCAATACCGGACGCAACACCACGATCATCCGCTCGAACTATCTCTGGGAGGAATCGACCGCGCTTTACGAGCATGCGGTGAAGCTGTGGGAGAGCCTCTCCCAGGAGCTCAACTACAATGTCATGTATTCGCCGCGCGGCGTGCTCATGCTGGCGCACAACACGCACGACGTCCAGGTGGGGAAACGTCACGTCCACGCCAATCGTCTGGCGGGAGTCGACAATGAATGGTTGACGCCGGAAGAGGCCAAAGCCTTCTGCCCTATCCTCAACATCGCGCGCGATGTGCGCTATCCGATCGTCGGGGCGGCGCTGCAGCGGCGCGGCGGCGTGGCGCGGCACGACGCGGTCGCCTGGGGCTATGCGCGCGCAGCGTCGGCGCGCGGCGTCGATATCATCCAGAATTGCGAGGCGACGGCGATACGCCGCGACGCTTCCGGCGCCGTCTCAGGGGTCGAGACGACGCGCGGCGCAATCGCGACCAAGACGATCGGCGTCGTGGCCGCCGGGCACACGTCAGTGGTGATGGCGATGGCCGGCGTGCGCATGCCGCTCGAGAGCTATCCCTTACAGGCGCTGGTCAGCGAGCCGGTCAAGCCGATGATGCCGTGCGTCGTGATGTCGAACACGATCCACGCCTACATGTCGCAATCGGACAAGGGCGAACTCGTCATCGGCGCCGGCACCGACGCCTACATGTCCTATTCGCAGACCGGCGGCTTGCACATCGCCAGTCATACGCTCGAGGCGATCTGCGAACTCTTTCCCGCGGTGCGCCGCATGCGCATGCTGCGCAACTGGGGCGGCATCGTCGACGTGACGCCGGACCGCTCGCCGATCATCGGGAAGACGCCAGTGCCGGGGCTGTTCGTCAATTGCGGCTGGGGCACCGGCGGCTTCAAGGCGACGCCGGGCTCGGGTCACGTGTTCGCGCACACGATCGCGCGAGGCGAGCCGCACCCGCTCAATGCACCTTTCACCCTCGACCGCTTTCGCACCGGCCGCCTTATCGACGAAGCCGCCGCGGCGGCCGTCGCGCATTGAGGGGCGGCGGGATGATCGGGAGACCCTCATCCGGCCGCGCTTCGCGCGTCCACCTTCTCCCGGGGGGAGAAGGGGTTGTCGGCGCCGCGGCGCCCTCTCTCCCTCGGGGAGAGGGTCGGGGTGAGGGCAGCGCCGATCGAACTCGCTGCGCGCGACGGTCGCCCCGATGCTGCTGATCGATTGCCCCTATTGCCGGATGGCGCGCCCGGAGATCGAGTTCGCTTACGGCGGCGAAGCGCATATCGCGCGGCCTGCGGATCCGGGCGCGCTCAGCGATGAGGAATGGGCGAACTTCCTTTATTTCCGCTCGAACCCGAAGGGCGTGCTGGCCGAGCGCTGGCGGCACGCGCACGGCTGCGGACGCTTCTTCAATTGCCTGCGCGACACATTGAGCGACAAGATCCTCGCGGTCTACAAAGCGGGCGAGCCGCGGCCCGATGTCACGGGCGAACGCGCCGAGCGGCGCGAATGAGCCAGCGATTTCGTCTCGCAGGCGTCGGTTCGATTGACCGTTCGCGCCCTCTCGTCTTCACCTTCGACGGCCTCGACTATCTGGGCTATGCCGGCGACACCCTCGCTTCCGCGCTCATCGCCAACGGCGTTCATCTGGTTGGGCGCTCGTTCAAATATCACCGGCCGCGCGGCATTTTGTCCGCCGGCGCCGAGGAGCCGAATGCGCTGGTCAGCGTCAAGCGCGGGCCGGGCCGAGTGACCCCGAACCTGCGCGCGACCCAGATCGAACTCTACGATGGCCTCAACGCTTCGAGCCAGAATTGCTGGCCGTCGCTCAAATTTGACCTCGGCGCCGTCAACGACTGGTTCGCCCCGTTATTCGGCGCCGGCTTCTACTACAAGGCCTTCATGGGTCCGAACCTGTTCGGCAAGAACTGGGCCTGGACGCGCGTCTATGAGCCCATGATCCGCCGCGCCGCGGGCCTTGGGACACCACCGCGCGAGCCCGATCCTGACCGCTATCAGCGCACCTTCGACCATTGCGACGTGCTGATCGTCGGCGCTGGGCCGGCGGGCCTTGCGGCGGCGCTCGCCACGAGCCAAAGCGGCGCGCGGATCGTCGTGTGCGACGAAAATCCTGCGTTCGGCGGCTCGCTCCTCGCCGAGGCTGAGGCCGAGATCGAGGGAAAAAGCGCGCGGCAATGGCTCGACGATACGCTCGCCGCGCTAAGCTCGGCGCCGAATGTGCGGCTGATGACGCGCACGCAGGCGTTCGGCTATTACGCGCAGAATTTCGTCGGGCTCAACGAGCGCATTGCCGAGGCCGACCTCATCGCCGATCCCCACTTGCCGCGCGAGCGCTTATGGCAGATGCGGGCACGCGAGGTCGTGCTGGCGACCGGCGCAATCGAGCGTCCTCTCGTCTTCCCGGATAACGACCGCCCCGCCGTGATGCTGGCCGATTCCGTGCGCCGCTATGGCCTCCAATATGGCGCCAAGGTCGGCGACCGCATCGTCATCGCGACGAGGCACGACAGCGCCTATCGCGCCGCGCTCGACCTCAAGAAGGCGGGCGTCAATGTCGAGCTGATCGTCGATCTGCGCCCCGAGGCCAAGGGGCCGCTGGCGGAGGCCGCGCGCGCTGCGGGCGTCGAGGTCGCGGCGGGGGCGGAGATCCTTGGCGTCGACGGCCGATTGCGGGTCAAGGCGGTGCGGTTGGACATTTCCGGCGCAAAGCGAACTGCCGCCTGTGACGCGCTCCTCATGTCGGGCGGCTGGACGCCGTCCGTGCATCTTTTTTCCCAATCGCGCGGGAAGCTTGTCTTCGACGAGGTTCTACAAGTCTTCAAGCCGGGAGCGTCCGCGCAGCGCGAGCGCTCGGCCGGCGCCTGCAATGCGGCCTTCGATCTTGCGGCGGCGCTCGCCGAAGGCGACGCAGCCGGACGCGCGGCGGCGACGGCCGCCGGTTTCGCCGCGCCTCGCGACCGAATCTACGCGGTCGCTGATAGTCTTTCCGCGTTCGGCTACGCGTCCATCGCTCCGCCCATCGCCACGGACCGTCGCGCGAAAGCCTTCGTCGATTTCCAAAACGACGTCTGCGCCAAGGATGTGAGCCTGGCCGTCCAGGAGGGCATGCGCTCGATCGAGCACATCAAGCGCTACACCACCACCGGCATGGCGACCGACCAGGGCAAGCTTTCCAACATGAACGCGCTTGGCCTCGCCGCCGCCGAGCTCAAGAAGCCGATTCCTGCGGTCGGTCTCACCACCTTCCGGCCGCCCTACACGCCAGTCAGCTTCGGCGCATTCGCCGGCCCCGCGCGGGGTGAAGCGTTCGATCCCATCCGCCGCACGCCCATTCACGAATGGGCGGCCGAGAACGGCGCCGCGTTCGAGGATGTGGGCCAATGGAAGCGCGCCTGGTATTTTCCTCAGGCTCGCGAATCCATGCGCGACGCCGTCGCGCGCGAGTGCCGCACGACGCGTTCAAGCGTCGGACTGTTCGACGGCTCCACGCTGGGTAAGATCGAGGTCGCAGGCCCCGACGCGGCGACGTTTCTCGAACGCATGTACGCCAACGCCTTCCAGAAGCTCGAGGTTGGGCGCTGCCGCTACGGCCTCATGCTGAGCGAAGCCGGTTTCCTCATGGACGACGGCGTGATCGCGCGCTTGAAACCCGACCGCTTCCACGTGACGACGACGACCGGCGGGAGCCCACGGGTGCTCGCGCATATGGAAGACTACCTCCAGACCGAATTCACCGACCTCAGGGTCTGGCTCACCTCGACCACCGAGCAATGGGCGACGATCGCCGTGCAGGGTCCACGCGCGCGGGAGACGATCGCCCCGCTTTTGGAAGGCGTGGATCTCTCGAGCGAGGCCACGCCGCATATGAGCGTGCGTGAGGCGCGGATCTCGGGCGTCCCGGCGCGGCTCATGCGGGTGAGCTTCACCGGCGAGCTCGGCTACGAGATCAACGTTCCCTCGCACTTCGGCCGCGCTGTCTGGGAGGCCGCGTGGCGCGAAGTCCAGAAGCACGAGGGCTGCGTTTACGGAACCGAGGCGATGCATGTGATGCGGGCCGAGAAAGGTTATGTCATCGTGGGGCAAGAGACCGACGGCACGGTGACGCTCGCAGACCTTGGCCTCGATTGGGCGATCGGCAAGACCAAGAAGGATTTTGTCGGCAAACGGTCGCTGACGCGTCCCGATATGCTGGCGCCAAATCGCAAGCAGCTCGTCGGGCTTCTGACCGACAATCCGGCAATCGCGCTCGAAGAGGGCGCGCAGGTGACGGAGAGCGCGAATCCGCCGATTGGCTCCTCCGCGCTCGGCCACGTCACATCGTCCTATCGGAGCGAGGCTGTGGGCCGTCCGATTGCGCTTGCCCTTGTCGCCGCCGGCAAATCGCGAATGGGCGCCAAGCTCCACGTCCCGACGCCAAGCGGCGCGGTTTCCGTGACGGTCGTGAGCCCGGTCTTTTATGACAAAGAGGGAGCGCGGCTCAATGGCTGACGCCGCGCTTGAAGTCCACTCTCCGCTGGAAGGGTTGGCCTTTCCTGCAGGGCCGCGATTCACGTTGTCGGAGGCCCCGCCGGCAGCGCGATTCATCCTGCGCGGGAGCGAGGCGGTGCGCCTCGCCTGCGGGATGGTCTTCGGCGCCGAGCCGCCTTCTCAGCTCGGCCCGGCGGCCGAAGGGGACAAGGGCGCGGCTTTGTGGCTCGGCCCCGACGAATGGCTCTTGATCGCGGACGGCGCCGATGTGGCGGCCATCGGCGACGTGCTGGAGTCGGTGCTCGAGGGAACCGCGCATAGTCTCGTGGATGTCTCGCATCGGCAGGTGGGCCTCGTCGCCAGCGGTTTGGCCGCGGCGCGTGTCTTGAACGCCGGCTGCCCGCTTGATCTCGACCTCCAGGCCTTCCCGGTCGGGTTCGCGACCCGCACCCTGTTCGACAAAGTGGAGATCGTGCTTTGGCGCCGCGCTGAGGCTGCCTTCCATATCGAAATCTGGCGCTCGTTCGCGCCCTATCTCGCAGCCTCGCTCGCCGAGGCCGCGCGCGGCGCGCCGCAGTGGTAGACGGTGGTTGGCGGAGCGTCCTGGCCCTGGCGACGCCGTTCCACTGCACGGAAGCTCATCATGCGCCCGCGGGCATCATTTGAGAAAACCGTCCCAGCCGCGCCGACCGCTGCTTCGGCGACGCGGCGACGCGCGATCGCGCTGATGGGCGCGGGACTTGGCGTCGCGCTCATCGGCGGGTGCCAAAGGGGCGACGATCGGGGCGCCATCGACATATCCGGCAATTCGCCGGCGCTCGAGTTCGCCATGACGCGGGCGTCGGACGGCCGGCGGGTGACTGAAGCCGATTATCGCGGCCGCATCGTCATGCTGTATTTCGGCTACACCTTCTGCCCGGACGTGTGTCCCACGACGCTCGCCAATGTCGCCGACATTCTCAAGCGGCTCGGGCCGGACGCTGAGCGCGTGCGCCTGCTTTTCGTGACGGTCGATCCGGATCGCGACACGCTTCCGGTATTGGCCGACTATGTGAAGAATTTCGCGCCTGAGATCGACGGATTGCGTGGTGATTCCGATCAGATCGCTTCGCTCGCGCGCCGCTACCGCATCGCTTATTCCGTCACGCCGGCGAGCGGGACGCACGCTTACGAGGTGACGCACGGCTCGGCGATCTATGTCTTCGACGCCACGGGCGCCGCGCGCCTGCTCATTCCCTCGCTCGGCTCCACGACGGACGACATCGATGGCGTCACGGCCGATCTCCGGCGGCTGGTCGAGGACGCCAACCCGCCCGGCCTGTTCGCGCGGCTCATGCGGTTCATCTGAGCCCACGCTCAATCGCCGGTCGCGCCGCGCACCGGAAAGCTCGCCACGAGAGAACCGCCGTCCTCAAACCGCAAGGTGACGGAAACCGAACGTCCGCGAGCCACGGCGGCGGTCGGCGACATGCACATGAGGTGATATCCGCCGGGCGCGAATTTGACTTCGCCGTGGGCGGGCACGGACACGCTATCGACCATCTCCATCCGTTCCTGGCCATTGTCGTTGACGCTGCGGTGCAGCATGAGGGCGCCGCATTCAGGCGAGGCGGCGCCGACGAGCGTGCGCGTCCGGCCCGTCTCATTTGACAGGACGAAATATCCGGCGGCCGGGCGCGACGGGATGATGAGCCGCAACCACGCCTGGCTTATGACGAGCCCCGGCTCCGCCGCATGCGCCGCCGGATATGACAGCGCCAGCGCCAGCGCGCAAAGCGCCGATCTAGAGACCTGTCCAGCGGCGGGAGACCGCGGCGAGGGCGGCGGCGTTTTCGTCGATCTCCGCAATCGATTCATCGTTGAGCCTCATCGCATTCACGACCACGAGCACTCCGACCACGCTCATCATCGCGGGGGGAATCCAGATCACGAGGCCCCCGAGCTGCTGATCGTCGAGCGCGCTGATGGAGGGGAAAATACGGCCGCAGAGATTGTAATAGGGATAGAGGTCGCGCGATGAGAAGACGATTATCGCGCCGAGCAGGATCTGTGGGAACATGACACCGAGGGAGAGGGCGGCCCGCGCGCCGAAAGACACGCGCGCCGGCGGCTTCGGCCGCGGGTCGAGAACCAGGCACCAGAACAGGATTCCATCCAGAACCATGCTCCAGTTCATCAGCGCATAAAGCCGCGCGTCGATCATCGCCCGAAAATGAACCGCCGGGATCAGCCAGAAATAGAACAGTCCCACGAACAGGAACGCCGCGAGCAAAGGCTGCTGCAAGACGTGGATCGCCGCCCCGGCGAAACGGCTCTCGACCGGGCGCCGCGCCCAGCGCGGCATGCCGCGCTTGACCGTGCCGCCGACCCAGCTCAGCGCGATCAGGAAGGGGCTGAGATGATGCATCGCTACGTGCTGGATCCGGTTCAGAAAAAACATGTGCTGCGACCAATATTCGAACCGCGTCTGCAGCACGGCGTAGGCGCCGAGCAGCCCGATCACGAAAACCGCGCGCCGCCAGACGGGGGGGCGCTCCTGCGGCGGCGCGAGCGCGACGCCGCGAAAGAACCAGAGCAGCGTGAGCGCCGTCGCCAAATAGATCAGGGGCGAGAAATCCCAGGGCGCCCAGACCGGCATTAGCGATGGGTAGCTCTCCGAGATCCAGAACAGGAACACGCCGAAGGCGACAACCGCCCAATCGGCGGCGAGCCCGGTCCGCTCCGCAGCCCACCGCGACGTCAGGGGCGCATGTAGCCACGTCCGTTCCATGACCCGAAGGGCTAGGCGAAGGTTTGCAGCCTGTCAAAGCGCCGAAACGACGTGGGGCGGGGGCGCGGGTCCTCGTCGAAAGAACGATGTATGATCGGCCGTATTGGCCGAGGTCGCCCTGCTTCCGCCGACCTTTCAGAACGGCCGCGTCGGCCGAGCGAATCGGCGCGTGATATCGCCGGTGTCAGCGGCTCTTATCAGGCCTTGGCGGCCGGGGCCACCGAACCCGTCGCGCCCTCGCGGAACTGCCGGACAATGATCTTGGCCACCTCGGCGGCCGGAATGCCTTCAGCGGGATTGCGGCCCAACGCCTGCAACGTCTCCGACACCCAGCCCGGCGAAACGGCGTTGACCCGCACGGTGATCGAAGGTTCGACGGCGGCCGCGCGAACGAACGCTTCCACGGCGGCGTTGACGGTGGTGATGATGGCGCTGCCGGGGGACGGATATTGCGACGCGAGACCGGTCGTGAGCGTGATCGCGCCGCCGGGCCGGACAGATTTCGCGCCGTAGCGGACGACATTGACCTGACCCAACAATTTGTTGGCGAGGGAGAACGTCCAATCCTCGTCGGTCAGTTGATCCCAGGGCTTATAGCGCGCAGCGCCGCCCGTGCAGACAACCCCGTCGACCGTCCCGATCCGAGCAAATAATGCGGCGAGCGACTTCGGATCCGAGATGTCCATGCGTTCGTCTGAGCTGCGCGACGCCCGGATGCACTCGCTTTCGCCCAGCGCCTTGACGACTTCTGCGCCGATAAGCCCGGCGGCTCCAATGACGAGTATCTTGCCCAAGGCCCTCTCCTTCAAAGATGCGTGCGCCGCAGGATGGAGGCGCTTGGATTGGATCGCAAGCCGCGCGCTCGCACTCGATCTGAGATGCGCGTCTACGCGGTCAGGGCAATTCGACCGCGAACGTGTCCGGCACGCAGATCGTCCAGCGATTGCTGCGCCGTCTCACTCCTCAGCCGCGCGCGGCCTTGTCGCGCGCGTTCAACGCCTGGATCGCTTCGCGCGCTGCTTTCCACTCCGCGTCGCCCCAGCGGCGCAATTCGTAGAAATTGCCTCCGGTCGCCATCGCTTCGGCGCCGTCCATCACGATCGTCTCGCCGCTGAGCCATTCGCAGCCGTCGGACATCAGGAACGTCGCCAGGTTCTGCAATTCCTCCATCCGGCCGACGCGGCCCATGGGATTACGCGCGGCGGACGCGCCGGGCTCGGCGCCGGGCATCAGGCGCTTGCTCATGCCCTCGGTCGGAATTTCGCCCGGCGCGATGGCGTTGAGGCGAATTCCATAGCGGCCCCATTCCTGCGCGAGCGACATGGTCATCGCCTGGATCGCCGCCTTGCTCATCGCCGAAGGCACCACGAACGGCCCGCCGTTGCGCACCCAGGTCACCGCGATCGAGACCACGCTGCCCTTCTGCCTGGCCGCGATCCAGCGCTTGCCCACCGCCTGCGTGACATAGAAGGTGCCATGCATGACGATATTGGCGATGGCGTCGAACCCGCGCGACGACAGGTCCTCGGTGCGGGAGATGAAATTGCCGGCGGCGTTGTTGACGAGGCCGGTGAGCGGCTTGTCGCCGAAAATCTCCTCGATCATCGCTTCGACCGCGGCCGCGTCGCGGATGTCGACGCCGTAGCTTGCGACGCGCCCGCCATGCGCTTTCATGAGCTCGGCAGCCGTCTCGTCGCAGACACTCTTGCGCCGGCCGCAGATGGCGATCTCAGCGCCGAGGCCAAGGAACCGCTCCGCCATCGCCTTGCCGAGCCCGGTGCCGCCGCCGGTGACGAGGATTTTTTTGCCGGCGAAGAGGCCGTCGACGAACATGGGCGCTTTTCTCCCTGGCTCAAGGCTCGGCTTGGCGGCCGTATCAGTGGCTAGCTACAGCGAATTGCATTTGGGTCGAACCGAGATCGTCATTGCGAGCGAAGCAATCCAGGAGTCGACGGGCCTCCTACGGTCCCCTGGATCGCCGCGTCGCTTCGCTCCTCGCGATGACGATTCCATGCGAACGCCGCCATAGATATGACGGGTACGCGTTTCCGGCCGGTTAGGGAAGGGCGGGCGCCGGGACAAGCCTCCCGTTCAGTCCCTTCGCCAACCGCCTATTTAGGCGGTGGGAAGCCCAGCACCTCGCCAGTGTAAGTCTCGACCACCTCGCTGAATGGTTCGCCGTCTTGCGTCGAGAGCACCGCGCGATGCTCGAGCACGTGGCCCGGAATCGCAAGCGCTCCGGCTTCCTCTGAACGAGCGGGCGCGCCCATCTCCCAGCCCTTCGGCAGCGGCCGCCACAACAAGTCCGCCGACAGGGTATGGCGGCGGAAGCGGAGCGCGGCCACGGCCTTGCCGAACGGCGTGTCGGTGGTCTCGAGCACGTGGTTCATCTCGGGCGTGAGCCGCGCCGGCACGTACCAATTGTCGGCATCGGACAGCACATGATCGCCACACTTGAGGCGAACGCGGCGATAGGAGAGCGGCTCGTCCGGCTTCACGTCGAGCGCCGCCCGCACTTCGGCGCTTGCGGGCTTGACCACGTCGCTCACCCGCTCGGCGACGATGCGCGGCGGGTCGGCCAGCCGATGATCGCCGCACCAGCGTTCGAGCGTGAGCGTCGCGCTGTCATGGGCGAGGAGATCGGCGTTCAGCGTCTCGAGAAGCGCCAGCGCTTCGAGCCGGCCGCTAAAACTGTTCGGCCAGGAGGCGGGCTCGCCCGCCGACGCGCTCGCCGTCATGAGGAAGCCGACGGCCGCCATCGCCAGCCCGCGTAACGACATCCGGCTCATCTGTCTTCGGCCTCGGCCGTGAGTTCGAACCACGCCTCTTCCGTTGCGTTCAGCGCGCGCTCGAGCTCGGCGCGTTTCCCCGCCAATTCTGCGATCTTGACCGCATCGCCGTTGCGCGCGCTCGCTTTGGCTAAAGCTTCGTCGACCCGGCGCAGGAGATCCTGGAAGCGGTTCATTTTGTCTTCGAGCGCGGCGATCTCACGCTTCAGCGGCGCGGGCTCGCGCTTGAGCTTCGCCGCCGGCGCCGGCTCGCTTTCGCGCTTGCGTCTTTGCTCCGGCCGCTCGGCTCCCCCAAGCACGAACCGGCTGTAGTCGGCGACATCGCCCTCGAAGGGCTTCACGGTCCCGTTCGCCGCGAGCCACAGCCGGTCGACGCAAGCCTCCAAGAGACGCCGGTCGTGCGAGACAAGAATGCAGGCGCCCTCATATTCGTTGATCGCCTCGATCAATTCCCCGCGGCTGTCGATGTCGAGATGGTTGGTGGGCTCGTCGAGGATGAGGAGCTGCGGTCCGTCGAACGCGGCGAGGCCCATCATCAGGCGCGCCTTCTCGCCGCCGGACAGGGACTCGACCTTGGTGTCCGCGCGCGCGCCGGAGAAGCCGATCATCGCCGCTCGGCCTCGGATTTTGGATACTGCCTCTCCGCGCATGCGCTCAGCGACGTGGTCGTAGACGCTGCCGCCAGGCTCGAGCTCGTCGATCTGATGCTGGGCGAAATAGCCGACCTGAAGCCGGTTTGCGCGCACCATCTTTCCCGCCATCGGCTCAAGACGTCCGGCGATGAGCTTGGCGAAGGTCGACTTGCCGTTGCCGTTCTGCCCGAGGAGGCCGATGCGATCGTCGTCGGCGAGCGTGAGGTCGATGCGCGAGATGACCGCGCGCCCGTCGTAGCCGGCGCTGACCTTCTCCAAGGTTACGATCGGCGGGCTCAGGCGCTTCGTGACCGGCGGCCACTGGAACGGCTGCACGGTCTCGTCGACCACCGCCGCGACCGGCTCCATCCTGGCGAGCATCTTGAGCCGCGACTGGGCCTGGACTGCCTTCGACGCCTTGGCGCGAAAGCGATCGACGAAAGACTGCAGATGAGCGCGTCGCTCCTCCTGCTTCTTCGCCGCCTTGCCGGCAAGGATCTGCTGCTCGCGGCGCTGGCGCTCGAAGCTCGAATAGCCGCCGGTCCACAAGGTAAGCTTGCCCCGCTCGAGGTGGAGGATCTGCTCGGCGACGTCATCCAGCAGATCGCGGTCGTGGCTGATGACCAGAATCGTCGCGGAGCAGGTCTTGAGATAGTCGGTGAGCCACAGCACGCCTTCCAGGTCGAGATAGTTGGTCGGCTCGTCGAGCAGCAGGATGTCGGGTTCGGAGAACAGGACCGCGGCGAGCGCCACCCGCATGCGCCAGCCGCCGGAAAATTCCTCAAGCGAACGGCTTTGCGCCGGTTCGTCAAACCCAAGGCCTTTGAGGATCCGCGCCGCGCGCGCCGGCGCCGTATGCGATTCAATGTCGACGAGACGCGTGTGGATCTCGGCGATGCGCTCGGGCTCGCTCGCGGTTTCCGCTTCGGCCATCAAGGCCTCGCGCTCGGCGTCGGCCGAGAGCACGAAGTCGATGAGGCTTTCCCCGCCGGCCGGGGCTTCCTGCTCGACGCTGCCGATGTGGGCGCCCTTAGGGACAACGACGGCGCCACCCTCGGACGCAAGCTCACCCCGGATGAGGCGGAAGAGCGTCGTCTTGCCCGCGCCGTTGCGTCCCACGAGCCCGACATGCGCGCCCGACGGCAGCGCCGCCGTGGCGTTGTCGATGAGCAGGCGCTCGCCGAGGCGATAGGTGAGGGCGCTGATGTGCAGCATGGTCGGGCTTTTCGCGCGACCTGCCCGCGCTGGCAAGATCGAGCGGGCGCCGCCAATTGTTGCGGCAGCGCCCAGCCGGATTCATTCAGGCCGACAATCCCTTTTCAGTCTGCCTGACGTTGTCCATGAACACCTTGGCCGCCGGCGAATGCGTGCGACCGCGTTTGGAGATGAAGCCGTAGTTCAGGCTCAACCAAGGCACGTCGATCGGCAGCAGCACACACTCGCCGGGGAATCTAATATTGGCCGAGAAAATGTAGAACTGCGCTCAATAGGAACTTCCACTTCGGGTCGAGAGGAGCGGTTCTTGATTTGTTTTTTCTTTTCGAGGCGGAGGTCTGGAGAAAACATGCGCTTTTGGCCGATTTTCCATTTATGTGACAGCGTCGCGGTGTATAAGCACCTGTAAACTTCCGGTCAGCGGGACGGGGCAAGCGCATGTTCGGGGACAAGCGGGCTGGTCAATTCATTGCCATTGTTGGGCTTTCTTTTGTTTTGAGCGCCGGCCTCATGTCGCTGGCGCGAGCCGACGACGCTGCCGCTGCGGCTTCGGACACAAAGGCCGCCGCCAAGGAGGCTGAGCCGACCACCACCAAAGACCCTCAGATCGCGCTCGATGATCTTGAGCTCCTGCTCGAGCCGATGACCAAAGACGAGACCGAGACCGAAGCCAAGGGTTGGTATTCGCTGCTCCGGGCGAAAGAGCGCGAAATCACCGTGGCCGAACTGGATGTCCGGCGCAAGAACCGCGAAATCGCACAACTGGAGAAGCAGAAAGCGGCCGCAGCGGATCTGGCGAAAGCCACTGAAGAGGTCAAAGCCGCCACATCCGATAAGGACAAGGAAGCGGCCGCCCAGCACCTCGAGGAAGCGCAGAAAAGCCTGGCCCAGACGGTCAAAACCGCAAGCAAGGAGACCGCAAAGGAGGAGAAGAAGGCCGAGGCGACGACCGCCGCCATGGCCAAACAAGCCGAGGCGGCCCCTCCGCCCGCCGCCACCGTTGATTCAGGGGTCCCTGCGCCGGGCGTAAAGGTTGTGCCGGCGGCGGCGAGCGACAAGGAAGTCCTGCAAAAAGCGGCGGAATCCGCGGCGAAGAAATCCGAGGGCACGGGCGACGCCGCAAAGGTTGAGAAGGTGGTCGCAGCGACTGAGAAAGAAGCCGCCGCTGCCGACCAAATCAAAACGCTGGCTGAATCAACGCCGGCGGCGGCCGGATCGGCCGTGGCGGCGAACGCAACCGCGCCCGGAGCTGCGACCGCCGCGGTCGCAGATACATCGAAAAAGGCCGAAAAGCTCGCTGAAAAGGCCGACGAGGCCACCGCCGCCAAGACCGACGTCAAGGTGCAGCTCGTCGACTACAGCACGCAATTGATGGGCGAGCGCACAGGGCTGACCGACCGCCTGAAACTCGTCCTCGACAAACTTGAGGCGAAAGGCGGCGACGACAAGCCGTATCGCCTGTACATCGCCTCGATCGGCGGCATCAAGATCGACGTCACCGATCGGACCGCGACGATGGCGAGAATTTCAGGCTGGCTATCCTCTGAGGAGGGCGGGCTGAGGCTGGCGCGCGAGGTGGGAACATTTCTCGCCTACATCATCGGATCGATCCTTGTCGCCAGGATCGTGCGCATGATCCTGCGCCGGGTCATGAGCGGGGACCACGTAACCTCACATTTGCTGCGCGATTTCATCATCTCGTCCTCCGGGCGCGTCATCATCGCGATCGGTTTTCTCCTCGCCTTGTCCGCGCTCGAGGTGAACCTGGCTCCCCTGCTCGCGGTCATCGGCGCGGCAGGCTTCGTCGTCGCCTTCGCGTTGCAGGGCACGCTCAGCAATTTCGCCAGCGGGCTCCTCATCATGGTGTTCAAGCCATTCGATGTCGGCGACGACGTCGAGGTCGGCGGCGGCATCAAGGGCAAGGTGACCCATGTCACCATCTTCAGCACTTACATCCGCACGGATGATGGAATCACAAAGATCGTGCCCAATGACAACATCTGGAAGAATGTCATCGTCAACGAAACGACCGGCGTCGTGAAATCTCCGCCTGCGGGCGACGCGAAACCGCCCGAGGGGAATGCCGAAGCCGCGTGAGGCCCTGTTAGCTCAGCCAGGAAACCGGTTCGCTCAGGGCTTGTTCGGAACGTCCAGCATAGCGCCAGTGCGGAACAGGAAACCCGCAGCGCCCGCGCCGATGAGCGGCGCGATAATGAACAGCCAGAGCTGCGCGACTGCGCCGGGGTTGGACCCGATTCCGATGAGCGCGGGGCCGATCGAGCGAGCCGGATTGACCGAGGTGCCGGTGATGTTGATGCCGACCAGATGGATGACGACCAGCGTGAGCCCGATGGCGAGGCCAGCGAAGCCGGTCGGCGCGAACGGGTGGGTCACGCCGAGAATGCACACCAGGAACAGGAACGTCGCCACCACTTCGAACACGAAGGCCGAGACGACATTGTATTCCCCGTTGTAGCCCGCGCCCCAGCCGTTCTGGCCGAGTGAGCCGGTCCAACCCTGAGCCTTGCCGGACAGGATGAGATAGAGCACCACCGCGGCGACGATCGCGCCCAAAACCTGGGCGATCCAGTAGCCGATCATGTCGGCGACGCTCATGCGGCCAGCGACATAGACGCCGAAACTGACCGCTGGATTGACGTGGCAGCCGGAGATCGGCCCGATGCCATAGGCCATGGCGACAATGGCGAAGCCGAAAGCGCTCGCTATGCCGAGAAGATTGACGGCGGTCGGGCCCGAACCCATCCCGCCGACGACGGCCGCTCCGCAGCCGAAAAACACCAGAGCGAAAGTCCCGATAAATTCCGCTACCTGCTTGTTCATTGTGCGCCCTTCATCCGCCGCGCTCCGGCATCGCGAAGGGCGCCTTTATAGCCTACGGCCTCAACCCTGAGAAACAGGGCGCCGGCAGGCCGCTCTCCGCCGCAGCCCGCTTCGTCCACCCACGGGCCGTTGCTTTCGCAGGGCCCGCCGCTATATATGCGACGCCTTTTTGACCTCTCGATGAACGGCGCGGCTTTCGCGTCGCCGGAGCTGCCGTCCCCGTGCTGATCACCGCCGCCTATGCGCAAGCCACCGGCGCCCTTCCCTTCGCGGGGAGCGATGCGCTGGTTCAGCTGGTGCCGATCGCGGCGATGATCGCGATCGTCTATTTCATCATCTTGCGGCCGCAGCAGCGCCGCCAGAAGGAGCAGCGCGAATTGGTCATGGCGGCGCGGCGCGGCGACGTCGTCGTCACCACCGGCGGCTTGATCGGCAAGGTCACCAAGTCGGTCGACGACAACGAAGTCGAGTTCGAGATCGCTGCCAACGTGCGCGTGCGGTTGGCTCGCTCCGGCATCGCCGAGGTGCGCGCCAAGGGGGAGCCAGTCAAGGACGCGACACCCCCCGCCAAGTCGCCGCCGGCCAAGAAGGACGCGCCCAGCCCCTGAGGGCGGGAGCGCCGCTCTTGGGCGCGTGTTGAGGCTTCTGCCTGAGATAGAAAGTCTGATGCTTCGTTTCGCGAACTGGAAATTGGCCTCTGTCCTGGCGCTCGTGGCGGCCGCGGTTCTTGTGATCCTGCCGAGCTTCATGCCAGCTCAGACGGTCGAGGCGCTCGCGGCGCGCTTCCCGAGCTTCATTCCGATGCGCCAGATCGTGCTTGGCCTCGATCTGCAAGGCGGCGCCTATCTCCTGATGGAGGTCGACACCCCCTCGGTGATCAAGGCCCAGGTCGATGCGCTGCGCGACGACGTGCGGCAGAAACTGCGTGAGGGCAGGATCGGGATATCCGGCGGCATCGCGACTGAACCGCGAGCGGTCGTGACCCACATCGCTGATCCGGCCGAACGCGCCAAGGCGCTCGAGCTTCTTCAAACGCTGAGCCAGCCGATCGGAGGCCCGCTCGCGGGAGGAAACGGCCGCACGCTCGATGTGACGCAAACTCCCGACGGCATACGGCTCGCGCTGACCGACGCGGCGATCGCCGACAAGGTGCGCCATGCGGTCGGGCAATCGATCGAGGTGCTCAACCGCCGCATCAACGCGATGGGCACCAAGGAGACCGTCATCCAGCAGCAGGGCCCGAACCGCGTGCTGATCGAGGCGCCGGGCAGCCAGGATACGACCGCGCTCAAGAACATGATCGGCCAGACCGCCAAGCTAGAGTTCCGCCTGGTCGCTGATCCCGGCGATCCGCCGAACGAGTCCGAGACGCTGCCGATGCAAAAAGGCGGGGGCTCGGTCCAGGTCCAGAAGCGGGTCATGGTGGACGGCGAGGATCTGGTCGACGCCCAGCAGAGCTTCGACCAGCAGACCGGCGAGCCGGACGTCACCTTCCGCTTCAACCTGCGCGGCGGGCAGAAGTTCGGTCAGGTGACGTCGGCAAACGTCGGCCGCCCGTTCGCCATCGTGCTCGACGGCAAGGTGATCTCCGCCCCGGTCATCCGTTCGCCGATCACCGGCGGCACCGGGCAGATCACCGGCAATTTCAGCCTTGAAGAGGCTTCGAGCCTGGCGATTCTGCTGCGCGCCGGCGCGCTGCCGGCCAAGCTCACGGTGATCGAGGAGCGCACCGTCGGACCCGGGCTAGGCCAGGACTCGATCGACGCCGGAAAGCGCGCGGCTTATGTCGGGGCGGCGCTGGTCGTCGTCTACATGATCGCGACCTACGGCATCTTCGGCGTGTTCGCCGATCTCGCGCTTGCGGTGCATATTCTCTTGATCTTCGCCTCGATGGTGCTGCTCGGCGCGACGCTCACCCTGCCCGGCATCGCGGGCATCGTCTTCACCATCGGCATGGCGGTCGATTCGAACGTCCTCATCTATGAGCGCATCCGCGAGGAGGCGCATTTGGGCCGTTCGGTCATTTCTGCGCTCGACGCGGGCTTCCGCCGCGCATTCGCAACAATTGTCGATTCCAACGTCACGATGTTCGTGGCGGCGCTCATCCTCTATCTGTTCGGTTCAGGCGCGGTGCGCGGCTTCGCCGTCTCGCTGGGCTTGGGAATTCTGACCTCGGTCATCACCGCGGTCACCATGACCCGCATGATGATCGCGCTCTGGTATCACCGCGCGCGGCCAAAGACGTTGCCGATATGAGCGAAGCGACGCGCACAACGGAAATTGCGGCATGAAACTTCTTCGGCTCGCGCCCGAGAACACCAAGTTCGGCTTCATGCGGTTCCGCCGCGTGAGCTATCCGCTGTCGGCTTTATTGTCGATTGTCTCGGTGCTCATGTTCCTGTTCGTGGGCATGAATTTCGGCATCGACTTCGCCGGCGGCACCCAGGTCGACATGCGCGCCAAGAGCGGCGAGGCTAATGTCGCCGACATTCGCACGAAAGCTGAGGGCCTCGGCGTAGGCCCCGTCGAAGTGCAGCGGATCGGCGCCGAATCCGACGTGCTGCTGCGTCTCGGCGTGCAGCCGGGCGGCGACGCCGGCCAGCAGACCGCGATCGCCAAGATCAAGGACGCCTTTGGCGCCGACTACGAGTTTCGCAGCGTCGATTCGGTCGGGCCGACTGTGTCTGCCGAGCTCGTCCAGCGCGGCACGCTCGGCGTGGTCGTCGCCATCATCGCGGTCCTGACCTATCTGTGGTTCCGCTTCGAATGGCAATTCGCGGTCGGCGCGATCATCGGCACGATGCACGATCTTTTGCTGACCGTCGGGTTCTTCTGCGTCACCCAGCTCGAGTTCAATCAGACCTCGATCGCCGCGATCCTCACCATCGTCGGCTACTCGCTCAACGAGACGGTGGTGGTGCTCGACCGCATCCGCGAGGTGATGCGCAAATACAAGCGGCTGTCGACCGCCGAGATCATCGACATGTCGATCAACGCCGTGCTGCCGCGCACCATCATGACGGCGACCACCGTCTTTCTCGCCCTTCTGGCGCTGTTCTTCCTGGGCGGCCACGTCATCCGCTCGTTCTCGGCGGCCATGATCTGGGGCATTTTCGTCGCCACCTATTCGTCGATCTTCATTTGCTCGCCGATGCTCATCTACATGGGCGTGCGCGCCGACACGTTCGACAGGATGCGGGAAAAGGAAGCCGCCGGCGCTGACGTGAAGGACGTGAAGGCGAAGGAGAAGGCGTGAGCGAGGCTGAGCCGCGGCTCGCGTTCGCGCCAGGCAGCCATTCGATTACGGCGCACGGACAGGGCGCCTTCGCCTTCGCCGGCATGCGCTACGCAGGCTCGATCCTGGCGACGCCGAAAGGCGTGCGGCCGATCGAGGCGACGAATGTCGACGATCTTGCCTCAGTCGCGCTCCCTCCACTCTTGGCCGAATGCGCGGAGAGCCCTGGCTCGATCGAGTTTCTCATCGTCGGGACGGGCGCGCGAATGGCGCCGATCCCGAAAGCCTTGCGCGCAGCCCTCGGTCAGGCCGGGCTGCGCTTCGAAGCGATGGCGACCGGCCCGGCGCTGCGCGTCTACAATGTCATGCAGTCGGAAGGCCGGCGTGTCGCGGCGGCGCTGATCGCCGCGCCGTGACCGCGGGCCCGCCCTCGGGCGCCGACCCGCTTGCGGAAGCTCACGCACATTGCGCAACGCTCGCTCGAACGCACGCCCGCGATCAGTGGCTCGGCGCGCTCTATGCGAGCGCAAACGCGCGCGGCGCGCTGTTCGCCTTGGCGAGCTTCGATTACGAAATCCGCCACGCGCTTGTCCGCGCCCACAATCCCACTCTGGCGGCGATCCGGCTTGCCTGGTGGCGCGAAGCCATCTCCGGCGAACGACAGGCCGAGGCGGCAGGCAATCCGGTCACGTTCGCGCTTCTCGCGGCGATCGAGGACTATGCGCTGCCCCAAGCCTGCCTCGAGGCGATGCTGGACGCGCGCTTACGCGAGATCGCGCCGGACGACGATTTCAACCTTGCGGCTTTTCGCGCATACGCTGACGAGAGCGAGGGCGCGCGCCTCAAGCTCGCGGCGCGCATCGCGGCGGGCGGCGCGGATCTGGACTCGGCGGCCGCCTGCGCGCCCGCCGGCATGGCGCTGGCGTTGACGCGCGTGCTCAAGGAGCTGCCGTTCAAGGCCGGATCAGCGCCAACGCTGATCCCCGCCGACGTCGCCGCCCGTCACGACACAAGCGCGGCCGATTTCGACGCGCGGCGCGTAACGCCCGGCGTCGTTGCGGCCTGCGCCGAACTCAAGGCGTTAGCGCGCGACAAGCTCGCCGAGGCGGAGCGCGGGCTCAAGAGTTCCACTCCAGAGATCCTGCCGGCCTTCATTCCGCTTGGCCCCTTGCGGCTCGACCTCGACCGGCTCGAGCGCAACGCCGCGCATCCGTTCGATCCGGCGAGCGAAGCGTCGCCGCTGCGTCGCCAATGGGCGATCTGGCGCTGGGCGCGAGGGCGGTGAAGGCTAGAGATATTGCGCCCCGGCTTCGGTGGCGAAGCGGCTCGGGTCGCCCTCCCAAACGATCCGCCCGTGTTCCAGCACATAAACCCGATCGGCGTGGGGCAGAGCGAAGGTGACGTTCTGCTCGCCAAGCAGCACGGTGATCTCGGTCGTTTGTCTCAGCCGCTCGAGCGCCTTTGAAATCTGCTCCATGATGACTGGCGCCAACCCCAGCGTCGGCTCATCGAGGATCAAAAGATCGGGCTTCATCATCAGCGCGCGCGCGATGGTCAGCATTTGCTGCTCGCCGCCCGACAGCGTCGCGGCGGTTTGCCTCTGCCGCTCCTTCAGGATGGGGAACAGGTTGAACAGCCACTCCCGGCGCTCGCCGCGCTCCTTCTCTCCGAGCCGATGCCCGCCCATCTCCAGATTCTCGCTGACTGTCATCAAGCCGAACAGTTCGCGCCCCTCCGGCGACTGCACGATTCCCTCGCGCGCGATCGCCGCCGCGGTTTGGCCCCGGAGCGCCCGGCCCTGCCGGCGAATGGCGCCCGCATAGGGAACGAGGTCCGAGATCGCGTTGAACAGCGTCGTCTTGCCGGCGCCGTTCAGTCCGACGATCGCGACGAACTCACCTTCATGCACGTGAAGCGAGACGTTCTCCAGCGCCTGCGCCTTGCCATAGACGACGTTCAGGTTCTCGATTTCGAGAAACGGCGTTTGGGCGTCGGCGAAAGAGGTCTCCGGACGCGCCGCTGTCTCGAGCGCGCCGCCGAGATAGACCTTGCGCACGGTCTCGTTCGCCATCACTTCCTGAACCGTGCCCTCGGCGATCTTCTCCCCCACGTTCATGGCGTAGACGCGGTCGACCAGTGCGGACATGCTCTTCACGTTGTGGTCGACGATGAGGACCGCCCGGCCATCGTCGCGCATCTCCGTGATGAGATTGGCGAAGGACGCGGTCTCCCGCGCGGTCAGGCCTGCGAACGGCTCGTCGATCAGCACCACCTGCGGATCGCGGGCGATCGCCTTGGCGATCTCGATCTTGCGCAAGTCGGCGAATGGCAGCGTCGCGGGGCGTCGATCGATGACCTCGGTCAGACCGACGCGCTCGGCGATGGCTCGCGCTCGCGCCTCGACGGCGGCGCGGGGAAGCAGATCCAGCAACTGGTCGGGCAAGAGCCCAAGCAGGATGTTCTCGAGCACCGTCTGCCGATGCAGAGGGCGCGAATGCTGGAACACCATGCCGACGCCGAGCCGCGCGATCCTGTGCGGCGGCCAACCTGAAACTTCCTTGCCGTCGATCCGCACCGATCCGGAATCGGGCCGCTCGACGCCGAGGATCGATTTCATCACCGTCGATTTGCCCGATCCATTCGGCCCGATGAGTCCGAGGATTTCTCCGGCGCGAACCGAAAAGCTGACGTCCCTGACCGCGGTCAGACCGCCGAAGCGCTTCTGGAGGCCGTTCACCTCAAGCCTTGGCGCACGGGCGTTCATGTCGCTTCCCGGGCGCCCTTGACCATGCCGAGCAATCCGGCCGGGAAGAAGAGAACGACCACGAGCGCGACCGCCGAGACAATGAAGGTCGAGAGATCGCCGAGGGGCCTCAACGTCTCGCCGAGCGCCACCAGAAACACTGCTCCCAGCACGGCGCCGAGGATGGTGCGCCGTCCGCCAAGGACGGCGCCGATGATCACCTGCACGCCCACGGTGACGTCGATGAACGTGCCCACCGAAGCGGTCCCGAGATAGAACGCCATCAGCGCGCCGGCGAGCCCGGAGAAAAACGCGCTGACCAGAAAAGCTGCTAGCTTGTGCTTGGTGACGTTGAACCCGAGCGCGCCCGCCTGCACGGGATCCTGCCCGCTCGCCTGCAGGATGAGGCCGACGGGCGAGCGCGTGAGTCCGTAGAGGATCGCGCCGCTCACGCCCATGAAGCCGAGCGCGATCCAGTAATTGACCTTGTCGTCGATCGAAATGACGTCAGGGATCGTAAGGCCGATTTCCCCGCCGGTCAGGCCCGCCGCGACGACCACGAAATTCTGCAGCATCAGCACGGCGACAAGGGTGGTGAGGCCAAAGTAGGGACCGCGCACTCTGAGCGCCGGCAAAGCCAGCACCAGTCCGCCGATCATCGCCGCCAGCACGCCCGCAGCGATCGAGAGCGCGATTGGAGGCTGATAGAGGCTGTCGAGGATGCCGGCGGTATAGGCGCCAAGCCCGATCAGGAACGAGGGGCCGAAGTTCACTTCGTTGGCGAAGCCGAACAACAGGTCCCACGCCATCGAGAACACGCCGAAATAATAGGCGATGGTGAGCAGGCCCAGCACATAGCCCGAAACATAAAGCGGCAGGGTCGCAGCGATGATGATGACAATCAGGCTGATCAGGACCGGCGGGGAAAAGAGGGCGCGGCGCAACATGACCTAGCGCCGGCCCAGCAGTCCGCGCGGGCGCACATACATCACAGCAACCAGAAGCAGGAGGGCGGGAATTGCGCGATAGGCCGGCGAAATGAGATAGGCGGTCAGCGTCTCAAGATAGCCGACGACGTAAGCTGCGATCAGCGAGCCCGAGACACTGCCAAGTCCGCCGAGCACGACAATCGAAAAGGCGCTCGCGGTCAATGGTCCGGCGCTATACGAGGAGACGCCGAGGAACATTCCGAGCAGCACGCCGGCGACGCCGGCGAGCGCGCCATAGATCGCCCACACCCCGACATAGACGGTCTTGAGCTCAATCCCGAGCAGAGTGACGCCGCGCGGATTCATCGACGCGGCAAGCACCGCCTTGCCGGCCAGCGTGCGGTTGACGAAGAGCCATAACGCTCCGATCGTCGCCCAGCAGACGATGGCGGTGAAAATCTCGTTGGCGGGCGTGCGCACGCCCAAGATCGCCACCACGCCGTCGACGATCGGCAGCACGGTCTTGGCGTTGTTTGTGTAGAGATAGGCGATCGCCTCCTGGATCATGATGCCCCAGAGTAGCGTCGCGGTGAGGATGAAGATCTCCTTCTCCTCCTCGCGCACGGCGCGCGACAATTGCAGCCGCCGGACGATGAGATAGTAGGTGGCGAGCGTCAGCAGGAGCGCGACGACGACGCCGAATGCGGCGGCGAGATAAGCGCCCGCACCGAAATTTCCCGAGGCGACCCAAGCGGCGACTGCGGCCGCGACCATGATTGCCCCATGCGACAGGTTGAGCACCCCGGTGACGCCGAAAATGAGCGTAAATCCGGTCGCGCCCAATGCGTAGAGCGAAGAGATCGCAAATCCGTCGATCAGGATCTGCCAGAAAAGCATTGTCGGTCTCGCCGCCTCCAGCGTTCAAGTTGGATGGCGGCGGGGTCGCCCGCCGATCAATTGCCGCCCGAGGCGATCTTGACGAAGGACGGGAATTCGAGCTTGCCGTTGGCGAGCTCCGCCGGCCACATGTTGACCTGCTTGCCGTTCTGCCATTGCAGCGCGAGGCCGGTGATGAAGCCCTTGCCGGTCCTCAGCGCGTGCACGTGGGGGTCTCCCTTTGGCAGGAACTGAATGCGGCCGATTGTGCTGACGTAATCGGTCTTCTCCATCGCCGCGACCAGCTTGTCGCTGTCAAGGCTCCCCGCGCGCCTGATGGCGTCGGCGATCATATAGACGTCGTCATAAGCGGTGTAGCCGGCGTAGGACGGCGTATTGCCGTATTTCTTCGCGAAGGCGTCGACGAACGGCAGCGTCTTGGGCGTGACCGCGACGCCTGGACCTGAAGCGGCCAAGTAGATCACGCCTTCGGCCGCGCCATTGGTGTCCTTCCAGAAGGTCGAGTTGGTCGCCTGGTTCGCGGTGCCGAACATCGGGATCGGGACCTGCTGGCTCTTCCATTGCACGGTCGGCTGCACGCCGACGTGCGAGATGCCGGTGATGATCACGTCCGGCTTCTGGCCTTCAATCTTGTTGAAGATCGGCGTGAAGTCATTTGTATCCGGCGAGAAGCGGATGTTGTCGAGCACCTTGAGCCCGATCTGCGGCAGGCACGCGAGGAGCCTTGCGTCGTAAGGCGTCGTCCAGGCGGCGTCCTCGATCATGATCACCGCAGTCTTCATCTTGAGGCCATCGACCAGCATGTCCTTGGCGGAATCGCAGACAAACGACGCCAGCGAGCTCGAGGTCAGATAGGCGTGGAAGGTGTATTTGTTGTGCTCGTAGTCCTTGGCGATGTTTTCGGTGATGAGGTCGGAACCCGCGCCCGGCGTGATGAGCAGCGTTTTGAGGCGTCCTGACCACGGCTCGAGGGCGAGCACCGCCTCGCTGAGATAACTGGCCATCACCGCATTGACGTGATCGTCGTTGACGGCGCGCTGGAACGCACGAACGGACTCAGCCGCGGACGAATGATTGTCATAGGTGACGAGTTCGATCTTACGCCCGTCGACGCCGCCCTTGGCGTTGATCTCGTCGGCGGCGATCTGCGCGGCCTGCGGGATCGACGAGCCCACGACCGCCTGGGCCTCCGCGATCACGCCGATCTTGATCGGGGCCTTGTCGTCGGCTCGAGCGGGCTGTGCGAGGGCGAATGTGAGAGCGGCCGCAACCGCGCCGAGCAGAACGCTTGAGGGTCTTTCGTATGGCGTCAATCGAGCCTCCCGAACGCGTTTGTTCTCGCCACGCTCAACCGAGCAGTCTTCGCGACTTCGCGGCGCGAAGCTGTGCTGTGTCCGACGTCCTTGTGCAAGCTCATTCCGCGGCTCATGCCAAAAAAGGGGGCGTGAAGTTGTCGATCGGGGATTGGCAGGACCAGCTTTGACGAGCCCCGCCGCCTGAAGCGGCGGCGGGTTTGCTTGGGGTCACTTGCCCGAGGCGATCTTGACGAAGGACGGGAATTCAAGCTTGCCGTTGGCGAGCTCCGCCGGCCACATGTTGACCTGCTTGCCGTTCTGCCATTGCAGCATGAGACCGGTGATGAAGCCTTTGCCGGTCTTCAGCCCGTGCACATGGGGATCGCCCTTCGGCAGGAACTCAATCCGGCCGATCGTGCCGACATAATCGGTCTTCTCCATCGCGTCGACGAGCTTGTCGCTGTCGAGGCTCCCCGCGCGCTTGATCGCGTCGGCGATGATGTAAACGTCGTCGTAAGCGGTGTAACCGGCATAGGAGGGTGTATTGCCGTATTTCTTCGTAAACGCTGCGACGAACGGCAGCGTCTTGGGCGTGACCGCGACTCCCGGTCCCGAAACCCCTTGGTAGATCACTCCCTCGGTCGCGCCGTTGGTGTCCTTCCAGAAGGTGGAGTTGGTCGCCTGCGAGGCGATGCCGAACATCGGGATCGGCACTTGCTGGCTCTTCCACTGCACCGTCGGCTGGGTGCCGACATGCGAGATGCCGGTGATGATGACGTCCGGCTTCTGGCCCTCGATCTTGTTGAAGATCGGGGTGAAATCGGTGGTGTCGGGCGAGAAGCGGATGTGGTCGAGCACTTTGAGCCCGATCTTCGGCAGGCAGGCCTCGTAGCCGGCGTCGAGCGGCCCCGTCCAGGCCGCGTCCTCGCTCATGATCACGGCCGTCTTCATCTTGAGGCCGTCGACCAGCATATCCTTGGCGGCGTCGCACGTGAGTCCCGCCAGCGCCCCCGACGTCAGGTAGCCGTGGAAAGTATACTTGTTGTGCTCGTAGTCCTTGGCGATGTTTTGCGTGATCACGTCGGACGCAGCGCCTGGAGTAATAAAGACGGTCTTGAGCCGGCTCGCCCAGGGTTCGAGCGCCAGCACGACCTCGCTGATATAGCTGCCGATCACCGCGTTGACGTGATCCTCGTTGACGGCGCGCTGGAACGCGCGCACCGACTCCGCCGAGGAGGAATGATTGTCGTAGGAGACGATCTCAATCTTCCGCCCGTCGACGCCGCCCTTGGCGTTGATCTCGTCGGCGGCGATCTGAGCTGCTTGCGGAATCGAGGAGCCCGCGACCGCTTGCGCCTCCGCGATCACGCCGATCTTGATGGGCGCCTGATCGGCCCAGGCCGATTGCGCGACGACAAGCGCGAGAGCGGCTGAAGCGACAAACGCGCCGCGCAGGCCGGCGGAGCGCGCCGCCACGTTTTCGTATGGCGCCATGTTGTCCTCCCTAAACCGTGATTGGCCTCGACGGGGCTCAAGCTTGAAGTCCTGGCCTCGACGCCGTCCGTACAGGATTCAAGGCTGCCGTGTCCGCTCGCCTGATGCAAGCGGATTTCTCGCAAAGCCGACCGGGCGCACAAATCCGGCGCAAAAAAATCGGCTCTATTGAAAGAGCTTCATCGCGTTGACGAGGGTTCCGTAGATGCCCCACAGCAGCGGGACGCCGACGAAGCCCCAGGCCAGCGCCAGCTGGAGCGGAGTGGTGGCGCTGCCGCCGCCGCCGTTGTCCAAGCTCATATCCAAACCTCTCAAGCCACCCCGACCAGGTCGTCGACCGTCTCGAGGTCCATATGGTGGCGATCGTCGACCGCCTTGATCAGGAAATTGGCGATGAAGCCCACGACCAGAAGCCCGGCCATGATGTACATGGTGACATTATAGGCCTGCGCTTTCGGAACTCCGCTGTCGATCTGGTATTGCCGGATATAATTCACCAGGACCGGGCCAACGACGCCGGCTATCGACCAGGCTGTGATGAGCCACCCGTGGATCGCCCCGACATAGCGGGTGCCGAACATGTCCTTGAGATAGGCCGGCACGGTGGCGAATCCGCCGCCATACATGCTGATGATGATGAGGAAGCACACAATGAACAGCGGCAGATTGCCGTGGCCGCCGAAATACGGCACGAGCGCATAGAGAATGAAGCCAAGCACGAAGAACACGAAATAGGTGTTCTTGCGGCCGATGTAGTCGGACGTCGAGGCCCAGAAGAATCGCCCGGCCATGTTGAAGATGCTGAGCAGGCCGACGAAACCGCCCGCGGCCGCGGCGGTGACTCTCCCTGGGAACATTTCCTGGGTCATCGCCGACGCCTGGCCGAGCACCCCGATGCCCGCCGTCACGTTGAGACAGAGCACGATCCAGATCAGCCAGAACTGCGGCGTCTTCAACGCCTGATAGACGTAAACGTCCCTGGTGGTGACGAGTTTCTTGGGCTGGGCCAGCGGAACGTACCCTTCCGGCTTCCACCCCGGCGCGGGCACCCGCACGATCGCCGAGCCAACCAGCATGAAGATGGCGTAGACGATCCCAAGCACCACGAAGGTCTCGGCGACCCCGACATGGGTCGGCGTTGAAAACACGCGCATCAGCCACACCGAAAGCGGCGAGGCGATCATCGCGCCGCCGCCAAAGCCCATGATCGCCATGCCGGTCGCCATGCCGGGCCGGTCCGGAAACCATTTGATCAAGGTCGAAACCGGCGAAATGTACCCCAGTCCGAGCCCGATCCCGCCGAGCACGCCGTAGCCGAGATAGACGATCCAAAGCTGATGGACCGACACCCCGAAGGCGCTGATCAAGAACCCGCCGCCGAAGCAGAGGGCGGCGGTGAACATCGTGCGGCGCGGCCCGCCCTCCTCGACCCAGCGGCCCAGCACCGCGGCGGAAAAGCCGAGGAAGAAGATGGCGATCGAGAAGATCCAGCCGAGTTCGGTGAGCTTCCAGTCGTCCGGGGCGGATTTGGCGACGCCGATCAGCCTGGTCATCGGCAGGTTGAAGACGCTGAACGCGTAAACCTGGCCGATGCACAGATGAATGCAAAGCGCCGCCGGGGGAACCATCCAACGACTGAAGCCGGGCTTGGCGATCGTATGACTACGATCTAAAATCGACAAAAAGCCCATGGAACGCGCTCTTCCCTTGTTTTTTCGCGTGAGAATTGCCTAGCGATGGCGATTTGGCAATGGCCGTTGGCCGGTTCGAGCTAAGTAATTCGTCTAACCATCCGCCCCGTCGGCCCGGTGAGCCGAATGCGGCGCGGGCGCGCCATCCGACGTCCTGGCCGACGCCTTCACATTCCTGTCATGTGCCGCCGCGATAGAGGAGTTTGGGAACGGCCGCAGGGGGATCTCATGGCTACCGCATTCGACGCTCGACTCGGCCCTGGCGCCGAAGCGCCGATCAAGCCGCATCTCGACCATCCGGTCGACCCTCGCGTGGCGCTCGGCATCCTCGCCGTCCTCGCGCTGGGCCTGTTCTACATGGCCTATTCGATCCGATCGGACGTGACCGCGGCCGGCGGCGGACCGACGACGATCCTGCCGTTCATCCTGCTCGGCGTCGCCCTGTTGATCGCGCTCGGGTTCGAATTCGTCAACGGCTTCCACGACACCGCCAACGCTGTCGCCACGGTCATCTACACCCACGCCCTGCCGGCGCAGGTTGCCGTCGTGTGGTCGGGCCTTTTCAATCTCCTCGGCGTTTTGGTTTCGAGCGGCGCCGTGGCCTTCAGCGTCGTGTCGCTGCTGCCCGTCGAGCTCATTCTTCAGGTCGGCTCCAGCGCAGGCTACGCAATGGTGTTCGCGCTGCTCATCGCCGCGATCATCTGGAACCTGGGCACCTGGTGGTTTGGCATTCCCGCCTCGAGCTCGCACACCCTGATCGGTTCGATCGTCGGCGTCGGCGTCGCCAATGCGATCATACGCGGCAAGAACGGCACCTCCGGCGTGGATTGGGATCAGGTCACCAAGGTCGGAGAGGCCTTGCTGTTCTCGCCGCTGTTCGGCTTTGCCCTCGCGGGGATCTTGCTCTGGGTGATGAAGGCGGTCATCCGGGTGCCGGCGCTTTACAAAGCCCCGACCACCAACCAGCCCCCGACGCCGTGGATCCGCGGCTTGCTCATTTTGACTTGCACGCTGGTGTCGTTCTTTCACGGCTCAAACGACGGTCAGAAGGGCATGGGCCTCATCATGCTGATCCTGATCGGCGTCGTGCCGACGGCCTATGCGCTGAACCGCGCCCCCCCGGAAGGCCACGCCGCCCAGTTCATCGCCGCGGCGGAAAACGCTTCGAAGATCGTCGAAGCCCACGGCGCGGGATACAACATCACTGGCGATCCTCGCCCCGCAATTGAGGATTACATCCACGACCACAAGATCTCCGAGGGCACGTATCCGTCGCTCGCGGTGCTGGTGAAAGACATCACGGACCAGGTCAAGCAGAGCGGCTCCGTCGCCCATACCCCGCTCGACAAGGTCGAGAACCTCCGCAACGACATGTATCTTACCTCTGAGGCTTTCCGCGTCCTGGCGAAGGACAAGGAAAACGAGCTGTCGGCCGCGGAGAAGGGGCAAATCACCACGTTCAAGAAAGAGCTCGATCTATCGACCAAGTTCATTCCGTTGTGGGTCAAGATCTGCGTCGCGATCGCGCTGGGCCTGGGAACGATGGTCGGATGGAAGCGGATCGTCATCACCGTCGGCGAGAAGATCGGCAAGACCCACCTGACCTACGGCCAGGGCGCGGCGGCCGAGCTCGTCGCCGCGGCGACGATCGGCGCGGCCGACGGGTTCGGCCTGCCGGTTTCTACAACCCACGTTCTGTCATCTGGCGTCGCCGGGACGATGGTGGCCAATGGATCGGGAATGCAGTGGTCGACGATCCGCAGCATTGCGCTGGCCTGGGTGCTGACGCTGCCGGCGGCGATGATCCTGGCCGGCGTCCTGTTCGTCATCTTCCGGCAGATTTTCTGATCGCCCTCGGCGCTACCGGCTGAACGCGCAACGCCGCCAATTTTGGCGGCGTTGTTGTTTGGGGCGCGCCCCCGTTTCTTCCTGTACGCCCAATCGCTCTGGTCGCTCCGCCATTGACGGAAGGGATGCGTGACGACGAACTCCGGGCGCTGTGGTAGGAGAGGCAATCCAATCACGGGCGACGAGAGGCGAGGAAGAGGCTGAAGCATGGCCACGATTGACGACATCCTTTCCGCCATCGACTCTGGCCAAAAGGCCGCGCTCGACCGACTCTTCTCGTTTCTGTCGATCCCTTCCATTTCCGCCGTTCCGGCGCATTTCCCCGACTGCGAGCGGGCCGCGGACTGGCTGGTCAAGGAGCTCGGTGATCTCGGATTCGAGGCGGCGAAGCGACCGACCGCCGGCCGGCCGATGGTCGTCGGCCACGTCAAGGCCGCGCGCCGCGAGGCGCCGCATGTCCTGTTCTACGGCCACTATGACGTGCAGCCGGTCGATCCGCTCAATCTCTGGCGCAATCCGCCGTTTGAGCCCAGGATCGAGTCCGGGCCGCATGGCGAAGAGATAGTGGCCCGCGGCGCTTGCGACGACAAGGGCCAGCTCATGACCTTTCTCGAAGCCTGCCGCGCCTTCAAGCAATTCGGCGGCCCGCCTTGCCATATCACCGCGCTTTTCGAAGGCGAGGAGGAAACGGGCTCGCCGTCCTTGCCGGCTTTTCTTGCCGACAATTCCAAGGAGCTCAGAGCCGATATCGCTCTCATCTGCGACACGGGGATGTGGGACCGGTCCACGCCCGCGATCACGATTGCGCTGCGCGGCATCGTTGGCCTGGAGGTCATCCTCACCGGCGCCAACCGGGACCTACACTCAGGTCTCTACGGCGGCTTGGCGGTCAACCCGATCCATGTGCTGTCGAAGATTCTGGGCGAGTTGCACGACGACAACGGCGCCGTCGCCATCCCCGGTTTCTATGACGGGGTCGAAGAGCCTCCGCAGGAAATTGCCGACCAGTGGCAGGAGCTTAACTTTGACGCTGGCTCATTCCTGCGCGACGTCGGGCTGACGACATCGGCGGGCGAGCGCGACCGCTCGCCGCTCGAGATTCTTTGGTCGCGGCCGACCTGCGAAGTCAACGGCATCGTGGGAGGCTACACCGGCGAAGGCACGAAGACCGTCTTGCCGGCCAAGGCCAGCGCCAAGATCACTTGCCGGCTTGTGGGCAAACAAAATCCGGAGCGGGTCGCTGAAGCCTTCCGCGCCTTCGTCACGTTGCGGCTGCCGCCGGACGTCAAGGCTGAATTCATCAGCCATCAGGGCACATCGGCGATTTCGCTGCCCACCAAGAACCAGGCGTTACGGATCGCTCGCCGCGCGCTGGAGACCGAATGGGAGAAGCCGGCGGCGCTGGTCGGCAGCGGCGGGTCGATCCCGGTTGTCGGCCTTTTCAAGCGCGAGCTGAATATGGACAGCCTGCTCGTCGGCTTCGCGCTCGACGACGACCGCGTCCACTCGCCGAACGAGAAATACGACCGGGTGTCGTTCCATAAGGGGGCGCGATCCTGGGCGCGCATCCTGGCGGCCATCGGCGCCTGACCCAAGACGCTACCGGCCTGACCCCAGCACCGGCGCTTTGGGTCACAGCGGACATCAACCAGCGGACGGCGCCGCCTCGCTGAATAGGTCGACTGCCTCAGCCGACCTATTCATGCAGTCTCTGACACTCTAAGCACCCGAGCTGTCTTACGGCATTCCATAGACACGTATCGCGACAGACATGGACAGCATGCCGATCAGAAAACCTCCGAAGACCTGCAAGATCGAATGGCCGGCCATGCTGTCATAGCGGAAATACCCGATCGTGAAGAGCAATATCGCCGCGACAAGGGCGCCGATCACGTACAAGCTGCCTTGTGGTGTTCCGTGGAGACGCGTCGCAACGTACAAGGACAGCATGCCGAGCAGAACGCCTGGGAAAGCGTGCAAGACCGGACGGCCTGGCGTCGGACCGTAAAAGAGATACCCGACGACGAACAGCAATATCCATGTGACAAGGACAGCGATCACGTAATGGCCAAGCCGTGACCCGAAAAAGTGCGGAATGAGGCTCATCGTCAGGTCCTTTCCGATCAGCAGCCACAGCGCCGTCTTCGACGCCGACGCATCCTCGAGGTCGGCGAAGTTTTGCAGCATCTCGGCGCGATGCCGTTGCAAGAACGCTGTCGGGTAGAGTTCCAGCAGCCGCGCGTAGAGGCGTAGCGACCGGGACTCCTCGCGCGGCGCGGGGCGCGTCATGGCGTCACGCGCTCCCGAGCTGGCGGCGCGCGACGCGGGCCACGCGCGACAGCCGCTCCGTTTCCGCGCGCAACGTGGTTTGGCCGAGCGCCGTGAGCCGGTAGTATATTCGGCGCGGGTCTTGGGCGTTGCCCTTGGCGACCAGGCCCGCCTCGATCATGCGGTCGAGCGAGCCGTACAGGGTTCCCGGACCCATTTTCACCCTATCTCCTGAATCCGCCTTGACCTGCTGCATGATGTCGTAGCCGTGGCGTTCCCGGCCGAACAAGGCGAGCAGGATGTGGAAGACGGCGGGCGTCAGCGGCAGCGTCGGTTCCGACTTGACCATACAGCGACTATATATCCGTGACGGATATATAGTCAACGCCACGAAGCGCCTATATGGCGCATCGCATGGGCGGGTCCGGGCCCCCGCCCCGGCGCAAGCCCTGCGCGAACCGGTTGCGGAAGCCGCAAAGAGACGGTAGCGACGCTCATGGGGCCCGACCGCCGCGCACGCCATCGCGACACATTCTTAGGCGCGCTGAAGACGTCGCCCCAGCTCATGGGCATTCTCAACGTGACGCCGGATTCGTTCTCCGACGGCGGGCGCCATTCCGACCTTGCCGCAGCGGTCGCGCGGGCGAAGGCGATGGTCGCCGAGGGGGCGGCGATCGTCGATGTTGGCGGCGAATCGACACGGCCCGGCCACGTTCCGGTTTCCGAAGACGAGGAGCTCCGGCGGGTGGTTCCGGCGCTCGAGGCGCTTCGGCGCGAACTTGACGCGCCGATCTCCATTGACACCAGCAAGGCGAGGGTCGCGCGCGAGGCGGCGCGGCTCGGCGCCTGCGTCATCAACGACGTCTGGGGACTGCAGCGCGATCCCGGCATGGCGGACGCCGTCGCCGAGACCGGCTCGGCGGTCGTCATCATGCACAACCGGGAGGAGAAGGATCCGGCGATCGACATCCTCGATGACGTCGAGCGTTTCTTCGAGCGCTCGCTCAATCTTGCGGCGGGCGCTGGCGTACCTTTTAGCCGGATTCTGCTCGATCCCGGCGTCGGCTTCGGCAAGACGCGGCAGCAGAACCATGCCTGCATCTGGAACCTCGACCGCTTCCGGCGTTTTGGGGCGCCGATCCTGGTCGGGCTCTCGCGCAAGTCGTTCATCGGCGGAATCATCGACGCCGAGATCGATCGGCGTCTCCCCGGCACGCTCGCCGCCGACACGATTGCGCTCATGCGGGGGGCTTCGGTGTTGCGCGTGCATGACGTCACTGAAAACCGCGCGGCGCTCGCCGTCTTCATGGCGCTCGAGGGCGCGGCCGCGCCCCCGCTTGCCGCGACGGCTAAGGACGACGGAAAGGCGCGCGTCGTCATCGCGCTCGGCGGCAATGTCGGCGACAAAGCTCAGAGCCTGCGCCGGGCGCTCAGCGCGATCGCGGCCGAACCCGGGATCGAACTCAGGCCGTTTCCCGCCTCTACCGCACGCCGCCCTGGGGCAAGACCGACCAGGACTGGTTCGTCAACGCCTGCGCCCTCGGCCGGACGAGCCTCGAGCCCGAGGCGCTTCTCGAGCGCCTCAAACGGCTCGAGGTCGAGCTCGGCCGCGAGCCCAGAACGGTGGGCCCGCGGGTCATCGACATCGACCTCATCGCCTACGACGCGGTTGCGCTCAACACGGAACGGCTGACCCTGCCCCATCCTGAACTGTTCAATCGCGCCTTCGTGCTCGTGCCGCTCGACGAGATCGCCCCTGATCTCGTGATCGGGGGCGTTCGGATCGGCGAAGCGGCCGCGCGGCTCGGGGCGGAGGCCAGCGGAGGTTTTGCCGCTCGACTGAGCCAGGCGGGCTCAATTCGGGCTAGCTCCGGCATCCCGAAGCCAATTAAAGTGGCGCCACTCCGTCTGGCGACTCCCCCACCCTATGGGATCAAAAAGTAATGCCCGCCTGGTCGCAAACCTTCACCTTCCTCGATGGCGAATGGCTGGAAGGCAATCATCCAATTGTTGGGCCGCGCACGCACGCCTTCTGGCTGGGCTCGAGCGTGTTCGACGGGGCGCGCGCCTTCGATGGGGTTGCGCCCGACCTCGACAAGCATTGCGCGCGGCTCAATCGCTCGGCCAAGCCATGTGCCTCAAGCCGACGATGAGCGTCGAGGCGATGCTCGAGCTCACGCGCGAGGGGATGAAGAATTTCACGTCCGGCGCCGAACTCTACATCCGCCCGATGTACTGGGCCGAGCACGGCTCGCTGATGTCGTCCGTCCCGCCCGACCCGGAGTCGACCCGCTTCTGCCTGTGTCTCTACGAGGCGCCTCTGCCTCAGCCGACCGGGGCTCGATCACCCGCTCGCCATACGCCAAGCCGCTCGCGGTCACCATCCCGATCGAGGCCAAGGCGGGCTGCCTCTATCCCAACAACGGCCGGGCGCTGATCGAGGCCCGGGCGCGTCGATTCGACAATTGTCTCATGTGCGACATGCTCGGCAATGTCGCGGAGCTCGCGACGGCGAATGTGTTCATGGCCAAGGACGAAATCGTATACGCCAATGGCGAACGGGACGTTCCTCAACGGATTCACCCGCAGCGCGTGCTCAAGCTCCTGCGCGCCGACGGCGTCGACGCGCAGGAGGCGACCCTCAATTTCGCCGATTTCGATTTGCGGACGAGATCTTCGTCGTCGGCAACTACAGCAAGGTGACGCCGGTCACGCGTATCGACAGACGCGATCTGCAGCCGGGTCCGTTCTTCCAGCGCGCGCGCAAACTCTATTGGGAATTCGCGCATTCGGGCTAAGAGGCGTGCGCCTCAGTGGGCCGAGGTCTCGACCGGTAGTCCGGCGGCTTTCCACTCCGGAAAACCGTCCTCCAGCCGGCGCGCCGCGTAGCCACGGGCTCAAGAGCGCGACCGCCTCGAAAGAAAGAACGCAATAGGGCCCGCGACAATAGGCCACGACCTCGGCGCCGGAGGGCAGCTCCGCGAGACGGTGTTCGAGCTCAGAAAACGGAATATTAAGGGCGTGCGGCAGCCGGCCCAACCGGAACTCGTCTTCCGGCCGCACATCGAGCACGATGACAAGATCATCCTTGAGCCGCGCCATCAATTCGCTCCGGGAGACCGGCTCCATCGCGTCGCGGGCGCGAAAATAACTGGCCAGCACGCGCTCGACCTCGGCCGCATTCGTCGCCCACAATGGCGAGCGCGCGCATGAGCCCAATCATTTCTGCCTCCCCAGCGAGGCTGTAAATGACGTACTTGCCAGCGCGCCGGGTCTCGACGAGCGACGCCCGCCTCAAAATCCGCAAGTGCCGGGACGCGTTGGCGAAAGTCAGCCCCACGCGCGCCGCAAGCTCCTCGACGCTCCGTTCCCCTTGGCCAAGATGCTCCAGCAGTTCCAGACGGTGCGCATGACCGAGGGCCTGCGCGATTTCGGCAAGGCTTTCGAAAATCGCCTGCTTTGGTCCCATCTTGACACCACACAGATCATTCAGCAGAACAATTGAATATCACCTTGAAGCCAAACCTGAAATGCCTCGCTCGATTGCTCGAAGAAGGCCGATGAGAGAAGAAGCGCCGGCAAGCCGCAAACCACAGAGCGCAGTCTAGCGGCCTGTCCACGAAGCGCTATAACGCAGGTAAATAGAGGCGTGGGGGGCGATGTCCACTCGTTTGACGATCCGGCTTGATTTCTCGGCTGGCCGCCGGCTCGGCGCCGGCAAAGTCGCGCTCTTAGAAGCGATCGAGAAGACTGGCTCGATATCGGCCGCCGGCCGCGCCCACCAAATGTCGTACCGTCGCGCCTCGGCTCCTGGTCGACGAACGAAGTGACCTTCACCCAGCCCGTGGTCGCCGCGCATCACGGCGGCGCGAAAGGCGGCGGCGCGTCGCTCACGACGAGGGGCGGCGGGTCGTCGCGCTTTACCGCGACGCGAAGCCAAGATGCGGTCGGCGGCGCAAGGCGAAATCGACGAGCTCGAGCGCAACCTCGGCGCCGGCAAGCCGGAACACAATGAGCCGCCCGGCGATTGAGCGCGCGACCGCTTCCCTTTGACAGGGCGGGCGCTTTGACCGAAAGAAGCGCGCGATGAAGCCCACAGTCAAAATTTGCGGCCTTTCCACCGCAACCACGCTGGACGCCGCGCTCGAGGCCGGCGCCGACATGGTCGGCTTCGTCTTTTTCCCGAAAAGCCCGCGCCACATCGACTCTGGGCGACCGCGCGCGCTCTCGGCCGCCAGGCGAGGGAACATGCGACGATTGTCGCGCTCAGCGTCGACGCGGATGACGACACGCTGAAGCGCATCGTCGACGCGCTCTCGCCTGACCTCATGCAATTGCATGGGAGCGAAACTCCCGAGCGGGTGAAAGAGATCGGCGAGCTTCGCGCCCGCCCGACAATGAAGGCGATCGGGGTCGCGGCGCGCGCGGACCTCGCCCAAGCCGGGCCTTACGAAGGCGTAGCCGACACCCTGCTGATCGACGCCAAGCCGCCGAGGGGCGCGGCTCTCCCGGGCGGCAACGGCCGTCCGTTCGACTGGAGCCTCACGCGGGACTTTCATGCCCGCGGCCCCTGGCTTTTGTCCGGCGGACTCGACCCCGATACTGTCGCCGCCGCCATCGCGATGAGCCAAGCCCGCGGCGTCGACGTCTCCTCCGGCGTCGAGAGCGCGCCCGGCGTCAAAGACCCGGCCAAGATCAGGGCGTTTGTCGCGGCCGCTCGGCGCGCTTTCGCGCGCGACGCCTGGGAATGGGCTGACTAGCAAGCTTCGACAAGCCCAATTCCTACCGCGAGGGGCCGAACGAGCCGACGCTTCGGCGTTTCCACGGCGGCGCTTCGTCCCCGAGACGTTGATGCCGCTTATTCTGTCGCTTGAGAAGGCCTACGAGGAGGCGAAGGCCGATCCCGCTTTCAAGGCCGAGCTCAACCACCTGCTCAAGCACTACGTCGGGCGCCCAAGCCCGCTCTACTTCGCCGAGCGGCTGACCGAAAAACTCGGCGGCGCCAAGATCTACTTCAAGCGCGAAGAGCTGAACCATACCGGCGCGCACAAGATCAACAACGTGATCGGCCAGATCCTGCTCGCTCGGCGCATGGGCAAGAAGCGCATCATCGCCGAAACCGGCGCAGGCCAGCATGGGGTCGCGACCGCAACCGCCTGCGCGCGCTTCGGCCTCGAATGCATCGTCTATATGGGCGCGCTCGATGTCGAGCGGCAGAAGCCGAACGTGTTTCGCATGAAGATGCTGGGCGCGGAAGTCAGGCCCGTGGAGCAGGGCGCGAGAAGACCCTCAAGGACGCGATGAACGAGGCCTTGCGCAACTGGGTCACCAACGTCCGCACGACCTATTATTGCATCGGCACCGTCGCCGGTCCGCATCCTTACCCCGCCATGGTGCGCGACTTTCAATGCGTGATCGGCGAAGAGACGCGGGCGCAGATGCTCGAACTCGAGGGCCGTCTGCCCGATAGCCTCGTCGCCTGCATCGGCGGCGGCTCCGAACGCCATCGGCCTCTTTCATCCATTCCTCGACGAGCCGCAGATCGAGGAGTGTTCGGGGTCGAAGCTGCGGGACACGGGCTCGACGTTCCGGGTGGCCACGCCGCCTCGATCAATGGCGGGCGCCCCGGCGTGCTGCACGGCAACCGCGCACCTATCTTTTGCAAACCGACGATGGTCAGATCGCTAGAGGGCCATTCGATTCCCGCCGGCCTCGATTATCCCGGCGTCGGGCCGGAGCATTCGTGGCTCAATGACGTTGGCCGGGTGACCTATCTCGCGGCGACCGACAGGGAGGCGCTTGACGCTTTCCTGCTCTGTTCCAAGCTCGAGGGCATCATCCCCGCGCTCGAGCCCGCGCATGCGCTCGCCAAGGTGATGGAACGTGCGCCGAAACCCGAAGGACCACCTCATGGTGCTGAACCTCTCCGGACGCGGCGACAAGGACATCTACTCCGTCGC
>CAVRXX010000014.1:0-112670 GCA_963725195.1 uncultured Alphaproteobacteria bacterium | reverse complement strand
AATGATCTCTAGCTCTCGACCACAAGACGTCCAGCCTTCGTGGGAGTAGACACATGGCACATTTCAACACTGGCCCAAGCGCCGTCGAACGCGCTCAAGGTTCGCGGCCCCTTGCTTTTTCAACCTACGCCAAGCGAACGGCCCTTTTGATTGCGCCGTACGCGCTGTCCCTGATCCCCCGACTGACGGGCGCTTTCCAGGCTTTGCGCCAACGAGAGCGGGACCGAGTGGAGCTTGCGCGAATGTCGCGCTCTGAGCTTCGCGATATCCGCCTCTCGCCATCGGATCGCTGGGCGGAAATAAGCAAGCCCTTCTGGCGCAAGTAGTTGGAGCCGGCGGTCGGCTGTCCAGGGCGTGGGCGAATAGTCGCAGCGGCCGCACAGGGTGCAGCAAACTTCATCTCGCAAGCCGAAGCGCGCGCTGCGCTCGCCTGAGGAGACCGGCAGGCATTGCGCCAGTGAGCCAGAGCCCAAGGCCCAGCGCGGCAAAGTAAACCACGGCCCCGATGGCGATCAGACACACGAGTCGCGCCTCGCGAGCCAAGCGTGGCAGATGCGCCGCGAGCGCGACGAGAGGTCCGTCGGCGAGCGTCAGCGCCAGCGCCAGCGCTCCCGTGGCGAACAGCGTCGCTGCCGCGGCGGCGATCAAGCGGTCATCCGGGGCCGTCCAACCACGCCGGCGAGCGAGCGCGAAGACGCCGGCCACCTTGATCCAGAGGCCGGCCGCGGTCGCGAGCGCCAAGCCCGGCGCGCCCAGCGGCCGAAAGAGCGCGATCTTGAGCGCCACGTTAACCGCAACGCCGACGAGCGTGACCTTGAGCGGGGTCGCCGTGTCGCCGCGCGACAAGAAGCTCGCCGCTGTGATCCGGTCGACGAACAAAGCCGGCATGCCAAGCGCGTAGGCGGCAAGCACGCCGGCGGCCTCATGGGTCGCATTGGCCTTGAAGGCGCCGTGCTCGAAGGCGACGGCGACAATGAGGTCGGGGATCAGCAGGAACGCGACCACGAAAGGCGCGCCGAGCGCGAGCGTCAGCGAAGCGGCGCGGTTCTGGGCGGCGAGCGCGGCCTTTTCGTCGCCGAGGGCGACGAGGGCGGACATTTCCCGGAGCAGCACCGAGCCGGTCGCAATGACAATCACCCCGCCAGGCAACTGATAAAGCCGGTCGGCGTAGCTGATGGCGGAGAGGCCGCCCGTCGGCAGGAGCGAGCCGACGATCTGGTCGGCGAGCGCGCCGATCTGATAGCTCGCGGAAATGCCGATCGCCGGCCCCAGCATCCAGAGGAACTTGCGGATGTCGGGCGTCCAGCGCGGCCAGGTCAGGCGCTCCAGGAGCCCGCGCCGGCGCGCATCGGCCATCACGATGGCGAGCTGGGTTACGCCGGAGGCGAGAAACCCCCAGCTCGCCATGCTGGCGACGCCCGGCGAGACCTTCGGCAAGAATGCAGCGAAGAGGAGAAATGCAATCATGCAAAGGTTGGCGGCGACGGGCGCAAAAGCCGGCGATCCCCACGCGTTGTTGGCGTTGAGCGTCCCCTGGTGAAGGGCGAAGACGGCGATGAAGGCGATATAGGGGAACATGATGCGCGACATCGCCACGGCTGCAGCGAACTTGTCGGGCTGATCGACAAAGCCCGGCGAGGTCAGCCGCACGAGGAGCGGCATGTCGAGATAGACGAGGCCGAGCAGGGCGATCTGCGACAGGATGAGCAGGGTGAAGATCTGGCTCGCAAATTTGCCGGCGTCCTCCGGGCCTCCCGCCTCGAGGATGCGGGTGTAGGTCGGCAGATAGGCGGCGTTGAACGAGCCTTCGCCGAAGATCTGGCGGAATTGGTTGGGCAGCTTGATCGCCGCGACATAGGCGTCGTTGAGCGCGCCGCCGCCTAAGAGCGCAGCAAGCGCCATATCGCGCAGGAAACCGGTCAGCCGGGAGGCGATCGTCCAGCCGCCGACCAGAAAGATATTGCGGTACATCGGGCCCCGTTTAGCCGGATTCGCCGCGCGACGGCAAAACAGGGGAAACTTCGCGATGAGCGCGCAACGCGGCGATTGGAACGACAACTCTTACAGCATGGCGCATTCGTGCGGAATCGTCATCGCGCGGCCCCCTCGGGTGTTGGCCAGGATCAAGTCCGGGGATGGCCATGACGACATAGGCGCTGAGGCGCAGCTGCGGAGGCTGACCAACCGCCAACGCCATAAGCCACGAATTCTCTGCGAATGTTCTCGACAAAATCAGAAATATGCGCTATATGTTTCCCATTGTCGGAATTTCTTTCCCGATCGCTGAAAGACGGGCGGGAAGACGAGAAACTGTGGCTGTTTGAAACGTTGGCCTACAACCTGCCGCGCGAGCCGGGGCGAGAAGCGGTTTTCCTTACTTGCATCGCCCGTAACCCATTGAAAAGTCTCGATTCGCAAAAATAAACGCTAGCAAACGTTAGCCAATTTGCTAGCGTTTAGGCTCATTAGCTTCGTTTTGCTCGCATTTATTCCGAAGGAATTCCCGCTTTGGTTGTATCCGCCGCTTAGACGAAGGGGAGGGCTCACGCGCCCTCCCGTCACGCGTCACTTCGGGCAGGGCGCCTGGCCGGGCCGTCCGCACTCGCCTGCCGGCCGTCGTTCCGGTTGAGCCGGCTTTGGCGCGACGGCCGGCGCCGGCGGCCTTTCGATCATCCGCTGAGCGGCGGCGTTCGGCTCTGGCCGCGCGGGCTTCTCGGCCGCGGGCGGCCTCGCAGTGGGCGCGACTGGAGGTCTGACCGCGGCTGGCGGCCTCTCCGTGGCTGGGGTCCTCTCGGCTGCGGCTGGCGGCCTTACCGCGGCGGCCGGCGGCTTCGCAGCGCCTGGCGGCCGCTCGGTGGCTGGGGTCCTCTCGGCCGCTGCTGGCGGCCTTACCGCGGCGGCCGGCGGTTTCTCGGCAGTCGGCGGTTTCTCTTCTCTTTTCGCCGCATTCGGCGCAGCTGGCGCCGCTCCAGGCCTTATTGGCTTCTCGGCGGCTGGTGGATTTCCTTGAGGCAGCGCATTCCCGGCCGGTACTGGCGCTTGCGCCGCCGCGGGCGTCTGCGCCGGCGTGGCCAAGGCGGCCTTGCCGGCGGCTTTGGCGGGCACCGCGCCCTTGCCCTTGAACTCTCCGGGCCGTTCCGTCGCCGCGACCGCCGGCTTGCCCTGGTTGGCGGAGACGAATTGGGTTTTCTCCACGCTCGCCAAGCGCGCCTGCTTTCTTTGGGCGGCGGTCGGAGGAACGTGCTGCGCCTTGTCGACAACGGATTGCGCCGCCGTCGGCGCCGCGACCACGCCGCCCGGCCCTCCGTTGAAGCTCGCGCGAGTGACCGTCGCGTTGCGAACGATCGGCTGTTTGTAGACGTTGGCGATGTGGGCGGCGCCGATATTGTTCACGCTCGTATTGTAGAAGAAGCGGCCGTTGTCCCATCGACCGCCCTGATAGCCTGAGCCGCCATAGCCGTATCCGTAATCGACGCCGCCATAAAATCCGACCTCATGCCCCCAATAGCCGGGCCTGAAGGCATAGAGACCGCCGACAAAAGCCCAGTAGCCCGGCGTCCACAGCAACCCGGGCTGGGGCGGTTCGACCCAGGCGCCGGGGACCCAGTAATAGTCGTCATTGTTCCAGGCCCAATAGCCCGGCGTCCAATAGTAGCCGGGCGCGGGAATTGGCGGCTGTTCATATTCCGGCAGGGGCGGCGGCGGCTCGTCAGCCTGAATGAGATAAGCGGAGCCAGACGCCGGGCCGGCGCCGCTCGACGGGCAGGCGCATGTCTGGCCGAAACTCGGAGTGATGAGCACAGTCAGCGGGCATGCTGCGACGAACATCGCCATCACCGCGGGTCGCAAAGTACGCATCGTTAAGATCCCTTTCCGTTTGACCGGATCCTGAGCGAAAGTAAAAGGCAAATACATCGAACGCCTCGCGACCTTCGCACGCCCAGAATACATACGAGCTTCAGTGGGTGATTGCCCGCCCCTTTCCGACGCCATTCAAAACGTCACGAATCGGCTGAATGTTCCTTGAATATTGGGCGGCTTCCGTTGGCCAATTGTGTGGCGCCGGCAAGGCAATGCGCCGGCAGAGGGTCTATCCGCTCAGCGCCTGGTCGATATCGCGCCAGAGGTCGTCGACGTCTTCAATGCCGGCGGATAGGCGCAGAAGGTCCGGCGGACAGGGCGAGTTCGGGCCCTCGATGGAAGCGCGATGCTCGATGAGCGACTCGACGCCGCCGAGCGAGGTCGCCCGCTTCCATAGGCGCACCCGCGCCGCGGTCGCGATCGCAGCCTCGGCGCCGGCGCGAACGCGGATCGACAGCATCCCCCCAAAGCCGCCCTTCATCTGGCGGCGCGCAACATCGTAGCCGGGGTGGTGCGGGAGGCCTGGATAAAGCACTGCGGACACCGCCGCGTGATTGGAAAGGCGGTTCGCGAGTTCCATTGCATTCGCCGCCGCCGCGCGCACCCGCACGTCAAGCGTCCGCAAACCGCGGATCAGGAGGAACGCCTCGAACGGATGCAGGATCATCCCGTGCGACTGACGGATTGTTCGGGCGCGCGCGCAGAGAGCGTCGTCCCGCGCAAAGCAGAGCGCTCCCGCTATGACGTCGGAGTGTCCGTTGAGGTATTTCGTGGCCGAGTGCATGACCACGTCGGCGCCAAGAGCGATCGGCGTTGTGAAAACGGGCGTCGCGCAAGTCGAATCAACCGCGAGCACCGCTCCCGCAGCATGAGCGGCGCGCGCCGCGCCTGCAATGTCGCTCACGCCCCAAAGAGGATTGCTCGGAGTCTCGAGCCATACGAGCTTTGTCGTTCCCGGCTTCAGCGCTTGCGCCAGCGCCTGCAAATCCTCAGCGTCAACGAAATCGACGCTGATTCCGTGCGCCGGCGCCTCGTTGACGAGCCAAGCCCGAAGCGCCCAATACATGCCCTTGGGCGCGACCATGTGCGCGCCCGGTCCCAAGCTCAGCATGAGCGCGATCGCCGCCGACATGCCTGAGCCGAAAACGAAGGTGGTCGACGCGCCTTCGAGCGCTCCGATCAAAGCCTCCGCCTCGCGCACGGTGTCATTGTCGGGGCGGCCGTAAACGTTGCCGCTGCGATAGAGATTGTCGGGATCTCGCTCGAAAGTCGTGGCGAGATGGATCGGCGACACAATGGCGCGGGTGCGTTCGTCGATGGTCCCCAAAGCCTGAGCGGCGAGGGTGCGCGGACTGAGTGGCGGCGACTGGCTCATAGCGCTAAACCCCGAAGAAGCTTCGGCGCCCCGCCGCCTGCGCCGCCCGCTTCCGCGATCAGCATGTCCTTGAGAGCGGGGGCGCGATCGACGATGCGAAGCCCAAGGTCGCGCACGAAGCGCAGCGGCGCAAGATCGTTGGAAAAGAGGCGATTGAGGGCGTCGAGGCCAAGGCCGCTGGCCGCGACGTCGAAGCGCCGCTGACGCTGGTAGGCCGCAAGCGGCGTCGGCGCGCCCGGATCAAGGCCGAGTCGCATCTCGCCAACAATCGCCTCGGCGAGTGCGGCGACGTCGCGTAAGCCCAGGTTCAAACCCTGCCCTGCCACCGGATGCACAACATGGGCGGCGTCGCCGACGAGCGCAAGCCGCTCGGCCACAAAGCGGCGAGCGATCTGGAAGCGAAATGGAAAGGCCTCGACGCGCGAGGCGAGCTTGATCTCGCCGAATTTCGGCGTGAAGCGATATTCAAGCTGACGCGTGAGTTCCTCGGGGTCGAGGGCCAGCAGCGCCTCAGCGTCGGCGCGACGCTCGTTCCAGACGATGCTCGACTGGCGGCCGGGAAGCGGGAGAATCGCGAATGGGCCGGCAGGTAGAAAATGCTGCTCCGCCCGCCCTTCGTGATCGCGCTCGTGCGCGACCGTCGCCACCATGCCGGTCTGGTCATAGTCCCAGCCGATGGTTTGAATGTTTGCAAGCCGGCTCAGTTTCGAGCGCGCGCCGTCCGCGGCGACAGCCAGCCTCGCGCGCAACACGCGGCCATCGGAAAGCCCGACTTCAGCGACGCGCTTGCTCGAAGCCCAATGCGTCACGGACGCCGCCACGCGCTGAACCCCGAGCCGATCGCAAAGCGCGGCGAGCGCGCCGACGACATCGTCGTTGAACGCCATATGCGCAAGCGGCCCTGGCTCTTTCGCCGCGATATGAAGATGGGGCAGGCGCACCACGTCGCGCACGTCCCCGTCCATGATCGCCATCGACAGGATCGGTTGCGCCTTTGGCGCGATCGTCTGCCAGGCGCCGACGTGCTCGAGCAGGCGCCGCGGCCCTTCGGCGATCGCGACTGTGCGCAAAGGGGGCGGGCTCCCCGCGGTCGGCGCCCCCGGATCGACAATTGCGATGGAGCCTCCCTGGCTCATCGCCTGCTTGATCGCCGCTGCGAGCGCTAATCCGTTCGCGCCGCCGCCGACGATGACGACATCGAAGATCGTATTCGACCCAGACACCCGGTTCGCTCCTGCCAGCCCTCATTGTCGGTCGTTTGGAGCGGAGGCGCAATCGGCGCCAGTACCCCGTGCGACGCCGGCGGATACAACCTAGCGCAGCGAGCTCATGCAAATAAGCGCAAGCAAAAGCGAGCTAATGCGCCTAAACGCTAGCAAATTGGCTAGCGTTTACTAGCGCTTATTTTTCCGGATCGGGACTTTTCAATGAGTTACGGTCGATTCAAATAAGGAAATTCGCCGCTTCTATCTGAGGTTGCATGCAGCGGTTCGATTGCGTTGTGCGCCGACCCTTTCACTGATTTTCGCGCTCCGTTCTCTCCTGCCTCCGAATTGAACGCCATCGCAAGGACCGACCTCGTTTCGCGGACATTCGCCCTAATCAGGATCATAGGGGTAGATTCTACTTCACGCAAGAAAATGTCGGTTGATTTTGAAATCCCGCGGCCGCCGGCGGCTTTCCGTCTTGCTGATTTGCCTGCTTGAGCGGCTGCAAGGGCCAGTACGGATATCGCGCAGACGGCGATGACGACGTCGAAGATGGGAGCCGCGTGCGATCACGAGCGGACGCCTCTTTCCGGCCCGGCGCCGGACGGATCGGAAGTCCCATATCGGGTCTTAAGACCCGGCGCTCATTCTGAGGCCGGATTCCATCTTTTCAACGCGTTGCCGCGCCAATTCCGAGTCGCCGACGGAAGGCCCGATGCGGACGGAAGGTGGGGCGCCGCCGCGTGGTGAACATCCATGGCCTGTGGGAACCAATGCCGTCCTCGGTCGTTAGGTTCGGATTCCGGCCTTGCGCCGGCTCTCAATTGCAGGAGGCTGTAATGACTAAAGCCTTGATGTTTGCCCTTCTTTTCGCGGGGTTGCCGGCGGCGGCCTACGCCGATGAGAGCGGCGGCGCCATCGGCGCCCTCGTGCGGGCGCCGGGTGAGGCTGCCGCCGGCATCATCGGCGGCCTGACCGGAACGGAGGCTCCGCGGTTCCACCATTACGTCGTCGAGGAGAACGTCCCGTCTTACACTTGGGCGGAGCATCCGCGCGTCGTCGTTGGCGACGTCCTGCCGGCCGAAGGCGTGGTGCTTCGTCCGGTTCCGCGTGAATACGGTGTCACGAACTACCAATACACGGTCGTCGACAATACGCCGGTGCTGGTCGATCCGGCGACGCGCAGGATAGTCGAGGTCGTTCCGTAAGGGCGGGGATCTTGGGGAGCGTCGGCAGCGTCAGTAAACGGCGCGCCGGCGCTTCGCCGTCCGTCTCACGAGGACAAGATTTCTGAGAGCCGGCGGCGCAGTCAGTGATACCCCAGGTCGCCGCGGACCTTGCCGCGAAACACCCAATAGGACCAGCCCGAATACATGAGGATGACCGGCAGGAGGAACACGGTGCCTACAAGCAAAAAGGCCTGCGTCGATGGCGAGGACGCCGCATCCCATAGCGTAAACTTATAGGGCACGATCAGCGGGAAGAGGCTGATCGCGAGGCCGAGATAGGACATCACGAACAGTAGGATCGCGCCGATGAACGGCGCGGCCTCTGAGCGATTGTTGAGCGACAACCATTCCCAGTAGGCGATCAACGCTGTGACGATCGGCACGGGCGCCAGAATCACGATATGAGGCCAGGAGAACCACCGCTCGGCGATCTCCGGCTTCGCCCAAGGCGTCCACAGGCTCACGAGCGCGATGCCGATCAGAACGCCGATCAACGCGCGGCGGCCCAGCGCCCGCGCCCAATCCTGAAGCGCGCCTTCGGTCTTCAAGATCAGCCAGCCCGCGCCAAGCAGGCTGTAGCCGAAGACCAGGGCGACACCGGTGAGCAGCGAAAACGGTGTAAAGCAGTCGAATGAGCCGCCCGCGAAGCGGCGACCTTCCGTCTGAAAGCCCTGAATGAATGCGCCGAGGACAACGCCCTGCGCGAAGGCGCCAAGGACGGAGCCGTAGTTGAAGGCGCGATCCCAGAAGGTCCGATGCTCGGCGTCGCGGTAGCGGAACTCGAACGCAACGCCACGGAAAATGAGCGCCAGCAGCATGATGGCGATCGGGAAATAAACCGCCGGGATGATGATCGCAAAAGCGAGCGGAAAAGCGGCCATCAGCGCAAGTCCGCCGAGCACCAGCCAGGTTTCGTTGCCGTCCCAGATGGGCGCGATCGAGTTCATGACCAGGTTGCGCGAATCCCGATCGGGCGCGAAGCCATAAAGGATGCCCACGCCCAAATCGAAGCCGTCCAGGAGCACATACATAAAGACGCCAACGCCGAGCACGAGCGTCCAGACGGGCACGAGATCGAGAAAGGGCTGGGTCATAGCCGCCGCCCCGCTTCTGTCGCTGGGAGCGCCTGAACCGGCCGCGCCGGGCGCCCGCCTTCAATCGCGTCGGGCTCACCAGCCGCCTCGGTGGGGCCGAGTCGCACCAGTCTCAGCATCAGCGCAAATCCGGCTGAAAACATCACAAGGTACACAAGACAATAGCCGAGCAGCGAAATGCTGACGTCCAATCCCGTGAGCGAGGGAGACACGGAATCGCGCGTGCGCAGGAGCCCATAGACCGTCCAAGGCTGACGGCCGACCTCGGTCGTCGCCCAGCCGGCCGTCACCGCTATAAAGCCGAGGGGAGAGGCCAGCGTGCAGACCCATAGAAACCAGTCGGTGTGGAAGAGCTCGCCGCGCCAGCGCAGCCATAGGCTCGCCACAACCACCGCCAGCATGATGAGAGCGATTCCCACCATAATCCGGAAGCCGAAGAAGGGAACAGCCACCGGCGAGGGGCGCTGGTCGGCGGGGAAGTCCTTGAGGCCATGCACGGTTCCATGGAGAGTATGGGTCAGAATGAGGCTGCCCAGTTCAGGGATGGCAATGGCGTATCGGTCCGTCTCGGCCTTTTCGTCAGGGATGGCGAACAGATTGAGCTCGACGTCGCTATGCGTGTTCCAGATCGCCTCGATCGCCGCCAGCTTCGCCGGCTGATGCTCGAGCGTGTTGAGGCCATGCGCGTCGCCGAGCAGGAACTGGAGCGGGCACAAGCACGGTGAGGAGCCACAGCGTCATCGACAGCATGGTGCGCGCTTCTTCGACGAAGCGTCCTTGCCGCAGATAGGAGGCCGCGACGCCGATAACGACGAAGCCGGTGGTGATGTAGACCGCGTCGACGACATGAGCGAGCCGGTAGGGGAAGGATGGGCTGAAGATGATCTGCAGCCAGTCCTTCGGCAGGAAACGGCCGTCGACGATTTCATAACCGGCGGGCGTCTGCATCCAGCTGTTGGTGGCGATGATCCAGAAGGTCGAAAAGAGCGTCCCGAGCGCGACCATCAACGCCGCGACGAAATGGGCCCACCGCGGCACCAGCTTGCGTCCGAACAACAGCACGCCGAGGAAAGCCGCCTCCAGGAAGAAAGCGGTCAGCCCCTCGTAGGCCAGCAGCGGCCCGACAACGTTGGCGGTGGCGTCCGAGTAACGGCTCCAGTTCGTGCCGATCTGGAACGGCATGACGATCCCCGAAACGACGCCCATGCCGAACGACACGGCAAAAATCTTGATCCAAAACGTCGAGATGCGAAGATAGATTTCGCGCCCGGTGATAAGATTGAGCCCCTCGAGGACCGCAATGAAGGCGGCGAGGCCGATGGTGAAGGCCGGAAGCAGGAAATGCCAGGCGATGACCCAGGCGAACTGGATCCGGGATAAGACAAGGGGATCCATGCTCATTGCTCCCCGCTCATTGCGCCCAGCCTGCGCGCCCGCGTGCTGAGGTCATGACGCTCCTTACACAGGAGCTAGGCGACGCTATCATGGACAGCTGCGACTTTCATGACGATTTCGCGAGCCTTCGGAATTGCTTGACCAGAACGTGGATTCGGACGCCCGGCCGGCCGGGGGTCAGCTTCTCCGCCATTTGACGCGCGGTTCTCGAAGCGCCATTTGTCCCGCCATGGCCGACGTCTCCTTTCCCGCAGCGTTCGGCGCGGGTCTTCTATCGTTCATTTCGCCTTGCGTGCTGCCGCTCGCGGCGCCCTATCTTTGCTATCTGGCGGGGGCGAGCGTCGAAGCCCTGGCCGACGAGAGCGAGATCAAGGCGAGGCGCGACATTCTCGTCACCGCAGTCTTGTTCGTGGCGGGGTTCTCGACCGTATTCGTCGGCTTAGGCGCGACCGCGTCGGCGCTGGGGGAGCTGTTGAGACAATGGAGCCATGCTTTATCCATCGCGGCCGGGATCGGCGTGATCTTGATGGGGCTGCATTTTCTTGGGGTCTTCCGAATCGGCGCGATGTTGCGCGAGAAGCGCGTCGAGATCGAAAAGCCGGCAGGCCTGTGGAGCGCCTATCCGATGGGGTTCGCCTTCGCGCTCGGCTGGACGCCCATGCATCGGTCCAATCCTGGCCACCATTCTCGCGGTCGCCGGCAGTCGGGATACGGTCGCCAGCGGCGCAGCGCTGCTCGCCGTCTACAGCCTCGGCTTAGGGCTGCCCTTCATCCTCGCCGCCGCGGCGATCGGCCCGTTCATCCGCGCGTCCCGCCATATGCGTAAGCAATTCGGGCGGATCGAGAAGGCCGTCGGCGTGCTTCTCGTGGTCACCGGCGTCGCATTCCTGACCGGCGGGTTTCAGAGCGTTTCGCTCTGGCTGATCGAGACATTCCCGCAGTTCAGTCAGATCGGGTGAAACGGGTGAAAAAAGAAACCCGCCGGGGACGGCGGGTTTCTCATTCAGGGGCATGCCTTAGCTGCTCAGGCGCTGATCGCCCCGCAACCAGGCAGTTTAAGACTTGTTCTGCACGTAGGTGATCTTGCCGTCGGGAGCCTTTTCCCAGGTGTACCAGACGTAGTCGACGCTGGTGCGGTCGCCCTTCTTGTCATAGGCGATCGGGCCGATGACGGTGTTGAAGGTCATGCCCGAATGCATGACTTCCGCGACCTTCTTAGGGTCGAGCGACTTCGCCTTCTCTGCGGCCTGCTTCATGATCTGGACCGCGGCATAGGCGTAGAGCGTATAGGCCTCCGGATCAAAATTCTTCGCCTTGAATTCCGCAACGATGGCCTTGGCCGCCGGGTTGTTTCGAGGGTCAGGACCAAACGACATCAGGGTGCCTTCGACGCCTGGTCCGCCGATCTGCGAGAACTCGTTGTCGGTGATGCCGTCGCCAGAGATCATGACGGTCTTCATGCCCTGGTCGCGCATCTGGCGAATGATGAGGCCGCCCTCGGTGTGCAGGCCGCCCCACATCAGATAGTCGGCGCCGGATTCCTTGATCTTGGAGACGATGGCCGAATAGTCCTTCTCTCCGGTGTTCACACCTTCATAGAGCACTTCCTTGATGCCGAACTTGTGCATATTGTCGAGCGCGGCGTCGGCGAGACCCTTGCCGTAGGTCGTCTTGTCGTGCACGACCGCGATCTTCTTGCCCTTGAGCTTGTCGCGCGCGAGCTCGGCCCACAGCATGCCCTGCTGGTCGTCGCGGCCGCAGGTGCGGAACGCGTCCCACAACTTGCGATCGGTGACCTTCGGATTGGTGGCCGAGGGCGTGATGAACAGGATGCCGTTCTCCGCATAGACGTCGGAGGCCGGGATCGTCACGCCGGAGTTGAAGTGGCCGACGACGAATTTGACGCCGTCGCCGACGAACTTGTTGGCGACCGACACGCCCTGCTTCGGATCGGAAACGTCGTCGCCCTGTTCGAGCGTGATCTGCTGGCCGAGGATGCCGCCGGCCTTGTTGATGTCCTCGATCGCCTGAGTGGTGCCCTGCACAAGTTGTGCGCCGAAGGCGGCGTTCGGTCCGGTGATCGGTCCGGCGACGCCCATTTTTATCTCGGCGCTGGCGGCGCCCGAGAACGCCAAGGCCGCAAGCAGCGCGACCCCAGACAACCAATGTTTAGTCATTCTTTTCTCCCATAAGTTGCGGGCGCCTGGCCCTCCCTGACGCCCGTTGGTAGAAGGCAATTCCACCTTGTGCGCCGATCCTTTCCCTTTTTTTGGTCAAGAATCACCTTAAAAAACACGAACGCTTGACCAGACGAGGGGCGCTCGCTCAGCCATTTTGTTTCGCGCGCCAGTTCAGTCCCGAACTTTCGTAAGCCCAGGAATATTGGGTGGCCATCTGTGTCGCGCGCATGGCCCTATAACCGAGCGCGGCCACGACCATTGTCCAGACGAAGGCGCTGATGAAGAGAGGGATTGACAGCAGCGGCTCGCCATAAAGCGCGTAGTGAAGAAAGCGCACGCCTGCGGCGAGAAAGATCATATAGGGCGCGAGCATCACCAGCGGCCTCCAAGTCTTGGCGATGGCCCTTCCAGTCGCCCAGGCGCCCGCCCCGCCCAAGATCAGGGTGATGAGGATGAAGGTGAACAGGCCGTAAGGCGAATCCGACCACAGGATCTCGCCCATCAATGCCCCCCCTCGAGATAGGCCGCGCGCACCTCGGGCCGCGCCAACAACTCGGCGCCGTCGCCTTGCATCGTGATCGCGCCATTGACCATCACGTAGCCGCGATGGGCGAGCTTGAGCGCATGAAAGGCGTTCTGCTCGACCAGGAAAACAGTCAGGCCCTCGCTCTTATTCAGTTCGGCGATCACCTCGAAGATCTGTTTGACCACCAGCGGCGCAAGTCCGAGCGAAGGCTCGTCCAGGAGCAGCAACCGAGGCCGACTCATCAGCGCGCGCGCAATGGCCAGCATCTGCTGTTCGCCGCCCGATAGCGTTCCCCCGCGCTGCGGCGCGCGCTCTTTCAAGCGCGGAAAAAGCGCGAACATGCGTTGAAGATCTTCGTCGAAATAGGCGAAGTTGTTGATCGACGCGCCCATCTGCAGGTTCTCGAACACCGTCATGCGCGGAAAGATGCGGCGTCCTTCCGGCGACTGGGCGATCGAAAGGCGTGCGATCATGTGCGTCGGCAAGCCGGTGATGTCGTGACCGTCGAACGTGATCCGCCCGCGGCGCGCCCGCGGCGCGCCGAAGATCGTCATCATCGTGGTCGACTTGCCGGCCCCGTTGGCCCCGATCAGGGTGACGATTTCACCCTTGTTGACATCCAGGTCGACGCCCCGGAGCGCCTGGATTTTCCCATAGAAAGTTTCGATGCCACGGAGTTGCAGGAGCGGCGTGAGCGCGGAAGCGCCCGCCACGCTCATTGCTCCAATTCCTTCTCGATTTGCTCAACTTCCTCCTCGTCTTCGACGCCCAGATAGGCGGCGATCACTTTCGGATCGGCGCGCACTTCCTCCGGGGTGCCGTCGGCGATCTTCACCCCGTAGTCGAGCACCACCACGTGATCGGAGATTTGCATGACGACCGACATGTCATGCTCGATCAGAAGCACCGAGGTGTTGTGGTCGGTGCGGATCGACCGCAATAGCGCATTGAGATCCGCCGATTCGCGCGGGTTCAAGCCAGCCGCCGGTTCATCCAGGCAAAGAAGGACTGGATCGGTGCACATGGCGCGCGCGATTTCGAGGCGGCGCTGGGCGCCATAGGGCAACTCGCCCGCCGGGTCGTCAGCCCGGTCCGTGAGCTCGATCTTGTTCAGCCAGTATTTCGCCCGCTCAATCGTTTCGGCTTCTTTCCGGCGATAGCTCGGGGCGCCGAGGAGACCCAGCACGGTGAGGCCGCTTGCGAGCATGAGCGCATTGTGATGGGCGACCAGCAGGTTCTCGAGCGTGGTCATGCCCTGGAAAAGGCGGATGTTCTGAAAGGTGCGCGCGACCCGCGCCTTGCGGGCGATCTCATGGTCGGGCATTCGCTCGAGCAGAAACAGTTCGCCATTCGCCGTTGTCGCGTGTCGGCCGCTCGAACGGGTGACGGCTGCTATGTCGTCCGGGGTCGCGACGCCGTCGCGGGCGAGCGCAAGCCGACCCTCGGTCGGCTTGTAGAAGCCGGTGACGCAATTGAAGACCGTCGTCTTGCCTGCGCCGTTCGGACCAATCAGCGCGGTAATGTCTCCCCGTCCGACCGAAAAGCTGAAAGCGTTCACGGCGACGAGACCGCCGAATTGCATGGTAAGGTTTTCGACGGCGAGCAGCGGGCCGGTCTGCCAGTTCATCTACCCGTGTCCCTCTTTGACGAGATCGCTGGACACGGCCTTTCGCTCTTTGAGGAAGACGGACGGCATGCGGGTTGAAACGAGACCCCGCGGCTTCCAAATCATCATGATGACCATCGCTGCGCCGAACAGGAGCATCCGGTACTGGGTCGGGTCGAAATTCTCGCCGAATATCGCCTTCATCCACTCGAGTTCACGCATGAGCTCGGGGACGCCGATCATGACCGCCGCGGCGATGGCGACGCCGAGCTGCGACCCCATTCCGCCGAGGACAACGATGGCGAGGATTGTCGCCGATTCGATGAATGTGAAGCTCTCCGGGCTGACAAACCCCTGACGCACCGCGAAGAACGAACCGGCGAAGCCGCCGAACATCGCGCCGAGCGCAAAGGCCGTGAGCTTCGTGTTGGTGGTGTTGATGCCAAGCGAGCGGCAGGCGATCTCATCCTCGCGAAGCGCCTCCCAGGCCCGGCCGATCGGCAGCCGGCGCAGCCGAACCGTCACGAAATTGGTCAAAAGCGCGAGCGCGAGGATCAGATAGAAAAGAAAGATCGTGCGGTAGATCGGCGTGTAGGGCAGGTGGAAGATCGCCGCGAATCCATCGTCGTCGTCCGTGAACGGTATGCCGAAGAACGACACGTGCGGAATCTCGCTGATGCCGGCGTAGCCGTTGGTCAGATCGACCCAGTTGATCAGCACCATGCGGATGATCTCGCCAAAGGCGAGCGTGACGATCGCGAGGTAGTCGCCGCGGAGCCTGAGGACGGGGAAGCCGAGAATGACGCCCCACATCGCGGCCAGGATTCCTGCGAGCGGCAGGCAAATCCAAAACGAAAGGCCGAAGGTGGTCGAGAGCAGCGCATAGGAATAAGCGCCCACGGCGTAGAAGGCGACATAGCCCAGGTCTAACAGGCCAGCTAAGCCGACGACGATGTTCAATCCCCAGCCCAGCATCACGTAGATGAGAATCTGGACGCCGTAATTGTTGATCCACTTGAGGGATCCTTGAGGCCCGAGGAGGCCAAGAGAGATGAGTGGGAACAATATGACGAGGCCCAGCATGAACGGGCCGATATAGCGCCCGAACGCGAGCCGGGCCGCCGACGGCGGCGCGGTGCCCTCGCCCTCCCGCGCGGCCTGGACCAGTGCGCCGCCCATGCCGCCAGCGGCGACCGAGCCGACGCGGTCGAACCAGATCCGCCAGTCCGCGCGCGCCATCTGGCGTAAGAAAACGAACACGAAGACGATCGCCGCGATAGCGAACGAGAGCGGCCAGCGCCCCATGAGAACAAGCTCGTTGTTGATGTTCGCTTCGGCGCGGTAGCTGATGATCGGAAAGCACAGGGCGAAGGCGACGAGGCCCGCAGCCGCGGCGGTGCGGAGCGCCGGAACGAATTGCGTCGCGGTTGCGACAGGCGCCGCGATCTCCGAGGTCTGCGAGGGCGCGGTCATTCCTCAGACCTTCTCGACTTCCGGCCTGCCGAGAATGCCCGAAGGCATGAAGATCAAGGTGATCGCCAGGATCATGAACGCGGCCACATCCTTGTAGTCTGTGGTGAAGTAGGACGACCAGAACACTTCGATGAGGCCGATCAGGAGCCCGCCTAGCACCGCTCCGGGCAACGAGCCGATGCCTCCGAGCACGGCGGCGGTGAACGCCTTGACCCCCGGGACGAACCCGTCGGAGAAATTCACCACGCCATAGTAGATCACGAACATGACGCCGGCGACCGCCGCCAGAGCGGCGCCGATCACGAAGGTGATCGAAATCGTCGCGTCGACGTCGATGCCGAGCAGCGCCGCCATCTTGCGGTCCTGCTCGCAGGCGCGCTGCGCCCGCCCGAGCGAGGTGAATCGAACGAGGTACCAAAAGCCCGCGAGCAGAACGGCCGTCACCACCACAATCAGGATCTGTCGCACTGACAGCGTGACGTCATACTTGCCGCCGGTCAGATTGAAGACGTGATTGGGGAGTTGAGGCGCTGGCTTGTTGCGCGGTCCCTGAACAACCTGGACAAAATTTGACAGAAAGATCGACATTCCGATCGCCGAAATGAGCGGGGCAAGGCGAAACGATCCGCGTAAGGGTCGGTACGCAAGCCGTTCAATCGCCCAGTTCCAGAGGCCGGTCAGCGCCATGGCCGCGACCATCACTACGACAAACGCGATCGGCAGCGATCCCAGGTGTAGAATCTGGGTCAAAATCATGAAAATGATCAAAGCGATAAAGGCTGACAGCATGAACAGGTCGCCGTGAGCGAAATTGACCATGCCGATGATGCCAAAAACCATCGTGTAGCCGATGGCGATGAGTCCGTAGATCGACCCCAGCGTGAGCCCATTGATGAGCTGCTGCAGGAAATTATCCATGCGCCAACCTACCCTCTTGTTTCTCCCCGCTTCGCAGGAAACGTGCCATTCGTGCGCGGCCGCCCCGTCGTTCCCGCGCGATCGATCCGACGACGCTCGCGCGCCGGCGCGATTGCTCGCCCGAGATTGTGCAACGTAACCGGCGCCGGGGCGCACGGCAACCCGACGGCCGGGACTTTCCCCGCCATGCTTTGGACCGCCAAGCGCGCCGTAATGCTGTATTGTTTTGCGCAGTATCTGTTAGAATATTTCGGGTGGCGCGCAAAGTCGCCGGCCGGAATAACAATTCGTGAGCAACGCCATCGCGTCATTCTCGGTGCGAGAGCAGGCCCGCGTCTTGATATTTCTCGCGCGTTGCGAAATGCTGGCGATACACCGCCGCTGATCTCGAACGCGCACCGGATCAGCCGAGTTCTCCGGGAAGGGAACATTCATGGCAATGACGATGACGGGCGAAGTGACTTTGCCCGCCGAAAGACCGAAAGTCTGGGCCCTGCTGAACGACCCCGAGGTGCTCAAGTCCGCAATTCCCGGATGCCAATCGTTGGAGAAGACAGGCGAGAACGGCTTCGCCGCGGTGGTCAAAACAAGAATCGGACCGGTCTCCGCCACGTTCAAGGGCAAAGTGGAGCTCTCCGACATCGTCCCGCTCGAAGGCTACACCATCAAGGGCGAAGGCGAAGGCGGCATCGCGGGTTTCGCCAAAGGCGGCGCAAAGGTGTCGCTCTCCGATGCGCCCGGCGGCGGCACGCTGCTCCGTTACGACGTCGAAGCAACGGTCGGCGGCAAGATCGCCCAGCTTGGCTCGCGTCTGATCGACGGCGTCGCCAAGAATCTGGCTGACAAGTTTTTCACCAATTTCGTTGCCCTCGCCGCGGATGGCGCGGCGCAGCCTGGCGTGGGGAGTCAGGCGGCCGGCTGAGCCGTCAGCTCGAGCGTCGCCACGGGACACGTCTTGGTTCAGGAGGATATTGGAATGGTTCATGTCTCGATGGCGGTGAACGGGCGCCAGGCGTCGGCGGATGTCGATCCGCGGACGCTGCTGGTGCAGTTCCTGCGGGAAAATCTGCGCCTGACCGGCACTCATGTCGGATGCGACACGTCTCAATGCGGGGCCTGCGTCGTTCATGTCGACGGCCGGGCAATCAAGTCCTGCACGGTGCTGGCGGCGGGCTGCGAGGGCGCGCAGGTGACGACGATCGAAGGGCTCGCTGCGCACGGCAAGCTGCATCCGATGCAGCAGGCCTTCCAGGACAATCATGGGCTGCAATGCGGCTTCTGCACGCCAGGCATGATCATGGCCTCCATCGACCTCGTCAATCGCGAAGGCCCAAACCTCGATGAAGCTCAGATCCGCCACGGCCTCGAGGGCAATATCTGCCGCTGCACCGGCTACCACAATATTGTGAAAGCGATCGTCCAAGGCGCGCGGGAGATGGGCGCCGCCGTGACGCCCAAGGCTGCCGAATAACAAGGACGCTTTGACGCCGTCCCAAGGGAGAGAAACATTATGGGCGTGACAGCCATCGGCGCCTCGGTCAAACGCACAGAGGACATTCGCTTCATCACCGGCAAGGGCCACTACGTCGACGACGTCAATCGTCCTGGCCAGGCTTTTGCTTATTTCCTGCGCTCCCCGCACGCCCACGCGACGATCGACAAGATCGACCTTTCGGCCGCGCTCAACGCGCCGGGCGTGGCTGCGATCTTCACCGGCGACGACATTGCGGCCGACAAGGTCGGCGGTCTCATCTGCGGCTGGATGATCCATTCGAAAGACGGCTCGCCGATGAAGGCGGGGGCGCATCCCGCATTGGCGCAGGGGAAGGTGCGTTATGTCGGCGATCATGTCGCCGTCGTCATCGCCGACACGCTCGCTCAAGCGCGCGACGCGGCGGAGAAGATCGTCGTCGATTACGGGGTGCTGCCTGCGGTGACCGACACCGCGAGCGCCTCCAAGGCGGGGCAAGCCCAGGTTCACGACGCCGCGCCCGGCAACACGGTCTACAACTGGCATCTTGGCGACAAGGCCGCGACCGACGCCGCCTTCGCCGCGGCCAAACACGTGACCAAGCTCGACCTCATCAACAACCGCTTGGTGCCGAACCCGATGGAGCCGCGCGCCGCCGTCGGCGATTACGACTCGGGAACAGATACGATCACCCTCTACACGACCAGCCAGAACCCACATGTCGCCCGGCTCGTCCTCTCGGCCTTCATCGGCCTTGCGCCGGAACACAAACTTCGTGTCATCGCGCCCGATGTTGGCGGCGGCTTCGGCTCCAAGATCTTCATCTATGCTGAGGAGACGATCTGCGCGTGGGCGGCGAAGAAGATCGATCGGCCGATCAAATGGACTTCGGACCGCACGGAAGCTTTCCTTTCGGACGCCCACGGCCGCGACCATGTCACGCATGCGGAACTCGCCCTGGACGCAGGCGGCAAGATCACCGGCTTGCGCGTCCATACGATCGCCAACCTCGGGGCTTATCTGTCGACATTCGCATCCTCCGTTCCGACCTACCTCTACGGGACGCTGCTCTCGGGCCAATACGCAATCCCGAGCATCTATTGCGAAGTCGACGCGGTCTACACCAACACCGCGCCTGTCGACGCCTATCGGGGCGCCGGGCGACCGGAGGCGACGTTCGTCGTCGAGCGCCTGGTCGAGGTCGCGGCGCGGGAAACCGGGCAAGATTTAGCGGAATTTCGGCGGAAAAACTTTATCGATGCGTTCCCGCACCAGACGCCGGTCATCATGGCCTATGACGCGGGCAATTACGCGGGCGCGCTCGACAAGGCGCTCGCGCTTGCTGACTACAAGGGTCTGCCAGCGCGCAAAGCGGCTTCAGCGGCCAAGGGCAAACTTCGCGGCGTTGGAATTTCCGCCTATATCGAAGCTTGCGGCATCGCCCCATCAGCGGCGGTCGGTTCGCTCGGCGCGGGGGTCGGCCTTTGGGAATTGGCGGAAGTGCGCGTCAATCCGATCGGCACGGTCGAGGTTCTGACCGGCTCGCACAGCCACGGTCAGGGCCACGAGACCACCTTCGCCCAACTCGTCTCGTCGCGGCTCGGCGTCCCGATCGAGAACGTGTCCGTCCTCCACGGCGATACCGACAAGGTGCAGTTCGGCATGGGGACCTACGGCTCCCGCTCGGGCGCGGTCGGCATGTCGGCGATTTTCAAGGCGCTCGACAAGATCGAGGCCAAGGCGAAGAAGGTCGCAGGCCACGTGCTTGAAGCCTCGGAGCAGGACATCGAGTTCAAGGACGGCAAGTTCACCGTCAAGGGCACCGACAAGTCGATCGATTTCGCCTCGGTCGCGCTCCAGGCTTATATTGCGCACAAGTTCAGTGGCCAGGAGCTCGAACCCGGACTCAAGGAAGGCGCGTTCTGGGATCCGACCAACTTCACCTTCCCGGCCGGCGTCCACATCTGCGAACTCGAGGTCGATCCGCAAACCGGCGTCGTGACGATCGACCGTTGGAGCGCCGTCGACGACTTCGGCAAGCTCATCAATCCGATGATCGTCGAAGGCCAGGTGCATGGCGGCATTGCTCAGGGAGTCGGTCAGGCGCTCTTGGAGGGCGCCCGCTACAACGAGGACGGACAACTGATCACGGCGAGCTTCATGGACTATTGCATGCCGCGGGCCGACGACCTGCCCTCGTACAAAGTCGACACGATCGAGACGGTCTGTCCATCCAATCCGCTCGGCATCAAAGGCTGCGGCGAGGCGGGGGCGATCGCTGCTCCTCCCGCCGTCATCAACGCCATCACCGACGCGCTCGGCCACGAGGACGTGGCGATGCCGGCGACTCCCCAGGTCGTGTGGCGCGCCGCGCAAAAGGCGGTGAAACGCGCCGCGGAATGAACGACGGGGCCGCCCTTCGCCGCCATTATGGAGAAATTCGACAATGTACGCCTTTGAATATCATCGCCCGCAGTCGCTTTCCGGCGCCGTCGCCGATCTCGCGAAGCCCGACGCCAAGGCGCTTGCCGGCGGCATGACGCTATTGCCGACCATGAAGCAGCGTCTTGCATCGCCGGCTGCGCTCATCGACCTCAAGAACGTTCAGGAACTCGCCGGCATCGCCCGCGAAGGGGACAATCTTGTGATCGGGGCCATGACCCGGCACGCGGACGTCGCACGCAACGATGTCGTACAAGCGGCAATCCCGGCGGTGGCGAAGCTCGCCGGCGGAATCGGTGACCCGCACGTTCGCAACATGGGCACGATCGGCGGTTCGATCGCGAACAACGATCCAGCCGCAGACTATCCTGCGGCCGCGCTTGCGCTTGGCGCCACGATCGTCACCAACAAGCGTCGCATTCCGGCGCAGGATTTTTTCACGGGACTGTTTGAGACCGCGCTCGAGACGGGCGAACTCATCACGCAGGTCAGCTTTCCGATCCCGCAGAAAGCGGCTTACATGAAATTCGCCAATCCGGCGTCGCGCTACGCGCTGGTCGGCGTCTTCGTCGCCAAGGCGGCAGGCGGCGTTCGCGTCGCGGTGACCGGCGCCGGGCAGAATGGCGTTTTTCGCGCCAGCGAGTTCGAAACGGCGCTCAACGCGAACTTCTCGCCGGACGCGCTCAACGGGTTCGCCGTGCCGGCGAATGGTCTCATTGCCGACCTCCATGGCGACGCCGACTACCGCGCTCATCTCATTGGCGTGATGGCGAAACGCGCGGTAGCGGCGGCGGGCTGATGCCTGTTCCTTCACCCGGGCGCCCCAGGACGGGCGGCCGCGGCGGGCGTTTCTCGAGAAAGACGGGAGCGCTCGACGCGGTCATGGGGTCGCAGGCCGCCCGCGGTCGCAAGGATTCCCCCAGCCTTCCTTAAGGCCTATATTCCGGGTGATGAAATACGACACTGACCTTTATCAATGGACGATCGAGCAGGCCGACGCCTTGCGCCGCCGGGCTGTGAACGAGCTCGACTACGACAACCTCGCAGAGGAAATCGAAAGCGTGGGCCGAAGCGAGCGGCGGGAAATCCGGTCCCGGCTGGAAATCCTGCTTATCCATCTCCTGAAATGGCGCTATCAGCCCGAGAAACAGAGCGACAGCTGGCGCGCCTCCGTCTCGGAAGCCCGGCAGCGAATTGAAGATGTGCTCAGTGACAATCCGTCGCTCCGCCCGTTTCCGGGCGATGCTCTGGCCAGCGCATATCGTCTCGCGACACTCGACAAGGCAATCCGGCGGCTCGAACTGTTGCATTTGCCCCAGTCCTGCCCCTGGACGATCGAGGACGTGTTACGGGACGATTTCTGGCCCTGACTGAATTTTCCCTACCGGGCCGCGCAATCGGCACTCTCTCTCCTCGGGCAGAAATCTCCATGACGCGTCAAACGCCGGCCTCTCCGGCCTCGATCGACGAAACCTTGGGCCTGCTCGGCAGGGCGTCCTATGTCGGCGACCGCGCCTTGGCGACCGTCATTTTCTTGAGCCTCCGCCTCGGAAGGCCGCTCTTTCTCGAAGGCGAAGCCGGCGTCGGCAAGACGGAGGTGGCGAAGGTTCTGGCGGCTTCGCTCAATCGAAAGCTGATCCGCCTCCAGTGCTACGAGGGTCTCGACGTCGCGAACGCGGTCTACGAATGGAACTATCCCGCGCAGATGATGGCGATCCGGCTGGCCGAAGCCTCCGGCGAGCATGACAAGGATCGAATCGAGCACGACATCTTCTCTGAGCGCTATCTCATCAAGCGCCCGCTCCTGCAGGCGCTCGAGCCCGGCGTCGCCGGTCCCCCGGTGCTCTTGATCGACGAGATTGACCGCGCCGACGAGGCCTTCGAAGCTTATTTGCTCGAGATCCTGTCCGACTTCCAGGTGACCATTCCGGAAATCGGGGTCATGGCGGCGCCTGAGCCGCCGATCGTCGTCATCACCTCCAACCGCACGCGCGAAATTCATGACGCGCTCAAGCGCCGCTGCCTCTATCATTGGCTGGGCTACCCGGACCTTAAGCGCGAAATGGCGATCGTGCGCGCCAAGGCGCCGCGTGCGCCCGAGCTTTTGACCGCCGAGCTCGTTGGGTTCGTCCAGCGTCTGCGCAAGCAGGATCTGTTCAAGTCCCCTGGCGTCGCCGAGACCCTCGATTGGGCCGCCGCGCTGACCGAACTCGACGCTGTGGCTCTCGATCCCGCGCAAGTCTCCGATACGCTTGGCGTGTTGCTGAAATATCAGGACGACATCGCCAAGATCGAGGGCGGAAAGGCGCAGACGCTGATCGAGGAGACGCGCGCCGAGCTCCGCCGGCTCGAGATCGGCGAGGCGAGCGGTTGAGCTCGCGTGCGCCCTTCGCCACTCCCGAAGGCATCCGCTCCGCCCGTTCGCCGCTCACCTCGCGATGACAAACGCGGTGGCCGACACTATTTCTCAAGTGGCAGGTGCGATCGGAGCGAGATCGAGTTAAGCGAAATGAGCGCAATTCTGGAAGCCGAACCGGCAAACGGCGTCTTGGCGCAAAACATCGTCCACTTCGCCCGTGCGCTACGCGAGGCGGGCGTGCCGCTTGGGCCGGGCGCGGTCCTGGACGCGCTGGCTGCGGTCGAGGCCGCAGGTATCGGGGATCGGCAGGACTTCTACACGACGCTGCATGCGGTCTTCGTCAAGAAGCATGAGCACAGCCTGCTGTTTGACCAGGCTTTCCGGATTTTCTGGAAGCGAAAGGGTCTCCTGGAAAAGCTCATCGCGATGCTCTCTCCCAAAGCGCCGAGCCGATCCGAGCTGAAGGCCCCCGAGGCGGGCTCGAGCCGCGTCGCCGACGCCCTCTTCAAGTCGGGTCACGACCACGCCAAACCCGCTCCCGCGATTGAACTCGACGCCCGCCTGACCATGTCGGCCGCCGAGATTTTGCGGTCGAAGGATTTCGCTCAAATGAGCGCGGCGGAGATCGAAGAGGCTCGCAAGGCGATCAAGCGGCTCGTGATGCCGGAAGACAAGCGTCGAACGCGGCGCTTCGCTCCGGGCGGCCGTCCGGCGCGGATTGATGCGCGACGCAGCTTCCGCCGCTCGCTGCAGCCCGGTGGCGTGATCGACCTCGAGTTTCGCTCAGCGGTCGAACGCGCCCCGCCGGTTGTCGCTCTGTGCGACATTTCCGGATCCATGAACGAATACACCCGCCTCTTTTTGCACTTCCTGCACGCCTTGGGCGAAACGCGTCGCGTATCGACTTTCCTGTTCGGCACCCGCTTGACCAATGTGACCCGCGCAATGCGCGCCCGCGATCCCGACGACGCGCTCGCGCGTTGCTCGGCCATGACGGTCGACTGGTCCGGCGGCACCCGGATCGGCGAGGCGTTGCACCGCTTCAATCGGGACTGGTCGCGTCGCGTGCTCGGCCAAGGCGCGATTACACTCCTCATCACCGACGGGCTCGAGCGCGACAATCTGGATAGGCTCGACGCCGAAATGGAGCGGCTCGCCAAATCGAGCCGGCGCGTGATCTGGGTCAACCCGCTCCTGCGCTTTGGCGACTTCGCCGCCAAGGCGGGCGGGATTCGAACCCTGCTGCCTCATGTCAATTCGTTCCGTCCGATCCACAATCTCGCCAGCATGGCTGACCTCTGCCAGGCGCTGTCCGGCGACAGGGATCTGACCCACGATCCAAAGGCGCACCTTCTGGCCGTCGGCTGATGTCTCGTTATGGTCTTGCGGAGCGACCGGGGCGGGGCCATTCTCTGGAGAATATATCGGTCGCTGAGGAGAAGGGGCCGCGATCCGATTCCGGGCGCCGCGGTCCGGGAATCGATCGGCGCCAACGAAAGGAGACCCTTGAATGCTGACCCGAGATGAAGACGTTCTGGCGGCCGCGGAGTCGTGGCGGGAGGCCGGACGAGACGTGGCGATTGCGACCGTGGTTGAGACCTGGGGCTCGGCGCCGCGGCCGATCGGCTCGCATCTCGTCATCGACGCGGACGGAAATTTTCTCGGCTCCGTATCCGGCGGCTGCGTCGAGGGCGCCGTCGTAGAGGAGGCGGCGGACGTGATCGCCAATGGCGCGCCGCGGATGCTGGAGTTCGGCGTCGCCGACGAGACGGCTTGGCGTGTCGGACTTTCCTGCGGCGGCCGCATCAAGGTCTATGTCGAGAAGCTTGCCTGATGCGCCTCGACGTCCTCAAGGCGCTGAATGCGGCTCGCAGCGAGCGGCGGGCCGGCGCCATCGTGACCCGTCTTGCCGACGGCGAGCAAAGGTTCGTTCCCGCCGAGCTCATCGACGCCGATCCGCTTGGCCCGGAATTGGAGGCGGCGTTGCGCATGGGCAAGAGCGCAACGATCACGCATCAGGGCGAGGACTATTTCCTGACGGTTCAGGCGCCGGCGCCGCGCCTCACCCTCATCGGCGCCGTGCATATCTCGCAAGCTTTGGCGCCGATCGCGCGAATCGCTGGTCTCGACCCTTCGATCATCGATCCGCGCACCGCGTTCGCGACGCCGGAGCGCTTTCCCGACACTCCTGTTATCGCGAAGTGGCCCGACGAAGCGCTGGCCGAGGCGCCGCTCGACCGATATACCGCGATCTGCCTTTTGACCCATGATCCCAAGATCGACGACCCGGCGCTGATGGTCGCGCTCAAGGCTGAGTGTTTCTATATCGGCGCGCTTGGATCGCGGAAGACGCACGCCAAGCGGATTGAACGCATGCGCGCCCAAGGCTTCGACGAAGCCGCGCTCAATGCGCATCCATGCGCCGATCGGACTCGACATCGGGGCGGTCAGCCCGGCTGAAATCGCGGTCTCGATCATCGGCGAGATCGTCGCTTCGCTGCGCAAGAAGCCGTTGCGCGCCGAAAGCGCAGCGGCATGAAATTCGGCTTGACGCCCCTCGAAGAGGCCGAGGGCGCGGTTCTCGCGCATGGCGTTCGCATTGACGGCGTCGCGTATAAAAAAGGCGACATCCTGACCAGCGAGCGTCGCCTTGCGCTAGCGGGGGCAGGCGTGAAGTGCGTCGTGGCGGCCCGGCTCGAGCCGGGGGACGTCGGCGAGAATGAGGCGGCGCTCAAGCTCGCCAACCGTCTCGCCGGCGAGCATCTGCGCTGCTCGCCGCCATTCACGGGGCGGGTCAATCTGTTCGCTGAGAGCGCGGGGCTTACGATCGTCGAGGCCGAGGCCATCGATCGGGTCAATACGGTCGATGAAGCGATCACCGTCGCGACGTTGCCCCGGTGGCGAGCCGTCGCCGATGGCGACATGGTTGCGACGGTCAAGATCATTCCGTTTGCGACTGACGCTTCGAGGCTCGAGGCTGCGCTGACGGCGGCTGCGACGGGCGCGATTTCCGTGCAGTCATTCAAGCCGATGCGGATCGGGGTGGTCTCGACGACGCTCCCCGGCTTGAAGCCCTCGATCGTGGCGAAGACCTTGCGCGTGCTCGAGGCGCGCCTCAAGCCCGCGGGAGCCCGGATCGTCGGACAGGAGATCGTGCCGCACGAGATCGGGCCGCTCGCAAAAGCGCTCGCCAGGCTGATCGACGGCGCCGATGCGCTCATTGCGTTCGGGGCTTCCGCCATCACCGATCGCCGCGACGTGATTCCGGCCGCCATCGAGGCGATCGGGGGGCGCATCGAACGATTCGGCATGCCGGTCGATCCCGGCAATCTGCTGCTGCTTGCCGAACGTCACGGGACGCCAATCATCGGGGCGCCCGGCTGCGCGCGGTCGCCGAAGGAGAACGGCTTCGACTGGGTCCTGCAGCGCGTGCTCGCAGGCGTGCCGATCCACGACGCAGACATCCGCGCGATGGGCGTCGGCGGACTGCTCATGGAGATCGCCACGCGCCCGCAGCCGCGCGCGCCCGATGACTAGGGTCGGCGCCGTCGTTCTTGCCGCTGGCCAGTCGTCGCGCTTTCGCGCCAGCGGCGGCCTGGACCTGACGAAGCTCGTGGCGAGAATCGACGGCAAGCCGATTGTGCGCCGGGTCGTGGAAGCGGCGCTCGCGGCCAAGGCGCGTCCGGTCGTCGTGGTCACCGGCTACGCGCGCGACTCGGTCGAGGCGGCGGTCGCCGACCTCGACGTTCGCCTCACCTTCAATCCGAAATTCGCCAGCGGACTGGCTTCCTCGCTCAAGGCGGGTTTGGCCGCGACGCCATCCGATGTGGCGGGCGCGCTTGTGCTCCTCGGCGACATGCCTTGGATCGAGCCCCGGCTCATTGACGCCCTGATTGAAGCCTTCCTGGCGCGCAAGGACGCGCTCGCAGCCATCCCGTCACGCGACGGTCGGCGCGGCAATCCCGTTCTTCTGGGCCGAGGCCTCTTCGAAGCGGCGATGCGCCTCACGGGCGACGAGGGCGCGCGCAGGCTGATCGGCGCGCTCAGCGCGAGCGAACTGGTCGAAGTCGAGGCTTCCGACACGGGCGTGACGTTCGACATCGACACGCCCGAGGATCTGGCGGCGGCCCGGGGTTTTCGGGGCGGCTCTTGAAATCAGAAACTTACAAGGCGGTTATAGCGTTAGCCATTGATGATCCGCCGGCGCCGACTGGACCGGGCTCGTCGCGGCCATCCAAGCTACACCGCTCCTTCATCTGTCATCGTTACCGGGAAGAATCCGAGGGGGCCGGCAAAACGATCGACATTTGTCGCATAGCAATTTCTTGTGTCTAATCAGTATGCTGTGTTATGATATCCCCAATGATCGGAAAAGCTAACGTCTGGACAAACGGAGCGCCCCAGCCCAAACTTGGCCGGTCGGCGTGAGCCTGCTGGAGCCCTCGCGAACGCCTTGCGCAGAACCTCGGACGCGAGTTGGGAACGGGGCGAATTTTTTTATTTTTTTCGCCCGTAACCCTTTGAAAAGTCCCGACTCCGAAAAATAAATGAAAGAAAATGAAAGTCTTTTTGCTTTCATTTATTTGCATTTGCTTGCGTTTATTTGCAGGCCGCTCGCGCTTGGGTTGTATCGGCGGCCTCGGAGGCGAACGCCAGTTTCAAGCCAAGCCGACGCCCAAGTCAAATCAACCGCATCCCCCTAAGCGAGGCATGCCCGTCGCGCCCGACGATGATGTGGTCATGCACGGCGACGCCCAATGATTTGGCGATCGCGATGATGTCCAAGGTCATCTTGATGTCCTGCGTCGAGGGCGTCGGGTCGCCAGACGGGTGGTTGTGAACAAGCACGATCGCGGTCGCCGACAATTCCAGCGCGCGGCGCATGACTTCGCGCGGATAGACCGGGGTGTGGTCGACGGTGCCTGATCCTTGAACCTCATCGGCGATCAGCCCGTTCTTCTTGTCGAGAAACAGGATCCGGAAGCTTTCGCGGCCTTCGAACGCCATCGATGTGCGGCAATAGTCGATCACCTCGCTCCACGAGCCCAGCGGGAGCCGCTTCTTGACCGCGCCCTTGGCGAAGCGTTGCGCGGCCGCCTCGACGATCTTGAACTCCGAGATGACGCCCGCGCTCACGCCCTCGATTTCAGCCAGCCTGCCGGAATCGGCCGCGATGACTTCGCCGAAGGAGCCGAAGCGGGCGATCAGGCTCTTGGCGATCGGCTTGACGTCGCGTCGCGGGATCGCGCGAAACAGAATGAGCTCGAGCAACTCGTAATCGGCAAGAGCGCCGGGTCCCGCCTCCCTCAAGCGGGAGCGCAACCGCTCGCGATGCCCGTGATAATGCGGCGTTTCGCCTTCGCCGCCTTCTGGAACCGCGGCGTCGGGGGCCAGCTGTGGTTGGACCGTCGTTAGCGCCGATACGCCCGCCTCATGCAGCTGAGTGCGCCCCTCGCGGCGCCGGTGCTCGACCTTGCCGTCGCGGCCGGCCGCCGAGGTCATCGGATTGGCGCGCGATCGGCCCCGGTGGGCGAGAGGGTGAAAATCTCGCAACCCGCCTCGGTCACGCCGACGGTATGCTCGAATTGGGCCGACAGCGACCGATCGCGGGTCACCGCTGTCCAACCATCAGAGAGAATCTTCACTCCATAGCCGCCAAGGTTAATCATCGGCTCGACGGTGAAGAACATGCCGGGGCGGAGCGGAACGCCTTCCCCTTTTCGGCCGACATGCAGGATGTTCGGCTCGTCATGAAACAGCCTTCCGAGCCCGTGGCCGCAAAAGTCGCGCACGACCGAACAGCGCTCGGCCTCAGCGTAGGTCTGAATGGCGTAACCAATATCGCCCGTCGTGGCTCCAGGCTTGATCGCTTCGATGCCGCGCATCATCGCTTCGTAAGTGACGTCGATCAGGCGCTGCGCCCGCCGGGACGCCTCCCCTGCCACGAACATCCGGCTCGCGTCCCCGTGCCAGCCGTCGACGATCAGGGTCACGTCGATATTGAGGATGTCGCCGTCGCGCAGCGGCTTCTCGTCGGGTATGCCATGGCACACGACATGATTGATCGAAGTGCAGATCGACTTGCGATAGCCGCGGTAATTCAGGGACGCCGGGTAGGCGCCGTGGTCGCGCGCGAATTCGAACACGAATCGGTCGAGGCTCGCGGTCGTGACCCCTGGCTTGACGAGCGGACCTATGAGATCGAGCGCTTCCGCAGTCAGCGCGCAGGCCGCGCGCATCGCGGCGAAGTCTTCGGGCCCATGCAGGCGGATCTGGCCGCTGCGGCGGCCAACCTTCTCGTTTGCCAGCACAAATGTCGTCGACGTCGCCACCAGCGTTCTCTTGGGCCCTGTTCCAGAGACTAACACACATATGCTCTGCATCGCGCCGATGACAAGTCACCAATTTGGGATTGGGAGAGGTCCACGGGGGCCTGGCGGACTTTTCCGGCGTTCGTGCTAGCATCGGCGCTTGGCCGCAAGGGCTTGCGACTATTGCGCCACGGAGGCGGCTTGGCGATGACGAAACCGACGACTGTGACCGCCGCCGTCCTGGTGATCGGCGACGAGATCCTCTCGGGGCGCACGAAGGACCGCAACCTGGGCTATATCGCCGAATATCTGGCGAAGATGGGCGTCGACGTCCGGGAGGCGAGGGTCGTGCCCGACATCGAGGATGAGATCGTCGCGGCCGTCAACGCGCTTAGGGCGCGCTACGATTACGTGGTCACGACCGGGGGCATCGGTCCGACGCACGACGACATCACCGCCGATTCGATCGGGCGCGCCTTTGGCGTGCCCGTCGGCGAGGATCCGAGGGCGATCGCCATCATGCTCGAGCGCTACGCTCCCGCCGATCTCACCCCGGCGCGCCGCCGCATGGCGCGCATGCCCGTGGGGGCGGACCTCATCGAGAATCCGATCTCCCGGGCCCCCGGCTTTCGGATCGGCAACGTGTTCGTCCTCGCCGGGGTGCCGGCGGTCATGCAGGCGATGCTCGATTTCGCCGTCAAGTCGATGAAGACCGGAGCGGTGATGCTCGTTGAGACCATCGCGGCGGGAGCCGTCCCGGAGGGGCGCTACGGCGAGGCCCTCGGCGCGATCGCGGCCGACCATCCCGATGTGGCGATCGGCTCCTATCCGTCGTTCAAGGATGGGCGCTTCAACAACCAGATTGTCGTCCGTGGCAAGGACGAGGAGGCGGTCGCCGCGGCGCGGCGCGCCGTCGAGGCCATGATCGCCGCGCTGTCGGGAGACGTTGTCGCACGTTGAGCCGCAACCGGCCCCGCAGGAAAAGGTGTTGATTCTGGGGCTCGGCTGCTCGCCCGTCGTCATCGCACTTGCTATGGAGGGCGATCTTTAACGCAGAGGAGCCGCCGGTGAACTCCCCCCGCGACAAGGCCTTTCCGGTTTCGTGGGACCAGTTCCACCGGGACGCCCGCGCGTTGGCCTGGCGGCTCGCCTCGTCGGGACCGTTCAACGCGATCGTCGCCATCACCCGCGGCGGCCTCGTCCCGGCGGCGATCGTCGCGCGAGAGCTCGAGGTCCGGGTGATCGAGACCGTGAGCATCGCCTCCTACCACGACTACAAGACGCAAGGGGGGCTCAAGGTCCTCAAGACGATCGCTCCGGAGGTAAGCAGTCTCAACGACGGGGCGAAGATTCTTATTGTCGACGATCTGGTCGACACCGGCGCCACCGCCAAGCTGGTGCGCGAGATGCTGCCCAGAGCGCATTTCGCCACCGTCTACGCCAAACCCCTGGGGCGCCCGCTGGTCGACACATTCATCACCGAAGTCTCCCAGGACACCTGGATCTATTTTCCGTGGGACATGGGCCTCGCCTTCCAGCCTCCGATCGCCAACGACAAAGGCGGTTGAGGTTCATTTTCGCCGCAAAGTGTGAAACAAGCGCGCGCCATGCGGACGTGGCGAAACCGGTAGACGCAAGGGACTTAAAATCCCTCGGCCGCAAGGCTGTGCGGGTTCGACCCCCGCCGTCCGCACCACAATGATTTCAATGGCCTAGCCAAATTGCGCGATCCCTCGCGTCTAGGCTTGCTACGCTCCTTGTTACGCGCCCCTTTTCCGGGTTCGTTCTTGCCTCCAAATCGAAGCACTGCGACGCGGCTTGTGGCGACCAGGCGGTTGCGGGAATAGCGGCGGTTGGTCGCGAGCTGGGTATGGGTCTCGAGGTCCATGACATCGGTCGGCTGGGCGCCTTTGACATAGGCGTCGGTCACGGCTCCGGCCCGTGCGTCCATGTTCCAAATCGCGTTTGGCACGCCGGCTGCCCTTGCGACTTCGCGGAAGCGTCTGGCGAACTCGCGCTGGCGATAGGGCTTGCCTATCCGCTCGTCGAGGATCACCGGCCCGATGCGGCTCGTTGCCGGCGTACGCTGCGGCTCCTGCATCACTGTCGGCAGGAGCCCGCAGGTCGAATTCCGCGATCTCCGAGAAATTGCTCTTCGACGTCGGCTTCTCGAGCCGCCAGTCCGCCTTGACATGCTCGCCCCAAAGCAGCCGCTCGTCCATTGTTCGCCGCCGGGGGCCTTCACCCATTCGCCGATGACGTCCTTCTGGCGCAGGGCGCAGCCAAACTGGATTGCCACCGCCCGGGCGAGATTTGGCAGGCCGAGTTCGTGCGCCTTGGCGACGATCCCCGCCGCCGATGCCGCGAGCTCGTAGCCTTCTTCGATGACCCACAGCAGCGGGAGGCGCATTGCCGGCGGAGGCGCTGTGTGAGGACTGGCGGGAGCATCACTCATAAGTACCTGTTCGCGCCAACAGGCTTCGGGTAGAATGTTTCGAAACAAGTGACCAGCAGCGATTTCCCTCTATCTGATCGGGTCTTCTGAGATGGGGCTTAAGAGACGATGGTTATTCATGGCGCTGCTCGCGGTGGCGATCGGCGCTCTCGCCGGTTGTGCGGCCACCGGCCCGCTATCCGGAGACCCGTGCTGGGGATTTTTCGCGTGCACGGGCTGGCATTGATCAGAAGATTCCTGCTTGCCGAACGGGACCTCCCGGCCCTTCCCGCCCTGTCTGCCCAATTCGTGTCGCGCATGCACCGCTGCAGGTGCGCCTTCGCCCCGTGCGAACATCCGGGGCCTTTCGCCACAGAGGGAAGCCCGCGGACGGCGTTCAGGCTGTCTTGGCTAGGCGCGAGAGTAGCCCACCGCCATAACGGCCGCCGTGGCGTCCCTGTGCGCCTCCTGACCATGGAGCCTCCCGCCGACCATCGAGAAGCGTCTGGCAAAGATGTAGGACCCAAAACGCGCGGGTCCTTCCCAGCACCGGCCCATGCCTGCGCAGCCGGGCAGTCCGAGAAAACGGCAGCAAGACATTCGTTGACTAGGGTCAACAGCCTTCAGCGCAACGGCCATCAACGGGTCAACGGCTACGCATTCCCGGATCGGTCGTCTACCGTTTGAGCTTCGTGAGCTCCTCTCGAGCTTCCCTCCATGCCTGATGAAGCGCTGGATCCTGATCCAGATCCGGCTCAAGCGGAAGGTTGCCGAGCGCCTGTTCCAAAACATATCATCGTTGCTGAGGGCCAAATTGGCTCATCATCGCTCTAACCAAGGCGTCGCTTACAAACGTAGCGACGACCTGGTGAATCGATCGGATCCATCCATGTTGTTCGCCCTCCGGAGAAAATTTCAACGATGCTGCGTTCGTAACAGACATCAAGAAACTCAACAATTTGTGTCCGACTTAAAATCCCTCGGCCGCAAGGCTGTGCGGGTTCGACCCCCGCGTCCGCACCACCTTCTGAAACAGCCCGAGCCTTGTCCGGTTTGAGCGCCTTCGAGCCGCCGGGAAAAGCGTGACCCAAAGCGCCAGAGATAAAGACGATCCGCCAATCGCGGACCTGCCGGTTCAGGACCCCTGGTTTCAGGTGACGCAACTCGCGCCGGACCTCTTCCGGATCACGGAGCCTCGCTGCCACAGGTGGGTCCGCGCGAACTCTTTCCTCATCCTGGGCCGGGAGCGCGATATTCTGGTCGACAGCGGGATGGGGGTCGCGGCGCTGAGGCCGGTTGTCGATCGCCTGTCGGCGCGGCCGAGACTCGTGTTCACGACCCACGCGCATATCGATCATGTGGGCTCCCATCCGGAATTCGCGGATTGCGAGATCCTCGTCCATCCGGCCGAGGCCGACGATCTCGCGCGGCCCGGTCGACAAGGCCTTCGTTTTCCGAAACGCAGCGCGGAGGAGATCACCGAGCTTCGCCGCTCCGGAATCGAGCCTTCCGACTTTATGCTCGAGGCCGTTCCATTCGCCGGCTACGATCTCACAGCCTACCGCCGCGCGCCCGTGACGCCGACACGGCTCGTGTCGGAAGGCGACATCGTCGGAACCGGCGATCGGGCGTTCGAGGTCCTGCATTTGCCGGGGCACTCGCCGGGAAGCACAGGCCTCTGGGAGCGTTCGAGCGGCTCGCTCTTCTCGGGCGACGCCATCTATGACGGCGTCATCGTCGATAACCTCCCGGGTTCGGACATCAAGATTTATCGCGCGACAATGAAGCGGCTCGCGGAGCTCCCGGTCGCGCAGGTCTTCGGGGGCCACAACGCGCCGATGACGCGAACGCAAATGCTCGACGTCGTCGAGAGGTATCTGGCCTCTCGCCCGTGAGCAGCGGATGATCCGCCTCGATGGCTCGGCGCGTGACGCGGCCGGCGGGACAACAAGGATCAAGACGTGACGACTACGCTCATCAGAAACTGCCGCTTCGCCGTCGTGTGGGACGACGAGGCCAAGTCGCATGTCTACCGATCCCATGTCGACGTCGTGATGGCGAAGGACCGCATCGCCTTCATCGGCGAGAATTATTCCGGCGAAAGCGACCGCGTCATGGACGGCGCGAACCTTCTCGTGATGCCCGGTCTGATCGACATTCACTCGCATCCGTTCAGCGAGCCGATGAACAAGGGCATGTGGGATGAGGTCGGAAGCCGCAAACTCTACAACACCTCCCTCTATGAGTATTTGCCCATTCTGAATCCGGACGAGGAGGGCGTGAAGGCGTCGTATGGCGTCGCGCTTTCCGAAGTCCTCATGTCGGGCGTCACGACCCTCTGCGACCTCTCGCTGCCGTCGGAAGGCTGGCTCGACATTCTCGCGGGCTCGGGCTTGCGGGTCAGCGTCGCGCCCATGTTTCGTTCGGGCCGCTGGTTCACCCGCAACGGCTTCGTCGTGGAATACGATCTTGATGAACGACGCGGCTACAAGGCTTTCGAGGCGGCGCTGCGAGAGATCGACAAGGCGCAGGCCTATCCCGGAGGACGCCTCACCGGCATGATCTGTCCCGCACAGGTCGACACCTGCACCGAGGGTCTTCTTCGCGACGCGTTCAGCGAAGCGGAGAGGCGCAGTCTGCCCTATCAGACCCATGCCGCCCAGTCGCTGGCGGAGTTCCACGAAATCGTTCGCCGGCACGGCAAGACGCCGATCGAATGGCTTAACTCGCTTGGCGTGCTCTCGCCGCGCACGATCATCGGTCACGGCATCTTTCTCGATCATCACCCCTGGACGCACTGGCCTGAGACCGATGATCTCGGGGCGCTCGCGAGAAGCGGCTCGACGGTCGCGCATTGCCCGACCGTATTCGCGCGCCGCGGCATCGCGCTCAACGACTTCGGCCGGTATGTGCGCCGCGGCGTCAACATGGGCATCGGCACGGACGTCTACCCGCACAACATGCTCGATGAAATGCGGCTTGCTTCCTACATCGGACGCGTCGTTTCGGAGAGTCCGCGCAGCGTCGGCGTGACGGACATATTCAATGCGGCGACGATTGGCGGCGCGCGCGCTCTCGGGCGTGACGATATCGGGCGGCTTGCGGTCGGCTGCAAGGCGGATGTCGTCATCGTGGACTGTGCGCATCCCGCGATGAGGCCCTGTCACGATCCGCTTCGGTCGCTCGTCTATTCGGCGTCCGACCGGGCGGTGAGCCATGTCTTTGTCGATGGCGAGCAGGTCGTCCGCGACCAGAAGGTGCTGACCATCGACTACGAGGCGGCGAGCGCCGCGTTGGAGGAGGCTCAAGCGCGTGGCCTCTCCCGGATCCGCCAACTCGACTGGGCGGGGCGAAACGCGGAGGAGATCGCAGGCTCCGCCTTCCCCCGACGGTAAGAGAGGCCGCCCGCGCACAAGTTTTGGGGGCGTGACAAATGATTTCGTCCGCGGAAGCTCGACCGTTCCCCCTTCACACCAGCCGCGTGTCGGCGATCGCCCATTCGATGGTCGCGACATCATGCGGCGCGAGGATCGGCGTTTCGGCGCGGTGTTGTTGCTTGGCGGTCACGCGAGGGCCGGCGGGGATCTCCACCACATAGCGGATCATTTCCCCCATGAAGACGGTTTCCATGACCGTCGCGCTCATCGAATTGACGGGCCGGCCGTCGACGGCAGGGGACGCTCCCACAGTGATCTTCTCGGGCCGGATCATGCACAGGCAGTCGTTCGCGTCACCCGAACTCGCAGCCGGCGCCTTGAGCTCAACCTCGCCAATCTTGAGAACGATGAGCCCGTCCGTCTCCTTGCCCACAATCGTCGCCTCGAGGAGATTGGCTTCGCCGACGAAGGACGCGACGAAGCGATTGGCCGGCGTGTCGTAGAGCGCCTTGGGCGAGCCGATCTGCGCGATCCGGCCCTCGTTCATCACCGCCACTCGGTCCGACATCACGAGCGCCTCCTTCTGGTCATGCGTCACATAGATGAAGGTGATCCCCAAGCGGTCGTGCAGCCGCTTGATCTCCAGTTGCAGATCCTCGCGCAGCTGCTTGTCGAGCGCGCTCAAGGGCTCGTCCATGAGCAGCACCGGCGGATTGAAGACGATCGCGCGGGCGATCGCGACGCGCTGCTGCTGGCCGCCGGAGAGCTGCTGGGGAAAGCGCGCCTCGTAGCCGGAGAGCTGGATGAGATCGAGCATGCGCCGGACATGCTCATGGATCTCAGGCTTTGGCACGCCGCGCTGCTTGAGCGCGAAGCCGATGTTCTCCGCGACCGTCAGATGCGGAAACAAAGCGTAGTTCTGAAACACCATGCCGACGTTTCGCCGATAGGCCGGGGTATGCGTCACCACCGAGCCGCCAATAAGAATATCGCCCGCCGTCGGCTGCTCGAAGCCCGCGATCATCATGAGCGTCGTGGACTTGCCGGAGCCGGACGGGCCCAGGAAGGTGATGAACTCGCCGGGCTCGATGTCGAGGCTCAGATCGTCGATCGCGCGATAATTGTCGAAGGTCTTGACGATATGGCGCAGCGCGACCGGCGCGCCGGCCTGCCGCGACGATCCGGACCGAACCTCATCAGGAGGCATGACCTTCATCCGCGATGCAAACCGACTTTGGTTGGTATGTTCGTTGGAGTTATGACTATGAGGCTGCGATGCAATTGTCGAGCCAGCCGCCCGATGACGTCAAAAGACCTTTGACGCGACCGCTGAATTGCCGATAGGCTTTCCGCCGCTGCCGTCATGCCGGACCGGATGGCAAAGGCGATGCTTAACCGCAGATTGTCCCTGGGCGCCTCGGCCATAAGACTGCCTTCTGGCGGCCTCCTGGCGGCGCCCCTCGTCCTCTATCTCCTTGTCTTCTACGCCTATCCCGTCCTCCTCATGCTGCAGCGAAGCGTGTACGAGAAAGGGTGGACGCTCGAAGTCTTCAGTAAGCTCCTGCGGGACGGCGTCTTTTGGCGCGTCATGCAGATCACGGGGACAATCAGCCTGATCGTGACGGTCGCCTGTCTCGTGCTCGCCTATCCGGTCGCGCTGTTCCTGGCCCGCTGCAAGCAATCGACCGCGAACCTGCTCATCATCCTCGTCCTGATCCCGTTCTGGACCAGCATCCTGGTCAGGACCTATGCTTGGATGGTGCTGCTCGGCAGACACGGGATCATCAACAATTTCCTGGTCGCCACGGGGATCATCGACCGGCCGATGCAGCTCCTCAACACGCGCTTTGCCGTCTGCGTCGCGATGGTCCACGTCCTTCTGCCCTTCATGGTGCTGCCCATCTATTCGACCTTGAAGAGCTTGGACTGGCGGCTCATTCGCGCCGCCGAGGGCCTCGGCGCGCGGCCTCTCGCCGTATTCCGCCAGGTCCTGCTGCCGCTCTCCCTGCCCGGCATTTCGGCCGGCTGCATTCTCGTCTTCACGCTGGCGATCGGCTTCTACATCACGCCCGCTTTGGTCGGCGGCCCGAGCGACCTGATGATCTCGATGCTGATCGCCAATCAGGTGAACATTCTTGACTGGCCCCAGGCAGCCGCCATGGCGGTGGTGCTTCTCGCGGTGGTGCTCATCATCTTCGCCGGCTTCACCCGCGTCATGGGGATCGAGAAGATCTTCCAGGGTCAACGCTGATGGGCGGCATCTCGCGCATCGCCTTTTACGGCCTTGTGATCCTGATCTTCGCCTATCTCCTGTTCCCGATCCTGATCGTGATCCCGCTCTCCTTCTCGTCGGGCAAATATCTGACGTTTCCGCCGCCGGGCTTCAGCCTCCAGTGGTACGCCAATTTCTTCGCCCGCTCCGCCTGGACGGATTCCGCCTGGCTCAGCATCTGGGTCGGCCTTGCGGTCACGGCGCTCTCGACGCTTCTTGGAACGCCGGCGGCAATCGGCCTCGTGCGCGGCAAGTTCGCCGGCAAGAAGCTCGTCAACGCTCTCATCCTGTCGCCGGTGATTGCGCCCGGCATCATTGTCGCGATCGGCCTCTATTTCGCCTATGCGAGCTACGGGCTCGTGGGCCGGCCGCTGGCTCTCGTCCTCGGCCATACCGCGCTTGCCGTGCCGTTCGTGGTGATCAATGTCTCCTCGACGCTCTATGGCGTCGACCGCCGTCTCGAATATGCGGCGCTCAGTTTGGGCGCGAGCCCCTGGGCGACGTTCCGACAAGTCACGCTTCCGCTGATCCGGCCCGGCATCTTCGCCGGCGCGGTCTTCGCGTTCATCACCTCTTTCGACGAGTTGCTCGTCGCGCTGTTTCTCTCCGGCACGACGGCGGTCACCCTGCCGCGGCGGATGTGGGAGCAGATCCGCTTCGATATCGATCCGACGCTCGCTTCGGTCTCGACGCTATTGATCACCATCACGACCAGCCTGATGGTCGGCGCAGAGCTCTTGCGCCGCCGGTCCGAGCGTCTTCGCACCGCCCCGGTTGGCCGATAGCTTCAACAGCGTGAAAGGGAGAACATGATGGACGACAAGATCAAACAGGCGCTTTCCGCCATGGCGGGGCAGCCGCCGCATGTCGCCGACTATTCGCGGCGCCAATTCATCGCAAACGCCGGGCGCTATGGGCTGACCCTAGCGGCCGCGGCGGCGCTGACCCAGCCCTTCGCCTTTCCGGCTGCGGCGCTCGCGGCCGATATCGAATTGCCCAAGATCGATTCCATTCCCGACAAGCTCAAGGGCAGCGGCACGGTGCGCGTATGCTCCTATGGCGGCGCTCTGCAGGACGCGCAGCGCAAGGCCTATTTCAAGCCGTTCGAGGAATTGTCGGGCATCAAGGTCATCGAGGCGGAGGGCCCCGACCCGGCCAAAGTCAAGGCGATGGTCGACAGCAAGGCCATCGAATACGACGTGACCGAGCTGGACGGCGGCGATGTCATCAATCTCAGCAGGCACGGCGACTATTTCGAGCCGATCGACTATTCGCTGTTCGACGTGGACAATATCGATCCGGTGTTCCGCCAGAAGCTCTACGTCAACATGCTGCCCTATGCGCAGATCTACGCCTATCGCACCGACGCGTTCAAAGGGAAGGCGCCGAAGGATAACAAGGATCTGTGGGACACGGTGAACTTCCCCGGCCCTCGCTCCCTGCAATCGGGCGCGAGCGGATCGAACGCTGACCTCGAGGTCGCGACCATGGCCGCAGGCGTCCCGCCCGACAAGGTCTATCCGATCGATCTCGACAAGGCTTTCGCCAGCCTCGCCAAGATCAAGCCCAACGTGACCAAATGGTGGGACGCCGGCGCCGTCCCTGCGCAGCTGCTCGAACGACGACGAGGTGGTGATGGCGACCGCCTGGAACGGCCGCATCGCGGCGATCCAGGCGAACAAGGCGCCGGTGGAGATCGTCTGGCAGGATCAATTGCTGCGCAACGACTGCTGGGCCGTCATCAAGGGCGCCGCCAACGCCGGGAACGCGCAAAAATTCACGGCCTTCATCACGATGGCCGTCCCGCAGGCGCGGCTCTCCTCGCTGATCCCTTACGGCTTCGTCAACAACAAGTCCGCGGGCTACTTGTCGCCGGAAAGGCTGAAGCTCCTACCCACGGCGCCCGACATCAAGAGCAAGCTGGTCAACTTCAATACCCAATGGTGGGCGGACAACATGGACGATATCGTGAAGCGCTGGAGCGCCTTCATCGTCGGCTGATCTGATCCGACAGACGCCGGGGCAGCCGGCGTCCTTGCCCTTGCCCGCTTTCGCCAGGTTCGACGGAGCCCCTGATGCCGCATGACCATTCGGCCGCGACCCGCGATTGGGGTCCGGCCGCGCTGACGCCGGCCAAACAGACCGCCTTGGACTGGGTCAAGGCGCAGGCGGACTGGCTGTCGAAACTGCATTCGGAAGTCTGGAGCTTTCACGAGCCGGCGTGGCGGGAATATCGATCCGCCGCCTGGTATGTGAAGCTGTTGCGCGAGCAGGGCTTCGAGGTGGAAGAGGGCACGGCGACCATGCCGACCGCCTTCCGCGCAACGTTCGGCAAAGGCAAGCCGGTGCTCGCGACGTATGCGGAATACGACGCCGTGCCCGGCAACAGCCAGGATCCGACGCCTTTTGAGAAGCCGCGCGACGGCGTCCACAAATACGCCGCAGGCCACACCGATCCGCATTCGGCGCTGGGGCTCGGTGCGCTCGGCGGACTGCTCGCGGCGAAAGCCGCGATGGAGAAGCACGGCCTCCCCGGCAAGCTCGTGCATCTTCGGCGAACCGGCGGAGAAAGTGTGCGGCTCAAAGCCGGTGCACGCGGCCCACGGGCTTTACGACGACCTCGACGCGGCGATCGCGTTTCACCCGGCCTTCAGCACCGCGCACGCCAACACGGTGACCTGGGACACCCATTGCGGCAGCTATTGGAGCCGGATGTACAGCTTCGAATGTCCGCATCCCGAGCAATGGTCCGGCATGGGGGCCGGCGAAGCCGCCTCGGCCCACACGATGGCGCGGGCGCCCGGCGCGATCGACGCCGTCTGCCTCATGTACATGACGAGCAAGATGACCAAGGAATCCATGCTGCCGCATACCGGCACCTGGACGATCAACGAGGCCATTCTCGCCGCAGGCCAGGCCACGGCCGACAATCTCGCCCCGAACTTCAGCCAGATCCAATATGCGAGCCGTTGTCCGACGCTCGAGATGCAGGAGCGCATCTACGCCATCCTCGACAACAACGCCGACAATGTCGCGCGCATCACCCATTGCACCGTGCGCAAGGAATGGGTGACCAAGACGCGTCCGGGTCTTCCCAATCATTCGATTGCCGCGCTCGTTTACCGCAATCTCGCGCTTGGCGGGGCGCCGCGCTGGGGCGAGGAGGCCAAGCGGTTTGGCCGCGAGATCCAAACAAACCTGGGGCTCGAGCCGATGGACGATCCGATCCATCCGGCGATGGCGGCGCTCACGACGCCGGAAGAGGACGAGGCGCGCCTGCGCGCCATTCTGCCGCCCTGGCAAAAGAACTACACGTCTGACGACTACACGGATTACACTTGGCATTGTCCGACAGCGCGCCTCTATGTCGGGCGCGCGATGCTCGCGTCGCCGCGGCCGAGCTATCAGTATCCGGCCTGGGTGTGGAACGCGCTCGGGGGTTTTCCCTCGACGATCGATCCGACCGTCCAGGCCGCCGCGCGCGCCATCGCCGGCAGCCTGGTCGATCTCATGACCGATCCGGAAGCGCTTGCAGCGGCTGAGGCCGAGTTCCACGAACGCACGGGCGGGGGTGTCGGGGGCAAGACATGGCTCGCGCCGCTCCTGCCGAAGGACTTCAAGGCGCCGATCCACTACCGCTGGCCCGAATATGTCAGCACGCCCCACGGGGCGGAATGGTGGCTGCCGCGGGGCGCCTGACCACCACCCTCCGGCGTCAGGGCCGTCCGAGCCGCTCGGCGCCCCCGCCGCGCGCAGGATCCGCGGTGATGTCGTAGTCGTCAGGCTTCTTGGCGATCAGCGTTTGCGTTGTCAGGATCAAGGCGGCGACGGATCCGGCGTTGCGGACAGCGCAATAGCTGACCTTTACCGGATCGATGATGCCGGCTTTGACCATGTCGACGGTCTCTCCGCTGCGCGCGTCAAAGCCGTGGCCGTTCGTGGCTTTCGCCACCTTGGCGACGGCGGCTGCGCTATCGCGGCCGCTATTGGCGACGATGCAGGCGAAGGGGTGGCTCAGCGAGCGTTGCACCAGCATGGCGCCCTGCTTGGCGCCGCCTTTCAACGTCTTGATCAGGCCGTCGAGCTCCGGGGCGACGCGCATCAGAGCGACGCCGCCGCCCGGCACGATGCCCTCCTCGATTGCGGCGCGCGTTGCGTTGATCGCGTCCTCGATCAATTGCGCTTTGCGCTTCTGCTCGACCGGCGTTGCCCCGCCCGCCAGGATCATCGCCGTGCCGCCCGACAACTTGGCGAGACGCTCCTGGAATTTGTCGCGCTCGATATTTTCCGGCGCCGCGTCGAACTGACGGGATACCTGCTCGCGCCGGGCCTGAATTTCCTTCGGTCTCCCATTGCCCGCCGTGATCAATGTCTTCGTCGATGAGATCCTGACCTGACGCGCAGAGCCGAGATCTTCCAACCGCGCCCGCTCGACCGCGCCGCCGAGGTCTCGCGATATCACCTTGCCGCCTGTCGCGACGGCGATATCTTCCAGCATCGCCTTGCGCCAATGGCCGTATTCCGGCGGATGGATGGCGGCGACCTTGAAGTTGTCTTTCTCGCGCCGCGACAACAGCATCATGATCACCGGAGGCGCCACTTCCTCCGCGATGATCAATAAGGGCCGACGGCTCTTTTCGATGAGCGAGAAAACGCCGCTCAGCTCATCGATCGACTGTATTTTTTGATCCGTCATCAGGATGTAGGGGTTGTCGAGAACGACCTGCATCCGCTCGACATCCGTCACCATGTGATGCGAAAGATAGCCGCGCTCGAAAGCCATCCCTTCGATCACTTCCAGCGTCGTCTCGACGGTTGCTCCGAACTCGACCGCGACGATGCCATGGTTGCCGGCGCGCTCGAAAGCTTCGGCGACGAGCCCGCCAAGCTTCGCGTCATTGGCCGCGATGCTGGCGATGGCGCGCAGGCCTTTTGCGCCATCGAGGCTCCTGGCCGAGCTTTTGAGCGCCGTTCACGGCCTCATCGACAGCCAGTTCAAGCCCCTCGACCAATTCCACCGGATTGGCGCCCTCGGCAAGCAACGCAAGGCCGTTCTGCACGAGGAAATTGGCGAGCACGGTGGCGGTTGTCGTTCCGTCGCCCGCGACTTCATTGGTCTGCTTGGAGACTTCGCGAACGACCTGAGCGCCCATATTCTCGAACGGGCATTCGAGCTCGATCTCGCTCGCGATGCTGACGCCGTCGCGAGACACGATCGGGGTGCCGATCGGGCGGTCCATCACCGCGTTCATGCCTCTGGGGCCGAGCGTGCCGCTGACGGCCTTGGTCAATTTGGCGACGCCGCGGCCCAAGGCCTCTCTGGCCTCGGCGTCGTGCAGCATGATCTTGGGCATCGTCGCGTCCTCGTGAAGTTACATGTCTTGCGCTGAAACGCTGGTTCGCTCGAAACGTCGCCCGGCCTTTGTCGACAGCGGCGTCTCGGTGTCGAAGCGGGCGTGCAACAGGCCGCGGCAAAGAGCGCTGTTGAATTCGGCGTTGATGTCGACGCGCCGAAGCGCGCGGACATAAGCCGATAGCGTTTCGGCCTGCAGCGGATCGCCGTCGGCATCGACAAACGCTCGAGACGTCGCGCGTGAATCCGCCGCTATGGAGCGCCGTTCAAGATAACGCGTCCGCAATCGAGCGCCCTTTTCGTCAAGCTTGAGATCGGCAAGGTCCTCGAGCGTCATCTCGACCAAGACGAGCGGCGTCGCGGCCTGCCTCGATGAGATGGGCGAGCAGCGCCGCCTGGCGGCGTTGGAAAGCCTTCATGAGGAAGGTCCGCCGCAACTCGTCTAGATCGCCATCCGCCTCGGCGCCGAACGTCTCCTGAAAGGTCAGTCCACGCGCGAGCCCAGCATTGATCTTGTCCGCATACATATGCTCGCCGAGCACAATGCTGACGTCCGCCACCCACGACAGCTCCTTGACGGCGTTGCGCATGTCGTCCGCCATCAGAAAAGAGAAATTGGCCGCGCACCAATAGGTCGGCAGACGAAATTCGATGTGGACGCAATTGTCGGCGTCCACATCCGCCCGGGTGACGAATTCAAGCGCAGTGACCGGCTCGTCCAGCTCCGGGTCGGTGACGGTTTCCAACCGCCTCCAGACCTCGGCTTCGCGGTCGGCGGTGATTGAGTCCCGCATGGGCTTAATCACCGGGGGGCGTGGACGGATTCAGTCAGATGCGCGTATCCGCCCGCCGCCTCGATCTTCTTCTTCTGCGCCTCAACGTCGATCCCATACAGTCGAGCCGCATTGAGACCGAGGATCTTCTTCTTCGTCTCCAGCGTCAGAGCCGACCCGGTCTCCTTCGCCTCCTCCTCTGGAATCTCGAAGGCCATGAATTTGTCGATCAGCCATTTCGGCGTCCAGATGCCGTAGTCGCTGCCGTACAGGAGCTTGTCCGGCCCAAGCCAGAAGAGTAGCTCCGCCATGACGTGGCCGAAATAGCCGGGACGGGTATGAATGAACGGCAACGCAACTGCGAGGCCGCCATACACGTTGGTTTCCTGCGTGGCGATCCAGCAGAAATCGTCAAGGCGCGGCAGGCCGCAATGTTCAACGATGAAGTTGAGGTCCTGGAACGAAGTTGCGACATCGTCGATGTCGGCGACGTCGAACGCGTCCCTGTTCAAGGGAATGATCGTCGGGCCTTTGTGAACGTGGATGTTCTTGACGCCGTACTTTTGCGCCGCCTCCAGGAACTTGTAGGACTCCTTGTCGGTGAGCTTGTAGCCCTTCGAGTCGCCCTTCCACTCCGCGGTGTAAAGTTTGACGCCCTTGACGTGATACTTCTCGCAGTTGGCGTGCAGCGCCTCCAAACCCTTGGCGCCGTCGCGCGGATCAAAGGCGCTGTTTAAAATGAACCGCTCGGGATGACTTTTTTTCATCGCGGCGTTGCGCTCGGTCGTGTTGAAGCCGTGCTTGTAGAAATCGCCGAGATAGGTCGGCTGCAAGATCGCCATGTCGTCGTAACCATGGACGAACAGGTCGTCGTGCATGGTCTTGGCGTCGTATTTCTCGAACTTCTCCAGCGTCCATTTCTCGGACGGCGGGCTCAGATTCGCATGGTAGGCGTAGAAGCATTCGATGAATTGCTTGCCGTGAATATTCTTCTGGTTGGCGGGGCTGCCGTCCCAAAAATGCGTGTGCCCGTCGATGACGAATATCTCTTCACCGCTAGCGGTCCTGTACATGGCGATTTCTCCCTACCCCGTCATGCGGGCTGTTCTTGCATCATAGAAGGCGGAGCGTCCGGCCCGCCTTGGTCGGAAGAGGGCCGGCACTCTGGCCGGCCTTCAACAGCTAATGTTCGATGTAGGCCAAGGCCTCATCCATATTGCCGAAACAGACGACCGTGTTGTCGTCGACCATAACCATGCGGCCGTAGTGAGTCGATGTCGAGATCTCGAACAGATGCGGAGTCATCGGTCGACCAAGCGCCTCGCCGATCTCGTCCATCTTGAACTCCAGCTTGGGGTCGCCATCGATCCGGATCAGCGCCGGCTGATAGGTCACGATGACGTGTGGCTTCTTCTCCATGACCTCGGCGATGGCGCGCGCCTCGACGCTGTCGTTCATCGTTATCCCGCATTGGTGGGAAATTGTGTCCTCAAACCGAATGTCTTTCATCGACTTGAAGATATTCTGGTGTACAGCCATTTTCGTCTCCTGAATGGGTAATGGGACTCGCGCTCGATGGAGCTTCCGGGGGCGCCTTAAAGAGGCGTCCTCAGGTCGACTTCCTTGCAGATTGCCGCTAGGCGATTCTTCGCCGCCGCCTGGGCTTCCGCGAAGCTCGAGACTTTGACTCTTGGCTGCGACCAGATCGGCTGCAGGTTGTTGGCGGCTTCGTGGGCCAGTTCTGCGTGGCGCCCCATCCAGCCGTTGAACAAGCCCTTGTTGTGGGCGCCATGCTCCTTGTCATGGGTCAGCATGTGGATGAGCTCGACCGTATTGGCGAGGTTGCGCTCATAATCGGCCTCGGCGGCGGAGACGACTGACGGCGTGGCGAAGTCGCCCTGCGAAGCCGCCGCCTGCATGATGAAGCCGCTGCGGAACAGTTCGCCAACCAGCGGCTCGAAAACAAGATTCGTGGCGAGGTACTGTTCGAGAAAGTCGCTCGCGCCCATGATCGCTTCGACCGCCTTGCGCGTTCCCTGCCAGACGGGATCCTCTAGCCAGTGCTTCTTGCCCGCGTTCTCGTCGAAGCCTTCAACGTCAAGGCCGATCTCGGCGAGGTAGAGGGTAAGGTCCTGGGCGAAACGCAGCTTGTAGGAGGAATTCGTGAGAATGGCGGTGTTGATCATCTGGGTGTAACCGTACCGCTGCGCCTGCATCATCGATGTCCCTAAGCCAAACTCGACGTGCTTCCAGGCGCCCAGATTATCTTGGAGGATCTTGACCCAGGTCTTGTCCATGCGCTTCGGGGCGCCGGATTTGCGCGCGTTTTCGATGACGCCCTGAACCATGCCGCAGATCGTCGACTGCCGCTGATAGTGGGTGCGCTCCCATTCCTGATCGATGGAGCGGAACTGATGCCAATTCGAGCTCCGCGCCTGTGTCCAGTTCTTGGAATAAGTCGGGGTCCCGTCCGGGAACGAAATGATCCAATCCTGGAGCAGGTAACGCTCCGGATCGGGTTGCACATCAACCGTCATGTCCTCGTAGTGGGTGGCCTTGCGGCCCTTGGGCTCGAAATAGTTGAACTTGCGGCTGTCCGAACCAGGAAACGTGGCCGCGCCGGCGGCGCCCGACTTGACCGGGTTTGACTGTTGAGTTGCTGCGTCCATCGCTTCCTCCTTTGAAATTGCTATCGTCGACTTCTCGGTTGCACTTTGGTTGACGCCCATGTTCACCGCACGGCCGGAGTAAACCGGTCGAAATGGATGTGATCGAGGTCGACGCCGTTCATCTGCAAAACCGGCAACACGGCGTCGATCATCGGCGGGGGTCCGCAGGCGTAGGCGTCGACGACTCCGTCGAGCGCGTCAGCGCGCAGATGGCGTTGGACGACTTCATGCACGAAGCCGACCTCGCCGCTCCAATCGTCGTCCGCCGCGGCGTCCGACAAAGCCGGAATGAATTTGAAGTCGGGCAAACGCGTCGCAATGGCCCCGATCTCGTCAAGCATGAACAGATCCGCCCGCGTGCGCGCGCCGTAGAAGAAGCGAATCGGCCGCTGCTCGCCGCTTTGGACGTGATCGGAAAGGATCGACCAAAGCGGCGACATCCCCGAGCCGCCGCCGATCAGCAGCATGGGGCCCGTGCGCGCCTCGCGCCGGAAACAGGTCCCGTACGGCCCCTTGGCCTTGAGCAAGGCGCCAGGCTGCAAATCGCCGTCAAGCTGCGCGGAAAAGGCCCCGGCGGGATACTTCTTGATGATGAACGAAAGATGCGTCCCCTCGGTCGGCGCATTGGCCATCGAAAAAGCGCGGGTGACGCCAGCTTCGACGATCGTCAAGTCGACGTACTGTCCCGCCCAGAATTTGAGGGGCTTGTCGAGATCGACTTCAAGGAGCCGAATATCGTGGGTCAGCGGCGTGACCTTGGTCAGGCGCGCTTCGTAGTCCTTCACCGGGATCGCGCGCGATAACAGGTCTTCGTCGAAATTGAGCAGCTCGACCTCAAGGTCGCTGTAGGCGTGCGTCCTGCACAGAAGGACATGCTCGGTCTCCCGCTCATAGTCGGGCAGAGCGAAGGTCGAATATTTGAGCAACTCGATATCGCCGCTGATGAGTCTCGACTTGCACGAGCCGCATTGACCTTCCTTGCACCCGTGCATGAGCGCGATGCCCTGGCGGAACGCCGCATTGAGCACGGTCTCGCCCTCCTCGACCTCCATTTCGAGGCCGACGGGCTCCAAGCGCACCGTATGAACAATCGCGTCCGTCATGATGTCTCAACAACTGAAGCGCCGGCCGCCAGCAGCGCCGGCATATTTCTCGCGTGCTGGAGGTTTAGAGGGGGCCGTCCATACGGCCCCCGATCATCGTGTGGTCTAATTGCAAGGGTTGATCTTGAAACCCTTGCGGTACTCGGCGATCGCCGCGTCGCGCTCCGCTCCGGGCTTCAAGGCGCGGAAGCCCTGCAACGGGCTTCCGAGCCTGTGGCCACGAACGTCGTCGAGTGTCCACATGTCCTTCGAGTCGAAGCGCAAGTGGGGCTGCGGCACGAGAGTCTTGCCGTCATTGCGGACGAAGCCAAGGTCCTTGATGGCGTCGGCGACGTCCCATCCGTGATAGCAGTCTTCCCATTCGCGGCGACCGCTGAAGCGGCCCATCGCCGGCGTCGGTCGCCCCTCGTATTCGGCGGCGAAAGCCACCTTATGCGTCCAGCGGCAACCTTCCGAGCAATAGGTGTACATCTTGCCGTCAACTTCGTCGCAGACGAAGTCTTCGCGGATCAGACACGGCACCATGCAGCTCCAGCAGCGGTGCGGATAAACGTAGCCGACGTCGCCGTTGAACAGGATCTGCAGTTCGCCCGGCTTCGACAGCTTGGCGTACCACTTCCAATAGTCGCCGAAGAGATCGTACCAGCCCGGGTACTTATGCTCGAACCATTCGAAGTCCTTCTCGGTCTGAGCCTCGATGCGCCAGAAATTCACCGACCAGCCGACCGAGAAGAATTGGGCCGTGTAATGGACGTAGTTCTTCTTGACGATGCGATCCCATGCCGCGGCGACGTCGTCATGATGGATCTTGATGCCGTATTTCTCGAGCGGCAGCATGTAGGTGCGATAATAATCTTCGTAGATCCAGCGGTGCCACAGCTCCGCGTAGGATTCCTTGTTCTTGTCGCGGTTGGTCGTACCGTATTCGATGAACGTCCCGATGGCGGCGTCGACGATCGCGTGGTTCTGCCAGAAGGCGTATTTGAGATCGCGCTCGAGCAACTGATGGTTCGAGGGATCGTGCAGCATCGCCATCAGCATGGAATGGCCGTTGCCGATATGGCGCGACTCATCCGACTGGACGGACAAGAACACAGTCGGCAGCGCATAGTCGCCGTTGCGCGCGGCTTCCGACGGCATCGCGACGAAGAGCGTATTGGTGAACGCCGTTTCGGCCACCACTGTCAGATAGATGCTGGCGGCAGTGATCGCGTCGCCGGTGAGAAAGCCTTCGGCAAACTGGCGCCCGATCGTGGAGGCGTAGCACTTGCCGAACGCGGCTTCCGTGATGTCGAAGCCAGCCGGATCGATATAGTTTTCCATGTACCACTTCTTCAGATTCATCTGAATCGTCGAGTGGCGCAGTTCGTCGACCATCTGCATCGTGAAGCCCGTGCGCAACTCTTCGCCGGGCGAGAGACGGCCGACCATCGCCATGGAGCGCGCCGCCGAGATTTCCGGGAACGGAATGATCGCCAGGAACAGCTTCATCCATTCGATCCAGCGCGGCTCGACGTTCCGGAACATGTCGCCGCGCAAGGCCGCGTCAAGCGCCCCGTAGACGCGGTTGTCCTTTTCTTCCTGCATGGGGAAGTAGGAACGCAGCACCTGCTTCATCGGATCGCGGGGAACCCTCGAGATCTTGTAGTCGGTCGGAAAGGTCATCGCCTCCTGGACGTAGCTCGGCGTCCAGCCGAGATCGGCGACGCGATTGGCGGCTTCGCCAATGCTGATGCCTTTCTGCGCGGTAATCTTGTTGAGCGTCAGACTTGCGGTCATTGCGTTCTCCTCCGTCAATCTTCCGTTCTGGATCGCTCGTCGATCCTGACCGGCTTTCAGTCGCCGCCCCGCCGTTCTCTCTGGATAGCCGGGGCGGATCGGCGCCGAGTTCGCGGCGTTCATTCAGTCGCTCACCCTTACTTCCCGGTTGGTGAGCGGCTTTCCTTCCGCGATGAAGCGGGCCGTCAGAACGAGCGCGCCCATCGCAAAATCTTTGCCGTGCGCGGCGATCATCGCTTCGGCGACATCCGCCAGCTTCACGAAAAACTCGTCCTTCGAACGATCTTCCTCAGTCAGCTCGCCAGCGTCGCGAACCATCGACTCGCTCACGGCGTTCATGTGAGAAATCTCCCATTTGCGGCCGCCTGATCGTCAAATTCGAGCAGGGACCTGTTGAGCCATTCGCGCTCAGCGACGAGACTTCGGCGTTCTTCCTCGAGCCGCTCGATGCGGTGGTCGATTTCGGCGAGCCGCTCGGTCGGCTCACCATCGCCGCCGCCGCGCTCGATGTCGCGCAAAGCGCAGGCGCGCTCGATGTCGGCCCCGCCGCGCGCGCTGTCGAACTTGAGTTGCCGCAAATTGTTGTCGATCATCGCTTCGATCAGTTTGTGTCTGGCCAACATGCTTTCGCGGCCCGCCCGCGAAGCCTCGGTTTCGGGCTCCGACCGTCGCGCATCGCTGCGGCCATCGCTCTCGTCAGTCACGGGATCAAGACCGCGCGGCCGTTGACGCGGCCGTCGTGCAGGTCGTGCAAGGCGTCGTTCGCTGCGCTCAACTTGTATTCGCGGGTATGCAGCTTAACGAGCCCGCGATCCGCGAGCGCCATGAGCTCGACCAGCTCGGCATAGGTGCCGACGAGATTGCCGACGATCGTCTTTTCAGATGTAATCATGTCGATCGTCGGAATGTCGATCTTTCCGCCGTAGCCGACGACGTAATAGCTGCCGCCGTTTCGAGTCATCGCGAGGCCCTTGGCGACCGCGTCGCCCTCGCCGACGAAATCGATCACCGCCTCGGCGCCCTTGCCCTTGGTCAACGCCAGGACTGTGTCGACCTCGCCGCCGTCCGCCTTCACCACGTGGTTCGCGCCACAGTCTTTGGCGAGCGCGAGCGGCTTTTCAGCGCGGTCAACGACGATGATTTCGGCGGCGCAAAGCGCGCTCAACACCTGGATGCCGATATGGCCGAGCCCGCCCGCGCCAACGACGACGGCGTATTCGCCCGGCAGGAGATGTCGCGACGCTTTCTTGGCCGCTCGATAGGCGGTGAGGCCCGCGTCCGTGTAAGGGGCGACGTCTTTCGGCCCGAGCGTCTTCGGCAGTTTGATCAGCGTGCGCTCGCCCGTCAGCAAAAACTGCGCGTAACCGCCGTTGGCGTTGATGCCGGGAAAGCTGCTGTCCTCCGCGTGCATGTCGTCGCCGCGACGACACGCCAAGCAATGGCCGCTGGTGACCAGCGGATGGCAGATGACCGCGTCGCCGACTTTCACCCCCTGCACGCCTTTGCCGATTTCCTCGACCCAGCCAGCGTTTTCGTGACCCATAATGTAGGGGAGATTGACCTCGACCTTGCTGCGCCAAATGCCTTCGACGATGTGCAAGTCGGTACGGCACACGCCGGCGCCCCCGATGCGCACAATGACGTCTGATGGCCGGCTGATCCTGGGATCCGTCACGTCTTCGTATTTGACGAACTCCTTGGCCGTCAGCGTCTCGTCATAGGCGTGGAGGACGGAGGCCTTCATGTTTCTTCCCGGTGTTGGACGCAGAGCGTGACCTCGGTCAGCTCCGCGCAGTTGCGCAACGAAGCGCAAGCGGCATGCCAACGCTCTAAACTGCTGATATCAATCAGTGTCTTGCTGACCGGCGTAGGCCTGCGCTGTTCCGTCGAGGAGCAGATGGCTGAACAGTTTTGTTGCGACACGAAACAGTGTCGCGTCGGCATTCGCATGCAACTGGCGTTTTGCGGCGGCTATTCGCGCGGGCGTTAATGAAATCCCCGCCTTGCCCCGCGCGTAATGGGCGCGTAATGGGGATGTGAGGCTAAGCAATGTTATAGTATTATATAGTGCTGGGTTGCTTTCAGTTTTCAGTTCGTTATCCTTCGCCATTTAGTTGCGCAAAAAACTGGTGGGGGAATCGCGTGCAAGGGGCCATGAGGGCCTCGCGACCTATGGAGGTCCGATGCAATTATCCGTCGCGGAGCGGGCGACCCAGGCGCATGGCATCCTGCGGCAATCGGGCGCAGTCCCGAGCAATCTTCTCGCCGTTGACATCTATGAGAGCTGGCTGCGTTGCGTCGCGCTTGGCCTTGATTCGACAAGGCCGCCGTCAGTCGACTCGGCGAGCCCCAAGGTCCTGCGATCCGAGCAGGAGCAACGTGTCCTGGTTCGCGGTCTGGCGCTGGCGGAAATGCGAACCCTGCACGAGCAAATTGCAGGCTCAAATTTTCTCATCGCCTTTGCGACGCCAGAGGGTCTGTTGCTCGATATCGTCGCCGACAAGAGTTTCGCTGACACTCCCGAAGCCAAGAACATCCGCCCTGGAACCCTCTGGTCGGAGCCGCTTTGCGGCACCAACGGGATCGGCACCGCCGCGTTCCTCAAGCGGCCGGTCGTCGTCCACGGCAGCGAGCATTATTTCCCGAGCTTCGGCTCGCTGACTTGCGCTGCGTCTCCGATTTTTGCGCCGGATGGCTCACTGGCGGGCATCCTCGATGCCTCGTCTGATTGCGTCTCCCGTCAATCGCATACCGCCGCGCTCGTCTGCATGGCCGCGACGCAGATCGAGAACGGGCTCTTTCGCGAGCGCCACCATCGCGACATCTTGATCGCCTTTCACAATCGCGGCGAATATCTGCATACGCTCACAGCCGGGCTCATCGCAGTCGACGACACAGGCCGCATACTGGCCGCCAATCAGGCGGCGCGCATTTTGTTGCATGGCTTGCCGACGACGCCTGGTCGCAGCTTCACGGATATATTCAGGACGCGATTTACCTCCTTCATGGATGAGGGGCGTTTGCGTGAACGCCAACGCCTGCAGGATGAGGTCGGCAGCAGTTTCGTCGCTACGATCGAACATCCGAACCTGTCCCCGATGCTGCGCGCGGTCGTGAGACCCCGGGTCGCGGCTCCTCCCGTTCCGCCCACGCCATTCATTTCGGTCGATCCAGTCGTCGCTCGCATTGTCCGGCAGACGGAGGCGGCGGCGCAGCGCAAGATGCCGATCCTGATTCGAGGGGAGACGGGCACGGGGAAGGAGCAACTGGCGAGGCACGCGCATGCTGCGAGCGGGCGCAGCGGCTCTTTTGTCGCTGTCAATTGCGCCGCCTTGCCGGAGAGCCTGATCGAGGCCGAACTGTTTGGTTATGGCGAGGGAGCCTTCACTGGCGCCCGCAAGGGCGGATCCACGGGGCTGGTCAAGGAGGCCGACGGCGGGACTCTCTTCCTCGACGAAATCGGCGACATGCCAGTGACGCTGCAAGCCGTTCTGCTTCGCTTTCTCGATGACTGGACGGTGCGGCCGGTCGGCGGGGCGAAGCGTCAGGTCGATGTGCTCCTGATATCGGCGACCAACGCCGATCTCGGTGAATCCATCGCCAAAGGCCGATTCCGCTCGGATCTGTTGTTTCGGCTGAATACGCTCGAGGTGACTTTGCCGCCGCTCGGCGAGCGATCGGATTTTCAGGCGATCGCCGCACACCTTCTGGCGACGATCGACCCCTTAAGAACCCTTAGCCCGCGCTTGGCCGAATATCTCGCGACATGCGCGTGGCCCGGCAACATTCGCGAGCTGCGCAACGTGCTGTCTCGCCTCACCCTTCAGACGGAAGATTCCGTCATTGACTATCCGGAAGCCGCCCTGATCGCAGCTCCGCAAATCGAAGCGAAGCACGGCTCGACCCTCCAAGGCCGGCATCGCGCGCAAGTGCTGTCCACCTATGCCGAGACAGGCAACAACGTCAGCGAAACGGCCCGGCGGCTTGGCGTGTCGCGCAATACGATTTATCGCGCTCTCGACGATCGGTCGGCTAAGCGGTGAGGGCGAATTCTGAGGAGAGAGGTTGAGCCATGTTCGAGCCCGTCAACCCGCTCGAGACGCTGATGCAGTCGGCGTCTTCGAATCCAGCCAAGATCCCGGATTTTTACCGCGTGCTGCTCGACAGCGAGCTTTACATTCTCACGCCCGAGACCGAGCTTGAACAAGGACGGCGAAGATCGCTCAAGCCCCACGAAACGATTAGCGTTGCGACCGTCGAGTTCAAGGGCAAGACCTGGCACCCCGCGTTTACCGCGCCGGAGCGCGTCTCCGCCTATCTGAAGGAACCGGAGACGTGCCTCGAAGCGAAGGCGCGCGATCTCTTTTTGTTGTTGCCGCCTGGGTCGAACTTCTGGCTCAACCCTCAATCGGAGTGTCAGAAGCCGCTTCCAGGCGACGAAATCGCGTTGCTGCTCAGCGGCGAGATATTCGCCATGGATTTCACGGGGGGCCGTCCAGCCTCGCCGGCTTAACCGCGATCGTCATTGCGACTTCCGGATCACAGTCCGGGGGGAAGCAATCCAGGGGACGTAGTGCGCCCTGCGGCCTTCTGGATCGCCGCGTCGCCATAGCCCGTCCGAAGGGCGGGCGTCTTCCGGCGCCCTGTGGCTCCTCGCGATGACGATTTCGACAATACGCGGCCTATTCTAAGGGGCGACCCCGTCGAGGGCGCGCGGGCGGGGCGACCGGAACGATTTCCACCGCGCGCCCAGGTCGGGCGCGGCGACGAAAGTGGCCAACACGAGCAATATGCCGGTGATGAGGCTCGAGAGGTAGGTCGGCGCCGCGAGCAGCGAGAAGAGCTCCTGCAGCAGGCTCAGCGTCAGAGCTCCGGCGGCAATGCCGACCGGGCCGCCGACGCCGCCGACCAGGCTCACGCCGCCAACGATGGCCGCCGTGACGGCAAACTGCAGCGGATAGAGGCCAGGGTTCGACAGCGCCGTGGCGAAGCTATAGGCCAAGAGGATGCCGCCCAGGGCCGAGCACATAGCAGAGGCGACGAAGACGCCGATCAGCACCCGGTCCACCTCGACGCCCACCATGCGGCTTGCGCGCCGATCGCCTCCGACGGCGCGGATGTCCCGCCCGAAATGGGTGAAGCGCATCACGACGAAGACGAGCGCGAAGACGATGAAGGCAATGATGCTGCGCCAGGACAAGATGTAGAGCCTGACCTCGTCGAGCGCGGAGCCGACGTCGAGATTCGAGAACGACACGCTCTGCGAGTTCCCGATTGCGATGTTCGCTCCAAGAAGGGCGATGTAGAAGCCGAGCGTCACCGGCATGGAATGGACCCGCAGCTTGGCGACGATCGCGCCCTCGAGGAAGCCGACAGCCGCCGCAACAGCGAGGGCCGCGCCAAGGCCGAGGAACAAGTTAGATTCGCCGAGCTTGACCGCAATCATCGGGCAGAGCGCGAAAACACCCAGAACGCCAAAATCAAATTCGCCCACGATCATCGTCAACCCGACGCCAAGCGCGACCAGCCCATAAGCCGACCATAGCTGGAGCGCATCGTAGACATTGAACGCCGAGGCCTGTCGGCCGGAGAACTGCGGCAGCACAAAAAGCGCGAGGCACATGATCGCCAGCAAAACGTATGGCATGGACGTGCGTACGCGCCTGGACATCGGAGTTCTGCGGGTCGATGTCTCGGTAGCGGAAGTCATGGCGATCGTCGCTCGCGGCGCGACAAGTGGAGCAGCACGACGACCATTGTGACGATCAGCCCCTTGACCAGGATCTGCATGCCCGTGCTCGCTCCAACGAGCAGCAGCATGTCGGTGACGGTCGCAATGATCAGCGCGCCGATGACGGTGCGGCCGACCGAACCCCACCCGCCGGTGACGGCGCTGCCGCCGACGAGGATCGCCGCGATTGCATCGAACGTATAGGTCCCCGCGACCTGCAGGTTGACGTTCTGAGCGAAGCCCGCGATGAGAACGCCTGTCACCGCGACGCAGAAGCCCGCGACCGCGAAGGCGGCCGTCGTGAGCAATGCGACCGGCAATCCAGCCGCCCGCGCGGCCGGCTGGTTTTCGCCCAGGAGATAGAGCTCCAGTCCGAACCTTGTGTGGCGCATGCACAGATCCAAAGCCAGCGCCAACCCAAGGAACACGTAGACCGAGAAGGGCAAGCCGAAGATGGTGCGCGCCAGAAACTCGATGTTGGCCCCCGCCGGCGGGGTGATGTCCCCTGGCGAGAGCCAGCCGATAACGCCTTCCTGGATGGCGCCGGCGCCGATTGTGACGATGATCGGATTGGCGCCGATCAAACCGACCAGCGCGCCCTGGATCGCGAAGATCGCGGTCCCCGCCAACAACGTGCCTAGGATCGCCGCGACCACGCCATAGTGCAGCAGGAACATGAACAGGATCGCCGTAATGGCCGTCGTGGTGCCCAACGAAATGGAGAACAGGCTGCCGGAGAGCATGATCAGCGTCGAACCGACTGCGATGATGCCGACAAATGCGGTCGAGGTGAGGATCGCGCTGAGGTTGCTGATGCTGAGGAAGCCCGGCGTCGCGAAAGCGCCGAAAATGATGAGCGCCGCGAGGACCGCCACGAAGGCGTAGACCGCGACGGTCGCGGAGTTGAAGCGCACGATTTCCCCGGCGGCGGGCGAGCCAGCGGACTTGGCCGTGGTCGAGTCGACGCCGGTCACGCGGCGGCCTTCTTGGCTTCGCCGTGAGTCATCTCGGCGAGAATATCCGATGCTGTCATATCCTCGCGCCGAGCGATCCGCGTGATCCGGCCGGCAAACATCGTGACCACCGTGTCGGCCAGGTCGACGATCTCGTCGAGTTCGGTGGAGGCGAAGATGACGCAGGCGCCGGTCGATGCGGCGTGACGGATGAGATTGTGAATATCGGCGCGCCCGCCAACGTCGACGCCGCGGGTCGGTTCGTCGAACATGAGCAGAACCACGCCCTCTTTTTCGAGGCAGCGTCCGAGGAACACTTTCTGCTGGTTGCCGCCGCTGAGCGTTTCCACCGCGGCGCCGAGCCGCTTGCGGTCGAACCCGATCAACCCGGCGAGACGCTGCGCAAGCGCCGAGGAAAGACCTCGGTTGAGAACGCCGCCGTTGCTTACCGCCTTCAGGCGAGTCGCGAGAAGGTTGCGGGCGACGGATTGGCGTAAGAACAACCCCTCGCTCTTGCGGTCGTTCGAAGCGAACACCGCGCCCGCCTGGATCGACCGCTGCGGAGCGCCGAGGCGCATGGCGCGGCCCGCGATCGACACGTGGCCGCGAGCGTCCGGCACGAGCCCCGCGAGCGCGCGCAGGACCTCGCTCGCGCCCGAGCCCACTTGGCCCGCGATGGCGACGATCTCGCCGCCGCTCGCCCGCAATCCGAAATCCGCGACATGTCCTGGCGCCGAGAGCTGGTCGATGACGACGTGGCCCTCGCGGGCTCCGCCGCCGCGCCTCTCGACCTTGCTCCGTTCGGCGACCTTGCCGAGCATGAGCTCGACGATGCTTTGCCGGTCCATTTCGGCAGCGGGCCGTGAGGCGATCATCCGGCCGTCCCGCAGCACCGTGACGCGGGAGCACAGATCGAGCACTTCGCCGAGCCGATGCGAGACGAAGATGACACTGCTCCCAGCGCTGGCCAGCTCCCGGACGCCGGCGAAGACGCGCTTGATCTCACGCTCGCCAAGGGTCGCCGTCGGCTCGTCGAGGATCAGGATGCGCGCGTTGCGGCTGAGCGCCCGCGCGATCTCTATGAGCTGACGCTCGGCCATGGAGAGATCCTCGACCACGGTGTCGGGCCCTACGTCGCTCAGCCCAAGCCGCATCAGCAGGGCCTGGACCTGGCGCCGGTCGCCTCCACGCGAGCCAAGGCCGCCGCCAACGCGCCCGAGCAGGATGTTCTCGAGCACCGTCAACGCCGGCACGAGGCTGAGCTCTTGTTCGACCACGGCGATGCCGGCTGCTTGCGCCTGTCGGGCGCTCAACAGTGTGACAGGCGTTCCTTCGACCAGGATTTCTCCCTGATCGGGAGAGACGACGCCGGCGAGCGTCTTCACGAGCGTGCTCTTGCCGGCGCCGTTATGTCCAACAAGAGCGTGAATCTCGCCTCGCCGCAACGTGAACGACACGTTGTTGAGCGCGACGATGGGCCCAAACACCTTGGTGACGCTGCGCACTTCCAGCGCCAGAGGAGCATCGGACATTGACACTCCTAACCCACTCCTTGCGTAGACCGAAGAGTCCAGAACAGAGCGCGACCCTTATGCAGCGCTGCAGAACTCCCGGAACTTGTCGAGGTTGTCCTTGGTGATCCGCGATTCCTCGATCAGCGACCGCTTCGGAATAGTCTGGCCGGCAAGCGCCTTCTCGATCAGCGGGATGGCGAACCTCGCCGTTGGCTCAGTCGCCTGCGTGGACGTGCCGTACTGCAGGCCCTTGGCGATATTGATCATGCCGATCTGGAAGCAGTTGCTGCCCACCACCACGAGGCCGTTCTTGTCCACGCCGACCGGCATTCCAGCCTGTAGCGCGGCCTCGATGATGCCGGCCGCCTGATGATCGGCCATGCCATAGGCGCCCTGGACCCCGCCCTTGTCGGCATATTTGGCGAACAGCGTCCGGGCGATGTCCGCGGTCTTGCCCTGGTCCCAGTCGCCGTCCTGGATGTCGACGACCTTGTACTCTGGATATTTGTCCATCACCGATTTGAAGCCGCCCATGCGCACCGCGACTTCCGGCTGAACCTGAGCGCCGGTGATGACGATGATATTCCCGCTCGTGCGGCCCTCCTTCTTCAGGCCCTCGACGAGGTTGACGGCGGCGAACTCGCCCAACTGCTGGTGGTTGTTCTCGATCGACGCCAGAAAGTAGTCCTTGGACTCGGGCACCGGGGGGCCGACGAAATTGATGACGGGGATGCCGGCGGCCTTCGCCCGGCGCAACCCGGGGATGACCGAGCGGGCGTTGCTGGCGAGAAGGACGATCAAGTCGGGCTTCTGAGCAATCGCCTGGTCTAGATGCTGGGCCTGCAGAACCGGGTCAAATGGATCTTGCAGATCGGTTACGACCACACCCTTGGCCTTGAGCGCATCGAGGATCAAACTTCGGGCTTTCCTGCACCATCTGTTCAGGTCCGAGCAGGCGACATAGGCCATCTTCTTGCCCTTAAGCGCGCTGTCCGGCACGCCGGACGCGTCTTCGCCAAACGCTGTCGTCGCGGCGTAGCTGGACAGCATCAAAATCCCTGCGGCGGCAATCGCCTGCACGCAGGATGAAGCTTTACTGTTCAACGCTCTCCTCCCTTGCATTTCAACGGCTGTCTCTTTTGCCCTCGCGAATACAATGGGATGACAGCAGGCAGAATCGTAACTCAAGATTGCGGCACGCCAAATGGCGAATTCGGAGCGGGCCGGAAAAATCACCTATGTGAATTCGCAAGTTGCAGAGCCAGAGCCGGCCCCACTCTCGAGCGGGCCTATAAAGGGGAAGCGCCGGAGCTCGCGGGCCCCGCATGCGAGCAAGGACCGGGGGAACGCGCCCGCCGTTCAACAGCTTCCATAGCGGTAGGCGCTAACCATTGAGCTGCCTGGCGCTAGGCACTTCCAGCAGCCGACGCCTATGCGGCGCTGCAATAGTCCAGGTACTTGTCGAGGGTATCCTTGGTGATCCTCCCCTCGGTCATCAGCGAGCGCTTCGGAATCTCCTGGCCGGCGAGCGCCTTCTCTAAAAGCGGCAGGACAAACGCCGCGGTCGGATCAGCCGCCTGCGTCGCCGAGCCATATTGCAGGCCGTTGCCGATGTTGACCGTGCCGATCTTGAAGCAATTGCTGGCCACCACAACAAGGCCGTTCTTGTCCACGCCGACCGGCACTCCAGCCTGCTGGGCAGCCTCGATGATGCCGGCCGCCATGTGGTCGGCCATGCCGAAGGCGCCCTGGATGCCGCCTTTATCGGCATATTTGGCGAACAGCGTCCGGGCGATGTCGGCGGTCTTGCCCTGGTCCCAGTTGCCGTCCTGGATATCGACAATCTTGTATTCGGGATATTTATCCATCACCGACTTGAAGCCCTCCATGCGCACGGCCACTTCCGGCTGAACCTGAGCGCCGGTGATGACGATGATATTCGCGCTCGTGCGGCCTTCCTTCTTCAGGCCCTCGACAAGGTCGGTCGCGGCGAACTCGCCCAATTGCCGATGATTATTTTCGATCGAGGCCTTGTAGTAGGGCTCCGACTCGGGGACCGCCGGGCCGATGAGATTGATCACCGGAATGCCGGCCGCCTTGGCGCGTCTCAGCCCCGGGACCACCGAGCGGGCGTTGGTCGCGAGAAGGGCGATGAGATCGGGCTTTTGCGCGACCGCCTGGTCGAGATGCTGGGCCTGCAGAACGGGGTCGTACGGGTCTTGCAGATCGGTCACGATCACGCCTTTGGCCTCGAGCGCCGGAACGATCTGATGCCTGAACTCCCGGCACCACCGATTGAGGTCCGAGCAGGCGACGTAAGCCACCTTCTTGCCCTTCAGCGCGCTGTCCGGCACGCCAGACGCGTCTTCGCCGAACGCGCTCGTGGCCGCATAGCTGGAAAGCACCAAAATGCCTGCGGCGGCGATCGCCTGCACGCAGGATAAAGCTTTACTGTTCATCACTCCCTCCCATGTTCAACGGCTCGTGGTCTGTCCTTTTGCCGTGGCGAATAACATGCGGATGACAGCACGCAGGATCGTATCTCAAGATGGCGGCATCCAAAATGACGAATTCGCATGAGCCTCGGCTTGGCGACATCACGCCGCCCCATTCGCGTGTTGGTTGCTGGCGCGGGCGCCTTCGGCAGGGAGCATCTCAGCCGGCTGATCAAGAGGCCGGATGTGAAGGTGGCGGGCGTGGCCGACGCCAATCCCGCCGCGCTCGACCCGATCCGCGCCGGATTTGGCGTCGAAGAATGCCTGACCGACCCCCTGCGACTGATCGACGCGGTAGAGGCCGACGCCATCATCATCGCCACGCCGGGCGTCTCGCATGTCGAGATTGGCGTGCGCGCGCTTGAGCGGAACCTCGCTGTGTTGCTCGAGAAGCCCGTTGCGCCGTCGGCGAGCGCCGCCACCCCGCTCCTCGCCGCTGCGCGCCGTTCCACGGGCTTCGTCATGCCCGGCCATGTGTTGCGGTTCTCGCAGGATCACATGCGGATGGTTGAAACTGTGCGCTCAGGGGCTATCGGCGAGGTGATCTACGTGAATTCGCGGCGTTACCGGGACGACAGCCACGCTGTCCGCTACCCCGACGATGACCCTGTGCTGATGACTCTCATTCACGACATCGACATTGCCCAGTGGGTTACCGATTCAGACTTCCATTCGGTTGTCGCCCGCCGCTCGGAAGGCGTTGGCTACCGATCGGCGACGGCGGTGTCGGCGACCACGGCGACCGGGGTCATTTGCGACTTGCGGACGGCCTGGACATTCACGAACGGAGAGTTGCCGCCTGACCGTGTGGAAGTGGTGGGGAGCCGCGGCAGCGTCGAGCTCGTCGTCGGAGCAGGCTTGGACGTCTATGCGGAGGGGCGTCGCACAAGCTATCCCGCGGCCGAGGGAGATGATCCCTTGCGCAACGAGCAGGACCATTTTCTGGCGTGCGTGCGCGACCGCTCGCTGGCGCCGACGCTCGCTCTGTCGCAAGCGCTGGTCGGGCTCAAGCTAGCCGATGCGGCGATCGAGTCCCTTAACTGCCGCTGATCGCGAAGCGACCGCCGGAAAAGCGGAAGAACGCCGTGCGCGAGAAAGGGGGGGTCCGCCCCGCGGCATTGGCATAGCCCGTGAGGCTGGTGGGCCGGGCAGGACTCGAACCTGCAACCAGACCGTTATGAGCGGCCGGCTCTAACCATTGAGCTACCGGCCCGTTGGGGCGCGCCGCCCGGGGTAAAGCGCAAAACGCGCGCGCTGGCAATGCGATCTCGCATGAACGCAGGCCGCGCCGATTGTCGCGGGCCTCTTTAGTTCAGCGTCGCCGCCGGCCGTCGAGCGGCGGTCGGCGCCTCCTCAAAGCCCACGGCGCGCTCGACGATATAGAGCGGCCGGCCCTTCGCCTCGGCGTAAATGCGCCCGACATAGAGCCCGATGACGCCGGTCATCAGCATGTTGGCGCCGCCAAGTGCGGCGATGACCACGATGGTCGAGCTCCAGCCGCGCTCGAGGCTCAGATCTCCGAACATCCACCGGCCGATCACGCTCAACCCGTAGACGAAGGCGAGCGCGGACACCGTAGCGCCGGCCCACAGCGCAAGCCGGAGCGGCGCGTCGGAGAACGAGATGAGGCCGTTCGCCGCAAGGCCGACCATCTTGGGAAGCGAATATTTGCTGATTCCCGCGGCGCGCGGCGGGCGATCGAAGGTCACCGTCGCTTGACGGAACCCGATCCAGGCGAACATGCCGCGCACGAACCGGTCGCGCTCGGGCATGGCGAGAAAACAGTCGAGGGCGCGACGATCGACGAGGCGGAAATCGCCGGCGTTGTGAGCCATCGAGACGTCGCCGAGCCGCCCCATGAGGCGATAGAATAGATGCGCCGTCGCCCGCTTGAAGCGGCTTTCGCCTTGACGCGAGGCGCGCTCGGCTGAGACGACGTCGTAGCCCTCCTTCCATTTGGCGACCATCTCAAGCACGACCTCGGGCGGGTCCTGCAGATCCGCGTCCATCACGATGACCGCGCGGCCGGCGGCGTAGTCGAGCCCGACGGTGATTGCGATTTGGTGGCCGAAATTGCGCGACAGCTTGATCAGGCGGTAGCGCTTGTCGGCGCGCGCCTTGGCCTCGATCACGATCGCGCTCGTATCGCTCGATCCGTCGTCGACGACAATCACCTCAGCCTCGGCGTCAAAGGCCTCGATGAGGGCGTCGAGGCGCCTGAGCAGGACCGGGATGACGGCCTCCTCATTGTAGATCGGCACGACGAGGGAATAAGTCGGCGGCATGGGCGCACGGGCCTTTTGAAAGCCTAAGTCCAGACACTGTCTGGCAAAGGCCTAAACAAAGGCTTTGCGACGCGCTGGGGGTCGAGCCGCTACTCCGTCAGCGCTTTGTCTGATAGGGTGGTAAAAATGCGTTAACCAGCGCTTCCCGGAGTTGGCCATGGAATACGAAAACATGCCGTCCTCCTCGAATGTCGAGGACCGGCGGGGACAGCGCGGCGGGGCGGTGGGCGCCGGCGGGCTCGGCCTCGGCGCCATCGTCGTCATTTTCGCCATCAGCTACTTCACCGGCATTTCGCCCCAGGTGCTCATCAGCGGGGCCGAAATGATGGGGGTCGGGCAACAGAGTGCGCCGCCGCCAAGCGCGCCGCCTGACCCGAACGACCCAATGCGCGCGTTTCTCTCCAAGGTCGTTGGTGGGACCGAGGCGGTTTGGACGGAAGTGCTGCCGGCGCAGACGGGGGTCAAATACCAGCCGGCGACGCTCGTCATCTATGACGGGGCGACCCGGTCAGGATGCGGCGGCGCGCAAGCGGCGATGGGGCCGTTCTACTGCCCGATCGACAAGAAGGTTTACCTCGACACCGCCTTCTTTCGCGACATGAAGAACAAGTACGGCGGCGGCGGCGACTTCGCCTATTCCTATGTCGTGGCGCACGAGATCGGCCATCACGTCCAGGACCTGCTCGGCATCCTCGACAAAGCCGACGACTTGAAGCAGCGGGTGAGCCAGACCCAGGCCAACGCCATTTCGGTGCGGATCGAACTCCAGGCCGATTGCCTCGCCGGCGTCTGGGCGAACCACGCCAACGACAAATGGAAAATCCTCCAACCGGGCGACGTCGAAAAGGCGCTGGCGACGGCGCAAGCGATCGGCGACGACCGGCTTCAGACGGCCGCGCGCGGCTACGCTGTCCCCGACAGCTTCACTCACGGCTCCTCGGCGATGCGGCAGAAATGGCTGACGGCGGGGTTGAAGAGCGGCGACATCAAAGACTGCGACACCTTCTCGAACTGAGCAACCGAAGGCTTATTCGTTATTTTAGCGTATAACATCGACATGTAGACGGAAGGCTTTGACCGCTATAACAACTTATATGTAAAGTGGCTTGCTTATTTGGCCGCCGTCATTGAACGAAGCAATTGACTTTATTCTGATCTCAGCCTTAATTGTATACTCTATGGCTGCGAATCAGGCCTGAAAAGTCAAAGGCTAGCTTTGCACTTCACTCGTCGCGTCGATGGCCGCGCTCACTATCTTATTTATTAAGGCTTTGACTGGTCCGGAAACCTCAAAAGCCCAAGCCTTGCTATTTGATGTCATAACGACTTTGCGAATTTTAATGATATACAAGTTATATGATTTTATAACGCGTAAGCACGATATTGTTCAGATGTTTCCGAGTGATGTGAATGGCCTTATTTGGGGGGAATGCCGCGCCGCGCTACTTGGGAAAGGTTCTGTTCTCGCAGAGGGTGGTGACTCGACCGCCGTTGAAGCCGCGGGCGGGAAGAGCGAGCTCCAAAGCCTCGTACGCCCAATCGCTTAGTCCTAGTCCCTGTGGTGTATTGAGAGGCGCAGCCGCTGGTGGCTTGACGGGAGCTTTCGGCGTAGCTATCTCGTGTTCATGATTTGTTCCAAATTCCCAGCTATGGAACATGCCCATGAACGCGACCCTGATCCGCTCCTCCCCCGTCGACCCCCGCCACCGCCCGGAGGCGATCGCCGAACGCATCCTGCCCGCCGAACTCAGGCGGGGACGCGGCGCCGCGACCAACGCCTCCGGCCGCTTCGAGCTTGAGAAACGCGAGGATTTCGACGACGGCTGGACGCGCGACGAAGCGCCGGAGCCATTGGCGACCGAAGTCACGTGGGAAAAGCCCAAGGCCATCATCACCCGCAACGAATCGCCCGACATCGGCTTCGACCGGTCGATCAACCCCTATCGCGGCTGCGAGCATGGCTGCTTCTACTGCTATGCGCGGCCGAGCCACGCCTATATGGGGCTCTCGGCCGGACTCGATTTCGAAACCCGCCTGTTCGCCAAGGAGCGCGCCGCCGAGCTTCTGGAGCGCGAGCTGGCGTCGCCCAAATACCGCCCGGCGCCCATCGCCTTCGGCGCCAACACCGACCCCTATCAGCCGATCGAGCGGCAGTACCGCATCACCCGGTCGCTGATCGAAACGCTGGCCAAAGCCCGTCACCCGCTCTCCATCGTCACCAAATCGAATCTTATTCTGCGCGACCTCGACCTTTTGGCGCCGATGGCGCGCGACGGCCTCGTTAAGGTCTTTGTCTCGGTGACGACGCTCGATCGCGCGCTCGCGCGCCGGATGGAGCCGCGCGCTCCGACCCCGCAGAAAAGGCTCGAGGCGATCGAGGCGCTCAACGACGCCGGCGTGCCGGCGGGCGTGATGGCGGCGCCGGTCATCCCCGCGATCAACGACGAGGAACTGGAGACGATCCTGACCCGCGCGTATTCCGCCGGCGCGCGCGAGGGAGCCTATGTCGTGCTGAGGCTGCCTGGCGAATTGCGCGACATGTTTCGCGAATGGCTGCAGGTCAACTATCCCGACCGGCTCAACCGCGCGGTCAAGCTCATGCAGTCGATGCGCGAGGGCAAGGACTATGAGGCCCAGTGGGGCCGGCGCATGGCGGGCTCGGGCCCCTATGCCTGGATGATCGGGCGCCGGTTCGAGATGGCGGCGCGGCGCCTCGGCTATCGCGAGACGTCGCGCGCGCTGCGGACCGACTTGTTCCGCAAGCCGATCCCGGCGGCGAGCGACGCCGGCGCGCAGCTCAGTTTGTTCTAGGGCTGATAGCCTTAGGTCGACACAGGCCAGATTGTAGCCGCGCTCGATAGCCTGTCGTCAGACGGGCGTTCTTCCGAACGCCCTTTGGAGCGCGGCGGACGCGGTCAGCGACCGCGTCTACAAAGCGGCGACGCGGTCAAACGAGCGTCCGGAGGACGCCACCTCTTTCAGCCGGCTATGGAGGCTGGCCGCGATCGCGACCGGAAATCCGGCGACGGCCGCTTTCGTTTCGGTTCGCACCGCGGGTCTTCCCCTGTCGAGTCAATATCCCATGCGGTGGGCGGCGCAGCGAGAGCGTTGGCCTGGCGCTCGCGGGCTCGGATGGCCAGGAGCTTGCCCGGATCGCGGTCGAGCGGGAACGCGGATGCGTCGCGCAGATCGCAGCGAGTAAGACCGATGTCGGCGAGTTCGCGACAATCCATTTGCCCGAGCGCCCGCAGCGTCGCGCGAGCGGCGGCGACGCGAAACGGCCACGCCGCCGCTCGGATCGCGCCAGCCCAGACAGAGTGAAACGCACGGCTTCCGAAGGTCATTGGATTCGTCCTTTCCCCACCCAGAATCCGGCTTGAGGGCTTGCGGCGCCAGAGACAGTTCAGTACAGTCGCGCCAAACTGTACCAATCCACTGGCTGTACAGTTCGAGCGATATTCATGGACGATCGGCCCGCTTCCCGCGTCGAGATCACTGCGGCGTTCATTCGCGGCCGGATAGCGAGCCGCGCGCTGGCGCGAGGCGCCCGGCTTCCTTCGGTGCGGGAGCTCGCGGTCAAGCTTGAAGTCTCGAAATCGACGGTCGTCGAGGCTTACGACCGGCTTGTGGCCGAGGGGGCGGTTGTCGCCCGGCGCGGCTCCGGGTTCTTCGTCGCGGGCGCCGGCCGCCCGCTCACGCTCTCGGCCGCCGATCCGCCTCCCGAGCCCGCGATCGATCCGTCATGGATCAACCGGCACGCGATGACGGGCGCGCCCGATTTCCTTTGCCCCGGCGCCGGCTGGCTGCCCAACTCATGGGTGCTCGATCTTGGCGTCCAGCGGGCGATGCGACTCGCGGCGCGCGCCGATTTTGCCCGCCGTCGCCAATATGACGAGCCGCTGGGACATGCTCCGCTTCGGCGGCTCTTCTCCGTGCGTCTCGCCGAGCGAGGGGTGATGGCCGATTTCGATCAGATTGTCGTCACCGACTCCTGTTCGCAGGCGCTGGATCTCGCCTGCCGTTTCCTTCTCAGTCCGAATGACACGGTGGTCGTCGACGACCCTTGCTACTTCAATTTCCATTCGCTCTTGCGCGCCAACCGCGTGACTGTTGTGACGGTCCCAATGACTCCGGACGGCCCCGACGTCGTTGAGCTTGAGCGCCTGTTCGCCGAATATCGCCCGCGCCTCTATCTCACCACCGGCGGCCTGCATAATCCGACGGGGGCGACGCCCTCGGCGGCGACCGTCCACCGCATGCTCCGACTGGCTGAAGAGCACGACGTGCTCATCCTCGAAGACGACACTTTCGCTGATTTCGAAGCGGAGCCTTCGACCAGGCTTGCCGCCCTCGACGGCTTTCGCCGCGTGGTCCAGGTGGGAAGCGCGACCAAGGCGGTCGGCGCCGCCTTGCGCTGCGGTTACATTGCAGCGCGTCCGAACTGGATCCCCAAATTGTCGACCTCAAGCTTGCGACGACCATGGGCAACAGCGCGACGGGGGCCGCGATCCTCCATCGCGTTCTGACGGAAAGCGGGTACCGCCGGCATCTCGATGGGCTTCGGCGAAAGCTCGCCGACGCGATGGGGCGGACGTTGCAGACCATGCGCGCGCACGGCCTCGTCCCCTGGATCGAGCCGCGCGCCGGCATCTATTTGTGGGCCCGCCTGCCCGATGGCGTTAGCGCCGCCGACGTCGCCCGCTATGCGCTGACGAAGAAAGTGATGTTCGCGCCCGGACCCGCGTTCAGCGCGTCTGACGAAGCGAGCGGCTGTCTGCGCTTCAACGTCTCCCGCTGCAGCGACCCGCGCGTCTACGAGGTCCTCGACGAAGCCATCGCGGCGGCTCACCGCGACGAGCCGGTCCGGGCGGCGCATGCCGCGCTATAAGCTCACGCTCGAATATGACGGGACGCCGTTCGTCGGCTGGCAGCGACAGGAGAACGGCCTCTCGGTTCAGGAGGTTCTGGAGAACGCGCTCGCCGCGATGACCAGCGCCCACGCAACCGCGCATGGGGCCGGGCGAACGGACGCCGGCGTGCATGCTTTGGGCCAGGTCGCGCATGTCGACCTCGAGCGCGACTGGGAGCCGTTTCGCCTGGGCGAGGGGCTCAACGCGCTCGTTCATCCTCATCCGGTTGCGATTGTCGACGCCGAGCGAGTGAGCGCCGATTTCGACGCGCGCCACAGCGCGACCGCCCGCCACTATCGCTATCGCGTCGTCAATCGCCGCGCGCCCCTCACCTTCGAACGTGGGTCAGCCTGGCGGGTGAAGCCCCGCCTCGACGCCGAGGCGATGCACGCGGCGGCGCGCGCGCTCATCGGCCGGCACGATTTCTCCACCTTCCGCGATTCGCAATGCCAGGCGAATTCGCCGATCCGCACGCTCGACCGGCTCGACGTGAGACGGGAGAGCGATGAGATTCTGTTCGAAGCGAGCGCGCGGTCGTTCCTGCATCGCCAGGTGCGCTCGATGGTAGGCTCGCTGATCGAGGTCGGGACCGGACGCTGGAGCGCGGACGAGTTCAAGGCGGCGTTCAACGCCGCCGACCGCAGCCGCTGCGGCCAGGTGGCCCCGCCCCACGGCCTCTATTTGGTCCGGGTCGACTACAGCGAACCTGGGGCGAAATAAAGCTCGAGCGCCCGCTCGTAGATGCGCGACAGCGCTTCGAGATCGTCCACCGCGACCCGCTCGTTGACGGCGTGAATCGTTGCGTTGATCAGGCCCAGTTCGACCACCGGACAGGCGTTCTTGATGAAACGCGCGTCCGAAGTCCCCCCGCCGGTCGAAAGCGCAGGGCTTTCGCCCGGTCACGTCGCTAACAGCCTTCGCGACGAGATCGGTGAACGGCCCGGGCTTGGTGAGAAAGGCGACCGCGTTGCTCGGCTCGAAAGTCACTGTCGCGCGCTCCGCCCCGTCCGCCGCCGCCACCCGGCGCTTGATCTCTGCGGAGAGCGAATCGAGCGTCCACAGATCGTTGAAGCGGACGTTGAACCTGAGTCGCGACCTCGCCGGGGATAACGTTGTACGCAGGATTGCCGACGTCGACCGAGACCACTTCGAGGTTCGTCGGCTCGAAGTCGGCGTTGCCGGAATCGAGCGGCGGCGAGAGCAGCGCCGTCAAGATCGGCGCAAGCGCCCGAATCGGATTGTCGGCGATATGCGGGTAAGCCGCGTGGCCCTGGCGGCCGCGAATGGTGACCTGTCCGTTGAGCGAGCCGCGCCGGCCGTGCTTCATCGTGTCGGCGACCGTCTCGACGGAGGTCGATTCGCCCAGGATGCAATGGTCGAACGTTTCGCCCTTGGCGAGCGCCCAGTCGATGAGCCTAACCGTGCCGTTGACCGCGGGGCCTTCTTCGTCGCCGGTGATGAGGAAGCTGATCGAGCCTGCGAACGCTGCCCTTGGCGACGAACCGCAAGGCGGCGGCGACCGAGGCCGCGACGCCGCCCTTCATGTCGCAGGCGCCGCGGCCCCAGAGCTCGCCGTCGGCGATTTCGCCCGCGAACGGGTCGAACCGCCAGAGCGCCTTATCGCCCGGCGGCACGACGTCGGTGTGGCCGGCGAAGGCGAGATTGGGCGTGCCCGCGCCGAAGCGCGCATAAAGGTTGAGAACGGGAGGCGTTCCCGGCGCCTCGAAGGATACGAGCTCAGCCGCGAAACCGGCCTTGCCCAAAAGATCGCGCAAATAGGGCAGCGCGCCGCCATCGGTCGGCGTCACCGAGGGAAAGCGGATGAGCGCTTGCGCGACCTCGAGCGCCGAAGGGGGAGAGGACATGCCTGTCGTGTTAGGCTACGCCCCTACCTTGGCCGCATTTCGCGCACCGGCGCGGCCCAGTCGAGGCCGACGTCGTAGATCGGCGGCTCGGTGTTGGACAGAAGATTCCATAAACCGGTCTGAGGGCTGCGCTTCAAGGACTTGATCAGGACCCGCCCGTCGCTGAGGCCGCAGACGCACATGCGCCCGATCAGGCTGTCGTCCGGCGGATTGCGGACATCGTCGTAGAAGACGAGCCAGTTGTCGAACAACACGCCGAGCGAGTGGCCGCGGACCTGCACCGCCACCGTCGTTGGCTTCGAATCGAGAGGCGCGTCGACATCGTCGAACGGCCCCTGGCCGTCGGCGTAGAAATGCGCGACCGCGCCCGCGCCGACATAGCCGACCAGCGGGGCGCTCGGCGGCCGCGGCGGTCCGCCGCCGATCAGGCGCGGCGGCTCAATCCCGAGATAGTCGGACACGATCGCGATCTCGTCGGCGCGCAGGCGGCGATGGCCGTTCAATAGGTCGGTGACGGCGGATGGCGAGCGGCCCAGCGCCTTGGCGAGGCCGCTGCGGGTTTTGCCGGTCCTTTTGAGGCCGGCGCGGATCCAGTCGACAGTCAAAGCGGAAGCTCCTGCAACTTGCTTTCTCCAAGCGAAAGGCGTGGGGCGCTCTGGCGCGTCCCGGCCGTCGAAGACCTGCCGACTCACGGTATTAACCTCGTTTCCGAAAAACCGCAATTCAAAAAAACAGAATCTTGACACAAGCTTCTGTTTTACCCGATACTGAACAAAGCAAGAACATAACACAGCAAAACAGAAAGGGCAAGATCCATGGACGCCTCCCCGCCTCTCCGCCGCCGTCCGCCAAAAGTCGACACCGAACGAATGGAGGCCATACGCTCTTCCGCCCGTCATCTCAAGGACTTGCAGCGCGCTCACAAGCGGCCCCCGGCGGACGTTGCGGTCAACACCCGGGGTATTCCGAAGTTCGTCCCTCCGATCATCGAGCAGTCCTATTGCACCTCGCCCGCGGCTTTGTGCGCGGAGCTCGCGGAGCCGATCAAGGCTCAGACGCCACTCGCTGAATCGATGGAGCCGATCGAAGCCGAGTCGCTCTGCGACGAACTCGAGGAGGAGCCCGCCGAATGAGCAGCGCCCGGAAGCCGACCAAGCGCAAATCGCCGAAAGAGATGCTCGACGCCGTCCAGGAGCGGCTCGACGCCACCCCCGAACGCCTCGCCCGCGCCAAGGAAGCGGGCGAGACCCCGACGCCTCGACGCCGACCGGAAGCGCCGCATGCTCGACCCGTTCGACACCATGCGCGCCAACCGGCTGCTTGCGCCGCATGACCCGAAGCTCAACGACATCCGCTGGCTGGTCGGCGAATCGCTGCGCCGCACCCATCACCGCGCCCGGCTCGATCAGTTGCGCGCGGTCGCCCCCGACCGGCTCGGATCGACCGGCTTCGGGCCGCGTCCAGGCCTGCCGCAGTCCGACCTCGCCCTCCACGCCCGCGACAAATTGCGCGACGCCGAGGATCGGGTCGGTCCGCACGCCTGGCCGATCGTGACCCGGATCGTCATCGAAGGCGCCGGCGTGCGCGACTGCCGCGGCTTCGTCCCCGAACTCGCCACCCCCTGGCGCGCCGACGCGGTCGTCTCCGACCGCCTTCGGGTCGCGCTCGACATGATCGGCGGGCTGATGGGCGTCACGGCGAGGCGTGACAAGCGACGGGAATGACCGCTCGCCATAGGCCCTTTTCGTGGAAAAACCCTCAACAGGAGCATGGACCCCATGACTTTCAACATCGTCGCCATGATTTGCGCAGCCGGCATGAGCCCCGCGGATTGCGGGCCGGAGCCTGGGTTCTCGCGAGACGTCGCGATCATCGGCTCTGTCTCCAATGAGCTCTGGTGCGGCGTCGAAGCCCAGCAGGACCTCGCCAAGAGCGCGCCATTCCGCAACCTCGCAGAAGGCGAGTTCATCAAAATCATGTGCGTCAGAAACGGCTGATTGGCCCCGCGTCATTGCGAGCGGAGCGAAGCAATCCAGGGGAACGTAGAGCGCGCTACGTCCCCTGGATCGCCGCGTCGCCATAGCCCGTCGAAAGACGGGCGTCTTCGACGCCCTACGGCTCCTCGCGATGACGCTCCACGATACGCGGCCCGCTCTAGCGCGGCCCCCTGCAATTCCTGCTTGAAAATAGGTTCATAGATGACGATCGATCGATCGCCCATGTGGATTGGCCTTGCCGATCTTCTGCTCTGCATTCTGTCCGTCGTGATCGTCGCGGTGGCGCCGACCAAGGCCAAGGTCGACGGGGTCAAGCCGAAGGCGGAATTTCTGATCACCGCCGACTGGCCCGTCGCGCTCGATTCCGACGTCGACCTTTGGCTCGTCGGGCCGGACAAGAAGCCAGTTTTTTATGGCTCGCGCGAGGCTGGATGTGCTTCGCTCGATCGCGACAGCCTGGGCTTCTCGACGTCGCAGATCACGCTCGCCGACGGCTCGATGGCGCAGTCGGAATCGAACAAGGAAACGACCACGATCCGCTGCCTCGCGCCGGGCCATTATGACGTCGGCGTCAACCTCTATTCCGACCGCGAGCTCGCCAAGGGCAAAGCCTCGATCCCGGTGCGCGTCGAAATCACCGGCCTCAATCCGCAAGTCACGACCGTGTTCGCCAAGGACGTCGCGCTCGAAAATGTCGGGCAGACCATCAATGTCGCGAGCTTCGACCTCACGCTTGGACGGCCAGATCAAGCTCGCCGACCCGCCGCTCGAGCCGATCACCGACGCCTACAAAAAGGCCAAGCCGTGAGCGGGGCGTCAAATCTACACAGGCAACCGACCCATGTCCGCCAATACCTTTGGCCGACTGTGAGCCGCATTTCCGAACTCACGGCGCCCGCGCGCGCCGACGCGCTGATCCCAGGCCGTTGCCGCCTGGCCCGAGACATTTTCGACGGGCTGCCTAGGAGACATCAGCCGGCTTCGATGGCCACCCCGCTGCGGGTATTTCATATGGCCTGGCTATTGGGGAAGGCATTTCAAATTAATAAGCCGCGCCGTTGCGTCGAATCGCGGACAGAGTCAGTGATTGACCGATGGACTGGCTTAGCGACCTCGTTAAGGAGATTGGTCGGCAATGGCCCACAGTGACGGCCGCTCCCGCATTTTCTGTGACGATCCTCACCATCGGACTCATTGCAGGATGGGGAGCTGCGTGGCTTGTCCTGAAGCAGCGCTTGACCCATCACAAAGAATTAGTCGAACAATACGAGAAGGCAGCGACCAATAAAAAGGTCGCCCGCCCGAGGGTCCGCGGAACCCACGAGGTTATACCGCAAGAAGGCTTCACCATTCCTACAAAATTGATGCTTACTGGATTGTTGTCGTTCTTGGCGTTTGCAATTCTGTTGTATATCATAATACATACCGCACTGCCTCAACCCAACATGATTGCACGTTTGCAATTTTCCCCAAAGAATTTCTTCCATGATGTTGCTGATACAGATAAACCTGATTTGCTCAAATTCAACGGACAATTTATTAATACCGGAAATATAACAGTGAGAAAACCACTCTTTGCCGTTGCCGGCCAAGTAAGCCCGTCACAGCTGCAATCAGATGATCTTTTACAACGATTCACGAAATTAAGGAATACGGTCAAAGAAGCGGCAAAGGAAAATCGATTTGAACCCGATATTGATGTCAATACCGGCCGCGTAATTACTATCCCCGGGATAAGCATAACAAAGGAGCAACTCCAAGAATTTTCGAACGGAAGGATTTATATCTATGTGTTATATTCAATGACCTGGGAAGACGATACCGGCGACGGTTATTGGGAACAAGATTTCTGCGCATTCTACCAGGGTAATTTTGATTATGCCCATGTATGTGGCTTCACCCCAATTCAAAAAGTCAATGCGCCGCGAACCCGAGAGTAAAACGAGGGAGTTCGCGCGGGGCTCGCTGCAGCTTTATCCGTCGCGCCCGGATTGTGGGGGGCTGACCGCCCCGGAAACGCGAAAAAGTTGCGCGAAAGCGCAGTTAAGTCACTGAAATCATTTGCTCGCGTAAACTTGTGCGCGGGCCTCCGTCCGCCAGCCGCTTCTGCAGGAAGAAGCGCTTGTGGGGCGGATAGTCCAGTTCGCCAAAGACCTCATAGCCGAGCTTGGGATAGAAGCCCGGAGCCTGGAAGCTGAATGTGTCGACCCAGGCTGAATGGCAGCCGCGCTCGAGCGCCCGCGCTTCAGCGTCGGCCATGAGCGTCCGCCCGATCCCCTTGCCCCGCAGCGCGTCGCTCACCCACAGGTAGCGGATGAACAACCAGCCCGAGTAGGTCTCGCCCGCGAGCCCCGCGACGATGCTCCCGCCCTCGCGTGCGAAGACCGCGAGCGGCCGCCATTGCTGATGGCCCGGCCACCGGCTCTCGTTGAACGCCTCGAGCCCGTTCGGCAGGACCTCGACGTCGGCCTCGCTCGGCGCGTCCTCGATGTCGAAGCGAATGGACGAGGATGGGGTCATCGCGCTCCCCTCAAGCGCCCTGCGGATTGAGCCGCCAGGACGCGTGGATGACGCCCTCCATGTCGGCGAAGCGCCCGACAATCGCCTCGAGCGCCAGCTCCCGGCGTTTGTGCGAGGTGACGGTCGCGGTCACCTCGACCCGGCCAGTCTCAGCAAGGAACGCACTGTCCAGTAGGCTGAAATTAAGCTCCGGCACGGCCCCGACGTCCTGCACCAGCTGAGCGCGGATATCGGAGGCGCGCGCCGGCCGGCATTCGATCGAGATAAGATAGTGCTGCTCCTCCTCGCCCATCTCGATCGGCTGCCGGTTGATGGCGTTGGCCAGCGGCCGCAAGCCGACGTTGGCGCCAATCACCAGGACCGCCGCCACGAGGCCGTGGAGTCCCATTCCCTCGCCGGCGAGCAGGCCGACCGCCGCCGAGCACCAAAGGGTCGCCGCGGTGTTGAGGCCGCGCACGTTGAGGCCCTCCTTGAAGATCACGCCCGCGCCGAGAAAACCGATGCCGGTCACGACCTGGGCCGCAATGCGGGTCGCGCCGTCCGCATCCGAGACCGCGCGGCCATAGGTGATGAAAATCGCCGCCCCGAGCGCGACCAGCGTATTGGTCCTGAGGCCCGCGAGATGCTGGCGCCACTGACGTTCGAGACCGATCGACGCGCCGAGGCAGGCGGCGATGAACAGATTCAGTCCGGCTTGCGCGAGCGCGACAGCCATGCGGCCCCCTCATGCGGACAGGAGATACTCATTAATCCGTAAAGGAAACGCCTCAATTCGCCATGAACCATTCACGCCAAATTCAGTTGTTAAGGACCACAATCGTGGCGTGCTGGGAAACCTGGAGGAAACCATGGTCTTGCGCATCCTGTCACGCGGCGCGATCGCCGCCATTGCCGGCGCGGCGATGCTCGCCGCCTCAACCGCGCCCTCGCCCGCCTTCACCCTTTCCGCGCCCTCGCTCGAGCAACCGGTCGTCGGCGCGGACGTCGAGTCCGTCTATTGGCGCCACTGGGGAGGCTGGCACGGTGGCTGGCATCGCGGCTGGGGCTGGCATCGCGGCTGGGGCTGGGGCGGCGGCTGGCATCGCTGGGGCTGGGGTCCGCGCTACTACGCCTGGGGAGGCGGCTGGCATTGCTGGTGGACCCCATGGGGCTTCCGCCGCTGCGGGTGGTAAGCTGGACAGCCGGCCCGCGTGGACGCCGCGGAAGCGCGGCGCTTAAGCCTCCAGCTTCTCCAAGAGCGCCTCGGAGACCTCGAAGTTCGCGGTGACGGTCTGGACGTCGTCGTTGTCTTCGAGCGCGCCGATGAGGCGCAGGATCTTCTCGCCCGCCTCGTCATCGACGGCGATCGTGTTCTGCGGGCGCCAGACAATCGAGGCCTTGCGCGGCTCGCCGAACTTGGCCTCGAGCGCTTTTTGCGCATCGCTCAACGCCGCGACCGAGGTGATGACCTCGTGCTCCTCAGGGCCCGAGGCGACGTCGTCCGCGCCCGCTTCGATCGCCGCCTCCAGCATCGCGTCCTCGTCGGCGACCTTGCGGTCGAAGACGATGAGCCCGACGCGGTCGAACATGAATGAGACGGCCCCCGTTTCGGCGAGCGAACCGCCAGCCTTGGTGAAATAGGAGCGCACCTCGCCCGCCGTGCGATTGCGGTTGTCGGTCAACGCCTCGACGATCACCGCCACTCCGCCCGGCGCGTAGCCCTCGTAGCGCACTTCGTCGTAGGTCTCGGTGTCTGCCGCCGACGCCTTCTTGATCGCCCGCTCGATATTGTCCTTGGGCATGTTCTCGGCTCTCGCCGCTATCACTGCGGCCCTGAGTCGCGCGTTCATCGCCGGGTCGGGCAAGCCGAGCTTGGCCGCAACGGTGATTTCGCGCGCGAGCTTGGAGAAGAGCTTGGAGCGGATCGCGTCCTGCTTGCCCTTCTTGTGCATGATGTTCTTGAACTGACTATGGCCGGCCATATTCGCCTCGGTTGACCCTTCAATTGCGCGGAATGGGTGAAAATTGGCGCCCCGTATACGCCGGGGTCGGCGCGTAGGGAAGACTTGGGGAAGGTCAGCCGTGGTCAACCCCAGGCCGTCCGAGCAAAATCGACCCCGAGTGACAGATAACTTGAGCAAACCGTAGCATCGCATGTCGCACACCGCCGTTTCGATCGCGCCCGGGGTCGAGTATTTCCCCGGCTTTCTCGACCGCGCCGCTCAAGAAGGGCTGCGGGACGAGGTGCTGGCGATCCTCAAGGTCGCGCCGCCGTTCCGCCCGCGCATGCCCCGCACCGGCAAGCCGTTTTCGGTCATGATGAGCAATTGCGGCGCGCTGGGTTGGGTGTCCGACGAGCGCGGCTATCGCTACCAGGCGACACATCCCGAAACCGGTCGCCCGTGGCCGGCGATCCCATCGCGGCTCGTCTCAGCCTTCGCCGTGATCGCGCCGGGCGCGCCTGCGCCGGAGGCGTGCCTGATCAACCTTTATGACTCCGCCGCGCGCATGGGCCTGCACCAGGACCGCGACGAGGAGGAGTTTGCCGCTCCGGTGGTCTCATTCTCACTCGGAGACACAGCGCTCTTCCGCGTCGGCGGGCTTCAACGCAATGCGCCGACCCGCTCCTTCCGCCTCGCTTCGGGCGACGCGATGTCGCTTGCGGGCGAGAGCCGTCTCGCGTTCCACGGCGTCGACCGCATCATCGCTGGCTCTTCGACCCTTCTGCCTGAGGGCGGCAGGATCAATTTGACGCTTCGACGGGTGACGAAGACGAGCGCGTGAGCGGCGGCTATTCGTCGCTGGACGCTGGCTCCTGCCTCGGCGCGGTCTTCGGGCCGCCCTTGGAGACGCCGACCATGGCCGGGCGCAGCACCCGATCCCCGATCGTCCATCCGCTCTGGACCACCTGCGAGACCGTGCCCGAGGGAACGCTCTCGTCGGGCGCCTCGAAGATCGCCTGATGAAAATTGGGATCGAACTTCTGGCCCTTCGGGTCGAGCTTCTTCACCCCGTGGCGGCCGAGCACGGCTTCCAGGTCGCGCGCGGTCAGTTCGACGCCCTCGATCAGCGAGCGAATGGAAGGGTCGGCGCTGGCGCGCGCTTCCGGCGGCAAATGCTCGAGCGCGCGCGAAAGGTTGTCGACCACGGTCAACATGTCGCGCGCAAAGCTCGTCACGCCGTAGGTCTTCGCGTCAGCGACCTCGCGCTCGGTGCGCCGGCGCAGATTCTCCATCTCCGCCAGAGTGCGCAGCACGCGATCTTTCAACTGGCTGTTTTCGGCGTTCAGCGCCTCGACGACGGCAAGGGCGTTCGGTTCGCCAGCCTCGGGTCGGGCGCCCTCGGCCGGAGCAGCCCCGCTCTGCGCGGCCGCGTCCCATTCGGCATTGTTATTACTCATCTTTCATTGAGCCCCATAAGAATTCGCGACGCATATCAGGGCTGACCGGCCAAAAATCAAGCGCGCCGGGACCTGTAAATCCTCGGCTCCCGCGCGTCAATCGCTGGCGAAGTCGGCCAGCAATCGCCGTTTAATCGCCGCCTGCCGCGCCGGCGCGGTGATCTTCTGTCCGGTTAAATCGGTGACGTAGAACGAGTCCACCGCCTTCTCGCCGAAAGTCACGATATGGGCCGAGCCAATGTTGAGATTAAGGCTCGACAACGAGGCGGTCAGATCCCTGAGCAGGCCAGGCCGATCGAGACCGGAAACCTCGACCACCGTGTAGCGGCGGGAAAGATTGTTGTCGACCGTCACTTCCGGCTCAATCGCGAACGCGTTGTGGCGTTCGTCCCGGATCTGTTTGGGCGGCGTCATTTCGGCCAGCCGGACCTCGCCCCGCAGCGTCTTCTCTATGTTCGAGGCGATGCGCTGACCGCGCCGCAATTCGTCCTGGTCGAGGTCGAAAGCGCGCGAGACGAAAATGGTGTCGAGCGCAAGGCCGTCGGTGGTGGTGAATATCTGCGCGTCGACGATGTTGGCCCCGGCGGCGGCGCAGGCGCCGGCGATGCCGGTCAAGAGCCTCGGGTGGTCGGGCGCGACCACGGTGACGGCGGTGACGCCATGAAACGCGTCGGTCGAGACCTCCGTCGCGAGCGAGCGCGTGTCAGCCTCCATCGCGTGGAGCAATTTCGCGTGAGCCGCCTGCTGGGCGAGCTCCACTTTCAGCCAGTAGGCTGGATAGTGCCGCTGGGCGTAGGCGTCGAATTCCGGATCGGACCAGCCCGGGAGCGACTTGCGGACGGCCTCCTGAGCCGCCTTGACGCGCCCATCGCGGTCGATGACCGAATGACCGCCGCCAAGCGTCACCTCGGTCTCCCAGTAGAGCGTGCGCAGAAGCTGACCCTTCCAACCGTTCCACACCCCTGGTCCCACCGCACGAATGTCGGCGACGGTCAGCGTCAACAGCATCTTCAGGCGCTCTTGCGTCTGCACGATGGCCGACAGCGCTTCCGCTGTCTTCGGATCGAAGAGGTCGCGGCCCTGCGCCATGTTGGACATGACCAGGTGCTGCTCAACGAGCCAGGCTACACGTTCGGCATTCGCAGCGGTGAGCCCTAGGCGCAAACCGACCGCCCGCGCGACCTCAACGCCGGCGCGCGAATGATCGGTCCCCCGGCCTTTGGCGATGTCATGCAGAAACGTTGCAAGATAAAGCTCGGTGCGATGCGCGATCTGGGGCATGACTTTGGTGGCGAGCGGCAGGTCCTCGCGTCAGCCGTCCCGCTTCGATCGCGCTGAGTTCGCCGACCGCGCGAATGAGATGCTCGTCGACCGTGTAGTGGTGGTACATCGAGAATTGCATCATCCCGACGACGCGGCCGAAATCGGGAATGAATCGACCGAGCACGCCAGCTTCGTTCATCCGCCGCAGCGCGATTTCGGGCGCGTTGCGTGACGTGAGGGTTTCGAGAAAAAGGCGGTTCGCCTCCTTGTCGTCGCGCAGGCGAGCGTCGATGCGCTTCAAGGACTGCGTGACAAGCCTTGTCGCGTCCGGATGAATCGGCAGGTTCGATCGGTCGGCGATCCAGAACAGCCGGATGAGGTTAACCGGATCGCGCTCGAAGACATCGTCGCGGACAACATTGACGCGATCATTGTCGACCTTGAAATCCTTGGCCTCCGCGATCACGCGGGTTCGCCGTCGCAGGCGCCCGACGAGGCGGCCAAAGGCGGGCGTCGTTTTGGCATGTCGCTCCTCGAGCGCCGCGCACACGATCGCAGTCAAATCGCCGACGTCCTTGGCGATGAGGAAATAGTGCTTCATGAACCGCTCGACGTCGATCAGCCCCGCGCGGGTGGAATAGCCGAGCTGACGAGCGATCGGGCGTTGGACGTCAAAGCTCAAGCGCTCCTCCGCCCGGCCGGCGAGAAAGTGCAGCCGGCACCGCACGCTCCAGAGGAATTCCTCGCAGCGGCGAAAAAGCGCGAACTCGCGTGGCGAGAACAAGCCCGCGTCGACGAGCTCGCGAGGGTTGTGAACGCGGTAGACGTATTTGGAGATCCAAAACAGCGTGTTGAGATCGCGCAGCCCCCCTTTGCCTTCCTTGACGTTGGGCTCGACAAGATAGCGCGACGCTCCCGCCTTCCGGACTCGGGTTTCGCGTTCGGCGAGTTTGGCGCCGACGAATTCGGGCGCCGTCTTGGCGACGATCTCCTTGTCGAACCGGGTTCTCAGCGTCTCGAACAACGCCTTGTCGCCGCTAATCAACCGCGCCTCGACGAGCGTCGTGCGGATCGTCATGTCCGCGCGAGCCTGTTTGAGGCACTCGTCGATTGTTCGCGTCGCGTGGCCAACCTTGAGCTTGAGGTCCCACAGCACATAGAGCAGCGCCTCGACCACCTTCTCCACGCCGGGCGGCGACTTGTCGGGAAGGAGGAACAGGACATCGACGTCCGAAAAGGGCGCGAGCATGCCGCGGCCATACCCGCCGACCGCCACAATCGTCGGCAGTGTCCCACTTGATTGCGCCGGGGCGAGCCAGCGCGCGGACATTTCGAGTCCGACACGCATGAGTTCGTCCGTCTCGGAGCTTAGCGTCTCGGCGCAGGCGCGGCCGGTTCCGCCAGCCTCCAGAGCGGCGCGCGCCTCGTTTCGTCCCGCGTCAAGCGCCGCCCGCAAGATCTCGACGGCGGCGCGGCGCAACGCCGTCGGGTCGCCCCGATGCCGCTCGTGGAGAGAAGCAAGTTGATCGAGAAGCTTGGCTCGCTCGACGCCCTTGAGCGGCGGGGCGGCGCGAGAGCGGCGTTCGACCGCAGGAACCTCAGCGTCTGACATTGGAGGTATATCCTCCCTCGGCCCGGCAATCGCAAGGCCAGCCTGGGTTTCGACAGAAATGTTAGGCTTTGTCGACTTTGGCCTCGATCGCGTCCCAGATCGTCACGGCCAGATCGGGTCCGCCAACCTTCTTGATCGCGCGAATGCCGGTCGGCGAGGTGACGTTAATCTCCGTCAAATAGCCGTCGATGACGTCGATGCCGACGAACAGAAGCCCGCGCCGTCGGAGCTCTGGCCCGATCGTCGAGCAGATCAGCCGTTCCTTCTCGGTCAGCTCCGTTTCCCGCGCCGCCCCGCCGCGCACCATGTTCGACCGGATGTCGTCGCCGGTGGGCACGCGATTGATCACGCCTCTCGCTTCCCCATCGACCAGAATGATCCGCTTGTCGCCGCGCGCCACCGCCGGCAGGAACTTCTGGATGACCCACGGTTCGCGGAGGCTCGTCGTGAACAGGTCGAACAGCGAGCCGAAATTCGGGTCCTGGACGGCGACCTTGAACACCGACGCGCCGCCAAAGCCGTAAAGCGGCTTCATCACCACTTCGCCATGCTCGGCGCGGAACGCCTCGATCGCCGCCTTGTCGCGGGCGATCAGGGTCGGGGGCATAAGCTCGCGGGAAATCCATCACGAAAAGCTTTTCGGGCGAATCGCGCACGCCGCGAGGATCGTTGACGACCAGCGTCCGCGGGTGGATGCGCTCGAGAAAATGCGTCGTTGCGATATAGGCGAGGTCAAACGGCGGATCTTGCCGGAGCAGCACCACATCGACGGTCGAAAGATCGACGAGCTTCGCCTCGCCAAGGCGCGCGTGTTCGCCTTGGACGTCCTTGACCGAAAGCGGCTCCGCCATCGCCTCGACACGGCTGCCGTTGAGCCTCAACCGATCGGGCGTGTAATGCAGGATGTGGTGGCCGCGCGCCTGGGCCTCGAGAAGAAGCGCGAAAGTCGAGTCGCCGGCGATTCGGATGCGCTCGATCGGGTCCATCTGCACGGCGACGGTCAGGGGCATGGGCGTCCGGTCGAGGCGAAGGGGAATCAGTCGATTTCGAGCCTATACGCGTCCGGCGCGTGGCGGGGAAGACGGCGCCGACAGCCGAAAGGCCACCAGTGGAGGGGTGCTAGGCAGGATTCCAGCTATTGACAGATGTCATCTTTGTAACGACATCTGTCGCATAGGAGACGGCAAATGGCCAAGAGACAGCACACCGTCGCAACCGCGCGACACCCTGAGAGCGCCAGAAACGTCGGGGACCGTGGAGGCGATCCACTCGAAGAACTTGCTAGATTGGTCGACAGGTCGCTAGTGCTCGACGAAAAACGCGCCGCCGAAATCAAGGAACTCACGGCGGAAATGAACGCGCTCGCAGCCGAAATGGCGGAAATACGCGCCCGAAGCGACAAGACCGTCGAACGCGGCGCAAAAGACCTGCGAAAGGCTTCTGTCGACAGAGGATTCGTCGAGCTCACTCTCGAAAGAGTAAGCAGACGCTCCAAAAGCGCGGAGAACGTCGAACTCGGCGTAAGCGGAGAGTTGCAGGAAATCTTAGATTTGCTCGGCGGACGCCAGATTTTGGGAGCCACGATCAAAAACGAACTGGACGTCCATGAGCTGTTGCACCGAGGCCTGCCGCGAGCGGCCGTAAGCAGCCTTGTCGAAAAGCTGAACATCGTCGAAGCTGCCGAGGCTTCCGAGGCGCTCGGAATGAGCGTTCGAACCCTTCAGCGTCATAAGGTCGCGCCCGTTGAGCGCCTGGACGTGCAGCAAAGCGGACGCGCCTGGAAGTTCGCCGAGATCCTCGCCAAGGCGACCCGCGTGCTCGGCTCGCAAGACGAGGCGGAGCAGTGGCTGAAACGCCCGGCGATCGGGCTCAATCACGAGCGCCCACTCGACCTTCTGACGACGCCTGCAGGCGTCAAGCTGGTCGAGGATTACCTGGGACGGCTTGAGTACAGCGTATACACATGACAGCGCTTCCAGCGGCGCTCGGCGGCGGCGATGATCTTGTTGTGTGGCGTCTCGAAGAGAGGACATATGCGGCGACCTGGGATAGCGGCGAAGGGCCATTTCTTTACGGCGGCCGCTGGAACAGCAAGGGCGTCCGTGTCGTCTATTGCGCTCTCGACCCGGCGGTCGCCATTCTGGAAGTCGCGGTCCACACAGGGTTCAGAACACTCGACACCGTGCCCTACGTGCTCACAGCGGCGAGGATTGCCGATATTGCAAAGGTCCAAGTCGTCACGAGCGACGCGGCGCCAAATCCCAATTGGTTGCGACCGGGGACTCCGAGCGCGGGCCAGCAGGCGTTCGGCGACGATTGTCTTCGTCGCCACCGCTTCGTGGCGATTCCGAGCGCGGTCTCCACGCATAGCTGGAACCTGATTTTCGACCCGATCAAAGCCGCAGGTTTCTATAGCATGAAGTTTCAGGAGCCATTCGCGCTCGACACGCGATTGCACCCGCCCGCCTGAGGTCGCTCCGCTACTGACGGTGCGTATATGAGAGGCCCCATCCGGTCGAGGGCGAAGGGCGTCGGGAATCAGTCGATTTCGAGCCTATACGCGTCCGGCGCGTGGCGGGGAAGACGGCCGCGGGCGACGAAGACGGCGTCGACGCGATATGTCATGCCCACCGCCCATGGGTTTCGCGTGAGCCACACGCGCGCGGCCCGCGCGATTCGACGCCTTTTGGTCGCGCTGATCGCAATCGCTGCGACTTCGAGGTCGGCCCGCGCCTTGACCTCGACGAAGGCGATCGAGCCGCCCCGGCGCGCAATCAGGTCGATCTCCCCGCCGGAGACGACGAACCGCCGGGCGAGGATCGTGTAGCCTTTGAGGCGCAGAAGCAGCGCCGCGATCGATTTCGGCCTTGAGGCCATAAAGATGGGCGTCGCGCCGGCGCTCCGTTCGTTCCTCAGCTCGGCTCCTCACCGCTGGGCGCCCGCCAGCGCCAGCGCCCGCGCATAGACCTGCCGTCGCGGCAGCCCATGCCTGGCGGCGATCGCTGCGGCGGCGTCCTTGACCGACAGGTTCGCGAGCTGCTCGGCGATCTCGAGGTCGAGCGCGGCTTCGGAGACCGCGGGCCGTTCTTCCGCCGCGCCGACGACGATGACGATCTCACCCCTGGGCTGCTCGCCTGCCGCATACTCGGCGGCGAGCGTATCCAGCGCCCCGCGCCTCACCTCCTCATGCAGCTTGGTCAGTTCGCGCGCCACCGCCGCGGGCCGAGGACCAAGTTCGACGGCGAGGTCCGCAAGCGTTTCGGCAAGCCGCCCTGCGGCTTCGTAGAAAATGAGCGTTCCAGGAACAGCGGCGAGCGCGTTGATGCGCTCCCGCCGCGCGGACTGCCGGGGCGGAAGGAATCCCTCGAAGTAAAATCGGTCGGTGGGAAGGCCGGCGACACAAAGCGCCGCGAGCGCTGCCGAGGGGCCCGGGGCGACAGCGACGGCAAAGCCGAGTTCGATCGCCTCCGCCACAAGTTTATAACCGGGGTCGGAAATGAGCGGCGTCCCCGCGTCGGAGATAAGCGCCAGAGCTTGGCCCTCGGCTATCCGTTTGAGCGCGCGCGGGCGAGCCTCGGGAGCATTGTGCTCATGATAAGGCGAAAGCGGCCTCTCAATGCCGTAACGCGCGAGCAGGGCGCGCGACACGCGGGTGTCCTCCGCCAGGATACCGTCGGCGCCAGCCAGTGTCGCCAGAGCCCGCAGCGTCACGTCGGCGAGGTTGCCAATCGGCGTGGCCACGACGTAAAGACCGGGATTGAGCGTCGCCGCCGGCAGAGTTGCGTCGCCAATGTGAAAGGTTCGGCTCGAGCGAACAGTCTTGACCCTGTCCGAACGGGGAGCTTTTGCCGCGGTCATTGCGCTTTCATCCGCCAATCGTGTGGCTGGCTCAATGATCGACGCATAGCCAAGCGCAGGTGAAAATGCCACAATTTCCGTCGACAGGCGGCAAATCGCCTCTGTCGCGCGCCGACAAGCGATCAATGGCGCAACGCGCTCGCCCGGGCCGGCGCAGCTCTTGCAAGAGGTGAGTATGAGGTTTGCCGCTGAGCGGCCGGCAGCAAGTCGGGGCCTGACGAGGCGCGCCATGCTTGGCGGCGGGCTCATCTTGACGCTCGCGGGTTGCAATTCGGCTGGCATCGAGATGCCGAACGACTCTGGCGGCCCCGCGTCAGCTACCCCGCCCGCAAGCGGCCCGCTCGTCGGCGAGACGCTAGGCACAGGCCCGGTTCGGGTCGGCATGATCCTGCCGCTGACCCAAAACGGCGGCCCAAGCCCGATCGGGGGTTCGATGCGCAATGCGGCGCAACTGGCGATCGACGGTTTTGGCGGTCCTTACATCACGCTGATGATCGAGGACGATCATTCGAGCGCCGACACCGCGGCCCAGGCGGCCAAAGCGGAGCTCGGCGCTGGGGCGCAACTCATCCTGGGGCCGGTGTTCGCCAACGATGTGCGGTCCGCGTCGGCCGCGACGAAGTCGGCCGGACGGCCGATGATCGCGTTCTCGACCGACGTCACCGTCGCCGCTCCGGGCGTCTATCTCTTATCCTTCCTCATCCAGGGCTATGTCGACCGGGTTCTTCAATACGCGGTTTCGAGCGGCAAGAAGTCGTTCGCGATCATGACCCCGCAAAACGACTACGGCAATGTCGCAGCCCAGCGGTTCCAAGACCAGGCGGGAAGCCTCAACGCGCAGGTGATCGTGACCGCCCGCTACTCCACCGGCCAGATGACCACCGCAGCTCAACAGGTTGCTGCGGTTCAGGGTCAGATTGACGCTCTTTTCATTCCCGAGCAGGCCGACGCCATGCCGGCGGTGGCGAGCGCGCTCGGAACCGCCGGCGTCAAGACCAAGTTTCTGGGCACCGGGGTCTGGAATGACGCGCGAGTTCTCAAATTGCCGCAGATGCAAGGGGCGTGGTTCTCGGCCCCTGACAATTCCGGCTTCGACGCGTTCGCGCAGCGCTATAAGGCCAAGTTCAACAGCGATCCGGCGCGTCTGGCGACGCTCGCCTATGACGCGGTGACGCTCGCCGCCGCGCTCGCCCGCAATGGCGGGCCCGATCCGTTCAATCAGGCGGCGCTGACCAATATATCCGGCTTCAACGGCGCGGACGGCGTGTTCCGCTTCCGCGCCGACGGAACCAATGAGCGGGGCCTGGCGGTCATGGAGATCGCGGACAACGCCGCCAAGGTGATCAGCCCGGCGCCGCGAAGTTTTGCGGCGGGGTGAGGCCGCCGCCCTTTCTGGTAGGCGCGCTCGCCGCGCGGACCCAAGCGAACCTCAGACCGCGTCTATGATGTGAGCGACGCCCCGCGGCGCAGTTTCAATAGCCGCCAAGAGGCGCGGGACGAGCGGCCTGAGATCGGAAAGCCGGTTCGTCTTGGCATGCAGCACAAAGACCAAAATCGGTAAGGGCGCTAGGTTCTGCTGAAAGGATAGGTCTTCGGTCCACCGTGACGAACACGTCGAACTCGCCAGTGGCGAGTTCCAACGAGTTCCCGGTCCGAGACCGCCGTCCAGCTCATCTGACGGGCCGTCCTCACATCATGCCCGACGATATCGCGGGCTAACCGCCGATCGACGCATTCATCAAGCAGGACCTTCACGAGGCCGCTGCGATCACTCGGTCCCTTGCCTCTTCCAGGAAAGCGATAACCCGTTCACGCGTTACAGCCGGAAAGCCTTCGAGAAAATCATCGATGGATTCGCCCGCCTCGAGGTAGTCGACCAGGGTCTGCACAGGAACTCTCGTCCCGTGAAAAACGGCCGCCCCGCCCATCACCTCGGGATTTCGCGACACGATAGGCTGCTTCATCGTCTCAGATTACACCTGCGCGATGTCGCCAAGCAACGATAGCGGAACAACTCTGGGCGCGTCGCCTGTTGGCGGCTTCAGTGAAAATCCACGTCCTTCGTTTCGGGGCCCATGGCCGCCCCGATCGTGCCGATGATGGCGCCAACCGCCAGCAAGAAGACCGGCGTGAGCGCAAACGGCATCACCGCGCCCAGCCAGTTCATGTAGAAGGCGTAGAAAGACGGGATGATCACCGAAAGGCTGAAGCCGATGCCGAAGCCCGTCGCGCGGACGTCGGTAATAAAGCGCTCGTTGATATAGGTCACGATCACCCCCCAGGGCGAGGTGACCAGGATCGAGAGCACGCAGACGAGCGCCATGATCGCCCCCAGCGACAGGTCCGGCGTGCGGATCAGGTAATAGAGAATCGCAGAGCCGATGACCGCGATCAGAGGGCCGACGACGACGAAAAACGTCCGGCGGCCGATCCGCTGTCCGATCATGCCCAGAGGCGATGTAGCTGAAGAACAGCGCCGTATAGCTGATGAGGAGGGTCGAGGTCAGCGCGTATTTCGACAATTTGAGACTATGCAGGAGCAGGGTGGTCGGAATGAAAATGGTGATGATGTTCTGCGTAAGCCAGAACCCGGTCATCATGATGAGGACCTGCAAGAGATTGCGCGCGCTCGGGCCGGTGAAGAGCTCGCTAAGCGGCGTCTTCTCCCGTTTCCCCTCCGTGTCGGTCTGCCAGACCTCCGATTCCGACACTTTGAAGATGTAATAGAACATAAGGACGAAGGCGAGCAGCGACCCGATGACGAAGGGGATGCGCCACCCCCATCGCGCATAGGGTGAATCGATCCCGCCGAGGGGAAAGAGCGCGAACATCAGCATCGCGACAAGGGTGATCGCTACGTAAGCCGCCGGGAAGGCGGAGAGGATCAGGCCGCCGGTGAAGCCGCGCTGCTCCTTCGCGGAATATTCGATCGCCAGCGGATGAGCGCCGGTGTAGCCGCCGCCGAGGCAGATGCCGTCGAGAAAGCGCAAGATCACCAGGAGCCAATAGGAGGCGATGCCGATCTGGCGGTAGCCGGGAATGAACGCAATCATAAGAGTGATGAGGCCGAAACCGGCGACCGAGGTGATGGACGCCATTCGCCGCCCGAAACTGTCCGCCACAACGCCGAACGCGAGCGCCCCGACCGGGCGCCCGAGCAGGGTGGTGATAAAAACGAGCGATGCGAAGATCGCCTGTTCGCTCGGGATCGAGTTGGGCCGGCTGGAAATAGAACAGGACGGGAGACAACACCACCGTCGGGAGGTAGATATCGAACATGTCGATGAATTCGGAGAAGACGGCGCCGCCGATGGCTCTGCGACGCTTCTCCTGCCGGTCCGCGGTCTCGGCGACGAACCCCGAAGATAGCGTGGCCGTCTGCATCGGCGGTTCTCCCGTAATTCTTGTCGCCGGATGCGGCGTTGCCCCGCATGAGGCTAGCGAGCTTGCTATGGGTCAAACAGACGTTGCAATCAGGAAATCAGTTATTCCGGTTGACGCCTATTTGAAGCGATGACGATTCCTTTTCGCTCAGGCTGCTCCGGTCTTGCGTGACGCGCAAGCCCGCACGCCTAACGGTCGAGCATGCCGACGCACGATTGTGTTCCCCCAACAATTGGGCGAGGCTATCGCTCGGTCGCTCGGGAAGTCGCGCAATGCTCCGGCAAATTTTCTCCCTCTTGCTGCTAACCCTTGTCGCCGCCGCGCCCGCGCATGCCGACGAACCCTTTCGGATCGGCGTCCTCAACGACCAGTCCGGCCCCTATGCCGACCTCTCCGGACCGGGCGGCGCCGAAATGGCGCGAATGGCGATCGAGGATTTCGGCGGTTCCGTACTGGGCAAGCCGATCGAGCTCCTTGTCGCCGACCATCAGAACAAGGTCGATGTCGGCCTCGCGATTGCACGGCAATGGTATGACGAGCGCGGGGTCAGGGCGATCTTCGACATCACCAATTCGGGCGTGGGGCTGGCGGTCCAGGACCTGGCCAAGGCTCGCGACCGGATCGTCATCTTCGATTCGGCCTCGTCCTCCGACCTCACCGGCAAAGCCTGTTCGCCGAACGGAATCCAATGGAACGCCGACAATTGGTCGAACGGCGTCGCGCTGATGCGCCTCCTCATCAAGCAGAAGCTCGACAGTTTCTTCTTCATCACCGCCGACTACGCCTTCGGCGCCTCGCTCGAGGCCGACGCGCGCGACGCCATCGCCAAAGCCGGCGGAACCGTTGTCGGAGGCTTGCGCTCGCCGCTCAACACGGCCGATTTCAGCTCGTTTCTCATTGCCGCCCAAGCCTCGAAGGCCAAGGTGATCGTCTTCGCGATCACCGGCGCCGATCTTTCCAATGCGCTGAAACAGGCAAGCGAGTTCAACCTCGCCGAGCGGCAATATCTGGCGACGCCGATCACCTACTTGAGCGACGTCAACGCCGCTGGCCTCGACGTCGCGCATGGCCTCACCTTCATGCAGTCCTGGTACTGGGACCTGGACGACAAGACGCGCGAATTCGCCAAGCGCTTCTACGCCCGGCGGGGCCGCATGCCCAACGACAATCAGGTCGCCGTCTATTCTTCGGTTCGCCACTATCTCGAAGCCGTCGCCAAGGCCGGAACCGACGACGCCGGGGCCGTGATGAAGGCGATGCGCGAGGCTCCGATCCACGATGTGTTCACCGCCAATGGAACGATTCGCGCCGACGGACGGGTGCTTTATGACCGTTATCTCATGCGGGTGAAGACGCCGGCGGAATCGAAATATCCGTGGGACTATCTGACGGTCGTCGCCAAGATTCCAGCCGCCGACGCGTTCCGGCCGCCGGGCGCGGGCGGCTGCACGCTGGCAGAATAACTAATTCATATTGTGTTTAATCCCAGACTAAGTGGGAACTAGCGCTCGTGGCCGGCTAAATGGCTACGGAGCGCGGCGCGACACGGCGCAGCCGTCGGCTCCGCTTGTCGCCTCAAGGGAACCGACTGCGACTCGTAAATCGCGCCATAGCCCTTTGAAATCATTCAAAACGGACTCGCAAACGGCGTTGGGACCCCGGCCTCACCTGCTAAAGCATGCTCGGCAGCACCCGGTCGGGCGGACGGTGGCCGTCGGCGAAAGTCCGGATGTTGATGATGACCTTCTCGCCCATGTCGGCCCGGCCCTCGTGCGTCGCCGACCCCATGTGCGGGAGCAGCGTCACCTTGCCCATTTTGGCGAGAGCGATGAGCTTCTCGTTGACGGCGGGCGCATGCTCGAACACGTCTAGACCGGCGTTGGCGAGTTCGCCCGCTTCGAGCATGCGGATCAACGCATTCTCGTCCACGATCTCGCCGCGCGCGGTATTGATGAGAATGGCGTCGGGACGGAGATGCTTGAGGCGCCGGGCCGACAGAAGGTGGAAGGTGCCAGGCGTATGGGGACAGTTGATCGAGACGAAGTCCATGCGCGCCAGCATCTGGTCGAGCGAGTCCCAATAGGTCGCCTCGAGCGCCTCCTCGATTTGCGCCGCCACCCGACGGCGATTGTGGTAGTGGATCGACATGCCGAAGGCGCGCGCGCGGCGCGCCAGCGCCTGGCCGATGCGGCCCATGCCGACAATGCCGAGGCGCTTGCCGGTGATGCGCCGCCCCAGCATCCAGGTCGGCGACCAGCCGGTCCATCGCCCCTCGGGAATGACGCGCGAACCCTCGACCAGCCGGCGCGCCGTCGAGAGGATCAGCGCCATCGTCATGTCCGCCGTGTCCTCGGTCAGAACGCCAGGCGTATTGGTGACCGTGATGCCGCGGCGAAGCGCGCTGGTCACGTCAATATGATCGACGCCATTGCCGAAATTGGCGATGAGCCGCATCTGTTCGCCCGCCTGGGCGATCATGGCGGCGTTGATCTGGTCGGTAATCGTCGGCACCAGAATGTCGGCCTCGCGCATCGCCTCGACGATGTCGGCCTGCGACATCGGCTTGTCTTCGTGGTTGAGGCGGGCGTCGAACAATTCCCGCATGCGGGTCTCGATCATTTCAGGCAGCCGCCGGGTGACCACAACAAGGGGCTTTTTCCTGGTCATGAGCGCCGCTCTGATCGCTCGCGCGGCTTTGGCGCCGCTGCTCCTGCTGCTGCAATCATCCCCTCTCCGCGCCTTCGCATGAGTTCACGCCGCGTTAACGACAGACGACGCAAATGGATACGCCGGCGCGCCCAGGAATTCCGATCCGCCGGGTTGGCCTCCTTAGCAGAAGAACGGGCAAAGACAAGGATGGCCGGACAGCGGTTGAGGAAGGCGGCATGAGGCGATTGAGGCGGCCAATCAGCGCGTTCGCGGTCGGGCGCCGCGCCGCGCTTGCGCTCTGCTGCGCCTTGCTCCTCGGGCCCGGCGCGGCGAACGCCGATCCCGTCGGGCCGGTCACGAAATTGCCGCTGCCGCGTTACGCCAGCTTGAAAACCGACCGGGTCAACCTGCGGGAGGGTCCATCCAAGGACCATGCGACCAAATGGGTCTATGAGCGCGCCGGGCTTCCGGTGGAGATCACCGCCGAGTTTGAAATCTGGCGCAAGGTGCGCGATTCCGAAGGCGTCGAGGGCTGGGTACTGCATTCACTGCTTTCCGGGCGGCGAACGGCGCTGGTTACGCCAAACAAAAAGGGCGAAAACTCGAAGCTTTACGCCCGTGCGTCCGCTTCCGCAGATTTGGCCGCGACGCTTCAGTCGGGGGTGATCGTCAATATCCGCCGTTGCGACGGCGCCTGGTGTCTTGTCGACGGAGATGGGTTCAAGGGGTATATCGAACAGGACAAATTGTGGGGCGTGTACCCCAACGAAAAGATCGAATGAGCGGAGCGGGCGCACTCAGAGCCTCTGCAGGCAGCGGCGCCTGACAATTCGATAGAATAACCCGCCGCGCGACGTGACCCACGAAACTCACGCGGGACGAGTGGTTGTGCGCAACGGGAGGGAACGATGCAGGCGGCCGAAATTCAAAATCTCGAGGTTCAATTCTCCCACGACCTGGTCCAATACTGGGGATGGTTCCTCGCCCTCGGAGTGGGTCTGTTGGCGCTCGGCGTCGCCGCCGTGGCGCGCGCGGTCACTGCGACCGTCGCGTCAATGGTGTTCTTCGGCTGGCTTCTGGTGTTCGCGGGGGTGATCGAAGTCGTTCAAGCCGTCGCGGTCGGGCACTGGGCGGGCTTCTTTCAGCATTTGTTCGCCGCGGTCCTGTTCCTTGTGGCCGGGTTCATCATGGTGTTCAGGCCATTGATCACGGCCGAAGTCCTCACCCTGTTCATGGCCTTGTTCTTCCTGATCGGCGGCCTGTTCCAGCTCATTGGCGCAGCGTGGATCGGGTTGCCCGGCTGGGGATGGAGCGCTGTGGACGGCGTCATCACATTCATTCTGGGCTTGCTGGTCTTGGCGCAATGGCCGGCGTCCGGGTTGTGGGTGATCGGCCTTTTTCTCGGCATCGATCTCATTTTCTACGGCCTCGCCTGGATCGCGATCGCGCTCAGCTTGCGCGGCGCGTAGACCTCCGCCGGCGGCCGGCGTCTTGCAGTGGGCTTTCGAGAGGGTTAGGGACGCTGCGGCCTTTCGACAGGAACCCGTGACGGATGAGAAAAGTCTACGCCAACGCTGACGAGGCGCTCGCCGGCCAGATCAAGGACGGCATGATCTTGATGGCCGGCGGATTCGGGCTCTGCGGGGTTCCCGAGACGCTGATCGATGCGGTGCGCAAATCGGGCGCGAAGGATCTGACCTTCGTCTCCAACAACGCCGGCGTCGACGGGATTGGCCTCGGCATTCTGCTTGAAACCGGCCAGATCAAGAAGATGATCTCGAGCTATGTCGGCGAGAACAAGATCTTCGCCAGTTTGTATCTGGCGGGGAAGCTCGAGCTCGAATTCAATCCGCAGGGCACGATGGCCGAACGCATCCGCGCCGGCGGCGCCGGGATTCCCGCCTTCTTCACCCGCACGGGCGTCGGCACGATCGTCGCCGAGGGCAAGGAAATCCGTGACTTCAACGGCGAGGCCTACGTGATGGAGACCGGACTTGTCGCCGACATCTCCCTCGTGCACGCCTGGAAGGGCGACACCGAAGGCAATCTCGTCTACCGGAAGACGGCGCGCAACTTCAATCCGATGATGGCCACCGCGGGCCGTCTGACGATCGCCCAAGTCGAGCATCTGGTTAAGCCTGGCGAGATCGACGGTGACCACATCGTCACTCCCGGCATTTACGTTCAGCGGATCGTTCACGTGCCCAATGAGCTAAAGCGCATCGAGCAGCGCACGACCCGCAAGCGCGACGCAGCCTGAAGAGTTCGGAGGCAGAGTTAAATGGCTTGGACCCGCGACGAAATGGCGGCGCGCGCCGCCAAGGAGCTCAAGGACGGCTTCTACGTCAATCTCGGCATCGGCATTCCGACGCTGGTGTCGAACTACATCCCCAAAGGAATGAGCGTCCAGTTGCAGAGCGAGAACGGCATGCTGGGGATGGGACCCTTCCCCTACGAGGGCGAGGAGGACCCAGACCTCATCAACGCCGGCAAGCAGACCGTCACGCAATTGCCGACGACGAGCTTCTTCTCCAGCGCCGATTCGTTCGCCATGATCCGCGGAGGGCACATCGACCTCGCCATCCTGGGCGCGATGCAGGTCGCGGAGAATGGCGACCTCGCCAATTGGATGATCCCCGGCAAGATGGTGAAGGGCATGGGCGGCGCTATGGACCTCGTCGCCGGCGTCAAGCGCATCGTCGTGGTGATGGAGCACTCGGCCAAGGACGGGCCGAAGCTCCTGCATCATTGCACCTTGCCCCTGACCGGCGCGAAGGTCGTCGACCTCGTCATCACCGATCTGGGCGTGTTTACCATCGACAAGCACGGCCTCGCCGGCATGGCTCTCATCGAGCTCGCGCCCGGCGTGAGTTTGGACGAAATCGCCGCCAAGACCGAGGCGACGTATCGGGTTGCGGTGAACCAGCCGAGCGAGGCGGCGGTCGCGGGTTAGCTCGGGGACGGCGCCCTTCTGGCGCGCGCTCCCGCCCGGGGCCGCCGCTACGGCAAAGACGATGGGTTTCCGCCTAGTGGAATAGGGAGAAGAGATCCGACGGTGCGGGGATGCGGGGGAACGGGTAGCTCGCGTTTGCAGGCTTCGGAGCAGCAATCGCGGTCGGCGACGGCTTCGCGCCCGGGATATCGCCCGTGATCACGACGGTCGTATTGGCCATCTTTTGTCGCTTCACCAGCCCCCATAGCGAGGCGGCGCTCCCGAGCGACAACCGCACACAGCCGTGCGACACGGCGTGGCCGAGCGATCGCTGCTCGTATGTGCCATGGATCGCGTTGCCAGTCTGCGTGAAAAAGATCGCATAGGGCATGGGAGCATTGTCCCATTCGTCGCTATGATGATCGATGTCCATGCGAAACGGCTTGAACACGCCGTTCGGCGTATCGTAGTCGATCCCCCCGGTCGCTACCTTCCATTTATAGACCTCATGGCCATCGACCGTGACGGTCATCCGCTGCGCCGTCTTGTCGATCTCGATCACGAGGTCGGCCCAGGCGGCTTCGCCGCAGATCAGGATGGCGAGAGCCGCGGCGGCGCCAAGAAAGATCATACGGCGGATCAACATGGGTTCGCCTCCCGGGCCGGCGCTCCCGCCGGGATCCTCTATTTCTTGACCAGAGGGCAGGTTGAATTCGGCGAGCTTGCCGTACGCCTCCTCGGGCTTCAGGGTTTTGAGGATCTTGTAAAAGTCCCAGTCGCCCTTCGACTCCGCCGGCGTCTTCACCTGAACGACATACATCTCCTTCTCCAAGAGACCGTCGGGGCGAATGACGCCGTCGGTGACGAACATGTCGTTGATCTTGGTCTTCTTCAGCTGTTCCATAACCTTGTCGGGATCGGTCGATCCGACCGCCTTGACGGCGTTGAGGTAGGCGAGCGTCGCGGAATAATAGGCGGCCTGCGGGAAGGTCGGCATCCTCTTCGTCTTTTCAAAGAACCGGTTCGCGAACGCCCGCGTCGTGTCGTTCGCGTTCCAGTACCATGAAGTTGTCAGCACGAGGCCCTGAGCGGTTTCGAGACCAAGCGCATGGACGTCGGAAAGGAAGACGAGCAACGCCGCCGGCCGCATCGTCTTGGTAAGGCCGAATTCCACCGCCGCCTTGAGCGAGTTCGACGTATCCGTGCCGGCGTTGGCGAGCGCCAGCACCTGCGCGCCCGAGCTTTGCGCCTGGAGCAGATAGGAGGAGAAGTCCGACGTGCCGAGAGGCACGCGCACGCTCGCCGATCACGGTTCCCCCGCCGGCCTTGACGACCTCCGTGGCTCCCGCCTCCAATTGCTTCCCGAAGGCGTAGTCCGCGGTGATGAAGAACCAGCTCTTGCCGCCCTCTTCGAGAATCGTCTTGGCGGTGCCGTTGGAAAGGGCGGTCGTGTCGTAGCCGTAGTGCATGGTATAGGGCGTGCAGTCCTTGCCGGTCAGCGACGCGCCGGCCGCGCCAATCGCGAAAAAGGGAATCTTCTTTTCTTTGGCCGCGGCGGACATGGCTAAGCTGACGCCCGTGTTCGAGCCGCCGAGCAGCATCGTCATGCCGTCCGTGTCGGCCCATTCGCGGGCCTTCTCCGCGCCGAGAGCCGGCTTGTTTTGATGATCGAAGGTCAGGATCTGGATCGGCTGGCCAAGCACCGATCCGCCAAAGTCGGCGATCGCCATCCTGATCGACTCAATTCCGGCGGAGCCGATGACGTCGGCATAGGGTCCCGACATGTCGTCGATGTCGCCGATGACGACCTTGTTCTCCGCAGCCAAGGCCGCGCCCGTGGCCAGCGACGCGCAAAGCGCGCCGGCCAGCATCAACATCCATCTGAGCGATTTCATCCCATTCCTCCCAAATCCGTGGGTTCGTCCGGCGGCGCGCGGCCTAAGCCCTGAGCTCATCGGGCCATAATGCTTGCCGCTGCAACGCATGGCAACTTACGCTTTAGTCGAGGGGCCGCGCTTGGCGGCGCCCGGGGCGCACGCCTATAACTCACTGATGGCGCGAAAAGAGTCCCGACAGGCCCGGGCGGCGAGGACCGAGGCGATCTTCGAGCGCTTGGCGGCCGCCAATCCCATGCCAAAGGGCGAGCTCCAGTACATCAACCCCTTCACTTTGCTTGTGGCGGTGGTGCTGTCGGCGCAAGCGACCGACGCGGGGGTGAACAAAGCGACGCCCGCGCTCTTCGCCATCGCCGACACGCCGGAGAAGATGGCGGCGCTTGGCGAGGAGCGGCTCACCGAGAAGATCAAGTCCATTGGGCTTTATCGGACCAAGGCCAAGAACATCATCGCGCTTTCGCGCGCGATCGTTGAACGCCACGGCGGCGAGACGCCCCGCAACCGCGAGGAATTGGAGGCCCTGCCCGGCGTTGGCCGCAAGAGCGCGAACGTTGTGCTCAATACCGTCTTCGGCGAGCCGACGCTGGCCGTCGACACCCACGTCTTCCGCGTCGCCAACCGCCTTGCCATCGCGCCCGGCAAAACGCCGCGCGAGGTCGAGGACGAGCTGATGCGTGTCGTCCCAGACCGGTTTTTGCTGCACGCCCATCATTGGCTCATCCTGCACGGGCGCTACGTCTGCATGGCGCGCAAACCCTTGTGCGGCGTTTGCGTGCTCGTCGATCTTTGCCCCTACGAGCCGAAGACTTTGTCCGGCGCCGGCTGACGCGCAGGAATTGCCGCACCCGTAGGCGCCGCTGATTCGGCGGACTGGCCGGAAGCGGACGCTGATCCTCCATGTCGGAACACCGCGCGCAACTTGCCCGTGAAGCCGGCGACCGGATAGGCTTCTGCCTCGATGCTCGATATCGTCCTGCTCCTCGCCGTCCTTGCGACCTTGCTCGTGGTCGTCGCCGTCTCCCAGCCGGTGGCGGTCCGTCTGAAGGTTGCGCCGGTGGTGCTTCTGGCCGTCATCGGGGTGGCCATCGGCGCGGTTTCGATCGTCCTGGTGCACACGCCCCTTTCCGCCCGCTACGGCGACCTCGCGGGGCTGTTCGCCAACCTGCCGGTCGGCGCCGAAACCTTCATTTACGTCTTTCTCCCGCTGCTCGTGTTCGAGGGCGCGATCACCGTCGACGTCCGGCGGATGCTTGAGGACGCCGCCCCGATTCTGATGCTGGCCGTTGTCGCCACCGTCGTCTGCACCGCAGTCGTCGGCTTCGCGCTTTGGCCGATCGCGGGCCTGCCGCTGGTGGTCTGCCTGTTGCTCGGCTCGGTGGTGGCGACCACCGATCCGGCGGCGGTCATCGCGGTGTTCCGCGACGTCGGCGCCGCGGCGCGGCTGACTCGCCTCGTGGAGGGCGAGGCGCTTCTGAATGACGCCGCGGCGATCGTGATGTTCACGGTGCTGCTCGGGGTCATCGTCTCCGGACAGCAGCCGAACCTCCTCGTTGGCGAGGAGCAGTTCCTGGTTTCCTTCTTCGGAGGCGCAGCTCTGGGCCTCCTGGGCGGGCGGGCGTTGCTGCAGCTCATCCCCTGGACGCGCGACGATCGATTGGCCGAAGCGACGCTGACGGTCGCGCTTCCCTATCTCGTCTTTATCGCGGCCGAACAGCTCGTGCATGTTTCCGGCGTTGTCGCGGTGCTCTGCGCTGGATTGACGGTCAGCGCTTTTGGGCGATCGCGGATCACGCCCTACAATTGGTCGTTCATCACGGACCTCTGGGCGCAGATCGCCTTCTGGGCCCATTCGCTGGTGTTCGTGCTGGCTTCGATTCTGGTGCCGAAGCTGTTGATCGACACGCAGTTCCACGATGTGGTGCTGCTGGCGGCGCTCATCGTGGCCGTATTCGCGGCGCGCCTCATCGTCCTCTTCCTCCTCCTCCCGCTCTTGAGTCTTGACCAAACTGACCGAGCCGATCAGCACCGCCTATAAGCTCGCCATTGCTTGGGGCGGGTTGCGCGGCGCCTTGACCTTGGTGCTGGCCTTGGCCGTTACGGAAAACCCGGCGCTGAAGCCGGAGATCCAGAGATTCGTCGCGGTCCTTGCCACAGGCTTGGTGCTGTTCACGCTGCTCGTCAACGGCACGACCTTGCGCTTCGTCATTCGCCTCCTGCGTCTCGATCGCCTGTCGCCGGTTGACCAGGCGTTGCGCGACCGGGTGCTGGCGCTCTCCTATACGGAGATCGGCGAGACCATCCGAACGATGGCGAACGAGCATGAGATCTCTGCTTCAGCCGTCACCAGCGCGCTTCAGCCCTATGAGGCCGGAATGGCGGCGGCGAAGTCGGCCGGCGAAGCGGAAGCCAGCCTCACTGATCATCAGCGCCTCGCCATCGGCCTGGTGGCGCTGGGAAACCAGGAACGGATGCTGGCGCTTGAAATCATGGCGGAGCGCGCCGCCTCGCCCGTCACCGTGCAGGCGCTGCTGCGCAACGCCGAAGCTCTGGGCGAAGGCGCGAGAAGCGGCGGACGTCTCGGCTATCAGCGCAGCGCCGAAACTGCGCTTGCCTTTCCGTTCTCTTTCCGCGTCGCCTATTTCTTCTATCGCCGTTTTGGAATCGTGCGCTTTCTCGCCGACCGGCTCGGCGACCGGTTCGAGATGCTGCTCGTTACGCGTCTGTTGATCCAGGAGCTCATGGGCGCGCATGCCGTGCGGTCGCGCTCGATTTTCGGCGAGCGGGTCGTCGAGCTCATCGACGCCATTCTCCAGGTTCGCCTGAAGCGCACGACAGCCGCCCTCGACGCTTTGCGCCGCCAATATCCTCAATACGCAGCTGCCCTAGAAGCCAGGTTCTTGCGCCAATCCGCAATGCGGCGCGAGATGGGACGATATGACGCCCTGTTTCAAGAAGGTCTTATCGCGGCCGAGGTCTACGAGGACCTCAAGGGCAGCGTCGAGGACAGAAAGAGAGAAGCGCGGCCTCGTTTTGACCTTGGACTCGATACGCGCGAGTTGATCGGTCGTCTCGACCTCTTCGCTGATCTCACCGATCAACAGCTCGAACGGGTTCAGAAGCTGCTGAGAGCGAGGTTCGCCGTGCCCCGCGAACGGATCGTGCGTGAGGGGGAAGAGGGCGACGCCTGCTATTTCATAGCCTCCGGCGCCGCCGAGGTTGTCTTTCCGGGCCGCCGCATTCCGCTCGGCAGCGGCGACCTGTTCGGCGAGATGGCGCTTCTCACCGGCATGACGCGGCAGGCCGACGTCGTCGCCATGACCTATTGCCGGCTTCTCGTTCTCAGGAAGGTCGATTTCGACCGTTTCATGCAAGACAACCGCGACATCCGTCTCGTCATCCACAAGATCGCCGCGACGCGCTCATCGATGAACCGCTCAGATAAGACGAGCGCCGGTCTCGGCCTGACTTGACCGTCTCAGAGCGCCCAGTCGAACGCCGAGGTATAAGGGCAATCGCGCGATCTTGGCGCCGTCGTCGCCGGCAAGCAAAGTGGGGATTCTGACTATGCGCAACGCAATCTTCGCCTCAATCGGCGTCGCCCTCATGCTGGCGCTCGCGGCTCCGCCCGCCTCAGCGCAGAGCAATCCGCCGCCCGGCGCAGCGTCGGCCGCCGCCATCCCAAGGACCGGCGCGGGCGCGGGATCGAGCGCGGCTCGGACGCGGCATCGCAACACGCTCAACCGACAAAGAGCGCGCTTAACTGCGGAACATGCGCGCCAGGCGCGCAGAGGCCTGCACCATTGATCTGGCGCCCCAGGCGCTGAGCTGAACCTAGCCCGGAGGCGGAACGGCGGCGCCGTCGCGTTTAGCCGGCCAGGATACGATGTGTCCTTGAGCAACCATAGGCTCAAGGAAACGGATGGCCGCCTCAGCGGCGGGCGGCTCATCGAAGAACTCGATCACCAGCGGCAGATCGACGCTGATCCGCAGCATGTCGTCCGCGTGGACCACTCCGTCGGAGCCAAACCCGGCGACGCCTCTGAAGACCGTGACCCCTTTCACGGCGTGCCGGTCGTGCAAAATTGACAGAATCTCCCGCATCAACGTTGTGCGCCGTCCGTGATCCCTTTCGCTGAGATAAACTCGAACCATAAGGACGTCAGTCGACATCACTTGCTCCGAACTTACAAATTTCGCGCGATGTAGGCGCCGCCGAAGGCCGCCGCGAATCCGATGACGACGGATAAAACCACATAGAGCCCCGCCTTGAAGAACTCTCCGTTCTCGGCGAGCAAGAGGGTCTCCATCTCGAAAGTCGAGAAGGTTGTGTATCCGCCAAGGACGCCGGTCAGAACGCCGACCCGAACGCTCGGCGGGATCACGAGCCGCTCCAATGTCAGGATGAACAAGAAGCCCATGAGAAAGCTTCCGATCACGTTGATGCTGAGCGTCGCGAACGGGAAATTGCGACCGAACACCGTTTGCACCAGGTTGCTCTGCGCGTATCTCGCCCAGCATCCGAGCGCACCGCCAATCGCAATCGCGACATAAGTCCACATAATGCGTCTCTGTTATTGCGACAATGTCGGGCCGAACTGGCGATCAAAGCGAATCGGAACCCTGAGCGCTATCAGGAAGGCCCCCCCATGACAGCAGGAGCGCCGTGAGGGTTTGGGCTTGCGGAAGGGTGATGTTGCGCACGGTCAAGGCGTGACTCTCCGTTCGCCGAAATGGCTTGAACAGGAGTCATCAGCCCTGAGGGCGGTTAAAGGCGAACCCCATCGCCAGACTGCGAGCGTGGTCTCGCGCTTACGCCTTGTCAAGCCGCGCCACGCGCTTTCCGCGCCGCTTCATGCTAGATGGGCCCCCGCGATAGGGAGCCGTCATGATCTGGGGAACGTTTGCGTTGGCCTTAGCCGCCGCCTTCACCGGCGCCTCGTTCTATGTCAATTGGGTCGAACAGCCGGCGCGCCTCAGGCTCGACGAGGAGGCGCTGCTCAGCGAATGGGGGCCAAGCGACAGCCGCGGCGTCTCGCTTCTCGCGTCCCTTGCGCTCGTGGCCGCGATCGCCGGCTTCATCGCCTATTTCGAGACGCAGGACGTGCGCTGGGCGTTCGGCGCGCTCGTCATCATTGCAAGCTGGCTTTACGCCTTCTTCGTTATGTCGCCGCTCGACAACCAGATCCGCTCGCTGCGTGGCGGCGAGGTGTCGGCGGCGCGCGCTCTCGTTCGCCAATGGGGCATCGTCGAATCCGGTCTGACAGCGATTGGCGTCGTGGCGGTGCTCATCTTTTTGTGGGCGGACTGAGCGGCGCCGCCTCATGGGGCTTGGCTCCTCCGGCCGCTTCGCTCCTGCCGCGCGCGACATCGCCGTCGCTTTGCGCTTCTTCACTCGTCTCAGGGTGGGCGCGCCTGAGCCAAGCGCGGTCCTCGACATCGGCCGCATCGCCTGGGCGGCGCCGATCGCCGGCGTCGCGGTCGGTCTCGTCGGCTCGCTCGTCCTCGCGCTCACCGCGCTGCTCGGCCTGCCCCTCATCCTCCGCGCCGGGCTCACGACGGCGGCGCTCGTCGCCTTAACCGGCGCGCTGCACGAGGACGGGCTCGCCGACGTCGCCGACGGCTTCGGAGGCGGCGCGACACGGGCGAGGAAGCTCGAGATCATGCGCGACAGCCGCATCGGCGCCTATGGCGCGATCGCCATCGCGCTCACGCTCATCCTGCGCGTCGGCGCGCTGACCGCGGCGCTCGACGGCGGGTTCTGGCGCGCGGCGCTTAGCCTGATCCTGGTCGCCGCGGTCTCCCGCGCCAGGCGCGCTGACGCCGCTCGCGCTTCTGCCGCCGGCCCGCGCCGACGGCGCGGGCGCCGCGGCCGGCCGGCTCGATCCGGGCGCGCTCGCCGCCGCCTGGGGTTCGGCTCTCGTCATCGCGCTCGCGCTCGGCCTCGTGTCGCTGGGCCTGGCCCACGCGCTCCTCGCGACGCTGGCCAGCGGCGCCGGCGCTCTGTTCATGGTCGCTCTGGCGCGCCGCGCCATCGGCGGACAGACCGGCGACGTGGCGGGCGCTGCGCAACAATTCGGCGAGATCGCCGCCTGGTGCGGACTTCTCATCGGACATGCGCCTCACTTAAGTGAGGGCCGTGCCTACCGTCTCGACCCCCTGCGTCAATGTCTGCGTCCTCGATCCGCTGTCAGCCTTATGCATCGGCTGCGGCCGGACGACCGCGGAGATCGCCGCCTGGGCGACGATGAGCGAGACCGAACGGATCACGGTCATCGCCGGTCTTGCGCAGCGCTTGACGGAGGCGCGATCGCGCTCGGCGCGCGGCGGCGGGGTCAGAGCGCGCCGAGAAAAAGTGGAAGCCGGTTTTTCGCGAGAAAGCACGCGAAATCAAGGAAACTTAAAGTCCTCGGCGATTCGAGCGATCGCAGAGGACTCTAAGTCCCGCAGGCGGAACTGATGCGCTTCATCCTGCCGGTTGCGGTTCTCGCGGTCGCGTTCGCGGCGCTCATCATGACTCCGCCGCCGGCGACCCTGTTCGGGCTCGACCATCAGCGCTTCATGAGCGCCGCGATCGGCGCCGCAATCCTGCTCTGGCTCATCCTTTCCTACCTGCGTTGGGCGCGTCCGAGCGACATTGCCCGCCTCGCCACCGCGGCCATGACCTGGGCGCTCCTCTTGATCGCGGTGACCGGCTTCTACGCCTACCGCTTTGAAGCCTCCGATATTGTCGAACGCGTCACCGGCCAATTCTTTCCGTCGGAACCCCAGGTGGGGCGGGGCGGAGAAGTCATCGTCAATCGGCGTCTCAGCGGCGAATTCGCGATTGCGGGGCGGGTCAATAATGCGCGCGTGACTTTCCTGTTCGACACCGGCGCTTCCTCGGTGGTCCTCACCGCCGACGACGCGCGGCGGGCGGGCGTGGATGCGAGCCGCCTCGTCTTCGACGTTCCCGTCTCCACCGCCAATGGCGCGGCGATGGCGGCCGAGACTCGGCTCGATCAGATCGCGGTCGGGCCGATCGTCATGCGCAATGTGCCCGCGATGGTCGCCCGCCGCGGCGCCTTGGACGAAAGCCTGCTCGGCATGAGCTTTCTCGAGCGGCTCAAGAGCTACACTGTCGAACGCGACCGGCTCGTCATGGTCGCGCGGTAAGCAGCGCTACTCCGCCGCCCATAGCGCTGTCGAGAGAGGGGCGTCCTTCCGGACGCCCATAGCCCGTCGAGAGATGAGCGTCTTTCCGGACGCCCTATGAGATACTCTCGGCTTCTCTCCACGCGGGAAGCCGCCTGGCACAACACCTCGAGCCCGGCGCCGCGCTTCACCGCCTCGGTCGCAAGCGCCTGCCGAAAGGCCCGCGCCCCGGGCCGGCCGGCGAAGAGCCCGTGAAGGTGCCGGGTGTAGTCATGCAGGCGCTCGCCGCGTTCAAGCCCGAGCGCGATTATCGGCATGAAGGCTTCGATCGCCTCGAAGCAGTCGGCGACCGGCGCCGGCTCGCCGAAAAGCTCCGGGTCGATGCCTATGAGCAACTCCGGATTCTGATAGGCGGCGCGGCCGAGCATGAGTTCGTCGAGCTTCTGAAGATGCGGGCGCGCATTCTCGAGGTCGGAAAGCCCGCCGTTGAGCATGATCGGCCAATCAGGATGGGCGCGCTTCAGCGCATGGACGAGCCCATAATCGAGCGGCGGGATCGACCGGTTGTCCTTGGGGCTCAGCCCTTCGAGCCAGGCTTTGCGCGCATGGACGATGAGCGCCGCCGCGCCCGCCGCCTTCACCTTGTCCGCGAAGGCGAACAGAGCGGCGCGCGGCTCTTGCTCGTCGACGCCGATGCGACACTTGACCGTGACCGGAACGTCGACCGCCGCGACCATCGCGGCCACGCATTCGGCGACGAGTTTCGGCTCGCGCATGAGGCAGGCGCCGAAGCGGCCGCTTTGCACCCGGTCGGACGGGCACCCGCAATTGAGATTGATCTCGTCATAGCCGAACTCGGCCCCGATGCGCGCCGCCTCGGCGAGCCGCCCAGGCTCCGCTCCGCCAAGCTGCAGCGCCACGGGATGCTCGGCCGCGTCGAAGCCGATCAGCCGCGCGCGCGGGCCGAACACGACCGCATCCGCCGTCACCATTTCGGTATAGAGCCGCGCGCGACGCGTGAGGATGCGATGGAACGCCCGGCAGCGCCGGTCGGTCCAGTCCATCATCGGCGCCACGCTAAATCTAACACCATTGATTTGGAAGCATTTTTCTGTATTCTCAATTCGATAGGTCGGGTCTACGCCATTGCGCGGCCCCCCTTACGCGGCAGTTCGATGGCTCAGTGCACACGGAGCGCACACGTTTGGCGACGTTCACCAAGCTCAATTCCGGATCCTGGCGAGCCCAGGTGCGGCGGAAAGGACAATATGTCAATGAGACATTCCTTCGCCGAAAGGACACCGAGGAATGGGCGCTTGAGGTCGAACGGCGCATAGATCGCGGCGAACCTGCCGTCGCGCGCACCTCCCGTGACGCAAAGACGTTCCAACAGACCTCCATTGTCGGGAAATATGCCGCCAGGAGTCGCCGAGATGGTTCTTGCCGAACTGGCCGGTGGCGTAGCCGATCGGCTTGAGTATTCCAGCCAGAGTCGGGTCCTCTTTCTGAAGGCCGAGCGGCGAGCCTGGCAGACCGACGGTGCTAAGCCCGTCGCGGATCGGATACTGACCGGTGATGAACGCTGCGCGTCCCGCCGTGCAGGAGGCTTGCGCATATGCCGTCATCAGCAAACAAACCGTCAGCAGCGATCTTGTCGATGTTCGGCGTCGAGCCGCTTATCATGCCGCGGTGATAGGCGCTGATGTTCCACATGCCGACGTCATCGCCCATGATGACGAGGATGTTCGGCCGCTTATCCTGAGCCCATGACGGGGAGCGACCACAACGCCATCACGACAACGAGGGCCGAGAAGAGTCTTCGCACGTGCATTTTTTGCGGCCCCAAAAAACAGCCTTCCGACGCCCAAGCGTCGGAGGGAAGGTCAGGGGGCGCTCACCTTATGCCCCCCGACGCTGTCGAGCGCGGTCGATTGCCGAGGGGATACCGATCGTCGCAGCAGGGCGGGCCGCCGTCCTTCCGGTCGAGCAGGGCAAAATGCGGGATTTGCACGGCGGCCAAACGCGCGTGCGCTGCTTAACGCGGCCGGCGACGTCATGCTACTCATGGCGCCCTATGCCGTAATTGCGGCGATCGCATTCTCACTTCGCGACCGGGCGATGGTCGAGGCTTAAACGCACTCGGATCGCCCGACGGCCGTAGGTTCCGGAATGGTGAAGGGATATTCCATGGAAAAGATGCATTACAGGCGAATGGATGAGGGCACGGACGAGGACTTCGCTGTCCTTCGGCATGTGCATGAGCAGACCCTGCGCGCCGTACCCGACCGGCTGTTTGCGATGCTGCGCGAACTGAGCCAGGACACCGCCTACAACATCACGCGCTACGATCATTGCCTGCAGGCCGCCACGCGCGCGTTGCGCGACAACAAGGACGACGAATACGTCGCGGTGGCGCTGCTGCACGACGTCTGCGAGCCGCTTGGCCCGTTCAACCACGGCGAAGTTGTCGCTGCGATCCTGCGGCCCTTCATCAGCCGCGACAATCACTGGATGTTGGTGCAGCATGGCCTGTTCCAGACCTATTTCTACGCCCGGCACATGGGCCTCGATCCCAACGCGCGCGACATCTACAAATCCGATCCGGCGTATGAGCAGACGGTCGAGTTCTGCGCCAAATACGACGAGATATCCTTCGACCCAGACTACAAGAACGAGCCGCTATCGACCTTCGAGCCGATGGTCCGCCGGCTGCTTCAGAAACCGTGGGTCGCCCCGTCGCAGATGCCGCCGACTTGAGGCGGTCGGTCGCCGAGGGAATAGCGATCGTCTCCGAAGGGCGGAGAGCGGACCTTTAGTCTAGGCAACTGATTTCTGTGCCGCGCAACACTGAGCGCGGAGTGCGGCGCAGAAGGCTTGACTTCGTAAGCTCATCGTCACGACCTAATGGCGCCGCGCAGAAGCCGCGCGCCGATGGCGTCTCCGAACCGCGTCATGATCGCGAGCGCGCGCGCCAATATTGAGATCCCGCGCCGCGAGCATAGCTCTTTCGACGACCGAGCCTCGCGCCGATCCGTCGCAGCGCTGCCGCGGCAGCAGGCAATGGCCGAGCTTTCGACCCTAGACCCCCATTTCGGCAACCATGGTTGATTCCACGGGCCGCCGTCATGGTTTAGGATGCTGCTCAATCAGCATGGGGCGAATGCTCGACTCTGATGAACGGCACGACGGTTTTTCTCACCGCCATCGGCTATGTCTCGTTCCTGTTCCTCATCGCCTGGTGGGGAGACGCCAGACGACGCTTCGCATCGGGCCGCTCGCGAGCTTTCGTCTATGCGCTGAGCCTCGCCGTCTATTGCACGTCCTGGACCTATTACGGCTCCGTCGGGCTCGCTTCCGAACATGGGCTTGATTTTCTGCCGATCTATATCGGACCCATTCTCGTCATTGGCCTCGGAGCGCCGTTCATCGCCCGCATCGCCAATCTCGCCCGCGCCCAAAACGTCACCACGGTCGCCGATTTCGTGTCGGCGCGGTACGGGAAATCTCAAGCCGTGGCCGCAGTCGCCGCGCTCATCGCGCTGATTGGCTCCGCGCCCTATGTGGCGCTCCAGCTCAAGGCCGTCGCGCCAACCGTCCTGATGGTGGTCGATTCGTTCGATCGTGGCCGCCTCACGCCGGGCGCGCCTTCGACCTCGTTCTATCTCGCCGTCTCGCTCATGCTCGCGCTCTTCGCGATGGCGTTCGGCACCAGGCGCATCAACCCCAAGGAGCATCAGGACGGCCTCATTCTCGCCATCGCGGTCGAATTGATCGTCAAGCTCATTGCGTTTCTTGGCCTCGGCGCATTCGTCGTCTGGAGGCTCAACAACGGGCTCGTCGCGCTGACCGAGATCGCTGGGTCCGATCCTAAGATCGCGTCGGTGATCCAGACGCCTCCCGATCCGGCGGTTTGGGTTGTGACGACGCTATTGTCGGCGTTCGCGATCGTGCTTCTGCCGCGCCAGTTTCACGTCGCGGTGGTCGAGAACCATGACCAGCGCGACATCCGCACCGCCGCCTGGCTGTTCCCGACTTATCTGGTGCTGATCAATCTGTTCGTTCTGCCCCTCGCCATCGCCGGCCTCAAGGCTTTCCCGGACGCGGCTTTCAATCGCGACCTGACGGTTCTTGCCCTTCCGCTCAGCGCGGGCGCGCGCGGCGTGGCGCTGCTCACGATGGTGGGCGGCATCTCGGCGGCGACCGGAATGGTCGTGGTCGAGAGCGTCGCCCTCGCCATCACCATTTCCAACGACCTGGTGATGCCGCTCCTGCTCCGGCGCCGGGGGGCGCCGGCGTCCGCCGCCGAAGGCGACATCGGCGCGCTGGTGCTCTGGGTGCGGCGGATCGCCATCGTCGGCGTGCTGGCGCTGGGCTTCGCCTATGAGCGCATGACCGGGAAAACGGGCCTGGTCTCGATCGGCCTCTTGTCGTTCGCCGCGGTGGCGCAGATCGCGCCGGCCTTTCTTGGCGGCCTCTTTTGGCGTCGCGGGACCGCGCGGGGCGCAATTGCCGGCATGACCGCAGGGTCGCTAATCTGGTTCTACCTGCTGCTGTTGCCGTCGATCCGGCCCGACCAGGCGCTTTCGAGCCTTCTCACGCACGGGCCCATGGCGATCGCGTGGCTGAGCCCGGCTGCGCTCGTCGCCTTCGCGCCCAACGCACTCGTGGGCGGGGTGGTCCTGTCGCTCACCGCGAATGTCGCGGCGTTTGTCGCCTTTTCGCTGACCCGCCAGCCGAACGCGCTCGAGCGCGCCCAGGCGAGCGCCTTCGCCGGGGCAGGGGTCGGCGGCAAGCCGCAGGCGTTCCGACTCTGGCGTTCGTCGACGACCGCGGGCGAGCTCGAGGCCGCGGTCGCGCGCTATCTTGGCGCAGGGCGGGCGCGCCGCGCCTTCTTAACCTTCATGCGCGAGCGCGACCTCGTTTACGACCCCGCGCTCGAGGCCGGCGCGCAACTCATTCGCCACGCGGAATTTTTGCTCTCGCCAGCGATCGGCGCCTCGACCTCGCGCCAGGTGCTGTCGCTGCTCTTGAGGCCGAGAACCGTCTCCGGCCAATCGGCGCTCAAGCTCATCGACGAAGCCTCGGCGGCGATCCAGTCGAGCCGCGACCAATTGCAGCATGCGCTCGACCACGCGAAGCAGGGCATCACCGTTTTTGACGCCAATCTGGCGCTGACCGCCTGGAACCGGGAATTCGCCGACCTTTTCGGTCTGCCGCCAGCCATCCTGCGTCAGGGCGTCGGGCTTGACGAGATCGTCCGCTTCAACGCGGGCCGCGGCGTCTATGGGCCGGGAGATTTCGGAGGACTTCGTAGCCGAGCGGGTCGCCCGCCTGCTCTATGACGATCAACCGAATAGGCTGCGCGTGCTCTCGACCAACCGCGTCATCGAGGTGCGCTCGGCGCGGCTTCCGGACGGCGGGATCGTCACCACCTATACCGACGTCACCCAAAGCGTTCAGGCCGAGGAGGCGCTTGCCGCCTCCAACGAGATGCTGGAGCGGCGCGTCGATGAGCGCACGGCGGAATTGCAGCGGCTCAACGCCGAGCTCGAGCGGGCGAAGAACGAGGCCGACGCCGCCAACCTCTCCAAGACGCGTTTCCTCGCCGCGGCCAGCCACGATATTCTGCAGCCGCTCAACGCCGCGCGGCTTTACGCGAGTTCGCTGACCGAAGGCGTCAATCAGATCGACCCCGAAGAGCGCAAAAACCTCGCGCGCAATGTCGACGTCTCGCTCGAGGCGGTCGAGGAGATCATCGGCGCGCTCCTCGACATTTCGCGACTCGACGCCGGCGCGACGCGGCCAGAGATTTCCGACGTTTCTGTCGCAGATCTCATGCGCCTGCTCGAGATCGAGTTTGCAGCCTTCGCCCGGGCGAAGGGGCTCGATCTCGTTTTCGTGTCCACCAGCCTCGCCATTCGCACCGATCGGCGTCTCATGCGGCGCCTTATGCAGAACCTCATTTCGAACGCGCTCAAATATACGCTGAGCGGCCGGGTGCTGGTCGGTTGTCGCCGCGTTGCGGGCGCAGTCCGCATCGAGGTCTGGGACACGGGGCTCGGCATTCCGCCCGAGCATGAGCGCGCGGTGTTCGTCGAGTTCAAGCGGCTCGACCAGGGCGCGCGGGTGGCGAGCGGCTTGGGACTGGGCTTGTCGATCGTCGAGCGCCTGGGACGCGTGCTCGAACATGCCGTGGGCTTGCGCTCGCGCCCAGGCGAGGGCTCAGTGTTCTTCGTCACCGCGCCGCTCGCGCGTGCGGCGCTCAAGGTCCGCGCGGAGCCTGGCGCGCCAGAGCCGGTGGCTGCGGGCGAGCCGCTCGACAGGCTCAAGGTCCTCGCCATCGACAACGAGCCGCGCGTGCTGGAGGGCCTCAGCGTCCTTCTAAAGCGTTGGGGCTGTGTGGTCGCGACCGCCCATGGCCTCGACGAGGCAAGGGCGGCGCTCGACGCGTTCGGCGCGCCGGACGTCATCATCGCCGACTACCACCTCGATTCCGGCGACGGCGTCGCCGCGATCCGGGGTTTACGCGAGCGCTTCGGCCGCAGCATCGCCGCGATCCTCGCGACCGCCGATCGGAGCCCCGAGGTCCGCGACGCGGCGGAGCGTGAGGATATTGTCGTCATGAACAAGCCGCTCAAGCCCGCGCCGCTGCGGGCGCAGCTCACCCGCTACGCTGCGCTACGCGAGGCGGCGGAATAGGGGGCGGCCGCGGTTTCGGCCCTTTGCAGAAGCTTCCACCCGCCAGCTTACTCTGCAGGCGGCGTCGCTACTGTATTGCCGCGGGCGATGTCGGCGGCCCGATCACATCCCTCGGCAGAGCCAAACCGCGGGATTTTTGCTCGACAAGGCGGAGTCAATGGCTATCCGGAGCTGCTTCGACTTTATTCGGTCGCTCGAGACGAGTTCATGCTCGACAAAATCGCGATCGCCGAGACTTCGTCAGCGCCTTGAGAAGCAATTCGCGATAGAATTGGTCAATGGAGAGTGTGCCCGTAGCGTCGTGGTAAGCCTCCCGCAGCGGGCTGATGAGCTCTTTCGCCCATTGCGGGTCGGCGCGGCAGGCGCCGACCGCACGCGGGTAAAACGAATATGGCGACGGGCTCGTCCTGTCCGCCAGGATCGGCGTCAGGTACGGCAGAGGATCGACTCCGATCCGACCGATTACGGGCAACAGAATTGCGCGGACATCGGCGCCCTTGTCGAGCAGCGAAACAATGCGGTCGGCATAGGACGTCAGCAAAGCGGCGTCGATATCACCCAATCTATAGGCTGCTTGGCGCGCCGGCGTGTAATCCCTTCCAATTCCATCGATCTCAATCATGTCGAGCACGTCCGGCAGCAGGGCCTTGGCGACCTCCGGCCTGCTGGCGAAGATTTGGTAGAAGAAGGTTGGCCGGCGCACCCGTCGGTCACGCACGAAACGTCGCAGCACGGCGAGCAGATCCGGCGTCCAAACCCGCACGTTGCGTGCGTGCGCGATCCAAGAGAACAGCACCGCTACCTGCTGATCGTTGAAGGGCGCGTCGCCCGGAAGATCGAGCACGGCGATCATCTCACGCGTCATGCTCTCGTCGACGGGTGTGCGCCACTGGGCCTCCGCGAGGCGGGGCGGGACGCCCCCTGTCGGACGAAGCGAATAGCCGAGGCGCGTCAAGGCGCCGCGGAGCGTCAGTGGATTGATCTTGTAGGTATCGCGCACCGTGTCAAAGCCGCTGCTGTGCCCAAACTTGATCGCAGGTCCGAACAGCGCGGGACGTATCGGCGCCTCGACCGTGATTTCCGTTTGCCGCATCGTTTCTGACGCTTGATCGGTCTCCCCGGCTCGCGCGACGACTGCGCGCTTGTGAACAATTGACGCGAAGAGCGATAGCGGGATGACTGCTTCGGTTCCGACCGGAATTGTGAAGTCTATGACCAGGTTCGCAGCATCGCCGGGGTCAGGCGCGTCGACCACGCAGACCGCATTGTCATCTGGCGGGGCGCCCGGCGCCGCGCAATCCTTGCCGTGCAGGGCGCGATGAAAGGTGCTGGACGTCGATGCGTTAGGATGCCCGACCTCGACAACGCGCAGCCACCGCGTTTGGCCTGTCAACAACAATGTGCGACATTCGATCCCGCAGGCCCGCTGATCAGCGAACGTATCGTCGTAGCTTTCGGCGGGTCGACGAATTTCGAGAGTTGATGCTCCAACTGGCTCGTTCGGAGCATGATCGGACGCACGGAGGACCGCCCCAGCCGCGTCCGCGGCGTAACGCCCCAGATAATGCGGTGCAAGCGCAACGAGGGCGATGAGGACTACGGTCGCCGCCGCGCCGACCACACGCAGGCGGGCGCCGGCGCGCCACAACGCGACCAGCGGGGCGGCGCATAAGCTATAGACGAGGCCCGTCGCGGCGAATACGAGGGGAAAAGCGATCCCCATTGTCCCGAGCGCGACGATGAGCGCAACGTCCGGCAACGCCATCAGAACAGTGAGCGCCCACAGAACGAACAACAGGATCAAATACGCGCGCATTGACGTTATCCGCGACTTTCACTCGCGGATAACGTAGATAAGCGATGACAACACCGCGTTAATTGCGTCGTGCCCGGACGAAGCTGGACGAAGAGCGCCGGGTCGCCTACCGTCAATTCAAGCTTGCGGATCTTTTCGTCTGGCCGGCTTCCGCGACGAACGGCCCCTGGCCTCTGTGCCAAGATTCCTGGCCTCTGTGCCAAGATTTCTTTCAATCTCGTTGAGGAGTGGGAGAATGGTGACGCCACAGATGGTTCTGCGAGGAGCCATCGCCCGGACGGGTGTCAGGCCCTTCCCCCTGTCCCTGACGTACGAAGTCACATGGCTCTGCAATCTGTCCTGCGGTTATTGCGACCGCCATACACCCCATGCGCCATGAGTTGACACAGGAGGAGATCTTTCGGGCGCTGGAAGAGTTCCATACGCTTGGAATGCTCCACACCCACCTCGACGGTGGTGATCCCCTGACCCATCGGCACATCGATGAGATCGTCGACTGGCTTACGCAACGAGGGGTCACCGTATCGCTGAACAGCAACGGTATTCTCGTACCGAAGAAACTTCACACGATTCGGAAGTTGTCTCAGCTGAAGATTAGCCTCGACGGCCCCCCTGACAGTCACGATGCGATGCGGGGAACGGGGAGCTTTGAGAAAGCCCTCGCCGGCGCCACCGCTGCGCGAGATGCGGGTGTCAAGGTGGAGTTCACGTGCACGGTGGGCCAGCATAATGCTCACACGATCGAGCCGCTGATCGACATCGCATCAGCCGTCAGTATCCCGGTGGTCTTTCAACCAGCGTTGAACAGTTTATTTCTTGGCGCCGATCGCGATGGATCGTCGTGGCAGCTGGATGTCCAGTCCATTCGCGCCGCGTTCGCTCAGATTGAGCGGATAAAACGACGGAGCAAAGTGGTCGGCAATGGCTGGTCCAGCCTCAGGCATTTTCGGCGCTTCCCAGAGGACACGCCACCCCCGTGTGCGGCCGGCTGGGTGATGGCGACCATGGACCCTGAAGGCGTCCTCTTTTCCTGCCCCCAGCTCAACCGGAGCGACCGATCGAACAGCGTCACACGGCTCGGGGCGGCGACGGCATTCGCCAATCTGTCCCGAACGGGTTGTGGCCAATGCTGGTGCGCGCGCCTGGTCGAGGGAAACTATGCCTGGGGGATGCGCGTCGATCGCATGCTCCCGCCGTTCGAGCGCTTGCCGCGTCAATCCAGAGGTGCTGCGTGAGCCCCGAAGGTCTGGATCTCGCAGCGCCCCAGTCGGCCAGCATCGCGCCCGGAACGAGCCCCCGACTTATCTCCTGGCTGGATTGGCTCCGCTATGGACCGTTCTTGGCACAGATGATCGTCACCCGGCGATGCAATCTTACCTGCGGCTATTGCACAGAATACGACAAAACCTCTGAACCCGTTCCCTTTGACGTCCTGCGGCAGCGGCTCGAGCTGCTCCGCGACCTTCGCACCTGGGCCGTCTCCCTGATGGGTGGCGAGCCAACCCTTCATCCCGATCTCCTCAAAATCTTCACCACCATGCGCGTCTTGGGGTTCCGTCGCCGCATGATGACAACGAACGGGCTCCTCCTCACCAAGGAGATTGTTGACGGACTCAACAATAGTGGCATGACCGATATGAGTCTGAGCATCGATGGGGTGAAACGGAACGCGACAACCCGCAAAGTCCTTAACGTGCTGAGACGGAAGCTCGACATACTGGCTGAACGTGCACAATTCGACGTGGTCCTCAGTGCCGTCATTGGGACTGCGCCTCGCGAGGAAGTTCTGGAGGTCGTCGAGTTTGCGAAGTCGCGCGGGTTCACACCCCGCCTTCTGGTCCTTCACAATGAACACGGCCAGATGGGGTTGTCCTCCGAGGAGCTCGCCGTCTACGCGGAGGTCAAACAACTGTTTGGGCGCCGAGTGACCGAGGAAGCGCACGGCTACCGTGAGCGCCTGATCCAGAATGGCGAAGCTCCATTCCGTTGTCGAGCGGGGGCACGATACCTCTACATCGATGAGCTCGGAATGGTGCGGTGGTGCGCGCAGACCCGCATGGCATTTGGAAAGAGGCTTTCCGCGTACGCCTTGGAGGATCTTCGGCAACATTTCTATTTGGAGAAAGCCTGCAGCGACAAGTGTAGCGTGGGTTGCGTCCGGACGGCGTCTGCGCTCGACCAGTGGCGCTCCCAACACTCATCCGAAAGGGTCGGCGCTCGCCATTGAATAACGGCTTTCGCTTGGACTCCGGTCCTTCCTGAGGCGACTGCTGTAGGCGCAATATTCGCCCAAAACGGCCGCTCCCGTAAAGGCGATTGGATTTTGACCTTAGAGCGAGCTGCTTTTGAGGCCGCGGAAACGAAAGGGTGCGGACGACAATCTCTTGCAGAAAATCAGAAATAGAGTTAAGCTCGCCCGATGAACAATCCTGCCCTTCCGCAAGGCCAAGACCGTAAGGCGCGCCCGCCCCTGTTCCCGCGCCTCTCCACGCCACGGAAAGCGCCGCGAAAAAATCTTCCCGCGAAATATCCGCGTAACCCATTGAAAAGTCTAAGATTCTGACGAGAGAATCC
>CAVRXX010000013.1:0-67347 GCA_963725195.1 uncultured Alphaproteobacteria bacterium | reverse complement strand
GAGGCGAGGCGATGGTCAGGAATGAGGTCCGTGAGGAGACGAAGCGGCCCGCCGCGAAGGAGACCGATCTTCTCTCCTGGGCGCGCCGCCAGGCCGAGCTTCTACGCGCCGGCCGGCTCTCGGAGATCGACGCCGCGGCGATCGCGGAGGAGATCGATGACGTGGGCGAGGAGCAATACGACAAGTTGGAGAGTGCGCTGCGTGTGCTCATGCTCCATCTGCTCAAGTGGGACCATCAGCCCTCGATGAGGAGCCGCTCGTGGACGTTGACGGTCCGCGAGCAACGACGACGCGCCGAGCGCCAGCTACGAAAAAATCCGGAACTCAAGTCGCAAGTCGACGAGGCTCTCGAGGCTGCTTTACGAAGATGCGAGGCTCGAAGCGGCAAACGAGACCGGCTTGTCCCTGAGCGTCTTTCCCATTCGGCGTCCGTTCGAATACGCCGAGATCCTGGAGCGTTCGATCGTCTGGCCTGGCGACGAGGATTGAACATCGATCGCGCGAACTGAGGGGTGAGGCGAGGGCGGCGACCCGATGAGCGATTTCCCGTCCTCGATGAAGCCCATGCGATTGCTCGCCATCTCTGGAAGCCTGCGCCGCGCGTCAACCAATACGGCGGCGCTGGAGGCGCTGGCAAAGCTCGCGCCAGAGGGCGTCAAGGTTCTTGTCTATCCCGATCTCGCGGCGCTGCCGCCGTTCAATCCTGACGACGACATCGAGGACAAGCCGAAGCCCGAGCTGGTCGCGACGCTTCGCGCGCTCGTCGATGCGAGCGACGCGCTCGTCATCGCCGCCCCGGAATACGCCCATCGGCCTTCCGGGCGCGCTCGAAGACGCGCTCGACTGGCTGGTGGCGAGCGAGACCTTCGCCGGCAAGCCGACCGCGCTCTCGAATCGTCGCCCGCGCGTTTCACGCGCCGGCGTCCTTGCGCGAGATCCTGTCCACGATGGCCGCGCGCCTTATCCCTGAAGCGTTCGCATCAATCTCGCTCACAGGAAAGGAAGTGACGGCGGACGATATTCTGGCCGACACGCTTTGCGCGCGGCGGCTACAGAATCGCTCGAGGCGCTCGTCGCCGCGACGAGAGCCGGTTGACGGCGGCGAGGACTTTACCCAATCAGAGGTGGACCATGGGCGCATTGGACGGGAAGATTGCGATCGTGACCGGAGGCACGAGCGGCATAGGCGAAGGCATCGCCAAGGACTTTGTCTCGGAAGGAGCCAAGGTCGTGATCGTCGGGCGGCGCGAGGAGGAAGGCCGCGCGCTCGAGAAAGGATCGGCGTTCGTTTCGTTCGCGCGGACGTGGCGAATAAGGCGGATGTCAAGGCGATGGTCGACAAGACCGTCGAATGGTTCGGGCGGGTGTCGATGTGCCCCGTCAACAACGCGGGCATTCCAGGCGCCGATGGTCAGCATCACGGAAGTCGACGTCGCGACCATCGATCAGGTCCTGGCGGTCAACGTCAAGGGCGTCGTTCTTGGGATCAAGCATGCTGCGCCTCTCATGCTCGCGCAGCAGTCCGGCAGCATCGTCAACATCAGCAGCATGGCTGGACATCGCGGCGGCGTTTCCGGCCACATCTATAGCGCGTCGAAAGGGGCGGTGAGCGCGCTGACGCCGCTCGGCCGCCGCCGAACTGGGCGAAAAGAGCGTCCGGGTGAATAGCATCTCGCCGGCGCCATCGTGACTGGCATCTTCGGCAAGAACGCCGGCCTAAGGGCTGCAAGGCCGACCGCGTGGCAGGCGTTGTGAAAGAGACCTTCGCGAGGCTCCAGCCAATTCCCGGGCCGGAATGCCTGACGATATCGCCCAGGCGGCGGTCTATCTCGTCAGCGACGGGTCCGGGTTCGTCAACGGCCAGGATATCGTGGTTGACGGGGGAGTCCGGCCGTAACCCGTGGGTGGTCATTCGCCGTGACGGGGCGGGCGGAAATGTCGAAGCGCCTCAAGGAGGCGGCCGCGGCGCTTTAGACCGGCGGCCCCCGCTTGCAGGATGCGCCCGGCGCAGGGGCCGGCTTGCGCTAGCGAGGCTCTTCCGCCACATGGCCGGATAAGTCGCGAAACTCAGTCCTCATCGTCGACTCGGCTCGCAGGTCACACAGCTGATCGCGCGGCGCGTGCGCGAGGCGGGGGTCTATTGCGAGATCCATCCGTTCTCGAAGGCTGGCGAAGCGTTCGCGCGGCTCAAACCCGAACGCAGCGATCCTGTCCGGCGGACCGGCGTCGGTTCCGGAGCCGGACAGCCCCCGCGCGCCAGAGGAAATCTTCAAGAGCGGCGTTCCAATCCTCGCCATTTGCTACGGCCAGCAGACCTTGTGCGAGCAGCTCGGCGGCAAGGTCGAGAGCGGCCACGCTGCTGAATTCGGCCGGGCGGATGTCGAGATCCTCGAGGCCTGCGCCCTGTTCGAGGGCGTGTGGCGTACGGGCGGGCGCTACCCGGTATGGATGAGCCACGGCGATCGCGTGACGCGTTTGCCTGAGGGCTTTCGCGTCTACGCCGTGTCGGAGAATGCGCCCTACGCCGTCGCAGCCGACGAAAAACGGCGGTACTACACAACGATGTTCCATCCCGAGGTGGTTCACACGCCGGACGGCGCCAAGCTCCTCGCCAATTTCCTTTTCAAGGTCGCCGGCCTCAAGGGCGATTGGACGATGGCCGCCTTCCGCGCCGAGGAGATCGCCCGCATTCGCGCGCAGGTCGGCAAGTCGCGCGTCATCTGCGGCTTGTCGGGAGGAGTCAATTCGGCGGTCGCGGCGGTGCTGATCCACGAAGCGATCGGCGATCAGCTCGTCTGCGTATTCGTCGATCACGGGCTGATGCGGCAAGGCGAAGCGGACGAAGTGGTCAACCTGTTCCGTGGCCATTTCAACATCCCGCTCGTTCATGTCGACGCGGCGCAAGAGTTCATAGCGGCGCTCGCGGGCGTCGAGGACCCCGAGGCCAAGCGCAAGACGATCGGGAAATTGTTCATCGACACATTCGAGGCGGAGGCGCATCGCATCGCGAGCGACGGCAAGGGGTCGGTCGAGTTTCTGGCGCAAGGCACGCTCTATCCCGACGTGATCGAGAGCGTGTCGTTTTCCGGCGGCCCGTCTGTCACCATCAAGAGCCACCACAATGTCGGCGGCTTGCCCGAGCGCATGCGCATGAAGCTGGTCGAGCCGCTGCGCGAATTGTTCAAGGACGAGGTGCGCGCTCTTGGCCGCGAGCTCGGCCTGCCGGAGGCGTTCGTGGGTCGGCATCCCTTTCCGGGCCCAGGGCTCGCTGTCCGCTGCCCAGGCAGCGTCAGCCGCGAGAAGCTCGACATTCTCAGGCAAGCCGACGCGATCTTTCTCGACGAGATCCGCAAGGCAGGCCTTTACGATAAGATCTGGCAGGCGTTCGCCGTATTGCTGCCGGTGCGCACGGTCGGCGTGATGGGCGACGGCCGCACTTATGACTCCGTCGTTGCGCTGCGCGCGGTGACCTCGATCGACGGCATGACCGCCGACTTCTTTCCGTTTGACATGGCCTTCCTCGGCCGCGCCGCGACCCGCATCATCAACGAGGTCAAGGGCGTCAACCGCGTCGTCTACGACGTGACGAGCAAGCCGCCCGGCACGATCGAGTGGGAGTGAGGCAAACTCTACTTCGGCCTATGCTCCAAGCGCGAAACAATCATTGCGCCTCCAGCGCCGGCAAACTGAGGGAGCCCGGACATGCCTGAGACGCGCTCGCGCAAACCCGAAGACTACATCGTCGTCGATGGCTCCGACGGGCCGCGGCGCGATTTTCGGATCAGCGTGGGCTTACGCGAGGGTTGGGACCCGGAGGGCCGTGTGTTTGACGTCTCCGAAGCGGTGCGCACCGCGCGCGCCTGGATGAGGCGTCGGGTCGAAGCTGGCCAGCCGGCCCTTTCGGGCATGTTCACCCGCGCCGAGGTGACGTACGCCTGGCCGCGAGAGGACGGCACGGTCGGGTCGGACCGCGAACCCGTCGCGCTGTTCACCGGCGAGGCGGTGCACGCCTATCTAGGCCACCTGCCGGATGGCGCAATCGAGGCGATGCTCAACGAACTGGCCGCCGAACTCGGCGCTGCGCTCGGCCAGGAGCGCATCTATGTCGCCTTCGCCGACCGGACCTGGATCTTGGACGCCAGCGAGCAGGCTCGCGGGGCGCGGCCGGATACAACCAAAGCGGGAATTCCTTCCAAATAAGCGCAAGCAAAACGAAGCTCATGAGCCTAAACGCTAGTAAATTTGCTAGCGTTTGCTAACGTTTATTTTTCCAAATCGAGCCTTTTCAATGGGTTGTGGGCGATGTAGTTAAGAAAATCGCTTCCTCGCCCCGGCTCGCCCGGCGGGTTGTGGGCCAATGTTTCAAACAGCCACGTTTTCTCGTTTTCCCTCCCGTCAAGTGGCGAGCGGGAAATGAATTCCGACAAGGTGAACGCATACCGCGAATTTCTGATTTTGTCAAGTAAATTCGCGGCTCTTATAGCGTTAGCGCTTGGTTGGGCCCTTCCAACTCGCCCCAGAGTCTTTGTCGTCATGGCCGCGCTCGTCCCGGCTATCCACGCCGCGGCGCTTCAGAGACGAGTCCAGGCAGCGCTGCGGTTGGTCGCAAGGGCTTCTTAAGAAAAGAATTTTTGACCCGAAAACTCTTTTGCGGTCGTCCTGTGCGCCGAAACGCGTGGATGGCCAGGACAAGCCCTGATCACAGTCCGGGGGCAGGACGCTTCGTGCGCCTCTCGCGCCGCCTATATTCGGAATTCCGTGGTTGCCAACAGCTAACTCTACAAGAGCCAAATTACCGGCTCCTCCATTGATAGCTGTTGACCAGGAGCACTGCCGAGCTGTCCGACCTGGCGGGCGATCCGCGCGCCGAAGATCGTAATGCAAGTGAATTTCGCTCCGAATACGATGGAATTTGCACGCTCGTACGGTTTTTCATCGAAAAAACTCGGATTCTCTCGCCTCCGGGCCAGGAACCCTAGCCAAGACCCTGGATGTCCTCGCAACAAGCATCCCACATTGTTATGCGGTCAAAACCCAATCGCCTCCCCTAGCGTCGACTGCTCCGGGCGGGAAGCGGACAGCGTAAAAATCGGCAACGAAGTCCGGTCTCGACGTAAAGCGCCATTCTGTTGCAGCGGCGTCGCGCCAACGCCTGTTGATGAACAGCACACACAACGATCTCAAAAGCGGACGTACGTATTTTCCGAGCCTTACTTTAGAGGCATTAGACGAGCTTATAGGTTTCCACCGCGGCGGTCCCCGCTTACCACGTCCGAATATTCGCGATCCAAAGCCTCGGTTCGCGCGAACGCCAGCAAATAGAACTCTTGCCCAAAGCATGCCGAGGCGCGCTTTCAGCGACGCCGGAAGGACTTTCGATCATGGAAACTCACCTCGAGTCGGCACGAGGCCATCAAGTCTAAGACAGCATCGAAGTCTGTTGGCAAAGACGATTTGCAAACCCTGCCTTTGGCGGAGGTGGAGAAAAAACTGGGTTCGTCGCCGGATGGCCTGACCGAGGCCGAGGCGCAAAAGCGGCTGACCCAATATGGGCCGAACGAGATCGCGGAGAAGAAGACCAACGAGATCCTGAAGTTCCTCTCCTATTTCTGGGGTCCGATCCCCTGGATGATCGAAGCGGCGGTGATCCTGTCAGCGGCGGCGCGGCATTGGCCGGACTTCGGAATCATCCTGCTTCTGCTTCTTGCCAACGCCGGGGTCGGATTCTGGGAAGAGCATCAGGCCGGCAACGCCATCGCCGCTCTGAAGGCGACGCTGGCGATCAAGGCCAGGGTGAAACGTGACGGACAATGGGTCAATCCGGCGGCGCGCGAACTTGTGCCCGGCGACGCCATCCGCTTGCGCCTCGGCGACATCGTACCGGCCGACGCGCGCCTGCTGGACGGCGACGAGATATCTGTCGACCAGTCGGCGCTAACCGGGGAATCCATGCCCGCCACGCGTAAGTCGGGCAACGCTGTCTTCTCCGGGTCGATCGTTCGCCGCGGCGAAATCGACGCGCTCGTCTATGCAACCGGCGGCAAAACCTATTTCGGCAAGACGGCGGAACTGGTGGAGACGGCGGTCACCGTCAGCCATTTCCAGAAAGCCGTGCTCAAGATCGGCAACTACTTGATTGGCCTCGCTCTGATCCTTGTGGCCGTGATCATCGCACTCGGAATCTACCGCGGCGAGCCGATTCTCACCGTGTTGCAGTTCGCGCTTGTTCTGACGGTCGCGGCCATCCCCGTGGCGATGCCCACGGTCTTGTCGGTGACAATGGCGGTCGGCGCGCGCCTGCTCGCCAAGAAACAGGCGATCGTGAGCAAACTGGTCGCGATCGAGGAATTGGCGGGCGTGGACGTGCTCTGCGCCGACAAGACCGGGACGCTCACTCAGAACAAGCTGACGCTCGGCGATCCGTTCTGCCTGGACAAGATCACACCCGATGAGCTCATCCTCGCCGGCGCGTTGGCTTCGCAGGCGGCGAATAACGATACGATCGATCTCGCGGTCCTCGGCGGACTGAAGGACAGGCAGGCGCTGAAGCCCTATCAGGTCACACATTTCACGCCGTTCGATCCCGTGCACAAGCGCACCGAGGCCACGATCAAGGGCGCGGATGGAAAGACATTCAAGGTAAGCAAGGGCGCGCCGCAAGTCATCCTAGCGCTATCGACGAACGCGGCCGCGGTGAAGTCCGCCGTGGATAAGGCTGTCGATGACTTCGCCGCGCGCGGCTTTCGTGCACTCGGGGTCGCCCGCGCTGACGGCGACGGCGAATGGCGGCTTCTCGGCGTCCTGCCGCTGTTCGATCCGCCGCGCGAAGACGCCAAAGCCACCGTCGCGACGGCGGCCAAGATGGGCGTGAAGATCAAGATGGTCACCGGCGATGCTCTGGCGATCGCCCGCGAGATGGCCAAGACCCTGGGCATGGGTTCGAACATCCTCGACGCGAACACGCTGGGCGACGCCAAGAGCGAGGAAACAGCGGCGGCGGCCAAGACCATCGAAGATGCGGACGGCTTTGCTCAGGTGTTCCCGGAACACAAGTTCCATATCGTCGACGTTCTGCAGAAGCACGGCCACATCGTCGGCATGACAGGCGACGGCGTGAACGACGCCCCCGCGTTGAAGAAGGCAGACTGCGGGATTGCCGTATCTGGAGCCACCGACGCGGCGCGGGCTGCAGCTTCCATCGTGCTGCTGACACCGGGTCTCTCGGTGATCATCGAAGCGATCAAGGAAAGCCGCCGCATCTTTCAGCGGATGAACAGCTACGCGATCTATCGGATCGCCGAGACGCTGCGCGTTCTCCTGTTCATGACGCTGGCGATCGTCGTCTTCAAATTCTATCCCTTGACCGCGATCATGATCGTCATGCTGGCGCTGCTCAACGACGGGGCAATCCTGTCGATCGCCTATGACAACGTCATCTATCGCAACAAGCCCGAAGCGTGGGACATGCGCACCGTTCTGGGCATATCGACAGTTCTCGGCGTTGTCGGCGTCATCTCCGCATTCGGACTTTTCTATCTCGGCGAGCGCGTCTTCCATCTCGACCGCGCCCATATCCAAACGCTGATGTATCTCAAACTGTCGGTGGCCGGTCACCTCACGATTTTCCTGACGCGCACGCGCGGTCCTTTCTGGTCCATACGTCCCGCGAAAATCTTATTGCTCGCGGTGCTGGGCACACAGACCTTGGCGACCCTGATTGCGGTCTACGGGCTGTTCATGACGCCGCTCGGCTGGGGCTGGGCGCTGTTCGTCTGGGGCTACGCCCTGGTCTGGTTCCTCGTGAACGATCGCGTGAAGCTGATCGCTTACTGGGCCCTCGATCGGATCGGAGCTAAATCCTCGCCGAATGTGCGGTCCGACACGGTCGTCGCGCCGAAGCCCGACGCCGGGCCGCAGACGCCCGCCGTTCGCCTCCGAGCCGCAGGTTAAGGGCCGAGTCCAGCCGACGCCGTCCAGCGTCGACAGGTCCGTTCGTGACTCCCCGGCGAATGGCTGCTTTTTGCGCGTTCCGTCCGTAGGCGTGCCGACCAGGAATGGCAGCTTCGGGCCGAAACCGGTCCGACTGGTCGGGGTTCGGCCCTCCATCACCAGCAGGTGTAGCCCCCGTCGGCCACGACGATCGAGCCCGTCATCAGGCTCGACGCGTCGGAGGCGAGGAACAGGACGACGGAGGCGATCTCGTCCGTTTCCCCCATCCGCGCCATCGGCGTGAAGTCCATCCAGGTGTCGAACATCGCCTTGTTCTGCTTCGCATAAGCGGTCATCGGCGTGTTGATGTAGGTCGGCGCGACCGCGTTGACCCGGACGCCGCGCGCGCCCCATTCCGCCGCGAGCGACTTCGTCAGATGATGCACCCCAGCCTTCGAGGCATTGTATTGCGCCTGCGGCTGCGGCTTGTTGACGATAAAGCCGGACATCGAGCCGATATTCACGATCGAGCCGCGGCCGGCCGCGAGCATCAACCGGCCGAAGGCGCGGCAGCACCAGAAGAGGCCGTTGAGATTGACGTCGAGGACATTGAGCCAGTGCTCGTCGGTCAGGTCCTCTGCGGCCGTTTCGGATCGCGCGATGCCGGCGTTGCATACGAGGATGTCGACACGGCCCTTCTGCTTGAAGACCTGCGCGGCGGCGGCGTCCACGGCGGATGAATCCGTCACGTCCATCTCGATGAAATCGACCTTGGCGCCTCGGGCCGCGAGCGCGGCTACCGCCTCTTTGCCCGCGGCCGGATTGCGGTCGGCGATAGTGACATGGGCGCCGGCCTCGGAGAGCGCCTCGACGCAGGCGCGCCCGATCGCCTGCGCCCCGCCCGTGACGACCGCCACCCGGCCGTCGAGCTTGAACCGTTCCAGATACATGCGTTTCTCTCCCGAGGGTGCGGCGCTTACTCGCCGTAGGGCGTCCAGATGTTCTTGACCTGCGTCGCGCGGCGCAGGAATTCGCGCCCCTCCGCGCGTGTCCAGTCGATCGCGGTCGAAGCGGTCCAGGTCGCCTTGAGATTGCCGGCGGAGAGCGCCTCGACCTTGGCCGCGCCGGCCGCATCGCCGACGTACCAGAGCGCGTCGACCCCTTCGTGCTCGGCGAGCGTCGTTGCCAGCGCATTGGCTTCGCCGGTGACGATGTTGACGACGCCCGCCGGGACGTCCGACGTGTCGAGGATGGAATAGAAGTCCGTGGCGCTCAACGGATGCGCCGCGGAGGGAACCGCAACGACCGCGTTGCCCATCGCAATGGCCGGCATGATGAGCGAGACGAAGCCAAGCAGCGGCGCCTCATCGGGGCAGACAATGCCCATGACGCCCCACGGCTCGTTCATCGCGATGGTGACGAAGCGGCTGCCGGTAGCGTGGACGGCGCCGTCATATTTGTCGGCGAAACCGGCGTAATAGAAGGCGCGGTGGATCGCGGCGTCCACTTCCGCTTGCGCCGCGCGCGCCGAGGCGCCGGTCATGGCGCTCAGGCGGCGCGCGAACTCGTCGGCCCGCGCAGAGAGGTTCTCAGCCACGTAATAGAGCACCTGCGCGCGGTTATGCGCGGTCGCCGCGCCCCAGCCGGACGCTTTCGATGCGGCCTCGACGGCGTTGCGGATGTCCTTGCGGTTGCCGAGACCCGCGAGCCCGACCTCGTGACCCTTTGGGTCGAGCACGGCGTAACTGTAGCCCGAGTCCGGACGCGCCTGCTTGCCTCCGACATACATTTTGGGCGTGCGGTCGAGCGGGCTCGCATCCGCCGAGGGCGCAATTCCGGGCGAGGCGTTCAGCGCCGCCGCCTTCGGATAGGGCTTGCCCTTCGTCCCTTCCACGACGCGATATTCCCACAAACCCTCGCGCCCGCCCTCGCGGCCGAAGCCGCTTTCGCGATAGCCGCCAAAGCCGGCCGCCGCGTCGAACAGGTTGGTGGAGTTGATCCACACGACGCCAGCCTTGATGCGGGCAGCGACTTCGAGGGCGCGGTTGACGTTCTCGCTCCAGATCGAGGCGGCGAGGCCGTAGCGGGTGTTGTTGGCGAGCGCGACCGCTTCATCCGGCGTGCGGAAGGTCGTCGAGACCAGCACGGGGCCGAAGATTTCCTCACGCATGAGGATGGAAGCGGGCTCGACGCCGGTGACGAGGGTAGGGGGATAGAAGCAGCCGGCCGGCAGGCGCTCGTCGGCGCGCCAAAAGGTCAGCCCTTCCTTCGCGCCCTCGGCCATCAGGCCCTCGATCCGGCTGAGCTGGGCGGGCGCGACGATTGCGCCGACGTCGGTCGACTTGTCGAGCGGATCGCCGACGCGCAGATGGCCCATGCGGGCGCGCAATTTCGCGTAGAGCGGTTCTGCGACGCCTTCCGAGACGAGCAGGCGCGAGCCTGCGCAGCAGACCTGGCCCTGGTTGAACCAGATGGCGTCGACCAAGTCCCTCGACCGCGCTGTCGAGATCGGAATCGTCGAAGACGATGAAGGGCGATTTTCCGCCGAGTTCGAGGCTGAGTTTCTTGCCGCTTCCCGCCGTCGCCTTGCGGATCGTGCGGCCGACCTCGGTCGAGCCGGTGAAGGCGACCTTGTCGATTCCCGCATGGGCCACGATCGCCGCGCCGGTCTCGCCGTCGCCGGTCACGATATTGACGACGCCCGGCGGCAGGCCGGTCTCGATGCAGATCTCGGCGAAGGCGAGGGCGGTGAGCGGCGTATATTCGGCGGGCTTCAGCACGACACTATTGCCGGCGGCCAGAGCCGGCGCGATCTTCCAGGCGAGCATCAGCAGCGGAAAGTTCCACGGGATGATCTGCCCGCAAACGCCGACCGGCTTCGTTCCCGGAAATTCGCTCTCGGCCAGCGTCGCCCAGCCGGCGTGATGGTAGAAGTGCCGGGCGACGAGCGGCACGTCGATGTCGCGCGATTCGCGGATCGGCTTGCCGTTGTCGAGCGACTCCAGCACCGAGAGGAAGCGCTCGCGCTTCTGCACATGCCGCGCCAGCGCATAGAGATGCTTCGCGCGTTCGTGGCCGGAAAGCGCCGCCCACTTGCCCTTGCGCCTTGCGCGCCGCGGCGACCGCCGCATCGACGTCGGCCGCGGAGCCTTGGCTGACGCGGGCGATGCGCTCAGCCTTCGCGGGATTGAACACGTCGAACAAAGCGGCCGGCTTGGTGAAGCGGCCGTTGATGAAATGACCGAAGCCGTCTTCATGCGCCTTGAGCCACACCAGCACATGCTCCGCGCCCTCGGGCGCCGGGCCGTAGTCCATCGTCTTGAGAATGTCCTTGACGAGCGTCATCGTGAAATCCTCATGCCATCGGGTGGCGGTAAGCGGCGGAATAGCGGCCGGTCGCCCAGTGGTCGAGCTGGCGCTCGATGTCGGTCAAGAGGCCGCTCGCGCCGATGCGGAACAGGTCGGGCTGCATCCACGGCAAGCCGAGTTCCTCCTTCATGAGAATAAGCCAGGCGAGCGCGTCCTTGGCGGCGCGTAGGCCGCCCGCCGGCTTGAAGCCGATATCGACGCCGAGCCGGTCGCGATAGTCCCTGAGCGCCCGCACCATCACCAGGCTCACCGGCAAGGTCGCGTTGACGTCTTCCTTGCCGGTCGAGGTCTTGATGAAGTCCGCGCCCGCCTGCATGGCGACCATGCTGGCCGCGTAGACGTTGCGCAGCGTCTTCAGAGTCGCCCGTGCCGAGGATCGCCTTGAGATGCGCCTGCCCGCACGCTTCCCGCATCGCCGCCACCTCGTCGTAGAGCGCCGGCCAGTCGCGCGCGAGCACATGCGCGCGGGTGATGACGATGTCGATCTCGCGCGCGCCCTCGCCAACCGCATAGCGGATCTCCTCGAGCCGCTGCTTCAAGGGCGTGAGCCCGGCCGGAAAGCCGGTCGCGACGGATGCGACCGGAATCCCCGAGCCCTCGAGCGCCTGAACCGCGGGCGCCACCATCGTCGGATAGACGCAGACCGCGCCCACAGTCGGCGGCGCCTCGTTAAGGCCGAGCGCCTCGAGGAGGTCGTCGGACAGCGGCTTCCTCGCCTTGGCGCAGAGACGGCGCACGCGCTCCGGCGTGTCGTCTCCCGCGAGCGTTGTGAGGTCGATGCAGGTCATCGCCTTCACAAGCCACGCCGCCTGCCATTCCTTCTTGACCGAGCGGCGCGTCGTCAGCGTCGCGGCGCGCCGCTCGACCGCGCTCGCATTGACCCCGACACTCTCGAATGCGCTTGGATCCAGCGGAACGCCGGGATTGCGCGGTCTGTTGTGGCCTTTGGCGGGAAGAGCCGTTTCAGCGATGTTCATCGTCGACCTCGCTTTCGTAGAACGCCCGACGATCCTTCTCTTCAAGAAGGAACCGGGCCGTGGGCTCGTCGGTGACCAGCACGTTGAAGTAGCGCGCCCGGATGCAGGCGCGCACAATGGCATGTTTCTCCGCGCCCGCCGCGACGCCGATCGAGAATTCCCGATTGGCGCAATCGCGCAAGTCGAGCCCGATGGTCCGCGCATCGAGCTCCGGATCGACGACCTGACCGGAAGCGTCGATGAAGCGGCTCAGGATGTCGCCGACCGCGCCCTTGGCCTTGAGCGCCGCCTGCTCCTCAACCGTGAGGAAGCCGGATTGCACGAGCACGGAATCGCTGACCATTGCGCCCATCCCAAAGCAGATCACCGGCGCGCGTCGTCCGAGCGCGAGCACGCTCGCAATCGTCGGGTCCTGCTCCAGCGCCACGCGCGTCGCCGCATGGCCGAGGATCGCTGGCACCGGCAAGAGGGTCGCGGCGCCGTTGGCCGAACGGGCGAAGAGCTCGGCGGTGTTGTTGGTGCGCGCCGAGGGCGCCCGGATGTTCATGGCGCCGTTCAGAAGCACGACCTCGACGCCTTCGTTCCACAGCGGCGGAAGGCGCCGGGCGACCGCGCTCATCGTCCGTCCCCACGAGACGCCGATCAGCGGCATGGGGCCGAGCGAGGCGATGAACTGCGCCGCCGCCTGGGCCACGCTGTCGAGCGCGAGCGCCTCGTCGTCGTCCGTGGGCTCCCGCACCACGACGGCTTCCCTGAGGTCGAACCGCCGCTGCAGGCGGCTCTCGAGGTTCGGGCTGCGCGCCGTCCGCGGCACGATCTCGATGCGCACGATGCCGGATTCGCGCGCTTCGTTGAGGAGGCGGCGCGCTTGCCAGCGGGTGAGCCCCAGTTCCTCTGCGACCTCGCCGATCGTCATGTTGAGATCATAATAGCTCTTCGCCGCCCGGATCATCAGAAGCTCGCGCTGCTCGATGGAGAGGCTGCGGAAAGGGACGTCGCGGTCGAGGCTCTCAGACATGAGGCTCGCTCCGGAGCTGGCGCTTCGCCAGACGGCGCATGAGCGGCGTCAAGAGCTCGGTCGCCTCCCGGTATTCCGAGAGCAGTTCGAGGTAGCTTTCATGGGCGCGCGTATCGGGATCGAGAACCGTCGTCGGCTGCGCGACCGCCTTGGCCGCTTCGAAGAGGTCGGGCGCGAACCCGGCCGCGGTCGCCGCGCAGGCCGCGGCGCCGACGATCGTGAGATTGACCTCGGGCAGGATCTGCATCGGCAGGCCCATCGCGTCCACGGTCGCCCTCAACCAGAGTGGGTTCTTGGCGTAGCCGCCCGACGACACCACGCGCCGGCAGACGACGCCGAGCTCGCCCATGCGCTTGAGGACGTTGGCGCTCGCCAGCGCCACCGCCTCGACCGCCGCGCGGTAAAGCGCGGCCCGATCATGTCCGAGGGACAGGCCAAGGAAGGCGCCTCTCAGGAGCGGATCGCGGTATGGCGTACGATTGCCCATGAAATAGTCAAGCGCGAGCACCCCGGCTCCCCCGACCGGAAGCGCTTCGGCCTGCTTCCACAGCCGATTGAGCCCGGAATCGTCGAGCCCAAAGATATCGCGGGAGAGCCATGACAGGACGGAGCCGGCAGAAACTTGCCCGGCCTCGACGAGCCAATGGTCGTCGACGAGAGCGTGAGGGTAGGGTCCCCAGAAACCGTCGACCGGCGAGCCTTGCGAAAGCTGGAACAATTGCACGGTCGAGGTGCCGCCGATCATGAGCAATTCTCCCGGCGCCATGGTGTCCGCCGCGACCATGCCGATATGGGCGTCGATGCCGCCCTGGGCGAGCACCGGCCGGTTTGTGAGGCCGAGATGCGCCGCTGCCTTCGCGGAAAGCCGCTCGATCGGCGCGCCGACCGGGAAGATCGACGACGGCAGCTTGGCGGCGAGGTCCGGGACCCCGAATTCCGCGTAGAGATCGTCGACGAAGCGGCCTGCGATGGAATCATAGTTCCATTTGCAGGTCGCGTTCATGCGCGAGCCGACCCAGCGGCCGGTCAGCAGAAAATTGACGTAGTCGATGCATTCGCAAATGACCTCGGCGTCGGCGTAGGTCTGCGGTTCGTGGCGCGCGAGCCACATGGATTTCGGCACCAGCCACTCGGCCGCGTCGCCGCCGCCGGAATAGGCCATGACTGGGTGGCGCGAAGCCGCCGTCCGGTCCGCCTCCACAGCGGCGCGACAATCCATCCAGAGCAGGGCGGGACGCAGCGGCGTCCCGTCGCGCTTGCATGCGACAACGGTCGAGGCGGTCGTGGCGACGCAGACGCCGTCGATCTCCGGCGCGCCGAGGTCGGCCATCACGCCGCGCGTCGCCTTGCCAAGCGCCTCCCACCAGTCAAGCGGCGACTGCTCGGCCCATCCCGGACGGGGGTGGCGCGTCTCGTAAGACGCCTCGCGCTCGGCCACGACGGCGCGCCGGTCGAGGTCGAAAACCCCGACACGCACGCCGCCGGTGCCGAAATCGAGACCAAGCAGTCGCGCCATGCGTCAGGGCCTGAACATGACCTTGGAGAAATGCTCGTTGCGCCCGCGGATCGTTTCGAACATCCGCGGCAAATCGCGCAGCGGGAGCTCATGCGTGATCATGAATTCCCATTTCAAGGTTCCGTCGGCGAGCGCGGCGAGGCTCACCGTCCATTCCTTGCCGGGGAACGGCGGGCTGAAGGAATTCCACGCGCCATGAAGCGACACTTCCTGACGCAGGAAATGCTGGAAGGTCTTGTTGTCGAGGGACACGTCGCCGACTGGAATCCCGATGAACACCACATGGCCGCCGGGGGCCGCGAGCCGCGCCGCGAGGTTGATCGAGGGGGGCACGCCCGCCGCCTCGATGATGAGGTCGCAAGTGAGGTCCGCCGGCGCCTCGTGAGAAAGGAACGTTTGGGTGGCGCCCGCCTCGCGCGCCTGTTCGAGCTTGGCGGAAGCGAGATCGATCGCGACGATGTCAGTGCAGCCCATGAGCCGCATCCACTGGATCGCGAAGAGCCCGATCGGCCCGCATCCGACGACGGCGCCACGCTCACCCATCGTGGGGGGCGCCTTCCAGACCGCATGCAGCGCGATCGAGGCCGGGTCGGTCATGGCGATGGCGCGCGGATCGGTTCCTTTCGGCGCCTTGAGCAGATTCCCGACAGGCGCCGCGACGAACTCGGCGTAAGCCCCGTCGCGCCGACTGCCAAAATAATCGTAGTTGCGGCAGCGGGAGAAATTGCCAGTCATGCACTGGTCGCAGACGCGGCATGGAAGCATCGGCGCGACGCCCACGAGCTCGCCGATGTCGAACCCGTCGACCTCGTCACCGACCTCGACGATCTCGCCCGAAAATTCATGCCCGCAGATGATCGGCATGCGATGCGCGCCCTTCGTCAGCATGCGCGGAATGTCCGAGCCGCATATTCCGACCGCGGCGATCCTGAGCAGCGCTTCGCCCTTCTTCGGCTCAGGCTTCGGAACCTCTTCGAGCCGGATGTCTCCGGGCTTGTACATGACGGCAGCTTGCATCGAAGAAGTCCTTTGAAGTGGGAAGAGGGGCGCGCCGTCAGGCGGCGGCGAGCGAGGACGTGAAGCTGTCGAGCGCAAGGATGGCGTCGCGGACTGTCGCGACCGAGAGCGGCGCGGCGGAGCGCCAGGAGGCGGAGCCGGGCGCAAGCGCGGCTTCGGCCACGCGTTCAATGTCCGCGCGGCTCGCCTTCCCAAGCTTCAGGTCGGCGAGCGTCGTCGGCAGGCCGAGGGCCCGGCAGAATCGGGCCGTCGCTTCGATCTCCGCGAAGGGCCGTCCTTCGAGCATCAGGAGGCAGAGCGTTCCGAAGGCGACTTTCTCGCCGTGATAGAAGCCGTGCGTCTCGTCGAGCGCAGTCAGGCCGTCATGGATCCCGTGGCCGCCCGACACGCCGCAATTCTCGAAGCCGAGGCCGCTGAGCAGCGTGTTCGCCTCGATGATGTTTTCCACCGCCTGCGTCAGCGCACCGCGTTCGGCGGCGTATTTGGCGGCGAGTGCGTCGCGCAGGAGGACGTCGTAGCACGCCCTCGCGAGCGCGAGGCCCGCGGCGGGCGCTGGGAAGCCGGAGCCGATAAAGTTCGACGAATTGGTCTCGACGTTGGAGCGCGCCTCGAACCATGTCGAAAGCGCGTCGCCCATTCCGGCGACGAGGAAGCGAGGCGGCGCCTTCACGATCACGGCGCTGTCGACCAGCACGATGTCGGGATTGCGCGGCAGGAACATCGATTCCTGGTAGACCCCGTTCGGCGTGTAGCGCACTGCAATCGCGCTGCAGGGCGCGTCGGTCGAGGCGATGGTCGGAACGATCACGATCCGGGCGCCGGTCGCGCAGGCCGCGACCTTGGCGGTGTCCGCCGTCTTTCCGCCGCCGATCCCGATCACAACCCCCGCCGAGTGCTTGCGCACGAGAGCCTCGACGCGAGCGATCTCCTCCGAGGAGCACTCGCCGTTGAAGCGCTCCACCGTGTGAGCGAGACCGCTCTTCTCGAATGAAGCCCGCAGCGCGCCGCCCATCGAATCGAGCACGAAGCCGTCGACCAACAGGAACGCCTTGTCGCCAAGCGGCTTCACATGATCGGGCAGGCGTTCGATCTCGTTCGCGCGCTGGATATATTTGCCCGGGCCGCCATAGCCCCTGCCGAATCCGACCCGACCCTGTTCGCGGGCGTCCATCACAAGCTCCGTCATTTTTCTCAGAAGCCGCTGACGACGTAGCCGCCGTCGACCGGCAGCGTCGTCGCGGTGACGAAGGCGGCGGCGGGCGAGCAGAAGAAGATCGTCGCGCCGACAAGATCCTCCACCGTTCCCCAGCGCTTGAGCGCCGCCTTGGCCTCGATCTTTCCCGCCGGGACCGGGTCCGACCAGAGCGGCTTCGTCATGTCGGTCTTGTGGTAGCCGGGGGCGATCGCGTTGACGCGGATGCCCTGAGGGCCGAAGCGATGCGCCAGCGTGCGGGTCAACCCGAGAAGGCCGGTCTTGCTGGCCGAATAGGCCGGGACGGCGTCGTCGACGACATAGCTCAGCATCGAGGCGACGTTGACGATCGAGCCTTTCGATTTCGCCAGCAGCGGCCGCGCCGCCATCGAGAGGCGCATCACGCTGTTGAGATTGACGTCCATCACATCGAGGAAGCCGGCCTCCTCATATTCCTTCTCGGGCTTGGCGACGCCGGCCGAATTCACCAGCACGTCCAGGCTTGGGAAGCTGCCTACGAAAGCGTCGATGGCCTTGCGGTCGCGCACGTCGAGCAACTCGAAGCGAATCCTCTTTGCTTCGTGGTCGGCGCGCGCAGCCTCGAGGCGCGCCTGCGAGGCGCCGGTGGCGGTCACTTCGGCGCCGAGCCCGGCGAATCCTTTCGCAAGGGAGAGTCCGATGCCGCTGGTGCCGCCCGAGATCAGAACGCGCTTGTCCGCGAAAAGATCGGGGCGAAAAGTTGCGAGGATTTCGTCCATGGGCGTGAGCTCCTTAAGTCAGTGGACGACGGCGAGCGCGTCAAGGTCGTCGTAGAGCGCCTGCGAGTGCGCGTAGAGCCGGCCGAACACCGGCTGCATGCGCGCATAAGCCGCGACCCAATCCGGGTCGGGCTTCACCTCGTCGACATGGCGCACATAGGCCGCGACGGCGTCTTCGAGGCGAGCGAAACGGCCGGCCGCCGTGGCCGCCAGGGCGGCGCAGCCGATGACGCCGCATTCCGGCTCCTTCGGCACGACGATCGGCGCCCCGTAGACGCTCGCCTTGATCTTCAGCCAAAGCTGCGTCTTGGCGCCCCCGCCCGAGGCGATGACGCGCTCAATCCTGCGCCCGGCGGCCTTCTCCATGATGCGCAGGTGGCGGGCGGCGGCGAAGGCGACGCCTTCGAGAATTGCGCGGTGAAGATGCGCGAGCCCGTGGCCTGCGCCCAGCCCGAAGAACTGCGCCCGCGCGTTGCGATGCGCTCCAAGCCTCTCACCCGTGAGGTAGGGCATGAAGATGAGGCCATCCGAGCCGGCCGGAGCGGAAGCGGCGCGGGTCGTCATGTCGTCGTAGCTCAGGGTCTTTTCATGAAAGGCCCGCCGCGCCCAGCGCATGGCGTCGCCGCCCGTCTCGAGCAGGACGAACGGGCCCCAGTGTCCCTCGATCGTCGCGACGTTGCAGATTTCGGGATCGAGCAGCGGCGCCTCGGCGATGAGGGTGAGAATGCAGGACGTTCCCGTGACGTCCGAGGCGAGGCCGAGGCGGCATGCGCCCGAGCCCAGGAGCGCCATCGGATAGTCGGCCCCGCCGACCAGGACGGGGATGCCTTCTTGCAATCCGGTCTCGCTCGCGGCGGCCGCCGTCACCGCGCCGAGGATCTCCAGAGGCTCGCGGATCGGCGGCAGCTTGGCCGCGTCGAGCCCGAGCAGGCCGATCATCCTGTCCGACCAGGCCCTCGTGCGGGGGTTCATCAGGAAACTGCACGAGGCGTCGCCGGAATCCATCGCGATCTCGCCCGTCAGGCGAAAGTTGATGTAGTCCTTCGGCATAAGCACCGCGTGGGCGGCCCGATAGGCGTCGGGATCATTGCGTTTGAGCCACATCAGCTTGAAGCCGGGCCATGCCGGCGTCGGCGGGTTGCCGCTCTCGGCGAGGTAAGTCGAGGCGGCGCGCTCGCGTTCGAAGTCCGCCACGATCGCGGCGGTGCGCTTGTCGTTCCACAAGGGCGCGGCGTCGCGCGTGAGGAGGCCGGCCTCATCGATCAGCACCACGCCATGCATCTGGCCGCAGGCTGAGATCGCCGCAATCCGCTCCCGCGCGCCTTCGACCGCGCCGAGCGCGTCGCGGATCGAGGCGCAGACGCCGGCCCACCAGTCGCGCGGCCTTTGCTCCGCCCAGCCGAATTGCGGCACGATCTGATCGTGCTCGCGCGCCGCGATGTGAAGGATCGCGCCCGTCGAATCGACGAGCGCCGCGCGGACGCTGCCGGTGCCGATATCGATGGAAAGCGTGAGGTCGCGCGCCATGCGTTCAGCGCTTCAGCGATCCGGCGCCGTATTGGATGAGCATGGCGAGGACGATGATGAGGCCCATATAGACGTTCTGGTTGTAGCCCGGCACGCCCGCCAGATTCATGATGTTGGCGATGATGCCCATCACCAGCGCGCCGAGCAGCGTATTGATCACGCCGCCGCGGCCGCCCATGAGGCTCGCGCCGCCGATGACGACGGCTGCGATCACGTCGAGCTCCGCTCCGACGCCGACCTGCGCCGAGCCGACGCCCGTGCGGCTCGTCGAGATGATGCCCGCCACCGCCGCGAGCGCGCCCGAGATCACGTAGACCGAGAGGATATAGCGGGGCACCGCGATTCCGGAGAGCCGCACCGCCTCCTCGTTGGACCCGATCGCGGTGATGATGCGGCCGAAGCTCGTGAAGTTGAGCACGATCCCGCCAACGAGGAAGATCGCAAACATCAGGATCACCGGCTGAGGCAGGCCGAAGAGGAAGCCCGATCCGAAATCAGCGAGCGGCTCGCCGCTGTCGGGGAGCGGGATGGGGCGGCCGGCGGAAAAGATCAAAGCAAGCCCGCGCGCGATCGCCATCATCGCGAGCGACATGACGAAGGACGGCAGCTTCAGATAGGCCACGAAGGCGCCCGTCACCACGCCGCAGGCCGCGCCTGAAAGGATCACAAGCACGATGCTCTCCGGCACGTTGAAACCGGAAAAGGCGATGAAATAGGCGCTGAGCACGCTGCCGAGCGCCGCGATCGATCCGACCGAGAGGTCGATGCCGCGGGTCAGAATGACATAGAGCATTCCAACGGCCATGATGCCCGCGCTCGAGGCGACCTGGCGCAGAACGTTGAGCACGTTCGGCTTGGTGAGGAAGCTCGGCGACCAGAAGGACGCGGCCACCACCAGAACGATGAAGATGCCGAGCGTGCCGAAGCGATGCAGGAAGGCGCCAAAATCGAAACGCCTGCCGCTCTCCGGCTGGGCTTCTGTGATCGCCGCCATCGCTTAGGCTGCCCTTTCATGTGATGTGCTTCGGGAGATTGCGAGCGAAAGGAGCTTTTCCTCGCTGTAATCCTCCGGCGTGAGTTCCCCGCGCAATCGCCCCTCGCCCATGACGAGGATCCGGTCGCAGAGCCCGAAGAGCTCCTGATGCTCGGAGGAAATCATCAGCACCGCCTTGCCTTCCTCAGCGAGTTTGAGGATGATTCCATAGATCTCGCTCTTCGCGCCGACATCCACGCCGCGCGTTGGCTCGTCGAGGATGATGACGTCGCCGTCGGCGAGAAACCACTTGGCGAGGACAACCTTCTGCTGGTTGCCGCCCGACAGGCTCGAGACCGGCGCTTCGATGCGCGAGGCCTTGAGCCTGAGGCTCGCGCCGAGGTCGGTGACGATCTTCCGCTCGATGCCTTTGCGAATGAATCCGAGCCTGTTCACCACCGCCGAGAGCCGCGCCATCGTGACGTTGACGCGGATGGGCGCGTCAAGCACCACGCCTTGAGCCTTGCGGTCCTCGGGAACGAGGCAGACGCCGGCCCTCACCGCTTCCGAAGGCGAGCGTATCTTCCGCTCCACGCCGTTGAGGAGGATCGCGCCGCTGTCGAGCCGATCGGCGCCGAAGATCACCCGCGCGACTTCGCTACGGCCCGATCCGACGAGGCCGCCAAGGCCGACGATCTCGCCCGCGCGCACGGAGAAGCCGATGTCGCGCACGAGGCGCCCGGCGTGCAGATTGCGGACGATGAGCCGCTCCTCGCCGATCTTCCGCTCGCGCTTTTCCGGGAACAAAGCCGACATCGGGCGCCCGACCATCATGCGGATCATCTCGTCGATCGTCAGCCCGTCGACAGGTCGGGTCGCGACGACCTGCCCATCCTTCATCACGGTCACTCGGTCGGCGATGCTCAAAACCTCTTCGAGCCGATGAGAAATGTAGACGACGCCGACGCCCTCGGAACGCAGCCGCCCGATGATCTCATGCAGCCGCTCGGCGTCCTGCGCCGAGAGCACCGCCGTCGGCTCGTCGAAGACGATGATCTTGATCTTGCGCGACAGCGCCTTGGCGATCTCGACCACCTGCTGATGCGCGACGGTGAGCGCGCCGGCCCGCAGAGAGGGATCAATGTCGAAACCGAGCGAGGCGATCAGTTCGGAAGCCCGCCGCCGGAGCGTGCTCCAGGAAATGACGCCCGACAGTTCGCCTAAGAAAATGTTCTCCGCCACCGACAGGTCAGGCGCCAGCGCCAGCTCCTGATGGATGATGGCGATGCCCTGGGCGCGCGCTTCTCTCGGGCCCACGGAAATCGACATGTTTGCCGGCGATGCTGATCTCGCCGCTGCTCGGGGCCATTTCACCCCCCAGCACCCGCATCAAGGTGGACTTGCCGGCGCCGTTTTCGCCAACCAGCGCATGCACCTCGCCGGTCTGAACCTCGAAGTTCACGCCGCGCAAGGCGCGCACGCCGCCGAAGTTTTTCGTGATGGCCGCAAGCCGCGCGAGTTCGGCCATGACGCCCTCAAATGGAAAGAGAGGCGGCGGGGCTTGGCCCCGCCGCCGGTTCGATCATTACGCGGAATCCGCGGCTCAGAACACCGCGTCCTTGCGATAGTACTTGTCGACGTTCTCCTTGGTGATCACGTCGGGCTTGGTGAGGACGAGCTTGGGATAGTCGGCCGGAAGCTCGCCTTTGAGCGCCTTGACGCCGATGTCGACGGCGGTGCGCGCGACGAGATCGGGATCGTTGAGGCCGGTCGCGCCGTATTTGCCTTCCTTGATGAGGGCGAGCGCCTCCTTCTGGCCATCGGCGGCGGCGAGCACGAGCACGTCCTTCTTGCCGGCCGCTTCGAGCGCCTTGATCGCGCCGAGCACCATCGAGTCGTTCTCGCCCAGAATGACATTGGCGTCAGGATGCGCCTGGAGCTGGTCTTCGGCGGCCTTCAGGCCCCCCTCCTGCTCCCACGATCCCCAGCCTTGGCCGAGAACCTGGAACCCGCCGTGGCCTTCGTTGACGAGCTGGCCTTCGATCAGGCCCTTGAACACGCCCAGGCGGCGGTCGCGTCCGACCTCGTTGCCCTGCGAGCCCGAGAGCAGGATGATCTTGATCGGCTTGCCCTCCATCTTCTTGGCCAGCCACTGGCCGACGAGATAGCCGTTCTGGTCGTTGGACGAGCGCACCTGGGTGATCACATGCGCCTTGGGGTTGATGCTCGAATCCATCACGACGACCTTGACGCCGGCCTTGGTGGCGGCGTCGGCGGCGGCGACGAGGCCCTCGGGGTCGCGGGGATTGAGGATGAGAAGGTTGACGCCCTTCGACACCATGTCCTCGACGTCGGAAATCTGCTTGTTCATGTCGTTCTGGCCGTCGGACTGCGAGACCTCGCATCCGGCCTTTTTCGCCTCGTCGACGGCTGCTGCAACCTGGGCGGCGAAATAGGGGGCGCTGAGCGTGTACATGGCCACGCCCACCTTGCAGTCCGCGGCTTGGGCGGCGCCGCAGGCGCCGGCCGCAAGCGCTGCGGCAAGGGCGAAAGCCGAAAGGGCTGATTTCATCGAGTTTCCTCCACGATCCATCTCTTGAGGGCCTGTGCGCCCAGATTTGTAGCCTAAGTACAAGATACAACGCTCGTCAAGGCGTCATTTTCCGATAAATTTGCTTTTGCTGCTCGTTTGAGAAATTGTGCAGCGCACAATGCCACGATAGCGGCGCTAAAATGGCTTAAAATGTGTTATAAATATGTCTGTGATTCTGGTCAGTCTTGACAAAAATGTAGCGAAAGTACAAGAACGCCGGATGTCTCAGCCGCATGATCGAAGAGCGGGCCTATGAAGCTCATGGAGCCCGGCGTCTGCCGCGTGGACGTCGGCCGGGGCGAGCTGACCGGCGCGACGAACCGCTATGTGAAAACGCTGGCCGATCTCGCGGGCCTCTATGAGGACCCGGCCGCCTTCGCCTCGCTCAGGCGTGAACTCGGCGACGAGGTCGTCTACGAAGTCACGGACTTCAAGCCGTCAGCGAACGCCGGCGACATGATCATCGGCGTCACGAGGATGCGGCCGGGCAAAGTCGGGCGCGAATATTTCCTCACCCGCGGCCACATCCACGCCAACGCCAATCGACCGGAAATGTACTATGGCGAAAGCGGACGCGGGCTGATGCTGCTCGAATCTCCGGAAGGCGAGATCCGCACGGTGGAGATCGAGCCTCGGGCCCTTTGCTACGTCCCGCCCTACTGGATCCATCGCTCCGTCAACATAGGTCCGGACGAACTGGTGATGACCTTCGCCTATCCCGCCGATTCCGGTCAGGACTATGCGATCATCGAGGAGGCCGGCGGCATGCGGAGCCGCGTGGTGGACGACGGCGAAGGCGGCTGGCGGCTCATCGACAACGCGCGCTATCGCGGCCGCCCGGCCGAACGCATCGCGCGCGTTTTCGCGTCCGTACGGTGACGCGCCGCCGCCGATGACCGCGCTTGAGCCCGCGACTGCGCCCACCCTCTACTTCTTCGGCGTGACGACGACGAAGAGCTCGATCATGAAGGTGTTTCCCGCCTGGGCGAAGCGCCTCGGGCTCGACGGCGCAATGATCAGGGGCGTCGATTTTCCGCTCCACGCGCCGCCCGAATCCTACCGGGCGGCGGTCGCGTTCCTGAAAAACGATCCGAAGTCGCTCGGCGCGCTGGTCACGACGCACAAGATCGACCTCTACCACGCCTGCCGCGACCAGTTCGACGTCGTGGACCGCCATGCGCTCGTCATGGGCGAGACGAGCTGCCTGTCGAAGCAGGATGGAAAGCTCGTCTGCCACGCCAAGGACCCGATTTCCTCCGGCCTCGCGATCGACGGTTTCCTGCCGGAGCGCCATTTCGAGCGTACGGGGGCGGAAATGTTTTCGATCGGCGCCGGCGGCTCGACCATCGCAATGACGTGGCATCTGATGCAAAAAGCGCGCGGCGCCGACCGGCCCTCGCGCATCATCGTTTCCGACCGCGATTCGGCGCGCCTCGACGAGATCCGGCGCGTCCATGGCGAACTCGCCTCCGACGTGCCGGTTCACTATGTCCTCGCAGCGGATAAGCGCGACAACGACGCTGCGCTCGCTTCTCTCCGCCCCGGCTCGCTAATCGTCAACGCCACCGGCCTCGGCAAGGACGCGCCCGGCTCGCCGCTGACCGATGCGGCCCTCTTTCCAGAGCGGGGAAACGCCTGGGACCTCAACTATCGCGGCGATCTGGTTTTCTTGCACCAGGCCCGCGCGACAGGCGTCCCGCCGCGCGCTTAAGGTGGAGGACGGCTGGACCTATTTCCTGCATGGCTGGTTGCAGGTGATCGCCGAAGTCTTCCACATCCCCATTCCGGTCCGCGGCCCGGAATTCGAGGCTCTGTCGGAGATCGCGCAGGTCGCCCGGAAGGGGTGAGGACGCACGGATCAAGCGTCGCGGGCTCGCGGCGGGGAAGGGCGGCGGCGAGCCTGTGTTAGAGCCTTTCGCTCTGTCCAAGGACGGGGTCCTTCGGACGCCCAGTGGCGGGGAGGAAGGAGGGCCGCCCCGCCGCATAAGCGAGGGCGCTGAGGGCGCCCATGAAAAATCCGATCGGCCAGTCCGAGACGAACGAGAGGGCGATCGGGCCCGCAAATCAGGGCCGAGCCTCGTCCCTCTAAGCTCTCACTGTTTGGCGCGCGCCCGCCAGCGTCGACCGCGAGATCGATCGCCTCGATAAGGCTCGTCTCGCTCGCGATGCCGCGGCCCGCTATGTCGAAGGCCGTGCCGTGGTCGACGGACGTCCGGATGATGGGAAGGCCGAGCGTGACGTTCACGCCGCTCAAAGCCTCCCAGCGGCCGGTTTTGCTGTCGACCGAGAAGCCGAGCAGCTTCACCGGAATGTGGCCCTGGTCGTGATACATGGCGACCACGGCGTCGAACTGTTCCGCACGCAGTTTCACGAAGACGGTGTCGCCGGGCACGGGCCCGTGCACATCGTACCCTTGCTTGCGCAGGCGCTCGATCGTCGGCTCGACGATATCGATGTCCTGCCTTCCGAACAGGCCGCCTTCGCCGGCATGCGGATTGAGCGCCGCGACGGCGATGCGGCGGCGCGGAACATTGAGCGCCTTGAGCGCGTCGTCGGTGAGCGACACGACGCGGCTTATCCGTTCCGGCGTCACGCGCTTCGGCACATCTTCGAGCGCGGTGTGGGTGGTGATATGGCTCACGCGCATATTGCCGTGAACGAGCAGCATCACGCTGTCGCGCGCGCCTGTGAGATCGGCGAGCAGTTCCGTGTGGCCGCTATAGTGGTGGCCCGCGAAATTGAGCGCTTCCTTGCTGATTGGCCCGGTGCAGATGGCGTCGACTGCGCCGTCGAGCGCAAGGCGTACGGCGGTCGCGATCGCGTCGTAAGCAATCCGGCCGCCCTCCGCCGTCGATTGGCCGGACCGGACGCGGGCGCCGGCGGCGTCAATGTCAATGAACGCTATCGGCGGCAAATCGGCGCCAGGCTTCTCGGCGGAGACTGGCGTCGCGGGATCGTCCAGGCCAAGCTGCTTCAGCGCTTCGCGATGGGCCGCGCGCGCCCCAATCAGGAGAAGGGAAAGCTCCCCGTCCGCGACACGTTTGCGCAAGCCGGAAGCCGCGCGCGCCATGATCTCCGGACCGATCCCGGCCGGGTCGCCGGACGTCACTGCTATCCTGGGACCAGTCACTTTCGCTCCCTCGTTTTCGCAGCCAACCTAGCGTAAGATTTTAGCATGAAAAGTCATGTCGCCTTCATCGGGACTTATGCGATCAGCGGCGCGGCTTTGACCGAGACCTCGCTCGAGGCGGCGACGCTAGCCGTCGCATGACGACCTTGCGCCTCATCGCTGACGACCTGACCGGAGCGCTCGACACCGCGGCTCAGTTCACCGGCCGGATCGGCCCGCTGCCGGTTCTGTTGGATCAGACGATTGCAGCGCCCGAAGGCTCCTATGCCCTGAACCTGTCCTGCCGCGATGGCGACGAGAAGACCGCCGTCGCCTGCACCCGCGACAGCCTGCATTGTTATTCGGGCGCGGATCTTGCGTTCAAGAAGATCGACAGTCTGCTGCGCGGGCATTGGGCGGCGGAACTGGCCGAGACCGTCAAGTCCGGCATGTTCCGCCGGATCGTGCTGGCGCCCGCGGTTCCCGCTCACGGCCGCCTGACGCGAGGCGGTCTCCAGATGCTGGCGCAACCGTCCGGCGACCCCGTACTGATCAAGGACATCGCGGCGGAGCTTGAGCGTCATGGCGTCTCGTCCCGCGGCGTCGACTGCGAAATTGTCGTGAGCGACGCGGAAAGCGACGCCGGCCTCGACGCCATTGCGAAACGCTACGCCAACGGGTCCGGCACGCTCTGGTGCGGCGCAGCCGGACTGGCGAGGGCGCTCGCGCAAGAGCCGCCTCGCGCCGCGCAACCTCTAAATCAACCGCATCTCGTGGTTGTCGGCTCGCGTCACCCGGTGACCCTTCGCCAGCTGGAAGTGTTCGCTGCGGCGCAGCCGGAGTGTTTGGCGCCCATGGCGGCCGAGCCAAGTTTCGTCGCCAGAGTCCAGACCACGCTCGAGGCGTTCGGATGCTGCGTTGTCCTGCCCGCCCTGCCGTCGGGCCTGACCGAGTTGGAGGCGGCGGAGCGCATCGCCAGCGGGCTCGAACTGCTTTCCGGCCGCCTTCCGCCGCTCGGCGGACTGACTGTGATCGGTGGGGAGACATTCGCCGGCGTTTGCCGCGTCCTGAAAGCGACCCGGCTTCGCGTGCACGGCGAATATCTGCACGGCGTTCCCTTTTCCCGCATGGAATCCGGCCTCTGGTCGGGAACGTTCTGCGCCTCCAAGTCCGGCGCCTTTGGCGAGCCGGACTGGCTGCTCGAGCATCTCCAGCGCTCTTGACGTCGTTCGACCTTCAGCCGCGTGCGTCTCGCGGGTCGACATTCCGCATTTCAGCGCAAAGGATCAGCCATCGCCTGTCCGCCTCCGCCGGGGCGCTGGCGGCGGCGCAAGCCGTACATTACCGCGACGGCGCTGAAACCGACGAGGCCGAGAGCCCAAGTGGAAGGTTCGGGCGCGGCCGTCGGGTTAGGCGGGACCGTGACGTCCTGCGCGACCGTAAAGGTTATATTGGTCGCCAGGCTGACAAAATTTCCCGGGGTTAGTTCGATGTTGAAAAGTCCCTCGCCCGTTCCATCAAACGAGCCCGGGGCGAACACGGGTGCAAACTCAAGGCCAGAATAGATCTGCGGTCCCTTGGTTTCCGCTTGATTATTTTCCAATATTGTTTGAAAGCCCCCCACGCCTATATAATCTATATAAGTTTCGGTCTGAGGCAAATCGCCCGAAAAGTTTGAGATCGGAACGCGCGTGTCGTCCATTAGGTTAAATGAAATTGGCGTAGGGTTTAAATCCTGAACCCAGGTTGCCACGACCTCCCAAGCAAAGCCTCCCGCCACAGGACCGTCTATGCTGAGCGTGGCGTCCAGAAGTTCCGCGCTGGCCGAAACTGCGACAAGCAACCCCGTTGCGGCCACAGCCGCCGCTAAAACATGCTTCATATTTGCCCCCCTCGCAAGATGCTTGCGCTGCAACCGTTTATCTACTGTGGATTCGCCCGCCGGGGCAATTTTAAGCACGAATGCGTGATGCTTGTAACCATTGTTCTCGCTTTTTCTGCGCCCTCGCCGCCCCGGCTCTTAGAGGGCGGCGAACGATCGAAACCGGTCCCCTGATTGAGGTTTGACCCCAAAGGGTCAGTAGGCCGAGGAGGCGCGCTGAGGCGATCCCGACGTAAAAGCAAAAGGCTCTGCGAGCGCGCGGCCTTCGGATGGAGGAATTGTCATCGCGAGGAGCGACAGGGCCGACCCAGCCAAAGCGCCACGAATTCCATGCGAGTTTGCTTGACAAAATCAGAAATATGAGCTATGCAATTCGCACTGACGGAATATTCTCATTTCCCGCTCGCCGGTGGGGCGGACGAAAAGCCGTGGCTGTTTGAAATGTTGGTCCACAACCTGCCGCGCGAGCCGGAGCGAGGCGGCGATTTTCTTAACTACACCGCCCGCAACCCATTGAAAAGGCTCAATTCGGAAAAATAAGCGCTAGTAAACGCTAGCCAATTTACTAACGTTTAGGCTCATTAGCTTCGTTTTGCTAGCTGTTATTGGGAACAATTCCCGCTCTGGTTGTATCGGCAGCTCGATTGCCACGCCTCCTCCCCGGGTCCCAAAGCCCGAGGTCGGGCTCGCCATGGCGAACCACCCAAACGCAGCACACTCTGGCAGCGACCCCGCTTGCTCGCTGCATTCCCATATCGCTAGGCTCGGGTCCTCATGAAGAAGATCGGTTTCCTCTCGTTCGGGCACTGGACGCCCGCGCCGCAATCGCAGACGCGCTCGGCGGCGGACGCGCTCCTGCAATCGATCGATCTGGCCGTCGCGGCCGAGGCGCTGGGCGCGGACGGGGCCTATTTCCGCGTTCATCACTTCGCCCGCCAGCTCGCCTCGCCGTTCCCGCTGCTGGCGGCGGTCGGCGCCAAGACCAGCCGGATCGAGATCGGCACGGCGGTCATCGACATGCGCTACGAGAACCCGCTCTACATGGTCGAGGACGCGGGCGCAGCCGACCTCATCGCGGGCGGCCGGCTGCAACTCGGGATCAGCCGCGGCTCGCCCGAGCAGGTGATCGACGGCTGGCGCTATTTCGGCTACCGCCCGGCCGAGGGCGAGAGCGACGCCGACATGGGCCGCCGCCATGCCGAGGTGTTTCTGGACCTCCTGCGCGGCGAGGGCTTCGCTGAGCCCAACCCGCGCCCGATGTTCCCCAATCCGCCGGGCCTCCTGCGCCTCGAGCCCTATTCAGAGGGCCTGCGCGAGCGCATCTGGTGGGGCGCCGGCTCCAACGCCACCGCGGTCTGGGCGGCGAAGCTGGGCATGAACCTGCAAAGCTCGACCCTCAAGAACGACGAGACCGGCGAGCCGTTCCATGTCCAGCAGGCCGCGCAGATCCGCGCCTTTCGCGCCGCGTGGAAAGAGGCGGGCCACGCGCGCGAGCCGCGCGTCTCGGTCAGCCGCAGCATCTTCGCGCTCCTGGACGATCGCGATCGCGCCTACTTCGGACGCGGCGGCGAGGAGAGGGATCAGGTTGGCTTCATCGACGAGAAGACACGCGCGATCTTCGGCCGCAGCTATGCCGCCGAGCCCGACGTGCTGGTCGAGCAGCTCAGAAAGGACGAGGCCATCGCGGAGGCCGACACCCTCCTTTTGACCGTGCCGAACCAACTTGGGCGTCGCCTACAATGCGCATGTCATCGAGGCGATCCTGACTCACGTCGCCCCGGCGCTCGGCTGGCGCTGACCGCGCCCGTCGGCTCGCCTCAAGTTTCCCGGGACGGCAGAAGGGTGCGCAAGCGTTGACCTGCAGCGACGAGATGCGCGCGCATGGCTTGTCCCGCGGCGTCCATGTCGCCTGCGGCGACGCCATCCGCGATCGCGCGATGCTCGGCGATCGTGCGCCCCTTGGTCTCCGGGATGTAATAGGTCTTGGGATACCAGATCCGGACGATCGACTGGATGGTCGAGCCAACCGTTTCGAAGATCGGGTTCCGCGCGGCGTGGGCGATGGCCAGATGGAAACGCGTGTCGCTTTCCATGAATGCGCCATGGTCCATCGGCTCTGAACGCATCTCCTCGATGGTCGCGCCGAGTTGCGAAACGAGATCATCTGTTCTGTTGGCGGCGGCGCGGCGCGCGCATTCGACCTCGATCAGAACGCGGACGTCGACGAAGTCGTCAAGATTGCCTTCGCTGAGCAGAAGGCCCCAGCGAAAACCGCCCGACAGAAGCTCTGAGGTTGGCTCCCGAACGAACGAGCCTTCACCCGCGCGCGCCTCCAGGACGCCCAGCACGACCAGGCTTTTCACAGCCTCCCGGATTGTCGAGCGCCCGACCTGGAACCGGATCGCCAGCTCCTTTTCGGAAGGAATGAGATCGCCCGGTTTCCAGACCCTCTTCATGATCAGGTCGGTCAGCGCCTTCACGATCTCCTGCGGGAGCGTCGCGCGACTGACGGGCCTGATCAGCGTTCCTGTCTCGCCATGAGCGGATTGCGCCTCAGACCCACGATCGTCAGATCCCAAGGCCCGTCGCGATGCTGTGGGGACGTCGCCGCTGCGGTCCTTGCGGTAAAGTCGCGTGAGCGGCGCCAGCGTCTCTGCGGTCTGAACCTTCATCTCATCCTCCCGACGACCGGCTTGACAGCCGTTGTTCGTTAACGTCACAATATCAGACATTCAGAATAACGAAAGCGGGAGCGAGATGTTTAAGCAGGCATTGGATCGCCGGGCCGAGCAGGGTAGGCCGATTCAGGTCGGCTTCGTCGGCGCCGGCCGCATGGGGACGGGCGCGATCTGCCAGATCGGCCTCATGAGAGGCATCCGCAACGCCATCATCGCCGACATCAACACCGAGCGGGTCGTTCGCGCGTTCGAGCTCTGCGGGCATCGCCGCGAGGACGTGGTGGTCACCAACTCAGCCGGGCCGGCGGCGGACGCCATCCGAAGCGGCAAGCCCGTCGCCGCTCAGGACGCGGAAATCCTTTCAGAGCTCCCGATTGACGTCATTGTCGAGGCGACCGGAAATCCGGACATCGGCGCTCGCGTCGCGATGCGATCGATCTTGGCGCGCAAGCATGTCGTGATGCTCAATGTCGAGACCGACGTGGTCGTCGGTCCGATCCTATACAAAATGGCTCAGGCCGCGGGCGTCGTTTACACCGTATCCTCCGGCGATGAGCCCGGTCTGATCGCCGAATATTATGACCGATACGCCGGCCTCGGCTTCGAGATCATCGCCGTCGGCAAGGCGCCGTCCAGCATCGGGCTCTTCGACCGCTATGCGACGCCCGACAGCGTCGCGGAGGACGCGAAGCGGCTCGGCGTCAATCCGCACTTCCTCGTGACCTTCCGAGACGCCACCAAGACCATGATCGAGATGGCGTGCATTTCGAACTACACCGGCCTCATCCCCGACATTCGCGGCATGCACGGGCCGGTCGCCGGCGTGAACGAGATCCCCCAACTCTTCCGGCCGAAGAGCGAGGGCGGCATCCTCAACCATCGAGGCGTGGTCGACTACGCCCGTCCGCTCAAGCGCCCCGATGGCTCGATTGATTTCGACCGCAGCGTCACGCCCGGCGTGTTCCTTTGCGTCTATACCGACCATCCGCAAATCCGCGAGGACCTCAACTATCTCGACGTCACCGGATCGGACGGTTACTACAACATGTACACGCCCTACCACTTGGTGACGAACGAGATTCCGCTGTCCATCGTCAACGCGGTCGAGTTCGGGCATCCGACGATCGTGCCGAAGCTGGGCTTGGTCACCGAAGTGTTCGGCGCCGCCAAGCGGCCGCTCAAGGCCGGCGAAACCATCGACGGCGCCGGCGGCTCTTCGGTCTATGCGCTGAACGATCTTTACGAGACGGCGAAAGCCGAGAACGTTGTGCCGCTCGGGCTTTTGACCGGGGCCAGGTTGCGTCGCGACGTTCCAACGGACGCGTGCATCACCTACGACATGGTCGACGTGATCGACAACACGACTCTATATCATCTTCGCGCCATGCAGGACGCGGGCGGAGCGGGCAAATTCCAGAGCTTCGCCAAGGACCCAGATGAGCGGCCGCGGAATCGCGGAGGGTGGCGGCGGAATAGGCGGCTTTACCGATTCTACGGATCCCTGCCAGGGAAACGATCGAAAAGATGAAAATGAGGAGGAAATGCATGTTGAATGGTCTGTGGGCGCGCTCGTTCCCGGGGAGCTCGCGCGTAAAACGCTAGCCGGCGTCGCGCTCGTTGGCGTGGGGCTCGCGTCGAGCTACGCCTTCGCGGAGACGCGAGCCGAGCCCTATCCGGCATGGCCCGAGCCGGTCATCCAGGACAAGATGTCGGTGGACGAGGCGAAGGCGATCGTCGCCGAGCGCACCAAGCCGCAGACCGAATGGAAAGGCCCGACGGACGGGCCGAAGGCGCCGTCAGGCAGCTTCACCATCGCCTATGTCTCGCCCGACCAGTCCTACACGCCGCACGTGCTTTGGGGCAAAGGCGTCGAGGCAAGGCGCGAAGGCCCTCGGCTGGAAGGTGATGACGTTCAACGGCCAGGGCACGGTCAGCGGCACATTGGCCGCGATGCAACAGGCGCTCGCGGCGAATCCGGCCGCGATCATCACGCCGGCTGACGCCAATGCGCTGCAGAAGCCGATCAAGGAGGCGGTCTCTCGTCATATCCCGGTGATCGGCATCCACGCGACCGCGTTCCCCGGTCCGAGCCCCGAGCTCGGCCTCTATCAGAACATCGTCTCCAATCCGGCCGAAATCGGCGGAACCGAGGCGGCCTATGTGATCGCGCAATCCGACGGCAAGGCCAACGACATACACATGGTCGACAACAGCTACGCCATCGCCCGCTTCAAGGCGAAGGCGACAACGACGCCGATCGCCAATTGCCCCGGCTGCAAGATGCTGGAGACCATCAACATGCCGCTCGGCGAAGCCTCCGCGCGCATGAACGCCGCCGTCTCCGGTCTGCTCGCGCGATACGGCGACAGCTGGTGGATGACGACTTGCTGCGACGGCTATTACACCAACGTCGCGGCGGCCTTGCGCGCCGCCGGGCGCCTCGACGGACAAGATCAAGCTCGTCGGAGCCGACGCTCCGCCCTCGGCCTATGACATGATCCGCAAGGGCGGGTTCGAAGTCGCGAGCGTGCCCGAGCCGAGCTCGCTCTTCGGCTACGAAGCCATGGACGCCGTGATCCGCGCCATGGCTGGGCAAGAGCCGGCGCATTTCCTCCAGCCGGTGTTCCTCATTGTGAAAGACAATGTGGACACCGAGGGCGGCAAGAACAACGAATTCGTGCCGAGCAACAACTTCGCCTGCCACTACGAGAATATCTGGAAGGGTGAGAACAAGGCCTGCAACTAGGTTCGTCTCCGCGAGCGGTCATGGGAGGCGAAAGCCTGCCCTCCTGCACCGCTCGGCGCTTTCCGGGACGGCCGCGTCTCCTGGCGGCGGACGCCCGGTCCGTATTCGCAGAGATAGGACATTCAAGCGAACCGCCATGGCGACTGACGCGCTTCCCGCGATCGAGATCCGGGGTCTCACGAAGCGCTTTCTCAGCACGCTTGCGCTTGGACGGCGTCGACCTGACGATCATGCCCGGCGAAATCCATGCCCTCGTCGGCGAGAACGGCGCCGGCAAGTCGACGCTCATCAAAATTCTCGCCGGCCTCTATCAGCCCGACGCGGGCGAGATCCTCGTGAGCGGCGCGTCGGGTCCATCCCCATTCGGAATCCGTGCCGATCTCGTTTGTCCATCAGGATCTTGGCCTGGTTGACGAATTGAGCATCGGCGAGAACGTGGCGCTGGTGGCGGGATTTCCCAGGTCGGGCGGCCTCATCTCCTGGAGCAAGGTTTGGCGGCAGGCCGAACAGATCTACGCCGCCATGGCGGTCGATCCGCCCGACCCGCGCGCGCCCGTGGGTTCGCTGAGCGCCGCGGGCAAAGCCATCCTCGGCATCGTGCGGGCTCTGTCGCGCGACGCCCGCGTCGTCGTTCTCGACGAGCCGACCGCCTCGCTGCCTGGCCCCGACGCGCTGCATCTGTTCGAGGTGCTGCGACGGCTGCGCGCATCGGGAACGAGCATCCTCTACGTGAGCCACCGTTTGAACGAATTGTTCGGCCTCGTCGACCGCGTGACGGTTCTGCGCGATGGTCGAGTCGTCCGCTCGAGCGACATTGGGGACGCGACGCCTGAATCGATCGTACGCGACATGCTTGGCCGCGACCTCGAACTGCATCACCAGTCAGCCGCCAGCACCCGCGCCGACGCGCCTCTGCTGCAGGTCGAGAACCTTTTCACCGGCGATCAGGGACCGCTGTCTTTCACCGTCGGCCAGGGAGAGGTCGTTGGCCTCGTGGGCCTGCGCGGCGCTGGCCATGAGGCGATCGGCCGGACGATCTTCGGCGCCCACCCTCAAACCGGCGGCACGATCAGGCTTGGCCCGGACCTCGTTCCCGCAGGCCTGTCGATCAGCGAGCGCATCCAAAAAGGCATTGCGCTTCTGGCAGGCGACCGACTCGGCGAGAGCGCGCTGAGCGGCATGTCGCTGCGCGAGAACCTATTTCCCAACGCAAGCAACGTGGCGGGCGGTCCTTTCGCGCCGATCGACGGAAGGCGGGAGGCCAGCGAAGCGAGCGACGTCGCTGGATCGGTTCGACGTGCGCCCGCGCAACTGGGCGGCGCTCATCGATTGGCTCAGCGGCGGCAATCAGCAGAAGGTCTTCGTCGGCCGCTGGCTTGCGACCGGCGCGCGGCTTTTCATCATGGAAGAGCCGACCGCGGGCGTCGACATTGGCGCCAAGGGGGTCATCCACCGCATGCTGCGCGACCTTGCGGCTGAGGGGGCCGGAGTTCTCGTCGTCTCTTCGGATTTCGAGGAGGTCGCGACCTTGTGCGACCGCGCGCTCGTTATCGGTCGAGGCATGATCACGGCTGACCTTGCAGGACCGGCGCTTACTCTGGAGAGCCTGCTGACCCGATCGTCGATGGCGGCTGAGCCGGTCGCAAGGGCGCTAGCTGGAGAAGGACATGTCCAACCCAACGCTCCAGCGCAGCGCCGCGGCGCCGTCGGGCGCCCGCGCATCAAGCGCGACGGTCTCCAATCTTCTCGCGAACTATGGGCTCCTGTTTGTCTTTCTCCTGATCATGCTCGTCTTTGGTCTCCTTCGGCCATCGAGCTTTTTCAGCGCCACCAACCTCAATGCGATTCTCGTCAGCCAATCGGTGACGGCCATTCTGGCGCTTGCCGCCATGGTGCCGCTCGCAACCAAGCAGTTCGACCTTTCGATCGGCTACCACCTCGGCCTGGCGCAGGTGTTGATCGTCGGCCTGCAAGTCACCCAGGGCTTGGCGTGGCCCGTGGCGGCCGCGCTGATCCTGCTTGCGTCGCTGCTGGTCGGTTTCGTCAACGGCCTTCTCGTGACGTTTTTCCGCATCAATTCCTTCATCGCCACCATGGGCACGGGGACGCTGCTCTACGGCGTGACCAACTGGTACACGAACGGCGAACAGATCCCCGGCATGAGCTTGCCGGACAGTTTCACCGGCCTGACCCAGATCGTCCATGGCGTTCCCCTTCCGGCCATCTATGTCGCGATCATTGCGGTGGCGCTGTGGATCGTGACCGAGCGTTTGCCGGTCGGCCGCAACCTCTATGTCATCGGCGCCAATGTTCGCGCCGCCGAACTCACCGGCATCAACGTTCGGCGGCACGTGATGGGCGCGTTCATCGTCGCCGGCTTCCTGAGCAGCTTCGCGGGCCTCGTGCTCGGCAGCATTCTTCAGACCGGAACTCCGAGCGTTGGTCCCGAATATCTTCTGCCCGCGTTCGCGGCGAGCCTGCTTGGCGCCACCTCGATCAAGCCCGGTCGGGTCAACGTGATCGGGACTTTGCTTTCGGTGCTCGTGCTGGCGTTTTCGTTCTCAGGCGTGCAGCAGCTTGGCGCGCCTTTCTACGTCCAGTTTTTCTTCAACGGGGCCATCCTGATCGTCGCGGTCGGCCTCTCGGTCTACGCCGCCCAACGGCGCCAACGCGCCGCCACGGCCACGAAGCCGGGCGCAAGTTGACGGGAGGAGAACCGCATGGAGCCATTCGAGACGCTGGACAAGCGCTTCGCTGCCTACACGATCCCGATCGTGTTTCTGGAGAAGCTGCATACGGGCCTGCGCTGGGCCGAAGGTCCCGTCTATTTCGCCGACCAGCGTTGCCTCTTGTTCAGCGATCTGCCCAACAATCGGATCCTGCGCTTCGACGAGCAGACTGTCCAGGTTACCGTCTTCCGCGCGGATTCGAATTTCTCCAACGGCAACACGCGCGACCGGCAAGGCCGCCTCATCACCTGCGAGCATCGCGGCCGTCGAGTGACGCGCACCGAATATGATGGGACCATCACCGTCCTCGCCGAGCGGTATGAGGGCAAGCGCCTGAATTCGCCGAACGATGTGGTGGTGAAGTCGGACGGCACGGTGTGGTTCACCGATCCGACCTACGGCATCAGCGCGGCCTATGAGGGCGGCAAGGCGGAGAGCGAGATCGGAAGCTGCAACGTCTATCGCTTCGATCCGCGTGACGGCTCGCTGCGCGTCGTCGCGGACGACTTCCGGCGCCCGAACGGTCTCGCCTTCTCGCCCGACGAGAAATTTCTCTACATCGCCGATTCCGGTTTCTGGCCGAATCCGGACTGGCCGCATCACATCCGGGCCTTCGAAGTCGCGGACGGCAAGCTCGGCAAGGGCCGCGTGCTCGCCGAAGTCTCTCCCGGCATTCCGGATGGCTTCCGCGTCGATATCGACGGCAACATCTGGACGAGCGCGGGCGACGGCGTTCACTGCATCACGCCGGAGGGCGACCTCATCGGCAAAATCCCCGTTCCGGAAAAGGTCGCCAATGTCTGCTTCGGCGGTCCGACGCGCGACCGCCTCTACATCTGCGGGCATACGTCGCTCTATGCGATTCACGTGAACACGCGCGGCGCGCAGACGCCCTGAGCGCGCCTCATCCGCTGGAGAGCATGGAATGGTGGATGTCCGGGATTGGATGCGTCTCGACGGCCGCGTCGCGATCGTTACGGGAGGCGCCCGCGGGATTGGCCGGGAGACCGCGGAGACGCTGGCCGCGGCCGGCGCGCGCGTCGTTCTGGCTGATCTCGACAAGGAAACGGCCGAGAGCGCAGCGGCGGAAATCCGCGCGCGCAGCCTTCATACGACCGCGATCGTTGCTGACGTCGCCGACGAGACGAGCGTTAACGCGATGGTGCAGGCGACTCTCGAGCGCGAGGGTCGCCTCGACATTCTCGTCAACAACGCCGGCATCGCGATCCGCCGACCAGCCGTCGACCTTGCGCGTGGCGACTGGGACAAGGTCCTCGCGGTCAACTTGACCGGGTCGTTCTTGTGCGCTCGCGCCGCCGCGCGGCCCTATGATTGCGGCGGGAAGCGGCGGCGCAATCGTGAACGTAGCGTCGATCATGGGCCTGTCGGGCGGCGGCCTCTATCCCAACGTATCCTATCAGGCGACCAAGGGCGCGATCGTCAATATCGACTCGCGCGCTTGCGGTCGAATGGGCCCCGCACGCCATTCGGGTGAACGCAGTGGCTCCAACCTATGTGCGCACGGACCTGATTGGACCCATTCTCAAGGACCCGGAGCTTGTCGCGCGCATCGAGGCGATGACCCCCTTAAGGAAGCTTGCGGAGCCGGCCGATATTGCGGCGGCCATCGCCTTCCTCGTGAGCCCCGCCGCGGCGATGATCACCGGGCATACGCTGGCGGTCGACGGCGGATTCCTGGCGCAGTAGGGCAGCGAGGAGGCGAGGGAACCCGAGGCCTGGAAGAGAGTTTTACCCGTTCGAACAATTCATGAACGGTTGTGCAGGGAATGGCGCGATGACAAACAAGAACTCGGTGCGGCGACACGGCGAGGACGAAGCGAACCCAAAGATCGATCCAGCGCCGAACTCCAATACGGAGAAAGAGCCGGACGACTGGGTCTCCGGGGACGATCCGATGACCGGAGCGCAAGCTTCCTATCTCAAGACTTTGTCGGAAGAATGCAGCGAGCCGGATGCTTTCGCTTTGGAGCTGACGAAGGCCGAAGCGTCAAAAAGGATCGATGCGCTCAAGTCCAAGCGAGTCCGACGCGCCACCGGTGCTCAGCAGTGAGCCGCGCGTTCGTAAAGGAGACCGACAGCGACACGGATGGCCTTCCCGACCGCCCGATATCGTCTCACCGCAATCTTGTGACCGAAGCCGGGCTTGCCGCCATTGAGTTCTGCTCTCGACCGTTTCGAAACGGAGCACCGGACTGCAGCGGATAGAGGCGACCGGGAGGCCGCCGCCGCGGCTTTGCGAGAAGTCCGCTACTGGAGGGCGCGGCGCGCCAGCGCGGAGGTCGTGAAATCCTCGGACGGCACGAGCAAGGCGTCTTTCGGAATGACGGTCACCCTGCGCAGAGACGATGGGCGCGAGCAGAGCTTCAAGATTGTGGGTGAAGATGAAGCCGATCCGTCGCGGGGCACGATCTCGTATGTGTCGCCGCTCGCCCAAGCGGTGCTCGCGCATAGCCCTGGAGAGACGGTTGTGATCGCTAATACTGAGGCCGTTATTCTCGACGTGCGGTGAGCGAGCGCTGAGTCTTGTATGGGCGACCAGCTGCCTCTCCCCCTGAACGAGCGCGGCGTCCTCCTCTGCGTGGACATGCAGCGCATTTTCTCCGCCGAAGGTCCCTGGCCAACGCCATGGATGGAGAAGGTCCTGCCGGTCGCTGCAGCGCTCGCGTGCCGTCACCCCGAGAGAACCGTCTTCACCCGGTTCATTCCGCCCGCGCGTCCCGAGCAGATGCCGAGCATGTGGCGACGCTATTACGAGCGCTGGCGCATCGCGACTCGGGAGGCCATGCCTCTCGAGCTCTTGAAGTTAATGCCTCCGCTCGCGGCTCTCTGCCCGCCTGCGACAACTATCGATTAGACACGCTATTCCGCCTTCGCCGAACCCCGGCTTATCGATCACCTGCGTGAACGTCGGGCGGACGCGCTGATTGTCGGGATCCGAGACAGATGTTTGTGTGCTGGCGACGGTGCTCGGCGCGGTTGATATCGGCTATCGCGTCATTGTCGTGCGCGATGCGATATGCAGCTCTTCTGACGAAGGGCACGAGATGCTCATGCGCCTGTACCACGCCCGATATACGGAACAGATAGAGACCGCGGACGCCGAGACAATCCTTTCCCGTTGGGAATGATTGATCAGGTTCTTCGGGACTGCCTAGGTCTTCGCGGCGCCCAAATGTGCATGAGAGGACCGTCCTTTCCGTATAGGGGGTCCTGGCGTGGGCGAGCGACCGGATCAATGGCGGGAAGAGCCTTTTCGCGATCCTCCCGCGACTTGCACTCGTCATAGGCGCCCGACGCTGGATAGGCGCCCACCACCAGAAAATCATTGCTCGCCTTCAGGCATTGATGCCCGGTTCCCGCCGGAAGGATGGCGACATCACCCGCCTTGAGACTGAGAGCGCGGCCGCTGTCGCCACCAACCCGGACCTGACCGCTTCCTCGCGCCACCCCAAGGACTTCATGGATGCGTGAATGATAGTGGACATAGTGGTGGACGCCGTCCCGCCACGAGCCTCCCCAGCTGTGGTCGCCGAACAATTCTTCAAACACCGCCGCCGGATCGAGCTGCTCAGGCAGCCGAAGCGCGTTCTTGTAGATGATGAGCGGTCACTTCGGATGATTAGGAATGATGCCGTCATCCCTGAAGAAGTAGGTCTGCGGCTTGCGCGGCCGCACGAGAGCTTGAAAATCATCGACCGTCTCCAGCCTGAAGCCTTCTCGGCGAGACGCTTGATGCTCTCCAGGAGGATCACCGGGGTTTGCTTCGCTAGACGTTCGGCGCGGGCCTCACACCGATTTCTTGCGCGGAACCTTCTTGCCTTTTGCACGAGCCTCGGAAAGCCCGATCGCAATCGCCTGCTTCTTGCCTTTCACGGTCTTGCCGCTTCCGCCGCTCTTGAGCGTGCCTGCCTTGCGGCGCTTCATCGCGCTCTTCACGTCGTTGGACGCGGACTTGGAGTATCGAGCCATGGTCCTTTTCTCCTCTCGGCGCGGGAAACGCTGATTTCCTCAAGAAGTTCCGTAGAGGCGATCTCCTTCTGCATGAGGCAGGTTGGCGCGTCACCTTATTGCGTAGCGGACTTGGCGCCGCTGGCGACTTCGTCTGCGCCCTCGACAATTCCCTTGCTTGCGGGGAACGCTCCAGAGCCCGCGCCCGGCCACTCGCCGCGACGGAGCAGCGAAAAATCATGTCGCGCCGCGGAACATTGATAGGGAGGCCGAGTTTTCAACACGCCGGGAGAGCACGGCGATTTGGAGAGCCTATTCGTGGCAGGCTTCATCCCGTACTGCGGGTCCGCCCCTTCGCCCGGCGGTCTCCATTGGAATCTCGATCCCGTTCTTATCGTCGTTTTGGGCGCTTTGGGGGTTGCCTGTGTGAGCTTCGCCCGCTCGCATGGCGCAGCAAAGAGGGACATCGGTGCCTGCGCGTTCGGTTGGCTCATCCTCTCGCTCGCGTTCATCTCCCCGCTCTGCAATTTAAGCGTCGCGCTGTTTTCGGCTCGCGTCACCCAGCACATGGCCATTGCGCTCCTCGCGGCGCCGATGATTGCGCGAGGACTGGTTTTCGCGCCGGCGGGGCGGCGCCCATGGACGGGCATCGCCTGGGCGGCGACGGCCGCCTTCGCCGCAATCTTCTGGATTTGGCATAGCCCGGCCTTTTACGATGAGACCTTGCGGAGCAACGGCGTCTATTGGCTGATGCACGTGACGACTATCGCCGCGGCGCTAGCGTTGTGGGTGGCCATTTTCTATTCGACCGCGCCGCTCGCGTTTCTCGTCCTGTTCGCAAGCGGCCTGCAGATGTCGCTGCTCGGCGCTCTGCTGACCTTCGCCGCCGTTCCCCTGTTTTCCGTGCACGAGTTCACCACCGCAGCATGGGGACTCACATGGCTTCAGGACCAACAGCTTGGCGGCCTCGTGATGTGGGTGCCCGCCGGACTGCTGCTGACCGCCTATTCAGCGCTCGCCTTTGGCGCCGCGCTGCGTTTGGACACGCCGGTTGCTTCAGCAACGGAAGAGAAGGCGGCCTAAGGCGCTCTGCGAACGAGCTTGGAGGACGGTGTGCGGGTTTGGATGCTCTTTCTCGCGTTGTCTCTCGCGCTCACGACCGCGCCGGCGCGGGCCGACGATCTCTTCGCTCTCTCCAAGGATCCGAAGCAATGGGTCATGCCGGCGCGGGACTACGCCAGCACCCGATTCAGTCCTCTTGACCAGATTAATGCATCGAATGTCGGCAAGCTTCAGGCCGCCTGGATGTTTTCGGTTGGAACCCAGCACGGACAGGAAGCCGCCCCTCTCATCATCGGCGACACCCTGTACGTCATCAGCTCCTATCCAAACAAAGTGTTTGCGCTCGACTCCACGACCGGCGATCTCAAGTGGACATACATTCCAAACACGAATCGAGCTGCTCAAGGCGTCGCCTGCTGCGACGTCGTGACGCGCGGCATCGCCTATGACAACGGTAAGATCTTCCTCGTCACGCTCGACAATCACGTCGTGGCCCTCGACGCCAAGACCGGCAAGGAGCAGTGGGCGACGCAGACGGGCGAGATCAACCTCGGTGAAACGACGACCGCCGCGCCGTTTGTCGTGAAGGGCAAGGTCTTTGTCGGCATTAGCGGCGGGGAGTTAGGGGTCCGCGGCCGCGTCACAGCCCTCGACGAGAACACTGGCAAAATCGGCTACGTCGCTTATTCGACCGGGCCGGACAAGGACATCCTCATCGGCCCTGACTTTAAGCCGTTTTATGATTTCATGAAAGGCAAGGACCTCGGCGTTAGCACGTGGCCGCCCGACGCCTGGAAGATCGGCGGAGGAACCATGTGGGGCTGGTTCTCCTACGATCCGGACCTCAACCTCCTTTACTACGGAACCTCTAACCCCGGCCCCTGGAACTCGAACCAGCGTCCGGGCGACAACCTTTGGACAACGACCTTGTTCGCGCGCGATCCGGACAGCGGCGCGGCGCATTGGGCCTATCAATTCAATCCGCATGACCTTTGGGATCACGACGAGATCCAGGAGAACGTGCTCGTCGACCTCGATCTCGACGGCAAGACGCGAAAGGTCCTGCTGCACCCCGGACGCAACGGCTTCATGTATGTCATCGACCGGCAGACAGGAGAGGTTCTGTCTGCCGATCCTTATGACTCGATGACCGCCTACAAGGGCGTCGACCTGAACACCGGCCGCATCATTCCCAATGAGGAGCTGAAGCCCGATCTCAACCGCACGGCTCGCAACGTCTGCCCCGCTTCGCCCGGAGCGAAGGACTGGCAGCCGACCGCATGGTCGCCGCGCACGCACCTTCTCTACGTCCCGCATCAGCACCTGTGCATGAACTATCTGACCTCGGACGTCGGATATATCGCGGGCACGCCCTATGTCGGCGCGACAGTCGACATGTTCGCCGGTCCCGGCGGCTACCGCGGCGAATTCATGGCCTGGGACCCGGTCCAGCGAAAGAAGGTTTGGTCGATCAAGGAGAACATGCCGGTGTGGAGCGGCGCGTTGGTCACCGCGGGCGACGTCGCTTTCTACGGCACGATGGACCGCTGGTTCAAAGCCGTCGACGCCAAGAACGGCAATGTGCTCTGGCAATTTCATCTGGGCTCCGGAACCATCGGGCAGCCCGTCACCTATGAGGGGTCGGACGGCCAGCAATATGTCGCGATCTTGACGGGCGTTGGCGGCTGGCCGGGCGCTGTCGCCAACGCTCAGATCGATCCGCGCGTCCGGAACGCCGCGCTCGGCTTTGTCGGGCGCGACCCAGGACCTTCCTTCCTACACCCAAGGAGGCGGTGAACTCGTCGTCTTCTCAATTCCAAAACAAGAGGCGGCGGGACCGACGACGCCGCAGCACAATCCGTGAATCGGAGCGAAGCGACGATGCGCACTGTTCTGGTCGCTTCTTTCGTCCTTGGCTTTGGCGCTTGGGCCGCAAACGCGCAACAGGGCGGAAGGCCCCAGATCGGGCAGCCAATGCAGCCCGAAGCCTCGCCGCGTTCCGAGACGGGCGTCCCCGCCATTGAGGCCACTCCAGAAGCAAGCGCGCCCTTCTCGGCGTCGGCGAACCCAATTCTGCATGTGCCCGTCTCTGGCCTTCATCCGGGCGACGTCTCGTTCGCGCCAAAGATTGCCAATCCGCTCGCTTCAGATCCGCGGGCCTCTACGCGTGGCATGCAGGATTTTGTTCAATTCAATTGCGTTGGCTGTCACGCCGCCAACGGCGGCGGCGGCATGGGCCCAGCGCTGAGCGAGGGCCAGTTCATTTACGGCTCGAGCCCCGCGAATTTGTTCCTAAGCATTTACCAGGGGCGTCCTAACGGGATGCCAGCCTGGGGCGAACTCCTCCCCGAGTCGACGATTTGGGAGCTGGTCGCCTACGTCGACAGCATCGCCCATCCGCGGAGCTCAACATTCGGACGAACGATCTCGCGAACGCCTCCCTCGCCTGCAGTCGAGCAGACGCCGTCGGAATTCCTGCAGACGGCGAAGCCATGGAGCTTCATGAGCGCTTTCAGCAACGGCCAAAAGCCGGTCGGAGAGTGAGCGCGATGCGCGTAGCCAGGCTCACGATCCTGTCGGCTGCGCTCTCAGCGGCGTTCTCGCCCGGTCACGCCGCCGCGTCTCCGATGGACTACCTCCACGCCGACGGCCTGATGGCGAAGAGAATTCTGCCGTTGACGCAGGCTCTGTTGATCGTCTCCGCCATCGTCGTTGTCATTATCATGGGCCTTGTCCTGGTCGCGATTCTACGACGCGGACGGGGCGGCTCCGTCGTCGACACCCCGATTGAGGAGATTGGCGGGAGGGGATGGATTTCGATCGGCGTCGGCCTTTCGACAGCTGTGCTGGTCGGCTTGGTCGTCTGGACTTCAATGACAATGGCCCGCATCGCCAATCCGCCCAATATGCCCGCTCTGTCGATCAACGTTCGAGGTCATCAATGGTGGTGGGAGTTCGTCTACCAGAACGACGATCCGTCGAAGATCTTTACGACCGCGAACGAGATCCACATTCCCGTCGGAAAGCCGGTGCGCTTCATCCTCAACGGCGAAGACGTGATCCACACATTCTGGGTCCCAAGTCTCGGCGGCAAGATTCTAACTCATTCCCGGGCAAACCAACCTGACATGGCTCGAGGCGGACAGGCCCGGCGTTTATCGCGGCCAGTGCTCGCAATATTGCGGCCAGCAGCACGCCCACATGATTTTCTCCGTCTTCGCCGATGCGCCTGACGCCTTCGAGTCGTGGCGAGCCGATCAGTTGCGCGCGGCGCCTCAACCGGCTTCGGATGACATGCGCCTGGGAGAGCAGCGCTTCATCGTGCGCTGCGGCGCCTGCCACACCGTGCGCGGCACGTCTGCCAACGGCCATGTCGGGCCGGACCTCACCCACCTCATGTCGCGTACGACCATTGCCGGCGGCGAGCTGCCAAACAATCCGGGCTTCTTGTCTGGCTGGATCGCCAATCCGCAAAACCTGAAGCCCGGTTCTTTGATGCCCGACCCGGAACTCTCCGGACCAGATCTCGCGAGCATCCGATCGTTTCTGGTTACGCTCAAGTGAGGGACGAGGCATGACCGCCGCCGAATACGATCGCGTCCCTCGAATTGTCGGCGCGGATTACGAGTTGCCTGTCGCGCGGTCGCTCGAACGGATCTGGGCGACGAAGCCCGGTCTTCTCGGCTGGATCTCCACTGTCGACCACAAGGAGATCGGCCTGCGCTACATCGTCACCGCGTTCGTCTTCCTCATCGCCGGCGGTGTCGAAGCGCTCGTCCTGCGCGTCCAGCTCGCGCGTCCCAACCAGGCGCTGCTGACGCCCGAGCAATATGACGAGCTGTTCTCGATGCACGGTATCACGATGATCTTCCTCTACGCCTCGCCAGTGCTCTCGGGCTTCAGCAACTATCTGTTTCCCCTTGTTCTTGGCGCGAGGGACATGGCTTTTCCCCGCCTGAACGCATTTTCCTACTGGGTCTATCTCGCGGCGGGGCTCTTCATCTATGCGAGCCTGCTCGTAGCGGCGGCGCCCAACGACGGCTGGTTCAATTACGTTCCTTATGCGCTGCGCGAATATAATCCAGGGCCAAACCTCGACTTCTATGCGCTCGGGATGATCTTCCTCGGCGTTTCGACGACGGTCGGCGCCGCGAATTTCGTCGTCACCTTCCTGCGCATGCGCGCGCCTGGCATGTCGCTGAACCGCGTTCCCATTCTTTCCTGGGGAACGGTCACGGTCTCTGTCGGCAACCTTCTCGCGGTCCCGTCGGTCAGCCTCGCGTTCTTTCTCCTGTGGACGGACCGGCAGTTCGGAACGCACTTCTTTCGTCCAAATAGCGGCGGGCATCCGCTACTCTGGCAGCATCTCTTCTGGATGTTCGCCCACCCTTGGGTTTACGTCGTCGTGCTGCCCGCGATGGGGCTCGTTTCCGACGCCTTGCCCTTCTTCTGCCGCAGGCCGCTCGTCGGTTACACCGCGGTGGTGGTCGGAACGGTTACGACAATGGCGCTGGGCTTTGGCGTCTGGCTACACCACATGTTCGCGACCGGCATCCCATTCCTTGCGCTCGCCTTCTTCAGCGGCGCGTCCTTTGCGATCGCCATTCCGAGCGCGATCGGCGTATTCGCTTGGATCGCAACAATCTGGACCGGCCGCCCGGTCATGACTTCCGCCTTTCTCTACTTCGCCGGCTTCGTCGTGATGTTCGTCATTGGCGGCGTGTCAGGTGTGGTCACCGCCGCCGTACCGACCGATCTGCAAGTCACCGACACATATTTCGTGGTGGCTCACATTCACTACGTACTGATCGGCATCAACCTTTTCGCCGTGCTAGGCGCTTTGCATGTGTGGTTCCCGAAAATGACCGGGCGCCTCCTCGATGAAAGGTTCGGCAAGTGGGCCTTCGCCGTCATCTTCTTCGGCTTCAATTTGGCGTTTCTGCCGATGCACTGGACCGGTCTCATCGGCATGCCGAGACGGATCTACACCTACCCTGCGGGCTTGGGATGGGAGACGCCGAATATGATCACAACAATTGGCGCATTCGTGCTCGCCTTCGGCATCCTACTCTTTCTCATCAATGTGTTTCTGAGCCTCCGGAACGGTCTACCTGCGGGACCCAATCCATGGGATGCGCCGTCGCTTGAGTGGAGCACGCCCTCGCCGCCGCCTCCGTACAATTTTCCAGTCATCCCGAGGATTGCAAGCCGCCATCCGCTCTGGGAGTCGCGGCTCCCCGAGGGCGGCCGGGGGTCTGAATTGGGCACTGGCTTGGCGTTGGACCGCGGCAAGGAGGCGCTGGCGACTACGGCCCTCGACGCCATCCCCGACGCCATCTTGAAAATGCCCGATGACTCGCCCGCGCCGTTCATCGTCACGCTCGCCATGTCGGCTGGCTTCGTCGGCCTCCTCCTGCAAGCCTGGTGGCTAGCGGGAGTAGGCGCGATCGCCGTGCTGGCGGGTCTGCTCGTCTGGCTCTGGCCTGAGCGCGAGCTCGAGCAGCGCGCGGGAGCGCAGACATGAGTGACGCGTCTCAGCGCCTCGATCTTCCGGTCGGCAGCATTGGTCGCCACGCCAATGGCTGGTGGGGCATGATGATGCTGATCGTCACCGAGGGGGCGCTCTTCGTCTATCTCCTGTTCGCCTATTACTACGCGGCCGTTCAACATAGCCGCGAGTGGCTGCCGGAGGACCTCCCAAACTTCAAGCTGTCGCTGCCCGAAACGATCATCCTGCTTTTGAGCAGCGTGGTCGTCTGGCGCGGCGAGTTTTTGCTCAAACTAGGGAGAAGCGGCGGCGTGACGGCGATCTATCTGGCCGTCGGGGCGTTGATGGGGATCGCGTTCATCGCCATCGAGGCGATGGAATGGGCGACCCAGAAGTTCACGCCCTTCTCAAGCTCATACGGTTCGCTCTATTTCACCATCACCGGCTTTAGCATGATGCACCTCGCAGCGGGCGTCATCATACTAGCGACCCTCTCGCTCTGGTGCGCGCTCGGCTACTTCAATCGCATCCGCAACGCACCGGTCAGCATCGGCGCCATCTACTGGCACTTCGTCAATGCCGTCTGGCTCGTGTTGTTCTTCACCCTCTACATCACGCCTCGGCTCGGGGTTGGTTGAACTCATGACCCAGAGCCCGACAATATCGATCGATGCCGGCAAAGCCCCGCGGACGGGCGGCGTATTGAGCGGCTTCCTGCTGTACGGGCTGCTTGTCGCGCCCTTGATCTGGGCGAGCCAGCTCTATCTCAATTATGGCTTAGCCAGCCACGCCTGCTTCCCTGATCGAGACCCCTCGCGCGAGCTTTCTTCCCGGTTGGGAACGAATATGGGTCGTGCTGCTCGTCGCGAATCTCGTCTGCCTAGCCATCTGCGCAATCGGCCTCCTCGCTTCAGGGTATTCCTGGCGTCGCTTGCGCAACCGGGAAGCTCTCGTTGCCGGGGCCGACAGCGATCCCGCCCGCACTTCCGAAGAACGGATGAGATCGTTCGCCGTCGCCGCTCTCATGGTGAGCGGGTTGTTCACGACCGCCATCCTGTTCGACGCCCTCTACCTTTGGATGCTCTCGACATGCTCGCAGGTCTAGCGCCTCGCGCCCTGCGCGCCTCGCTCCTCGCACTGCTCGGCTCAGCGGCGTCGGCGCAGGAGAACATCCCTCCGCTCGCGCCGGGATCGCCGGCGCATGGCGCCGAACTTATCGCCGAGAAAGGCTGCGGCGCCTGCCACATGATACCTGGCATTACGGGCGCCAATGGATTGGTCGGCCCTCCTCTGACGCTGATGGGCAGGCGGATCTTCGTCGCCGGCTTGTTGCGCAACACGCCACAAAATCTGGCCGCCTGGGTCCTGGAGCCGCAGCGCTTCGTGCCCGGCAATGCGATGCCTTCGACCGGTCTCACGAAGTCCGAGGCGCTCGACGTGGCGGCCTATCTCGAGACCATTCGATAAAGATGAGATGGAGAGAAAGATGTGGCGCCCTGTCTTTATAGCGATTGGCGCGGCGGCCATGCCGGCGCTCCTGGTTGCGGCCGCTCAGGCCGCGGTTTGCCCGGCGGACCACGACAAGCTCGAGAAGGCGCTGAAGGCGAGCGTGAAGCCGAGCGGCGGCCCGACCAACGGCGGGCTCGACAACAACGAATGGGCTGCGCTCGTCACCCGCGACGGCGCTGTTTGCGCGGTGGCGTTCACCGGCGGGAAGCCGGACGACCAGTGGCTCGGCAGCCGCGCGATTGCGGCGGAGAAGGCGAATACGGCGAACGCGGTAAGCCTGAACGGCTTCGCGCTCTCGACCGCCAATCTCTACGCGGGGTCGCAGCCGGGCGGCGCCCTGTTCGGACTGGCCTTGAGCGCCCCGCCCAATCCAGCGGTGCTCTATTCCGGCGATCCGAGGAAGTTCGGCTCCGCCTCCGATCCGTTCATTGGCAAGTTCCTCGGCGGCGTGATTACGTTCGGAGGCGGGCTCGCTCTCTATGACGGCAAGAGCGTCGTCGGCGCCCTTGGCGTGAGTGGCGACACATCATGCGCCGATCACAACGTCGCGTGGCGCGTGCGCCAGGCGCTCGGGTTGGACAAGGTTCCCGCGGGCGTCGGCCCTGACCATGACGATGAGATCATCTATGACCTGACGCCCGACAAATCGAGCGCCTCCGGCTACGGCCACGCCTTGTGCAAGGATAAGGAACCCGAGATCGCCGAGCAGATCCATGCCGGGTTTGTGCCGCGCTGGGCGAAGGTGACCAAGTGAAGCTCGCCCTCGGAGACGGCGGGGCCGCAAGGCGCGCCCAGATGTTGTCGGTGCTTGTGCTTGCGACCGTCCTGGACGCGCGGGTCGCACAATCGGATGAGCTCCCTTTAAGGGTCTGCGCAGACCCGAACAATCTTCCCTATTCCAATTCCGCGGGGGAAGGGTTCGAGAACAAGATCGTAAGCCTCATTGCTGGCTATCTCCATCGACCTTTGGAGTTTGTGTGGCGCGCCGAGCGGCGCGGATTCGTGCGCGAGGGCTTGAATGCTGGCGAATGCGATCTTGTCGCTGCTATCCCATTGGGCGCGCCCATGGCGCTTACAACCCGTCCTTACTATCGATCGACGTATGTGTTCGTCTCCAAGCCCGGCGAATCGCCGGTCTCCTCCGTCGACGATCCGAGCCTCAAGACGCGCACGATCGGCGTCCAGCTCATTGGCGACAACGGCATGAACTCGCCGCCGGCGCATGCGCTCGCCGAGCGCGGGATTATAGGAAACGTGCGTGGGTACATGGTGTACGGCGACTATCGCGACGACCATCCGCTGTCTGAGATTGTTCATGCCGTCGCTGTAGGCGATGTTGATGTTGCGGCGGTCTGGGGTCCAGTTGCGGGTTACTTCGCCGCCAAGGAAAAGCCGCCACTGGTCGTCACGTCCATCGCTGGAAGCGTCGAGGCGCGCTTGCCCATGACCTTCGACATCGCGATGGGGGTTCGGAGAACCGACAAGGAGCTCAAAGCGAAGGTGGACCACGCATTAACGTCGCTTGCTACACAAATCCAAGCGATCCTGGCATCCTACGGCGTCCCCGTTCTGTGAGGACCGCACGCGGCGTGGCCTCGACCGCCTGCCAGACCAAGCCGCAGATACAACCAAGGCGGGAACTCCTTCCAAATAAGCGCGAGCAAAACGAAGCTCATGAGCCTAAACGCTAGTAAATTCACTAGCGTTTACTAGCGCTTATTTTTGCGAATCGAGCCTTTTCAATAGGTTGCGGGCGATGTAGTTAAGAAAATCGCTTCCTCGCCCGACTCGCTCGACGGGTTGTGGCCAACGTTTCAAACAGCCGCGAGTTCTCGTCTTTCGCGCCTCTACCGGCGGCCCGGAACGAGATTCCGAGAGGAGGAATGCGTAGCGCATATTTCTAATTTCGTCAATATAATTCGCGAGGAAATTCGTGGCTCGAATTGAAGAATGCGTGCGACATCCTTGAACAGGCTCACCAGATCCACTTCCTGCTGGTAGTGGCCCGCCAATCGCATCGCGCGATTGCTGGCCCACAATCGCTAGCACCGGCTGGTGGTCGAGCCGCGCGTCGTAAAGCCCGGTAATCAGATGAGAGGCGCCGGGGCCTGAGGTCGCGATGCATACGGCCGAGCTCGCCTGAGAATTTCGCGTAGGCGCTCGCCATGAAGGCCGCCATTTCCTCGTGCCGCGCTTGAACGGATGCGATCTTGTCGCGCGCACGATTGAGCGCCCCGAACACGCCGTTGATCCCGTCGCCGGGATAGCCGAAGACCTTCCGCACGCCCCATGCGTTCAACAATGAAATCGCCGACTGTCTGGCTCATTCTCGTTGGCCTTCAGGCTGGACGTTCGGGTGGAATTCTGTGGGGGCTGCGGCGTAATAACGTCGGGTTCCGGAGGGACGACCACGTCGGGACCTGGTTGCGGCAAGTCGGGGCCTTTCTCGGGCTGCGGCTCCTCTGACGGCGTCGGCGGCCGGACCACATCGGGTTCAGGCACCGGTATCGGTTGGTCGGGCCGCGAATTTGTCGGCATAATGGAGGTCCGTTCTGTCGTCGACGAAACTCAAGGTCGCGCCGATCCTGGCTCCGCCTGTTTGCGGTGACGCTCGGCCAGCATGTCGGAGGGCGTGATGTTGGCGATTGCGGTCTGGAGCTTGTTCATCCAGCCGGTAACGACGTCGCCTTCGCCGTTCAGCATCGCCTCGAACCCCGCCTTCGCGACACCGGCAGGATCGTCGTTTTTGCCGGCCCCGATTTTCGTGTCCTCCATGCCGGCGCGATCGAAAAACTCGGTCTCGGCCGCGCCTGGCATCAGGCAGGTGACTGTGACGTCGGTGTCTTTCAGCTCATTGCGGAGCGCGAAGGCGAAGGAATTGAGAAACGCTTTGCTGGCGTTGTAGACAGCCTGGTACGAGCCCGGGATGAAGCCGGCGATCGAGCCTGTGATCAGGATCCGTCCTTCGCTGTTCTCCCGCATGTCGCGGCCGACCCGCTGAATCAAATCGAGCGTTCCGGTGATGTTTGTCTCGATCACATCGCGCCACTCATTGGGATTCTGATCCAAAAAGGCGCCGCCCAGACCGCGCCCTGCATTGGCTAATAGGGCGTCGACCGGACGCCCGCAGGCGCGGATCGCTTCATAAAGCTTGTCCACGCCTTCGCGCGTCGCCAAGTCCGCTTGCACGGCGATCACTTCGGTCCCATTCGCGCGGAGTTTGTCGGCCGCCATTTGGATCTGGGGCTCATTGGCGGCGACGATCAGATCGTAGTCTTTCTCAGCGGCGTATTTGGCGAGCTCAAAACCGATGCCGGACGACGCGCCAGTCACGACAGCAAGATGTTCCATGGGTGCGCTCCTCATGTTCGTGGTTTCAGGACGACCTTGATGCAGCCGTCCTCTTTGTCGCGAAAGGTCTTGTACATCGCCGGCCCCTCATCGAGCTTCGCGCGATGCGTGACCACGAAGGAAGGATCGATCTCCCCCTTCTCGATCCTCTCCAGAAGCTCCGGCAGGTAGCGTTGGACGGGCGTCTGGGCCATCCGGAACGTGAGTTCGCGATTGATCGCAGAGCCCATCGGAATCTTGTCGAGATAGCCGCCATAGACGCCGACGATCGAAACCACGCCAAAGTTTCGACAGCACTGGATCGCCTGCCGCAGCACGTGCGGCCTATCCGTGCCGAGAAACGTCGCGGTCTTCGCGCGGTCGACCATAGAGTCGAGGCTCGCGGTCGCCTCGGCTTCGGTGCCAACGGCGTCGATGCATGCGTCTGCGCCGCGGCCGTGGGTCATTTCCTGGATGCGCTCGTAAACGTTGTCCTTCTTAAAGTCGATTGTCTCAGCCCCGCTCTCGCGAGCGAGCTTGAGACGCTCAGGCACGGTGTCGATGGCGATCACCTTGCCGGCGTCAAGCAGGATGGCGCTGCGGATCGCGAATTGGCCCACCGGCCCGCAACCCCAGATCGCAACTGTCTCGCCGCCTTTGAGGTCGCAGAAATCCGCCGCCATATAGCCGGTGGGAAAGATGTCGGAGAGGAACAAGACCTGCTCGTCCGAGAGTCCGTTCTCGATCTTGATAGGACCGACATCGGCATAGGGGACACGCAGGTATTCAGCTTGTCCGCCGGTAGCGCCGATCGCTCCGGCGTGGCAGCAACGCGAACCCAACGCGGTTGTTCCGGGCGTCGAGTTGAATATCGAAGCTTCGGTTTCGATAGGTTACGTGTCGGTGGCGCTGACCCGGCGTGGAAGCCTCAGCGCCTTGAATACAATCAGGCCGTGAAATCCGTGCAAATAAGAGCAAGCTAAATCATGCTAAATGGCCCTAAACGCTAGTAAAAGTGCTAGCGTTTACTAGTGGTTTCAATCGGAAGGTCCCGTGCGGTCTCTCCACTAGCGTTTATTTTTACGAATCGAGCCTTTTCAGAGGGTTACAGGCGATGAAAATAAGAAAATCGCGCCCGCCCCGAGTTCGCGCGTCGAGTTGTGGACGAACCTCCGAAACCGCGTTGTCCTTTTCTGCGCCGACTGGGTTCCTCATTGCCGACCATCGTAGCGGTAAATTCTGTTTTATGCAAGAGAATGTCGGCAAGAAACTTGAGGCTCGCCAACGCCGGCGCGTGTGGTTTCGGGTGCCAATTCAATCGCATTTCAATGCGCTGAAGCGCGATTGGCCTCCAGAATTCGCCGCCGCCCAGGCCACGGCTCAGCCCGAACGCCGGGAACAGTTCGTTTGAGGAGCACGTTGATCCCGCCAATCGCGCGCTGTCCGGCAGTCTTGCTTGGGGCTTGGCGGAGGCTGATGTGGACCGAATTATAGCTATCGGCGGATCGGCGGGGGCGATTGGCGCGATCAAAACGCTTTGCGACTCCCTTCCGGCCGACATCCCCGCCGCCGTCTGCATCGTCGTTCACGTGGGCGCGCGGGGCAACGACGTCATGGCCGATATCTTCGGCAGGAGGTGCTCAATTCCGGTCACGACCGCAGTAGACGGCGAGAGGCTTCAGCAAGGCCATGTCTACGTCGCGGCCGCCGACCACCATCTGATCGTCCTGGACGACACGATACGCCTCGGCCGAGGGCCGCGGGAGAACCTTGCGCGCCCGGCGATCGATCCCCTTTTGAGATCCGTGGGGCTCAGCCACGGCTCTCGAGCGATCGGCGTTGTCCTGACTGGAATGCTGAACGACGGCGCCGCGGGACTTGCCGATCTGAAGAGGTGCGGCGGCGTGACCGTGGTGCAAAATCCGGTCGAGGCCAAGGAGCGCGAGATGCCGCTGGCCGCGCTGGCCGCAAGCGATATCGACTATCAGACGCCGATTGCCGAGCTTGGCGCGCTTCTCAAAGTGCTCGCAACTGCGCCGCCCGCTCCGCCTGCGCCGCCCCCCGACGATATTCGGCTGGAAGTCGAGATTGCGCTTGGACGTCCGATCGGATCAAGTGAGATGAGCCTGCTCGGCCACCCGGTTGGCCTATCCTGTCCCGGCTGTGGCGGCGTCCTGTCGCAAATGAAAAGCGCGCCGCCGCTCAGATTCCGATGTCAGGTCGGCCACGGCTACACGGGAGAGACGCTTGCTGCCGAGCAGGAGGATTCCGTCGACGAGGCGATGCGCGTCGCGCTCCGAATTGTCGAAGAGCGCGCGGTCCTCACGCAGAAGATGGCCGAAGAAGCCCGACGGAGCGGAATGCGCCTTTCCGCCGCTTCCTATGAGCGCACCTCCGCTCAAAGCCGCCGTCATGTCGAGACATTGCGCGAAGCCTTGAAAAGCGAGCAATGGGACCGGACGGGATCGAACCCCCGGCGCCAAATCCAAGAAGGCGAGGATCTCCCTCCGCTGTCGCCAGCGGAGCCTTGAGCCCGCGCCTGCACTAGGAACTCGTTCGGCAGTCAGGCGTTTCTCTCCTGCTATGGACCTGACTGCAGACCGGGCGACCGCCCTCCGGCATCTTGAGCTTGCCAACAGGCACGTGTCGCAAGGCCGGCAGCGCGTCGACAGACAGGCCGCGCTGATCGCTCGGCTCGAGCGCGACGGTCACGATACGAAGCAGGGCAAGATGTTGCTTGAGGAGATGAAGATCACGCTTGCTCTGCAGATTGAGGACCGCGATCGCATCCTTGGAGAACTTGGCCAGAGCAATTGATTTTACCGATCTGAGTTTGGAGGACAACCTAGAAATTGTAGGCGTCAGCCGAGCGGAATAGGGTAATAGGGGAATCGATGGGCGACCGGCAGAATGACCGATGAGCTGAAAGGAAAGTTCGCAGGGCCTCGCGGCTGCTCCCATCGATCCAGGCGCTCGGATCTCAACGTCTGCAACCTGCGATGAACGAGGCGAGCGACGGAGGGCGGAGCCCGGAGGAACCCCGCAAGCGATTTCCGACCGTCGGCATCGGAACGTCCGCGGGAGGCGTTCACGCTCTGCAGAGGTTCTTCGAAAGTCTCCCGGAGGATGTCGACGCCGCCTTCGTTGTTGTCGTGCATCTCGATCCTGAGCACCAAAGCGAGCTGTCCAGCATTCTTGCGGCTCGCACGCGAATGCCGGTGGCGCAGGTCGCCGGCCGTATTCGACTTGAACCTGGCCACGTCTACGTCATCCCGCCCAATCGTCAGCTTCTCGCGACCGATCACCATTTGGCGACCGCTGAGTTCGAGCAGCCGCGCTGGCAGCGCGCGCCGATTGATTTGTTCTTTCGCTCGCTCGCGGCCCAGCACGGCGACGACTTCGCCATCGTTCTCTCCGGCGCCGGTTCGGACGGATCCGTCGGGATCAAGGCGGTCAAGGAGGCCGGAGGCATCATTCTGGTCCAGGACCCGGACGAGGCCGAATACGGATCGATGCCGCGCAGCGCCATCGCAACAGGTCTCGCCGATTTCGTTCTGCCAGTGCGAGACATTGCGGCCAAGCTGCCCGAGCTGATCCACAATCGGCAAGCTGAGCCGTCGGAGGTGCTCGACGCGTCGGATGAGGAAGCGATGCAGCGCATCCTTTCCCATCTGCGGGTCCGCTCGGGTCATGATTTCTCGAATTACAAGAAGTCGACGATACGCCGGCGCATCGCGCGCAGAATGCAGGTGGAGCGGGCGGCCACCATGAACGACTACCTGGCCATCTTGCGCGACAGCCAGCGGGAGGCGCAAGCGTTGTTTGCCGACCTGCTCATCTCGGTAACGATGTTCTTCCGCGATTCGAGCGCGTTCGAGAAGCTGGCAAACTTGATTATCCCTCGCCTGTTCGAGGGCAAGGGCGCCGGCGACCCGATTCGGGTCTGGGTTCCCGGCTGCGCCACCGGCGAGGAAGCCTATTCGATTGCGATCCTGCTGCTCGAGGAGGCGGACCGTCAGGAGATCCGATCTGAGATTCAGGTCTTTGCCTCCGATCTCGACGAGAGCGCATTGGCGGTGGCGAGGGAGGGCCGCTATCCAGCCGCGGTCGAGGCCGATATGACCGAGGACCGGCTGCGGAAATTTTTTACCCGGGAAAGCGATCAGTTGCGGGTCACCCGCGAACTGCGAGATATCGTCCTGTTCGCCAAGCATAGTCTTCTCAAGGATCCGCCATTCTCGCGCGTCGACCTCATCTCCTGCCGGAACCTGCTCATCTATCTCGACCGAGAGCTGCAGCAGCAGGTCTGCGCCACCTTCCACTTCGCCCTGAACTCGCCCGGTTACCTGTTCCTTGGCTCGTCCGAGAGTGCGGACAATCCCGTCGGCATGTTCCGGATCATCGACCGCGAAGCACGACTCTATCAACGCATGTCAATTTCGTCCGAGGTGCGCGTCACGCCGAGGACCGAAGTCGTGGCCCTTGGACATCAGTCCTTGCCGCCACGAACAACCGCCATGTCTCGTGCGCCGGTTGACGCGGCGGTTCATCGTGAAGCTTTGGAACGCCTCGCGCCGCCGAGCGTGATCGTCGACGAGTCCCACCGGGTGGTGCATCTGTCTGAGCACGCCGGGCGCTACTTGCAACCCTCCGGCGGAACGCTGGCCAACGACATAGCCGAACTCGCGCGCGAGGAATTGCGGTTCGACATCCGCGCGGCTCTTCATCGGGCCTTTGCGCACAATGAAGCGAGTCTTAACGGCCCGATCGGCGTTCGCTTTAATGGCGCGGCGCGGCGGGTTTATTTGCAAACAAGACCCTTACAGCCTGAGCCGAGCGCGAGCCGTTCCGCCATTATCTTCTTCTTCGAGGGCGAGGCGCTTAGCGAGGCGGCGCTGGCCCCGACAAAAATTGAGGAGCAGGCGACTACCGAGCAAATTCGACAACTTCTGCAGGAGCTGCAGTTCAGTCAATCGCAGCTTCGCGCCTCGCGCGAGGAATATGAAGGGGCGAACGAGGAACTGCGGGCAGCCAACGAAGAGCTGCAGTCCGTCAACGAGGAATATCGCTCGACGGCGGAAGAGCTCGAAACCAGCAAGGAGGAGCTGCAGTCGATCAACGAGGAGCTGCAAACGGTCAACAGCGAGCTCAAGACGAAGCTCGAGAGCATTTCACGCGCCCATAGCGACGTGCAGAACCTGATGGCGGCGACCGACGTCGGAATCCTGTTTCTCGACCCGCAGTTGCGCATCAACCGGTTTACGCCCCGCATCTCGGAGCTTTTCAATATCGTAACGGGAGATGAAGGACGCTCGATCACCGACTTCACCCATCGCCTCGACTACGACGACCTCGCGGGGGACGCGCGGAAGGTGTTGCGCGATCTCGCTTCAACCGAGCGCGAGGTGCATGGCAAGGACGGAAGCTGGCATCTCACTCGTCTCAAGCCGTACCGCACCGTCGAGGACAAAATCGACGGCGTGGTCGTGACCTTCGTCGATATCGGCGAGCGGCGCCGCGCCGAGGACGCGCTGAGAGAGAGCGAATCCAGGATGCGGGTCCTCGTCGGCGAACTTGCAGCACCGCACCCGCAATCTCATCGGCGTGGTGACGGCCCTGGTGGACAGGACCGGGACCGCGGGCCAGACGCTCGAGGAATTCAAGGCGAGCCTCCGGGACCGGCTGGTGGCGCTCGCCCGGGTGCAAGGCTTGTTGTCGCGCGCGGCGCCCGGAGAGGGCGTCACGTTCGACAGTCTCCTTGATACGGAAATCTCCGCTCATTCCGAAGATGGTGGAACCGTAACGCTCGACGGACCGTTGGGTATCGTACTGAACTCCATTTCGGTCCAGGCGTTGGCTATGGCTTTGCACGAACTGACGACGAACGCACTGAAATATGGGGCGCTGGGCCGGAAGAACGCGCGTCTGAACATCTCTTGGCGCGTGCAGGCCGAGAGCGGGTCGCCCTGGATCTTTGTCGACTGGAAGGAAAGCGGCGTCGAGACCGCTGAACCGGATGGGCCGCGGGGAGCTGGCAATGGTCGGCGCCTGATCGAAGACGCCTTGCCCTATCAGTTTGGAGCTCGGACAAGTTTCGCGATCGAGCCGGACGGCGTCCACTGCACGATCGCGCTTCCGCTCCGCGGACCTCAGACGGAGGAGATCCAGGATGGCCAATTCCGCGCTTCGTGATCGCCATATTCTTGTTGTCGAGGACGAGTACCTGATCGCCACGACGCTCAGCGACCAACTTGAAGGCGTGGGCTCGATTGTCGTCGGGCCGGTCCCTTCCGTCGAAAAAGCCATCAAGGCGATCGAGTTCGAATCCGAAGATCGATGCGGCGATCTTGGACGTCAACCTCGGCGGCGCGTTGGCCTATCCCGTCGCCGATGCGCTTCTGGCGCGCAATATTCCATTCATCTTTACGTCTGGCTATGAGGATGGCGTGCTCAGTCAGCGATATCCGCAGATCAGGAATTGCCCCAAGCCGTATCTTTTCCTCGAAATGGAGCGAGCGCTCGCAAGCGCTTTGTCGAGTTGAAGGCGCGGCGAGTTCTCGGCCGCCGCGCCGTTCGGGTTTAATACACAGCCGCGAACATGACCGTCTCGGAGGTCGCCTCGTCCGGCGAAAGCTCTTCGACAATTCGGCCCTGCCTCGAAACCAGAATGCGGTCCGACAGGCTCAGGATCTCCGGGAGGTAGGACGAAATAACCACAACGGCGAGGCCGTCGTCAGCGAGCGCGCCGATCAAATGATGGATTTCGGCGATGGCGCCGACGTCCACGCCGCGCGTCGGCTCGTCAAAAATGATCAGCTTGGGATTTTGAACAAGCGACTTCGCAATCACGACTTTCTGCTGATTGCCGCCGGAGAGCTCGATGACCCGCGGGTCGCCGCCCAGCGTGCGAATGTTGAGCTTCTTGGTCCACTGGGCCGCGAGCTTGAGCTTTTCGCTTCGGCTCGCGAGAACCCCATGCGAACTCGCCGCCCGCGATTTGCCCGACATAGATGTTGTCTGCGACGGACATGGTCTCGAACAGCCCGTCGCCTTTTCGATCCTCGGTGACATAGACGACGCCGTCGCCGACCGCGGCGCGAGGGGTCCGGTAACGCACCGATCGATCGCCCAATCGGATGTCGCCGCCATGAAAGGCGTCGCGCTTGACGACGCCCGCGATGATTCTCGCCGTTTCTGTCCGCCCCGAGCCGACCAGGCCGAAGACGCCCGTGACCTGCCCGGCGAAGATCGAGAACGATGTGTTGCGCACCTGGTTCTGCATCGACAGGTTTTGCACGCTGAGGACTTTGGCCCCGGGCGGTCGCCGGTGCGGCGGGCGCGCCCGCCCTGCCATAGAGCTCGTTGGTGAGCGACCGTCCGACCATCTGGCGGATGATCGTTTCGCGCGTGAAGGACTTGGCGTCGTCGGTGACGACGTGGGCGCCGTCACGCAGAATTGTGATCCGGTCCGAGATTTCGAGCGCTTCCTCCAACGCGTGACTGATGAAAATGATCGAGACCCGATCCTTGCGCAGCCGGTCGATCAGCGCGAACAGATGATGCTTCTCCTCCGGCGTCAGGGTCGCGGTCGGCTCATCGAAAATGATAACCTTGGCTTTGAGACGCACCGCGCGCGCGATCTCGACCATCTGCCGCTTTGCGGTGCCGAGCGACTGGACCGTGGCGGTTGGATCGACTGGAAAGTTCAGCGACTGCAGGAATTGCTGCGCGTCGATATAGGTCCCGCGCAGGCGGTTGAAGAATTTTTCGTCGCCAAGATAGAGGTTCTGCGCCACCGTCATGCTCGGGACGAGGCTGGTCTCCTGATAGACCATCGCAATGCCGTGGCGTCGCGCCAGCGAAGGGCTGGCGATCTGGATTCGTTGGCCATCGATACGGATCTCGCCCTGGGTCGGCGTCACCGCGCCGGCGAGGATCTTGACCAGCGTCGACTTGCCGGCCCCGTTCTCGCCGAGAATCGCGTGCACTTCGCCGCGCCGCAGATCGAAATCTATGTCCTTCAGCGCGGCGACGCCGCGATAGTGCTTTCCGACGCCTCTCATCTCCAGGACAGGCGGCTCTGTTTGGGATGAGAGAGTCATGGCGTCGCTCCCGTATCAGCGAACGAAGCGACGACGCCGTCGCCCTTGGCGGCGAAATAAATGCGTCCCTCGAACGCGAGGCAGGACGTGACGCCGTGCCGGCGCCCATTCGCCCGGCTGTGGAGGCTGGCGACTGGACGATAGGCGGCGTCGAGACGCGCCACGAGCCCATAGGACCGGCTCGGAGACCAAGGCTTCAGCACGCCGAGCTGCCGGACGCCGCCCTGCTGCGTCGGCTCGAGCGGCGACCCACCGGCGCGAAGGTTGGGCGCCAGCCAATAATCGGGATCGATTTCCTCGATCATGCGCCGGCGGTAGCGGTCTTCGCTCAGGACGAACTCGACGAGCTGACTGCGCGGCGCAAACAGGGCGAGCCAGATCGCCCCGTCGGCTCCGCGCGACAGCCGGGCTGGATAAGCCGGAAGGCCCTCCAGCACCGGCGCGGCGCGGTGGGAGGCGCCGGGGGAAATCCGAGTGAGCGCGCTGCGCCAGCTTTCGGAAACGACGACAGAATCCCCTTCATCGATGAGGCCGTAGGGATAGGCGAGATCGCCGGCGATTTGGGTCCGCTCGCCGGTCGCGAGGTCGAGCCGCCAGACCGAGCCCGAGTTCGTCTTCTCCATAAGGTCGCGTTTCCAATTCGGCCGGCCCATGGGCCGCAGAGCCGTTTGCGACAAGAGCGCGCCGTCCCGCGCCGGCGCGAGCGCGGTCATGCATCGTGGGCCGGCAATCGTCTTTCCGTCGTTCTGTCCGCCGATGAAGACGATCCGGCCGTCGACAAGACCGGCCGCCGCGCCGCCGTCCGGCAATCCGGTCAAGGCGCTGATCTCGGCATCGAAGCTCGCGACAGTCTTATTTTCGAGCTTGTCGACGCGCTTGAGCGACCGCCCGAGCGAAACCAACAGGCCTTGCGAGGTGACGGCCAGCGCGTCGGGCTTCGGCGCTTCGAGCGCGACTGGGGCGGCGTCGAGGAGATCATTGGGCCGGAACGCGCCGTCCATCGGCGGCGTCGTGATCGAGGCTTCGCCCCGGCCGAACCACCGGTCCAAAGCTTTTGCGATTCGGCTCACGCTTGCGCTCCCCAGTAGGAGGCGAGGCTCGTCCAGTTGGGGTCGGCGTCGGGAAGTCTGATCCGCCCGATCCGGTTGTTCGTGACGCCGCCGAGAAAAAGATGGCCACGATGTTCGCGCATCGAAGTGATCGTGGGATGGTTTTCGCCCTTGCGATCCCAGAGCGTTTCGAGAACCCGGCCGTTAGCGTCGAAATGAACGACGCACCCGACATTGACGTTCGGGAAAAGCCATTCGTCGGCCGCGACCCAGCGCGCCATGCGACGCCGGAAACCGGGCATGGTCATCGCAAGATCGTAGCTCGGCGTCCGCGTCCCCGCGAGCGCCACCCAGTAGGTCCCGTTCGATCCACGATTGATGTTGTCGGGATAGCCGGGAAGATCGGAGATGACTCTTTCGATCGTTCCGGCCTTGGGGCCTTGGAGCCAGTATCGGCTCACGCGACAACCCCAGGTTTCCGCAAACAGAAAAGATTGGTTGTCGTGGGCGACGCACACGCCGTTGGCGAACAGAAGATTGCGCAGAATCGTCCGCGTCGTTCCAGTGGCGGGATCGTAGCGGATCATCCGGCCATTGCCGCGCCCCTCCAAGGCGTCAACGACCCATTCCTCGTAGCCGTATCGGATCGTCGCTTCGCTGAAATAGATCCTGCCGTCCGGCCCGATGTCGAGATCGTCGGCGAGGCGCATGCGGGAATCGTCGATGATCGAAAAGGGCGAGCGATTCGTCTCCGCCGTCAGCTTCTTGACATTGCGGTCCCTGTCGACCCGGTAGAGACCCATGCCGGCGATACAGACATTGAGGCCGCCCTCCCGGTCGAAGGCAAGGCCGAGCGGACGCCCGCCGACATGGGCGTAGACTTCCCGCTTGCGGTAGTCCGGCGCGAGAAAGCGGATGATCTCGCCGTGCCGAACGCCGCAATAGAGATGGTTGTCTTCATCGAGAATGACGTCCTCGGGACCGTCGATCTCGCCGAGGCCGATGATCTCCACCTCGTTGAGGCGGTCATTGATCGCATAGGGCGACGAGGAGCTGGAGGCGAAATCCGGCGCCGAGGGCAAAGCGAGATGAGCCGGCGATACATAGACTTTCGCCCGCAGCCGATGGCGCCACCTGCTCCATCTGACGTCGATGGCGATGGCGATTATGAGCACGAGGCCAATCGCCAACGAGGAGGCGCCGTTTTCAAGCCCAAGACGAACGAGGCCATTCGTCAGGAGCGAAACGATGATCGCGCCCATGAGCGCCTTGCCGACGGAGCCGCGGCCGCCCCCGACGCTATTGCCGCCAAGGATCGCGGCGGTCACGACGGCGAGTTCAAGGCCGAGTCCGGTGTCGGGCCCGGCGCCGGAAAGCCGCGCGGCGTAGAGCGTGCCGGAGAGGCTCGTCAGCAGCCCTGAAACGACATAGGTCAGGCAGACGATCGCCCGCACGGGAATGCCCGCATTGTAGGCCGCGCGACGCGACCCGCCGACTGCAGTGATGCGCCAGCCGATGCGTAGCCGGGTCAGAACGATTTGCGCGATGATGGCGACCGCGGCGAGGACGAGGACGCTGAATGGAACGCCCAACACTGAGCCCGAGCCAATAAAGTCCAAGGCGTCGGATTCCACGTCGCTCGACGCGATCCTCACCGAATAGATCTGCAGCAGAAACTCGACGATCGACCGAATGAGGGTCAGCATGACGAGTGTGGTCAGAAACGCTCGAAGCTTGAGAAAGCCGATGAGCAGGCCGTTGACGAGGCCGACCAGCGCGCCGACGGCGATCGTCGCGGCGACCGCCGCCGCCACCGGCCAATGTCCGACATTGATGAGCGCCAGAGCTGTGACATTGGCGAGCGCGAAGGTCGAGCCGACGCTGAGATCGATCCCCCCGCCCAGCATGACGATCGTCATGCCGATGACGATCAAGCCAAATTCGCCGATCTGACGCGACGTGTCGGAGAGATTTCCAAGCGTGGCGAAATTCGGAATCGATTCGGCGAGAAAAATCGTCAGCGCGAGGAGCAGAACGATGGGGATGACATTGTCCATCCACCTCCTGCCGAGCACCTCGCCGACGACGTGATCGGGCACATAGCGATAGCGCAGTCTTGTGGCCCAGTCGCCGATCGTCATGACCCGTTCCAGCTCAACGAAAAAGCGCTGAGCCGCTCCAGCGGCTCAGCGCAATTTCCTGATTCCAGTTCGAGCATTCGCCCTATTTCTTGAGAGCGCTCGCGCTCCAGCATAAGCCGGGATGAAGCGTCTCCTTGGAGATGACGAGTTGCGGGCTATAGATGACCGCCTTGAGCTTGCCGGCCGGCAGTCCGGTTTCCAGAACGGTGGAGATCATGTCGTTGAGGTCGCGGCCCTGGTCCATGACCTGATAGGCGATCTCCTTATAGAACACGCCTTTCTCGACGTTGTCGCAAGCCATTTGCTCGCCGCCGCCTGAAGTGACCAGGACGATCGGCTTGCCCGATTCCTTGATCGCGGCCGCGGCGCCAAGGTCCATCACGTCCCAGAATCCGACGATGCCGCAGAGATCCGGATTCTGCTGGATGACGGTGGAAATGACAGCATGCGCCTTGGTCGCGTCCCATTCGCCTGCGACATTGGCGACCGTCTTGATCTCTGGATGTTTGGACAAGGCGTTCTCCACCCCCTTCATCATCCCGCTGTCCGACCCTGAAGTCGGCTGACCCTGCAAAACAGCGATCTTGCCGCTCGTGCCGGCGCCGCACTTGTCGATAACGGCCTTCGCCTCCGCTTCGCCGATGCCGATCCAATCCGCGCCGACGTAGACGTCCGAATTGTAGTTCGACCTCATGTTGATCTGGATGACGTGGATGCCCGCTTCCTCGGCGCGCTTGAGCAGCTTCGCGTAGGACTGGATGTCGGGATTGTGCACGACGATAACGTCAGGCTTTTCGGCGATGAGCGAGGTGATCGCCTGTGCGCCGGCGTCGGCGCTGAAATGCGGATCGCGAATTTCGAACTTCATTCCCAGGCGATCGGCCTGTTGCTTCATGACGGACGCCCAACCTTCGGTGAGGTCGATGCCCATCGTGACCGGTACGAAGGCGATCGTCTTTCCGGCGAGATCCTTGAAATAGTCAGCGCGCCGTGGATCGTCGATTCCCGCGGCGAGCGCATAGGCCGCAAGTCCCGTCAGCGATGCCGCTAGCCCGAGCGTGGCTGCGATCTGTCTAAGAGCCATGTTCCATCTCCCTTTTGAGTTTTGGCGTTTTCAAATGTCCCCCTGTTGATCAGTCTGCTCGTCCCGAGGGTTGATCAGACTGTCGAGCACGATGGCCGCGAGAAGGATCAGGCTCCGGATCACATTCTGCAGCGTGTATTCGATGTTCATGATCGTCATGCCGTTCAAGAGAATGCCGATCAGCAGCGTGCCGACGAGCACGTTGCGGATGCCGCCGCGACCGCCGGAAAGGCTGATGCCGCCGAGCACCACCACGAGGATGACGTCGTAGATCATGGGTGAAATCGCGACTGCGGTGTTCATGCTCGACACCGCCGTCGCGGTGATCATGCCGGCGAGATAAGCGATTGACGCGGAGATCGTATATTGCAGGACGATGACCGAACGCACCGGCGCGCCGGAAATGCGCGCCGCGGCGAAGTTGTCGCCGATCGCGTAGATGAAGCGCCCCTGTTTGGTGAAACGCAAAAACACAAAACCGAGGAAGGCGATCAGGGCGAAAAACAGGATCGGGGTCGGCGCGCCCCAAAGGAAACCACCGCCGATCCAGGCGACGACATTGGCGCTGGGCGGCAAGTAGACGACGTAGAGCGGGACCAACGCCCAGCGAACGAAGCCGTAGACCAGAGCCGCCATTCCCAGAGTGGCGAAGAGGGCGGGGATCTCAACGTAAGCGATCAGAACGCCGTTAATGACGCCGATAGTCACCGCCAGCAGAAATCCAAGCATGAGCGCCGGCCCGATCGCAACGCCCAGGGAAGCGAGGTGGAGAGTCCAGGCGGCGGACATCGCGTAGGTCGTCACAATCGCCAGATCGACCCCGCGTCCGATGACGACGATCGCCATTCCCACACCCAGGATTCCCAAAGTGGCGACGCCGCGCACCAAGGTCACCATATTGCCGGCGCTCAGAAAACCCTTGAGAAAGACGGAAAAGAGGCAGAACAGAGCGGCGGCGGTCAGGAGCACGATCCTTTCCTGACTGACCAGCGCGCTCCTTATCTGTCCGAGCATCGTTCCACCCGATTGTCGCCTCCCGCCCTCTAGGCGCTTGCACGACCGCGCCACTTACGGTTTCGCCCGACTATCCCAAGCTGCTTTCGCTTTCGCTTGCGCGGCAGCGCACGGTTTTTGCATCCCAGCGCAAAAACCGGGGAAAAATTGGGCAATATGCCCGCGCGCATAGTCCGCGCGCCTTGCGAGGCTCTCACTCGCCCCCTAAGGCCAAGGGCGGTCTTGCCTTTCGCAGGCGCGGAACGTTATCCTTGAACGAACGTCAGAACCCTTGGCCGCGCCGATCTCCACCTTTTGCCTCGCCTGGCGAGCGGCCATCGCCAACGGCCTAAGGCCGGGTCGGAGCGGGGGAGGAACGCATGGAGGTCGTCTTCGACAGCAGGACCTTGCCCGCCGGCAAGCGCCGCCAGGCTTGGCGCGACGCCATCTGTGACATCTATCTGCAGGTCGACTGCCAGACGGACCTGGACGTCGAGTATATCGGGCTCGTCCGGGAGGCGAGGCTAGGCGACGTCACCATCACCGACGCGGTGCTTTCCCCCCAAATCATACGCCGGGGAAACCACCACATCGGTCGGTTCGGAAAGGATTGTTACTACTTAGGGATTGAGCACATTGGCGCGGTCGACATCCGCCAATCCGGAGCGTCATTCGTCCTGCGGCCAGGACGAGGATCTTTATACTACGCCAACGAACCTTATGAGCTGCACTCCAACGCCAAGTCGCGTCAATTCTGGATAGAGCTTCCGCGCGCGGCTTTTGATCGCCGGTTCGACTCCGGCCGTCCGCCGCAGCTCAAGAATTTCGATCTCACTCGCGGGCTTGGCCGCATCGCCGCGGAATTTTGCGCGACCCTCGCCGCCGAGAGCGGCGGCCTCGACGAGGCCTCGAGATCGAAGCTCGGCGAGCAGTTCATGGACCTCATCGCCCTGGCGCTGAATTCCGAACCTGATCGCCAATCAACGGACGATCAGAGCGTCCAGCGTGCGCGCCTGCGCTCGGTCAAATCCTATATTGAAGCCAATCTCGGGGATCCAAATCTGTCGCTGACCACGATTGCGCGGAACAACGGAATATCGCTGCGCTATCTCCATCATCTTTTCCGGCTCGTGGACATGTCGGCTTCGGAATGGTTGCGGCTCCGGCGATTGCAAAGATGCCACGATCTGTTGATCGCGCCGCAGCACGCGCACCAATCGATCACGGAAATCGCCTATTCCATGGGATTCAGCAGTTCGTCCCATTTCAGCAATCTTTTTCGCGCGCACTTCAATATGCGGCCTTCGGACGTAAGGGGCGCCGCCGCGGCAGCGAGGGCGCCGTCGAGTTAGAGGCGATCGCAAACGCGCACCCGGGCGCAAATCGCGGGCCCTCATGGAAGCGTTTTCGCTTGCTAGGCTATAATGGCGGAGGGGGCGGGATTCGAACCCGCGATACGGTTTCCCGCATACACACTTTCCAGGCGTGCGCCTTCAGCCGCTCGGCCACCCCTCCGTCGCGCGCCCGTCAAGGAACGCGGGCGAGGGCGATAGCACCGCCCGCCACGCGGGCGCAAGCAGTCCGCGCTCGCGCGCCCAACGCGAAGCGATGGCAAGTCAGCGCCAGCAAAAGCGAATAAACGCACATATACGAGCATAAACGTTAGGCTGTGTGGACGAATTTGATCAAGCAAAGGCCTGCGGCGAAGGAGACGATTGATCTGAAGTTTCGGGCGGTCTTTTCGCATCGGAGCGCGACGCGCTTGAAGCGCTTGAGCCGTCCGACGCCCTGCTCGATGCGCCCGCGAGCCTTGTAGAGGACCCGTGCAAAGAAGGCCGGCTTGTTCTTTTCGTTGGCCTTGTGGGGGATCACGGGAGCAATGCCGCGCTCCCTCGCCGCCTCGCGGTTGGCGTTGCTGGCGTAGCCTTTGTCGCAGATGACGACGCGGGGTTGAATATTGGGCCCGATGCCGAGCAGGGTTTCGAAGTGACGCCCGTCGAAGGCTTCCCCACCCGTCAGGTCGAAGGCGATGATGGCGCCGGAGGCGTCCGATTTTGCGTGGATCTTGGTGGTGAAGCCGCCGCGCGAGCGACCGAGCGCTTGCCCTTCTTGCCCCCCTTTGCTCCAGCCGCCGACACATGCGCGCGCACGATGGTGGAGTCGAACATCTGGATGAGATGCGCGGACGAACTCATCGCGGCGAGCGTGTCGAAGAAGGCCTCGAAGACGCCAGCCTTGCTCAAGCGATCGAAGCGCTTCCACACGCTGTTCCAAGGACCGAAGCGCTCCGGCAACGCGCGCCACCGAATGTTCTCAACCGTAAAGAAATGGAGCGCCTCAAGGAAGCGCCGATCATTCTCGGCCTTCCGTCCCCGTCGCGGGAGGCAGGCGCGAAACACCGCAAGCGTATGCCTCCAATCCTCCTCATTCATCTTCGTCGCCATGCGCTCCGGCCTCCAATTCGGTCGGAGACCTATAAATCACGCCCGATCCAACTGAGGAATCCCAAAAAGCTCATCCATCCCAAATTCGTCCACACGGCCTAGTAAATTGGCTAGCGTTTACTAGCGCTTATTTTTGCGAATCGAGCCTTTTCAATGGGTTACG
>CAVRXX010000012.1:0-254072 GCA_963725195.1 uncultured Alphaproteobacteria bacterium | reverse complement strand
AGGTCCTCGGCGAGCGTGACCGAGAAACCGCTCGAGACCCTGATCTCGATATTGGGCAATTCGTCGCTGAGGATGCGCGTGGCGCGCGCGAGCCAAGCCGCCTCCTGTCCGGTCAGGAAGCCGATGGCGAAAATCGCCTTCGCGGGCCGCGAGACGCGTCGCGCCGCCTCGGCCGCGGCCTCGACTTGGATCAACGCCAGGCGGGCGTGATCTAGAAAGGTGCGGCCAGCCGCCGTCAATTCGACGCCGCGCACGCTACGGACAAGAAGCGCAACGCCGACCTCATGTTCGAGGTCGCGCATCTGCCGGCTGAGGGATGGTTGCGCCGTATGCAGGCGGCTTTCCGCCGCAAGCTTCATGCTTCCGGCCTCTGCGACGGCGATGAAATAGCGAAGATGCCGCAGGTCTATGCTTGCTTATATATCTGGAAAGCATATCAGTAAACTTACAAAGTCTTTTTCACCGGGACCATCTGGCGCTACTCAATCAGCTGAAGTCGAACGGCGCGGCCATGATGCGAACGGATGTCGGGCGCTCGGTTGGATCAATTCTCTTAGCGGATTGACGAGGCTGGAGACGGCGCACTCCGGCGCGATGAGCGCGTTCGTAGGCTCGGAACGTCTCGTCGCCTCGCTCTCTTAGTAGCGCCGCGCGCCCCAAGCCGCCTGTCCATTCTTAACCTTTAGGGCATATCGGCAGCGCCCGGCCGCACTTTTAGCGAAATTGGAAGAGGAACTGCGATGTCGAAGAGGCTCGAAGGCAAGGTCGCGCTCGTGACCGGCGGCTCGCGCGGGATTGGCGCGGCAATCGCCAAGCGGCTCGCCGCCGACGGCGCCGCGGTCGCCATCACCTACACAAAGGAGGCGGACGCGGCGGCGTCGGTCGTCGAGGCCATCAAGCGCGCGGGCGGCAAGGCGATCGCCGTGCAAGCCGACGCGACGGCCGCGGATCAGGTCAAGGCCGCAATCGACAAGACGGTCGCCGCTTTGGGCGGGCTCGATGTGTTCGTCAACAGTGCCGGCACTGCGATCCCAAAGAAATTCGAGGAGACCCCGCTCGAGGAGCTCGACCGCATGATCGACCTCAATCTGCGCGGCGCGTTTGTCGCGACTCAGGGCGCGCTCAAGCATATGAACGAAGGCGGGCGCATCATTCTCATCGGGTCGTGCGTCGGCGAACGCATGATGACTCCCGGCCTGGTGGCCTATGCGGCCACCAAAGGCGCGATCAAAATGTTCGCGCAAGGGTTGGCCAGGGAAGTGGGAGATCGTGGCATCACGGTCAACAACATCCAGCCGGGCCCGATCGACACAGACCTCAATCCCGCTTCCGGCGAATGGGCGGTCCCGCAGAAGGCGCTGACAGCGCTCAACCGCTACGGCAGCGTTGACGACGTCGCGGCCTTGGTGGCGTTCGTCGCTGGCCCGGAAGCCTCCTACATCACCGGCGCGAGCCTGACGGTCGACGGCGGCACGAACGCTTGAATGTGGTGGAGCCCGCTCCTACCCCAGCCACCCCTGCAGCGCGAGGCCGGCGAACATAATCAATCCGGCGTCTCGGTTGGAGCGAAAGAGCATCAGCGCCGTTACCGGGTCCGCACCCTCGACTCGCCACGCCTGCCAGCCAAGATGCGCCGCATACGCGAGCCACCCGATCAACGCGATCCGGCCCCCGCCAGCCGCTTCGGTCGCGCCAAACGCCAGCGCCGCGGTCGCGGCATAGAACGCACCGACGCCGAGCTTGACGCGCGAGCCGAACAGGCGGGCGGTCGAGCGGATGCCGACAATCGCGTCGTCACGCGCGTCTTGCAGCGCGTAGATCGTGTCATAGCCGATCGTCCATGTGAAGGCGGAGGCGTAAAGCAGGATCGGGGCCAGCGCCAAGCTCACGAAAGTTGCGCTCCAGCCCATCAGCGCCCCCCAGGAGAAGGCTAGGCCAAGCGCCGCCTGCGGCCAGGAGGTCACTCGCTTCATCAGCGGGTAGATGGCGACGACGCCGAGCGAGGCGATCCCGAGCCAAATCGAGAACCGGTTAAAGCACAGGAGCACCGCAAGGCCGATCAGCGCCTGAGCAACAAGGAACGCCACTGTGGCGCGAATCGTGACTCGCCCTGACGGCAACGGGCGATTGCGGGTACGCTCGACCTGAGCGTCGAGCTTCCGGTCGAGAACGTCGTTATAAGTGCAGCCGGCGCCGCGCATGGCGATCGCGCCGATCAGAAAGAGAACAAGATGCCAGAGGACGGGCCCTCGATGAAGCGCGAGGCCGGCGAGCGCCGTCGACTGCCAACACGGCGCTAGCAACAACTGCCATCCCGCGGGCCGGTCGAGACGTGCGAGCTGAACGAAGGGGAGCGCGAAATCAGGAGTGAGCCGCAACACCAAGCTCGCCGGCCGGGCGTCTGGCAGGCTGGTCGCCGGCTGCGGTGCGGCGGTCAAAGCGGGCCGGTCGGCAGCGGCTGGGCCTGCGGACCGCCGCCCTGCGCCGCCTGCTCCTTCATCTTCTTCATCTGCGCCGCGACAGTGCAGGCTTTGTTGGTGAACTGCGTGTTCTTGGCGTGGTGTTCCTTGAGCTGGCTGATCGCCTCGTCCGGGAACGAGCACCAGTCCTTGTTCTTCTCCATATACGCGATCAGCGCACTCTCAGCCCGAACGAGACCCGCCGATTTCCCGCAGAACCCCTCAGGATCCATCGGCTTGCCGTGAAAAGACTTGGCGTAATTGTTAACGATCTCCAGCTGCGTGTTGCGCGCCTCAGCGAGCTTTTGCATGTCCGAGCCGCAATCCGCATAGGCTGATCCCGTCAGCCCGATGGCCAAACAGAAGTCCCGCCCGCAATGCGCCTAGTCGTTTTTTCGTCACCCGCCTGAACCTCGAGTCGCGCCGCTCCCGATTCGGCGGGACAAACCTCAAAAAAAAGGCAAAAGCGCGGCTACGGGGTCTCCACGGCTAGACCCATGAGCGGGACCCATAGTCGATCCCGTAGCGATCTGGCGTCGAGGCGATCGCAGCCATCCCGACCAGCACGGCGTCTTCCCTTGTGACGAGTCGGGTCGGGATGCGCTTAGCGAGCCCGTCGACCGGCGCCTTGGCCTCGAACGCCTGACGAAAGGCGGCCTCGTCGAGAAAGTCCAACACCCTCGGCAGAACACCGCCGGAGAGCGTCACCCCACCCGTGGCAACGAAGGTCACCGCCATGTCGCCGGCGAAGCGCGCAACGATATGCCAATAAAGCTTGACACTCGTCGCCTCTTCGCCTTTGGGGTTTGCCAACGCCGCCGCGGTGATGGCTGGCGGCTCGACATGCGGATCGGGCGCCCCTTGGGCCATCATGCGCGCCCGATGGACGCGCGCGAGGCCCGCGCCGGAAATGACGCTCTCGCTGGTGACGCGCCCGTGTGCGCGTTCTAGATGCGGCCAGAGCGCGTATTCATCCGCAGAGATCGGGCCGAAATCGATGTGGCAGGCTTCCGACGGCACGGGAGTAAAGCGTCCGTCCGCCTCGACCAGCGCGGCAACGCCAAGCCCAGTGCCCGGCCCAAGGATCACTTGCGGGCCCTCTGACCCGAACTTGAGCGGGCCTATGCGCCGCTCCCAATCCTCTGGAATGGTGGGCAACGACAGCGCCTGAGCCTCAAAATCATTGAGCAGCAGCCCCTGCTTCAGACCGATGCGGCGCGCGGCTTCCGGGCCGTCCATCACCCACGGGGCGTTGGTGAGCTTGAGCGTCCGGCCGACAACCGGCCCTGCCCCGCAGGCGATCATCGAGCTGGGCCTCATCCCAAGCTTGGGCACGGCGGCCTCAATCGCCTCCGCCAGCCCCGAATAATCGCCGGTGCGCAAGTGGACGATTTCGCTCAGGCCGACTTCGGCCTCGGTGACCAGCGCGAACCGCACGTTGGTGCCGCCGGTGTCGCAGACGAGAGCGGGAAGCGGGAACGTGAATTCGGTCATGAGCGGCCATAACGCAGAACGCTGGGCCTACGGTCAAGCGGCCGAATGCACCTATATGGCTGAAATCAAGCCACGAGCGACCGACGCCTACCCTCTTGCCACCGACGGCATCGCCACGCAAGATGGCCTTCGTGGCGATGACGGACCAGAGGCAGAAAGAGTTTCTCGCGAAGACCGTGCAACCGGCGTCGCGGGCGAAAAGTGCGTGACTTACGACCGCTCCGCGGTCATGCGCGCGGTCAAATCGCGCGACACTAAGCCGGAACTTGCGGTGCGCGTGCTTCTGCGCCCGATCGCGCCGGGCTACCGGCTCAACCGCGCAGATCTGCCGGGAAAGCCGGATATCGTTTACGCGTCCCGCAAGCTCGCGATTTTCGTGCACGGCTGCTTCTGGCACGGGCACAACTGCACGCGCGGCGCACGGAGCCCCAAGGCCAACGCTGATTATTGGCGCGCCAAGATCGCACGCAACTGCGATCGCGACGTGAAGACGCTCGCCGCCTACGCCGCGATGGGGTGGCGGACGCTCGTCGTCTACGAGTGCGAACTCAAGGACAAAGCCTCCCTCAGCGCCCGTTTCGCCGAAGCCCTGGGGACGCAGGAAGCGGCCTCGGGAAAGCGCAAATAGCGGCCATATCTGCCTATCTTTCAGCCTTGCACCAAAACCTGCCGCAGTGCAGCATCCTCAAAACTTTCGCCGACGGATGCGCCCGATGGCCATGGCCGCCAAAATCCAAAAGCTAACCCCTCGCTCTTCGGACGAGAAAGACGTCCCCCTGCGTGAGGACATTCGCCTGCTGGGCCGAATCCTCGGCGACACGGTGCGCGAGCAGGAGGGCGAAGAGGTCTTCGAGCTGGTCGAGCAGATCCGCCGGGCTTCGATCCGCTTCCATCGCGACAACGAAGCGGCCGCACGGCGCGAGCTCGAGGCGACGCTGGACAGTTTGAGCGCCGACCAGACGCTCGCGATCGTGCGCGCCTACAGCTATTTCTCGCACCTCGCCAATATTGCCGAGGATCAACATCACATCCGCCGCAACCGCGCCCATGCGATCGCGGGCTCTGCGCCGCGTCCGGGCTCGCTGGCCTATGCCTTTCAACGCACCCGCGAGATGGACGTGGAGCCCGCGGCGCTTGCCGATTTCTTCGATCGAGCGCTGGTAAGCCCCGTCTTGACCGCCCATCCCACGGAAGTCAGGCGCAAGAGCACGCTCACCCGCGAGCTTGAGATCGCAAATTTGCTGGACGAGCGCGAGCGGCTCGTCGGCAATGAGGCCGAGCTTGCGCTCAACGAAGAACGCCTGAGGCGCGCCGTCCTGATCCTTTGGCGCACCAATATGTTGCGGCAGACGCGGCTCCAGGTCATCGACGAGGTGGCCAACGCCCTATCGTTCTACGACTACACCTTCTTCCGCGAGTTGCCCCGCCTCTATGGCGTGATAGAAGATAGAACTCGACGCCATCTCCGGCGAACCTCGCACGAAGCAGATCGGCTCGTTCCTGCGTGTCGGCTCATGGATCGGCGGGGACCGCGACGGCAATCCGTTCGTTACCGCCAACGTGCTCAACGAGTTGATGCGACTGCAGAGCGCCAGGGCGATCAGCTATTATCTCGACGAATTGCATGAGCTTGGCGGCGAGCTTTCGCTCGCCTCCAATCTCGCCGCGATGAGTCCGGAGCTTTCCGGGCTCGCCGACACATCCGACGATTCGGCGGCCGCTCGACGCAAGGAACCCTATCGGCGGGCTATCACGGGCATGTATTCGCGCCTGGCCAAGACCGCGAGCGAGCTTGACCATGTGATCGCGCTGCGCCAGCCGATCGTTGACCGGGCGCCCTATGCGTCGGCGGAGGACTTCAGCGCTGACCTTGCAGTCATCGCCCTCTCGCTGAGGCAGACAAACGCCGGCATCGTGGCGCGGGGGCGGCTGCGCGCCTTGCAGCGCGCAGTGGACGTTTTCGGCTTCCATCTCGCGCCCATCGATCTCCGCCAGAACTCCGATGTTCACGAGCGCACGATAGCCGACCTGTTCGCCGCCGCGTCGCCAAGTTTCGACTACAAGGCGCTGAGCGAGGACGAGCGGGTCGAACTCCTGCGCCACGAACTCGCTTCGCCTCGTCCGCTCTTTTCGCCTTTCATCGCTTATGGCGAAGAGACGACCGGCGAACTCGCCCTCTTTCGCGCCGCCGCCGATATCCGCCGCAAATATGGTCCCGGCGCGATCCGAACTTCGATCATCTCAAAGACAGACAGCGCCTCCGACATGCTGGAGCTCGCGCTGATCCTCAAGGAAGTGGGGCTGGTGACCGCCGATGGATCGTCGGCGCTCGCGCTCGTTCCCCTGTTCGAAACGATCGCGGACTTGCGCAATTGCGTTGGCGTCATGGACCGCCTCCTTTCGCTTCCGGAATACCGCAAGCTTGTCAACTCGCTTGGCGGCGAGCAGGAGGTGATGCTCGGCTATTCGGACTCGAACAAAGACGGCGGCTTCGTCACCTCGGGTTGGGAACTATACAAGGCCGAGATCGGCCTCGTCGAGGTGTTCCGCCGCCATGGTGTGCGGATCCGCCTGTTCCATGGCCGGGGTGGCTCGGTCGGGCGCGGCGGCGGCCCAAGTTACGAGGCGATCCTCGCCCAGCCGGGCGGCGCGGTGCAGGGCCAGATCCGCATCACCGAGCAGGGTGAGATCATTTCGAGCAAATATTCCAATCCCGACGTGGGGCGGCGCAATCTGGAGACCCTCGCTTCCGCGACGCTCGAGGCGACGCTGCTACACGACGAGAGTCCCGCGCCGGATCCGGCCTTTCTGGAGACGATGGAGGAATTGTCGTTCGGCGCCTACAACGCCTATCGCGGCCTCGTCTATGAGACGGAGGGGTTCGAGCGCTATTTCTGGTCGTCGACCGTCATCACCGAAATTGCCAGCCTCAACATCGGCTCACGCCCGGCCTCGCGCAAGAAGACGACCGCAATCAGCGACCTGCGCGCGATTCCCTGGGTGTTCTCCTGGGCGCAGTGTCGGCTGATGCTGCCGGGCTGGTTCGGCTTTGGCTCAGCGGTGAAGGCCTATGTCGATGCCCATCCCAAGGACGGTCTTCAGTCCCTGAAGGAAATGTACGTCCGCTGGCCGTTCTTCCGCACCCTGCTCTCCAACATGGACATGGTGCTGGCCAAGTCGAGCCTCGCCATAGCCTCGCGCTACGCGCGGCTCGTGGACGACGTCGCTCTGCGCGAAAAAATCTTCACCCGCATCTCGCGCGAGTGGCGCGACTCGGTCGACGCGCTCACTGCGATCATGGAGCAGTCGAAGCTCCTCGAGAGCAATCCGCTGCTCGACCGCTCGATCCGCAACCGCTTTCCCTATCTCGATCCGCTTAATCACGTGCAGGTCGAGCTCTTGAAGCTCCATCGCTCGCGCGCCGCGAGCGAGAAGGTGCTGACCGGGATTCAGCTTACTATTAACGGGATATCGGCCGGTTTGCGAAACAGCGGGTGAGTACGCTGCTTTGCGGCAGCCGCAAAGGCCGTCTCGACGGCCTTCTGAGGCCCGACCCATCGGCATGGCGCGCGCGAGTAGCGGCTTATCCCAGCGCGCCCGGCGAGGCGTCGCCCTGGTCCTGGCATAAACATTCCGCCCGAACAACTTCGGGTTGCGTGGCGCGGCGGAAGGCGCTCCCCAGGAGCTTGTAAGGCTTTATGGCTCGAGCAATGGCTTTGGATGGAAACTCAATGATGTGGTTGGCGCGCAAATTGTGGACGTTCCGGCGCAGGTGCCGCGGAACCGCGCCCTCGTTTAGCGGCCCAAAATACTATCATGCTCTGGTTGGCCGGCGTTTTGGGCGCTCATCAACGGGCTGGTCTACGTTTCTACAAAAGGAGTGAATTTACCTCTCCTGTTGCGCCGGTTACGACGAGTTCCCCCTGAGCCTTGGCTGTCTCGGCGTGCGCCGCCGTCACCCGCCACCCAGCACTCCCTTCATCGCCAGATTGGTCTCCTGCGCGTAGCGGCGCGCGGCATAGGCCTCACCGAGCGTGCCCAGCACCTGATCCGTTCCGCGCGCGGTGACCGCGAGCGTATCCGCATGGGCCGCCTCGAAGGCTTCGAGCGCTGCTCCAATATCCTGGTCCAGATGCAACACCGTCGCCGGGGCATGAGCGACGGCGCTGACCGGACCACCGTCGTCGCCGTTCTCGAGGGGCAGCGCATGCGCTTCCGCGACGTGGATCAGCCCTTTGTAGCGCCCGTCTTCGCCGATCGCGACGACCACATTGGCGCTGCCGACCGGATAGGCCTCGCGGAACGCCCGAACCGACCGATCGGCGGAAAACACCGGAGGCGATCGAACCATCATGCGCCCGACGGTCAGATCGCGTAGCCAGCCGACGTCCTGGCCGCCGCGAATCGTCTCGCCCCGCAAATGCAGGCGCCAGGTGGTGAACGAATAGCCGAAGGTCGCCCTCACCGCGAGCGTGGTCGCGATCGAAGCCGCAAGAGCGCCACCGGCGACGCCAAGGTTTCCTGTGCTCTCGAGCACCAGAAAAGTCATGGTCAAGGGGCCGCCGACGATCGCCGCGCTTAGCGCGCTCATGCCGACCAGCACGCAAGCCGTGGTCTCCAGTCCCATCGACGGCGCCAGCATGTCGACGCCGATCGAATAGAGCTTGCCGAGCAGCGAACCGACGAACAACGAAGCGAAAAACAATCCCCCACGGAAACCGGACGCCAACGAAACAAGGCAGGCGAGCAGCTTGAGCGCAATGAGGATTGCGAGCTCCTTTGCGCTTAAAGGCCAGTAGAAGTCGAGCCTGAGCGCGCCGTGGCCAGCCCCAAGCACCTGCGGGGTGTAGAGCGCCATCGAGCCGACCATCAGCCCGCCAACGATAGGGCGAATGAGACGCCATCGGATCGCCCAGCGGAACGCGCGTTCGATCAGCGCCGCCACCCGCATCGCGCCGACGCCGACCGCAGCCGCGACCAGGCCGAGCCCGATCAGTGCCCCAAAATCCGGAAACGTCAGCGGGGCGACCGCGGGCGCAGTAATGTCGTAGGGCGCGCCAATGATCGCCTGAGTCGTGAGCGACGCTGCAAGAGTGGCGGCGAAAACAGGAATTGCGTTCGCGAGCGAATAAGCGCCGATAATGAGCTCGAAAGCGTAAAAGGCGCCCGTCAGCGGAGCGCCGAACGCCGCCGCGATCGCGCCGCCCGCTCCGCACCCGACCAGCACGCGGAGATCCTGCCGGCGCAGGCGCGATCTCACTCCCAGGTAGGAGGCGAGGCCCGCCCCGATCTGCGCGTAGCCCGCCTCGAGCCCGACGGACGCGCCAGCGCCATTCGAGATCACGGTCTGCGTCGCCACGAGCAGGCTCTGGCGGAGCGACATGCGGCCGCCGCGCAAGGCGTTCGCCTCAACCGGATCGACTGCGGGCGGCGCTTTTCTCCGCGCGAGCCAGACGTCGATCGCGCCGAGCAAGAGGCCACCGAGCATCGGCGCACCAAGCGCGGCGAGCGGAGAGACACGCTCAGCGGCGCTGAGCCGAACGTCGAAAGGAATGCCGTAAATCCGCACATGCGCGGCGTTGACGACGCTGGTCATCACCGCAACGCATAAGCCAGCGAGGACACCGACGCCGATCGCAAGCGCCGTCATGCCGAACTCGCTAGCCCGCAACCGCGCACGGACCGTCGCGAGCACGATCAGCGCCGGGCGCGGAAGGGAGATCAGCCGGACGCGGCGTCGGACGAGGAAGCCCATGTGCGGACTTATGCGCGGCGGCGCCTGCGCTGCCAAGGGCGCAGGGCCGCGGACACCTGCGCTAACCTCAGCGTCCTGAGAGCGCCATGTCGTCGCGATGAATCATCTCGGCGCGCCCGGCCGTTCCCAAAATGTGCGCGATGTCGCGCGAATTGCGGCCGCGGATGCGCTCAGCGTGCAGGGCGTCATAGGCGATGAGCCCGCGCCCGATCTCGACCCCGCGCTCGTCGCGGATCGCGACACAGTCACCGCGCGCGAATACGCCTTCAACGCGCGTGATTCCGGCTGGCAACAGGCTTTTGCCGCGGCTCAACGCGGCGACGGTGCCGGCGTCGACAAACACTGCGCCCTTGAGTTCCAGCGAACCGCCGATCCACACCTTCCGTGCCGCGATCGGGTTCGACGGCGTCAGGAACCAGGTGCAGTCGCCACCGTCCGCGATGCGCGCGATCGGATGGATGACGCGCCCGTCGGCGATCACCATATGCGCCCCCGCTGAGGTCGCGATACGCCCGGCCTCGATCTTGGTGCGCATACCGCCGCGCGACAGCTCGGACGCCGCGCCGCCGGCCATCGCTTCGATCTCAGGCGTGATACGCTCGACAACCGGTAGCAGCCGCGCATGCGCATTGCGATGAGGGGGCGAATCGTAGAGCCCGGCGACGTCGGAAAGCAGAATCAACAGATCCGCGCTCATCATGGCGCCGACCCGCGCGGCCAGGCGGTCATTGTCGCCGTAGCGGATCTCGCTGGTCGCGACCGTGTCGTTCTCGTTGATAATTGGAATCGCGCGCATGGTGAAGAGACGCCCGAGAGTCGCGCGCGCGTTGAGATAGCGGCGGCGCTCTTCCGTGTCCTGCAAAGTCAAGAGCACCTGGCCCGCGATGATCTTGTGTTCAGCAAGCACGCGCGACCACTCGCTGGCGAGTGCAATCTGCCCGATCGCCGCGGACGCTTGGCTGTCTTCGAGCTTGAGAGCCCGCTTGGGCAGCTTGGCGACGGTGCGGCCAAGCGTAATCGCGCCCGACGATACGACAACCACGCTTGCGCCGCGCTCATGCAGGGTCGCAATGTCAGAAGCAAGCGCATCAAGCCACACACGCCTAACGACGCCAAGCTCACCGTCGACCAGAAGCGATGAGCCTACTTTGACGACGATGCGGTTGAATCGGTCGAGAGAGGGAAGCTTAACCACAATCGTCAGGGGCGCGAAGGAAAAGCTTGAAAGCCGGGTTAACCCCGGACGGACCAGCTTTTTCCCATACTTCAGCAAGGCCAGGATGGCAAGGGAACTGGTTTGGGGACTCGATCGCTTTGCCCAATATAATAATCGCGTTCATAGGGATACCGATCGGCAATACGGCCGCGAAAAGAACCCCTTTCAAGATCTTTGGCTTCGAGGACTATCAAGGCAAGCTCGAGGAATATTTGATTAGAGATCGATCGATGACGAGACGATGCGCCGATCGGGGAGATGCGGGCGCCAAGCGCAATGACTGCTCAAGCTGAGCGCCTCAATTTCGACTTTCGCGCCGGCGGCGATACCGGAAGTTCAGACATCGCGGAACGTAACCGCAAAGGCTGAGACCAAACAGGTAGGCGCCCCGTTCCGAGCTAAAAGTTTATATAGGAATTACAGCCAGCCCGGCGATCATCCAAGCGGCCTGCGCATCACGACAGCGGTGGCGCGCGTCCCGTCGGCGCGGCGATAGTAGCCGGCGCGCTCCCCGACTTTCACGAACCCGAAGCGCTCATACAAAGCCAAAGCGGGCGCGTTGTCCTTGGCCACCTCCAGGAACATCGCCTTTCCCCCCGCATTTGCCGCCTGGCGCAAGTTCTCGCTGAGAAGCGCCCGCCCGACCCCCCTGCCCTGGTGCGCCGCGTCTACGGCAATTGTCAGAATCTCTGCTTCATCCGCCGCCAGACGCGACAAGACGAAGCCGCGCAAGCGGCCGCTTACCGGATCAAGCGCCGCGGCGCCGACGGTCGACGAACTGGTGATCAGTTGAGCCATCTCCTCCGGCGACCAGGGATGAGCGAAGCCCTCGGCATGCAGGCGCGCGCAGGCCTGCGCCCGGTCCGGCCGGAGAAGACGGATGACGGGCGGCGGAGATCGGCTGAGGCCGAAGATCATGGGCTCGATCGGGGGCTCAGGCCGGCGCTCTGGCGATGGACTCGGCCGCATTGGGCCGCGCGTCCGGTGGCTTTATGTAAACGGGGCGCGCGGGGCTTTTCGCGGGGTCAACGGCGAGACCCATCCGCGCGAGGGCGACAATGTCCGGCGCGGCTCTCGCGGCGTCGAGGTCGTAAGGCAGTCCGGCGCGCTGGGCTTCGCCGGCGACAAGCGCGGCGGCGTCGCCGGCGAACCAGGCGGGCCCGGCGCCAATCGCGCGCACACATTCCCGGAGCGTATCGCAACGAGGCGGCCCCAGCGGACGGCCGGACGCCTCGAACAACTGAAAATAGACCGAGCCGTGACGAGCATCGATTGTCGCGGCGATGATTCCGGTCCTTTGCTCGCTGAGTAGCGGCGCGGCGAAGGCGGCCAGTGTCGAAACGCCAACGACCGGAATCGCGAGCGCCATCCCCATGGCCCGCGCCATGGCGAGGCCGATGCGGATGCCGGTGAAGGAGCCTGGCCCCGTTGCAACCGCGATGCGCGCGAGCGAGGGAAAGCCGCCCTCGACGCCGCGCATAGCCTCCTCTACCATCGGAGGCAAAGCGTCAGCGTGGCCGCGCGCCATCGGTCGGCTGATCACTGCGAGCGGCCCGGCCCGACCGCCTTCGACGACCGCGACCGACGCTGCTCCACAGGACGTGTCGATCGCCAGAATACGCATGTCAACCGCCTCGAAGGCTCCCTATCGCGTAATAAGCGTGCCTGCGCCATAGTCGGTCAGGAGCTCGATCAGCACGGCGTGGGGGACCTTGCCGTCCAAGATCACGACGCCTTCGACGCCCCTCTCCAGCGCGTAGATGCAGGTCTCAACCTTGGGGATCATACCGCCGGTGATCGTGCCGTCGGCGATCAAGCTCCGAATATCGTCGACCCGCAATTCCTTGATGAGCCCCTTGTTCTTGTCGAGCACGCCCGGAACGTCGGTCAGGAACAAGAGGCGCTTGGCTCCGAGCGCGCCGGCGACAGCGCCCGCGAACGTATCGGCGTTGACATTGTAGGTCTGTCCGTCGGGGCCTTGCGCGACCGGCGCCAGGACCGGGATCAGTTCCCGGCCGAGAATCTGTTCGAGCACAGTCGCGTCCACCTTGTCGGGCTCGCCAACAAAGCCGAGATCGACGACATCTTCGCCAGGACCATGCGGTCGATGGACCTTGCGCGCGGTGACCATGTTGCCGTCCTTGCCGCACAGGCCGACCGCGCGTCCTCCCTCGGCGTTGATCGAGCCGACGATCTGCTTGTTGATCGATCCGGCGAGCACCATTTCGACGATTTCCATAGTCGGCTTGTCGGTGACCCTAAGGCCGCCGGAGAAGTGCAACTCGATGCCGAGCTTCTTCAGCATTGTGCCGATCTGCGGCCCGCCGCCGTGCACCACCACCGGATTGATGCCGGACTGCTCCAGAAGCACCATGTCCTTGGCGAAATCGCGCGCCTTGTCCTCATCTCCCATCGCGTGGCCGCCGTACTTCACCACGACGATCGCATCGTCGTAGCGCAGCATGTGGGGCAGCGCCTGCATCAGGATTTCGGACTGCTGCTGGGGCGTGGGGTTGAGGGGCTCGGCCATCGGGGCTCCCAAGGAGGGGATCGCGTCCGCTTCTAGCTGTTCGCGTCGGCAAGCTCAAACGGTTTGGCCGTTAGGTGATGGCCGCAAATTATTGGATTTGACCGCACTTCGCCCCCCGCCGATACTCTTGGCTAAGCTTGGTCGGGTGCGGAGGTCGACCGCACAATTGAGGGAGAGAATGATGAGGTTTTCAGCAGTACTGACACTATCAGGCGTGTTCGGGCTGGCTAGTTTGGGCGCGGCTTTCGCCGGCGATCCGGAAAGCTGCAAGACCGTAAAATTCTCGGACGTGGGCTGGACCGACATCACCTCGACGACCGCAATCGCCGGCGAAATCCTCAAGGGTCTCGGCTACACGCCCAAGATCACGGTCCTCTCGGTGCCGGTGACCTACGCTTCGATGAAAAACAAGGACATCGACGTATTTCTCGGCAACTGGCAGCCGTCGATGGAGAATGATCGCAAGCCTTATGTCGAGGACAAATCGGTCGTCGTGACCGGCGCCAATCTGCCAGTCGGAGCGAAGTATACGCTCGCCGTTCCACAATACACCTATGACAAGGGCCTCAAAGATTTCGGCGACATCCAGAAATTCAAGGATTCGCTTCATGGCAAGATCTTCGGCATCGAGCCCGGCAATGACGGCAATCGCCTCGTCCTTGATCTCATTAAGGGCGACAAGTTCGGCTTGAAAGACTTCCAGCTCGTCGAGTCGAGCGAGCAAGGGATGCTGGCTGAAGTGCAGCGAGCGACCAGCCACAAGGAAGATGTCGTGTTCCTCGGCTGGGCGCCGCATCCGATGAACGTCAACTTCAAGATCCAGTATCTGACCGGCGGCGACGACAGCTTCGGCCCGAATTTCGGCGGCGCGGTCGTCTACACCAACGAGCGCGCTGGCTGGGCAGAGCAGTGCCCGAACGCGGCCAAGCTTATCAAGAACCTCGTCTACACCGTCGATATCGAGAACCTGGTGATGAACAAGATTCTCACCGATGGCGACGAGGGGCCGAAGGCGGCGCAGGAGTGGCTGAAGACCAATCCGCCGCAATTGACAGCCTGGCTCGATGGCGTGACGACGTTCGACGGCCAGCCGGGCCTCGAGGCGGTCAAGAAGAGCCTCGGCCTCTAAACGATCGACTCCTGAGCGAGCCTCTTCCGTCCGCGCGACGCGCGGACGGTCACCCTCAAGCGGCTCGCTGGTGTTCTTGTTGGAGGGACGGGGTTGGAGAGTTGGTTCACCGAGCCTAAAATTCCGCTCGGGCGCTGGGTTAAGATCGGAATCACTTGGCTGCAAGACAATGCAGCCGGATTCTTCGACGCAGTGACGGCGGTGATCGACTTTCTGGTCGACGGCTTCACCGCGATCCTGCTCCACATCCCGTTTCTCGTCGTCGTTTTCGCCCTCGCGGCGCTCGCCTATTGGATGCACCGTTCCTGGCGACTGGCGGCGTTCGTGGTCATCGCGTTCATCGCCATCGCCAATCTCGGATATTGGCAGGCGACGGTCGAGACGATTTCGCTGGTCGGGTTCGCGACCATTGTGAGCGTGCTGATCGGCGTGCCGCTCGGCATCGCCTCGGCCCATCGGCCATGGCTCTACGCTTTATTACGGCCGTTGCTCGACCTGATGCAGACGCTTCCGACCTTCGTCTACCTGATTCCGACCCTGGTCCTATTTCATCTCGGTTCAGCGCCGGGCTTGATCTCCACGGTCATTTTCTCCATCGCGGCGCCGGTCCGCCTGACTTATCTCGGCATCGCCTCGGCGCCGACGCCGCTGAAGGAAGCAGGCGAGGCGTTCGGCGCGACGAAGCGGCAGTTGTTATGGAAAGTCGAATTGCCCTACGCGCTGCCGACCATCATGGCCGGCGTCACCCAGTGCATTATGCTGAGCTTGTCGATGGTCGTCATCGCGGCTCTCGTTGGCGCAGCGGGGCTTGGCGTGCCGGTGGTGCGCGCGCTCGGAACGGTCAACATTCCAATGGGCATCGAGGCTGGCGTGTCGATCGTCCTCTTAGCGATTGTGCTCGATCGCGTCTTCCGCAACCCCGAGCGAAAAGGAAGCGCGTGAGATGTCCGCGGTTGTTTTCGACAATGTCGACATTGTGTTCGGCGACAAGCAAGCCGAAGCGCTCGCGATGGTCGATCGCGGCGCGACGCGCGACGAGATCCTCAAATCGACCGGAGTCGTTCTTGGCGCAGCCGGCGTCAATCTCTCGATCGAGCCCAGCGAAATCTGCGTGCTGATGGGACTCTCAGGATCAGGCAAGTCGACAATCCTGCGCGCGGTCAACGGCCTCAACAAAGTCGCGCGCGGCAAGGTTCTGGTCCGTAACGGGAATGGAGCGATCGACGTCGCCCATTGCAGCGCCGACGAACTCAGGATGTTGCGCACGAGCCGCATCGCCATGGTGTTCCAGCAATTCGCCCTGTTGCCGTGGCGGACGGTCAAGGAGAACGTCGCCTTCGGACTCGAGCTTCGCCGCATGCCAAAAGCGCAGATCGATAAGATTGTCGCCGACAAGCTCGCCATGGTGGGCTTGACGCAGTGGGCCGGCAAGTTCGGTCATGAGCTATCCGGCGGCATGCAGCAGCGCGTGGGTCTCGCGCGCGCCTTCGCCACCGACGCCGACATTCTGCTGATGGACGAGCCGTTCTCGGCGCTGGATCCGTTGATCCGCGACAAGCTGCAGGACGAATTGCTCCTCTTGCAGAAGGATCTGAAGAAGACGATCATTTTCGTCAGCCACGATCTCGATGAAGCGCTGAAGATCGGCAACCGGATCGCGATTCTCGAGGGCGGCCGGATCGTCCAATGCGGAACGGCGGAGGACATCCTCTTGCGCCCCGCCGACGCGTACGTGGCGGAATTCGTCAAGCACATGAATCCGCTCAACGTGCTGCGCGGCGGGTCGCTGATGACGCCCGCGGCGTCGCTCCGCCGCCGCGCGAACGAGGTCATGCTTGACCGGAACGGCCGCGTTTGCGTCCAGCTCGACGCCGAAGACAGGCCGATCAGCGTCACCCTCGACGGAAACGTCGGCGCCATCGCGGTCGCCGACCGCGCTACAGGCGAGGTGGCGGCGCGGCCTGAGGACGTCGATATTGTCATTGCGCCGATCGATTTGAAGATGCGCTCGGCGATCGCGCTGCGCAGCCTTTCGGGCAATCCTATTGTGCTGGTCGACGACCTCGGTCGCATGGCGGGATTGTGCGGCGACGATGAGATCTACCGCGCTTTGCTCCACCAACGCCGCGCTGCGGGCGAAGCCTAGTCTCTTATGTTCGCGGTCAAGAGGCTAGGCACAGTTCAGCAACCGCACACCGGGAAGGCGGTCGGCGAGAAGGGCTGTAGCTGCGCAGAGCTGGGAGCGGAGCGAGAGACGACGACCGCAACCTCAAATCCCGGCGGATCGAGCCGCGCGCGCCATCCGTGAGCACACGGGTCTCGATCGCGTCGCCGGTGCCCCGCTTGTGTGAAGGGCGACGCGCTGCTCCGGATCGAGGATCAGATAGTGCTGCACGCTGGGAATCGAGAAATCATACCAAAGGTCATAGCGACTGACCGACGTGAGCCCAGTCGCGCATTCCGATGGAGGTGATGGTTTCGGGCTGCGCGGTTAGTTTCCGCCATGCGTCGCAGGCAGCGTCGACAATTGCGTCGTAATTTTCGAAGACGGTGTTTGAGATCCAGTTCTGACGGAGATACTGCCAGACGTTCTCGACCGGGTTCAACTCCGGGGCCCGCGAAGGCAGGAAGATCGGTGTGATGTTTTCGGGCATGTCGAGCTTGCTGGTGATGTGCCACCCGGCCCTGTCGAGAAGCACCACGGCGTGTGCGCCCTTGGCGACGTTGCTCGAGATTTCGTCGAGGTGAAGTTGCATCATGTCGGTGTCGGCATAGGGAAGCGCCAAGGCCGCTCCGACGCCCCGCGCTGGGCAGATCGCGCCGAACAGATAGGCGTTGTCGTAGCGCTGATCGGCGGGCTGTCTTGGTCTCGTTCCGCGCCTGGCCCACTGGCGGACGAGGCCGTTCTTCTGGCCGATCCGGGCTTCGTCCTGGAACCAGATTTCGATCGGCGTCGTCTCGGACAACCCTGCGAGATGAGCTTTCAGCGCGCGCGGGAAGTTTTTTTAAACCCTTCGACGATCCGCTCGTCCTGAGCCGGATGACGCGGCCGGGCGCTGATGTGCGAGAAGCCAAGCTTCTTCAGGAGCTTTCCGACATAGCGCGGATGAAAGTCGACGCCGAACCTTTCGGCAATGACACGCTTGAGATCGACGCGCCGCCAGCGGACGATGCCATCTTTCTCATGGTCCGGGCCGGCCTCAACGATCTTCGCAAACTGAGCCAACTGTTCCTCCGACAGGCGTGGCTTGGGACCTTCCGTCCGGTTGTCGATGAGGCCCTCCGGCCCCGAAACGTTGAAGCGATGAACCCAGTCGCGCAGCGTCTGGCGATCCATGCCGCCAATCTTCGCCGCCGCCGCCCGGTCCATTCCATCGCGAACCGCCGCCAGCGACAGAAGACGACGGCTCTGGCTGACGTCCTTCGATCGGCGAGCGAGCGTGCGAAGCTCTTCCGCCGAATAGTCTTCTCGCAATCTCACCGCTGATGGCATGGCGCGAATCTCCCGCGCCCAAAGGAGTCAGAAATCTCGCCTTGTGGGAATCCCCTCCATGAGTCAGTCAGAGGGGCCTTTGGTATAACCGCTGAGCTTGCGGCCGTGATCGATCGCGGCTGTGCTCGGAGACAGGACTTCGACGACGATAACGGGATTATCGATTTCGATAGCGTTGGGGGAAACTCGAAGGCCGCAGACAACTAACGCGTCAGTCGTCTGCGCGTCGATCCGTACCGTCACGCCGTCTGGATAAACCCAGCACGGCAGCCTTTGAACCGGATCGCCTCCCTCAACGCGATATACGCCTCGGCCTTGGTCTCCGCGCGAAGGGAGGGTTCCGGCAACATCATCACCGGGACGCCGTCGTGCGGCTCCCAAGTCCTTCCTTGCCCTCGGCCCAGAGCAAAAACTCCTCGACTGTCATCGGCTTGAGCGCGGTGGACATTAAGGCGTCTCGCGGGCCCATGAAGAAACGGGACGGGAGCCAAGATAGGCCCCCGGCCCTCCGCGTCCAAGCCCCTCAGTTCATCGTCGGGATCGAGAACTGCGCTCCGTCCTTGATGCCGGACGGCCAGCGGGCGGTCACCGTCTTGGTGCGGGTGTAGAAGCGGATCGAATCCGGCCCATGCTGATTGAGATCGCCGAAGCCCGAGCGCTTCCAGCCGCCAAACGTATAGTAGGCGACCGGGCACCGGAATTGGCACATTGACGCCGATCATGCCGACCTTGACCTTGGTCGCGAAGTCGCGCGCCGCGTCGCCGTCGCGGGTGAAGATGGCGACGCCGTTGCCGTATTCGTGGTCGTTGCACAATCCGAGCGCCTCGCCGTAATCGTGCGCGCGAACGACCGACAGGACGGGACCGAAGATCTCCTCCTTGTAGATGCGCATGTCCTTGGTCACGTTGTCGAACAGACATCCGCCCATGTAGAAGCCGTTCTCGTAGCCCTGCATCTTGAAGTCCCGGCCATCGACGACGAGCTTCGCGCCCTCTTTGACTCCGATATCGACATAGCCGCGCACTTTCTCGAGAGCCGCCTTGGTCACCAGCGGTCCGTAGTCTGCGCCGGAGTCCGTCGACGGCCCGATCTTCAGCGCCTCGACCCGCGGGATGAGCCGGCGCATGAGATCGTCAGCGGTTTTCTGCCCGACGGGAACCGCAACCGAGACCGCCATGCAGCGTTCGCCCGCCGAGCCGTAGCCAGCGCCGATCAAAGCGTCGACCGTCTGGTCCATGTCCGCATCGGGCATCACCACCATATGATTCTTGGCGCCGCCGAAGCACTGCACGCGCTTGCCCGTCGCCGTGCCGCGCGAATAGATGTACTCGGCGATCGGGGTCGAGCCGACGAAGCCGATCGCCTGGATGTCGGGATCATCGAGGATGGCGTCGACCGCCTCCTTGTCGCCGTTGACGACGTTGAGGATGCCCGGAGGCCCGCCCGCTTCGACGAAGATTTCTCCGAGGCGCATAGGCACGCCAGGGTCGCGCTCCGAGGGCTTCAGGATAAAAGCGTTGCCGCAAGCGATCGCCGGCGCGAGCTTCCACAAGGGGATCATCGCCGGAAAATTGAACGGCGTGATGCCGGCGACGACGCCGAGCGGCTGGCGCATTGAATAGAGGTCGATGCCGGGGCCGGCGCCATCGGTATATTCGCCCTTCATCAGATGCGGAACGCCGAGCGCGAATTCGACCACCTCGACCCCGCGCTGAATGTCGCCCTTGGCGTCGGCGATCGTCTTGCCGTGCTCGCGCGCCAGAATGTCGGCGAGCTCTTCGTTGTTCTTGGCGATGAGATCGAGGAATTTCATGAGCACGCGGGCGCGGCGCTGCGGATTGACCGCCGCCCAGCCTAGCTGCGCCTCTTTCGCGTTCTCGACCGCGGCACGGACCTCTGCCTTGGAAGCCAGCGCGACATGGGCGCGCACCGTCCCGTCCATGGGTTGGAAGACGTCCGCGGTCCGGCCCGACTTGCCGGCGACCTGCTTGCCGCCGATGAAATGCCCATACTCGATCATGTTCCGCTCCCTGATCGCTCCACTCTTACCGCTTTATGCGCCACGATTTTGCGCACAGCAATTTGAGAGATCGCGCATCGGCTGTGCGGAAATAGGCTAACGCCTAGTCGCGAATTGAGCTATGCGGTTGACGCCAGCGCCGGACGGCGCATGGCCCATCCTTGCAAGACGCAATCAGTATTCCTAATTTGATGGCAATGCAATCAAGTTGGAGACTTTGCTATCATGCCGGCCGTCACCATCCGCAACCTCTCGCACGAAACGCATCGCGCCTTGAAACTGCGGGCGGCGAAACATGGTCGCAGCGCGGAAGCGGAGATGCGCGTCATTCTGGAGGCCGCCGTACGGCCCGCAGATCGCGTCAGGCTTGGCGACGCGATCGCCAACATGAGCCGCAAGATCGGCCTGACCAATGCCGACGTGGAAGCCCTCGAGCAGACCCGCGACCGAAAGGCCGCCGAGCCCTTGGGCTTCGAATGATTCTGCTCGACACCAACGTCATCTCGGAAGCGATGAAGCCCGAACCGGCGTCGTCGGTGCGACAATGGCTCGACGCGCAGGCTGCGGAAACGCTCTATCTCTCGACAGTCACGATCGCCGAGCTTCTGTTCGGGGTGGGCGCTCTTCGAGACGGGAAGCGCAAAGCGAGATTGAAAACCGCGGTCGAAGGCGTGATCGGGCTCTTTGCCGACCGAATCCTTCCGTTCGACGCGGACGCGGCGCGCCGCTATGCGGATCTGGCGGTGAAAGCCCGCTCAGCCGGGAAAGGCTTTCCCACGCCGGACGGCTATATCGCCGCTACCGCGGCGTCGCGCAGTTTCGCCGTCGCTTCCCGCGACGCGAGCGCTTTCGCTGCAGTCGGCCTGACGGTGATCGACCCTTGGGTGGCGGGCGCTTGGGCCATGACCCCGCGAGCCTCCAAAGCGACCGACGCTCCATGTCGTCTCCGCAGAGGCCGCCATGGACTGGGACAACGTCCGCGTCTTCCTCGCAGTCGCCCGCGGCGGGCAATTCGTGGCCGCCGCCAAAAGGCTCAAGCTCGACCATGCGACGGTCAGCCGTCGCATCGCGGCGCTGGAGGCCACGGTCGGCGCCAAGCTGTTCGACCGACGCACGACCGGGGCTAAGCTTACTGGCGCGGGCGAGCGCTTCATCAGCGCCGCCGAGCAGATGGAGAGCGCGTTCCTGCATGCGCAGGGCGAAATCTCCGGCGTCGATCTCGAGCTTTCGGGCGATGTGCGCATCGGCGCGCCGGACGGGTTCTCGACCTATTACCTCGCAGGCGCGCTGCGCGACTTCGCCGAGCGCCATCCGGCGGTCCGCCTGCAACTGATGCCGCTGCCGCAACTGACCCCGCTCGCGCGCCGAGAGGTCGACGTGGTGATCGGGCTGGACAAGCCGGAGGCCGGACGCTTCGTCGCCCGCAGGCTGACCGATTATTCGCTCGGCGATCTATGCGAGCGCCGCCTATCTTAAGCGCAACGGCGCGCCGGCCGACGTCGAGGCGCTGAAGAGCCACCGGCTCATCGGCTATGTCGAGGAGCATGCGTTCTCCTCCGCGCTCGACTATGTGCGCGAACTCTATGGCGGCGCGCCGACCAGCTTCGAAAGCGCGAACGCGGTCACGCAGCTCGAAGCGGTGCGCGCTGGCGTCGGGCTAGGGGTCGTGCACGACTTCATCGCCCGCCGGTTCAAGGACCTGAAGCGCGTCCTGCCCGACCGCCGCGCTACCCGCGCCTATTGGCTCGTCACCCACGAGGACACGCGCGGCCTCGGACGCATCCGTGCGGTCGCAGAGCATCTCGCGGAGGCGGTCACGCGAGACAGATCCATCTTTCTCTAAAGATGCGGCCAGTCCATCCCCGACCCTCGATTGACACCCCCGCTAAGGCTCGTATGGTGAGCACGCGCGTCGCAGGTGGAAGCCGGTGCAAGTCCGGCACGGTCGCGCCACTGTGATCGGCCGCTCTCGGCCGAGAGTCAGACCCTCCCTGCGACGAAGCATGTCTCAAAACGGGGACGCGATATCCCCAAGGAGTCTGACATGACGGCTTCCACATTTGCTCCCGCCGCCCGGCCAGGTGCAATACCTGTCCGCGAATTGCTTCCCTGGGTCATTTTCGCCGGCCTCATCTGTTTGCTCGGCGTCTATTTCGTCGGGGCGGAAGAGGGCGCGACCTCGATCATCAAGGGCATGTACGTGCATGAATTCGTGCACGACAGCCGCCACCTGCTCGGCTTCCCCTGCCACTAGCTTAGGTTCAGCGCGCCGGCTGCGGCGCGACCTAAACCGAGACGCTTCCATTGGCTCGGCGGGTCGCGCAGAAAGTTCCCATGACCGCGACCGCCGAGGGTTTGCTTCGAGGATAATCGTGATGACGACAGGATCTTTGTTGTGGCGGGGGATGATCGTCGGCTTTGTCGCCGCCCTGCTTTCGTTCGGTCTGCTTAAACTCGTCGGCGAGCCTGCCGTCGACCGAGCCATCGCCTTCGAATCCGCGATGGACGAGGCGAAAGCCAAGGCCGAGCATGACGCCGCGGTGGCCAGAGGCGAAAACCCGGGTCCGATCGTTGAAGAGCCGGAGCTGGTGAGCCGTCCCGTTCAGGCCGGAATCGGCCTCTTCACCGGGGTCACGACCTACAGCATCGCCTTCGGCGGCCTGTTCGCGCTCGCTTTCGCGATCTGTTACGGCCGCATGGGAAACTGGAGCCCTCGCGTGACCGCGGCCGTGCTCGCGCTCAGCGGGTTCCTGGCAGTGTACGCCGTCCCGATCCTCAAATACCCGGCGAATCCGCCCTCGATCGGCAATCCCGACACGATCGGCCTGCGCACCGCGATCTACTTCGGGATGATCCTATTGTCGCTCGGCGCGATGATCGCCGCCTGGAACGTTCGCAATCGCTTAATTGAGCAACATGGCGCTTGGAACGCGACGCTGATCGGCGCCGCCGTCTATCTTGTCGCGGTGGTCATATTCGCGTTCGCGATGCCGCCGCTGGACGAGGTTCCGCAAGGCTTCCCGGCCGTGGTGCTCTGGCAATTCCGCATGGCTTCGCTTGGCGCCCAGGCGATCATGTGGACGGTGCTCGGGCTCGGGTTCGGCGCGTGGGTCCAACGCGACTTTGCCGAGGCGAAGGTGAGCCGGCTGCAGACGGCCTATTGATCCGCGGGACGGGCGCGCGCATGACCGCGCGTCTCGACCTGCTGGCGCATGGGCCGTCAGAGGCTACGCGCGCGGCGCGCTTTCCCGATGACGAAGCGCTCGAGGCCTCGGCCGCCCAAGCCCTTCAAGCTTTGCGCGGCAAATTTCGCCCTTATGCTCAGGCGTTCACAGCGCCGGCGCGCGCTGCCCGCGAGACGGGCGTGGCGCTCGGTCTCAACGTGGATGTCGAACCCGCGCTCAGAGACTGCGATTACGGGCGCTGGCGCGGTCTCCCCTCGAAGGACGTCGCCGAGCGCGAACCGGACGCGTTCGCCGCATGGCTCGGCGACCCGGTCGCGGCGCCCCATGGCGGCGAGTCGCTCGCGACCCTCATCGAGCGAGTCGGCGCCTGGCTCACGCAATCGTTAGCGCGCGACGGCAAGACGCTGGCGGTCACGCACGCCTTGGTCGTTCGAGCGGCGATCGTCAACGCGCTCGGCGCCGGCCCTTCCGCCTTTGCCCGGATCGATATCGCGCCGCTCTCGCTCGCCAGATTCAGCGGCCGCGACGGGCGCTGGAATCTTGTCGCGCTCGGGCCGTTGCGAGGCCTTTTGTGAAAGTCGCCCTGCTCGCTCTCCTTGCCGCCCTTCTCATGCTGGCCGCAGCGCCAAGCCAGGCGCATCGGATCTCAATGCGCAGTGGGCCGGCTCCGGAGGGCGTCTCCATACCGAGTCTCACGCACGGCCAGATGGCGGTGATCAGCAACAATCTGTCCGCGATCCGCGCGCTGGCCAGCGCCAGAGCCGGGTTCGACCTGACGACCTGGCGGCTGGAGGACTACCTGAACCTCCAGTCCTTCGCCTGTCTTTGGGGGCTTGTTCCCGGCAGCATCACGGACGAAAATAGTCCGTTCAACGAATGCGCCCACGCCTATCTCGCCGCCGGGCGGACGCTTCTTTTGCAGCTTGCCCATGAGCCCGAAGCCGACCACAAAGCCATCGATGCGTTGATCAGCAAGATCGAGGTTGAAATGCTGGCCGACGGCGCCTCGATGAACCTCTGTCGCTACAGCGATGAGCCGTTCAACACCAACGAGGTGATCTGGCCGCACTGGGGCATGATTCCCTTTCATCCGCCGACCGCGATGCTGATGGCAGCCGCGTTTGCCGCGATCGGCGTGGCGGTGTGGGGCGCATGGCCCAGACGGAGCGTGAGCCTGTTCCGGGAAGGAACAGGCGCATAGGCGCCGTTATGGTCCACGAGGCGCTTTGCTGCTTGTCAAAGAAAACGCCCCGCGGTGCGTTTTCGGATGCCGACGAGGCGAGCTGCGGATCAGGCGGCCCTGCCGAGTATCGCCGTCGCTACCGCTGCCGCCGCCCGCCGATCGACCTTACCGAGCGGGTTGCGCGGCACGGCATCGACAGCCCACAGCCGCTCCGGCGCTTTGTAATCCGCGAGCTGCCGTTTGATGTCCTTCATAATGGCGCCAAGCGCCAGAATGGAGCCAAGCTTGACGCCACCCCCCGCGGCGCCGCTCGACAGTTGCACAACGGCCGCCACTCGCTGGCCCAGCACGGGATCCGGCACGCCGAAGACCGCGGCGTCGCGCACCAGAGGATGGCTGAGCAGGACCCGCTCGACCTCGACCGGGGAGATGTTGGACCCGCCGCGGATGATGATATCCTTCTTGCGGCCCACGAACCACAGTTCGTCGCCCTCGCCTTGCCGCATCAGGTCGCCGCTATGGTACCAGCCGTCGTCTGTCGCATCGTCGATGCGATCCGGCCCGCCCCAATAGCCCATGGTCACGTAGGGACCACGGACAAGGAACTCACCAACCTCGCCTCGAAGCGCCTCCCTGCCTTCGTCGTCCACGAGACGAATCTCAGCGCCCGGCGCAATCCGACTTACCGCCCCTGGCCGTGAGCCGGGACGGAGCGAGCCGATCACCTCGGTCGCGCCCCAAATGTTGCGCAGCGGCGCGCCGAAGGCCGCCTCAAAGTCGACCTGTAGCTGGATGGGACAGACATCCCCTGCACATGTACAGTACCGGAGCGAGCTAAGCCTGCGCGGCCGCTTCCGCTGGCGCTCCACCAAGGCGGCGTACATGAACGGTAAGCCAAGCATCCATGTGCACCCATGCAATTCGATCTGGTTGAGGACGGCATCCGGATCGAAGCGCTCCACCATGACCATGGGGGCGCCGCAGGTGACTGACGCGAGACAAGTGAAGAGACCCATGACATGCACCATTGGGCACACGTTGAGCACGGTCTGCCGGACGTCGAGATTATTATGCGGGAATGTGTCCGCCGCCGCCGATAGCGTCGCCGACGTATGGATGACGAACTTGGGCTGACCAGTCGTTCCCGACGTGGTTAGCAGGACCGCTGGCCCGTCCTTGCCGGAGTCGGGTGGCAGAGGCCCCGCGCTGACGCTGTCTGTGAGCAGCGCCGACCAAGGCTTTGCGTGTCTGTAAGCACTGCTCGCGCCAATGACGAAGCGCTTCTCTGCAGCGAGGATTTCCGGCTCGATGGCTTCGACGTAAGAATAAAGCTGCTCGTCGCCAAGATAGAGAGCAGGCTGCAGGCGCTGGAAGATCTCGCGCAGTTCGGCGGTCTTGAACCGCAGGTTCGTCGGGCACGCGATCGCTCCGATGCGAAAACACGCATACAGGGCAACCGCCATTTCCGGGGTGTTCGGCATGTGGAGGACAACCCGGTCTCCGGGCCGAACACCACGGGCCACAAAAGCGCGGGATAGCTGCTCGGCGCCCGTCAGCAGATCATGATAGGTCCACACAACCCCATCGAAGATGAAGGCAGTCCCGTTGGGACGCGTCGTCGCCCGGTGGAACAGGGCATTCATGGGAGTCATTGCATTTCTTTCCCGATTGAGCGGCCGTTGTCGCCAGGTCGGGGATCGAAGCGATGAGGAGTTACAGGCCGGCTTCAGCGTAGGAAAATCAGGTTACAGGCGTAACGGGTTCGCCGCCCCGGCGTGGAATCGTCATCGCGAGGAGGCCGAAGGCCGACGCGGCGATCCAGGGAACGTAGGACGCCCTGCGTTCCCTTGGATCGCGTCGCCGTAGCCTGTCCGGAAGGACGGGCGTCTTTCGACGCCCTTTGGCTCGCGATGACGATTCCGCCTGAATGCGCCACGCTCTGGCCGCTACAGGAACGAACAAGCGCAGAGGCCCGCTGCGCCGCGAAGGCGCGTTCCGGCTTGCTCCGAAGAAAAACGCCCCGCTTTCCGCGAGGCGTTCCTAATATTGAAGCGAAAGCCGCCGATCGCTTATGGGGACTTTTGCGGCTCCCCGTTCTGCCCCAGCATCTGATTTGTGTTCCCCATCTGGTTCGTTCCGGTCGCGTTCGAATTGCCCGCCGCGCCTGAGTTGCCGCTAGTCCCATTCGCGTTGTTGCCGCCATTCGCAGCGTTCGAGCCGGCTGTGCCGCTCGTCGCCCCGCTCGCGTTGTTGCCGCCGCCATTGGCGCTGTTGCCCGCGCTGGCTGCGCCGTTGGCCCCGCCCGAGCCAGAGCCGCTCGCGCCTGCTGCGCCACCGCCCGCTCCACCGGCTCCCCCACCAGCCCCGCCGCCGGCGGCGAATGCTAAGCTTGGGAGCAAGACAATTGCGACAGCCGCGAAAGTTTTGAGTTTCATCGCGGTTCTCCGAGTTCTGAGCGTTGCGTGTGTCCCACGCATCAAGGGATGCGCGTCCAACGTGCGGCGGTAAGGGATGTTCCTCTATCCAGGAGGAGGGTGAGGCGTAGGAGAAAGTCTACAGTGTTCGAAAGCGGCGTCCGGCTCCCGCCGCCCCCTCATTGCGCCGTCAAGCCCCCGTCGACCATGAATTCCGCGCCGGTGGTGAACGACGACTCGTCGCTCGCAAGGAAGAGGATCATGCTGGCGACCTCCTCGGCCTTGCCCATGCGCCCCATCGGCGCGGCGCGCATGAGGCCCGCACGGATCCGCTCGGGGTCCTTGGCCCGCGCGATGCCTTCGAGCACCATCGGCGTCTCGGCGAACGAGGGATGCACCGAATTCACCCGAATGTTGTACCCGGCGCGGGCGCAATGGAGCGCGGCGGATTTGGTGAGGAGCCTGACCGCCCCTTTGCTCGCGCAATAGGCGAGCGACGAGCCGTCGCCGATGATCCCGGCGACCGACGAGAGATTGACGATCGAGCCGCCGGTCTCTTTCATCGCCCGCACCGCCTCGCGGCAGCCGAGAAACGTGCCATCGGCATTGATCGCATTGACCCTGCGCCAGTCCTCGAGCGTCGTCGTCTCGATATTGCCGAGGACGGCGACGCCAGCGCTGTTGACGAGAATGTCGAGCCGTCCGAACGCGGCGACAACCGCATCGACCACAGCGCGCCAGCGCGCTTCGTCGGTGACATCCTGCGCGAGCGCAAGATCAGCGTCGGAGCCGAGCGTCTTCAGGCCCGCTTCGTTGCGGTCCGTCGCGGCGACCTTGGCGCCTTGCTCATGGAACAGAGCCGCCGTCGCCCGGCCGATGCCCGAGGCCGCGCCCGTGATGAGCGCGACTTTGCCCGCGAGGCGCCCAGCGTGTCCGTCCATCCTTCCCTCCCACTTGCCGATTTAAGCGAGCTTATAGGCTTGAACGGGGCTTCACGATATCGAGGACGCGGGGGTGGACATGCGCAGGCGAGCCTCACGGAACGATGTGGCGCTTGCCGCGTTGTTGACTTAGCGAGCGGGTTTGCCCCCCACAGACTCGCCCGTTTTGCCCCGCGTCAGGCCGCACAACCCCTCGCGGGGCTCTTTATGTGTGAGCGACGCGTTGTACGGGCCGCACCTTTGCCGTCGCAGCGCTTGCTGGCGACGCAGGGTGTGTGCGCAAGGGCGTCCGCTCGCTCAGCGGCGCCTGCCCTTTCAGCGTTGCTTCTCAGCGGCTGTGCGCGGATCGATAGGCTAGCCGGTATCGGGGGCTGCCAGCCGATGGGGTGGCATAGCCATTCGCGGTGGCCATGACGAGAAACGAAAAAGCCGACATTTTATTGTCTTAATCGGAAATCTCAGCTATGATGAGCGGGATGAGAAAATTCGGTCGCCCCATCGTCGAGCAGCCCGCGCCAGAGGCGCGAACTCAGTCGCTGGTCCCTGCGACCACAACTTGAAACGCGAGTAGGCTCAGCGAAAGATTTTTTATATTTGAATCGGCTGTAACCCTTTGAAAAATCCCGATTCGAAAAAATTTATGAAAAGAAAAGAAAGAAAATAAAAGCAATTTTCCTTTCTTTTATTTTCGTTTTCTTTCCTCAATTTGCACGGCGTTCGCCTTCAGGTTGTATTGGGCCACGGCGTCCCAGTTCCGGTCCGACTATTTCGGCGCCATGCGGAGCGCGCCGTCGATGCGGATCGTCTCGCCGTTGATGTAGCCGTTCTCGATGATGTGGAGGGCGAGCGCGGCATATTCGGCCGGCTGGCCGAGGCGGGCGGGGAACGGCACCGAGGCGCCGAGCGAATCCTGCGCCGGCTGCGGCAGGCCGGCCATCATCGGCGTCATGAAGACGCCGGGCGCGATCGCGTTGACCCGGACGGCGAACTGCGCGAGCTCGCGCGCGATCGGCAGGGTCATCGCCACCACGCCGCCCTTGGAGGCGGAATAGGCGGCCTGCCCGATCTGGCCGTCGAACGCCGCGATCGAGGCGGTTGAAATGACGACCCCGCGCTCGCCGTCGATCGGTTCGAGCTTGGCCATCTCCGCCGCCGCGAGGCGGATCATGTTGAAGGTTCCGATGAGGTTGACGCGGATCACTTTCTCGAAATCGGCGAGCGGCTGGGGGCCTTCGCGGCCGACCACGCGCTTGGGCGTGCCGATCCCGGCGCAATTGATGAGCACCCGCGCGGCCCCATGCGCCGCAGCGGCCTTGGCGATCGCCGCGCCGGCCGACGCTTCATCCGCGACGTCGCCGGCGAGCGCGAGGCCGCCAATCGCCTTGGCCGCCGCATCCGCCGCCGTGGGATTGAGGTCGAAGACCGCGACTTTCGCTCCCCTGGCCGCGAGCGTCTCCGCCGTGGCGCGGCCGAGTCCAGACCCTCCGCCGGTCACGATCGCCGCAACGCCATCGAGTTTCATCGCGTTTCCTCCCTCGGCCGGTGTGAACCAAGCCTGTCGTCCTATCAAGGGCCGGCGCGCGCCTCTCGGGCGCCGCGGAGGGCGCCGAAGCGAATACGCGCGTGACGTCAGTTGAGCTTGATAAGCAGCCTGCCGCCCTCGACCTTCACCGGATAGGTCGCGAGGTTGATGCAGGCGGGCGCGCCCTTGGCTTCGCCGGTGGTGAAGTCGAACCGCCCGTTGTGCATCGGGCATTCGATGATCGTGCCCGAAACGAAACCGTCGGCGAGCTCGACCGATTCGTGCGTGCACAGGCCGTCGGTGGCGAAATAGCGATCGTCCGCCGTGCGGAAGAGCGCATATTGCTTGCCCTCGTGCTCGAACGGCGCGACGTCCTCGAGCAAAATCCGGTCGACGGGACCGGTGTCGATCCAGCTCTCGCTCATGTCAGACGGCCCGCTCCGCCCTCGCGACCCTGGCCGCGGTCACCTCAGGGTGCGCATTCGGCGGCAGTTCTCGCCGGACGAAATAGGTTGGATCCTTCAGCTGGCGAAAGAGCGTTGGAATGATCTCGCGATAGGCGGCGATCGAGCTTGGGTAGGGTGCCGGGCAATCCGCCTTGATCGCCTCATGCAGCTTGGGCAGCGCGTGATAGGGAACCGTCGGGAAGATGTGGTGCTCGACGTGGTAATTCATGTTCCAATAGAGGAACCGGAAGATGGGATTCATGTAGACCGTGCGCGAGTTTAGCCGATGGTCGAGCACGTCCTCGGCGAGCCCGATGTGCTGCGTCATGCCGCAATAGAGCGCAAACCATCCACCATAGAGCGTCGGCAGACCGATATACATCGCCGGCAGAATCGAACGGAAATAGAGGCACGCCGCGATCACCGCGGCGTAGATCGCAAGGTAGATGCGCGCGGTCCGATAAACCTTCGGCCGCTCGCCCTCGGGCACGAAGGTCGCCTCCTCCTCCGTGAGCCGGCCGGTTGCGTGCAGAAAGACCTTGCGAAAGAAAGCGAAGGTGTTTTTGAGCGCGAAAATGTTGAGTGCGAGAGACAGAACGTCTGGAGGACGCGGCGTGATGATCTCAGGATCGCGCCCGACGATGATCGTATCCGTGTGGTGGCGGGTGTGGCTCCAGCGCCAGATCTCCGGCTCGCGCATGATCATGAAGCAGGCGATTTGGTAGACCGCATCGTTCATCCATTGCGTCTTGAACGCGGTGCGATGGCCGCATTCGTGCCACCGGCTGTCGGTCGAAGAGCCGTAAAGCACGCCGTAAATGATAAAGAACGGAACTGCGGCCCAGCTGCCCCAGAAATAGTAGCCGAGGCCACCCGATATGATGAAGGCTGCAAACCAGATGAGCGTATCGCGGATCGCCGGCCCGTCCTCGCGGCGCATGAGCTCCTTAAGCTCGGCGCGCGTGATCGGCGGCGTGTACCACTTTGCCGACGCGAGTCCGGCGGCAACGGCCTTATCGGCCTCCGGACCGACAAGACTGTAATCGCGAGTGATGGTCGTCGCTGACAATCTCCGCACCCTACGAACCGGCTGTGAATAGCCAAGTGTAACGACAACCCATCTTCGGCTCAATGTCCCGCTTTTCATTTTCTCTCGTCATCGCAGCCGTCGGATGGCGACAGTCGCGAGAGAATGCAAAGACTCGCTTTCCTCGCGCCCTACAAGTCACTCAAACGTCGCCGCCACCCGTCGGGCGCGCCATCGCGAACACGTCCCCGACCATCGCGTAATCCTGGTAGCCGCAACGGGCAAGCGGATGGGCGCGAGCGGTGTCGAAGCGGCCATCGAGAAGAAACCGCTCATCGATGTGAAAACCGACCACCTCGCCGAGCGTGAGCACCGCTCCGGTCAGCACGCCGCTCAGCGACTTGATCTCGACGACATCAACCACCTTGCACTCCAATGCGGCCGGGCTCTCGGCGACCCGCGGGGCGGCGACCAGACGGCACTCGGCCATGGTCAATCCGGCCCGGGCGAATTCGTTATCGCCGCGGGGGAACGGAGCCGAGGTTTTATTCATCGGATCACGCAGGTCGTGCGTCGCCAAATTGGCGACGAACTCGCCGCTCTCCTTGGCGAAGCACGCCGAATCCTTCCAGCCTTCGCTGGAGAAGCCGACGATCGGCGGCACGCTCGAAAAGCCGTTGAAGAAACTGTAAGGGGCAAGATTGATGCGCCCATCGAGCGCGCGCGTCGAGATCCATCCGATCGGACGCGGCGCGACAATCGCCTTGAAGGGATCGTGCGGCAGCTTCGTCCGGTCGCGCTCCGCCGTCGCATAGAACATCGGCGTCAGGCCTCACTCCGGAAAGTTGGTGACAATTTCTACGAGCGGCGGGCGTGGGCGATCCTCGATCGCCGCGGTCGTGCGGCCAAGGTGAATGAACCCGGCGACGCGCTCATGCTCGGCGAGGCCGATCGCGGCGCGAAAGCGGCTGTCATAGGCCATCCATTCGGTGAGCCAGGTGGCCGAGAATCCGAGTGCGCGGGCGGCGACGATCATGTTCATGCACACTGCGCCCGCGGACAAGACCTGTTCCCACTCAGGGATCTTGGCGTGCGGAGCTGCGCGCGACACGACCGCGACGACCAGCGGCGCGCGGGCGAAACGGCGCGACTCCTCAGCGCGAGCGGCTTCGTCGAGGTCGGGCTTGTCGGCGAGACGAATGTCGAGCGCAAGCCGGCTTGCGCGGTCGCGCGCGGCCCCAGCGAAGACAACGAACCGCCAGGGCGCAAGCTTGCCGTGATCGGGCACGCGCGAGGCGACCGTCAGGATCGTGGCGAGCTCGTCAGGGCTCGGCGCGGGCCCCGTCATCATCGGCGGGGGAACCGACCGGCGGCGCGTCAGGATCTCGATCGTGTCGTTCATCGGCGCTTTCGTCTTAGGCGAAAGGCTGCTCCTTGGCCGAAAACCCGACAGGTGTAAACCGCCTTCGATCTGCCTCAATGTCAGGCCACCAGCCGGTTTGAACGAAACCATTGACGTCGATTTTCGGCGCCGCGAGGCAGATTGGCAGCGACTTGGCGAGTTCTGGCGGCTTTGGTCGCGCTGATGGCGCTGCTCGCGCCTGCCAGCGCTCAAGCGCCGAGCAAGCGAATCCGGCCAGGCGACGCTCAACCTTTCGGCGGTCCTCAGCGGCGGCGCCGCTCCGCTCACGGGCGGCCTGCGCTGGCGCGTGTTCGGCGCGCAGGCCGATCCGGACGGCTCGCATCCTCTGATCGTTGAATCGGGTCTCGCCCAGCCGACCCTGACCATACCGCCCGGCGACTATGTCGTTCATGTCGCTTTCGGGCTGGCCAGCGCGGCCAAACGCGTGACGCTCGGCGCGGAAGTCCGATCCGAGCGGCTCACGTTGTCGGCCGGCGCGCTTCGGATTGAAGGCACCCTTGCAGATGCGCCGATCGACCCGTCCAAGCTGTCGCTTGCAATCTACGTGCCGCAAAACCGCAATCCGCTCGGCAAGCTCGTCTACGCCAAGGCCAAGGCCGGCGATATCGTCGGACTGCCGGAAGGCTCCTACCATATCGTTTCAACCTATCTCGACACGGTCGGCGCTCGTTCCGGGGTGAGCGCCGCAGGCAATTCCGGGAAATCGGCGGCGCCCGCGCCGCCTGCGGCGATCCCCTCCAATTCGGTGGTCAACGCCGACATCAAGGTTGTGTCGGGCAAGCGGATCGACGTCACGATTCGCCACCGCTGCGCGACGCTCACGCTCAAGCTTGTCAACAAGCAGGGCGCCGAGGCGCTCGCCAACACCACTTTCACGGTGCTCACTCCCGGCGGCGACGTCATTCGGGAGCTGGTGGGCGCCTTCCCCTCCCTGGTGTTGGCCGAGGGCGAGTATGTCGTCATCGCGCGGCACGAGTCCAAGGTCTACCAGTCGACGTTCCAGGTTCAGACGGGGATGGACCGCGACGTCGAAGTTGTTGCAGAAGAGAGCGGCAAACAAGGGCCGTGACCGGATGCAGACGTTTTTCGTGCAAATCAAATGCGCCCTCGGCCGGACCTACGAGGTCGCGAGCGCGTTGGCGGAAGCGGAAATCGCCTCGGAAATCTATTCCATCGCCGGCGACTTCGACATTCTGGCCAAGTTCTACGTGGAGTCGAATGTCGACATCGGTCATTTCGTCGGCCACAAAGTGCAAGTGATCCCAGGAATCGTCGACACCCGCACCATGATCACATTCAAAGCCTTCTAATTGAGCAGCGACAATCGAGCGTCGCTGCGCCATGGGAAGCTCCTATTCAATCTCAAACAGCAAGTGGTCCAACTCCAGATGCGCTTCAGCCTTTCTCTCGCTCTCTTCGTTCTCGCCTCCGCCGCGAACGCAGCGGAGGCAGAGATGGCGTTTCTGTTCGACGCGCTGCACGGCAGGACCCCTTACCACGCCTCATGGGAGAAGCTGATGAAGCTCGTGCAGCCGACGCCAGACTGGCTTATCCGGTTCAATCGGAACTTCGACGGCGTCGCCGGGCAGATGACGAACCTCACCATCGACGGCAAACCTTACGAGCTTTCGTTCGTCTGCGAGCCGACGGACTGCAAGGGGCACAAGTTCGTCGTGCTGTTCGACGCCAATGGCGAGCACGCCTATGGCGCGCTCGGCGGCAAGGACAATGATCCTGCCTTCTACGGCTCGCCGACGCAGGCAGAGCAGGAGGCGATGGCGAAGGCCGTGAAGGGCTGAAGTCCCCCCGATTCCGAAGGCCTCAAACGCGCATTTCGCACTTTTTCTCTCTCTCATCCTGGCGTTGCCGGGGTTATTCTGACTATCGAAACGATAACAAACGTTTCGAATTTAGCATAGCAAGCAATTTCGCGCGAAGACCACTCCGAGGAGGCCAGGCGCTGGAATCGGCAGACAGCGGTCAGTTCAGCTCCAGCGCGAACGGCTCTCCTATGAAACAGTCCCGGCCCCGCCCAATTTCAGCGATCGCTTCGCTCATGCGTCCCCGCCGTCCGAGAGCGCGGTCGGCGAGTGCCACGAGCAGCGCGTTCGGCGAAGCGGTGGGCGACGCCGCGCGCAGCGAGCGCGCGAGGTCGAACTCGTCGCGCTTCGGCGCAAGCGCGCAGGCGGCGATGTAGGCGGCGGCGGTCGAACGGCTGACCCCGGCGAAACAATGAATGAGCATCGGCTCGGCGCGGTCCCACGCATGGACAAACCTAAAGAACTCATCGAGATGCGAGGCGTCAGGCAGCACGTGCCCGGGCGTCGCCTCGACAATGTCGGAGACGGCGAGATGAAGATGACGCGCCGGGTGGATCGCGATCGGCCGCTCGACTTCCGTGCCAGGGCTCAGAAGAGTGACAAGCGAGCGCGCGCCGGTCTTCGCGACGGTTTCGGCTATCAAAGCGAGCGAGCAGACGTGAAGGCGGGGCATGGAACGGTTCTCTTGGCGGCGGCTTATAGGGGTGCGGCGACCTCGGCGTCGAGTTCGGCGAAACGGGCGAGAAACTGGGTTTCGACGTCAGCTGGCCGCATCGGCTCGAGGAAGGCGGCGAAATCACGGATCGGCAGGTCGGGCTCGCCAAACAATTTGCGCGCTTCCGGGATCGAGAAGCCGGCAAGCGTAGTCGCCTCGAGGTAGGCGGAGGCGCGGTCGGCGATCTTGATGCGGTGGTCGAGATCATCCCGCGGTTCGGCGGGCAGTCCGAAGCGGATGAGGACCGCGCGCTTGAGCCGCGCCTCGACAAGCTTGTATTCGCCGCCGATCGCCGCCTTGAACGGCGAGATCATGTCGCCGATCACATATTCCGGCGCGTCATGCAGCAGCGCCGTGAGCCGAGCCGCAGCGGAGGGCGAGACCTCCCCGGCTGCGAACAAAGCCTCCACCAACAGGGAATGTTGCGCGACGGAAAAGATCTCAGGTCCCCTCGTCTGACCGTTCCAGCGAGCCACCCGCGCCAAGGCCGTGCGCGATGTCGGCAATCTCGACGTCGAGCGGCGAGGGATCGATGAGATCGAGCCGCCGTCCCGACAGCATCCGCTGCCAGGCGCGCCGCGGCGCGCGCTCACTCATGAGCTTGAGCTCGCGCGCCAAGGCCCGGCAGGCCTCGTGACGGCAACAATCGACCAGATGATCGTTGACCATGCCGGTCGCCTGCATGAAGGCGTAGATGATCGTCGGCCCGACAAAATTGCCGCCCCGCGCGCGCAAATCCTTGGCGATGGCGCGGGAAACGTCGGTCTCGGCCGGCACGTCCTTGAAGCTCATCCGCGCATGGTCGATCGGGCGTCCGTCGACAAAGCTCCACAAATGACGCGCGAAGCCGCCTTTGTCCGCGAAGTCGAGCACGATGCGGGCCAGCGCAGCCGTCGCCTCGATCTTGGCCCGATTGCGGACGATGCCGGCGTCCTGCATCAGCGCGTCCTTCTTCTTGTCGCTCCAGCGCACGATCTTGTTCGGGTCGAAGCCGTCGAACGCCTGGCGGAACGCGGGGCGCTTGCGCAGGATGGTGATCCAGGAGAGTCCGGCCTGGAAGCCGTCGAGCACCAGCTTCTCGAACATCGCCCGATCGTCGTATTCGGGCACGCCCCATTCCTCGTCGTGATAGGCGACATAGAGCGGATCGACGCCGGGCCACGGGCAGCGCGACAATCCGTCGGCGCCCTTGAGCGCCGTCAAGATCGCGCGGCGGCTTTTCCTTTTCGATGAGCGGCGGCTTTTCTTTTCCGGCCATTGGCGACCTTCCCTCCTCGACCATCCTCAGGGCAAACCGTTTGACCCGCCCGGAATCCCGCTCATAGACTTCGCTTCTTCGTGGGCCAACTCAAGGGGCATAGGCCATGAGCTTTCGCGCCGTTCGAGCCGACAAGACCGACGCCGGGCAGGCCGTCAAGTTCGTCGACATGGACGAGTCCGAGCTCATGGACGGCGACGTCACGATCCGCGTGACGCATTCGACCGTCAACTACAAGGATGGGCTGGCGCTGAGCGGCAAGTCCCCGGTCATCCGCCGCTTTCCGATGGTCCTCGGCGTCGACCTCGCCGGGATCGTGGAGAGTTCCCGCCGCTCGGACTTCGCGCCGGGCGACGAGGTCGTGCTGACCGGCTATGGCCTCAGCGAGACCCATTTCGGCGGCTATGCGGAGAGAGCGCGGGTGAACGGCGGCTGGCTGGTCAAGCTGCCGGCCGGCCTCACCCGGGCCGAGGCGATGGCGATCGGCACCGCCGGCTTCACGGCGATGCTGGCGCTGATGGCGATCGAGCGCCACGATCTCACGCCCTCCTGCGGGCCGGCGCTGGTGACCGGAGCGGCCGGGGGCGTCGGCTCGATGGCGATCTCGCTCTTCGCCGACAAAGGCTGGCGGGTGATCGCCTCGACGGGACGTAAGCGCGAGGCTGCATACCTCAATGCGCTCGGCGCCGACGAGATCATCGACCGCGCGACGCTGAGCAGCCCCGGCAAGCCGCTCGGCAAGGAGCAATGGGCGGCCGCGGTCGACAGCGTCGGCTCGACGACGCTCGCCAACGTGCTGGCGCAGACGCGCTACGGCGGCGCGGTCGCGTCTTGTGGCCTCGCCGGCGGCATGGACTTAGCCACGACGGTCGCGCCCTTCATCCTGCGCGGCGTCTCGCTCTTAGGGATCGACAGCGTCCATTGCCCGACCGAACGCCGGCTCGAAGCCTGGCGGCGCCTGGCGCTCGACCTCGACCGCGTGAAGCTCGCCTCGATGACCCGGACCATCCCCTTGGCCGAGGTGTTCGACGCCGGGGCCCGCATCCTCAAAGGCGAGACCCGCGGACGGCTGGTCGTGACCATCCCGTGAGGGCGCCCTGGCGGGGCGGATACAACCCTGACGCGGGAATCCGCTTCAAATACATGAAAGCCCGTGAAAGAAAATGAAAGGAAATGAAAGGAAATTTCCTTTCATTTCCTTTCATTTCCTTTTCCGAATCGGGACTTTTCAAAGGGTTACGGCCGAAAAAAATAAAAAAATTTCCGCGCCGGCCGGAGACCCGCCCTGGTTGCAGATGGCGGCGGGAGGGCGCCCGGCATGGGGCCTCCCTGCCCGTGTCGTGGAGCTTGCGGTGGTCGAGTTTGTTATCTCGGCGATGATAGTCCTAGTTTCCGCTTTGCGCAAGATAATGTCGATAAATTTGGAAATTCTGTTCGCATCTCGGTCGCCCTTGCGCGGCTGCGACAGCGCGCCCGAGGGCAAAGTAACGTCGGGTTAGGCGCTGAAGACGGCGGCCTGTTTCACCTTGCGGTAGCCTGCGAGACCGAGCCCGGCGAAGCCAAGCAGCATCATCGCCCAGGTTGAAGGCTCAGGAACCACGCCGCTGATGAGAGTGAAGGCGAACGGAGCGCCAGCATCCGTGCCGGTCGCTTCGGCAACACTTGCAAAGCTTACGAATTGGTCCCCGGGGTGGCTTCGAAGAAGGGACTCTCCCCACCAAACACCGAATCATCAATGATCAGCCCGGAAGGTTGATTGATTGAACCATCCGCGTTCAAACCGCCTCCAATCCCTGGATTTTCCGCGCTCGTGATCGCGAAGCTGACCATAGAGACGGGACAATTTTCCGTGATCGCGTTCGAATTGGCAGCTCACGTGTCGACCCGTGAGCTTCAGACGAAAGGCGCGCTCTTCCGTTTTTTGCCGATCGAAACTATGCAGCGGGCAACGCGTTAAAAGCTGATCCCCCGGAGATGCGATCATCCCCCGCAATGCAAAGAGACGACGAGGACAGCCGGCGGTCCGCGTCCAATATGGCGCGTTGCCTTATCGATTCACGCCCATGGCGGCGCTCGAGATCCTCATCGTCACGACGCGACAGTCGCGGCGATGGATCGTGCCCAAGGGTTGGCCGATCAAGCGGCTGACGCCTTCGAAGTCGGCGGCGCGGGAAGCGTTCGAGGAAGCGGGGGTCAGAGGAAAGATCGGCGCGCGAGCGATCGGTGTTTTCAGATACAAAAAGGCGGCGGGGGAGAACGGCGCCGACCCGGACTACGAGGTCAAGATCTTCCCTCTGCTCGTTCGAAGGCAAAGCGCGACGTGGCCAGAATTCGGACAGCGCGTGGTTCAGTGGGTCGATCCGGAGAAGGCGATTTCGCTCATTCGAGACCCGGAGCTGAAGGTGATCGTCGAAAAGTTCGCCAAGCGCGCGGCCGTCGCAGCAAGCAAGGTCATTTACTGACCGATCGACGCCGCGCCCGCGCCGTCACTCGGGCGATAGGGGCGCGTCGTAACCCTCAAAGCGGGCAAACAGCCATGTCCAGCCGCAATTACACTTTATTTGAACGAGCAATGCGCCTGCGGAAGCCAGTCTTCTGCCTGTATGACGGTTATCCTCGCGAACTGTGCCCAATCATCCTTGGCCACTCGCAAGGCGAGGAGAAAGCGCTCACCTATCAATTCGGCGGCCAAAGCAAGTCAGGCCTGCCGCATGGTGGCCAGTGGCGTTGCCTCTCACTATCAAGGGTCAGCGACGCAAAATTGCACAACGGACCCTGGCGCGCCGGCTCCCGCCACCGCCACCCGCAACGATGCATCGACACCGTTGATCTCGATGTAAATCAATCAAGCTCATATCGCCCGAGGCGACGGCTGGAGCCCTCCGACTGATTTCTCCTTGCCGAAGGAGAGGATATTGCGCCCGAAGGCCTTCCGAACTGCCTCGCAGTCTTCACTGGAGTCCTAGGCGCCGCCGCCGATGTCGGCAATTCGGCAGCGAACCGGCGCGCTCTCATCGAAATAGACGACCGCGCAAATGCGGTGATAACCATCCGCGACAACGAGAGGCAGTCCGTTTTCCATGTCCCCGCGAACAATAAGAACGGGCGCGAGCGCCTTGGCTTTCTGAATCCGCTTCAGGTCTTGATCGACGTGCGGCTCGTCACGCGGCAGAAGCGGAAGCTGCGCCGCGCGCAACAAGTCCTTGGCAGCGTGTTCAACAAGCTTCGAGCCGCGAAGGCTCTTGACGAGCGCATGGGCTTTCGCGTCGGGGCGCAGAAGCGAAAGATATTTGAACGCGGCATCGAAATCCTCGTCTTCCTCCTGCTCGCTCCACTTGAGATCTGGCTTGCCCACGCGTCGCCGCTCCTGTCATCTGAAACATATCCGGAGGATGCAACTTACAGCGGATCGCATTTCCGTCGAGTTCGGGCGCTTGTAGCGGCGGCCGCGCTCACCGAGCGCGGCTACAACGACAACCCGTCCGCCGAGCGTGAAAGGAGACAGTCGTGGCGGCAGTGACCATCCTTTCCGGGCCGATCGGGGCCGGCAAAACAGCGGTTTCAAAAGAGCTGATCGCGCTCTCACCGGGCCCGCTCGCCTCGATCGAGGGGGATCAATTCTGGGCGTTTCTGGTCAAGCGGGCGGAGCGCGACCGGCGCGAAGACTTCCGGGCGATCATGCGCGCTATGGCCTCGGCGGCGGGATCGTTCACGCGCACCGGCTACGATGTGTTGCTCGATTTCTCCATTCCCCCGCCCTTCGTGCCGTCCGCGCAGAAGATCCTGAGAGATGCTCCGCTCAACTTCATCGTGCTGCGCCCGCCGCTCGAAGTCTGCGAAGCGCGCGCCCGCGATCGCGCCGAGGGCAGAATCGCAAAATACGACCAGGGCTTCTACGCGCTCTTCGCCGCCGACGCGCGGCACGTGGTTGAGCCTGACAATGACGAAAGCCCGAGGGCGATCGCCGAGATCATTTTCCAGGATCTCAAGGCGGGCCGCTTCCGCGTCGCGCCCTCACCCTGATCGTAAGCTTACGGATTGATCTGAACCTTGGCGAGATAATGCTCGACCCCATCCACCGATGGGGCCGGCAGGGCCAACCCGACATAGGTGTCGGGACGGATGAGATAGAGCGCGTTCTCCCTGAGCCCGGCGTGACGCATCGCCTCCGTCCATGCATAGACCTCGAGTGGGATGCGGCGGTCTTGCGCCCATCGCTTCACATAGTCGTCGGCCTTCCCATAGATATGGATCTGCCAGCCGATGCGCTTGAGCGCTTGGTAGTTGTCGGTTCCGCCCATCTTCACCCAGGGCAGGCGGTCGCCGCCGTGAACGGGGCCAGCATGGCCTTCATCGAGCCCCCTGCCCCGGTAATTCAAGGTGATCTGGGAGATGGTGCGAAAGATATAGTCGCGGGCCGCCTCGAACCTGACCATCTGCGGCAGGACGATCGGCGCGACGCGCGTGCGAATGATCTCAGCCAGATTGCCTTCGCCGGCGGCGACGTTGAAGAAGCGGTCGGTGGTTTGCACCAAACGCAAAGCGAAGGCGCGCCGCTCGGCCTCGAACGTGTCGAGCAACGCATCCTGTGCGCGGCCAGCCAGAACGGCCTCGAGCTTCCAGGCCAGGTTGATCGCATCGCCGATGCCGGTGTTCATCCCCTGCCCACCCACGGGCGTATGGATATGCGCCGCATCGCCCAGGACGAAGGCTCGACCCTTTCGGAAACGGTCGGTCACCCGGTGGTGGACGTGGTAGACCGAAAACCAGTTCACCTTGTCGACCTTGAGCTTCAGATTCTGCGTGGCGCGATCGCTGATGTCGTCGAATGTGAGCTTATCCGGATCTTTTGTATGGTCGGGCTTGACCGCCCCGATCAGGCGGACGCGGCCCTCATGCGCCAGTGGGAAAATGGCCAGAAAGTCGGATTCGTTGAGATCGACGTTGAGATCGCCGTTGATGGCCAAGCCTTCGCCAGCCACGTCGGCGACGTAGAAGGTCTGCGGGTACGTTCCGCCCGGAAAGCCCGTCCCCATGATTTCGCGGACTTTCGACCTCGCGCCATCGCAGCCGGCGATGAAAGCCGCGGTCACCACGCTTTCGCCGCCGTCCGGCCTACGCAAGCGGGCGATGATGTGGTCGCCTTCCTCGGCATATCCGAGAAATTCGGTTCGGTCGCTCCACCTGCACGCCGAGGTCTTGCAGACGTTCGATCAAGAGCCGCTCATGTTCGTCCTGCGGGAAGATGTGCAGAAAGCCATAGGGCGTGAGATCCGAGGCGATTTGCTCGAACGGAACCCGCGCCGCTTCACGACCGCCGAGCCATAAACGAAGGCCGGGGACCGTGTAGCCTCTCGCGACGACAGGCTCGGCGAGATCGAGCTGCTCGTAGAGCTCGAGCGTTCGCGCGTGCACCGCCAAGGCCCGGGACGTTGTTCCAGGTTCAGCCGTCTCGTCGATGATGCGGACGGGGACGCCCTGTTTCGTCAGCCAAAGGGCGAGAACCAATCCGGTCGGGCCTGCGCCGACGATCAATACGCTCGGATCCGCCATGATCGTGCTCCAAGTGAGCCGAACGGGGGCTGTGCGCGCTTACAACGATTGGCTGACCAAAAAAGGGCCAATGAGCAGCAAAACAATTGTCGGGGACGACCTTCCCTGAGCGCTCGAAATCGGGCGCGCTCGAACGACCATCCGGTTGAGCGCGACTCACCGTTCGCCTGCGCCGATCCGTCTCTCGAGCGCTTCATAGAGCGCGTTGCGGGCGGCGAAGGTCTGTTCGAGCGCGGCGACGCTGACCCGCTCGGCGCCCTTGGTCAAGAGCCAGCCGGCGAGCTCCGCAACCTTGTCGCGGGCGCAATGCAGCGCGACGAAGCCATGCGGATCGACGTCCTCGCCGGTCGCCGAGATCGCGCCGAAGCGCTCGGCCGCCGTCTCGACCACGACATGCGCCGGGCTCGGCAGCCGCGCCCGCACTTCGCGCGATTTCAGCGCTTCCTCGCTCGCGGCGATCCGGGCGAGGATGGCGCGCGCGGCCTGCCTTGCGTTCGCCCCCCACGGGGAGGTGAGCGAGGCGATCAGCGTCGCCTGCGAGCGCAGGATGATCCCGTCGTCGAGGGGTTTCAGCGCATTGGCGGCGAGCGTCGCGCCGGTCGTGGTGATGTCGACGATGAGCTCCGCCGCGCCCGATGCGGGCGCCCCTTCGGTCGCGCCCAGGCTCTCGACGATGCGGTAGTCGGCGACGCCATGCTCGGCGAAAAAGCGGCGGGTGAGATTGACGTACTTGGTCGCCACCCGCATGCGCTCGCCGCGCTTGGCGCGATAGGCGGAAGCGACATCGTCGAGATCGGCCATGGTGCGCACGTCGATCCAAGCTTTTGGCGCCGCGACCACGACATTGGCGTGGCCGAAGCCGAGTGGGCTCAAGAGCTCGAACCGCGACTCGACGTCGGGCGCCTTCTCGCGCAGCAGATCCTCGCCGGCGACGCCGAAATGCGCTGCGCCAGCTGCGAGCTGGCCGACGATCTCGGCCGACGAGATATAGGCGACTTCGACGCCCGGCAGCCCAGCGATCGCGCCGCGATAGTCGCGCGCTCCGCGCCCCTGCACGAGCTCGAGCCCGGCGCGAGCGAAGAACGCCGCGGCTGCCTCCTGCAATCGCCCCTTGGAGGGGACCGCGAGGACGAACGGGGCCTCGGCGCCATTGCCATGGGCGGCCATCAGCGCTCTCCCCCGTTCACGAGCCGGTCGAGATTGATCGCCGCTCCGACGGCTGGAATGTCCTCGCTTGAGCCGAGACGCCGCGCAAGCCCGTCGTAACGCCCGCCGGCGAGCGCGGTCTTCGCGCCCGAGACATGGGGATCGTGGGCCTCGAACACGAAGCCGGTGTAATAGTCAAAATCGCGCACGAAGGCGGCGCTGAACCGGGTCGCCTCGATCGCCACGCCGCGGGCGGCGATGAAGCCGTTGCGGCGCTCGAACGCGTCCAGCGCCGCGTCCAGGTCGAGGCCGGCGGAATGGGCCAGGCGCCGGAGCTCGACCGCGGCCTGATCGGGATCGCCGGAGATCGCCAAGAAGGCGTCGAGCGCGGCCCGCTTCTCCGTTTCGATCGGCGGGCCAGAACGCAGCGACGCCTGCTCCAGAAAACGGTCGGCGATTTCGCTCGCCGTGCGGCCGCCGACCGCGTCGATGCCGGCTATAGCGAGCAGGTCCTCGACCAAAGCCTTCGCGCCGGCATGATCGGCGCTCTCCAGCGCCGCCAGCACGCCAGGCTGGGCGAGCGCGCTCTGGCTCGGGCGCATAAAAATGGCCTCGAGGCTCAAGCCCCGGGCGACGCCGCGGCGCAGCCGCCTCCGCCACGGCTCCGGGATCTTCAGCGAATTGAGCATGGCGTCGAACAGGCCGGCGTCGCCGAGCCGCGCTGCGAGCGCGCCGCCCCCGGCCGCCGTCGCCGCCTCCATGGCGAGCGAGAACACCTCGGCGTCGGCCGCCTCGGAGTCACGGCGTCCGAAGCTCTCGAGCCCCGTCTGGGTCTGCTCGCCGGCCTGGCCTGCGCGAGCGCGAAATACCGGGCCGAGATAGGAATACTCGGCGATCTTGCCAGCCTTCTCCGAACTGAGATAGGCGCGACAGACGGGGATCGTATATTCGGGCCTCAGGCACAGCTCCTCGCCCGCGGCGTCGGCGGTCAGGAACAGGCGGCGGCGGACCTCCTCGCCCGACATGTCGAGAAAGATCGCCGCCGGATGCAGGATCGGTGGCTCCGTGCGCTCGAAACCGGCCGCAAGTAGACAATCGAGCGCGCGCTCGCCGGCCGTGCGCGGCGCTTCGTTGGCGGGGTCGCCGCTTCGCGGCGCTTGGCTCCCGGAATCGGCCAGAATCGTTTCGGTCACCAGAGGGCCCTCATGGGTCTTTGGTCCCCTTTAACAAAGCCGGCGCAAGCGCGCAGCCCCTAACCTCGCCCAAGGTGAACGCTCCGTCAGCGCCCGGTTGCGGCCGCAGCGCGGCCATGGTCGGATGACAAACGGAGGCCGAATCATGCCTGGGGCCATCTAGCCTGCGATGAAGCCTGCATCCGCATTGCGCTTGTTGCGCTGGATTGTTCTCGCCTTCGCCCTCGTGGCGCTTGGCCGCGCAAGCGCGCAGGAAACGCATCGGCTCGACCTTGAACAGACGCGAGCGACGCTGACCGCGATTGAAACAGCGCTCCGGGACAAGAACCTCGACGATGCGGGCTTGCAGAACCTGCGCGCCCAGAGCGACGCGCTCTCCCTCGCCTTGCAAGGAGCGATCGCCAACCTGACGCCTCGCCTCGCCGACTCGACGAAGCGCCTCGAGGAGCTCACGCCCAAATCGGGCGAACCGGCGCCCACGACGGACGTCGCCGCCAAGGACCTCGAGAACGAGAAGCAGAGGCACGACAGACTCGACGCTAACTTGCGCGCCGCGCGCGCCATGTTGCTGGAAGCCAACGACGTCAGCACGCGCATCAGCGAGGCGCGGCGTCAATTGTTCGCTGAGCGAACGTTCGCTCGCTCGTCCAGCCTTCTCAACCCGCAGCTTTGGACGGCTGTCAGGCGCGAGCTCCCGGTTGACGTCGAGGTCGTTGGCAGTCTGGTCGACAACTGGCTCGGCGCCGTCGAGGGTCGGCCAACGCTCGCCGAGAAGATCGGCATGGCCGCGATCGTCATCGCGCTCGCGCTGGCCGCCGCTCCGCTTGGCTGGATTGCTCGTAGGTTTGTCTACCGCGAGCTGGGCCAGACGACGCCAAGCCGATTGCGCCGCGCGCTCGCCGCGGCCTGGACGTTTGTGATCTACGCCGCGCTGCCGCTCGCCGGCCTGGGGGTGCTGGCCGGCGCGCTCGATTCCTTCAATCTCACCGATCGAAGCACGCAGGCGCTCATCGACGCGGTGTTCGCGGGGGCGCGCGTGTTGATCGCCGTCAATGCGCTTGGCCGCGGCATGCTCGCACCTCAGCGTAGGCCCTGGAGGCTCGTTCCGGTCAGTGATCGGACGGCGGGAATCCTCTATCGCCTCGCGATGGCGCTGGCGGCGGTCTGGGCTGTCGAAGGGTTGGTCGAGCCTGTCGCCGACGCCGCCGCCTCGCTCAATCTCGCGGTCGCCACACGCGGCGTCGGCGCGGTCATCGTCGCGATCGCGATGTCCCATGCGCTGCGCCAGCTCAGGGTCCAGCCGGCCGGCGCGCAAGGATCGCCGCAAAACGAAGCCTGGACGCCGCTCAGGACGCTGGGCTGGGCGGCCGCGTTGATCATCTTCTTGGCCGCCGTGACCGGCTACGTCGCCTTCGCCACTTTCCTCGTCAATCAGGCGATTTACCTCAGCATTGTCGGCAGCGGGCTCTACATCGCCGATATCATCGCCCAGGACGGAACCGAGGCCGTCTTAAAGCCGGACGCGCCGATTGGCTCGCGTCTGATAGCGATGGCGGGCCTGCGCCGAAATGTGCTCGCGCAGATCTGCGTCACCCTGCAAGGCGCCGCCCGGCTGGTTGTGGTGCTGCTCGCGTTCGCGGCGGTGCTGAAGCCGTGGGGCGTGCAGTCGCAGGACATGTTCGGCGCGCTGCGCTCGGCCTATTTCGGCTTCTCGATCGGCGGCGTCACCCTGTCGTTGTCGTCGCTGGTCGGCGCGGCGATCGTCTTCGCCATCGCCGTCTTCTTCACGCGGCTCGTCCAGGATTGGCTGGGTTCGCGGCTCTTGCCGCAGACGCGTCTGGACGCCGGCGCAAGAAACTCGGTCCGGACGATTCTCGGCTATATCGGCGTCATCGTCGCGGCGCTGCTGGCCGCCGCGCAAATCGGTCTCGACGTTCAGAAAATCGCCCTGATCGCCGGCGGGTTGTCTGTCGGTATCGGCTTCGGGCTGCAAACAATCGCCAACAATTTCGTCTCCGGCCTCATCCTGTTGTGGGAGCGCACCATCCGCGTCGGCGACTGGGTGGTGGTGGGGTCGGACCAGGGATTCGTTCGCTCGATCAACGCCCGCGCGACCGAGATCGAGACTTTCGACCGCGGCAGCCTGATCGTGCCCAACTCGAACTTCGTCAGCGGCGTCGTCAAGAACTGGGTCCATAACGATCGCGTCGGGCGCATCGTTCTGTCGATCAACATCACCTACGAAAGCGACGTCGATGAAGTGCGCGATCTCATGATCGCGGCGGCCAAGGCGCAGGACCAGGTACTCGCCATTCCCGCGCCTTCGGTGCTGTTCGCCGAGTTCGGCGACTGGTCGATCAAGTTCAATCTGATCTGCTTCGTCGACGACATCGAGCGGGCGGAGCGCACGCGAAGCGACATCCATTTCGAGATCTTACGCCGAATGCGGGAGGCGGGCCTGCGCATCGCCTATCCCGCGCCGCCGCCGGCGGACGTCCCTTGGACATTCCAGCCGGAGACGAAGCCCGCGCCGCCGGCGCAGGCGCAGCGGAAGTAGCTTAGCGACCGCGTGTCGGAGCAAGCGATGCGAGGACATCCTCACGCGCCGCCGATCCGCCCCGCCTCCCAGCCGATGATCGCCTGCTTGCGCGCGAGGCCCCAATGGTAGCCGGTGAGCGCGCCCGACCGCCCCAGCACACGATGACAGGGCACGACGAAAGAGATCGGATTTTTGCCCACAGCGGCGCCGACGGCGCGCGAGGCCGTCGGCTTGCCGATCTTGCACGCGATATCTGAATAGGTCGTCGCCCGCCCTAGCGGCACGCTGAGCAGCGTCTCCCAGACCCTAAGCTCAAAATCCGTGCCGATCAGGACGACGCGCAACGGCGCGTCAGCCCGCCAGAGGGCGGGATCGAAGGCGCGGCTCGCATAAGCGGCGGTGGAGCGCTCGTCCTCGATGAGGCGCGCGCGCGGCCAGCGCCTCGCCATGTCGGCGCGCGCGGCCTCGCGATTCCCGTCGTCGACGAAACCGAGACCCGCCATGCCGCGAGGCGCTGCGACCACGATCGCCTCGCCGAAGGGCGAGGGATGGAAGCCATAAGCGAGCGTCAGATCGCTGCGGCGATAGTCGCCAGGCGTCAGCGCCTCGTGGGCGACGAACAGATCATGCAGGCGGCTCGGGCCGGAAAGGCCGACGTCGTAGGCCGCATCCAGCACGCTCGCCGAGTTGCGCAATAGCTCCCGCGCCCGCTCGATGGTGATCGCCTGGAGGAACGCCTTGGGCGTGAGCCCCGCCCAGCGCTTGAAGACGTGCTGGAAGTGCGAAGCTGAAAGGCCGACATGCTCGGCGATGGCCTCGACCGACGGCTGATCGCGATAGCGCTTGGAGATGAACTCGATCGCGCGCTTGACGGTGGCGTAGTCCGCGCCGTCGGGGGCGGGGCGCTGGGAATGTCGAGCATGGGCGGTCCTGTTGAGTCCCGCGCGCTTCAATGAGCGCGCCGGAATGGCGACCATTCTCCCCTCCGGTGACAAGCGCGCCACCCGAAAACGACGATTGGGCCCGAGCCAGTCCTATGCTTCGTCAAGCCATCCGGTCGGCAGACCGTCGATACTGACCATGTTTTCCTTGCGCCGGTACGCCTCAAGCCCGTCCTCGCCCTGGAAACGCGCCCAATTGTCGAGCGAGGGGCGCGCCCGGTGGTAAGTGTAGACTGGCATTCCCCACCCGCAAGAGGTCTTCACAAGGTCGAGGTGAAGGCGGATCATCTGTCGCGCGCCGATAGGCTCCTCTCCGGAGAATGCGGTTGTCAGGAGCGCGTCGTATGCCGCGCTTCCGCGTCGCAGGACTTCTCCGCGGCCATAAAGCCTCAGGATATTGGCCGAACCTTCGAAGGCGCAGAACATGATGGTGAGCCGGCCGTCGGCCTTGAGATGAGCAGCCGTTTCGTTGCCGCTGCCGGTCCTGTCCAGATAGACGACAGTCTTGTCGTCGAGAATGGCGAAGGCCTCCGCGGCGCGCGGCGAGATGTTGACCCGCGCGCCCGGCGCTGCCGACGCGGTGAAAAACACCCGCTGCTGACCAATGAATTCGCGATGCTTCGCGTCAAGCTTTGGAAATTGTTCGCCCATGGGATCGGATCATAATCGATCGGACGCAGGCGGCAAGCACGCGTCATCGGCGACGCGCGAGCACACTCGGCTAGCGCGTATCCACTATCGCCTCCCAGCCCCATTTAAGCAGCGGCAGAGCGTCCGCGGCGAAGGCGCAGACGTCGTCGGCCAGCGCAGGCGAGGCGATCGCCGCCTCGGGGACCGGACGCAGGCAGACCATGCTCTTGAGCCGCGCAGCCGCGGCGATCTCGGGGTCGTCGATCGCCTCGAAGCCGCGCGGCGCGCGCTTGAGCGAATCCTCCGCCGACAAAGAGAGCCCCGCCTTCTTCAGCTTGGCCAGCATCGCCTTGAACGGCTTGGGCGCTGCGCGCCGCCGCCGCGCGCAGCCGCGCAAGCTGATCGGATTCAGGCTCATAGAAGCCGGCGGCGAAGAAGCATTCCTCGGGCGACAGGTGGAAATAGAGAAGCCCAGGATCGTTCTTTCCGCCCGAGCGGGTCAGCACGGCGCCGGCGTGCGTCTTGTAAGGGTCCTTGCTCGCGGAGAAGCGCACGTCGCGATGGATGCGGAACATCGAAGACTTGCGGTCGCCCTTGATCGGGATTTTCGCTTGGCGCAGGCGCTCGGCGACGCTCCTCGACCAGGTCGCCCATCGGGCCTTTGACCGCGCTTTCATAAGTCTCGCGGTTGGCCTCGAACCATTCCCGGCTCTGGTGGAACTTGAGCGCCTTGAAGAACGGCAGCGCCTTGGGGCCGAAACCTGCGAACGCCATTTATCCTCGGGGCTCGCTCCCTAAACGGTCACGGGCATGGTCTTCATGCCGACCAATCCGAACACCCGGCGATAGCGCTCGACCTCGTCCGGCAGACCCAACACCTTGTTGGGGTTGTCCGAGAGCTTGACCGCCGGTCGTCCATCGGCCTCCACAACCTTGCAGACGAGCGAAATCGGCTTCAGTTGGCCGTCGACGCCGGCTGGGGCGCAGCCAATGAAATCATTGGTCAAGTTCGTGCCCCAGCCGAATGATAGGTTGACCTGCCCGCGCAGCGTGCGCACCGACTCTTCGATCGAATCGACGTCCATCGCGTCGGAGAGCACGACGAGCTTCTCCCGCGGATCACGTCCTCGTTCCTTCCACCAGGCGATCAGCTCCCGCGCCGCGGGGACCGGCGGCTTCGAGTCCGGTCGCGCGCCCTTCCAGTCCGCCACCCAGTCGGGCGCGTGGGCAAGGAACGACGTTGTGCCAAAGCAATCCGGCAGAACAACCAAGAGATTGCCCCCGTACATCTTCGCCCAGTCCTTCAGCACTCGGTAGGGCGCGTCGAACAGAGCGCCGTCATCCTCGGCGAGCGCCGCATAGACCATCGGCAATTCGTGGGCGTTGGTGCCGATCGCTTCAAGCCCCGTATCCATCGCGTGCTTGACGTTGGAGGTGCCGATGAAACTCGCGCCCAGCCCCTCCTGCATCGCCTCGACGCACCAGCGATGCCAAAGAAAGCCGTGCCGCCGGCGGGTGCCGAAATCCGACACTCTCACCGGCCCTTCCTCCCGCTCGAGAATGCGCAGCCGCTCCACTTTCGACCATAGCTTGGCCTTGGCGCGGGCGTAGAGCACGTCGAGATCGAAGCGGCTCATGCGGCGCATCGCGGCGCGGGCCCTGAGTTCGCTGATGATGGCGAGGGCGGGAATCTCCCACATCGTCGTCCCGGTCCACGGGCCGGCGAAGCTGAGCTCGTACTGCCCGTCGCGCTTTGTCAGCTCGTATTCGGGCAATTGAAACGCCGCCAGCCACTCCATGAACTCAGGCTCGAAAATATGGCGCGTGCCGTAAAAGGTGTTGCCCGCGAGCCAGATCAGCTCGTTCTTGGCGAGGCGCAAAGTCCGCGCGTGATCGAGCTGATCGGTGAGTTCCCGCTCGTCCACGATGTCGGCAAGCCTGACCGACGTCGTCCGATTGATGAGCTGGAAGGTCACCTGACGCTTCGGATGCATCTTCCAGATCATCTGGAGCATCAAAAGCTTGTAGAAGTCCGTATCGAGCAGCGTGCGGACGGCTGGATCGATGCGAAACGTATGATTATAGACGCGGGTTGCGATATCCGTGGCCATTATGCGAGCTTAAAGGACACGAAGGCTAAGCGACAAGAGCGCCCACGCCCTTGAGCCCAAGGATGCGATGAACAGATGAATGTGACGGCGGCCTCTCCAGGCCCGACCCGGAAATCTCAGCCTCGCGTCGGCCTCTTTGTCACCTGCCTCGTCGACATCATTCGGCCGAGCGTCGGATTCGCGGCGGTCAAATTGCTCGAGGACGCCGGATGCAAGGTGGTCGTGCCGAGTCAAACTTGCTGCGGTCAGCCGGCGTACAATTCCGGCGACCGCGAAAGCGCCAAAAGGCTGGCGCGGCAGGCGATCGACGCGTTCGAGGATTGCGACTATGTCGTCGCGCCGAGTGGCTCGTGCGGCGGCATGCTGATCAAGCACTATCCGGACCTGTTCGCTGGCGAGCCGGATCTCGCCCAGCGGGCCGAACGGTTCGCCGAAAAGTCGCACGAACTGATCAGCTTCCTGGTCGACGTCATGGGCGTCAAGAAGGTCGCGGCGCGTTACGAAGGAACCGTCGCCTATCACGATTCCTGCGCAGGGCTCCGCGAGCTCGGCGTCAAGACGCAGCCGCGACGGCTTCTGGCCGGGGTCGAGGGCCTGACGCTGGTTGAACTGAACGAGGCCGAGACCTGTTGCGGCTTCGGCGGCCTGTTCGCAACCAAATACGGCGAACTCTCGAATGCGATCGTCGGGCGCAAAGCCGAGGACATCCGGAGCGCCAAGGCCGATACGGTGCTCGCCGGCGATCTCGGGTGCCTCATGAACATGGCGGGCAGGCTTCAGCGAGAGGGGTCGCCAATCAAGGCGCGCCATGTCGCCGAAATCCTGGCCGGCATGGCGGACGGGCCGGCGATCGGCGAAGGCAAGCCGGAGGCGACGCGATGAGCGTGGTCGCGACCTCGGCCCACTTCAAGGAGAACGCGCATGAGGCGCTGAGCGACGCCCGATTGCAAAGCGCGATGTCATTTTCGCGCAATTTCGTCGTCGCGGCGCGCGGCCTCGGCTGCAAGGCTCCCTGAGTTCGAGGCGCTGCGCGACAGCGCCCGCGCGATCAAGGACCATACGCTCGCCCATCTCGACCTCTATCTCGAAGCCTACGAAGCGAAGGTCCGCGCGAGCGGCGGCGAAGTCCACTATGCGCAGGACGCCGACGAAGCGCGCAAGATCATCGTCGACCTCTGCAAGTCGATGGGGGCGAAAAGCGTCACCAAAGGCAAGTCGATGATCGCCGAGGAAATCGGCCTCAATCATGCGCTGGAGGAAGCAGGGATCGACCCGGTCGAAACGGACCTCGGCGAATACATCATTCAGTTGCGCGGCGAGACCCCGTCTCACATCCTCGCCCCGGCGATCCATCTCCTGGCGAAGGACGTCGAGCAGGAATTCCGCAAGGCGCATCGCGATTTGCCGGCCGACCGGAGTCTCGCTGAGCCGGAGCAATTGGTGGCGGAAGCGCGCCAGGTGCTGCGCGCCAAGTTCCTCGCCGCCGATGTCGGCATAACGGGCGCCAACTTCCTCGTCGCCGAAACCGGAAGCTCGATCATCGTCACCAACGAGGGCAACGGCGACCTGACGCAAACCCTGCCCGAGGCCCACATCGTCATCGCATCCATCGAAAAGATCGTGCCGACGCTCGAGGACGCCGCGCAGCTCATGCGCGTGCTTGCGCGCTCGGCGACCGGCCAGGACGCCTCGGTCTATACGACGCTCTCGACCGGGCCGCGCCGGCCGGGCGATCCCGACGGTCCAAGGGCCTATCATGTCGTCGTTCTCGACAATGGCCGCTCGGCGATGCTGGGCGGCGAGTTCCAGCCTATGCTGCGATGCATACGCTGCGGCGCCTGCATGAACCATTGCCCGGTCTATCAGGCCGTCGGCGGCCATGCTTACGGCTGGGTCTATCCGGGGCCGATGGGCGCGGTGCTGACCCCCTCGCTCATCGGCGTCGCCGAGGGTGGGCAATTGCCCAACGCCTCGACCTTCTGCGGCCGCTGCGAAGAGGTATGCCCAGTCCGCATCCCGTTGCCCGGCATGATGCGACACTGGCGCGAGCGCGAGTTTGAGCGTCGCCTGTCGCCGGCGCCGCTGCGCTATGGCCTAGGGTTCTGGGCGTTCTTCGCTTCTCGCCCGGCGCTCTATCGGATGGCGACGGCTCTCGCCGCACGCGCCATGCATCTCGCGAGCCGAAACAAGGGCCGCTTCGCCTCGCTGCCTTTCGCCGGCGGGTGGACGCGATACCGCGATCTTGCGGCGCCCGAGGGGGCCACGTTCCAAAGCCAGTGGCGAGCGCGGAGCGGAGCGGTTCAATGAGCTCGCGCGCGGCGGTCTTCGCCAGCATCCGCCGCTCGCTTGGCGTGACCGGCGACGAGGCGACGCGCCGGTTTGATGTCGAAATGCGTCTCAAGCAGGCGCCGCCCGGCATCGTGCCGAAGCGCGGTCAGGGCGACGCGTCGGCCCGGCTCGCGACGTTCAAGGCCGAGGCGGAGCGCGCGCAAGCGAGCGTCGCCGAGGTGCCAGGAATTGACGGACGCGCCGGCCGAAATCGCCCGTTTCCTGCGTGAGAGCAATTGTCCGGCGACGCTGCGCATGGGCGACGACCCGCGTCTTAATCAGCATGCCATGGGGCGAAACCTCGCTCGAAATCCTGTACGGCCCCTCCGATGGAGGCGACGCCAACGCCGTTTCAGTTGCCTTTGCGGGGATTGCAGAGAGCGGAACGCTGGCGCTCGTCTCCGGCCCCGACAATCCGACAACCCTCAATTTTCTGCCGGACAACCACATTGTCGTCCTGCCGCGCGAGGCGATCGAAGCCGATTACGAGAGCGTGTTCGCCAAGCTGCGCGGGGTTTATGGCAAGGGCGGCGCGCCGCGCACGCTCAACTTCATCACCGGCCCCTCGCGGTCGGCGGATATCGAGCAGACCCTTCTCTTAGGCGCTCACGGGCCTCGACGGCTGCATATCGTCGTCGTCGGCTGAGTTTGCGGTCGCGACCCAGCGACGCGACGGCCGGCTCCCGGAATTAACGGCATGTTAATTGCTGAGGGTGTCTTACCGCAGCGCGAAATTTTTATTCGCAATTGCAATAAATGCCATAGTGCTGTCACCGTTCACGCTTAACGCTCCGTCACTGGCCTCGTTTGGACTTGGGGGTTACATGTCCATCAGTTCAGCAAATCCGCGTCGTATCGCGATCGCCGCCGGGTGTGGCGCGCTCGCGATCGGGTTGCCCTACGGGGCCGCCACTTATGCATCTCCCGAATCGTCCGCGTGGGCGCTCATGGCGCTTTGCGTGTGCGGTCTCGGCGTCGCCGGTTTCCGGCGGGGCCGCGGGAACAGGCTTTCCTCGGATATCGAGTGAAGTCGTGGAGCGCCTCGGCGCTCGTAAAAGGCCGCCTCTCGGGGCGGCCTTTGCATTTCTGGACCAAGCAGCGTAAGGGCCGAAACAGCAGGCGCTCGCATCCTAACAGAGCCGACGCGACGAATTAGTAACCTTAATATGCATAGTGAATCGGTCCGGGACTCGCATGAAGCGCGTCTCTTCTGTGTCGGGTCCTGTCGCATGACGCTACGGGTTTTGTTTGCGGGGGCGCTCGTCGGGTTGCCCCTCCTCGCCTCAGGCGCGCTGGCGCAGACTCCAGCAAGCGCGCCCGCCGCCACGACCGCCCCGGCGCAGTCAGCCGCGCCGGCGAGCCCGCCGGCCGCTACGGCATCTCCCGCGCCGCAGGTGTCGATTCCGGCGAATCAGCCTGCCGCGACGACGAGTTCAGCGCCGCCGTCCAATCCGGGGAATCCGACCGGCGTCGAGTGGAGGCCTAGTCAGCCCGTTCATGCCCCAGGCGGGGACGCCGCCGGCGGCAGGAGCCGATTCGACGACCGGCGCTTCCCCGTCTGCAGCGCCCCCTCCTGTCCAGGCCGCGGCGCCGCCGAAGCCGAAGAAAGTCACCCCCCCTCCGCCGCCGCGCGAGACCGCGCTCAGCGACGACCCCCAGCCGACGCTTCAGCCGGACACCTTCTTCGCCACCGCGAAAGCGTCCGAGCGTTACTCGGCGATCGTGGACGCCGGCGGCTGGCCGACTGACATCGCCGCGATCGGTCCCGGAACGAAGGGCCCAGCAGTCCTTAAATTGCGCAAGCGCCTCGCCATCGAAGGCTACCTTGACGCTGGCGAGGCGAGCGGCCTTGCCTGGGATAAGGCGCTCACGGCGGCGGTGAAGCGATTCCAGGCGCATATGGGGCTGCGCCAGACCGGAATTGTCTCCGGCGCGACGTTGAAGGCGATCAATGTTCCGGCGAGGGAGCGTTTCAACGAGCTCGCTTCCAGCGCCAATCGCCTTGCGGGGCTCAATTTCTCTTTCGATGACCGCTATGTGGTGGTTAACCTGCCATCGACTTCCGTCGAGGCGATCGAGAACGGCCGAGTTGTCCACCGCTATGTCGCAATCGTCGGCGATCCAGAGCATCCGTCGCCCGAGATTTCCGCCCACATCCAGGTCATCAACCTCAACCCGACCTGGACCGTGCCGACATCGATCATCAGACATGAAATCATTCCCCGGATGCAGCGCGACCCGGGCTACCTGAGGCGCGCGAAGATCCGGATTCTCGACAGCTCGGGCAAGGAGATCAACCCGAAGTCGGTGAACTGGAGCACCGAGCGGGCGGCCAATTATACGCTGAGGCAAGATTCCGGCGCGGGCAATTCGCTCGGCTCGATTCGCATCGGCATGCCCAACAAGCTCGCCGTCTATATGCACGACACGCCGTCCAAGGGGCTATTCGGCGCCGACTACCGGTTCCTCAGCCACGGCTGTGTCCGCGTGCAGGGCGTTTACGATTACGCGGCGTGGTTGTTGGAGGGGACGGGCGGCGGGCCGGCCGGCGGCTGGGACAAGGCGGCGCTGCAAGCCAAGATCAAGGAAGGCGCGCGCTACGACATCAACCTCGTGAAGGCGGTGCCGGTGATCTGGGTCTATCTGACCGGCTGGTCGAACGGCCAGGGCCCGGCCAACTTCCGCAACGACGTCTACAATATCGACAATGTCGGCGAAGCGCAGGTGAGCGCGCAGGCCGCGCCGGTCCGTTAAGCGCCGGTCAACGGCGTTCGGGCGGAACGGTCATGATCTCGCGAACGAACGCGGCGATCGCCTCGCGACTGTAGGATAGGCCCACGCGTTTCGTCGACGCCGGCCGCTTGGCCAGCGACAATCCGGGTCGCCACTCCCACGCAGGTCTAATGGGTCTCGGAACAAAGCCGCCGCCGCAATTCGGGCAAACGTTCTGCAGCGGCCCGTCGACGCAGTCGGCGCAAAAGGTGCATTCGTAGCTGCAGATGCGCGCTTCAGCGGCATCGGCCGGCAAATCCGTGTCGCAATATTCGCAATTCGGACGAAGTTCGAGCGCCATGTTTCCCCCAAGACGCTAGAACCGCGAGAGTGCACTGGACGCGCGTCGAACGCAACCCAAGCCAGCCAGGTATGTTTCAAATTTCCCGGCCTTTACAGAATCGCGTCGACCCGTTCGGCGACTTGCACGCCGTCGCGGAGCGCGGCGGGCTCATGGGCAATCGCGGCGGGCGGCTGCATCGCGACGATCAGACTTTGGGCGCGAGCCACTGGAAGACCAAGCACTGGCTTATCTGCGTCTGCCAATTCAAGGACCGTCGTCGCGACGTCTGGGGCCGGTACTACACGGAGCTCTTCTTCCTCGACGAGCCGACCGCGCTCGCCGCCGGCCACCGGCCGTGCTTCGAGTGCCGCAGGCCCGCAGGCAAAAGCCTTTATCGCCGCCTTTCCCGGCAGCCCGAGCGGGGTCAAGGCGATGGACGAGGCGCTCCACCGCGAACGGGTCGAGAAGCGGCTGAAACGCCTGTGGCGGGCGCGGCTCGGCGACCTGCCGGACGGGGCGATGATCGTGCGCGACCGCGAGCCCCACGCCGTGCGCTCGGGCAAGCTTCTGCCCTGGAGTTTCGCCGGCTATCGCGCGCCAGCGCCGCTCGACCCGAACGCGGTCGCCGACGTTTTGACCCCGCCCTCGACGGTCGCCGCGCTCAGGGGCGGGTGCAAGCCGCTCTGGCCAGAGAGCCTCGAGCCCGTGCGTTGACCGGCGCTTGCTTGTGGTCTAATGGGCCGCCCCCAAGCCAAAAATGATCCCCGAGAGTTAGAACTATGATGCGCGTTTTGCTCGTGGCTCTGGCGATTGTAACGGCGTCCGTCGCGATGGCCGGCGATGTTACGGGCACATGGACGCGGGACGACGGGTCCGCGAAGATTCGCTTCTCAGCGTGCGGTGGCGGCGCCGTCTGCGGCTTTCTTGCCTGGAAGAAGGACCCGAGCGGCGCGGCCAAAATCGGCCAAAAGTTGTTCTCCGGCATGAAGCCGAATGGCAAAGATTCCTGGGCCGGGACCGCGTTCAATCCCGAAGACGGCAGGCACTATGCGGCGAAGCTGAGGCTTTCGGGCGACCATCTCGTCACCGCCGGCTGCGTGCTCGGCGGACTTATCTGCAAGTCGTTCGACTGGACCCGCGCTCCGTGAGTGCAAGATTTCACTAGGGCGTTCCATTTGATGGAGTCGGTTGCGCCGTTCGGCGGTCGGACACCCATCCGGTCGATTTGGGTTTGCTTGGCGCGTGGCCGTTTCGCTGCGAAGACCCCCGCTCATGAGGGTTGGATTTCCTTGGATTTCCTTGGATTCTCTCGTGCGAATCTAGACTTTTCAATGGGTTACGGGACTTCTGGCGAGACGATTTTTTCTCGCGGCCTTTTCGGCGGAGAAGCGCTACAACGAGCGCCTGTGGTCTTGGGCCATGCGGAAGGGCAGGATTGTTCATGGGGTGAGCTTAACCTTGCTTTCTGATTTTCCGCAATCAATTGTCGTCCGAGCCCGTTTCGGCGGCCTCAATCCAAAAGCAGCTCGCGCTAAAGTCAAGACCCAATCGCCTTTAGGAGATTCGCTTTTCGAGCGTTTGCGCTAATGCAACTGCCCGCTCCTTGGGGATGTGACCAATGACCAGATGGCCGCGTCCGTTGCGCACCCACCAGGCGAGCGATAGGTCGCTCCGGCGCTCTGACTGCATCGGCGCGTCCGGCGCGTGATTGGCGTGGATGCAAAACAGGACTGGAGCGCCTGAAGGGTCGACATAGGCGATCACCCCGAGCGGATGGCCTGCGTGGGAAAGCATGAACGCCGTCGTGAACCGCAGGCCCGGCAGGGCCACGTTTTCGGGCGTGAGGTTGGCGCCCACCTTGGCGCCGACGAGGCTCAGCTCCGCCGCCTGCAGCGCGGCGTCCGGATTCAAGGGACTGAAGGTGTCGTTCGTATACATGCTCGTGTATTCGGCGATCGCCGAGCGCCAATCCTCCCGTTCGCCAAGCAGTCCAAAGCTCAATGCGGCCCATACAGCGGCGCCCGCCACGAGAAGCCCAATGACGACGCCCGCCGCCAGCTCTGGGAGGGCGATTCCACCGAATCGCCTAGACGGCCGGCGAGGGGATTCGTCGGCCGGAAGCGCGGCGCGCAGACGAGCGAGGGGAGCTTGCTCGAGCAGCGCGTCGAAGGAGGCGGCGAGCGGCGCGCCGGCCTCCCGCAGCTCTTCGTAACGCTGACGCAACCGCTCATCCGTCGCCAGACGCGCCAAGAGGGTTGCTCTGCGGCTTTCATCGAGCTCGTTGTCGATCAGTGCGACAAGTTCGGCGTCATCATTGGACATAGATATGCTTGCCCAGTCTCCTATTTCAGTCTCGCCAGCGCCGCTCGTCCGGCTGCCAGTCTGCTCATGATCGTGCCGATCGGCACGCCGAGCGTCGCCGCCGCCTCGGCGTAACTGTATCCTTCGCCGTAGACCAGCAGGATCGTCTCGCGCTGAGCCTCCGGGAGCCGGTCAATGGCTCTTAACACCGCGGCAGCCGTAATATTCATCTCGATTTCACGGGCGCCGTCGGTCGTCAACGCATCTGCGGCGTCAACGAAACCGCCGCCTTCACGAATCCGTTGCGATCGGATCTCATTGAGCCAGATCGAGCGAAGAATAGCGAACAGCCAACGGTCGACTCGCGTTCCCGGGACAAATTGATCGGCGCGCTCGATCGCGCGCAAGCACGTGGCCTGGACGAGGTCGTCGGCCGCGTCCCGCGCCCTTGACAGCACGAGGGCATATCGCCAAAGGCGCGCAAGCGAGGCCTCTAGCCCGGCCCGCACCTCCCGTCGGCTTGCTTCGCTCATGGGACCGCTGGAGTTCACCGGCCGCTCTATTAGAGCATGATCGCCGCACCTGCGAGGAGCGCGACCAGCAACTTTTTGTTAGTCCGTCCGCCGCCGCGGAAGCTAGTGCTCGCGCCGCGCAGAAACCCTCGAAGGCGCTGAGCGTCGCGGCGGGGACAGTACGTTTGGGATTTGCAATCCTCAAGTTCATAGGCCCTCGCAAGAACGATTGGCCGACAGACTACGACTCGCCCTTGAGCAGCGGTGTCGAAGTGGCCGACCGACGAAGAGGCCAAACCTCCATCGAAAAAGCGAAGAGCTATTTTACGGGCGCTGCCCATGCAGTGTGACCTGCATCCAGCAATTATTCACTACATATCAATGTTAATTGACACACGTTTCAGGTTGTGGTCAGATGCGCGTACTGCGGTTGTATTTATTGCTTCATCAGGAGGACTTCGCCTGCGCTATAATCCTGCGCCACATCTCAATGGGCAATTTTTATGCCGGTGTGACGCAAGAATCTTGACAAGTATGTCATTTGTGGGGAATCTCGGCATTTGCGTTTTTTGTTGAAACAAATTTGTTGAGGCAAATATGGCGCATCCTGAGCAAACCGGCTTTATCCGCCTCATGCGGGATTTCGTGTTCCCATCTAGCGGGTCGGTCCTAGAGATTGGCTCCTACCAGGTGAACGAAGATGGTCGCCTCAGGGCGATCTTTTCCGGCTGTAGCTATACTGGGGTAGACTTGGTCGAAGGGCCAGGCGTCGATATTGTCGCTTCGGGGCATGAAGTTAACCTGCCACCGGACAGCTTCGACGTGGCTCTTTCTGCAGAATGCTTCGAGCACAACCCGCTTTGGCGTGAGACATTCGCAAACATGTACCGGATGACGAAACCCGGTGGAGTTGTGATCATAACATGTGCATCCAAGGGGCGAGTTGAGCACGGCACTAGTCGTAGCGTCAGGCCACACTATTCTCCTGGCACCACCCATTTTGGATGGGATTACTATATGAACCTTACGCAGAAGGATTTTGAGCGCGCCTTCAATATTTCAGGAATGTTTAACAACCATCATTTCTATGCTGTGAAGTCTTCTAACGATCTCTATTTCTTCGGAGTCAAGCCTGGAGGGCCATGCCCTGTTTTCGACACCGCCGCAATCAGGCGCGGCGTGGATAAGCTGGAAAGCCTCCGCACCAGGAACGCCGCTCGTAAGGTCGTTCGAGCGCCGTTGGGAGCGCTATCCCATGTTCTTCCGGAAAGGACGTTCCAAAGTATCGCTGTGCCATACACCAAGACTCTGTACCGGATCGCAAACGCCGTTGGGATGTCGCTTTAGGAGAAGCCATTCCTGAGGTTCAAGGATCGGCGATCGCGCGCCCGCGCTCGCCTCGGCCTCGATTTCGGGCTCGCCGTGGTTAAGGCCACTGCGAAGTGTTCGGAGAGGCCCCGCAATGTCGCGGGCGCCCGTTCAAGGCGTTGCTCTGTTCTTTTGAGGGCTTCCTAATACCTGCTCCGGCCGCGCAGGAACGCCTCGAAGGCGCTGAGCGTCGTGGCGGAGACATAGTGCTCGATTCCTTCGGCGTCGGCCTCCGCGGCTTCCTGCGGGGCGCCGACGGCGATGAGCAGGTCGACCACCAGCCGATGGCGCTCGCGCGCGGCTTTCGCCATCGCCGCGCCCGCGTCGGTTAGAAAGACGCCGCGGTAGGGCTTGGCGCGCGCCAGGCCCTCGCGCTTGAGGCGAGCGATGGTCTTGCTGGCGGTGGGATGGGCGACCCCCATCCGTCGCGCGATATCGGTCGTGCGCGCCTCGCCATTGGCGGCGATCAGATCGGCGATCAGTTCGGTGTAATCCTCGAGCAGAGAGGCCGAGCGCGCTGAACGCGCCTTCAAGAACCGGTCGGCTTGCGCGGGCTCGGCCGCCAGTCCGGCAGATGCGAACGGCGGCTCTTTGCCGCGCTTCGTTGTCGCCAAATCGCCCTCGCTCGCCCCGCTGTGTATGGCCGCCCACTTCATTGTGCAGCCTTGGCTGCAAAATGCAATGCTCGTTTGGCGCCAGGCGTCTTATCCAGTCCTTTCATTGATTTGCAGCCTATTGACTATGACGTAGCAAAGGGTACGTTATAGAGGGTAGGCGAGAAACGCGGGAGATGAAAGCCTTGAGCGATGCGGTCGCGCGCGTGCGTGTGGATGCGGCGTCCATGGGGATGACCGACGAGACCGTTGCGGGCATTCACCAGGTCCTGGCTGGCGAATGGCGCTGGAAGAGTCCGCTTTTGTTCGCAGGGCCGGCGGTGATCGCCTCGATCGCTTATATGGACCCCGGCAATTTCGCCACCAACATCCAGGCTGGGGCGAGATACGGCTACGCGCTGCTATGGGTGGTGCTCGCGGCCAATGTCGTCGCGATGCTCTATCAGGCGCTGTCGGCCAAGCTCGGCATCGTTACCGGGCGTAACCTCGCCGAGCTGTGCCGCGACCATTTCCCGAAGCCCGCGGTCTGGGCCCTGTGGATCGTCAGTGAAGTCGCGGCGATGGCGACCGACCTCGCCGAATTCCTCGGCGGCGCCATTGGTCTCTCACTGCTGTTGCACATCCCGCTCATCGTCGGCATGGGCGTCACCGCGGTCCTCACCTACGGCATCCTGATGTTCGAACGCGGCGGCTTCCGTCCGACCGAACTCGTCATCGGCTCGCTCGTCGCCGCGATCGCGCTTTGCTATCTCGTCGAGATGGTCCTCGCCCCCGTCGATTGGGCCGCGGTGGGGCTAGGCAGCGTAGTTCCAAGATTGCCGGACGCCGCCGCGCTGACAATCGCGGTCGGCATTGTCGGGGCAACGATCATGCCGCACGCGATCTTCCTGCATTCCGGGCTCACCCAGAACCGCGCGCCGGCGCGCAACGACCGCGAGCGACGCCTCTTGCTGCGGTTCTCCAACATCGAAGTCCTCGTCGCCCTTGGCGTCGCCGGCGTCGTCAATATGGCGATGGTGATCACAGCGGCGAGCGCGTTCCACGCCGGACACAGCGACGTGGCGGAGATCGAGACCGCCTACAAGGCGCTGACCCCGCTGCTCGGCCCGGCAGCGGCGGGCGCGTTCCTGACGGCGCTGCTCGCCTCCGGACTGTCGAGCTCTGCGGTCGGCACCATGGCCGGCCAGATGATCATGCAGGGCTTTGTCGGCTTCCGCATTCCGATCATCGTCCGCCGCCTGGTGACGATGATCCCCGCATTTGTCGTCGTCTGGCTCGGCGTCAATTCGACCCAGGCTCTTGTCATGAGCCAGGTGGTGCTCAGCATCGCCCTGCCCGCGCCGGTCCTTGCGCTCATCCTGTTCACGAGCCGCAAGGATATCATGGGCGCTTTCGCCAACAGCCGCCTGACCAACATAGCCGCGGTATTGGGGGCGCTGGTCATCCTGACCCTGAACGCCGTCCTTTTGCTTCAGGCGTTCGGGGTGGCGATTCCGGGGTTGCCGAGCAGCTGACGGTTTCGTCATCGCGAGGAGCGAGGGTCGACGCGGCGATCCAGGAGCCGCAGGGCGCCCGACGACTCCCGGATCGCTTCGCTTACGCTCGCGATGACGACCCCGATTCGATTCCCATGAAACGCTGTAAGCTCCAAGCGCCGCCGACGGTCAGTGGATAGCTTCGCCGCTGAGATGCCTGAGCTTCTCCGGATTGCGCATCACATAGACGCCGGCGATCTTGCCATCAGCGATCTCGAATGCGGTCGTTTGCACGCCGTCGTGCTCGATGGTGATGAAACCCGGTAGGCCATTGATGAAGCCGTAACGCACCGCTCCCGGCGTTCCTCCCGCGAGGAAGCGCGCGATTGCGGTCTGAAACTGCATGACGTTGTCGATCCCGATAAGAGGCCGCTTTGCGGCGGGTCTCTTGCCGCCGCCATCGGAGTAGAGGACGACGTCCGCCGTCAGAAGCGACCGTAGTCCATCCATGTCGCCGCTTCGCGAAGCCGAGTAGAACGCGGCCGCGATCTCGAGGCCGCGCTCCCTGGGCATCGGAAAGCGCGGACGCGCGGCGCGCACGTGAGCACGTGCGCGACTGGCGAGCTGGCGACATGTCGTGGGCTCGCGACCGACCGTCTCGGCCACCTCCTCGAAGCCGATTCCGAAGACGTCGTGCAGCAGGAAGGCGCCGCGCTCGAGCGGGGACAATCGCTCGAGCGCCATCATCGAGGGCAGCGTGACGTCGTCGATTTGGTTGTCGTCGGCTTCGACGAAGGGTTCGGGCAGCCACGGCCCGATATAGGTTTCGCGCCGCCGCCGCGCCGACTTCAGTTGGTCGAGGCAGAGGCGGGTGACGACCCAGCGCAGATAGGCTTCCGGTTCGAGGATGGCGCCGCGGTCGGCGTCGAGCCAGCGCAAGAACGCGTCCTGCACAACATCCTCCGCGTCCGCGACCGATCCCGGCATGCGATAGGCGATGCGGATCAATCGCGGACGCAGCGGATCAAAGTTAAGCGGCCCTTTGATCGCACCTTCAAGTGCGTTGGCGAGTGGGCGATTGTCTGACGTCGTTTGAGTCGGAGGCGGTTATATTAGACACGTGTCGGACACTGAGCTTTTGCACAAGTCGAAGGGTGAGGCGGTTCGTCGGCTTGACATCTTCACCGGATCTGGCCGAAGGCGCGCGTGGGCGCCGGAGCAAAAGGCGGCGATTCTCTCAGAGAGCTATGAGAGCGGGGACAAAGTCTGGGCTGTCGCACGGCGATATGGTCTGACGCCGCAGCAACTGTTCGGCTGGCGGCGCGATGAGCAACGGCGAGCTGTCCGTCGCCAAGGCGCCGCCGCGGGCAGCGTGACTTTTGCGCCGGTGATTGTGGAGGCTGCGGCGCCATCTTCGGCAGCCTCCTGCGCAATTCCACGCGGGACGATCGAGATCGCGCTCGGCGCAGCGGTGGTGCGCGTCAGTCCTGGAACCGACGTTGCCACGCTCACGAAGGTGCTGCGCGCGGTGAAGGCCGCGACGTGATTGCGGTTCCCTCTGGCGCTCGGATTCTTGTGGCGACGAAGCCGCTCGACTTCCGACGCGGCCCCGACAGCCTGGCGGCGCTGGCGAAGGACGAGCTTCAACGCGATCCGTTCTCTGGGACGATCCTCGTCTTTCGCTCGAAGCGGGGGGACCGGTTGAAGATTTTGGCCTGGGACGGCTCCGGCCTGATTTTGTATTGGAAGCGTCTCGAGGAAGGCGCGTTTCGCTGGCCGCCGATCAGCGACGGCGTCATGCGGCTGTCGGCCTCGCAACTGGGTGCGCTCGTCGATGGGCTGGATTGGTCGCGCCTTGCACCCGCGCGACATTCTGGCGCCGGAACGGCGTCGTAAATCTGTTTGGAGCGGCTGATTTATCTCCACAACGGTAAGCAAATCTGATTCTCTTTCAGGCGCGAGCGCCGCCGCGAATCAGCCCCTGCCCGACATCGATGCGCTGCAGGCGCAACTGGCCGCGGCGCTGGCCGAGCGGGACGCCGCGATCATCGAGCGCGACGCGGCGCTCAGGCAGAACGATCGTCTCGCGCATCTTCTGCGCCAGCTCCAGCGAATGCAGTTCGGGCGCAAGTCCGAGAAGCTCGATCCGGGCCAGTTCGCTTCGGCGCTGGGGGACGTCGAGCAGGCGGTCGCCGCCCGCGAGGCGGCCGACGACAAGCAGAACAAGGCCGCCGCGGCGGCGCGGGCCGAAAAGCGCCGGGGGAACCGCGGCGCGCTGCCGGCCCATCTTCCGCGCGTTCACGTCACGATCGAGCCCGAGGACCGGACCTGCCCGTGCCGCCGCTCGCCGATGCATGCGATCGGGGCCGACGTCTCGGAGGCGGCCTACGACAAAACTGCTTGGCTCGCAGAGAGCGGCATCGACCTATCTTGGCTGTCGCGAGGTTGCCGGCGGTTCTTCACTGCGACAACGGAGCAGAGTTCCACTCTCGCGCCCTCAAGGCCGCCTGCCGCCATTACGGCATCAAACCGCAATATCGCCCGCCGCCACCCCCGCTTTGGTGGCCACATCGAGCGCCGGGTCGGGACGCTGATGGGTGCCGTTCACGTACTGCCCGACGGCACCTTCTCGAACATGAAGCCGCGTGGCGACTACGATGCCGAAGGCCGCTCGATCTTCACGTTGCGAGCTCAAGGCTTGGCTGGCTATTCAGATCGCCGGCACAACAACATCGCGATCGGCGTCGCCAACGTCCAGCAGACTTTGGCGCCGAAGCGTTTCATTCTCACGGCGACGTCGCCCTTGGCGGACCTCGCATGATCGATTTGATTGCCGCGTACGTCCAGCGTCTCGCGCCGAGCCGCCCCGGCTTGACTATCGAGACTTCAGCTGGCGGCGCGAGCGACAAGGCGGCTCTTCTGGAAGCTGCTGGGTCAGTTGCAGCTCTCGGTCCAGGCTCCGCAGCCCCTCGCTCATACACACAGATCGCGGCGATCGCGCCGCTTACGCGATCTTCTTCGCTGACGAAAGACCGGATAGGTCTGAAGCCACGGCCGCGCCCGCTCGAAGCGGCTGGCCAACGCCAGCACCAATTCATCCGCAGCGCCGGTCCGCTGTCCTGCACCCGCTTGCGCCACCGGCGATAGGCTTTCCCATCGTTCGCCGCTTGCCTAAAATGACGCTTGTCCTTCCATCGCGACAGGCGCGCCTGCCGCCTGCGCCCAGAGGTTTGCGCCATCTTGCGAAGCTTTGGCGCAAAGGGCAAACGGCGCGTCGTCGAAAAGAGGCGAGCGAGCGCGAAAGGTGAAACGCGTGAGCTTTGTTCCGAGCTTCCACCGCAAGAGGGTGTCGACAAGCATCGTCGCGATCAACGGCCCATGAACGACGAGCCCCGGATACCCCTCCACGCTCGTTGCATAGTCTCGATCGTAGTGGATGCGGTGCCCGTTGAACGTAAGAGCAGAATAGCGAAACAATTCTACCGGTCCCGGCGCAACGCTGCGGCGAAAGTCGAAGCGCTCAGCAGGAGCCGAAGCACCGTCGGCCGCTGGAGGCGCTCGCGATCCGGATGCGCCCTGATAGACGATGTCATGCTCTTCGCGAATTGCGAGCCGACCCTCGACAGATATTTCATGACGCACGACCACAAAGATCAGCGGGCCGGAGGCGCCGGTCTTGTCGGCGATATCAACGATCGTCGACCGCCGCATCATCTTCGCACCGAGTGGAATTCGAGAAAGAAAGTCGACGCGCCCGCCGGCCCACATGCGGCGGGGCAAAGCGACCGGTGGCAGGAAGCCGCCGCGAGCAGGGTGGCCGTCGGGTCCGAGACTCGATTGCCGAGCCTCTGGCAGGAAATAGAGCCAGTGGCCAAGCGGCGCCAGAGCGCCTGGCGCCCAAGGCCACGCCTCGTAATCGAGCAGCGCGGCAAGGCGCCGCATGGGGCCCGGCTCTGCGACGTCGCGAGTCTCCTCGCTGCGGCCGATCCACTGGCGAAACTCACTCATCGTCAACCCTCGCTCGCGAATTCGCGGCGAATTTTTTCGCTGTGTTCGCCGATTGCGGGAGAGGGCCCGAGCACGACCGGATGACGGTCGAAAATCTGCGGCGGCGCCGGCACGCTGACGGGGCCGCTCGCCGTCCCGACCTCCGCGCGCCGCAACTGGACGTGGCCGGCGAATTCGCCGACCGTATTGTAGCGGCCAAAAGCGATGTTGGCGGTCCGGAGGGCCTCGGCCATCTGACCCGCGTCGAAGCGCGACAGGGCCTTCCCCATCTCTTCGTCGAGCGCCGCCCGGTTGGCGGTCCTGCGGCTGTTGGTCGAGAAGCGCGGATCGTCTATCATGTCGGGCCGGGCAAGCACCCCGCGGCAAAGGCTCGCCCATTCGGCCGACGTCTGAATCGCGATGATGAATGGCGTTCCGTCGCCGGCTGCATAGGCGCCGTAGGGCGCAATGGTCGCATGATTGAGACCGATGCGCCTGGGCTCGCGGCCCGAATATTCGCGGTGGATCAGGGGCACCGCCATCCAGTCCGCAATCGAGTCGAAGAGCGAGACGGAAATCTGGCCGCCTTCGCCGGTGCGCTCCCGGGCGTAGAGCGCCTGCAGGATCGCCGCGTGAGCGTTCATGCCGCAGCTGATGTCCGCGACGGAGACGCCGACACGGCCTGGCGAATCCGGCCCGCCCGTGACCGAGGCGAGACCCGTCTCGCACTGAATGAGAAAGTCGTAAGCCTTCATCTCGGCGTAAGGACCGCTGTCGCCGTAGCCGGTGATATCGCAGACGATGAGACGCGGGTTCTCTGCGCGGAGGGCGCTTCGCGCCAAAACCGGCCCGCTCCGCCGCGCCAGGCGCGAGATTCTGCACGAACACGTCCGCCTTTTTCAGCATCCGCTTCAGAAGAGCGGAATCCCCCGATTGCTTGATGTCGAGCACGAGCGACTGCTTGCCGCGATTGAGCCACACGAAATAGGCGCTCTCGCCATGCGCGACCTCATCATACTTGCGCGCAAGATCGCCGCTCTCCCGTTCGATTTTGATGACCCTCGCGCCGGCGTCGGCGAGCCGCGAAGTGCAAAAAGGCGCCGCGACCGCCTGTTCGAGCGAGACGACCAGAACGCCGTCGAGCGCGCTGGGCATCAGTAGGACCTCGGCAGGTCGAGCACATGCGTTCCGACATGGGCGAGGATGAGATTGGTCGAGATCGGCGCGACCTGATAGAGCCGCGTTTCGCGAAACTTGCGCTCGATGTCGAACTCCTCGGCGAAGCCGAAGCCGCCGTGCGTCTGGACGCACATGTCCGCCGCCCGCCAGCTGGCTTCCGAGGCCAGCAGCTTGGCCATGTTGGCTTCCGTTCCGCAGGGCTCGCCGGCCTCGAACATCCGCGCCGCCTTGCCCACCATCATGCGCGGCCGCCTCGACCTCGATCCAGGAGCGGGCGATCGGGAACTGGACGCCCTGATTCTGCCCGATCGGCCGGCCGAACACCTCGCGGGTTCTTGGCGTAACCGGTCGCTCGCTCGACGAAGAATCGCCCGTCGCCGATGCATTCCGAGGCGATGAGAATGCGCTCGGCGTTCATGCCGTCGAGGATATAGCGGAAGCCGCTTGTTCTCCTCGCCGATGCGATTCTCGACGGGAACCGGCATATTGTCGAAGAAGAGCTCGGTCGTCGCGTGGTTGAGCATGGTGCGGATGGGCCGGATCGTGAGGCCATTTCCGATCGCCTCGCGCATGTCGACCAGCAGCACCGTCATGCCGTCGGTCGTCTTCTTCGACCTCCTCGCGCGGCGTCGTCCGGCACAGGAGAAGCATCAGGTCGGAATGTTCGGCGCGGCTGATCCAGATCTTCTGGCCGTTGACGATATAGCGATCGCCCTCGCGCCGCGCGAAGGTGCGGATGCGCGTCGTATCGGTGCCGCTGGTCGGCTCCGTGACGCCGAACGCCTGCAGGCGGAGTTCGCCTGAAGCGATCTTCGGCAGATATCTGGCCTTCTGCTCGGCGCTGCCGTGCCTCAGCAACGCGCCCATCGTGTACATTTGCGCATGGCATGCGGCGCCGTTGCAGCCAGCGCGATGGATTTCTTCGAGGATCGCCGTCGCGGCGCGCAGACCCAGTCCCGACCCGTCATATTCCTCGGGAATGAGGACCGAGAGAAAACCGTCCTTCGTCAGACGTTCGACAAAAGCGGTCGGATAGGCGCGCTCGCGGTCGAGCGCGCGCCAGTATTCGCCGGGAAAATCGCGGCAGAGCTTGGCGACCGCGTCGCGAATCTCGGCATGGTCGGCCCCCGCGCTTGTGGTCACTCCGGATTGTCTCCCTGTCGCCGGCTTCTTTGCGGCTCTGGTTCGCGCGCCTGTCTTAAAGGGCGCCGCAAATTGCCGCCAGAAGCAAAACGGCGCTATCGGTTATGCCCGATTGGGCATAAGCTCCTTGGGACCCATGGATCTCAAGCGCCTGCGCTATTTTGTCTGTGTGAGCGAACTGGGAAGCTTCACGCTTGCCGCGCGTCACCTCGGGGTCGCGCAGCCGGCGCTGAGCCGGCACATTCGGCAGCTCGAGGCGGAATGCGGCTCGCCGCTCCTTCGGCGCAACGGCCGCGGCGCGGAACTGACCGAGGTCGGGCGCACTCTGCTGGAACATGGCCGCTCGCTGCTGGAGCAGGTCGGCCGGCTCGAGGCTGGCCTCAGGGCGGCCAAGGGCGCTCCGATCGGGGCGGTCAATCTGGGCCTGCCGCCCTCGGTCTGCATGATTCTGGTCGAACCGCTGTTTCATCGCCTTCGCCGCGACTTTCCTGGCGTCCGGCTGCATGTCAGCGAGGGCTTCAGCGGCGACGTGAGAGACTGGCTGGTCGGGGGCCGGCTGGACGTCGGGGTCCTCTACAGTCCCGAGCCGCACGCCGAATCTGGTCGGTCAGCATCCTCCTCGTCGAGGACCTTTTCCTCTGCTGCGCGCCGTCGGCGCTCGACGCGGCGCGGCCCCAGGCGACGCTCGCCGAGGCGGTCCGCTTGCCGCTCATCCTGCCCGGACGGCCGCACGGGCTGCGGATCCTGGTCGACAGCGCTTGCGCGGAGACCGGACTTGAGCCCGACGTAGTGCTGGAGCTTGATTCCATGGCCACGATCAAGACCCTCGTGAGGGAGGGCCATGCTGCGACGATCCTGCCCTTCTGCGGCGTCTATCGAGAGGTCGCGGTCGGCGCTATCGTCGCCCGCCGCATCGTCTCCCCCTCGCTGACACGCACGCTGGTCGTCGGCGAGACGGTACGGCGGCCAAAGACGCCGGCGACCGTCGCGGTGGTGCAGTGCCTGCGCGAGGAGGTGCGGCGACTTGTGGCGCTCGGCTTATGGACAGGACCGGGACCGAACGAAAATGATATAGCTGATAGGCCGATATAGCGGCTAACGTCGAATTGCTGGCCCCCGCTACTCTCGCGCCCAATCTGCCGGTAGCGTCGGGATTTCACGACGACAGGCGTGGCAAGCGAAAAGACTTCAAGAAAGACACCGAGGAGGACGACCGGGTGAAAAGCTATCCAGCTCATCGACTTTCGGCGATCCGCTTGAGGAAGCCGACCTGCCGACCCGAAGCCCACCGGTCACGAGGTCGTGGTCGCGGTCAAGGCCGCCGGCGTCTGCCATTCGCGACCTGCATATCTGGGAAGGCAGCTACGATCTCGGCGGCGGCAAGACGCCTGCTGCTCGACGGATCGCGGCATCGCTCTGCCGCTGACGCTCGGCCACGAGACGGCCGGCGAAATCGTCTCAGTCGGCCCGGAGGTCAAGGACCGCAAGGTCGGCGAGATGGTGCTCGATCTATCCCTGGATCGGCTGCGGCGTCTGCCGCGTCTGCCGCGCCGGGTCCGAAAATCTCTGCATGAAGCCGCGCTGCCTCGGCGTTCATTGCGATGGCGGCTATTCCGATCAGATCGTCGTCCCGAATTCGAAATATCTGCTGCCGCTCGACGGGCTCGATCCCGTCGCGGTCGCGCCCTACGCCTGCTCGGGCGTGACGACCTATTCGGCGCTCAAGAAGCTCGGCTCAGCGATCAAGGACGAGCCGGTGCTGGTCGATCGGCGCCGGCGGCCTCGGGCTGATGTGCCCTCAGCATCCTGAAGGCGATGGGCGGCAAGGGCGCCGTTGTGGTCGATATCGACGACAAGCGGCGCGCGGCGGCGCTCGAGGGCAGGCGCGCTCGCCGCGATCGACGGCTCGGCGCCCGACGCGCTGGCGCAGATCCAGTCGGCGCTGGGCGGCCCTTGCTGGGCGCGCGATCGACCTTGTCGGCAGCCCCCAGACCGCGGCGCTCGTCTTCGACTCGCTCGCCAAGGGCGGCAAGATGATCATGGTCGGCCTGTTCGGCGGCTCCGCCCCCTGGTCGCTGCCCCTCATTCCGATGAAAGCGACGACGATCGAGGGCAGCTACACCGGCAATCTGGCCGAGACGCGCGAACTTCTCGACCTTGTCCGTTCCGGCGGCGCGCCCAAGATCCCGATCCGGACGCGCCCGCTCAGCGACGCGACCGACGCGCTCGAAGACCTGAAGGCCGGCCGCATCGTCGGCCGCGTCGTCCTGACGCCCTGACCGCTGTCGCGACAAGAGGAATCGTTATGATGCAGAAGCTGTTCATTGGCGGCAAGTGGCGGAGGCCGAGATCCGGAGCAGCGCTGCCGGTCGTCGACCCGTCGACCGGCGAGACCTATGACGCGATCCCGCGCGGCGCCGCCGCCGACATCGACGCCGCCGTGAAGGCCGCGCGCGCGGCCTATGACGGCCCCTGGGGCGCGATGACGGCGACGGACCGCGGCCGCATTCTGATGAAGATGGCCGGCCTTATCGCTTCGCGCGCGGAGGAACTCGCGCAGGCCGAGGCGCGCGACACCGGCAAGCCGATCGGTCAGGCGCGCGCCGACATCACGCTTGCCGCCCGCTATTTCGAATATTACGGCGGCGCCGCCGACAAGCTGCATGGCCAGATCGTTCCCTTCATGAGCGGCTTCCATGCGCAGGTGACGCGCGAGCCCTATGGCGTGACCGCGCATATCCTGCCGTGGAACTATCCCGCGCAAATGTTCGGCCGCTCGCTCGCGCCCGCGCTTGCCGCCGGCAACGCGGTCGTGCTGAAGCCGGCGGAAGACGCCTGCATGTCGCCGCTGCTGCTTGTCGGCGATCGCCGAGGAAGCGGGAATGCCCGGCGGGCGCGATCAATGTCGTGACGGGCCTTGGGCGACGAGGCCGGCGCCGCGCTGACCGCGCATCACGGCATCGATATGATCACCTTCACGGGCTCGCCCGAGGTGGGGACGATCGTGCAGAAGGCCGCCGCGGAGCGCCATATCAAATGCGTGCTCGAACTCGGCGGCAAGTCGCCGCAGATCGTCTTCGCGGATGCGGACCGCAAGAAGGCGATCCCGTTCATCGCGCGCGCCATCACCCAGAACGGCGGCCAGACCTGCTCGGCCGGCAGCCGCCTGCTTGGTGGAGCGAAAGATCTACGACGACTTCGTCGGCGAAGTCGCCGAGGCTTTCTCCAACGTGCGCGTCGGCACGCCGGCCATGAATCTGGACCTCGGGCCGATGATCAGCGCCAAGCAGCGCGATCGGGTCAACGGCTTTGTCGACACGGCGCGCAAGTCAGGCATTCCGGTGATCGCGGAAGGCAAGCTCGCCAACGATCTTCCGAGCGGCGGCTTCTATGTGACGCCGACGCTGTTCGGTCCCGTGCCGCGCGGCAACACGCTGGCGCGCGACGAGGTGTTTGGACCCGTCCTGTCCGTGCTGCCCTTCGAGGACGAGGCGGACGCCATCACGCTCGCCAACGGGACGGACTATGGCCTCGTTGCGGCGGTCTGGACGCGCGACGGATCGCGCCAGACCCGCCTCGCCAAAGCGGTACGCAGCGGTCAGGTCTTCATCAACTGCTATGGCGCGGGCGGCGGCGTGGAGCTGCCCTTCGGCGGCATGAAGAAGAGCGGCCACGGGCGTGAGAAGGGCTTTCTGGCGCTGGAAGAGTTCAGCGTCGTCAAGACCGTGGTGCAGAGCTACGCGGAATAGGCGAGCCGCGGGTAGGGGCCGATCCGCGGGGTCGGCCCCTACTCGTAATGCCCTTCGCCCTGCGCCGCCTTGCGGACGGAGGCGAACTGCTCGATGTCGTGGCCGAACCAGACTGCCGCGCCGGTCTCGGCCGCGAGCGCCTGGATGCGCCGCACCGTGCGCATGATGCCGAGCGAATCGTAGCTGATGCCCGGCTGCTTGGCCTTCGGCCCATAATTCTCGGCAGTGTAGCAGGCGTCCGAGACACAGGATGACGCCCTGCCTGACTTCGCAGACTGACTGAAAGGCCGAGCATGCCGCGCGCATGACCGGGGCCGAAATTGAGCAGGCGCACGCCTTCGACGATATTCTGGTCCGGCTCGTCGCGCGCGATTTCCCGCCAGTGCAACTGCGCCTTGATCATCGCCTCGAGATCCTTGAACGCATAGGGCGAGCCGTGATCCTGCAGCGCGTACTGCCGGAAGGCGCCTGCAAACTCGTCCTCATGCACGATGATCTTCGACTTGCGGAAATATTCGACGCAGCCTGCATGGTCGCAATGCAGATGCGAGAGCACCACATAATCGACGTCGTCGGGGCCGACGCCCATCATGTCGAGCCGAGCGGGGAGCATGACACTCCTCGCCGCCGATATGCGGAAAGAGTTCCTGCAGACCCGTCGACCGGCCAGCGTCCGTTCGGTCCGCCCCAGTTCGGATTGCAGCCGGTGTCGAACAGGATATTGCCGTCCGGATGTTCGATATAATAGGCGGAGACCGGAATATCGATGATCTGGCCGCGCGGATTCGGATTCCGCGCCGTCGCGACGGTCGTGTTGGCGACCATGAAGTTCTTGTCGAGCCGAAGCTTGCCGAGATCGAGGACATGCAGCTTCAGCTTTCCGCTCGTCCCGATATTGATGGTGCGGCGCCCCGTGTCAGAAAGGAGGGAGCCCGCCGTTGACGGCGCGGACGCCGGAGCGGGCCGCTCCCACCGGCTCGAACGCTCGAGATCGCCGCGAAGGCTCGGCTCCAGAAGATCGCCGCCGCCATTGTCGAGCTCGAAAATCTTCATGCTGGTTTCCTCTCTGCGGCCCTCTTGCGAGGCCGGCGATTCCTCGTCACTCTATCCGTTGCGTCCCCGGGCCCAACGGCGCGCGACCGCTCTCACAGCGTCTCTCTCATGCGATCGCGGCTATGCGCCCGTGCTCCCTTGCGTCGCGTGCGTCGGCGACGATCATGTTGACGAGATCGCGTGCGAAGCTGGGCAGCATATCCAGGCTGCGGACGCAAATCTTGAGATCGCGCAACGCCCATTTGTCGGTGAGCTGCACGAGATGGATGTCGCTGGTCTTCGCCTGGCGGCGGGCGGCGGATTCCGGGAGGATGCCAATGCCGACGTTCGCCTGAACAAGGCGGCACATCGACTCGAAATTGCCGACCTGGATGCGCATCTTGATGCGCCGGTTGACGCCGTTGGCGGCCTCGACCAGGAAAGAGTGGATCGCGCTCGCCTCCGGCAGGCAAACGTGATCGAACTGCAGCGTCTCTTCGTAACTCACTTCCGCGAGTTCAGCGAGGGCGTGCCTGCGCGCGCAGACGAGAATGAGACGGTCCTCGCGGTAAGGCAGCACTTCGAGCCCTTCCGTCCGCACGTTGCCGGCGACGATTCCGACATCCGCTGCACCGTCCGTCACGGCGCGGACGATGTTCGGGCTCAGGCGCTCGCGCAGATCGACGTTGACATTGCGATGGCTGGAAAGAAAGCGCGACAGCACGGCGGGCAGAAACTCGGTGATCGCCGTCGTGTTGGCGAAGAGGCGCACATGCCCCTTCACACCCTGCGCATATTCCTGAAGGTCGGAGCAGAGACGCTCCATCTGCCGCTGCAGGTCGAGGGCATGCTGCAGCATCACCTGCCCGGGCGGCGTCAGGGTAACCCCGTTGCTTGCACGGTAGAGGAGCTTCGTCCCCAGCGATTCTTCGAGGTTCTTGATGCGCGTGCTCGCCGCGGGAAGCGACAGGTGGACCCGCTCGGCGCCGCGAGTCAGGCTGTTTTCCTGGGCAATGCAAATAAAAAGCCGAAGGTCCGCGAAATCAAAATGGGTGAACACCCAATCCCCTCCCTGCCTGTTCTGGCGCGCTTAAGCCCGGCTTTGCATCTTTGAAATTGATACAGCGCCGCATAAAGATCAAGCATGTTCGCCGCAAAGACCAGACTTTTGGCGAAGCCGGTGAACAATCTCGACAGAGCTCGAGAGTGGTTGGGGAGGGTCGACGTGCGCGCGGATGTCGCTGCGCAGTCCCAGCTCGCGACGCTGTTTGACCTGCTTCAGCTTGGGCCCGCGCCGCAGGAGGGTGACGAACTCCCCCCGCTCGCCCATTGGCTCTACTTTCACGCCTGGGGCCGGATGTCGGAAACGACCGAGAGCGGCGATTTTCTGGACCCGGCCTTGCCCCCAATCGAACTGCCGCGGCGGCTTTGCGTGGAGCGCAATATCCGGTTCCATCGCCCGATCCGCGTGGGCGATCCGATTTGGCGTTTCGCCCATATCGTCGACGCCGCCGAGCGCGCGGGCGAGGCGGGACCGCTCGTCACGCTGCGCCTGCGCCACGACATTGCTGATTGCGAAGGGGTTGCAATCTCCGAGGACCGGCGCGTTCTTTATATGGCGCGGGGAGAACCGCTTCCCGTCCGGCCGTTTCTCGCCCTGCGCAGTCCCGCGATCTGGTTGCGCGAATACCGCGCCGATCCGCGCGCCCTGTTCAGCTATTCCGCGCTCACGCGCGACAAGAGCCGCGTTCATTACGATCGGCCTTTCGCGACCTTCGTCGAGGGCCACCCGGGCCTTGTCGTGCAGACCGACCTGGCCGCGACGCTGCTCCTCGATCTCTTGCGCGAGCACGCGCCGAACGCGCGCTTAATCGGATGCGAACTGCATACAAGGCGCTGGCTCCACGATACAGGACCGCTGTCGCCTCTTCGGGCGTCCGCGCGGAACGGGCGCCGCCGACCTATGGGCGGAGGACGCGCAAGGGCGCCTCGCCATCGAGGCGGTGGTGAATTTGGAGAACGATCCCTTGGAGACGTCCCCTCGCCCGGCAGCGGGAAACGCCGCGTCGCCCGCCCGCGCGAACCCATCCTGAACGCGAGGACATGAAAGCCATGCCGCCCTTTCCTGAACAGGTTCTCGCTCAATTCGCCGCGAGCCTCGCCTATGAGGCGATACCCCCCGCGGTCGTCAGGCGCTGCGAGGAGTTGATGCTCGACTGGTTCGGCTCGGCCCTCGCAGGCAATGGCGTGCGCCCCGTCGAAATCGTCGAGAAATTCGCCGCCGCGATGGGACCCGGCTCGGGTCCCTCGGAGGTGATCGTCAGCCGGCGGACCACGTCTCCCTTGTTCGCCGCCATGGTCAACGCGGCGGCGTCGCATGTCGCGGAGCAGGACGACGTGCACAACGGCTCGGTCTTTCATCCCGCCGCCGTGGTGTTTCCGCCCGCGCTCGCCATTGCCCAGGCGATCGGCGCTTCGGGGCGCGAACTTCTGACCGCAAGCGTAGCCGGCTACGAGGTCGGGATCCGGATTGGCGAATTTCTCGGCCAAGCGCATTACAAGGTGTTCCATACGACCGGCACGGCAGGCTCGCTCGCAGCGGCTGCGGCGGTCGGACGGCTGCTCGGGCTCTCGCCCGACCAGATGCTCGACGCCTTCGGCTCGGCCGGGACGCAGGCCGCGGGCTTATGGGAATTTCTGCGCGACGGAGCGGATTCAAAGCCCCTTCACACCGCTCACGCGGCCTCGACGGGACTCTTCTCCGCCTATCTGGCGAAGGAGGGCTTCACCGGGGCGAGGCGAATCCTGACCGGAGCGCAAGCCATGGCGGCCGGCATGGCGCAAGGACGCCGACCCGGCCCGGCTCGTCGACCGGCTTGGCGAGCGCTGGGCGCTGGCGGAGACGTCGTTCAAATTCCACGCTTCCTGCCGTCACACCCATCCCGCGGCGGACGCGCTCATGCGCGTCATGCGGGAAGGCGGACTTAAGCCGGCGGATGTCGCCCGTGTCACCGCGCGCGTCCATCAGGCGGCGATCGACGTGCTTGGTCCTGTGACCAATCCTCAGACGGTCCATCAGGCGAAGTTCTCCATGGGATCCGTGCTCGCTCTGGCGGCGACGCGCGAGAGCGCCGGAATGTTCGACTTCGAGCGCTTCTTCGCGGCGCCCGAGACAAGGGATTTCGCCCAAAAGGTGACAATGGCCTTCGACCCCGAAGTGCAGGCCGCCTATCCAGAACGCTGGATCGGCAAGGTCGAGGTCGAGACGGTCGATGGACGCCGGCTTGCGGGCCGCGTGGACGAACCCAAGGGCGACCCCGGAAACACGCTGTCGCGCGCCGAACTCGAAGCCAAAGCGCAAGGGCTGGCGGAATTCTCCCATTCCGCCACTCCGGAGGAAATGAGCCGCTGGTTTCCATTGTTCTTCGGGCTCGGCGGAGCGAACCATGCGCCGCGGTTTTTCGGCTGAGCCGCGGGCTCGCGCGCATTAAGCTGATGCGAAGGGCGCCTTCAGGATAAACAAATGGAAAGGAGGGAAGGGTCGGCTTACGTTTTGTGATAGGAGAAAAGGGTTCCGGGTGTGATAGGAGTGGCAGGCGCCGGAGGTTTGTCGGCTTCCGCCTCGTCTCTAAAAAGACCGTCCATAGCCCCAAGCTTTTGGGACGGCGTCGTGTACAGGGAGGAAAGTCATGGATCTTATCAAGAGAATAAGGCGCGCGGCAGCGCTCCTGGCAGTCAGCGCCGGCTTCGTCGGTTTTGCCAATATAGTTCGCGCCGAAGGGCTCGACGAGATTGCCGCAAAAGCATTCAGGATAGTCTCTACAACAAAGACCAGATCGACCCGCAGCAGCCGATCGGTCCGAGCGCCTACGAGATTTCAAGCCGAAGAAAGGACCGCCCTGGACGATCGGCTACGCCAGTTCCTACGCCGGCAACACCTGGCGCGCCAACGCTCTCGAGCACCTCGAGAAGGACATCGTGCCCAAATGGAAGAAGCTCGGTCTCGTCAAGGACCTGATCGTCACGCAGTCCAATCTCAAGGATTCGACGCAAATCCAGCAGATGCGGCAACTCGTGGACCGCGGCGTCGACGCGCTCATCATCTGCTGCTCAAATCCGACAGCGCTCAACGAGACGGTCAAATACGCCTATGACAAGGGCGTGCCCGTCTTTCTCGATGATCGGCTATGTCACCTCGCCCTATGCGGTCAATTCGTCGACCAACTTCGTCGTCACCGGCAAGGCGGAGGGCGACTGGATGGTCGAACGAGCTGGACAAGAAGGGAAATGTGCTCGTCGTCGAAGGCATTCCCGGCACGAGCACCTCGGACTCCCTCGATCGCGGCATCAAGGCTGGCCTTGCCACAGCGCCCGACGTCAAGATCGTCGGCGACGTCGCCGGGATGTGGACGGACCAGGTTGCGCAGGCCGAAGTTCAGAAGTGGCTCGCCAATCATCCCGGCGAGCTCGACGGCGTCGTCGTGCAATCGGCGGCGGAACTTGGCGTCCTTCGCGCGCTGGAACAGTCCGGGCGCAAGATGCCGCCGGTCGCGATCGGCGGCGAGGAAGGCGCGCTCTGCTACTGGCGCAAGCATCCGAAGTTCGTGAGCGCGGCGATCCAGGGCTGGCCGCCCGGCTGACGAGATGGAGCTCATGTGGAATGTCATGATGCGGACGATGCAGGGCCAGGGTCCGAAGATTCAGTCGATCCTCGTCTCGCCGACGATCCTCACTTATGACGACGTCGCCAAGGCGCTGCCGGAGAACTGCAACGAGAACTCCGACAAATGGTTCAATGTCGGTCTCGAAAAGTGGGGCGGCAAGGATCTCGATTCCTTCTTCCTGCGTCCGGCTGATCCGGCGGCCTACAAGAAGCCGTGAATGATGGGGGCGCGGCGCACCGTTGCGTCGCCGCCGCGCCCCGAGCCTTTTTACGGGGAAACACCGGGCGGCGAAGCGTCGCGGCGGTGACAAGTTTGGGAATGCGTCCGGTGCCGGCATTCGGGCTCAGCCTTGTTCCCGGCGAAAACCGTTGCCGGCGCTATCGGGGTTGCGCGGATGGTTGACGCGGCCCTCGTCACGGGGCGGCCTCGCAAGGGCGCCGAAGAGAGCGCATCCGCCGCTCCCTTCGGATCGCATGGCGTTTCGCTCGTCGGCATCCGAAAGTCTTTCGACGTCACGCGCGCGCTCGACGACGCCTCGTTCAGCGCGCGGCTCGGCGAGATCCATGCGATCTTCGGCGGCAACGGCAGCGGCAAGAGCACGCTTGCCAAAGGTGATTTCCGGCGTGCTGCCGATCGACGCGGGGCAAGTCAACATTCTCGGCCACACGCCGAACTCCCCCCATGACGCTCGTGCGATCGGCATTGCGACCGTCTTTCAGGAGGTGCTTGTCGCCGACGAAAGCTCCGTGCTCGACAACCTCTATCTTGGAGCCGACAGGCTCTGGTCGAGCGTGCTGACCCGCACCGAGAAAGTAAGAGCCGCGAGAAAGCTCATGACCGAGCTCACCGGGCTCGATCTCGACCTCGATATGATGGCCGGCCAGCTGCCGCTCAATCTCAAGGCATGGATCACGATCGCGCGCGCCCTCCTCGCCAAGCCGAAAGTCCTCATCCTCGACGAATCTTCCGCCGCCCTGGACCTCGATTCGACCGAACGGCTGTTCGCAAAAATCCGCGAATTGCGCGATGCGGGCTCCTGCGTTCTGATTGTGACCCACCGCATCGCGGAGATGACGCGCATCGCCGATCGCGTGACCGTGCTGCGAGACGGGCGCGATGTCGGCGTCCTGGCAAAGAGCGAGATCACCGAAGCCAATCTTCTCCGCCTCATCGCCAGCAACGCGGAGCGGCCGTCCAAGCCCGTAGCCCCGGCCGAGGACGCGTGGCGGCGCAGCGTCGTCATGAAAGCCGACGTGATGAAGATCTGGCCGCGCAGCCGCGAGGTCGACTTCCGGCTCCATCATGGCGAGATCCTCGGGGTCGCCGGACTCGACGGCCACGGGCAGGCTGACTTTGTGCGAGTGCTTGCGGGCGTGCAGCGGGCGGCCGCATCGGAGCCGATCGTCATCGGCGAGCACGGCGGCTTCCACCCGATCAATTCGCTCGCCGACGCCTCGCGCCACAAGGTCGCTTACGTTTCCGGCGACCGGAAACGCGAGGGCATCTTTGCCAACCTCAGCATATTCGAAAACATGCTCGCCCCGCTCTATGGGGCGAAGTCGCGCGGCGGAAAGTTGGCCCTCATCGACTGGACGGCGCTCAACGGCTCGTTCGAATGGGAGCGCGAGAAACTGTCGATCCGCCTGGGCGACCGGGGCGACAAGATCACGTCGCTCAGCGGCGGAAACCAGCAGAAGGTGCTGATCGGCCGCGCGTTCGCGCTGAGCCCCAACATCCTCATCCTGAACGACCCGGCGCGGGGCGTGGACATCGGCGCGAAGACCGACCTCTACGCGCATCTGCGAGACTTTGCCGCAACGGGCAAGTCGGTTGTCTACATGTCGAGCGAAATCGAGGAACTGATCGGCTTTTGCTCGCGGGTGCTGGTCTTCCGCAATGGTCACGTCTTTGCCGAACTGACGGGCGGGGACATCAACAGCGACAGCATTCTGGCCGCGATGTTCGGTCAGCATTTCGTTTTGCGGCGCACGCTCGGCGAACCCGCGACGCGAGGCGGGGAGTCGGAAATTGCGCCCGCGGCGGAGTCGCCGCCGCGCCCGGCTGCCTGGCCAGCCCCAAAGGTGAGGCCGCCTCTCGCGCCATTTTCCTTGCGGTCCCCCGCCTTCGCCGACGGCGGCCTCATTCCGGACCGCCACGCCGAGGCGAACAGCGTCTCGCCACCCCTCGCCTGGGATTCGCCGCCCGAAGGCGCGCGGAGCTTCGCGCTCACGGTTACGGATCCGGACATCCCGCCGGATCTCGGGTTCCCGCGCGCCTTCGCTCACTGGCTCGTCGCCGATCTTCCCGCTGACTGCCGCGAGCTCCCCGAAGGCGCCAGCCGTTCAGGCGCTATGCCGCGCGAGGCGCGGGAATTCGCCAGCGATTTCGTGACGTTCCGCATTCCGGGCTACGGCCGCGGCTATGGCGGCCCTTGGCCGCCCGGCGACGCTCATCGCTACGTCTTCACGCTCTACGCGCTGAAGACCGAGCGGATCGAGATCGACGATTCCGCCGATTACGTGGAGTTCGTCCGCGCTGTCCTTCCGTCTGCGATCACGACCGCGACGCTCCTTGGGCTTTACGGCCCGGCGAAAGCGCCGCTCCCAAAACCCGCGTGAGGCTATCAGGTTTTGCGCATGACGCACTCGAAGTGAAAAGAGCGAAGGGATGACACGCTATTCCACGCTGACAGAATTCGACGCCGACTGGATTGTCGCCTGGGCGAAACGCGTCAATGAAGACCGTGTGCTCAAGGTGGTTGGCCGCTTCTTCACGGCCAATTTCGTCATCGGCGTCGACGACAGGGATTTCTACATCCAGGTCCGCAACGGCAAGATCGAGATGGTTGCGGATGAGCCGAACGCAAATCTGATGGGATGGCACTTTGCGCTGCGCGCTCCTGCGAGTTCCTGGAGCAAGTTCGTCGAGGCCGTTCCGCCACCCATGTACAACGACATCTGGGCGATGGCGCTTCCGATGCACGGCAAGCTCAAGATCGAGGGCGACACGAAGGTCTTCTGGCAGAACCTCCGCGCCCTGACGTGGATGCTCGCCAAGATGCGCCCGAATTGATCCCGCCTGCTTCTTTCCTTCAGGGGCCGACTGCAAATGGCAAAGACCGATCCAATCGTTGGGCGCTACGTGTATGTCCCCTATGCGGGCAAGGAGTATCGCGTCTACTATGAGGAGAACGGGCAGGGCGTTCCGCTCGTCTGCCTGCACACGGCGGGTACGGACGGCCGCGAATATCGGCATCAGCTTTGCGATCCCGACATCACCAAGAACTTTCGCGTGATCGCTTTCGACCTGCCGCGGCATGGCAAATCGATTCCGCCAAAGAACTTCTACAAGGAGGAGGAAGAGTACAAGCTGACCTCAAAGTTCTATTCCGAGTTCATCATGGCGTTTTGCGAGACGCTGGAACTCGAGAAGCCGATCATCATGGGCAGCTCGATGGGCGGCAACATTTGTCTGCCGCTTGCGCTCAACTATGAGAACGAACTGACGGCGCTCATCGCCATCGAGGCCTGCGATCATTCCCCGGGCTGGTGGATAGACGCGCTACATCATCCCCACATTCACGGTGGCGAGGTCTGCGCGACCTCGACCTTCGGCCTCATGGCGCCGCAGAGCCCAGAGGACTATCGCTGGGAGACATGGTGGTACTACGCCCAGGGCGGCCCCGGCGTTTTCAAGGGTGACCTCTACTTCTACAGCGTCGATCACGATTTCCGCGATCTCTGCCGCAAGATCTCGGGACGGATCCCGATCGATCCTGATGACCGGCGTCTACGACTTCGCCTGCACGCCGGAGATGACCGAACAGACGGCGGACAAGATCCGCAACGCCGAATGCATCATCATGAAGGAAATCGGACATTTCCCGATGTGCGAGAACCCGGAGGCGTTCAAGAAATACCTGATGCCGGTGCTCGACCGGCTGCTTGACTATGCGCGCGACCGCAGACCCTCCAGCATCTCGGACCGCAGCCCCCGGCGCGACGAAGCGCCCGTCCGCGCCGCATCCCGCCGGTGGTAGCGCGTAGCGAAAGGCCCAGCATGGCCGGCCCGGGCAGGATCGAGCAGCGCCGTCTCCACCGCGCGCGGAACGTCCTACAACACGTTCCTGCTGGTCCCGATCCTGCTGTTCTTCGGGCTGATGACGGTCGGGGTCCTGCGCAGTCCGAGCCTCGTGACAAGTTCGGGCATCGGCAGCGCGGAGATCGTCGTCGCGCCTCTGATCCTGTCGACCTATGCGCTGATGGCGACGGCCCTCGCCGGGCGCGCCACGGTCGATCTGTCGATCGGGCCGCTGATCGGCTTCATTAACGTGACGATGATCCAGCTTCATGCCGCCGGGATCATCTCATCTCCGATCGCGGTGTTTGCTTATTCCCTCTTCGCCGGCGTCGTCTATCAGATCGTTTTCGGCCTCATCGTGATCTGGGTGCGGGTACAGCCGATCATCGTCTCTCTCAGCGGCTATCTCGCTCTGTCGGGCATCAATCTCGTCATCCTGCCTCGGCCCGGCGGCGCGGCGCCGGAATGGATGTCGGGATGGGGATCGGGGACGACCATCTTTTCCCCGTCCATCATCATGGTCGCGGTCGCGACCCTCGGCTGGCTTATCTTTTCCGCGACGCCCTTCTACGGCCACTTGCGCCTCATGGGCTCGGACGAACGCGCTGCCTACACGAGCGGGGTCAGGATCGGCGTCGTGCGCATCGGGGCGCATGTCGTCTGCGGTCTGTTCGCCGGACTCGCCTCCCTGTCGTTTACGGGGCTCATCAGCTCCGGCGATCCCACGCAGGGCACGACCTACACGCTCATTTCCGTCACCGCCCTTGTGCTCGGCGGCACGAGCCTGGCTGGCGGGCGGGCGACGGTGTTCGGCTCGCTCCTCGGGGCGCTCAATCTTTTCCTCATCGGCTACGTCCTCTCGACTTTCGACTTCGGGGCTGTGCAGGGCTTTGTCACCGACCTCTGCTACGGCCTCATCCTTGTCCTGTCGCTGCTTATGACGGTCGCGCTGCCCTATCTGCAGCGCTGGCTGCGCAATGTTTCGCCGTTCATCGTCTTCGTTGTGCTCGGCTTGCTGTTCATCGGGGTCGCGCTCCACGCGACGTACGACTATACGGCGCTCTCGCCCCACGCGGGGGCGCCGCCCGCACCCGTCGCCGATCAGTCGGCGGGCAGTCAGGAGGACGCGGCCGCGCCTCAGCGGCGGCGCCGATGAATCGGAAATCTTCGCGCCGGTCCTCGAGCAGGTCCAGCAGGGACCGGACTTTGCCCGCACTCTTCTCTCGACCCGGACCTCGCAGCTTGCCGTGCTGCTGCTGGCGATCGTCATCGCGCTCAGGCTGCTTGTCTGGCAGGCGAGCCAGCGCCGGCTCACCCCCCTGCTCTACGCCGCAATCGGCGTTGGCGGAGTGCTCGGCGTGTGGCTCCTGATGAACACGACGGCCCTCGTGGCCAGGCTCGGACACTGAGCCCGCGATGGCCGAGAATCCTCTCTTCGCTCCCCTCACGACCCCGGTGGTCCGGCCGCTGCGATGGATCGGTCTTGCGCTTGCCGCGCTGGTCGCCGCCATCGGCGCGGGGTTCGGCTTCGCCCAGCATGCGCCGACGCAATATGTGATCTTCACCACCGCCGGGACCTTCACGCTGGCGCTCTGGCTCTGGAACGGCTTCTTCGTTCGCTGGATCGCCGAATCGGCGCTGCTCAGCCGCGCCGCCGCGGAACGCGCCGGACGTCAGGCGTCGGCGCGCACCGCGTTGCGCGGTTTCGCTTCCGGCAACAAGGGCGTGCTGGCCGGTCTCGGGATCCTGATCCTGGGATTTATCGTCCTTTCGCTGACGCTGACCGGCTTTCTGACGTGGCTCAACCTCTTTACCGCTCTCTTCCTCGCCGCCTCGCTGGTCTTCACCACCATCGCGAGCCGCGCCTTCGGCGACAACCGCAGCGCTTTCATCGGCCTGATGGTGCTCGGCACGATTTTCGTCGTCGCGTCGCTGCACGTGGAGGGCTTCCTCTCTGGACGCCAACATCAAGTCCATGCTGGTCTTCGCCGCCTTCCTGGGCTTGGCCACAGTCGGACAGACTCTTGTCGCGGTGCTTGGCGGCCTCGACCTCTCGATCCCGTTCCTGATCGGTTCGTCGAATGTCGGGTCTGCTCTATCTCATCGGCCTCGGAATTCCCTCGCCGATTCGCCGTCATCCTCATCCTGGTCGCCGGCGCGGCGATCGGCTCTCTCAACGGGCTTTTGAGCTTTCCGCTGCAGGGACAAGCGTTGATCGTGACGCTCGGCGTCGGCTTCGCGACCTCCGGTCTCACCCAGATCCTGACGAGCATCGGGTCTTCCTACGCCGGCAATGTGTTCGGACAGGTCCCGGCATGGCTCAGCAATCTGGCCGCGATGAACGGGGTGACCTTCGGCTTGCGATCCCTCCGGTGATCTTCGTCTGGATCGCCGTCGCCATCGCGCTTGATTTTCGGCATGAAGAATACGGTCTACGGCCGCTACCTCTACGCGCTCGGCGGCAACCGGACGTCTGCGCAGCGCATCTCGATCTCGGAGCGGCGCTACTGGTGTGGCGTCTTCACGATCTCCGGCTTCTCCTCGACGCTGACGGGCTCGCTACTTCTCGGGTGGAGCGGCGGCGGCTTCATCGGCGTTGGCGACCCCTATCTTTTCATGACGCTGGCTGCGGTCGTCATCGGCGGCACGTCGCTGCTCGGCGGACACGGCGGCTACGGTTTCACCGTCATTGGCGTTCTGGTGCTTCAGGTGCTGACCGCTTTCCTCGTCGGCATCGGTCTGAAGTTCGAGTGGCAGCAATTCATCTACGGTCTGCTGATCCTGCCGATGGTCGCGCTTTACGCTCGCTCGCCGCATATCCGGACGCAAATCTAGAGGACAGCTCCGTGACGAATGAAACGGCGATGACAAGGCCGCCGCAACCAACGGCTCCGCGCAGAAGGCGGCCGTCCATGAACGCCTTGCCTCTCCTTCCGCTCGACGTGGCCAGCGCAACCTTTCTGCTGCTGACCGCCGCGATGGCGGCGACGACCGTGCTGTTACTTGACCGGCGGGCGCTGGGTGTCGCCGCGCTGGCGCCTGCCGATCGCGCTGTCGAGCCTCGTGCCGCTGGTCGGCGTCCTGCACTACGGACTTTCCAGCCTCGTCTGGCTGCAGGCGCACGATATGCCGGTCGTGTTCCGTTACGTCGACTGGATGATCGCCGCTCCTGTCCAGGTGTTGACGCTCTATTTCTTCATTCAGACCGTTTCCAGCACGCCGACTGGCCTCTTCTGGCGGCTGCTCGATCGCTTCGATCGCGATGGTTCTGGCGCGCTACATGGGCGAAACCGATCTCCTCTATCCGACGCTGGGCTTCCTGATCGGGCTCCTTCTCTGGCTCTATGTGCTGGGCGAGCTCTATTTCGGCCGCATGGCCGAAATCAGCCGCGCAGAGCGCAAGCGATCCAGTGCGGATCGGCTTCTTCTGGCTGCGCCTGATCGTGACGATCGGCTGGGCGCTCTATCCGCTCAGCTATCTCATCGTCCGCCTCGGCAATGGCGCGGACGTCGCGAAAACTGTCGGTCATCTACAATCTGGCCGATCTGATCAACCAGATCGCCTTCGTGCTGGCGGTGCTTGCCGCCGCGATGAACGATTCCGCGCATTCGCGCTGAGGGTGTTGAGTATAAATTCGGGATGGGGGAGGAAGTCGCCATGAACGGCGCTGACATTATTGCCATCATCATTCTTGCGACGATCGTCATCGCCATCGTCGTCTATCTCCTCCACTGGCTCTATCGCCATTCGTCGAAGGACCTCTCCTTCGTGCGAACCGGATTTGGCGGTGAGAAAGTGGTGATGGGCGGCGGCGCGCTGGTGCTGCCGATCGTCCACGACGTCACCGAAGTCAGCATGAACACTTTGCGCATCGAGGTGCGACGGGCGGGCGAACGCTCGCTCATCACCCGCAACCGGATGCGGATCGAGGTCATCGTCGAATTCTTCCTTCGCGTCATTCCGACTGCAGAGGCCGTCGCGACTGCGGCGCGCACGCTCGGCAACCGCACGCTCGACCCCGAGAGCCTTCGCGATCTCGTCCAGGGCCGGTTCGTCGACGCGATGGGCGCCATCGCCGCCCAGATGACGATGGAGGAGATCCACGAGCATCGCGCCGACTACATCCGCGGCAGTGCGCGCGCTCGTCGCCGAATCGCTGACCGCGAACGGCCTCGAACTTGAAACCGCTTCGCTCACCAGCCTCGACCAGACCGACATCAAGCTGTTCAACCCAACTAACGCCTTTGACGCCGAGGGCATGACGCGGCTGACGGAGGAAATCGAGACCCGGAAGAAGAAGCGCAACGACATCGAGCAGGATTCGATCATCGCGATCCGAGTCGAAGAACCTCGAGGCGGAGCAGCAGGCGCTGGCGATCGAACGGGAAAGCGAATACGCCCGGCTCGAACAGGAGCGCGAGATTGCCGTGCGCCGCGCGCAGCAGCGCGCCGAAGTCGCGGCAGAGAAGGCCAGACGCGAGCGCGAGATCGAGGAATCGCAGATTTTTGCCAAGGAGGCCGTCGAGCGCGCCCGGATCCGCCATGAGCTCGCGATCAACGCCGAGAACATCGCACGGGAGCAGGAGGTCGAGCGGCTCGAAATCCAGCGTAAGCAAACTCTGGAGATGGAGGAGCAGAATCGGGTCGTCACCATCGCCGTCAACGAAGCCGAAAACCGCACGAAGCTCACCGAGGAGACCGAGGCGCGAAAGCGACGCCGCAACGACATCGAGCAGGAGACGCTGATCTCGGTGCAGACCAAAAATCTCGAAAGCGAGCTTCGCGTGCTCGCGATTCATAAGCAGAGCGAGTTCGCCCGCTTCGAGCAGGAGCGCGATATCGAGCAGCGTCGGGCGCTTCAGCGCGCCGAGGTGGCCTTCGAGAAGCTGGACCGCGAGCGAGAGGTCGACGAAGCGACCCTGCGCGCCAAAGAGGCGATCGAGCGCGCGAGGATCCGCACCGACCTTGCCGTCGAGATCGAGCAGATCGCGCGGGCGCAGGAGACCGAGCGGCTCGAGATCGAGCGGCAGGGCGCGGTCGAGATCGCGGAGCAGGAGCGGCTCATCGCGCTTGCAGAGAAGGAGCGGGAAAAGGCGCTGGCGCTGATCGCGACGGAGAACGCCCGAACCCAGCTTGCCGAGGCTCAGGAAGCTGTCGTCACCGCACGCGAGCGCGAGATCGCCGAGCGGCGCAAGCGCATCGACCTCATCGACGCCGAGCAGCAGGCGGAACGCAACGCCATAAAGATCACGTCCCACGCGGAAGCCGAGAAGCGCGCGGCGATCGAGCGCGCCGAGGCCGATCGCGTCACCGCGGAGGGAACGCGGCATCGCTTCGATGCGGAAGCCGAAGGGCAGCGCAAGCTCAACGAAGCGGAGAACATCCGCTCCGACGCCTCGCGGCGAACCGCGCTCAACCGCAAGCTCTTCGAGAACCTGCCGGCAATCATACGCGAAAGCGTCAAGCCCATGGAGAGGATCGAGTCGATCAAGATCCTGCAAGTCGACGGGCTACCTGGATTCAGCAACGGGTCCGGGGGCGCGCCGGGCGCGAATGCGGGGGACGGCGGGGGCGGCGGCATGGGCGGCGATGGCCGCCCGGGCAATCTCGCCGAGAGCGTCGTCAACGCCGCGATGCGCTACCGCTCGCAGATTCCCTTCGTCGACAATCTGCTCAAGGAGGTCGGCATGACGCCCAGCAATCTGAGCGACCTCAGCGATCTCAGCGTGCGGCTCGAAAAGCCGCCCGCGAAAAAGTAGCGGCGCGGCTGCCGGAGCAATAGAACGGTGATCCAAGCCAAAGGTTCGCGGCCGATCGCTCTCTGTGGAGCGAACAGGCGCCCGCAATGCGAGACGGACGCCGCCATTTTGCAGAGTGCGCCCGGCGCAATTGAGACGGCCAACTCCCGAACGCAGGTCGAGAGGGCGTCCTCATGACCTCCGCCGACGCCGAAGAGCACCGCCTCGCCGTCATGACGGCGTGGGCTTTTTTTGGCGCCTTCGGAGTTTGCTTGATCCTCAGCGGTTTCGCTGAGCAATCGCCGGTCGCCGGACTGTCCGGGTTCGCGACGATCATCCTGGGTTTCATCGCCCATGTGATCGTCAACCGGATTTACAGCGCCGGGTTCAGCCAGCCGCAGGTGGCGCTCGGGCTTGGCGGCTTCACTGTCGGCGCGCTGTGTTTCATCGCGAGCGTGCTCTTCAACCCCGGTTTCGGCGAGACGGATGTCGCCATCGGGCTTGTGGGATTCACCGCGCTCGCCTCTGCTTTCGTCATCTATATCATCGTCAATTACGGCGTCCGCGGCTCCTATCAGATGGTCTACCGGCTCCACGGCATGGAGAGGCCGCAACGATGAGCGCGCGGCTCGGCTGGTTATTCGTCTTCGTTGCGCTCTACGCGACCTATTGCATCTTCTGGGGGGTCGACTCCGCCCGCGGCCGGCGCGGGGCGCTGGATTATTTTCTTGCCGGCCGAAATCTTCCGTTCTGGGTCTTCGCGGCAAGCGCGACCACGATCTCTTTCACCGGATGGATGGTCATCGGGCTGCCTGCCAGCATTTTCCGTGACGGCTTCCAGGCGTCCGCGCTCGCCCTCGGAGCGATCGTCATTCCGCTTGCTGGGGCGCTCGTCATATCGCGGCAATGGATTCTCAGCCGACGCTTCGGTTTCGTAACTCCGGTCGAGATGTATGCGGACTATTTCGGCGGACCTCTTATTCGGCCAATCCTTCTCCTCATCGCCCTCCTTTTCGCCATCCCATTCCTTGGTTTGCAGCTCGCTGCGACCGGCTATCTGATCGAGGTGCTGTCGGCCGGAGCGATCCCCTGGGATCTGGCCATGTGGGCGCTTGGCGCGCTCGTTTTCGCCTATGTGGCGCTCGGCGGCCTCCGGGCTGCGAGTTTCGTGGGCGTTCTGCAAGCGCTGATGCTGGCGGCGACGGTCGTCGCCGCCGGGATCGTCGCCTGGGTGGAGCTTGGCGGCTTCGGCGCTTTTGTCGGTCTACTCGCCAAGCTCGGCGCATCCAAGGCGGGCGACTGGGGCGCGGCGCAGAACGGCTACAACGCCTATTTCGCTACGCCTGGCGTGGTGCAATTCGTTGCGGGTTTCGGCAAGGGCGACCCGGTCGGAGGCGTTTGGACGACTTCGATGGTCTTTTCGACCGTTCTGTCGCTTATGGGATTCCAGCTTGCCCCCGCCTTCGCCGTCCTCGCTTTCTCGACCCGCGATGCGCGCGGCTTCGCGCCGCAGCAGGTCTGGCTCGCTGGGGCTGCGGTCGGGTTCGGCCTTGTATTTTTTTCCGTCATCGCCGGCGTCGGCGCGCTGTTTCTCGGCGCCTCTCCATCGCCCGAAGCAGCCGCCCTTGCCGGGGGCCACGACCTGCCGGCGCTTCAGACGGGACGCGAAATCGGGTTGCTCGCGCACTATCTGAATTCGCTGGCGGACCGTGCGCCCTGGTTCCTCGGCCTTCTCGCCGTCGCCGCCACCGCAGCCACGCAGGCGACGGTTGCCCTCTACGCATCTGCCACCGGCACGATGTTCGCCCGTGACTTCTATGTCTGCTATCTGCGGCCCGACGCGTCCGACAGCGACCAGAAGCTGTTCGGTCGCATCGGCGTCGGGTTCACGATACTGTTCGCGCTGATCGGCGCGACCTACGCGCCGCAGACGCAGGCCATGTTCGGCGCGCTGGCGCTGCCTTTCGCGCTGCAGCTGTTGCCCGCCGCGCTCGCGCTCACATGGTTGCGATGGTTGACGCCGCAGGCAGTGCTCTCGGGCCTCGTCGTCGGGCTCACGCTCGTCTTCTTCACCGAACAGCTCGGACTTACGCTCGCCGGTTTTTTCACCATCGACATCCCATGGGGCCGTTGGCCATGGACGATCCACTCGGCCGCCTGGGGGTTGTTCTTCAACATCGCCGTCTGCTCGCTCTTTTCGCTGTTGACACAGAAGCGGTCGCAGCGGGAGCGCCTGATGCAGTACCACGACTATCTCGCGCATGCCGCGCCCTCGGCTCCCAACGTCCGCGTATGGAGGCCGATCGCCTGGATCGCAACGCTGGCCTGGATCTTCTTCGCCATCGGACCGGGGCAGATGTTCGGCGTCGCTCTGTTCGGTGCTCCGAATGTCGGTCCGGGAGCGTGGCTCTTCGGCATTCCGTCGATTTGGGCATGGCAGATCATGGGCTGGGCGTTTGGCGTTCTCCTGCTGTGGCTGCTCGCCTACCGACTTTCCCTGTCGCAGCCTCCGCCCCGGCCGATTGAACCGGAGGCCGAGGCGATCCGGCGGTTGCACTAGACTGGACGGCCACGCCGGCGGCCCGGAGAAGAGGCTCGTGACGGAAGCCGGTGGAAGCAGCTTCTGGGCAGTTCAGGCGGAGAAGTTCAGCCGCGCGATATCGCCTCACCCCCACTCGATCACTAACTCCCAAGCTCGGGTCAGTCCGAATTGTCAAAAGTGATCCGCTCCCCGAAAACTGGACCGTTCAGAGTTAGAGTTTTCCGCGGTAATTTCCCTTGGCTGGGAGGAGCGGAAGACAATGAAGGCGTCACAGTTCTCGGATGCGCAGAAGGCGTTCATTCTCCGGCAGGGGAACGATGGCGTTCCGGTTGCCGACATCTGCCGGAAGGCCGGAATCAGCCAAGCGACCTATTTCAATTGGAAGAAGAAATACGAAGGCATGCAGCCGCCTGAGATGCGGCGATTGAAGCAGCTCGAGGACGAGAACGCGAAGCTGAAGAAGATCGTGGCGGACCTGTCGCTGGACCGTGAGATGCTTCAGGACGTGATCCGCCGAAAACTCTGAGGCCTGCTCGTAAGCGCGAGCTGGCGACGGCGGTTTGTGGTGAATGGGATGTATCGATCAGACGGGCGTGCAGCCTTCTCGAATTTGATCGCTCGACCTTTCATTACAAAGCCCGTCGCCGCGAGCAGGCCAGCCTCGAAGCCCGGATCAAGGAGATCTGCGCCACGCGCGTCCGTTACGGATACCGGCGTGTCCATGTTCTCCTGCGACGCGAGGGATGGGAGATCAATTTGAAGAAGACCCATCGGATTTACAATGAATTGGGCCTGCAATTGCGCAACAAGACGCGAAAGAGAAGAGTGAAGGCGAAGCTGCGCGACGATCGTCGCGCAGCTTCCACATCCAATGAGGTCTGGGCCATGGACTTCGTCCATGACCAATTGGCTACCGGTCAGAAGATCCGCGTCCTCACCGTCGTCGACACATTCAGCCGGTTCTCGCCCGCGATTGATCCGAGGTTCAGCTACCGGGCCGAAGACGTTGTCGTGACCCTGGAACGGGTCTGCGACGCAATGGGCTATCCGAAGACGATCCGGGTCGACCAAGGTTCCGAGTTTGTCAGCCGCGACCTCGATCTTTGGGCCTATACGAGGGGCGTGACCCTGGACTTCTCACGGCCTGGCAAGCCAACCGACAACGCGTTCATTGAAGCGTTCAATGGCCGGCTGCGAGCCGAAGTGTCTGAACACCCACTGGTTCCTGACGCTTGCCGACGCCCGCAAAAAGTTGGAGGATTGGCGCAAGGACTACAACGAGGTTCGGCCGCACGGGGCAATCGGCAACAAGCCCCCGGTTTCCCTCATGACTCCCGTCGGCGCATCCAGCCCGCCGGCGTGACAAAGGCCGGAAAACTCTACCTTCCGGCGGTCCAACGTTTGGGAGCGGACCAAAAGGCCGGAAAACTCTACCTTCCGGCGGTCCAACGTTTGGGAGCGGACCAATTTCCATTGAGAACTGACCCGGCTTGATGATGGTTTCGGGGTCAGGGGTTCGTCAAGTTTCGCGGTTTCTCCTTTGCGGGTTTGGCGGCTTTCGCCGAGCTGTTCTTGAAGCGGAAGCTGTCGTTTCCGGTTTCGAGGATATGACAGCGGTGGGTGAGACGATCGAGTAGCGCGGTCGTCATCTTTGCGTCGCCGAACACGGTCGCCCACTCGCCGAAGCTGAGGTTGGTCGTGATGATGACGCTGGCTCGCTCGTAGAGCTTGCTCAATAGGTGGAAGAGCAAGGCCCCGCCGGAGGCGCTGAACGGCAGGTAGCCGAGCTCGTCGAGGATGACGAGATCGGAGTGGGCGAGCCGGGCGGCGATCTGTCCTGGTTTGCCCTGAAGCTTCTCTTGTTCAAGAGCGTTGACCAGCTCAACGGTAGAGAAGAACCGGACGCGCTTGCGGTGATGCTCGATGGCCTGGACGCCGATCGCGGTGGCGAGATGTGTCTTGCCGGTTCCCGGGCCGCCAACCAGGACGACATTGTGCGCATCCTCCAGGAACTCGCATCGGTGGAGTTGACGCGTAAGCGCCTCGTTGACCTCGCTGCTGGCGAGGTCGAAGCCGGCAAGGTCTCGATAGTTCGGGAAGCGGGCCGATTTGAGTTGATAGGCGGTCGAGCGCACTTCCCTGTCCGCCGTCTCCGCCTTCAAGAGTTGGGATAGGATCGGCAGCGCAGCCTCGAAGGCCGGGGAACCTTGTTCGGTCAGCTCGCCGACGGCTTGAGCCATGCCGTGCATTTTGAGGCTGCGGAGCATGATGACGACGGCGCCAGCGGCAGGGTTATGACGCATGGCGCGCCTCCTGGGCTTGGCGCAGCGCATCGTAGCGTTCGACGTTCGCCTGCGGCTCGGAGGTGAGCGTCAAAGCATTAGGCGGCTTGACGGCTGGTGGGTCGATCGGCTTGCCGTCGACCAAGCGGTGCAGCAGGTTGAGGATGTGCGTCTTGGTCGGCGCGCCGGCCTCCAGAGCCAGTTCGACGGCAGTGAGCACGGCCTGCTCGTCATGCTGGAGGACGAGAGCCAGAATCTCGACCATCTCGCGGTCGCCGCCTGGCGTCTTGAGCATGCGCTGCTGCAGAGTTCGGAAGGCAGGCGGGAGTTCGGCGAACGGGCGTCGTTGCGGAGTGCGCCAGGTTTGCGCTGAATGACTGCCAGATAGTGCCGCCAATCGAAGACAGTCGTCGTACTCTTTCGTTGGTGAGAGCGGGCAAAGACGCGCCGATGCTCTCGCAGATGACCTGTCCTTCACCGGCGACGACAATCCGCTCGGGATAGACTCGTACGCTGACGGGGCGATTGGCGAAGGACGCCGGCACGCTATAGCGATTGCGCTCCAAATGGATCAGGCACGTCGGCGAGACGCGCTTGGCGTACTCGACAAAACCGTCGAATGGCCTGGGAAGCGGCATCAGATGTTGGGCTTCTTCAGACCAGGCGTCAGAGATCATGCCAGGATGCGAGCCGTGCGGGGTCTGCGCCCAAAGCTCTTGGCAGCGCGTCTCCAGCCAGTCATTTAGCGCCGCTAACGAGGGGAAGCTGGGCGTCGGCTGCCAGAGCCGATGGCGGGCGTCCTGGACGTTCTTCTCGATCTGCCCCTTCTCCCACCCGGACGCTGGATTGCAGAACTCCGCCTCAAACAGGAAGTGGCTGACCATGGCTGCGAACCGTGCGTTGACCTGGCGGTTCTTGCCGCGCCCGACTTTGTCGACCGCAGTGCGCATGTTGTCATAGATGCCTCGCCGGGGAACGCCGCCCAGCACGCGGAAGGCGTGATTATGGGCGTCGAACAGCATCTCGTGGGTCTGCTGAGGATAGGCGCGGAGAACGAAGGCGCGGCTGTAGGAGAGCTTGACGTGGGCGACCTGCAGCTTGGTCCGCTCGCCGGCAATGACCGCCCAATCCTCTGACCAGTCGAACTGGAATGCCTCGCCGGCCATGAACGCCAAGGGTACGAATACGCCACGACCGGCGGTCTTCTGCTCTCGCTGCCGGGCCGCCTTCCAATCGCGGGCGAAAGCCGCCACGCGATTGTATGATCCGTCGTAGCCGAGGGCGACTAAGTCAGCGTGCAGTTGCTTGATCGTCCGCTTCTGCTTGCGCGACTTCCCAGCCTCCTGTCGCAGCATATGCGACAGCTTGTCAGCGTATGGGTCCAGCCTGCTCGGCCGGTCGGAAATGTTAAACTTCGGTTCGACGCTGTCCGAACGCAGGTATTTGCGGACCGTGTTCCTCGACAGCCCAGTGCGCCGAGATATCTCACGGATCGAGAAACGATCTCGATAATGCCAGCGCCGAATGACGCTCAATAACTCCATGTCGATCACTCCGTCGCCCCCCGGACAGGCCAAAGGGGAAAGGTTCGAACATGGGTCAGTTCTCGGTGGAAAAACCCGTGCTGCCCGGGTCAGTTCTCAGTGGAAATCAACACCCGGAGCCAATTTTGACGTTGTGGATGACGGCGTGTCATCGCCGTTCTTCGACTTTGAAAACTCGTACGCCGTCAAGACAGAGCTTTGGCGCATAGGAAATATTGCCATAAGTTTGCTCGACCTGTTCTTTGGAGTGAACCAGAGCGTCGGATCTATCAAGTTCGTGGATGACTTCTCGGAAAGGCTCGGCATTCTGGTTGAGCGCAGCAACGCGCTCCGTGCCGAGATGATGGCGACGGAGCGGTTTAAGGACACTGGGGCAGCGAAGGCGGCTAAGGAGAGTAAGGGGCAGGGCGTTTAGAGGTCGGTTTCCATGGTGGATTAGCCTGGCCTGCTGCCGGTTTCATGGACGGGCAGTTAAGCTAATCCGACCTTTCGTTCGAACTCAACGGGGCTGAGATATCCGATGGTCGAGTGCCTGCCGATCGGATTGTACAACAAGGTTTGAGAACGCCCACAGGACGGTGCGCCGGGAGCTTCTTTATCGGCTTCATCCCTGGTTCGGGCGCGACGTTTTTGTTCACGGCGCGACCAAGAGGGCCAATGGCGTCTTCCGTTGCACGTTGGACGGCTCGGATATAGGGCGGTCGCTCGAGATTCCGTCCTGGATGTTCGATTGCGCGGCATGCGTGTCCGACGTGTGCATTGAGGCCAAGCCATTCGTTGATCTGGAAGCGCTCGGCGCATTGTCCGCGTTGCTCGACCGGGTGTTGAAGACCGAACTCGCCATCATCGAATGCCCGGCTTCGGGACGCATATGGGGTCTCTCGCGACCAGAATCGGGGAGAGAGCCATGGTGCGGAAGACGACGGCGTCAGCGATCGGGGTCCGGAGCAAATCCTGTCCCGGATCCCAACAGATGGATTTGTTTGCAAGCTCAGGCGCCGTGGTCGCGCCCGATTGGTCCGACCTGCCAGAGGACGCGCGGGGGACGCTGCTCGGCCTGATGACGCGACTGATCCTCGATCATGCGCAGGCAGCGGCGACGCTGATCAAGGCGGAGGCCGGCCATGATCGCTGACAAGATCGGTCCGCATCATCTTGAGCGCAAGGCGATCCTCTACGTGCGCCAGTCTTCGGCGCACCAGGTGCTGCACAATCGCGAAAGTGGGACGCTGCAATACGCCATGCGAGACCGGCTGACGGCGTTGGGCTTTGCCGAGATCGAAGTGATCGATGACGATCTCGGCCGCTCGGCGGCCGGCGGCGTGCAGCGCGCTGGGTTCGAACGGATGGTGGCCGAGGTCTGCCTCGGCAAGGTGGGCGCCGTCTGCGCCCGTGAGGTCTCGCGCTTCGCCCGCAACAGCCGAGATTGGCAACAGTTGATCGAGATGTGCCGCGTCGTCGACACGGTTCTTGTCGATCAGGAGACGATCTACGCGCCTAGGCACGGCAACGACCGGTTGCTGTTCGGTCTCAAAGGGAGCCTCAACGAGTACGAGCTCGACCTTCTGCGCCAACGTTCACTGTCCGCCCGTTACGAGAAAGCCCGTCGCGGCGAACTCGTCGTGGCGGCGCCGGTCGGCTTCATCAAGGCTGGCGACCGCTTCGAGAAAGATCCGGATCGGCGCGTCCAAGCGGCGATCTCGCTGGTTCTCGACAAGATCGAGGAACTCGGAAGCGTACGCGGCTGACCGCGCCTTCCGGCAGTACGACGCCGCTGATCCGGCCAATCGGCTGGTCGCTGGCGAACTCGAGGCGCGCTGGAACCAGGCGCTCGCTCGCGTCGCCGAAGTCGAAAGCAGAATCGGTGCGCATGAGGCTGCGTTGCCGACGCCGGCCATCGACGCGGCCGCGCTCACCCTCCTCGGCGCCAATCTGAAGACGGTCTGGTCGGCGCCGACGACCGACGCGCGGTTGAAGAAACGCATCGTGCGCACCCTCATCGACGAGGTCGTGGCCGACATCGACGATACGGCTTCCGAGATCGTGATCTTCGCACACTGGTCAGGCGGCGTTCACAGCGAAATTCGGTTGCCCAAGCGCAGGCGCGGACAGCGCAACAGCACTCCCGCTGATGTCATCGAGGCCGTTCTCGAGTTGGCGTTGATCGCCAGCGACGACCTGATCGCTGGCCTTCTCAATCGCAACGGTCTCAAAACCGGCCACGGCAATCGTTGGACCCGCGGGCGCGTCACCTCGTTGCGATCGCACCATCGCATTCCTGTGTTCAAAGCCGCAGCCGACGGCGTCGAGCCCTGGCTCAATCTCTCGGACGCCGCGCACGTTCTGAGGATTGCGTCGAAAACGCTGCGGCTGGCGGCCGAAGCCGGCGAGATCGACGCTCGCCACCCGTTGAGCGACGGTCCTTGGATCTTCGCGCGCGCCGAACTCATGACGGACACCGCCAAATCGATTGCAGAACGCGCCCACCGAAACACGAGGCGCCCCGCGAGACCAACCAAAACGAGCAAAGCTCATTCAACTCAATGACATAGACAGATGGGTGTTCTGGTGCGCGGTTGTAGAATCGCTCGATGTAGTCGAAGACGTCGGCCCTCGCCTCGTCGCGGGACCGGTACACCTTTCTGTCGATCCTCTCGGTTTTGAGCGAGGAGAAGAAGCTCTCCATCGCAGCGTTGTCCCAAACGTTGCCGGACCAACTCATTGAACAGGTGACGCCATGATCGACCATCAGCCGCTGGAACTGCTTGCTCGTATATTGGCTGCCCTGGTCTGAATGATGCAGCAGAGCGTCTGGTCTTCCACGCCGCCAGATCGCCATCACGAGGGCATCGGTGACGAGTTGGGCGGTCATCTCGGCTTTCATCGACCAGCCGACAACTCTTCGCGAGAAGAGGTCGATCACCGCCGCAACATAGAGCCAGCCCTCGGCCGTCCAGATATATGTGAAGTCCGCGATCCACCTCTGGTTCGGTAGCTCGGCGGTGAATTGCCGATCGAGAAGGTTGGGAGCGACGGACGGCGATCTGGCGCCGTCGTCTCTTGGAAGACGCCGACGTCGTGGGCGAGCGCGCAGGGCGTTCATCCGCATCAGGCGCTCGACCTTGTGCAGGCCGCAGGAGAAACCTTCGGCGAGCCCGTCCCGCCAGACGCGGCGGGCGCCATAAGTGCGAGCGCTCCCCACGAAGCTCAAGCGGATCTCTGCGGTTAGCCCTTCGTCCGCTGCCTCGCGGGCGCTTGGTCCTCGACGAAGCCAGGCGTGGAAGTCGGAGCGCGAGACGTCCAACGCCTCGCAGAGCCATGATACCGGCCAGACATGCCGATGCTTCGCGATGAAAGCGAACTTCATCGCGCTTCCCTCGCGAAGAACGCTGCTGCCTTTTTTAGGATGTCGCGCTCCGCTCGCAATTTGGCGTTCTCTTTGCGCAGCCGCTCGATCTCAAGTTGCTCAGGCTTTTCCTGGCCATGGCCAGGAAAAGCCTGCATCGGATCGGCGTTCAGCTCCTTCGCCCAACGCCGGAGCATGTCCTCGTGGATCTCCAGATCCCGCGCCGCCTGCGCCACGCTGACCCCGCGCTCCCGGACCAGCCGAACCGCCTCTACCTTAAATTCCCGCGGAAACACTCGCCTTCCCATGAACCACCTCCGGTTTCATCAAACACCTCTTCTCGGTGTCCATGAAACCGGCAGCAGGCCATTTGGATCGTCGTCCTTCAGGTCGAACAGATTTAGAGCGTAAAACATCTTCTTTCCTCTCCTTCTTGCCTCACCCCCTTCGGGGTGTTGATTCCGTCATGCGATGACGGAAACCGTCGCCGGCGGCGCTCCTGCGTTTTTCTCGTCCTCAGCTCAGGCGAAATCTGGAAACTGCATCCTCGTCCCAGTGAAGTCCGACACCCGGTCCGGGCAGCGGGCCTACGTGGCCTTCGAGGGGTTTGAGGCGCTCCTGCAAAATCGGCCCGGCCCAGTCGACGAATTCGAGCCAGTGAGCCGTCGCCGTCGCGGCCAGCAGATGGACGCTAATTTCCGGATACAAGTGGGACGAGACCTCGCGGCCGTAGGCTTCCGCGAGGCCGACAGCGCTGCGCCATCCGGCGACGCCGCCGATGCGGTCCACGTCCAGCATGAGATAGTCGGAAGCGGTCGCCGACAGCGCCGTCGCAAGCTGCGCAAGGCTTGAGAGATTCTCCCCGATCTGGATCGGCGTCCGGGTGGCATCGGCGACGATCGCGCAATGGGCGTAGTCGTCGTGCCGGATCGGCTCCTCGATCCAATAGACGCCCTCGCCATCGAGCGCGCGGCACCGCTGCATCGCGTCCGCGAAGGATAGCGCCTGGTTGAAGTCGAGCATCAGCAGGGCGTCCGGCGGGATGCGCTTGCGGACGGCCCGCACCGCGGCAAGGTCAGCGGAAAAATCTCGCCGTCCGACCCGAAGTTTGACGGCTTTAAATCCGTCCGCGAGAAGCTGTTCGGCTTCGTGCGCCGCCTCCTCGGGAGCGATCAGCCCGAGGCCGTTGCTGTTGTAGGCGGCAACCGGCTTCGGCGATGAGCCGAGGAGCGTCGCGAGCGGAAGATCCACCGACCGCGCCGCCGCGTCCCAGGCGGCCATATCGACGGCGGACGCGATCATCGCAAGAAGTCCGGCAAGGCCCGGCAGCTTGAAGAGGCTCCGCAATCGCTGGCTCAGTTCCAACGGAACCAGCCGAGCGCCGTGGAGCGCTCCGCTGAAGATCTTCGATCAGCGCTTCCCCGGCGCGCGCAATCGAAGGCCGGTAGCAGAACGCATAGGAGCGCCCCGTCACTCCCTCCTCAGTCGCGAGGTCGATCAGCAGCAGCGACGCCACCTTGATGGTTTCGACGCTCGTTCCGAGCGGGCGCTTCATCGGCACGGCGACAGCCCTGCCCGACAGCGACCGGAGCGTCAGAGGCCTCGCGTCCGCGCCCATCAAGTCCGCCCGTCGGCGTGAAGAGCGAGGATATCCGCAATGGCGCGGTTGAGCGGCGTTGGCGTCGCGAGCGCCGCGCCCAGCTTCGCCACGCCTCCGCTGAGCCACGGAACTTCGAGCCGATTGCCGCGCTCGAGGTCGACGGCCATGGACGACGTCATCGCCGCAGGAACCGTGTCGCAGAACGCCAGCCGCTTCTCCGCGTAGTCCGGCGCGAGCGCAACGCCCTTGGCCCTCCCGACTGCCACGACGTCGCGCATGACGTCGAGAAGAAAAGCGCGCGTTTGCGGGTTCGAGCGAATGGGTCCAATCGGCGTGCGAATCGGAGCGGTCGTTCCCGAAAGCCCGACGAGGAAGACGAATTTCTCCCAGATTTCGCGCTCGATGTCGTCGCTGAGCTCGGCGTCGATCTTGCCCCGACGGCATGCCGCCAGAAAGTCTTCGCAGCGGCGCGAGCGGCGCCGGTCGTATTCGCCGAACACCAGCCGCTGCATCGTTCCGCCGTGCGCGATAATTCCCGGTTCGGCGATCGTCGCGGCGATGTAGCTGAGGCCGCCAATGATCGCGCGATCGCCGAGCACTCCCCGCAGCACGTCGTCCTTCTGGACGCCGTTCTGGAACGAAATCACCGCAGTGTCGCCGGAAACCAGCGGCTTGATCAGGCGCGCCGCCTCCTCGGTGTCCCAAAGCTTCACGCCGAAGAAGACGAGATCCACAGGACCGAGCTTTTTGGGATCGTCGGTCGCGACGACCGGATTCAAATGGAGGTCCCCAAGCTGGCTCTTGATCCGCAGCCCGTCTTTTCTGAGCGCGGCGAGCATTTTCCCGCGGGCGATAAAGGCGACGTCCGCGCCGCCCTCAGCGAGCCTGCCGCCGAAATAGCCGCCAATGCCGCCCGTTCCCATGACCGCGATTCGCACCTGGGCTTCCCCGTCGATCTGCCACTTTTTTAGATGAATGCATATTCAATAACTAGTTGTCAACCCTGATTCTCGTACCTTCCCGCGGGAAGCCATGCGGCCTGGAGAAGCGCTCCGCAAGAGCCAACACCCCCCCTTTTTCCGATGAAATTGGAGCTTGTCACCGAGGTGGTTACGGCTAAACGTTGACTCACGGACGTGGGTCCGCTATGCGACACCGACAATCCATTAAAGAATTATCGCTCAGAAATGTCGCGCCCGAGACAATTCGATCCCGAACTCACCCTGGACTCCGCCGTCGACACCTTCTGGGAGTGTGGATTCGAGGCGACGAGCATCGAGAAGCTCTGTCGCAACCTCAAGCTCAATCCCGGCAGCCTGTACGGCGCTTATGGCGACAAGCGGACGCTCTTCATCGCCATTCTCGACCGCTATATCGACAAGGTGTCGAGCGAGGCGATCGAGCGGATCGCCGGAAATCCGTCGGGCGTTTCGGGAATCCGCGCCTATTTCGACTTTCTCATTGAGGCCATCCTCGAGGGAAAGCGACGATGGGGCTGCCTTTTGACCAATTCGCTCGTCGAGCTGTCGAGCCGCGAGCCGGAGGTCGCCGCCAAGGTTGCGCTCCATTTCGCTCGGCTCGAGACCGCCTTCGCCAGCGCGCTGGCGCGATCCCGCGCCTGCGGCGAGCTGCCATCGGACGCAGGCCCCGAACTTGCGCCTTATCTTGTGTGTCTTGTTCAGGGGCTCAATGTTCTGGCGCGCACCAAGCCGACCAAGGCAAAGCTGCAAGCCGTGGTCAATCCGGCGCTGCGCCTGCTGGAGCCGAGACCGCATTGATCGCCCGGCCCCGGCGGAGCGGGAAATCGGGGACTCGATCCGAAGGTTAACCCTGCCGGTGACGTTGTTCCGCCCAGCGCCCGAAGGCCTTCGACTGAGACGTCAGCCTTCCGGCGCCAAGGCCTGTCATCGTCAGGCGAGGGACTCGAGAGGACGGGACTCGGCTCGTCGTCCCAGGGCCAGCGACGACCCGCGCCATTGACGCCTGGGCGAGGATGACGACGTCCACAAGCGGCTCAATGCGCGCAGGCCGCCACGCACAAGCTCGTCGTCGACGTGCGACGTCGCCCGCCTTAAGCGCCTCGAACGCGCCTTCAGCACAGATGCGCCTCGATCTTGACCTCGGGGTGTCCGTTGGAGCGTTGGCCCACGAGCTCGTTGGTCGGCGGCATCGTCGTGCTCAGTGCGGCCAGAACCCCGATTCGCTTTCCGATCGGGGCGCTTTGGCCGATGTCGCGATACGACAGGACAAGCCCGTCCTGCGAGCCGGCGAGCGGGAGAAAGAGCCGTGTCGATCTGTCCTGTGGCTCTCGCCAGCGCCCCTTGCGGGTGCTGCGTAGTCGACCTCATCGTTGGCAAACTCAGTCGCGCAGCCAGGCGCATCCCCAAAGGAGCGCGCTCATCGCCTCCTTAAAGCCCTTCGCCTCTTGCGTCGTGTGGCCAACATCTTGACAGGAATTAGACAACCTTGATACATTCCTGAAGGTCAACCGGTCGCCCACTTGGGTGTACCGCGAGGGAACGCAGCAAACCGAGAGGAGAGACGCATGGCATATTACGCACTCAATCTGTTCGACTTGAAGGACCCCGAGGGCTACCGCGAGTACATCCGGCGCGCCCGACCGGTGAACGAGAGCAGCCTTGGCAGCGAGGTGTTGGCGTTCGGGAGGTTGACCGACCAGGTGCCCCAGCAGTTCCCGGAGACGACATTAGGGGGCGCGCAGCGTTGGCTGCTCCTCGTGAAGTTCAAGGAGTTCATCGGGCCCAAGCAGATGTTTCAGAACCCCGAGTACGCGAAGGTCTCGCCCCTTCGGGCGGCCTCGACGAAGAACTACACGTGGGCTTACTACCAGGACGCCGACATCTTGACCGAAGAGTAAAGCAGAAGGCGCGGCGCCCGAGGCTCCGCTCCACACGCACTCGCCGTTACATCCGACACTGGGAGAGGAACATGGCCGACACGGACGCAGCCCATCAGCGCCACCACGTCAAGCAGGCAAACGGCATCGCTTTGCACTATGTCGAAGCCGGAAGCGGCGACCCGGTCATCCTGCTCCACGGCTTCTCGCAGACGTGGTTCATGTGGAGCAAGGACATCATCCCCGCGCTCGCGCGCGACTATCTGGTGATCGCGCCCGACCTCCGCGGCGCGGGCGATTCCGAGAAGCCGCCAAGCCGGTTACGACAAGCGCACGATGGCCGAAGACATCCACGCGCTGGTCACTGGCCTCGGGCACCGCCGCGTCAAGATCGTCGCGCACGATTTCGGCGCGGCGGTCGCGTATGCTTACGCCGCCACATACCGCGACGAAGTCGAGCGCCTCGCCGTCTTCGAGATCCTGATCCCCGGGTTCGGATACGAGGACACCCTGGTGTACCCGTTCCCCGAGGACGGGACTGGCCGCAAGGTCTGGCACATGGCCTTTCACAATGCGCCGTACGGCATCCCGGAGTTCCTGATTGGTGGCCGCGAGCGTCAGTATCTGGACTATTTCTGGAGCCATTTCGCTCACGACCCCTCCGCGGTCTCGGAGGATGAGCGCCGAGAGTACGCCCGAGGGTACTCAACACCCGGCGGTCTGCACGCGCTCAAGTACTACCAGACCCATGCCCAGGACGCCGAGTATAATCGAGCGGCGGCCAAGCGGCCGCTTGAGATGCCGGTGATGGCCTATGGCGGCGCGGCCTTCATCGGCGAGGGCGTAAAAGCGAGCCTCCAGCAGGTCGCAAAGCAACGTGGAAGGCGGGGTGATCCCCGATTGCGGGCACTGGGTCACAGCGGAGCAACCACAGTTTGTCATCGACAAGTTGCGGGAGTTTCTCTCGCGATGACCCAGCGGCGAACCCGGTGGTCGAGGGCGGCGCTCAACGCGACTTCGTCCAACCGAGTGGCGCGCAATGTTCGAGGATCGGGGCGACCGCGGTTGTTGGATCGTCGGGCCGAACGGGATGACGTGCGTATACCCGTAGCTCATGATCGCGATCCGTCACACCGCCGCCGCGGGACCACGATTCCCGATTTGATCGTTTGTCCGTGGACCAGTGCCGGAATCGTACGGGCACTTTGCCTACCAAGCGTGGCCAATCGCGGATGCGAGAAGTGGCGCGGAGCGCGCTGAAAAGGAAGGGCGAGAGGACGATGGCGCCGACGCGGCGGTGACACCCATGACTAAGAAATTCTCTTCGCGCCCTCTCAATTCCTCGCAAGGAGGCAAATCATGAATCGTGGCAACATTCCCGAAAAGTTCGGCAGTTTTTCTGAGCATTGGCGTCCCAAGATCGCTGCCGATCTGAACGGTCAGGAAGTCAGATTGGTAAAGATCGAGGGCGCGTTTCCATGGCATCATCATCCAGACGGAGACGAAATGTTCCTTTGTTGGCGAGGTCATTTCCGACTTGAGTTCCGCGATGGCGCCGTGGAACTCGATCGCGGGTGATTTTATGGTCGTCCCTCGAGGCGTGGAGCATCGACCGGTCGCGAACGAGGAAGCGGAAATCATGCTGTTTGTGCCGGTCGGTCTCAGAAACACCGGCAATATTGTCGACTCGGTCTTCACGGCGCCGACTGGCGTACGTGTCTGAGGCTCGGCGCAACGCGCTTATCGCCAGTGGAGCCCTGGATACGCCGTTTGGCGTAGAACGGAGCGACCGCCGGGGAAAGCGAGGCGCTCACAGTGACAGATCAAGCAGCCGTCTTTCGAATATACGGTCTCGCGAGCCAACAAGGTGATGACCCATCGCCTCGCGCGCCCGTGCGCCGTCGCGGGCGCGAATGGCCTCGAAAATACCGAAATGCTCATGGAACACGTCAAGGAGCGCGGTTTTAGGCCCCATGAGAGCCACCCCATGGAACTTCATTCCGACGAAGATATGTTCCTTGAGCGCGCTCATCGAGGTGACGTAATAGTGGTTGTTGGTTGCGTCGGCGACGGCGGAGTGGAAGGCGAAATCGGCATCTTCGCGATGGCTGTGCGCAAGCGTCGCGTCGCGAAGAAGTTCGACCGCCGCGCGGATCGCGTCGAGCGCGGGCGCGTTCCACCGAAGCGCCGCCCAATATGCATTTTCGGGTTCGATCGTTAGCCGGAACTCATAGCAGCGCTGAATGTCCGCGATCGTCTCGACGGGCGCGAAGGCGACGGCTCTGCCCGCGGGGGCGTTTCCGGCCTGAGCCAAGACAAAGCTGCCGGCTCCGCGGCGCGAACGAATCAGCCGCTCTTCCCGAAGTCGTTGCAAAGCATCGCGGACAATCGGGCGCGAGACGTCGAATAGAGCCGCAAGTTGATGCTCGCCGGGAAGGCGCTGTTCGGCCCGCAACTCCTTGGCAACGATTTGGGTACGCAGCCGCTGATAAACCCGCTCGACCAGCGGGCCATGGCCCGACTGGCTTTGCTCTCGCTCAGGCGTCCCCGTCTCCGCTGGAGCGGTGTCAATGGGATCCGCTCCTTCAACCATAACGATTTTTTCTTCCCGTCGATGATCACTCGCAATGTCAGCGAGCTGAGCCGATATCGTGCAATCGCTGTAAGGTTGTAACTCGCCGACCAACATGGGGCAAGGCCAAGTCGCTCGCGTTCTCACTCGCGTTTCCACGAAACTGAGTTACAACATATTGACAACTAGGACCCGCCTTGCGAGGATTGACGCATGTGGGAAAGGCAAATCATTGCAAGCGCGTGTGGATCCCCGGATAGTTGACGTTCCGGCGCTGCGGCAGGACGTGTATCTGATCGCCGACGACCTGACGGGCGCTTTGGATACTGCCGCTCAATTTGTCCCCCTCGTCGGGGAGATCGATGTTTTCTGGCACGCAGTCGAGCGGGATGGCAGCATCGCTCTGGATTTGGGCGTTCGCGAAGCGACCGAGGCCGAAGCCGCCGCCAGGGTCGCCGTCGCGCGAGGCGCTGGCGACCCCGGCGCGTTGAAGTACCTCAAACTCGACAGCCTTTTTCGGGGTCACGCGGCAGCGCAGGTTGCCGCCTGGTGGTCAGTGGGCGGCTTTGAGCATTGCATCATCGCGCCGGCGTTTCCGCTCCAAGGGAGGGTGACGCGGAGTGGCCGGCAGCATGTCCTGGCTGATCGCGGATGGGAGCCTGTTGCCTGCGATCTGAGCGCGGAACTGGTGAAACGCGGGTTGAGCATCGCCTATCGCCTCCCCGGGGATCAAGCTCCGCTCGGGATAAGCCTCTGGGACGCGGAGACCGACGAGGACCTGCGGTCGGTGGCCTCCGCAGGCCAGGCGCTCGGCGAATCAACGCTTTGGTGCGGCAGCGGCGGGCTTGCGGGAGCGCTCTCTGTTGTGGAGCCCGTCGTGGGAGCCCTGGCGCCGGCGGTGCGTCCCATCCTCGTCCTGTTTGGCAGCGATCATGGTGTGACACGGGCGCAGCTCGAAGCTTGCCGCCCCGCGACAATAATGCTGCCAAATGGCGGAGCTGCGAGCGCCGCCGAGGTCAGTCGAAGACTCGCGGATGGCGGTCTCGTCCTCGCCCAAATAGAGGTTCCAGCGCGCGCGTCGCGTGCGGAAGCCGCCCGCCTGGTCGAACGCGAATTCGGCGAACTGCTGTCACGGGTTGCGCAACCCGCCGCTCTGTTTGTCGCGGGCGGCGAGACGCTACGGTCGATCTGCGCTGTCCTCAAGGCCGACCACCTCACGGTCACCGGCCATATCATGCCTGGCGTCCCCCGCTCTGTGCTTCGAGGCGGCCCGTTCGGTGGGGTTCAGGTGATCTCCAAGTCGGGGGCCTTTGGCGACCGCGAACTGCTCCGGAGAATCCTGGACTTGGACTCCTCCATAGAAAGCGTCGACCCTCCCAATGATCCCACAACTCGCAATCACCATGGGCGACCCGGCCGGAATTGGCCCGGAGATCATCGTCAAAGCGTGCAAAGCGCTTGAGTCCAAGCTGCGAACGGGGGCGCTGAGACTGGTGGTTATCGGCGCCAATGCTTCGTTGCGGGCGGCGCGCGATGCGCTCGGAATTGAGATCGCGATCCCCGAGGTGTCGGAGGAGGAGACGCGTTGGCCGGGGCTCGCCTGCTTGCAGGCCTGTCCCGAGGGCGAACCGATTCAGGCCGGGGTGCTGTCGGCTGCGGGCGGGCGCCTCGCGTACCACGCGGTTGCGCGCGGGGTACGACTAGCGGAGGCCGGCCGCGTGCATCGCATCGTGACTGCGCCGCTCAATAAAGAGGCCTTGAACAAGGCGGGTTACCACTTCGCAGGCCACACAGACATGCTCGCGGAGATGACCGGCGCGAGCGGTTCTGTGATGATGCTAGCCCACGGCAACATGCGTGTCAGCCATGTCACCACGCATGTCGCGCTAGCCGACGTGCCGGCCCGATTGACGACGGCTCGGCTGCGCTACGTGATTGAAAGGACAGTCGAAGCGCTTGTCGCTCTCGACGTGTCGCGTCAGCGTATCGCGATCAGGGTCATATTCCGGTGAAGCTTCTGGGCTTCCACATTGACCCCTCTACCGGGGTGTGGAACGCGCTCTCAGGCGTCAACATCACGCTTGGGCTGCCGATCGTTCGCACCTCGGTCGATCACGGCACAGCCTTCGACATCGCGGGCAAAGGCATCGCTAATGAGCTGAGCCTCATCGAGGCGATCGAGTACGCGGTGAAGCTGTCGTCCAGCCGCTCCGCGACCTGAGAAGAGGGGCCAACGATGCCATCGGACTTCGATCGCGTCATCAACTTGGCTCGCCCACGCCAAGTGGCTTTCGGCCTCGGTGCGGCGACGGGGCTGGCTGACTGGATAATCGGTCGGGGCCTCACCCGACCGTTGATCGTCGCCGACGCCTTCAACGCAGAGCGCGTCGGCCTGCTCGGTCTGAAGGACAGGGTTGAGGTGTTCAGCAGCTTCCATCCGGAGCCTGACACCAATGATCTCGCGAGGCTGCTGGCCGCGGCTGAAGAATTGCGCCCCGATGTTGTGATCGGCTTCGGCGGCGGCAGCGCGATGGATTTAGCCAAACTCGCCGCAGTGCTTCCGGGTAGCGGGCAGTCGCTCGCTGACGTCGTCGGCATCGACAAAGTGATCGGCCGGCGGTCGGCGCTCGTGCAGGCGCCCACCACAGCCGGCACTGGTAGCGAAGCGGGCAGCCGCGCGCTCGTCACCGATCCGGCTTCGCTCAACAAGCTTGCTGTCCAAAGTGATCATATGCTAGCGGATTTCGCAGTGGTGGATCCTGAGCTCACGCTGAGCATGCCGCGCGCGATCACCGTTGCGACCGGAGTCGACGCGCTTGCCCATTGCGTCGAAGCCTTCACCAGCCGCAAGGCGCATCAGACAATCGACCTCTACGCGCTGGAAGGGATAAGGCTAATTGGCGCCTCGCTGCCGCGCGCCTCTGTCGACGGAAGCGATCGGGAAGCGCGCGCCGGCATGGCGCTCGCTTCGTTCTATGGCGGTCTATGCCTGGGTCCGGTCAACACCACGGCGGGCCATGCGGTGGCTTATCCGCTCGGCACACGCCATCATATCCCGCATGGGGCGGCCAACGCCCTTATCTTCCCCCATGTCCTCGCTTTCAACGCGCCGGCCGTGCCCGAGCGCACCGCGACCGTGCTCGCGGCGCTTGGGTTGGAGTCGTCCCCTGAACCTTCCGCCGTTTTCGACGCCGCCTACCGATGGTGCGCGAAGCTTGGCTGCGAGATGCGGCTCTCCGCCCTCGGCGTTCCAGAAAACGACCTTCCGATCATGGCGCGGGAGGCGCATGCGATCCGGCGCCTGCTCGACAACAACCCGCGTGACCTGACCGCGGATCAGATCCTCGGCATCTACCGCAGGGCTTATTAGTTGCCCTTGAAGAACGGCGAGCGATCTGAGGATGTGAACCGTATATCTATCCTAGGACGCTCGCCTTACCCCAGGGCGGAAATGCGGCGGGACCAAATCGAGATTGGCGCTCGGTTGACCGCCTTACCCTCAGCACCAGATCGACCATTTGTCGCCTGAACTCCGGCGGATAAGCGACTCGGAATCGCGGCATCAAGAACTCAAGGTGTCCAAACCCGGTCAACCTTGAACCTCTGTCATCGAAAGCCTCAATCAAGCTGCACGGCGGCCTTATCGGCGTCCGTCACGTACATCATCGCGATCCTAAGCAGTCCATCGAGTGCCGGGTTGTCAGTGCCTGGATGCTTTCTGAGATCGAACGCCATGCTGACAGCTGCGTCGGTAAGGTCGCCGGCGTCGGTGTCTTTAAGCGCCTGTCGTTTGCACCAAGGGAAATGCTCGTCGCGCATCACGGTCATACCGTTTCCTTCCCGACGCGAGGCGCATAAACTGTAGACCTCGCCATGGTCTCTGCCATTGACGCTATCCCCGATCGTCCAGTGCTCTCCATTCCCCGAAGGCTCGCCTCAAACACCGAAGAGCACTTCACGGGCCGCGTGCCAACTCGCCTCGTCGGGTGCGGCGATCAAGCCACCGGTGACCCGCGTCGGACGATAGGCGTCCCGTCGAAATGGGCGCTATAACCGCCAGCCTCCCGATGCAGCAGCCAGCCCGCCGCGTGGTCCCATGGCATGAGCCTGTTGTAGACCAGGAGGTGGCAATGTCCGGCCGCCGCCATGCGATACTCGTGCGCGGCGCACCGTAGCCAGAAATTCATCCCGATCTTGGGTAGGTTGCGCGAGACCGTGCTGCGCAACGGCGCGGGTAGGAAATTCGTGCCTGCGACGGCATGCATTTCGGCCGGAGAGACTGGGGCGGCGACACGCAGGTCTGTCTTCGTGCCGTCCTCGGCCTGCAGCCAAACTCCCTCGCCTCGCAATGCATAGGCCCAATCTCGGTTCACCGGGTCGTAGATCACCCCGCCAACCACCTCGCCCGGAATGGTCGCAGCAGCCATGAGCCCGAACATCGGCAGACGCGCAGTGAAGTTCTTAGTTCCGTCGATCGGGTCCACCACGAACACCAACTCGGCGGATGCCAACGATTGCAGCAAGCCCGGATCGCGCTCGGCGCCTTCTTCGCCGATGATTATCGCTCGCGGAAACGCCGCCCGCAAAGCCTCCGCAAGGACAGTGCTGATTCCGGAGGAAGCCGCCCCCCAATTCCGGGATGATGCCGCCCCTCGTAACGGAATGATGCCGCCCCCCGATTCCGAGATAATCGCGCCCCCCATAACGGAATGATCCCGCCCGGGGTCTTTCGTGGATTGGCGGGCGCCGCCGTTGGCCTGATCAGGTCGCCCCTTTGGCAACCCCAAAGGAGGATCGATGCCAGCGGAGCGGATCGGGATGCGCGTGCGCGCGAGATTATTCGGCTGAAGTCTTCGTCGGTATCGACGCACGAGATCGCCCGGCGGCTTGGCCTGGCGCGCTCGACGGTGCGGGAGACATTGAGGCGGGCGGACGGCGCCGGCCTTTCCTGGCCGCTTCCGGAGGACATGAACGATGAGGCGCTGGAGGCGGCGCTCTACGCCAGCCGCCGCAGCAAACGGCCATCGGCGGATCGCCGAGCCGGATTGGGCCGCCGTGCATCGCGAACTCAAGCGCAAGCACGTCACGCTCCTGATCCTGTGGGACGAATATATCGCCGCAAACCCCGGCGGCTACAGCTACTCGCGGTTCTGCGAACTCAACCGGGCCTTCGAGAAGACGCTGTCGGTGACGATGCGCCAGACGCACGCCGCTGGCGAGCGCCTGTTCGTCGACTACGCCGGCGACGGCGTGCCGGTCGTGGTCGACCGCCTCACCGGCGAAATCCGCATGGCGCAGATCTTCGTGGCCGTGCTCGGCGCTTCGAGCTTCACCTTCGCCAGGGCGACCTGGACGCAGGCGTTGCCCGACTGGATCGACGCCCATGTCCGCGCCTTCGAGGCGATCGGCGGCGTCCCCGAACTCGTCGTGCCCGACAATACGAAGACCGCCATCGTCAAGGCCAGCTTCTACGATCCTCAGGTCAACCGAACCTATGCCGAGATGGCGGCTCATTACGGAACCGCCATTCTCCCGGCGCGGCCGAGAAAGCCGCGCGACAAGGCCAAGGTCGAACAGGCGGTGCTGATTGTCGAGCGCTGGCTGCTGGGCCGGCTCCGGCGCCGGGTCTTCCATAGCCTCGCCGACGTCAACGCGGCGCTCGGCGAGCTGATGGTCCAACTCAACGAGCGCCAGCCCCTGCGCAGGCTCGGCGTCACCCGCCGCCAGTTGCTCGAAGAGGTCGACCGGCCGGCGCTCAAGCCCTTGCCCGACGGCGCTTACGAATACAGCGAATGGCGCCTTCCCCGGGTCGGCGTCGACTATCACGTCGAAATCGCCGCCCACTATTATTCCGTCCCTTACCGCTTCGCCCGCGCTGAGGTCGAAGCGAGGGTGACGGCCCGCGGCGTCGAGATTTTCCACAAAGGCGAGCGCATCGCCGTCCATATCCGGGCTAGCGGGAACAGGAAGCACACCACCCTCTCCGAGCACATGCCCTCCAGCCACAGGTGCTATGCCGGCTGGACGATCGGGCGCATCCGCGAAGACGCCTGCAAGATCGGCCCCGCAACAGCGGCGCTCTGCGAGCAGATTCTTGAGAGCAGGCCCCATCCCGAGCAGGGCTACCGCGCCTGTCTGGGCATTGTCCGCCTCGCCCGATCCTTCGGACCCGAGCGTCTCGAAGCCGCCGCCGAGCGCGCCATCGAGATCGGCGCCCAGACCTACGGGTCCGTCAAATCCATCCTCGACAACAAGCTCGATCGGAAGCCGGCGCCAAGGCGCCCCGCGGAAACGGCCCCGATCCTTCACCCCAACATCCGCGGATCCCGCTACTACCACTGAGGAGAACGCCAACGTGCTCAAGCATCCCACCCTCGACCAGCTTCATGCGCTGGGCCTTCATGGAATGGCCAAGGCCTTCGCCGACATGAATGCGGCGGATCAGGCGAAGGACCTGCCGCACGCTGACTGGCTCGCACTGCTCCTCGATCGGGAGACCTCATGGCGGAGGGACAAACGCCTCACCACGCGCCTGCGCGCCGCCAAACTCCGCCAGCAGGCCAGCGTCGAGGACGTCGACTATCGCGCCTCCCGGGGTCTCGACCGCGCCCTGTTCCAGAAGCTCGCCGAGGGCGAATGGATCGACGCCCACGACAATCTGGCCCTGGTCGGCCCATCCGGCGTCGGCAAGAGCTGGCTGGCCTGCGCCATCGGCCAGAAAGCCTGCCGCGACAACCGCTCCGTCCTCTATCATCGCTGGCCGAAGCTCTGCGAGGACCTGGCGCTTGCCCGAGGCGACGGCCGCCATCCGCGCCCTATCAAATCGCTCGGCCGAACCGATCTTCTCATCCTCGATGACTTCGGCCTCGAACCTCTCGACGCCGGCGCCCGTCACGATCTGCTCGAAATCCTCGAGGAGCGATATGGCCGCCGATCGACAATCGTCACCTCCCAGCTCCCGCTGTCCGCCTGGCACGAGGTTGTTGGGGACCCCACCTACGCGGACGCCATCCTGGATCGCCTCGTTCACAACGCTCATCGCATCGAACTCACCGGCGAGAGCCTGCGCCGGGCGCGCGGCAAGCAAGCCAAAACGGCTTGACCCGGAACCGCGTAAGGGAAAGAAACTTCCTTAAGCCAACAAGAGCGGCGCCCCGGGCGGAATCATCCCGTTACAGGGGGGCGGCATCATCCAGGAATCCCTGGGCGCAATCATCCCGTTACAGACGGGCGGCTTCCTCGGAATCGGCAGGACAGCTTCCGCAGCCTCATCCGCCTCGGTGACGACGTCAAATGCTGACGATTTCTCCCGCACATTCACCGGAGATAGGTTTCGAAACCTCGACATGATTTCGGCCTCCGCAGCCGAGGCGAGAAGGTCGCCAACATGATGGAGGTCGCCTAAAGAAAGTGGCATGCGGTATCCCTGCCTGCACGTTCGGCCCGGCACATGAGCGGGCGATTATTGTTCACCACACGATTGGGCAGGGGTCGAGGCTCCAGCCAAGGCCAAAGCGCAACGAGCTGTGCCCTGCCTGCTGCGTCAGGCACAATGATCCCATGCTTGTCTCACGGACCCCGTCCAGCGACGAGGGCGTCGTGGTGATCACGCCTCGAGGAGAGAAGGCTGCGGACGAATACGGGCGAGGACGCGCACGCCCATCAGCGCGCTGAGCAGATGTTGTGGCAAGCGGGCAGCCGGCGCGAAGACCCAATACCCCCATCCGCGTGTTCCTTGCTCAGCCGGACCAGGAAGAACGGCTCGATGCGCTTTAGCGCTTCGGCGACAAGCTCCTTGAACTCGGCGTCGTGGGGAGCGGACGGCGGAGAATGTCATCAACAAAGGACCGAATGGCAGCGCGGCCGGATAGCCCTGGGTTGGTTGTCGGAACACTTCTAGCCGCGCCCGCTGACCAGGCGCTAGCGCGGTTCGGTACTGAGCATTTGTCAGCGCCGGAATCGTTCTGCTAGAGCGGGCTGCTTTTGGCTAGAGTCGAGGTTGGATTCCCGAATCAGCGAGATTTTGATTCAACCTGTTGGCTGGGCGGAGGCCAGCAGGGAATGCCGAAGCCTTATTCGCAAGACTTACGTGATCGCGTGATTGACGCGGTGGAGAGGGGCGGAATGAGCCGGCGCGCGGCGGCGCGGCGCTACGAGATCAGCGAATCCGTGGCGATCAAATGGCTTGAACGCCTTGAACGGGATGGCTCGCGAGCGCCTGTCGGGCAAGGCGGCCATCGGGCGTCCAAGCTGATGCCGCACCGTGATTTTCTGCAGGCTGCGCGGACCGAGAAGACGGACATCATGCTTTCCGCGCTGTGCGATCGCCTTTTGTGCGAGCGCGGCGTCAAATCCGACACCTCGATGATGAGCCGCTTCTTTCGCCGTCTGGGCGTTACGTTTAAAAAAAGACGCTTGTCGCGCGCGAGCAGGACCGCCCGGACATAAGCCGCCATCGCGCGCGCTGGCGAGCCTATCAGGGCCGCATCGATCCCAGGCGATTGGTGTTCATCGACGAGACCTGGACGAAAACCAACATGACCCGGCTGCGCGGCTGGGCGCCGAAGGGACAGCGCCTCGTCGACAAGGTTCCGCATGGCCGCTGGAAGACCGCGACGTTTCTTGCCGCCTTGCGCAATGACCGCATCGACGCGCCCTGCCTGTTCGACGGCCCCATCAACGGCGAACGCTTCCGCGCCTATGTCGAACAGTTCCTCACGCCCACCCTCAAGCCGGGCGACGTCGTCATCCTCGACAATCTCGGCTCCCACAAGGGAAAGGCGGTGCGACAGGCCATCCGAGCCGTCGGGGCGCGCCTCGTGTTCCTGCCCAAATACTCGCCCGACCTCAACCCGATCGAGCAGGTCTTCGCCAAGTTCAAGACTTTGCTGCGAAAGGCCGAAGCCCGAACATACGACGCTGTCGCCAACGCAAGCGCTGCCATTCTCGCTCAATACCCGCCCGAAGAATGCGCCGCCTATGTGAGAAACGCAGGATACGCGTAAACCCAAATGCAGAGCGCTCTAATTGCGCTTCCGAGGGTGTGTGGTTTCCACCGTGACCACGACTTTGTTTGACGGACTTTTATTCGGCCATCCCGACGCAAGACACTTTTCGGCGCGGTGTTGGTAGGGGAAGGGCTATCGACTCATGAATCGCGCTACTGAACAAACGCCTGCACGGCGAGACGAGGGCTCGAAAGGATAGGGACTCGGCTCGTCGTCCCAGGGCCAGCGACGACCCGCGCCATTGACGCCTGGGCGAGGATGACGACGTCCACAAGCGGCTCAATGCGCCGTAGGCCGTCGCGCACCAACTCATCGTGACGTGCGACGTCGCCAGCCTTAAGCGCCTCGAAGGCGCCTTCGCACAGATGCGCCTCGACCTTGACGCTGGCGTCTCCATTTGAGCGCTGGCGCACCAGTTCGACGGTCGGCGTCATCGTCGTGCGCAGTGTCGCCAGAACCCCGATCCGCTTTCCGATCCGCAGGGCCTCATCGACCATAGCGGCGTCGACCCTCAGCACCGGGAAGTCAGTCTTGGCCGCGATGCGGTCGACCGCCTGGCCCATCGACGAACAGGTGACCATGATCGTGTCGACGCCAGATTGCGAAAGCGCCGCGACGTGGGCCGCAAGCCGCGCCTCGATCTCGGATGTGACTCCGCCTTCGGCGATCGCGTCCTTGAGCAGAGACTCGTCAACGACATGCTTCACCTCGACATTCGGCAGCAGCTCCTCGGCTAGACGGGCCGAAGACGCCGCGCAAATTGCCGACGGTGTGAATAAGCCCCAGCGGGCCTTTGCCCAGGCGGAGCCGGGAACTATTGTCGAGAGGCTTGGTCATGCGTAATTGTGATAGACGCTGCGAATCTGGGTGTAGCGCAGCACACCATGCTTGCCGTCCTCACCGCCGAGGCCGGATTCCTTGTGGCCGGAGTGATGCGCCTGCACCTGCTCGCCGTTCGCACGGTTGATGTACAGCTCGCCGAACTCGAGGTCTTGCGCGGCCCGCATTGCCGTCTTGTAGTCAGAGGTGAAGACATAGGCCGACAGGCCGTAACGGCTGTCGTTGGCCGATGCTGAAGGCCTCGTCGTACGACGAAATCGAGGCGATCGGCATGACCGGGCCGAACACTTCTTCGCGCATAATATCCATGGCCGGCTTAACATCCGTGATGACGGTTGGCTGCACCCAGTATCCGCGCGAGAATTCGGCGCCGCCCGGCCGGCCGCCGCCGACGGTCACGCTTGCCCCCTGCGCTTTTGCCCGCTCAACCGCAGCCATGGACTTGTCATACTGTCCCCGGCTCGCCAGCGGCCCAAGATCAACGTCTGTCATGGGGTCGCCCATGCGCAACGCCGACGCCGCGGCCGAATAGCGGGTCACGAACTCGTCGAACACGAACTCATGAACCAGCGTGCGTTCGGCGCAAGTGCAGATCTGGCCGCTGTTGCCGAATCTCGCCGCCGCTAGGGCCTCTACCGCCAGAGGGATGTCGGCGTCGCGCCAGACGATGGCCGGCGCCTTGCCGCCGAGCTCAAGCGCCACGCGAGTGAGATTGGCCGAGGCGTCGGCCATGACACGTTTGCCAGTGTCGCGATGTCCGGTGAAAGTCACCATGTTTGTTCGAGCATTACGAGTCAGCGCTTGGCCGGTCTGGCCCGCGCCGGTAATGACGTTGAGAACCCCCGGTGGCAGACCCAACTCCTGGTCGAGTAGCCGCATCAGGAGCAACGTGCTGAGCGGCGCAATTTCGGTCGGCTTGACCACCACCGCGTTGCCGGCGACGAGGGCGGGGGCCACCTTGCGCACAAAGAGCGCAATGGGGAAGTTCCAGGCGGTAATGGCGGCGACAACGCCGATGGGGACCCTCAAGAGGTGAATCGTCTCGTCGGAGTTGTCGGACTGGATGATCTCCCCGTCGATGCGGCGATCCCAACCGGCCATGTAGTCGGCATAGTTGGCCGCGAAGGCGAGCTCGCCATGGGCGGCTTTAAGCGGGCTTGCCGACCTCGCGGGTGATCAACTCAGCAAGAGTGTCGGCGTTCGCCCGGATAACCCTTGCGATCCCGCGCACGTATTCCCCGCGCACCCCACCGGGCTGGCGACCCCAGTCGCGCTGCGCCCGCTGAGCGGCCGTCAGCACGTGATCGACGTCGGCCTCGCTAGCCGAGGGCAGGGACGCGATCGCCTCTTCCGTCGCCGGATTGATCACGTCGATCGCCTCGCCGCTGGCGCGTTCCCACTTGCCGTCGACGAATGCGTTGTTGCGAAAATCGACTGTTACGTTCACGGGAGCGATCCTTGAAAGGGAAGGGGGTGGCGCTGCCGCAGCCGAGCGCGTCGCGCACGGCTGCCGAACTGGGCCAGTCGGCCCGGTCAGGCCGAGACTTTGCTTGCGGCTTTGCGCGCGGTAGTCGGGGCCTCTGATTCCTCGAAGAAATCGAGCAGCTGTTTGACGATGAAATCCGGCTTCTCGGCCGTCAGCCAGTGGCCGCACTCGGGAATCACGCCACCTGTCACGTTGCTCGCCAACGCCTCCATTCCTGTCTGCACCATGCTGCTGGAGAACGCCGCGCCCCCGAAGGCGAGCACCGGCATCTTCAGCGGCTCTTTTGCGTATTCGCGATTGTGCTCGGCGTCAGTCCAGTGGGTCTGATAGTACTTGAGGGCGTTCAGTCCGCCCGGACCCTCATAGCCGCGCGCATATTCGCGACGCTCGGACTCGCTGACCGCCCGCGGGTTGTAAGCGAAGGTGTCCCAATAGAAGTCGAGGTACTTTGCGCTCTCGCCCGCGTAGCAAGAACTCCTGCACGCCATGCGGAGCGTCGTGGAAGGCGAGATGCCAGATCTGCCGGCCTTGTCCGTCCTTGGCGAACGGATGGGAGCCCAGCGCATCTTCGTAGCCAAATCCGGGCATCAACATTTCGTAGATCACGAGTTTGACCACATCGGAGCGGTGCTCCGCCGCATAGGCGTAGGCGACGGCAGCACCGAAATCGTGGCCAACGAGCAGAATTTTGGTGATCCCTAGCCCCTTGACCACCTGATAGACGTCCGACGCGAGGGTACGTTTGTCGTAACCCTCGGAAGGCTTGCGCCGAATCGCCCGACCCGCGCAGGTCCGGCGCGATGACAAAGTATCGCTTCGCCAGTGCGGGGATTACGTCCTTGGTCCACATGTGCGAGGTTTGCGTGAACCCGTGCAGCAACACGACCGCGGGGTTCGAGCGGTTGCCGGCAGTCAGATAATGGATCGTTATGTCGTTGACGCTGGCTGTGTGATGAGTGTGCGGTGCCTCTGACATTTGGGTAGTCCTTTGTGAAAGCATCGTTAAGAGCGAACTAGCGAAGGGTTTTCCCCGTGGCGAGCTCTGACACGAGCTCGCGAGACGTTCCGGGCCGCGATTGCTCAGACCCGAACGGTCGGTCGATCGGTCTGACCGGTGGCGGGAAACGAACTCTGTCCGGTTCCGTTCGCGTCGAGCGCCGAATCTGATCTGACCTGTCCGGCGGTCCGCTAGAATTCCGTCATGATGTTTGCGGACTTGTAGTAAGCCCAAACGTAGTTGGTGGTCCCTTCACCCCGAAGATGAGCCACTTTTTGATAGACCGGATGCTCGTAGAGACGCTTCGGTCCGTCGAAAGTCTCGTAGGTCGTGATGTTCATCCATCGCTGCCCGCCGCCGATCGTCGCGCCGGGGAACTGTTGCGGGACCGGTTCGATGCGGCCGAGGCAAAGCAGTTTGCCGCCGACGTCTTTCAGGCAGGGCTCTGCGACCCGCAGATATTCTCGATACCGTTCTGGATCGGCGTCGCTGTGATTCCACATGTTGAGCGCATAGTACATGGGTCGTTCCTCTCCATTTCAATCGTTGGACCGTGAGACAAGAAACGATAGACCCAAGTGGTCGACCGGTCAACCCAACAATCGAACACGAATGATCATCGGATCGCGCGCCCCGCGGGACGTATCTTCCGAAAAGGAATCTCGATCCAGAAAAGCCCGGCCAAAGGGCCTTGTTTCAGAGGACGGTCGGGTCGCCCCCGGCTGGCGTTCGCGAGGCCAGAACTCGGCGCAACCGGGAGGCCGCCTCGCGCATGTGCCTTTCCATTTCAGTATCGAGCCGCCTCTGTGTCACCCGCCGCGATTGCGGCCACGATCGGTTCGTGCTCGTTGGAAATCGACAGCGTGTCGCGCTCGGCTTCGATGATTTTGGTCGCCCACACCCTCAACATGGACTGGAAGCTTCGGGCCAAATTGGCTAGAATCTCGTTGCCGCTCATCTTCGCGACGTGCAGGTGAAAATCAATGTCTGCCTGGACGAAGAGCGGCGAGATCCGGCCCCGCCTTGCGCATCGCTTCCAACCGTTTCCAGAGTTCATCCACATCCTCGGTCGTTCTGCGCCGAGCGGCGAGCGCCGCGTTGAAAGCTTCCAGGTTCGTCCGCGCTTCGATCAGGTCCTCGACCCGGCGCTCTCCGAGCAACAGCCCCCATTCGATCACTTCCGGCAGAAGGCTTGACGCAGAACGGGCGAGATAAGTTCCATCGCCCTGGCGCACCGTGATGAGGCCAAGCACATTTAGTGATTTGATTGCTTCGCGAACGCCGGCCCGGCCGACCTGGAGCGCTTGCGCCAACTGCCGCTCGGACGGAATGCGGTCGCCGGGAGCAAAGTGACCGGACAAAAGATATTCGAGGAGATGCCGGGTAACCTCGACGCTTGGCGAATCGCGGGGTTTGACAGCGGTGGGAGCGGGGGCCAGGGCCAAAGGATTGCTCGCGTCTAAAGGCACGGCGCTCAGAAACTCCACTAGTTCAGCCCGCAGGCCCGTTAGCGTCGAACTCCGCCGCTATCCGACCGCCGACCGCGACTGGAAAGGTCCACGCCAAGAGACATGGTACGCGGTCGGGGCCGAGAGGTCACTATAGGGCCGGCCCTGTTTCGCCACCGGTCCCAGTTTACGACCGGCTTCGCCGGCTAATTTATTTGGCGATCACACCAAGCTGGAATTCGTCGACGAATGGGTCGTTTCGCTGCGAAAACCTGACTGGGGACTTCGCATCAGACGCCGCGAGGGCTTATTGACGAAAAAATGGTTGACCGGTGAACCTTTATATGGAGTTTGTGCAGCCCTTGATATAAACTCGATTCGAATTTTGCCTCCGGACAAGCCGAAGCAGGAGACCTTCATGAGCCAAAAACAGCCGATCTCAATCAACAACCTCGTCGCTGAAATGACGCAGCCCTGGAAGCCGATGGATCTTGTGAAGGTCAACAACTCGATGGTCAGGCTGGTCCGGCTCGATGGACGCTTCAACTGGCACCAGCACCACGAAGATGAGCTGTTCGTGGGCTGCGGCGGAAATTTTACGCTCGAGATCGAGGGCGGTGACGAAGTACCTATTGCCCCCGGTGAATGCTATCTTATCCCAGCCGGGGTCAGACATCGTCCGGTCGCGCTCGCTCCCGCCTACGCCTTGCTAATCGTGGAAGCGCAGACCCGTCACGATTTCGGTGTGGCGTCATCGTCTTGAGCTGGCCCAATCGGAAACAGTTTACTGCCACAATGTTCTGGACAGCCGTCGAGACTCCGCGTGGCCTTTTTCCGATCAATGCTCATTTAGCGTCCTGATTGTGCCAATCGATCCGTCGATTACGTCGGGGCCGACTCGCTGCCCAGGCGCGAAAACTCGGAGGAATTAGCAACATGGAGTTGTTCGAGATACTGGACAAACGCTTTGCTCCATATGCGATCCCAATCGTCCTTATGGAGAAACTGTATACAGGCCTGCGCTGGGCCGAAGGTCCTGTCTATTTCGCTGACCAACACTGTCTCTTGTTCAGCGATGTGCCCAACAATCGGATCTTGCGTTTCGACGAGCAGTCGATGCAGGTGACAGTCTTTCGCGCCGACTCGAATTTTTCGAACGGCAACACGCGGGACCGGCAAGGCCGACTCGTCACCTGCGAGCATCGCACGCGTCGTGTGACTCGAACCGAATACGACGGAACCATCACCATCCTCGCCGATAGCTATGAGGGTAAGCGCCTCAACTCGCCGAATGACGTCGTGGTGAAATCGGATGGTACGGTGTGGTTCACCGATCCGAGCTACGGCATCAGCGCGGCTTATGAGGGTGGCAAGGCGGAGAGCGAGATCGGAAGCTGCAACGTCTATTGTTTCGACCCGCGCGACGGCTCGTTGCGCATCGTCGCGGACGACTTCCGGCGTCCGAACGGCCTCGCCTTTTCGCCCGACGAGACACTGCTCTACATCGCGGATTCCGGTTTCTGGCCGAACCCCGATTGGCCGCACCACATCCGCGCCTTCGAGGTCGCAGACGGCAAGCTGCGCAACAGCCGCGTGGTCGCCGACGTGTCGCCTGGAATTCCGGACGGCTTCCGTGTCGACGTTGACGGCAACATCTGGACAAGCGCAGGCGACGGGGTCCACTGTATCACGCCGGGTGGCGATCTCATCGGCAAGATCTCCGTTCCAGAAAAGGTCGCCAACGTCTGCTTCGGCGGCCGGGCGCGCGACCGCCTATACATCTGCGGGCATACGTCGCTCTACGGCATTCACGTGAATACACAGGGCGCCCAGGCGCCGTAAGCGGAATTTCACTCTTCCGGATCCCTTCTCGTGACACGCGTCGCTCTGGTCGGAGCTAGCGTAGTCGGCGCATCGTGGTCGCTTGTTTTCGCACGGGCGGGTTTTGAGGTCGTCGTTTACGACTTGGATCCGGGTTCAACCCCCTGGAGGACGAGCGTGCACGAGAATCAGGCGGCCGCGATGCTCCAGCTACTTCGCACCTAGCAAGTATTTTTTCTCCGCTCTTTGCCGCCCCACTACGCCGACTGAATACTTGTTGAACTGCCCCCATTTCTTGCCTTTTCTAATCATCCCCGTCGCCAATCGCATTCAGCGATTGGCCTTCGACGGGGACGATCGTGGCGGTTACTCCACTTCATTCGGAGGCTTTTTCCCGAGGCGCGCGCATGCTGCGCACCGCACTTGGGCCCGCCATCGCCAGCTTTCTCGATGACCCCTCGATCGTCGAGGTGATGCTCAACCCGGACGGCCGGCTCTGGATCGACAGATTGTCCGGAGGATTGGAGGATAGCGGCCGGGTGGTGTCCCCCGCCGACGGCGAGCGGATCGTGCGCTTGGTCGCGCACCATGTCGGTGCCGAGGTGCATCCGGGATCGCCGCGCGTCTCGGCGGAGCTGCCCGAGACGGGAGAACGGTTCGAGGGACTTCTCCCACCCGTCGTCGCCGCGCCGGCTTTCGCGATCCGCAAGCCCACGGTCGCGGTGTTCACACTCGACGACTATGTCGCCGCTGGCATCATGACGGTCGGCCAGGCGGATGTCCTGCGCCGGGCGGTCGCCTCGCGCAAGAACATTCTGGTCGCCGGCGGCACGTCGACCGGTAAGACCACACTCACCAACGCCCTGCTCGCCGAAATCGCCGGCACGACCGATCGTGTGGTTCTGATCGAGGATACGCGCGAGCTGCAATGCCGAGCGCCGAACCTTGTGGCGCTGCGCACCAAGGACGGCGTCGCTTCGCTCTCCGACTTGGTCCGCTCTTCACTGCGCCTGCGGCCTGACCGCATCCCGATCGGTGAAGTGCGCGGCGCTGAGGCGCTCGATCTCCTGAAAGCCTGGGGCACCGGCCATCCTGGCGGGATCGGCACCATCCACGCCGGCATCGTCACTCGGCGCGTTGCGCCGCCTCGAGCAACTCATCCAGGAAGCGGTCATCACCGTTCCCAAGGCGCTGATCGCCGAGACCATCGATCTCATCGCCGTGCTGCGTGGCCGCGGCAGCGAACGCCGCCTCGCTGAACTTGCTGTCGTCGCCGGCCTCAATCCCGCCACCGGCGACTATTGCGTCGTGTGCGCCGAAGTGGGCGGCGAACCCTCGCTCCCCGGAGACTCCGTCATGATCAAGTTCGCTCCCGCGTTCCGTCGCACTCGCCGCTATCTTGGCGATCTCGCGGCAATCGCCTTCGTCTCAATCGCCTTCGCACCCGCGGCTTATGCGGCCGGCTCCTCCATGCCGTGGGAGACGCCGCTCAACCAGATCCTGGAATCGGTGCAGGGCCCGGTCGCCAAGATCATCTCGGTCATCATCATCACCGTGACCGGTCTGACGCTCGCCTTCGGCGACACCACCGGCGGCTTCCGGCGCCTGATCCAGATCGTCTTCGGCCTGTCGATCGCCTTCGCCGCGTCGAGCTTCTTCCTGTCCTTCTTCAGCTTCTCTGGCGGGGCGCTGATCTGATGGCCGCGATCGTCGATCCGGACGTTCCCGGCTTCTTCGCGCCGGTCCATCGGGCGCTCACCGATCCGATCCTGATGGGCGGCGCGCCGAGAACGGTCGCGATCGCCAATGGCACGCTTGGCTGCCGCCATCGCGCTCGGCCTTCGCCTCTGGATCCCCGGCGCGCTGATGTGGGCCGTGGGACATGCCGCCGCTGTCTGGGCGGCCAAGCGCGACCCGCAGTTCGTCGACGTGGTGCGCCGGCATCTTCGGTATCCGGCTCATCTCGGCGTCTGAGGCTCTCATGCTGAACCTCGCCGAATACCGCAACCGGCCCGCCGGCCTTGCCGACTTCCTGCCCTGGGCCGCGCTGGTCGAGAAGGGCGTCATCCTCAACAAGGACGGTTCGTTCCAAGCGCCGCCCGCTTTCGTGGTCCGGACCTCGATAGCGCGACGCCGGCCGAACTGGTCGGCGTGACGGCCCGCCTCAACAATGCCCTGCGACGTCTCGGCTCCGGCTGGGCGATCTTCGTCGAGGCGCAGCGGGTCGCCGCCCATACCTATCCGCACAGCCGCTTCCCCGATGCCGGCCTCGGCGCTGGTCGATCTCGAGCGCCAGGACGCCTTCGAAGAGGTGGGCGCGCATTTCGAGAGCCGCTATTTCCTGACCTTCGTCTGGCTGCCGCCCGCTGAAGACGCCTCACGCATCGAAGGCTGGCTCTACGAGGGCCGCTCGCAGACTGGCGTCGACCCCTGGGAATTGCTGCGCGGCTTCGTCGATCGCACCAATCGCGTGCTGCAACTGGTCGAGGGCTTCATGCCCGAGGTCGCGTGGCTCGACGATAGCGAGACGCTGACCTACCTCCACTCGACCATCTCGACACGGCAGCAGCGGGTGCGCGTCCCCGAGACGCCGATGCATCTCGACGCGCTGCTCGCCGACGAGCCGCTCGCCGGCGGTCTGGAGCCGCGGCTTGGCTCTCATCATCTCCGCATCCTCACCGTGGTCGGTTTTCCGACCGCGACCCACCCCGGCATTCTCGACGAACTCAACAGGCTAGCCTTCCCCTACCGCTGGTCGACCCGCGCGATCCTGCTCGACAAGACCGCGGCGGTGAAACTGCTGACCAAGATCCGCCGGCAATGGTTCGCCAAGCGGAAGAGCATCGCGGCCATCGTCAAGGAGGTGATGACCAACGAGGCTTCGACCCTCGTTGACTTCGACGCCGCCAATAAGGCTGCCGACGCCGATCTCGCCCTGCAGGAGCTGGGCTCCGATGACGTCGGCCAGGCCTATGTCAGCGCGACTGTCACTGTCTGGGATGATGATCCCGGTCTCGCCGCCGAGAAGCTGCGTCTCGTCGAAAAGGTCATCCAGGGCCGCGACTTCACCTGCATGCCGGAAGGGGTGAATGCGCTCGAGGCTTGGCTCAGCTCCATCCCAGGACATTCTTACGCGAATGTCCGTCAGCCGCCGCTCTCGACGCTGAACCTGGCGCATATGATTCCGGTTTCGGCGGTCTGGGCCGGGCCGGCAAGCGACGAGCATTTCCGGGAGCCGCCACTCTTCTTCGGCAAGACCGAAGGGTCGACGCCCTTCCGCTTCTCGCTCCATGTCGGCGATGTCGGCCACACTCTGATCGTCGGCCCGACCGGCGCCGGCAAGTCGGTGCTGCTGGCGCTGATGGCGATGCAGTTTCGGCGCTATCGCAATAGCCAGATCTTCGCCTTCGATTTCGGTGGCTCGATCCGTACGGCGGCGCTCGCTTGCGGGGGCGACTGGCACGATCTCGGCGGGAACCTCTCGAACAGCGCTGAGGACTCCGTTTCGCTCCAGCCGCTGGCGAGCATCGACGATCCCGCTGAGCGCGCCTGGGCCGCCGAATGGGTGACGGCGATTCTCGCCAAGAAAGGCGTCACGATCGATCCAACCGCAAAGGAGCATGTCTGGTCGGCGCTGACCTCGCTCGCGTCGTCGCCCGTCCAGGAACGGACGATCACTGGGCTCGCGGTTCTCCTGCAATCGACCGCGCTCAAGCAGGCGCTGCAACCCTATTGTGTAGGCGGCCCCTCCGGGCGGCTGCTTGACGCCGAGGCGGAACATTTGGGGCGGCCTCGGTGCAAACCTTCGAGACCGAGGGCCTGATCGGCGCCGGCGCCGCGCCCGCCGTGCTGACCTACCTCTTCCACCGCATCGAAGGGCGTCTAGACGGACGGCCGACGCTCCTCATCATTGACGAGGGCTGGCTCGTTCTCGACGACCCCGCCTTCGCGCAGCAGCTGCGCGAGTGGCTGAAGACGCTGCGGAAGAAGAACGCGTCCGTTGTCTTCGCCACCCAATCGCTCTCCGATATCGACGGCAGCGCGATCGCGCCGGCGATCGTCGAGAGCTGCCCGACGCGCATCTTCCTTCCCAACGAGAGATCGATCGAGCCGCAGATCACCGCGATCTATCGCCGCTTCGGTCTGAACGATCGGCAGATCGAGATCATCGCGCGGGCAACGCCCAAGCGCGACTATTACTGCCAATCGCGCCGCGGCAATCGCCTGTTCGAGCTGGGGCTCGGGCCGATCGCGCTCGCCTTCTGCGCGGCTTCGTCCAAGGCGGATCATGCCGCGATCGAGCGCGTGCTCGCGGAGCATGGCCGCGACGCCTTCACGGCTGCCTGGCTTGCCAATCGTAGCCTGGCTTGGGCCGCCGATCTCATCCCCAACCTGCCGAACCTGGAGATGCAGTCATGATCGCCCACAAGGCGCGCGGCGTGCGCCTCGCAGCTGCCACAGCGGTCGCGGTCGCGTTATCGATGTCTCCGTTGGCATGGACGCCCATCTCCGCGCAATGGATCGTTTTCGACCCCAACAACTTCTCGCAGAGCGTGCTCACGGCGGCCCGTGAGCTCCAACAGATCAACAACCAGATTCAAAGCTTGACCAACCAGGCCCAGAGCTTGGTTAACCAGGCGAAGAACCTCGCCAACCTACCCATGTCGACGCTGACCCAGCTTCAATCGACGATCGCGCGAACTCAATCTCTGCTCTCCCAGGCGCAGAACATCTCGTTCAACGTCCAGCAGGTTCAAACCGCATACTCATCGACATATGGAGCGGCCCCAACGTCCGCCTCGATGAGCACGCTGGTCGCGACCGCGCAGCAACGGTGGCAGAACTCCGTCGCCGCTTTCGAAGACAGCCTCAAGATGCAGGCAGGCGTCGTCGGCAATATCTCGACCAACTCCACCGCGATGACCTCGCTGGTGTCGGCCAGCCAAAGTGCGAGCGGCGCGCTTCAGGCTGCGCAGGCCGGCAATCAGCTCCTGGCGCTGCAATCCCAGCAGCTCTCCGATCTTGTCGCGGTCCTCGCTGCGAAGGGTCGCGCGGACGCGCTGGAGCAAGCGCGCGTGGCGAGCACGGAATCGCAAGGAGCCCAGCAATGCAAGATCTTCTCGACGCGCAGCGGCTACCAGCCCGGCAATGTCACCATGTTCTCCGGGAACTGAGGCCCGGATGATGGGGCGGTCGGACATCCTCCGCGCAGCCGCGGTCAACGTGGCGATCGTCGCGATCATCGCAGCGTTTCACATGAGGAACCAGCGCGCCGCCGCGTCACCTGCGGTGAACCTCCCGACCCCATCCGCCGCTGATGATCTTTCGGCCGAGTTGCGCCGTTGCAGCGCGCTTGGGCCACAGGATGCCGAAGACCCGCGCTGCGTGGCGGTCTGGGAGGAGAATCGCCGCCGCTTCTTCGGCGGGCCGGCGCGGCCGTTAACCCCCGCGGCTGCGCCGGCCAACGTTTCGACCACAAGTTCGAGGCCAGGACTGGGAGAGGCGCGATGACCAACGTCGGCGTCATCGATACTTTCCTCAACACCTTCACGACTTATATCGATTCCGGCTTCGGTCTTATCAAAGGTGACGTCGCCTATCTGTCGTCCACCCTGATCGTCATCGACATCACGCTGGCGGGCGTATTCTGGGCCTGGGGCGCCGACGAGGACATCCTGCAGCGCCTGGTGAAGAAGACCCTCTACATCGGCTTCTTCGCTTTCATCATCAGCAACTTCAACAATCTCTCCGCGATCGTCTTCAACAGCTTCGCAGGCCTCGGCCTGAAGGCGGGCGGTTCCACCATCTCGACCGCCACCTTCCTGCAACCTGGCCATCTCGCCCAGGTTGGGCTCGACGCCGGTCAGCCGCTGCTCGACGCGGCGAGCACGATGATGGGCTTCACCAGCTTCTTCGCCAATTTCGTCCAGATCGCCGTGCTGATGCTGTCGTGGCTCCTGGTGCTGATCACCTTCTTCATTCTCGCGGTCCAGCTCTTCGTCACCCTGATCGAGTTCAAGCTGACGACGCTCGCCGGGTTCGTCCTCATTCCCTTCGCGCTCTTCAACAAGACCGCGTTTCTGGCTGAGAAGGTTCTTGGCAACGTCGTCGCCTCCGGCGTCAAGGTGATGGCGCTCGCGGTCATCGTCGGGATCGGCACGGGGCTCTTCTCTCAGTTCACCGCCGGCTACGCCGGCGGAGCGCCGACGATCGAACAGGCGCTCTCATTGGTGCTCGCCGCGCTCGCCATGCTGGGCCTCGGCATCTTCGGCCCTGGCATCGCCACCGGTCTCGTCTCCGGCGCGCCGCAGCTCGGCGCGGGCGCAGCCGTTGGGACGGGTCTCGCCGTCGCCGGCGCGGCGATGGCCAGCGGCACGGCGCTCGGCCTGGCCGGAAGGGGAACGATGACAGCGGCATCAGGCGCGGCTGCAGCTGCGCGTCGCAGCGCTGCCATCGCCGGCGGAGCCGCTGCCGCCTATAGCCTTGCTTCGGGAGCTGAGCCAGGGCCAGGCGGCGTGGCGTCAGGTCTTGGTGGGGTCGGACAGGCTGCCGCCGCTTCCGCGATCGCTCCCGCGTGCCGCGCTTTCTCCCGAGCGGTGGCTTCGATGGCGGAGAGCTTCGCGGCCCGCCCGCTCCAGCTTCTTCAACACCGGCGGCTCCTCGACCATGGGAACGGTCGGGGGCGACTCCGCCGCCGATTTACGCCGGCCTCTCTCAGGCGTCGGCGAGTTCTGCCTGGTCTGGTCCTCCCGCTTGGGCCCAACGGATAAAGCGCAGCCAAACGATCGTTCGCGGGGCTCGTACCGCGGCTGATGTTCTCAAATCCAGCGACAGCCATGGCGGCGGACATTCCGTCGATCTCTCGGACGGAGAATGAACGATGTCGGTCTTCCGCCGATCGTCGGTCCGCTATGGCCGCACCCCGGAACCTGAGACGCCCTATCAGCGGGCCGCCCAGGCCTGGGATGAGCGGATCGGCTCCGCTCGCGTCCAGGCCAAGAACTGGCGGTTGATGGCCTTCGGCTCACTCGCGCTCTCTATGGGCCTCGCCGGCGGCCTCCTATGGCAATCCACCCATGGGACAGTCGTCCCCTGGGTGGTGCAGGTCGATAAGCTCGGACAAGCCCAGGCGCTCGCGCCCGCCACGGCCGACTACAGGCCTACCGATCCCGAGATCGCCTGGTATCTCGCGCACTTCATCGAGATGGTGCGCTCGATTGCCGCCGACCCGATCATCGTGCGGCAAAACTGGCTTCAGGCATACGATTTCACCACCACGGCGGGCGCGGTCGCTCTGAACGAATACGCGCGCGCCAACGATCCCTTCGCCAAGCTCGGCAAACAGCAGATCGCCGTCGACGTCTCCAGCGTCATCCGCGCTTCGCCCACGAGCTTCCGTGTCGCCTGGGTCGAGCACCGTTACCAGGACGGCGCCCTCGCCGACACCACGCGCTGGACGGCCATCCTCACCATCGCGATCGAGCCTCCTCCTGACGCCGATCGCCTGCGCAAGAACCCGCTTGGCGTCTACGTCAACGGCATCAACTGGTCGAAGGAGCTCTCACAATGACGCCGCCGATTTCCTCAGGCGCCTCCGGTCCGGCTCCACGCGCATCCCCAAATCCAGAGAGCTGCAAAAACGGCGCTACGGCTCTCCGTAAAGGCGGATTGGCGGCCGTGCTGGTCTCAGCAGCCATGCTCAGCGGGTGCGCGAGCAATTTCATCCCGCCGGACATTGCTTACGATGCCGCGGTGCCGGCGAAGCGGTCAGCCATCAGACGGTCGCTCGATCCGTCAACCATCTGAGTCTCGACGTCCGGAACGCGGCGGTGCTCAATAAGTGTCGCGCGAAGGTTTCCGGCCGTGAGAGAAGCGTGAACGCCAACGGCCAAACGACCTCTGCCGCCTCTCGAACGTACTCTGAGACGGCCAGCCAACGCTTCGGTTTCTTCGATGATCCGACGTGCCGAGTCCAGAAACTCTTGGCCTAGAGCGCTCTGCATTTGGGTTTACGCGTATCCTGCGTTTCTCACATAGGCGGCGCATTCTTCGGGCGGGTATTGAGCGAGAATGGCAGCGCTTGCGTTGGCGACAGCGTCGTATGTTCGGGCTTCGGCCTTTCGCAGCAAAGTCTTGAACTTGGCGAAGACCTGCTCGATCGGGTTGAGGTCGGGCGAGTATTTGGGCAGGAACACGAGGCGCGCCCCGACGGCTCGGATGGCCTGTCGCACCGCCTTTCCCTTGTGGGAGCCGAGATTGTCGAGGATGACGACGTCGCCCGGCTTGAGGGTGGGCGTGAGAAACTGTTCGACATAGGCGCGGAAGCGTTCGCCGTTGATGGGGCCGTCGAACAGGCAGGGCGCGTCGATGCGGTCATTGCGCAAGGCGGCAAGAAACGTCGCGGTCTTCCAGCGGCCATGCGGAACCTTGTCGACGAGGCGCTGTCCCTTCGGCGCCCAGCCGCGCAGCCGGGTCATGTTGGTTTTCGTCCAGGTCTCGTCGATGAACACCAATCGCCTGGGATCGATGCGGCCCTGATAGGCTCGCCAGCGCGCGCGATGGCGGCTTATGTCCGGGCGGTCCTGCTCGCGCGCGACAAGCGTCTTTTTTTAAACGTAACGCCCAGACGGCGAAAGAAGCGGCTCATCGTCGAGGTGTCGGATTTGACGCCGCGCTCGCACAAAAGGCGATCGCACAGCGCGGAAAGCGTGATGTCCGTCTTCTCGGTCCGCGCAGCCTGCAGAAAATCACGGTGCGGCATCAGCTTGGACGCCCGATGGCCGCCTTGCCCGACAGGCGCTCGCGAGCCATCCCGTTCAAGGCGTTCAAGCCATTTGATCGCCACGGATTCGCTGATCTCGTAGCGCCGCGCCGCCGCGCGCCGGCTCATTCCGCCCCTCTCCACCGCGTCAATCACGCGATCACGCAAGTCTTGCGAATAAGGCTTCGGCATTCCCTGCTGGCCTCCGCCCAGCCAACAGGTTGAATCAAAATCTCGCTGATTTGGGAATCCCAACCTCGAACTCTAGAGCGGGATGTTTTCAGGTTTGTCCGTAGCCGGCGTTTGTGAAGTAGTTGGCGCACTCTTTGGCGGAGTAGGCGTCGAGCAGTTCGCCGATGGCGGTGACGACTGTCTCGAGGGTTCGCGCCGCCGCTTTGCGCAAGAGATGCTTGAACTTGGCGAAGACTTGCTCGATCGGGTTGAGATCGGGCGAGTATTTGGGGAGGAAGAACAGCTTCGCCCCGGCTGAGCGGATGGCTTGGCGAACCGCCTCGCCCTTGTGGCTGCCGAGGTTGTCCATGATCACCACATCGCCCGGCTTGAGCGTCGGGGCCAGCGCTTTCTCGACATAGGTTCGAAAGCTTTCGCCGTCGATCGGACCGTCGATCAACCACGGCGCCTCGATGCGGTCGTGACGGAGGGAGGCGACGAAGGTCATGGTTTGCCAATGGCCGTGAGGAACCTTGGCGACCAGCCTTTCGCCTTTCGGCGCCCAGCCGCGCAGCGGCTCCATGTTGGTCTTCGTCCATGTCTCGTCGATGAACACCAGGCGCTTGGGGTCGATACCGCTCTGGCGCTTCGTCCATTGCGCCCGCCGCCGCGCCACGTCAGGCCGATCGCGCTCGCTGGCGACCACGGTTTTTTTTGAAGCTGAGCTTCTCGGCGTGAACGAAATTCCACACCGACCGATAATCGACTTTGAGCCCGCGCTCAGCCAGTTCGGCCACCAGCCCACGCAAGGTGAAGGCCCCGCCCCGGACCCGCCGCGACAGAAACGTAGCATGCTCGCCAGCAATCGCCTTGGGCTTATGCCCGCCCATCTGGCCAGGCGCGACGCTCCCCGTCTCCCGAAACCGCCGCACCCAATTGATCACCGTGCTCGGCGCGACCCCAAAGCGCGCCGCCGACTCATGCCGCGACAGCCCCTCTCGCAAAACCGCCCCCACCGCGCGCTCGCGAAGATCCATCGAATAAGGCTTGCCCATCCATGCTGGCCTCCTGCCCAGTCAGCACGGTGAATCAGAATACGCCCGATTTGGGAATCCAAACCGATTCTGCCCAAAGTCATCCTGCTCTAGCCAAAAGCAGCCCGCTCTAGACTCGAGTTGGCCCATTCCGGAATCAAAAAGCCCGCTATCTCTTTGAGATAACGGGCTTAAATTTGGTTGCGGGGGCAGGATTTGAACCTGCGGCCTTCAGGTTATGAGCCTGACGAGCTACCGGGCTGCTCCACCCCGCGTCAAAAGCTTTGGCTGCCGGCGCTCGCACAAGGCCGACGGCCGATGATGGAGCTTGAGAAGAGGAATTTCCGTTCTTGGCAGGCCTGGCGACGACCTACTCTCCCATGTCTTGAGACAGAGTACCATCGGCGCTAAGGCGTTTGACGGCCGAGTTCGGGATGGGATCGGGTCTTATCACCTTGCAAAAGCCACCAGGCCGGCGAAGAACGGAAGAAGCAAAACTGGATTTTCGGGTATTGCTTCAGAGCGCGCCTGCGCTTTGAAGCAATGAGTCTCGCGCCTTGGCGACGAGAGCAATCAAGCCGAACGAGCGATTAGTACCGGTAAGCTTCACGCGTTGCCGCGCTTCTACATCCGGCCTATCAACGTGGTCGTCTTCCACGGCTCTTCAGGGAGAACTTGTTTTGAGGCTGGTTTCCCGCTTAGATGCCTTCAGCGGTTATCCATTCCGTATATAGCTACCCTGCACTGCGGCTGGCGCCACAACAGGTCCACCAGAGATACGTTCACCCCGGTCCTCTCGTACTAGGGGCAAATCCTCTCAATTCTCCAACACCCACGGCAGATAGGGACCAAACTGTCTCACGACGTTTTGAACCCAGCTCACGTACCACTTTAATCGGCGAACAGCCGAACCCTTGGGACCTTCTCCAGCCCCAGGATGTGATGAGCCGACATCGAGGTGCCAAACACTCCCGTCGATATGGACTCTTGGGGAGTATCAGCCTGTTATCCCCGGCGTACCTTTTATCCGTTGAGCGATGGCCCACCCACGCGGGACCACCGGATCACTATGACCGACTTTCGTCTCTGCTCGACTTGTTGGTCTCGCAGTCAGGCTGGCTTATGCCATTGCACTCTAACGACCGATTTCCGACCGGTCTGAGCCAACCATTGCGCGCCTCCGTTACTCTTTAGGAGGCGACCGCCCCAGTCAAACTACCCGCCATGCGTTGTCCCGGCTCCGGATGACGGAGCGCGGTTAGACATCCATGAACTCAAGGGTGGTATTTCAAGGATGGCTCCACTCGAGCTGGCGCCCAAGCTTCTAAGCCTACCACCTATCCTACACATGACTACACGAATGCCAACGCAAAGTTATAGTAAAGGTGCACGGGGTCTTTCCGTCTGACCGCAGGAACCCCGCATCTTCACGGGGACTTCAATTTCACTGAGCTGACGTTGGAGACAGCGGGGAAGTCATTACGCCATTCGTGCAGGTCGGAACTTACCCGACAAGGAATTTCGCTACCTTAGGACCGTTATAGTTACGGCCGCCGTTTACCGGGGCTTCAATTCAAGGCTTGCACCTCTCCTTTTAACCTTCCGGCACCGGGCAGGCGTCAGACCCTATACGTCATCTTGCGATTTCGCAGAGCCCTGTGTTTTTGTTAAACAGTTGCCACCCCCTGGACTGTGCCCCCCCGATCAGCTTGCGCCAACCGAGGGCCTCCTTATTCCGAAGTTACGGAGGTAAATTGCCGAGTTCCTTCAACGTCATTCTCTCAAGCGCCTTGGTATACTCTACCTGTCCACCTGTGTCGGTTTCGGGTACGGTCTTATGCAGGGGCTATTTCCTGGAACCTCGTCGACGCCCGATCAATCCAGTAAGATCGAACGACATAAGAGATCCGTCACCACCTGCAGGCTCACGAATATTAACGTGATTCCCATCGACTACGCCTTTCGGCCTCGCCTTAGGGACCGGCTAACCCTGCGGAGATTAACTTTACGCAGGAACCCTTGGACTTTCGGCGACACTGTCTTTCACAGTGTTTGTCGTTACTCATGTCAGCATTCGCACTTCCGGCGCCTCCAGAAGCCCTCACGGGTCTTCCTTCACAAGCTAACGGAACGCTCCGCTACCGCGTCTTGCGACGCCCAAAGCTTCGGCTCATGGCTTGAGCCCCGTTACATCTTCGGCGCAGAAACCCTTATTTAGACCAGTGAGCTGTTACGCTTTCTTTAAAGGATGGCTGCTTCTAAGCCAACCTCCTGGTTGTTTTGGGATTTCCACATCCTTTCCCACTTAGCCATGAATTGGGGGCCTTAGCTGTTGGTCTGGGTTGTTTCCCTCTCCACGATGGACGTTAGCACCCACCGTGTGGCTCCCGAGTATGACTTCCAGGTATTCGGAGTTTGGTTAGGTTTGGTAGGGTTTTGGCCCCCCTAGCCCATCCAGTGCTCTACCCCCTGGAGCCTCAACTCGAGGCTATACCTAAATATATTTCGCGGAGAACCAGCTATTTCCGAGTTTGGTTGGCCTTTCACCCCTAATCACAAGTCATCCGAGTCTTTTTCAACAGACACCGGTTCGGCCCTCCAGCAGGTGTTACCCTGCCTTCAGCCTGCTCATGACTAGATCACTCGGTTTCGGGTCTAAAGCATCGAACTGAACGCCCTATTCAGACTTGCTTTCGCTGCGCCTACGCCTATCGGCTTAAGCTTGCTCGATACTTTAAGTCGCTGACCCATAATACAAAAGGTACGCCGTCACCCTTGCGGGCTTCGACTGTTTGTAGGTATCCGGTTTCAGGAACTGTTTCACTCCCCTCGTCGGGGTGCTTTTCACCTTTCCCTCACGGTACTTGTTCGCTATCGGTCGCTGAGGAGTACTTAGGCTTGGAGGGTGGTCCCCCCGTGTTCAGGCAGGATTGCACGTGTCCCGCCCTACTCGAATCTCCCATTCGAACCCTATTCATACGGGGCTGTCACCCACTACGGCCCGGTTTTCCAACCGGTTCTGATAGATCCAAATAGAAGCATTGGCCTCATCCGCGTTCGCTCGCCACTACTAACGGAGTCTCGTTGATGTCCTTTCCTCCGGGTACTGAGATGTTTCAGTTCCCCGGGTTCGCTCTTATTCTCCTATGAATTCAGAGAATAAGTACCTTCTTTTGATCTCTGTTGGTCCAAAGATCGCTCAATTCCGTCCGAAGACAAAACTTACAGCCGACCCGCCTCAACCCGAAGCTAAGCCCTGTGCGGGATCGCTTCGCGTTTCGACGCGCCTCTTCGGAGCAACAGAGATCGAAGGTGGGTTTCCCCATTCGGAAATTCACGGATCAAAGCCTGTTCGCGGCTCCCCATGACTTATCGCAGCGTACCACGTCCTTCATCGCCTCTCAGCGCCAAGGCATCCACCAGATACCCTTAAGACACTTGATTGCTCTCATCGCCAAAGCGCGTGCGGGTGTATTGTCGATCGATCGGCAATCGATCGAAACACGCTCTCTGGCTTGAAAAGACCAGTTTTGCTTCAAACGCATCCGGGGATCTGAGCGGTCAGGCTCCAAACCCACGACTGGTTGCTCGAGAGACAAGATGATGACGCGACGCCTTTCCGCCCTCGGGTCCTCACGGACCTTCCGGCTTCACGCCTCGCCCCATCCGGTCTTCGACCGAATGCGCTTCCTCTTCACAATGTCAGAGATCGAGGACCGGAAGGAACGGCGAAGGAGAGAATCCTGATCGCCGGCCATTCGGCCTTCGTCACGCCAAGCGCTCACGCGCTCAACGAAACTGATAAATCACATCGGAAGGACAGGAGCGCTTCAATCTGCTCGACACTTCGTCAAGACCTCGAGGTCCAGACCTTGGTGGAGCCAGACGGGATCGAACCGACGACCTCATGCTTGCAAAGCACGCGCTCTCCCAACTGAGCTATGGCCCCGTTTCAAGACCCGCCGGCGCCCAAAGGCTGTGGTGGGCCTGGGAGGACTTGAACCTCCGACCTCACGCTTATCAAGCGCGCGCTCTAACCAACTGAGCTACAAGCCCGGTCGAAAGAAGAAGTCCACGCCCGCCTCACGCGGTCAAGACCGAGCGGGGCGCAAGCTTCCATATCCTTGGATTAAGAAAGAGAGACGAAGGCGGCGCGATCCCGCAAATGCGGCTGTGACTCAGCCGCTTGATTCTGAGCCGGATGACAAACCGTCCGACGAGGGCGAACCCAAGTCTTTGGTTGATGTCTCCGAATCCAGAAAGGAGGTGATCCAGCCGCAGGTTCCCCTACGGCTACCTTGTTACGACTTCACCCCAGTCGCTGACCCTACCGTGGCCGGCTGCCTCCTTGCGGTTAGCGCGCCGTCTTCGGGTAAAACCAACTCCCATGGTGTGACGGGCGGTGTGTACAAGGCCCGGGAACGTATTCACCGCGGCGTGCTGATCCGCGATTACTAGCGATTCCAACTTCATGCACTCGAGTTGCAGAGTGCAATCCGAACTGAGACGGCTTTTCGAGATTTGCTAAGGGTCGCCCCTTCGCCTCCCGTTGTCACCGCCATTGTAGCACGTGTGTAGCCCAGCCTGTAAGGGCCATGAGGACTTGACGTCATCCCCACCTTCCTCCGGCTTATCACCGGCAGTCCCCCTGGAGTGCCCAACTGAATGATGGCAACTAAGGGCGAGGGTTGCGCTCGTTGCGGGACTTAACCCAACATCTCACGACACGAGCTGACGACAGCCATGCAGCACCTGTGTTCCCGGCCCCGAAGGGAAGATCGCATCTCTGCAATCCGTCCAGGACATGTCAAAAGCTGGTAAGGTTCTGCGCGTTGCTTCGAATTAAACCACATGCTCCACCGCTTGTGCGGGCCCCCGTCAATTCCTTTGAGTTTTAATCTTGCGACCGTACTCCCCAGGCGGGATGCTTAAAGCGTTAGCTGCGCCACTGAAGAGCAAGCTCCCCAACGGCTAGCATCCATCGTTTACAGCGTGGACTACCAGGGTATCTAATCCTGTTTGCTCCCCACGCTTTCGCGTCTCAGCGTCAGTTCCGGGCCAGTGAGCCGCCTTCGCCACTGGTGTTCTTGCGAATATCTACGAATTTCACCTCTACACTCGCAATTCCACTCACCTCTCCCGGACTCAAGGTCTCCAGTATCAAAGGCAGTTCCAAGGTTGAGCCTTGGCATTTCACCCCTGACTTAAAGACCCGCCTACACGCGCTTTACGCCCAGTAATTCCGAACAACGCTAGCCCCCTTCGTATTACCGCGGCTGCTGGCACGAAGTTAGCCGGGGCTTCTTATCTCGGTACCGTCATTATCGTCCCGAGCGAAAGAGCTTTACAACCCTAAGGCCGTCATCACTCACGCGGCATGGCTGGATCAGGCTTGCGCCCATTGTCCAATATTCCCCACTGCTGCCTCCCGTAGGAGTTTGGGCCGTGTCTCAGTCCCAATGTGGCTGATCATCCTCTCAGACCAGCTATCGATCATCGCCTTGGTGAGCCGTTACCTCACCAACTAGCTAATCGAACGCGGGCCAATCCTCCGGCGATAAATCTTTCGCCTCTCAGCCGTATCCGGTATTAATCCAAGTTTCCCTGAGCTATTCCGAACCGGAGGGTATGTTCCCACGCGTTACTCACCCGTCTGCCACTCCCGTATTGCTACGAGCGTTCGACTTGCATGTGTTAAGCCTGCCGCCAGCGTTCGTTCTGAGCCAGGATCAAACTCTCAAGTTGAATTGAGATCTTTGTCCTGACTGGTCACTTCAACGCCCCGAAGGTCAGGGCATTGTATTCTTGACGAGTTCCAAACACATCCGCCTCAAAAGAGGCTTGCGGCCTGTCCGCCTCACGACGGTCTGGCGCGCTCCTTCGAAGCGCGATGAATTTTTGAAACGTGACCGTCAGTAGTCTCTTCAGGCCTCAATCCCCGGATCGAATTCCAAGCTTGCGCTTAGAAACCGACCCGACAACCAAGGCCCCGCAAGGACCCCGCCGCCCACGTCTCTCTTTCTTCCGATGCGATTGTCAAACAGCACGGAGCCGAAGCCCCACGAACCAAAACCAAACCCTGAGGCGACCCGCCGCCAAAGCTTGAGCCTAAGCCCGAATTCCACAGTTCGCCACGCTCACGCGTGGCCGGAAACGACCGAAAATTCCCCAGCCCCGCCTCACAGCAGGGAGGAGTGCGTTCGGAAAGTTCCCGTAACCCGCTGACTTGGCGGCCTCAGAAGCGCGCCCCGTCGTTGGGAGAGCCGCATATAGGCCCATGGCGATTTTCTGTCAACGGACTTTCACAAAGAAAATTACAGCTGTGGAAACTTTAGGGCCTGTCGCGCCGTTTTACGTGCATTTTCATGCCCTCCCGCGGCCGCAAGGTCACGCGTTGCAGCGGCATGACGGGATGGCCCTCGACCAGATCGAAGCGAAAAGCGCGCAAAAGATGGGCGAGCAAAATGATCCCCTCCTGGATCGCGAAGGCCATGCCGATGCACACGCGCGGGCCCGCGCCGAACGGGATGTAGGCGAAACGGTCGATCCGGTCGCGCTGTTGCCCGAGGAATCTCGAAGGATCGAAGGCGTCAGGATGATCCCAGAGCCCCCGGCGGCGATGCAGGACATAGGGCGAGACCGTAACCACCGTGCCCGGCCGGAATGCGCACGTCCCCCAGCTTGTCATCCTCGATCGCCTGACGAGCCAGCATCGCCGCCGGGGGATAGAGGCGTAGCGCCTCCTCGAAGACGGCGCGAAGGATTTCGCACTTCTCGGTTGCGACGGTTCCGTCGCCGTCGAACGCCTGATCCGCGTCGGCCTCGGCGCGTTCGCGCCATTCGGGGGATTGGGACAGCAAATAGAGCGTCCAGGTCAGCGCGTTGGCCGTCGTCTCGTGGCCCGCGTTGATGAAGGTGACGATGTTGGCCCGCACGTCCGCCTCAGCAATGCCGCGGCCGTTTTCAGGGTCCTTGGCGGACATGAGGAGGGTCAAGAGATCGCGCGGCGCCTCGCCGCCTTCCGCTCAGCAGCTCCCGGCGCTTTTCGATGATCGCATCGACCGCCGAATCGAAAAACTGGAGCGCGCCGCGGCCGCGCCGGCGCCTGAGCCTCGGCACGAAGGCCGGCGCGCCCAAGAGATCGAGCGGATCGATCCTGCCGATGGTCTCGAAATAGCTCGAGACCGCGCGCTGGAAGGCGCTGGGCTCGCGCCCAAGCCCTTGCGAGAACAGCGTCTGCTCGAGCACTTCGAGCGTCAGGCGCGACATGGCCGCGCCGACGTCGGCGACCGCGCCGTCGCGTCGGCGGATCATTCGTTCCACCGCCGCCTGTCCTACCCTGTGGACGGCCGGAGCAAATTCCGCGATTTGACGCGGAGAGAACAGGGGCGCGAGCGCACGGCGCTGGATGCGCCAGTCCTCGCCCTCGGCGGTCAACAGTCCGTTGCCAAGTCCAGGCCGCAGGATGCGAAGCTGAAGGTCGTCCTTGCGGTAGTTGGCGGCGTTGTCGAGAAACACGCGTCGGACGGCCGCTGGATCGTGGGCGGCGGCGCGCAGCCCGAAGATGGTGCGGCCAATGGAGACCGGCCGTTCGAAATCCCCCTCCCACCAGACCTCGATCGGATTGCGCTGCAGGGCGAGGAGGATCGAGAGCGACCCGCGCGGCCTCATGGGCCGGCGCGGATAGGGCGGAACGAAAGGCCTGGACGCTACGGTTGCAAGCGACATGACGTTCGCCTTCGAAAACGCGGCCTTCAGACTTAAGCAGAGCCGCGAGGCACTCGACAGGGGCAGGACCAAAAAATCGCTCCGCGCGCCCGTGTGGTTCCGGATCAGAACGTCGTGCGCTGACGGATCGCCGTCGCAAGCGTGCCGTCATCGAGATAGTCCAGCTCGCCGCCGACCGGCACGCCATGCGCGAGCCGCGTCACCTTGACGGGAAAGTCGGCAAGGAGATCGATGATGTAGTGCGCCGTGGTTTGGCCTTCGACAGTGGCGTTGACGGCGAGGATCAGTTCGCTCACGCCGCCGTTGGCGACGCGCGCGACCAGTCGCAGACAGGTTGAGATCGGACGGGCCAACGCCGTCGAGCGCCGAAAGGGCGCCGCCGAGCACATGATAGCGCGCCCGCGTGGCGCCTGCCCGCTCCAGCGCCCAAAGATCGCCGACCGATTCGACGACGACCAGCGTCGTCGAATCGCGCCGTTCATCCGAACAGATCGTGCAGGGATCGCGCGTGTCGACATTGCCGCAGGCCGAACAGGTCAAGATCCGCTCGTGAGCGACGCGCAACGCATCGGCGAGGGGCGCGAGCAGCGTCTCGCGCTTGCGGATGAGATGGAGCGCGACGCGGCGCGCCGAACGCGGTCCCAATCCCGGCAGGCGCGCGAGAAGCTGGACGAGACGCTCGATTTCCGGGCCGGCGACGCTGGTCGACATCCTGCCTCTAGAACGGCAGCTTCATGCCAGGCGGAAGGGGCAGGCCCTCCGTCAGCGCCTGCATCTTCTCGGCCGCCATGCGATCGGCCTTGGCCTTGCCGTCGTTGAAAGCGGCAATGATCAGATCCTCAAGCATCTCTTTGTCGGCCGGCGTTAGGAGCGAGGCGTCGATGCGCACGCCCTTCAACTCGCCTTTGGCGCTGAGCGTGAGACTGACCATGCCGCCGCCCGCCTGACCTTCAACCTCGAGGCGCCCAAGCTCTTCTTGCGCTTCCTGCAGCTTGGCCTGCACGGCCTGCGCCTTTTTCATCATGCCCATGATATCCATGGCGCGATCTCCTTCTCAAACTTCATCGGCGGGGTCGACGCCGGAATCGGCGTAACCGACCTCATCGTCGACCTCGCCCGCCGCCGGGGACGGCGCCTCTGGCGCCTCCGGACGCCGCACGTCGACGATGCGGGCGCCTTTGAATCGATCGAGAACCTTCTGCACCAACGGGTGCGACGCCGCATTGCTCGCTTGCTCGGCTTCACGCGCTTGCGCCGTCTCCCGCAAGGTCGGCGCGGTCGAGCCTCCTTGAAGCGCCACGATCCAGCGCTCGCCCGTCCATTCCTGCAGTCGTCGGCTCAGCGTCTGCGCCAGACCCGGTTCGGCGCCGTCGACCAGAGTGAAGGCGATGCTGCCTTGTTCGAAGCGGGCGAGCCGCACATCCCGCTCAAGCGACTGGACGAGCTGAATGTCGCGCTTGGAGCGCGCAAGGGCGACGACGTCGTCGAAACGTGCGAGCCGAGGAACCACGACGGACGGAGGCGGCGACGGCGCGGACGCGACCGGCGCAGGCTCCGTCGCCGCAAGCCGCATCGAAGCGCGCGGCCCCGCCGCCGCCGGACGGGAAGCGGCGGCGCATGACGCGGACCATCGGTCGCTTGGCTCAGCTTGCGGATCGTCTCCTCAGGCGTAGGCAGATCGGAAGCATAGGCGAGACGGATCAGCGCCATTTCGGCCGAGGCCAGCGGGCGAGGCGAATCCTTCACATCCTCCACGCCCTTGAGCAGGATCTGCCAGGCCCGCGCCAGGACGCCGATCGTCAGCTTGTCGGCGAATTCTTGGGCGCGCTCGCGCTCGATCTCGCTCACCGCGGGATCCTCGGTCGCCGTGGGCGCGATCTTGGCGCGCGTGACGAAATGGCAGAACTCGGCCAGATCGATCAGGATGTCGGCGGCGTCGGCGCCCGCCTGGTGCAAGGCGCGCACGATCTCAAGGGCCTCGGCGATCTCGACCCCTCATGACGCGCTCGAACAGCGCGATGATCTCGCCCCTGTCCGAGAGCCCCAGCATGTCGCGAATGGCGAGCGCGGTCACGCCCTGTTCGCCGCCATGCGCGATCGCCTGGTCGAGCAGCGAAAGCGCGTCGCGCACCGAGCCTTCGGCGACGCGCGCGATCAGCGCCAGCGCCTCCGGCTCGGCGGAGACCCCTTCAGCGGCGGAAATCTTGCTCAAATGGCCGACCATCGGGCCCGCCTCGATGCGCCGCAAATCAAAGCGAATGCAGCGCGAGCGCACCGTGATCGGCACCTTGTCGATTTCGGTGGTCGCGAACAGAAACTTGACGTGCTCGGGCGGCTCCTCGAGCGTTTTTAGGAGACCGTTGAAGGCCTGCTTCGAGAGCATGTGCACTTCGTCGATGATGTAGACTTTGGTGCGCGCCGAAACCGGGCGATAGCGCGCGTTCTCGATGATCTCGCGCACGTCGTCGATGCCGGTGTGGGAGGCCGCGTCCATCTCGATCACGTCGACATGGCGCGATTCCATGATCGCCTGGCAGTGGACGCCGAGCTCGGGCATGTCGACGCTGGGCGCATCGATTTTGCCGGGCAGCGAATAATTGAAGGCGCGAGCCAGAATGCGCGCCGTCGTCGTCTTGCCGACGCCGCGCACGCCCGTGAGGATATAGGCTTGGTGAATGCGGCTCGCGGCGAAGGAATTGGCGAGCGTGCGCACCATCGGCTCCTGGCCGACGAGGTCCTCGAAGCGCATCGGCCGGTATTTTCGCGCCAGCACCCGATAGGGGGACGCCGGGGCTAAGGCGGCAGCCTCAGTGACAGGGAAGAGCGAATCGCTCAACGACGCCGCCCTCTCTCGGCGGAAAAAGGTCGATGGCGGAGCATCCTAGGCTTCGCTTTCGCTCGATGAAACGCCGCTCGAGGCGAGGCGAACTCAGGCCTTGCGCTCATCTGGTCGCCGACGCGAAACCGCGTCAGTGGGAGGTTGGACAAAGACCCGCCCTGGCTCGTTAGGGCTGCTTCCTTCCGGACCTGACCCGGTTGGCGAGCGGTACGTCCTTCGCCAACCTCCCGGGGCCTATGTGGACCATGATGCGGCCAGGCGCAAGGGGCGGTCGGCGCGAGCAGCCGCGACGGAGCGGGCTTCACGCCGCCCGCTCCAGTTCCTCGACCATGGCCTGCGCGATCCGCGCGGTCGCGTCGTCGGCCGGGAAGAGCATCTCCAGCGCCAGTTCGGAGAGCGTCACGTCGTTCGGCGTGCCGAAAACGGTGACGGTGCCGAGAAAAGACATGACGCCGAAGCGGGTGGCTACTCGAAACGGCGTGGCCAGGCGCTCGGCGGCGCCGAAGCTCTCCGCCGGTTCGCTCTCGGGCGGGGCCGGATAGGCCGAGACTTCGGCGAGCAGGCCCTGCAGAACCGAATCGCCCCGCGCGTCGATCTGCTGCCGCAGGACGGCGAGCACATGGGCGCGCCACGCGGCGTAATTGACTATGCGCGGCCCCATGCCCGCGGGATGCAGGGTGAGGCGCATGGCGTTGACCGGCGGGCGCATGAGGTCTGCCGAACAGCCCTCGTAAAGCTGGGGCAGCGCGGAATTCGACATGACGACATTCCAATGCCGGTCGACCGCGAAGGCGGGATAGGGCTTGTGCGCCTGAAGAATGGCGTCGATGGCGGTCTTCGCCGCCGCTAGGCCAGCGATCGAGCGCTCCTGAAACGCCGGCGCGAAGCCTGCCGCCAGGAGAAGCGAATTCTGGTCGCGCAGCGGGATCTCGAGATATTCGGCGAGACGAGCGATCATCTCGCGGCTCGGCTGCGCCTTGCCGGTCTCGAGACAGGAGAGGTGCCGGGTCGAGCTCTCGGCGGCATAGGCGAGATCGGCCTGCGTCATACGGCGTCGCTCTCGCCAGCGGCGCAAGAGGACGCCGAAGGGAAGCTGATGAGCGGTCATGGGGACCAAGCTTAGCGCCGGGCGGCGCACAAGACCATGACCTCCGAGGTCAAGCGAGCGCGGGTCGCTTTTTGACCTGCCAAGTCATGGATTGCGGACGCGACCAGCGCGATTCTGAGCCACGAACCGGAGGGCTCCCAGGCCCTCGATCTTCGAAGCCAGACAGGAGAGACATGATGCTTAACGCTCAAGCGCTCGCCGATCTTTATGTGGCCGCATGGAACGAACCGGACGCGGCCAAGCGCTCGTCCGCCATCGCCGCGCTCTGGGCGCCGGACGCGCTCGGCCACAATGGGCCACGCGGATATTCTGCGCTCACCAAGCTCACCCTCGTTGCGCCCGGAAAGAGCGCTGGACGCGAGGGCGTTCGCTATCGCGCGGCCCCGACCGCCCGTCTCCGCGGCGACGTTGTGACGTTCCGCTGGGAGATGCTGCTCGCCGACAGCGAGACGGTGCTCGCAAGCGGGCTCGAGTTCCTGATCGTCGATGACGACGGGCGCATCCTGGTCGACCATCCGTTCGCCGCCTGAGGTCGCGCGGCTCCCTGCCAAACAATCTGTCAAAAGGACAATTCCCATGCCCTTCATCACGGCGAAAGACGGCGCTGAGCTCTATTGGCGCGAGTGGGGAGCGGGCGCGCCAATCCTGTTCCTGAATAGCCTGGGCTGCGACAGCCGGATGTGGGACTACCAGATGGCCGCGTTCGCCGACGAGGGGTTCCGCTGCATCGGCTTCGACCGGCGAGGCCACGGCCGCTCCGATCAGCCCGCCCATGGCTATGACTTCGACACCTTTGCCGACGACGTCGCCGCGCTCGTCGATCACCTTGATCTTTCGGGCCTCACGCTCATCACTCATTCGATGGCGGGCGGCGAGGCCGTGCGCTATCTCAGCCGGCATGGGAGCGAACGAGTCGCGCGCCTCGCCCTCCTCGCGCCGACGACGCCGATGCTGCTCACGGCGCATGACAACCCGACCGGCTTGCCGATGGAAGCCTTCGAGGCTTTGTGGGCGCAGTGGGCCCATGACTATCCGAAATGGGTCGACGACAATGTCGCGCCGTTCTTCATCCCCGAGACGTCGCCCGCGATGATGCGTTGGGGCGTCACGCTCCTCACAACGCCCCTCCCCATCACGCTCGCCTGCTCTCGCGCGATGGTCCAAGCGGACTTCCGCGCCGAGATGAGAGCCATCGACGTTCCAACCCTCATCGTCCACGGCGACCGCGACCGGTCCATGCCGGTCGAGATCACCGGCAAGCCTTCGGCCGAGCTCATTCCCGGCTCAAGGCTCCTTGTCTATCCGGGCGCGCCGCACGGCCTCATGTTCACCCACATGGGAGAGCTTCACGCCGACCTCCTGGAGTTCATGCGCGAGCGGCAGATCCGCCCGGCCGCGGCTTGATCTTGCGTAGATAAACGCGAATAGCCGCTAGTAAGCGGGGCCTAAACGCGCCTAAACGCTAGTAAAAGGGCTAGCGTTTACTAGCGCTTATTTTTCCGAATTGAGACTTTTCAATGGGTTACGGCCGATTCAAATACGATTTTCCGCCCCCCTCAGGCTGTGAGCCAAAACGTCTTCGCTTTCCTCTCCTTCCCGCGTGCGGCGTCCGCGCGACGCCGTTTCGATCTGGCGAAGGGAAGTGTGTAACACAGATTTCCGCTTTTGGCAAGAAGATTGAACGATTTCGCGATTGGGTCCAAATTCCAGCAAGTCCAGCTGATACGGAATCCCCCTGATTGATTGCCGTTGTCATTCCCGACGGCCGCTGAGCGGCCGATCGGGAATCCAGCGCGCCGCCAGCCGCTTGTTGGAATTGCTGGATTCCCGGTCGGACCTCCGGTCCGCCGGGAATGACAGGACCAATCAGCCGGGATTAACCAATCAGCCGGGATTTGCATGAGGCAGGTCGGCCTATCAGACAGCGAGCGTGCATATGACCAGCGAACCGAGGCGCACCACCGGCGGCTGCCTGTGCGGGGCTTTGCGCTACGAGGCAATCGGCGAGCCGACCGGTTCGGGCCATTGCTATTGCGTCGATTGCCGCAGAGCGTCGGGTTCGGGCTTCATTCCCTTCATGGGCTTCAAGGCCGAGGCCGTCCGCTTCACCGGCGAAGCGCGCGAGTTCCGCTCGAAAGCGGCCAACGGCGGCGACGCGGTGCGCAACCGCTGCGGCACGTGCATGAGTCTCGTGTTCGGCGGCGAAATCGGCAAGACCGATTCGTACACCCTCTACGCCGGCTCGCTTGACGACCCCTCGGCCTTCCACCCGACCATCGCCATCTTCGCCGCCGGCCGACCGGCCTGGGCGATCATCCCGCCCGGCTTCAAGGTCTTCGACCGCAAGCCGGGATAGGACGAAATCCAATTCCTGCGACTGGTTGGCTCTCCGGCGACCCACTGGCGCCGACCGGAACGCCTGGGCCTAAACCTCGGCGCGTTGCCGCGATCTGCGATAGCCGGCAAAGCCAAGGCCGGCGAAGCCGACCAGCATCATCGCCCAGGTCGAGGGCTCGGGGACCGCATTGAGCGCGTCGAGGGCGAATTCGGCCGTCAAAAGGTGGCCCGCAGCGGTCGGGTGGACCTCGTCCCAAAACAGATATTTGTTCTGGTCAGACGGATCCGTCGAGCAAAGCGTGCCTGAGTTAGGATCGGTGAAACTGCCGGTCCAGCACGGATCGCTCACGTTGGTGAAGCCAAACTCGGAGGGATCAGCCTTGATCTCTCCGAGCAGATCGTAGGTGTCCAGCGTAAAGACCTTCAGCCCATCCAGCTGCGTAAGACCCTCAAGCACCGAGACATTGAACGATGCCGCCAGGCCGCTGGCGAGGCTCTGGAGTCCTGACCCATCGAACCGCGGAGTCAGTCCAAGATTCGGCACCTCGTAGAACAGCAACGATTGCGCTCCGAGCCCAACCAGGGACTTGACCGAGTTGATGGTGTTGCCCTCGGCCTGGGAGACAACCGTCTGAACTCCGCCAAGGGAGAGCTTCCCGTCGACATATGCCGCGAGCGCGTTCATGATGTCATTGGCGCCAATGTCGAGCGTATAGAGCGCGCCTTTGACTGGAGTGGGATTTAGAAGATCGTAGGCCGCGACCTGGTCGGGCAGATCGATGTGGATCGGGCTCGAAGGGTTTGGCGGGTTGATGTCGGTCGTCCCGGTCTGCGCGCCGCCGAAGGCATAATTGGTTCCGTCATTGGAAGTGAGAAATGGCTTCATCGGGCCAAGGCCCAGCATTTGCGACAGATCCTCCACCCAGGTCGGGCCGTTGCTGAAATGGCCGTCTACATAGGGCGCGAGCGGAATTGTGCCCGCGGATTCCGAGAACAGGTTGCCGGCGTCCGAAAGGCTGTCGCCGAACGCAAAAATGCTCGTGTAAGCGGCGGCCGCGGGCGTGCATGCGACCCCCAGAGAGACCGCGAAAGCCGCCAGATACAGTTTCTTGTTCATAGGTCACCTCCCAATTAGACGGCTATCATTACGCGCTCGGGGCGGACAAGAGGCGGAGACGGCGGTTACAATGGTAACGTTCGTCTTCGCTTTCGAAGCAATGATGCAATTCGGCCAACCAAGGCAGGACGTTCCTAATGGCAAAGCTCGACGGCAAAATCGCCCTGATCACCGGCGGCACCACCGGCATAGGCGCGGCGACGGCCAAACTGTTCCAGGCGGAAGGCGCGACCGTCATCGTCACAGGCTCAAGCGCCAAGACCGTGGAAACCGCCCGCAAGGACCTTCCGGGTATCGAAGTGATCGTGTCTGACCAGGCCAATACGGCAGCAAGCAAGGCCTTGGTGGATCAGGTGAAAGCGAAGCATGGCCGGATCGACGTTTTGTTCGTGAATGCCGGCATCGGAGCATTCGGGCCCCTCGAAAGCGTGGATGAGGCGTTTTTCGACCGACAGTTCAATATCAATGTGCGTGGCGCATATTTCGTGATCAAGCACGCAGCGCCGGTGATTCCGGACGGTGGCGCGATCGTTCTGACCGCGTCTACCGCGGCCTCGTCGGGATTGGCGGGCGCCAGTGTCTATTCGGCCACCAAGGCCGCACTCCGCTCGTTCGGCCGGACGCTCGCGGCGGAGCTGGCGCCTCGCAACATCCGGGTGAACACTGTGAGTCCCGGCCCGATCGAGACCCCGATCTTCGGAAAATCTGGTCTCACGCAGGAGCAGATCCAGGGCTTCAAGGATCACATTACGTCGCAGGTCGCGCTGAAGCGCATCGGCACTTCTGAGGAAGTCGCTGCCGCGGTCCTCTTCCTGGCGGCGGACGCCACATTCGTGACCGGCGCCGAGCTCGTCGTGGGCGGTGGTATCAACGACGTCTGACGGCGCCGAAGCGGCAATACAATCGAATTTTCGCTGGATTTTCGACGAATTTTCAGCTCCTGAGGTTGAAAACCCCGAAACGCGCGGCCGGCGCCTGGCGCGACCTGAAGGCGCCGAGCCGTCGCGATCAGCACCCGCTCGCCTTCGCATGGGGTCACGAGCCCTCCGATTGGATTCACGCGCGAGACGCCCTATCTCCATCCCGCGAGGCAACGTGCTCCCCCTTCTCAAGGGTCCAAGTCCGGGACGGCCCGGCCCTTTGTAGACGATCAATCCCGAGCCTCATAAGCCCATTATCAGTTTGAAGGCGATCGTCCACATTGTGAGCGCGACGAGCGACTCGAGCACCCGCCAGGACGCTGGGCTGGCAAAAATCGGCCGCAACCATTTCGCCCCATAGCCGAGCGCGAAGAAAAAGAGGAACGAGCCGGTCATCGCTCCAGCAGCGAACGACGTCTCTTCACCCGGGAATCGCGTCGAGATCGCGCCAAGCAGCATGACCGTGTCGAGATAGACGTGAGGATTGAGCCAGGTCAGCGCGAGGCCCATCGCCAAAGTCTGTGCGAGGCTCGAGGCGCGGGCGTCTCCGGGCGCAAGCGCCTCGGACGATCGCAACGCGGAATAGAGATTGCGCGCTCCGTACCAGATGAGGAACGCTGCCCCTCCGTAGCGCATGGCGGGGACGAACCACGGCGCAGCGACAGCAATCTGCCGGAAGCTTGTCACGCCAAGCGCAATCAGCGCCGCGTCCGACAGGCTGCACGCGAGACTGACCGCAAAGACGTGCTTGCCCAACGAGGCCCTGCCGCAGGACGAAGGCATTCTGCGCGCCGATCGCGACGATCAGGCTGAGGCCTGATCACGAGGCCCGTCACGGTAACCGAAAGGCTCATCGCCCACTGAAGTCCCGTCCGTTGCGGCGGCGCCAGCCGGTACGATTGGCGGGTCGGCGTCGAGCGGCGGTACAGTAGAATCGACACTTTGGCCGCCGCCATGTAAACGCTCCTTACATGAGCTGGAAGGACACGCCCGGGGATGCGGCTCGCAACACGACGGGCAACCGAGGGAAGGAAGCGACTTCGGCGCGAGCGGCTTTTGATCTCGCCGCCTTCGCGTCGGAGTAAGCCATAAGGACGAGGCGCATCGAAATGCGATTGGCGATGCTTGCTGCCTTGATGGGATTGTTCGGCTTCGCTGGGCCGGCGTTCGCGCTCGACAGAGTGAAATTCGGCACCAATTGGCTGGCAGATCCGGCGGCGGGCGGCTTCTTTCAGGCGGCGGCCGACGGCACTTACGCCCGATATGGACTCGACGTCACCATCATTCCGGGCGGCCCGCAAACCAACGGGGCGCTGCTGCTGCTGTATGGCAAGCTCGAATTTTACATGGGCAGCGACATGATCGGGAATTTCCTCGCGGCCGAGTTGAAGGTTCCCCTGATCGCCGTTGCCGCCGACTTCCAGAAGAGTCCACAAGCTCTCATGTCGCATCCCGGCGTCGGAATGGATAAGTGGGAGGACCTGCCGAGGGCCAAGCCCGTCTATCTCGGCGCTGGCGCGATCAACACATTCTACGCCTGGCTCGAGCTCGAGTACGGCTTCAAGGACGAGAACATTCGGCCGTACAATTTCAACTCCGCCCCCTTCATCGCAAACAAGAATTCGATCCAGCAGGGCTACGTCACGGGCGAGCCGTTCGAGATTGAAAGGCAGGGCCATTTCATGCCGAACTTATTCCTGCTCTCCGACTACGGCTATGACACCTACGCGACCTTGATCGTGACGCGCACCGAAATCGTGAAGAAGAAACCCGATCTCGTTCAGCGCTTCGTCGACGCCTCAGCGATCGGTTGGTATCATTATCTCTACGGAGACAATTCCAAAGCTAATGCGCTGATCAAAGCGGACAACCCGGACCTCACCGATGACTACATCGCCTTTTCAATCGCGGAGATGAAGAAGCACGGCATCGTCGACTCCGGCGATGCGCTCAAGCTGGGCATCGGGGCGATGGCCGACGCGCATTGGAAGGACTTTTTCGACAAAATGGTGGCGATCAGAATGATCGACAAGCGCAGCAACTACAAGAGCGCATACACCCTGCAATTCACCAACAAAAAGGTTGGGGTCGATCTCCATCCTCAGTGATTGCTTCGCGAGAGATCATTCACGTCGCGCACCCCGCTCGTTCTTAGTGTTGTAACTGCGCTGGTTAGCCTACTAACGTTCTGGCCGCCGTTCGCGACGATCAGGCTGAGGCCCGACATGAGGCCCGTCACGCTAACCGAAAGGCTCATGCCCCGTGCGAGATCCCGTCCGTTGCGACGCCGCCAGCCGGTACGACTGGCGGGTCAGCGTCGAGCGCGGACATGAATAGCATCGACACGTTCGCCGCCGCGATGTAAACACTCCTTACATGAGCTGGAAGGACAAGCCCGGCGAGCGCGATGGCCCGCGCGGCTATCATCACGGCAATTTGCGCGAGGCGCTGATCCGCGCCGCGCTGGAATTGATCGCGACGAAGGGAACGGCAGGCTTCACTTTCGCCGAGGCGGCCCGCTTCGCCGGGGTGAGCCCGGCCGCGCCATACCGACATTTCCGCGACCGCGACGAGTTCATGGCGAGCGTGGCTCTACGCGGCTTCGAGCAGTTCGAGGCGGCGCTCAAGCGCGCTTGGGACAGCGGGCGGCCCGACGCCTTCACCGCCTTGGATCGGCTCGGCAAGGCCTATCTCGACTTCGCCCGCGGCGAGCCGGCGTTCTATTCGGCTATGTTCGAAGCGGGCGGAGGCGGGATCCGCGCCCACTGCGGGCTGGCGGACGCGCCCTAGTTTCGCGCCGGCGGAAGGAGCTTCCGATCAATGAACCACTGAAGGGCGCCGCAGAACGCGTCCCGAGTGTCGACCGCGGCGTTGAAGCCGGCCTTGCGAAGCTTGATAGTGCTTACAAAAGCCACAGGGCCCGCGGGGGCTCCATACGCAAAAGCAAAGTCGGCGTGTTGATCGCCTTGTCCAACAAACGAGCGCAGGTCGCCACTCGCAAGGCCGTATTTGGCGACGATCTTCGCCCAGACTTGAGCGTTGTCGCGAATATAGGCCGCAAGGCTGGTCGGCTCATCAGCCCCCACATTTACCCCTAGCGTCTTTGCCAATGCCGGCCACACGCTCCGCCACTCGAAGACGTCGCCATTGGTGACGTTAAAAGTCTCGTTCGCAGCCTGGGGCGCTTGGGCGGCCCATGCCATGACCTGGCCAACCAGGTCAGCGTCGGCCGCTTCCCAGACGAACGACGGGCCGCCGGGAAAGCTGAACGCTTCGCCCTTCTCGCGGCGGATGGCGCCATACACCCCGATGACCGGAAGGACGTTCAGGGCGCCTGGTGTCTTCCCGGTGACGAGCTGGGGACGCAGCGCGGTGTAAGAGAACCCGTGCTTTGCGCCGGCGTCGCGAACATAGGCCTGCTGATCGAGGAAAAAGTTCGGGTGATTGTCGCGCGGGTCACTTTCCCGGGCGGGGATAGCGATGGGGTGAAGGTGGACGCCATAAGCCTTCGTTCCCTGCAGGATCGATACGTGTTTGAGTGCGGACTTCCCTGAGACGAGGGGTTCGAGCACGTTGCGCAGCATCGCATCGTTGGCCTCGATCTGGGCCGTGTTCGACCAACCGCTGACCAGATCATCGGCGTTCTCATAGATCGCCGCATATGCAACGTGGGTAACGTCGGCGAGCGGCGACAGCGCCTGGCGGGCGGCTCTCTCATCGCGCAAGTCCACCGGGATGAACCGAAAATCTCGCCCACTCGGCAAGTCCGGTTTGCGCCTCGAAACGCCGACGACATCCCAGTCCGCAGACAGAAATGACTCGATAGCAGCGACGCCGATGAGGCCGCTCGCGCCCGCCACCAGAACCTTATTCTTCATGTCTCTGCCTGTTCCTACTTGATTGGCCGTGGAGCCGTCCCGCTTCAAGCTTCGACGTGGAATCCGACCCGAAGCGATCTTGCTCGCCTAATGAGTTGCCTTAGAAGTAAATTTCCGCCGGCGCCCCCGTAGTGTCGGGCGCGGTATAATAATTATTCGGCAGCGGAATGAGTTTGCCTCGCGCCGAATTCGTTTGAACTCGGTCGACCCGTCCAAAGTGTGGTCAGCCGGAAGGCCAACGTTTTCCCCCGATTGAGGCGATCGACCGCCGGAGGTCGGGCTCCGCCATTCGCCGACGTTGCGGCGGCGCGAGCGGCGACGATTGTCGCGTCGGCGCCATGCGCAGGTCCAACAGCATCGACACCTCGGCGGCGGTGATGTAAGCATTCCTTACATGAGCTGGAAGGACAAGCCCGGCGAGCGCGATGGCCCGCGCGGCTATCATCACGGCAATTTGCGCGAGGCGCTGATCCGCGCGGCGCTGGAATTGATCGCGACGAAGGGAACGGCCGGATTCACTTTCGCCGAGGCGGCCCGCTTCGCCGGGGTGAGCCCAGCCGCGCCATACCGACATTTCCGCGACCGCGACGAGCTCATGGCGAGCGTGGCTTTACGCGGCTTCGAGCAGTTCGAGGCGGCGCTCAAGCGCGCTTGGGACAGCGGGCGGCCCGACGCCTTCACCGCCTTGGATCGGCTCGGCAAGGCCTATCTCGACTTCGCGCACGGCGAGCCGGCCTTCTATTCGGCGATGTTCGAAGCCGGCGTTCCGGCCAGCGCCGATCCGGCGCTTCGAGACGCCGGCGAACGCGCTTTCGCGGTATTGCGCGGTGCGGCTGAAGCGATCTGCGCCGCGATGCCCGCGGCAAGCCGCCCGCCCGCGCTCATGGTCGCGCTCCACATCTGGGCCATTGCCCATGGCGTGGCGTCGCTATTCGGTCGCGCCGACGGCGCGCAACGCGCCCTGCCGATGTCCCCGGCGGAACTCCTGGAGGCGCATGTGCTGGTCTATTTGCGCGGGCTCGGGGTGAACGCGGGGCCGTGAGGATTTCCGCTTGCGCCATCGCAGTCGAGGACCGAAGCCGCTTGACAGCAAAGCGATCTTGAAGTAAATGTTCATTACATTCACACGCGAGGGCGCACCATGCCAATCATTCTGACGGTTTTGGGGTTCCTGTGGTGGTGGCCGATCGGGCTGCTGCTCTTGGGTCTCTTTCTCGGGCGAGGGAAGTTCGGCTGCTGGCGCCATCTCTCTTACGCAGGGGAGCAGCCGATGTTTGACAGGGATCACGGCCGCGACCGGTGGGAACGCAAGATGACCCGCTTGCAGGACAAAATGGACAAGGTGCGGGACCGCGTGGATCGCTTCAGAGGCGCTGGCGACTGGTTTGGCCCGGCGACGAGCGGCAACCGCGCCTTCGACGACTATCGCACCGAGACGCTGAAGCGCCTCGAAGAGGAGCAGCGGGAGTTCAAGGATTTTCTTGGCCGGCTGCGCTTCGCCAGAGACCGGGCCGAGTTCGATCAGTTCATGACCGAGCGGCGCAACCGGCCCTCCGAGCCGGATTCGCAAGCCCCGCCGCCCGCTGCGCCGCGCGACTGACTCTTCAAAGGAGCCGCGGCGGCTCTTAGCCAAATCTTCGCAGCGGGGCGTCCCCAAAAGCGCCCCGCTTGCACGTCAAGGCGGCCCTCAAGGCCGCTTTTTTGTGTGCCGCTATCGACGTATGTCTGACGACAGGCGCGGCCCACTTATTCCCGCGCCGTTCGCTCAGAAAAGAGAGAGCGCAGCGGAACCGTCCTCTCGCACCCGGGTTCTTTGGGCGACAGCAACAAGCCTCGATCGCGGGTTGAGAATGAAGGTCGGCGAGATCTCTGAGCCGTCTGACTTCGGCACATTCGGCCGCTATGTCGAGACGCCCGTGGACAGAATGCCTGCGGATATGCGCGACGCTTACGAGTTCACACGCAAGTTGCGCGGGATGGTCCCCGGCCCGCACAAGATCTGGCTGGCCAACCCGAAACTCTCCAAGACAATCATCCCGACCGGCGCCTATTTCCAGAGGGAGTCCACCCTCACCAAGGCCGAGATCGAGATCGTCACGAACGTCATCAATAGCCGCTGGCTGGCTGCCTATTCGAACTACGAGCACGAGATCATCGCAAAGAAACTGGGCGGCCTGCCGCCGGAGAAGGTCGAGGCCCTGATCGCGGGAGGCATCGCGGAACTGAAGCCCGACGTTTTCGTCGTCATCTCCGCCAACGCCTACACCACCCATGAGAACTATCTGCATCGCCTGGATATGCGCGGCTGGACGCCCGGAACTCCGGTCATGCTTGAGCCGATCTTCATGTTCCCCAGAGAGGTGTTGGCGCTTAACGGGTGCTGCGCGCTGTCGCAGACGACCGTGCTCGCCGCTGACACATTTGCAGGCGCGATCTGGCGGATCGACTTCGACGACGAGGGCCGCGCCCCGCGGGCGAAGCCCTGGCTCAAGCACGAGAGCATGGCCCATGTGAAGGACACCCTGCCGCCGCCGCCTCAGCCGGGCATCAACGGCCTGCGCTACTCCCAGAGAACAGGATTCGCCTACTACACGACGACTGGGCAGAAGCTCTTCATGCGCGTTCGCGTCGATCCGGCCACGCTCGAGCCCGTCGGCGGTCCGGAGCGGGTCGCTGGCGGGGGCATGTACGACGACTTCTGCATCGATGACGGGCGGGACCGCGCCTACCTGACTGTCCATCGCGAGAACCGGATTGACAGCGTGCCTTTGCGGCCCGGCGGGATTGTCCGTCCGCTCGCCGGCGCTCTGCTGAACGAGATGATGCTTGGGCCCTCGAGCGCGGCCTGGAGCCGCGCCCCTGGCGAGGCCGGCCAAGTCGTCTATGTCACCACGGACGGCGGCCAGACCGCGCCGCCGCCGGACGGGGTCGTCCGGACCGCCAAGGTGCTGCGTATGGAACTCCAGCAGGCCTCGGCTACAGCAGGCACGGCCTAGGGAAAACGCGCTATCGTGTTCCCCACAAAATCATGTGCCCCCACGTGCGTGAGCTTGCTGCGCGAGTCGAGCCAGATTGTTCCTCCAAGCGCCCGCCAACGACTGCAGAACGCATAGTCCTCGCTGAGATAATGCCCAGTTTTGGGGTCAATCAGACAGTCGAAAAGGGCGAAGAGATTGGGGCTCGGATTGGTTAGAGCGGTGTTGTGAGCCGCGGTGTAGTGCGTTTCTGGGTATTTGGCCGCCATTAACTCCAGAACACGCCGCTTGATCAACAGGAAGCCAGCGCCGGCGTAAACACCCGTGACAAATCCGTTCGTAGTCTTGCGGTCTTCGCCTTCGCACGGAACTCCGACGTAGCGAAGCTGAGCAGTTTGTAGAGATTCCCCGTTAGCGGCGCGTTGGAATGCCGCTTGATTGTAGTCAATTTGCTTCAATGGATACATGCCAGCGACGACGTCTTGGTCGAAGTCCAACATTCTCTGAACCTGATCCACACTGAAACCTATGTCTGCGTCAATGAACATGAGATGGGTTTCGGTCGGGAGATCAAGAAAGTCTGCAACTATTGTATTTCTACCCCGAGTTACGAGAGATTCATAAGCTACAGTTCTGATGGAAACATTTAGATGAGGTATGTTGTGACAGAGTAAAGTGCAGACAGATTGCATATATTGTGTGGTGACCGTTCCACCGTAACAAGGGGTGCCAATAAAAAGACGAACTTGATTCTCTTGCTCCCTTCTGCCGATTGACACGATGCTGCGAGGACCCGACATAGCAAAATTCCGAAGCTAGTAGGGTTGGCGGCGCACACGAGACCTGGCGGAGCGGAGAAGCGAACCTGGAAGAACGAGATAGAGGCCGGGCGCTACCCGGCCTCGGCGGCGCTACTTCTTGGATGAGCTTTTGGCGTGCGCCTCATCCGACGCTGAGCCGGCGACCCTGGAGTGCTTCTGAGCCTCCGCCGCGTGCTCGTTACCCTTCATGTGGTCGTTCTTGCCGTGATGCTCGGCGGCGGCGCGATGCGACTTGGCTGCGCTCTCGTGATGATCGGCCGCTTTTGTGTGTGCTTGACTGGGCATTTGGGTCTCCCGTTGTCCGGGAAATTCCCGGTCTCTCAGTAGCGGCCTCAATAGTGTTCGCAGCGAGTGCGTTTGTTGTTTTTACCGAGTTGAATTGATTGGTGTGCCAGTTTTATTGGCGTAAGAAAATCTCGGCTGGCGAAACGGACGCCATTGGCGCATAATGCGACTATGAAAGAGAACTCCGTCTTTGGTACCGATGTCGTAAAAGATGTTGGAAACCCTAATCGCTTCCGCTGGAATATTTACGAGAACAAGAAGGTGCGGGACAAATCGCTCTATTCCTTTGCGACAAAGCGCGAAGCCCAGAACGATGCGGATAAGTTTGTCCGAAAGCTCAACTCGGTTTGGCCAGCGTCAAACGAATAGAAGGCCGCCGAATTGAAGACGCGTCGCGGATCGTAGCCAGCGGCGAGCAAGAGGACAGGCACAAAGCAGGATTGCCGATCTAGGCCTTGAGCGACGGCTTGCGGGGCGCCGACGGCTTGTATGAGCCATCCATCGAGCGACCCGAGACGGCTAAGCGTGTCAAGTCTCTATGAAGCGGCCACACGCCAGGGCTCTTTGATGCGACTGGCGCGGGATGCCGGATAAGCACGCGGGCGCGCTCCCACAATTCGAAGCCTTCGAAAAGGTGCTTGCGCTCTGAAAACAGCGCGTGAGCCTTTGCAATCGCGTCTTCATCAGCCAGGCCGGGGAGTTCCTCGACGGCCTCAATATGGCCGCCTCGCATGAAATAGCACCGCATGATTGTAACTCCCGATGTAATGAAGGATTCGCGGCGTTCCTTGAAATGGAATGCGCGCTTGCTCGCAGTCATCGACATCGATGATGTGCCCTAGACTATCAGGTTCTGGGCTGTGAACCTAATCATTATCGAGGCGTCGTGATTAGGCCGGGCCGGAATTCACACTCGCTTTGCGAGCAGCCTTGATTAAATCGGCCAGTTGTCGCTTCAGAAGCGGACCTTCAATTTGTTTCGCCGAATATCCCTCACGATTAAGCGAGGTGACAATCTCCGTCAGCCCGGCCACGTAACCAGACCTCGCCATCTGAAACGCTCGTTCCAAGGCGGTCATCTTTTGATCCATCCGTAAGGCGTATCCGCAATTCGAGGCGCGAGCGAGGCGGGAAGCGGTAAGGCTCGGGACATAGCTGGACGCCGCCTCGCCTCCGCCCGCCGTTTCTGTATAGTGCCGGCGACTGTTCGGAGTCGCTGGTGGCCGCTCAATTCTCGTGTACTTTCGGCTCGCGCGCGCGCTTGAAGGCGCTCGCCGCCCTGCTCGCGCTTTGTCTGGCGGCTTGCGGCAAATATGGCCCGTTGGAGCCGCCGCCCGACCCCAATGCGCCGCCCAAACCTGCCAATACGAGCTCGAACCCGAACCAAATGAACGTCCTGGCCAAGCCGTCGATCCCCCCGATCATCCCGCCGAAGCAGCCGTTCTTCCTCGATTTCCTGCTGAAATAAGCCACCAAACACATGCGTCCTTTCACCTATCGCAACGGCGCGCTTCACGCCGAGGACGTCGCTTTGGCGAGCATCGCAGAAGCAGTCGGAACGCCCTTCTATTGCTATTCGAGCGCGGCGATCGGGGAGAGTTTCGAGGCGTTTCGGAACGCGTTCGCTGGGCAGAACGCGCGCATTTCCTATGCAATGAAGGCCAATTCGAATCAGGCCGTGCTGGCGACGCTCGCCGAGCTTGGCGCGGGCATGGACGTGGTCAGCGAGGGCGAACTGAGACGAGCTTTGGCCGCGGGCGTGCCCGGAGAGCGGATCATCTTTTCTGGAGTCGGCAAAACGCTGGCCGAGATGAACCTTGGGCTCGACGAGAAAATCTACTGCTTCAACGTCGAGTCGGAGCCGGAGCTCGAGGCGCTCTCGCGCGCGGCCACAAGCCGCGGCGCAGTTGCGCCGATCGCCATCCGCGTCAATCCCGACATCGATGCGCGCACCCACGCCAAGATCGCGACCGGCAAGTCCGAGAACAAGTTCGGGGTGCCGATCTCGCGCGCCCGCGACGTCTATGGCTACGCCCGCACCCTTCCGGGCTTAAGCATCCACGGGGTCGACATGCATATCGGCTCGCAGATCACCGATCTTCAGCCGTTCGATGACGCCTTCGCGCTGCTCGCCGAATTCGTGCAGACGCTGAGAGCCGACGGGCACAACATCGAGCATATCGACTTGGGCGGCGGGCTCGGCATTGCTTATCGCAACGACAACCATCCGCCCCCTCCGCCGGAACAATATGCTCGAGTCGTCGCGAAGAGGACGGCGGGGCTCGGCTGCCAGGTGATCCTGGAGCCGGGCCGAGCCATTGTCGGCAATGCGGGAGCGCTGGTCGCTTCGGTCATCTATCTCAAGAAAGGCGAAAACAAGCGTTTCGTCATCGTCGACGCCGCGATGAATGATCTTGTCCGGCCCACGCTTTACGACGCGCATCACGAGATCCTGCCGGTAAAAGAGTCGCAGCCGGGCGCATATCTCTCGCGAAGCGATGTGGTTGGCCCGGTCTGCGAAAGCGGCGATTATCTCGCGCTTGACCGCGACCTGCCCGATCTTGTCGCGGGGGACCTGGTCGCGGTGATGAGCGCCGGCGCCTATGGCGCCGTGCAGGCAGGGACATACAACACCCGCCTTCTCATTCCGGAAGTGCTGGTGAAAGGCGCAGACTATGCGGTTGTGAGGCCGAGGCGGACTTATGAGGAATTGATCGGCCTCGACACACTTCCGCCGTGGTTGAAGTGAGGGTTATGGGGAACTGGAATCAGAGCCGGGCGTTCCTTAGCGGCGCTTTGGCCTGAAACTTGCGCGGAGGGGATTCGCGCACAATCTAACTCACCAAAGACGGATCACGGCATCGCGGTGAAGGACTCGGACAACCCATCGATCGGCGGACGGCTCGCGGCGCTCGTGGTCTGGGCGCGACGCGTGCTTCTGGTCGAGCGCGCGTGGCCGCCGCTCGTCTTCGCGCTTGCGGTCTTGATCCTGTTTCTCGCCGCCTCATGGGCAGGCGCGTGGCAGTTCGCGCCGCGGATCATTCGCATCGCCGGCGTCGTCCTGTTCGCGCTCGGCGCCGGAGTCGCTCTTTCGCCGCTCGTGCGATTGCGCCGGCCCGCGGCGCGGGACGCTTTGGCCCGGCTCGATCGCGACTCCAAGGTGAGCCATCGCCCTGCCTCCTCGCTCGCCGACTCGCTCGCCAACGACCATGGCGACCCGGCCACCGAGGCCCTTTGGGCGGCCCATCGGGCGCGGCTCGAACGCGAAATCGACGCCATTCGCGTTTCCCCGCCCTCGCCGGGCATGGCCGAACGGGACCCCTACGCGCTCCGCTTCGCCGTGGCGTTGCTCGCCTTCGCAGCGGCGGTCGTCGCGGGACCCGAGATGTACGGCCGCTTCGCCTCCGCTTTCGACTGGCGCAGCGACGAGGCCGTCGCAGCCGTGGCGGCGAGCCGCATCGACGCGTGGATCGACCCGCCGCCCTACGTCGGCCAGCCGCCGCTGGTCATCGATTTCAAGACGGCCGATCCGCAGACGCTGACCGTTCCGGAAGATTCGGTTCTGGTGGTGCACGGCGATCCGAGCATTGTCGGCACCCGCGTAGAAGGGGGCATCGCGCCGTCAGAACAGAAAAACCAAACGCCTGCGAGCGCCGCGACGGATCAGAAAGTCGCCGCGCCGGCCAGCGCCCCGCCTGCCGGCGCTTCAGCCGCGAGCGCTCCGACCGAAAAGCGGTGGACTATCCATGGGTCCGGCAAGGCGACAATTCTGCGCCGCGGCCAACCCGTGGCGGTCGCCGTCCTCGCCGTCACCCCGGCTGGCGTTCCGACGATTGTCTCGACCGAGGAACCTCGCGCCAATCTCAGCGGCACGCTGACGCTCGCATATCGGACGCAGGATCGATTTGGGCTCGCCAGCGCGCGCGCGGACTTCGCCCGTTCCCACGAAGGGCCCGGTCCCGCCCCCCGTACGCTCGCGCCGCCGCCCCAGGCGGCCCTGCAGCTGCCGCCGACGGACAATGGCGTCGGTGACGGGCGCACGACTGTCGACCTCTCGGAGCACCCGTGGGCGGGGGCCAAAGTGACGATGCGGCTCAGCGCAGTCAGCATCTCGGGCAAGACCGGAGAGAGCGCGCCGATCGAAGTGACGCTGCCGCAGCGGATCTTCCACAATCCGCTCGCCCGCGCTCTCGTCGAGCAGCGCCGCAACCTGGTCATGGACCCGGATCATGAGCCGAAACGCGTCGCGACCGCGCTGGCCGGACTCTCGATCGCGCCAGAATTGTTCGATACGCCAGCCAATATCTATCTCGGTCTCAAGCAGGCCAAGACCTCGCTCGAGCACGCCCACAATGACGCCGATCTGCTTGACGTCGCGGCGCTGCTATGGGCGATGGCGCAGCAGCTCGAGAACGGCGACGCCACGCAGGCGCAGCGCGACCTGCGCGCCGCCGAGCAGGCGCTACGCGAAGCGCTGCAGCGCGGCGCGAGCGATGAGGAAATCAAGAAACTCATGCAGCAATTGCGAGAGGCCGCCAACCGCTTCATGAGCGAGATGGCGCGCAACTCGCCAGAAAGCAGTCCCGAGGACCAGAACGTTCAGTCGAAAGACATGAACAAGATGATGGACCAGATGGAGGACGCCGCGCGCAACGGCTCGCGCGAAGACGCGCAAGCCATGCTCGACCAGATGCAGGAGATGTTCGAGAACATGCGCAGCGCGCAGGACGGCCAGGAAAGCCCGGCCGAACGCGAAATGCGCAAGCAAATCGGCGAGCTCGAAAAACTCCTTCGCGACCAGCAGGCTTTGCGCGACGACACGTTCCGGAGCGACCAGAAGGACCGCACGCGCAAGCGGGCGCGGCGCAACCAATCTTCGCCAGGGCAGCAGGACTCCCAGGACCAGGACGGCTCGAACGCGCCCGAGCAGGGCGACAATGATTCCGATCAGTCCGACCAACAGGGTCAGGACCAGGCTGACCAGGGCCAACAGGGCCAACCGCAGCTTGGGGATCGCCAGCAGGAGCTGCGCGACCGCTTGGCCGAATTGCAGCGCAAGCTGAAGAGCCTGGGGATGAAGGGCGAGAAGGGCTTCGACGACGCGCAAGGCGACATGAAGGAAGCGGAAGGGGACCTCAAGGGCGGTCAGGGCAAAGCCGGCCAGAGCGGGCAGAGCGGCAAGGGCGCCGCCGTCGACGCGCAGGGCCGCGCGCTCGAGGCTTTGCGCGACGGCGCCCAGGGGCTGCAGAAGCAGATGGAAGGCCAAGGTGGCCAGGGCAAGGGCCGCAACGGCAGGGGCAACTATGTCGCGCGCAGGTCCCGGCCCGGGCGAAATGCCGAGCGACGACCCTCTCGGCCGCGGAGCGGAGGGCGATAAAGGTCGTGAGGATGGGCCGCTCAAGGGGACGGCAAACGCCGCCGAGCGCGCGCGCCGGGTCATGGAAGAGCTTCGCCGTCGCCTTGCCGATCCCAACCGCGCGGTGGATGAGCGCGACTACCTCGAACGTCTGATCAAGCGGGACACGGGGCCGTAGGCGGCTCGGCTGCAGGCGCTTTGCCTACGATAGAGTTCTTCAGTCGCTCGGCCATAATCTTTCTGGAGCTCGTACGCCACCGGCGGCGATTTTTTCGCGTGGCCGCATGACGGATTGCGCGGCCGCAAAAGCCGCGCATAATGATCAAAAGAAAGCCGTCGGCGAAAATCGTTTCGTATGTTTGACATCGCCGTACGGCCAGCGGGCGGAAACGCGATGATCGAACTCGAGGGCCTTGCCTGCGTGGCGGATGTGCCGCGCGTGCAGGCTTTCCGTCGCGGCGGCGCGCCAGCGCTTCTATTCGAGGGGAAAACGGCGACGTTCGCCGAGGTCGACGCGATGGCCTCGCGCATCGCCAACGCGCTGATCGCGTCCGGGGTCCGAAGGCAGGAGCGGATCGCCTATCTCGGCAAGAACACCGATCATTTCCTGCCCTGCCTGCTTGGCGCCTGCAAGGCGCGCGCAACGCTCACGCCGTTCAACTTTCGCCTCGCCGCCCCTGAAATCACGCGCCTCATCGAAGACAGCGGCGCCAGCATTTTCATGGTTGGCCCGGATGTCGCAGACCTCGGGCGCCAGGCCGTCGCCTCGGTCGCCTCGAAGCCCCGGATGATTGCCCTCGGCTTCGACCGCGACGGCTACGAGCGGATCGAGGCGTGGATTGAACGACGCGGAGCCCCGCGACCCTGAGCTTGAGGCAGACCCTGAGGACGATGTCATCCAGGTCTACACCTCGGGCACCACCGGCGCTCCCAAAGGGGTCCGCTTGACCAATCGCAACTACCTCGCCGCCTTCAGGCTCACAACTGCTTCGGGCGGCTTGAATTATGAACCCGGCGACACGGTGCTGGCCGCAATGCCGTTCTTCCATGTTGCTGGCGCCAACATCGCGCTGATCGCCATGGCGAGCGGCGCGCGGTCGGCAATCCTCAGGATGCCGCGCCGCAGCTCATTCTCGATCTGATCGGCAAGGAGCGAATCAATCATGCGTTCCTTGCGCCTGCGCTCATTCAGATGCTGATGCAGGCTCCGGGAATCGAGACCGCCGACCTCTCGAGCATGCGAACGCTGACCTACGGCGCGTCGCCCATCTCCGAGGACCTGCTCAAGCGCGCGACCGCGCGTTTTCGCTGCGAGTTCGTTCAACTCTACGGGATGACCGAGACATGCGGCGCGGGCACGTTCCTGCCTCATGCGGATCATGATCCGGCGAAGGGGAAAGTTCGCTCCTGCGGCGTCGCGTGGCCGGATCTTGAGCTCAAGATCGTCGGGGAGGACGGGACCGAAGTCGCGCGCGGCGCGATTGGTGAAGTCCTGATCCGGTCTCCCGTCGTGATGAAAGGATATTGGAACAAGCCCGAAGCGACCGCGGCCGCGATCCAAGACGGCTGGATGCTGACCGGCGACGCCGCCTACATGGACGAGGACGGCTATGTCTTCATCTATGACCGCATGAAGGACATGATCCGGACGGGCGGCGAGAGCGTCTATCCGGCCGAGGTCGAGAACGCGCTCTCCGGCCACCCGGCGATAGCCGACGTGGCCGTGATCGGCGTCCCCGACGACACATGGGGCGAGACGGTGAAGGCGCTCGTCGTCTTGAAGCCCGGAGCGCCGCCAGACGTGGCCGACATCATCGCCTGGACGCGCGGGCGCATCGCACATTTCAAGGCGCCGAAGTCGGTCGATTTCGTCGACGCGATCCCGCGCAACGCCACGGGGAAGATCCTTCGGCGCGAACTGCGCGAGCCCTATTGGAAGGGTCGCGACCGCAGGGTCAATTGAAGCGCGGCGGGAGTGGACGCGGGCGCTGCGCCACGCTACGCGGGAAGCCTGGGGCGCGCGCGGCGGCTCATCCGCCGCAGCCCCGACGCGGGAGACGCATGGTCAAGCTCAACGTCATCTACACCCGCACCGGGGATAAGGGCGAGACGGGGCTTGGGGATGGGTCGCGGCGGTCGAAGAGCGACGCGCGCGTCGCGGCCATGGGCGAAGTCGACGAGGCGAATTGCGCGATCGGTCTCGCGCTGCTTGCGGTGCGCAACGCGAGCGACGCCGCCGATCTCGCGATCGAGCCGATGCTTACGCGGGTCCAGAACGATCTGTTCGATTTGGGCGCCGACCTCTGCGTTCCTCGCCAAGCGCACGAAGCGCCGGGCGCGGTCCTCCGCGTCGCGCCGTCTCAAGTTCAAGCGCTTGAGCATGCGATCGACGCCCTGAACGCGAAGCTTCATCCGCTGCGCTCGTTCGTGCTGCCGGGCGGCACGGCGGCGGCCGCCGCCTTGCATCAGGCGCGCGCGGTCTGCCGGCGAGCCGAGCGAGCCATGGTCGCGCTGGCGGAGATCGAGGGCGAGGAAGTCGGCGAGACTGCGCTCGCCTATGTCAATCGGCTGTCCGACTATCTGTTCGTCGCCGCGCGCGCGGCCAACGATTTCGGCAGGTCGGACGTGCTGTGGACGCCCGGCGCCAACCAAAGCGAAAACGATGAGTGAGCGAGGCAGTCGAGCGCCCGTCGACGCCACTTGGCGCGCGGCCCCTCACCCCAACCCTCTCCCCTGCACGGGAGGAGGGAGTTTCAGTCGCGATCGGCGTCATCAGCGGCACATCGATGGACGGAATCGACGTCGCGCTGATCGAAAGCGACGGCGAAGCTGAGCTCAAGACCGGACCGTCGGCGACTTTCCCCTACCCGCCCGAAGTCGCGCAGCGCCTGCGCGCGGTGGTCGCCGATCTGAGCGAAGCCCAGGCGCCGCAGCTCGAGCTTGAGCGGCTCGTGACCGACGCCCATGTCGCTGCGGTCGAGGCGTTTCTCGAGCGATTTTCCATTCCCCGCGAGCGCGTCGCGCTCGTCGGCCTGCACGGCCAGACCATTCTGCATCGGCCCCGCGCTGGCCTGACGCGGCAGCTCTGCGACGGCGCGCGCGCCGCGGCGGCGCTCAAGATCGACGTCGTCTCGGACTTTCGTTCGGCCGACGTCTCGGCCGGAGGCGAAGGCGCGCCGCTTGCGCCCATCTATCACGCGGCGATGGCCGCGGGCCTCGAGCGACCGCTGATGATCCTCAACTGGGGCGGGGTCGGCAACGTCACCTATCTTGGGCCTCGAAGGAGAGATCATCGCGTTCGACACCGGCCCCGCCAATGCGCTGATCGACGACTTTCATCATTCTCAAGGCGAGGGCTGGCGTTCGATGAAAACGGCGCCCTGGGCGCAAGCGGGCCGCGTCGACTGCGACGGCGCTCGCCGACTCTGATGAGCGATCCCTATTTCGACCGCCCGGCGCCCAAATCGCTCGACCGCAATCACTTCAACGCCGCCGCGGCCTGCGTCAAGCGCCTGAGCGACGCGGATGGCGCGGCGACGCTCGGCGCCTTCACGGTCGAATCGACGGCGGCGGCGCTGAAGCATGTCCCGAGCGCGCCGGCGCGCTGGCTGGTCGGCGGCGGCGGGCGTCGAAACCCGAACCTGATGCGGCGGCTCGCCGAGCGGCTGCAAGTGAAAGTCGAGCCGGTCGAGGCGATCGGCTTCGACGGCGACAGCATCGAGGCGCAATGTTTCGCCTATTGCGCCTTGCGCTCGCGGCGCGGCCTGCCGATCTCCTTTCCGACCACGACCGGCGCTCCGAAGCCGATGACCGGCGGCGTCTTCTGGCCCACGAACATAAAAAGGGCCCCGCTTGCGCGAGGCCCTAGCTGAAAGCGCCAACGGGCGATCGTCAGCAGACGTTGACGGCCTGCTGGCCGAGGAAATTGCCATAAGCGTCATAGGTGGGGCGATACTGCCAGCAGCCGCCGCCATATCCGCCATAACCATAGCCGCCGCCCCAATAAGGGTAGCTGGCGATAGCCGCGCCACCGATCACGCCCGCGGCGATCGCAGGGCCCCACCAACCGCCGTACCAGTTCCCGCCGCGCCAGTAGCCGCCATGCCACACGCCACGACCGCCCCAGCCGCCGCCGTGCCAGCCGCCGCCGCGCCAACCGCCGCCGCCCCAACCGCCGCGGAAGCCACCGCCGTGAAAGCCGCCCCCGGCCCTAAAGCCACCAGCCGAAGCCGGAGTCGTCGGCAGAACGACGGCCGCGGCCATCGCAAGCGCCGAGATCCCGGCGACGATCGTCTTCGAAATCCTGACCATCACAGCCTCCGTATGGACCGACGGCTGAACCGTCGGATGAACCCAGTCGCCGCCGGGAACAAAGGACCTAACCGCGGCGTGTTTGTTAACTTGCCCTGCAATTCCGGCGGCCGGTTTGACGGCCGCGCGTCGCTAGCGCGGCGAAACGAGATTTGTCTCCAGACGGCAGCGTACCAAGCAATTCCTGAACGGATGTTCACAGTATATGCTGAACAAACATTCAGGATGGCGGCTTCAGAGTTACAGTTTCAACTTTTCTTTACCTGAAGCCGGCTCGGCGCCCGACAGGCGGGCGAGCGCTCAGTAGCAAATGTTTACAAGGCGCCGGCCGAGATAGTGGCCGCCGGCCGTCCATACCCGCCGCCTGACCCAGCAGCCGGGGCCGCCACCGGAGACCGTAGCCTGCGCCGTAGTATGGATATCCATAGCCATACGGATATCCATATCCGTAGCCATAACACGGATAGGTCCAGCCGCCGCGCCGAGGAGCGCGCCAGTCGCCAAGCCCCAACCCCAGCCGCAATTCCACCGCCGCCCCAGCCGGGCCGCCCCAACCCCACGCCAGCCGCCGCCCCAGCCGCCTCCGCCCCAGCCGCCACCGCGACAACCGCCGCCCCAAACCCGCCATGAAAGCCGCCGCCGTGAAAACCGCCGCCGCCATGGAATTGGGCCTCAGCGGGCGTGGGCGTCGTGGCGAAAGCTGTCGCCATCCCGAGCGCAGCCACGGCCGCAACCAGGGTCTTTTTGATCGAATTACGCATTGGGAAAGATCCTCCCGTTGATCGGCCCGGTCGCCGCGTCCTAAGCCCTAAAACTATGCTGTAACGGAAAAAGTTCTAGGCTTTCTGCAGGGACCCGCGCAAAAAATTGATAATTCCCGAGAAATCGTCGCCGCCGTGGTCGGCCGCGACAAAGAGAGCGTAGAGCTGCGCGGCCTCGGCGCCGAGCGGCGTTGAGGCCCCGACGCTCGACGCCGCCTCCTGCGCCAATCGCAAATCCTTGAGCATGAGGGACGCGGCGAATCCGGGTTTATAACCGCGATTGGCGGGGGAAGCCGGAACCGGCCCGGGAACCGGACAATAGGTGGTGAGCGACCACGACTGGCCCGACGCGGTCGAAGAGACATCGAACAAAGCCTGCGCCGACAAACCCAGTTTCTCCGCCAGCGCGAAGGCCTCGCAAGTCACGATCATGGTCGCGCCGAGAATCATGTTGTTGCAGATCTTGGCCGCCTGCCCCGCGCCGCGGCCGCCACAATGGACGATGCGCTTGCCCATATTTTCCAGGATCGGCTTCGCTCGCGCGAACGCTTCGTCCGAGCCGCCGCACATGAAGGTGAGCGTCGCCCGCGGTCGCGCCGCCCACGCCGCCTGAGACCGGCGCGTCGAGGGTCAGCACGCCCGCCGCGGCGCCCGCCTCATGCGCCTTCTTCGCGCTGTCGACGTCAATGGTCGAGCAATCGATGACGAGGGCGCCCTTGGGCGTCGCGGGCAGAAGGTCCGCGTGAGCTGCCAGAACGTGCTTGCCGGCCGGCAGCATGGTCACGACTGTATCAGCCTGGGCGACGGCCTCGCGGGCGCTTCCCCCAATGGCGACGCCGGACGCGGCGGCCGCCGTCTTCGCCGCGTCGACGAGATCGAAGCCGATGACCGCGTGGCCCGCCTTGACGAGATTGGCGGCCATCGGGAGCCCCATATTGCCGAGACCAATGAATGCGATGTTCGACATGTCTCCTCCCGGACAAAGCGCCGAACAATTGTAGGGCGCGGGCGATAGCTCGTCGATAGACGGGCGTCCTTACGGACGCCCTATGGACCCCGCCAAGCCGGATCGATGACCCCTGTTCACGTGGTCGCAACCCATCTTACGGGTTAGGTTGCCGCGGCCGAAGTTTCGGCTAAGCCCCGCAGCGCGCTGTCGACACTGTCTCCGATGCCCTCCGTCCAACCCCTTCCCCTTGCCGTCGCGACGGTCGCGTTCCTGCTCGCTGGTTTCGTGAAGGGCGCGATCGGGCTCGGGCTGCCGACCGTCTCGATGGGCTTGCTGACCCTGGTCATGGCGCCCGCCAAAGCCGCCGCGCTCCTGATCGTGCCGTCATTCGTCACCAATGTGTGGCAATTGGCGGCGGGCCCCAGTTTGGGACGGTTGGCGCGACGGCTTTGGCCCATGCTCATAGGCGTCGTGGTCGGCACGCTCGCAGGAACAGGATTGCTGACGGGAAGCCATGCGGGACAAGCGGCGACCGCGCTCGGCGTCCTCCTGATGCTTTACGCCGTGCTGGGCCTCACCTCGGTGCGCTTCTCCGTAGCCCCAGCGGCCGAATGGTGGCTGGGTCCTCTGATCGGCGCACTGACCGGCCTCGCCACCGCCGCGACAGGCGTGTTCGCTATCCCCGCCGTGCCGTATCTCGGGGCTCTCAATCTGGAAAAGGAGGACATGATCCAGGCGCTCGGCCTCTCCTTCACAGTCTCCACCATCGCGCTGGCGGCGGCGCTCGCGGCAGGCGGAGCGTTTGCGCTTGGAGACATCGACGCTTCAACCGCCGCGCTTGCGCCCGCGGTCTTCGGGCTGGCGGCTGGCGGAGCCGTGCGCGGCCGGTTCAGCGAGCGGACCTTCCGGCGGGTGTTCTTCGGCGGCTTGCTCGTGCTCGGCGCTCACCTGGCCTCGCGGGCCTTGATTTGACGCGCTTCAATTCTCGATCAGCCCACGCGCGACGATCACCCGCATGATCTCGTTTGTGCCCTCGAGGATCTGGTGGACGCGCAGGTCGCGCACGATCTTCTCGACCCCGTAGTCGGCGAGATAGCCGTAGCCGCCGAACAATTGCAGAGCATCATTGGCCGCGTTGAAGCCAACGTCGGTTGCTGTCTGCTTGGCCATGGCGCAAAGACGCGTCGCCTCGGGCGACTTCTCGTCAAGCGCGCTCGCGGCGCGCCAAAGCACGGAGCGAGCGGTCTCGAGCGAAGTCGCAATGTCGGCGACCCGGAATTGCAGCGCCTGGAAGTCGGCGATGCGTCGGCCGAAGGCCTTGCGCTCGCGCATATACGCGATCGCCTTGTCGAGCGCGGATTGGCCGCCGCCGATCGAGCAGGCGCCGATATTGAGCCTGCCCCCATCGAGCCCCGCCATCGCGATCTTGAAGCCGATCCCTTCGGCGCCGACCCGATCGGCGGCCGGAACCCGCACGCCCTCCATGATCACCTGCCGCGTCGGCTGCGCGCGCCAGCCCATCTTCTTCTCTTTAGCGCCGAAGCTTAAGCCGGGCGCGCCATTCTCGACCAGGAAAGCGGAGATTCCAGATGGGCCGCCCTCGCCCGTGCGCGCCATGACGAGATAAAGGTCGCTGACCCCGGCGCCCGAGATGAATTGCTTGACGCCGTCGAGCACATAATCATCGCCGTCGCGGCGCGCTCGCATCGTCAGCGCGGCGGCGTCGGAGCCCGATCCGGGCTCCGTCAGACAATAGCTTGCAATCAACTCCATAGAGGCGAGGCGGGGCAGATAGCGGCTCTTGAGCTCCGGCGAGCCGAAGCCATCGACGACCCAGGCGACCATGTTGTGGATGGACAGGAACGAAGCGACGCACGGGCAGCCGGTCGACAAAGCCTCGAAGATCAGCGCCGCATCGAGGCGGGTCATGCCGCTGCCGCCGTGCTGTTCGCCGACGTAGATCGCGGCCATGCCCAGCGCCGCCGCCTCGCGCAACACGTCGACCGGAAAATGCTCGGTCTCGTCCCACCTCAGCGCATTGGGCGCGATGCGGGCGTCGGCGAATGATTTCGCCATGTCGCGGACGGCGAGATGATCTGCAGTCAAGGCGAACATGGCTAGGCTTCCCGCCTTCGTTTCCCCGCCGATCCCGCCACACTGCCCGACGTTTGCGCCCGCCGCAATCGGCTGCAGGATCGCGCGCTGTTTGCCTCGGCTGGGCGATTGGCGAAAGTGGTCCAATCAGGCGGGGACGCCCCAACCTGCGGAGACCGAAGCCAATGCCTCGTTCAGACGCTACGCTGCACATGCTGTGCGGCAAGATAGCCACAGGGAAATCGACGCTCTCTCATAGACTTGCTTAAGCGGAGAGAACACTGGTCATCAGCCAGGATCGCTGGATTGAGCAGCTCTAAGGGCCGGAACTCAAGACCCTCGCGGGCTGGCGTTTCGGTCGTCCTGGACTTCCACCGCCAACACGGTGGCCTCAAGACGATGGATGCGTGCATTGTTCGAGGAAGCTGCCGGCGTCCCACCAACTCCATTTCCTTGATGTGCCCGACGGAGTTTGCCGATCGCGCATGCACGCGCGCAAGGGCGCCGGAGGCGATAGCAGCAGCGACGCTGAATTCGACCACGTTACGAGCTTCTTTGTCCCTCCCGATCCGGGCGAGGGCTTCAACGTCATCCGATACGGCGAGGGTTTCTAAAACGAGACGACGACTGGCCGAATTTCGGGCGGCGTCGCGCCCCGACCGGATCGAACCAAATTCATCAGGTCTGGGACGCGCTCGGGCGAGCGCGACTCTATCGTTGTGTTAAAGCTTGGCGACGACCGCGAGCTTCTTGATCTGCCCGTTCTCATAGGCTCGCAGGAAGGCGTTGTAGTCCTTGAAGGACACGCAGCCGTTGGAGTCGCCGTTGGGGCCCAGCATGAAGGGGTGGGCGAGCAATCCGGCGCGCCCGTAGAATTCCGCCCTCTCCGACCGGATTGAGCCGTATCGCCTGCACGCCGTGGAAGGAGCCTTCCCGCAGCGTCAGCTCGTAGACATGCGGCGGCGTCGGGCCCACTGCGCGCTCGGCCACGTAGCGCGGATTGTCGAGCGCTGCCCCGAGACCAGAATGGGCTTCGAGCCGCGTTCCGTCGGGCAGATAGACGACGCGCGCCGAGATGTCATAGACCGCGGTGTATCGGTCATAGCCGGAAGTTGGGGCGGAATTTCCAAAGGGAGACGGGAAGCTGAACAGCGGGCCTCTGCCAAGGCCGAAGGGTGACTCTCGCTCCCGTTGCTGAGCGACGACCGGCTGGGCGGCGGTGCGCGCTTGGGTCGTGGAAGCGACGACCGGCAAGGATGAGTGCGCCCATCCGAACAGTTTCTCGAAGACATTGCGATTGTCGGTCGGAGCGGCAGGCGGAGCGACCGCCACGTTGGGGCGCCACGCATGGCGCTCAGGCGTGGTGGACTCCGTCGGGGCGCCGAATCCAGACGGACGAACCGGCGGCAAGGGGAAGCTTTCCGTCTCGCCGATCTCGGGCACATCGCGCCCAGGCGGTAGCGGCACGCTCGCGGCCGGCGGGATTGCCGGAGCGGGGGGGAAAGGTTCGAGGCGCGGCAGCGGGAACGGGGCAGACGAAACGGACGGCGCGGCTTCGAGGCTCGCCACTTGCTGTGACGGCGCTGCGGGCGCGGCTGCCTTCAGTTGAGCAAGCAGATTGTCGTCAATGGCAATGTCGGCGAAGGCTTTCGAGACGACGGGCGCGACGGTCGACGCCGGAGCCCACCGGGAGAACAAAGCTTCGGGAATCGTTGGGCTGACCCAGTGGAGCGCCCAGACGCCAACCGCCCCGGCGAGGGCCAATGCCGCCGCGCCGGGAACAATTTTCGGAAGAACCCGTTGAGGAGTGTCCCCGTCCTCAAACGAAAGATCGTCGAATGTAGCCTCGATCCCCTGCATCCCTAGCCCTACGCCTACGCTGTCCCAATTGAATAAAAATAGAGCGTATGCGTTGAGCTTTCCTTAACGCAGTCCGCGGCTGGAGGCTAGCCGGCGCACGGGAGCGGTTGGCGGATTAGATTCCCATTTTTTCAATGTGTTGCATGGGAGCAACGGCCATCGCCGCAAAGCCATTCGCTATCGTCGCAGCCTTTGCTGAATGTGGCCCAGAGTACGGCGATGCTGAGCCTTGACGCGCGGGCGTCGGCCGGGCGCGGACGCGCTCGGCCAGGAGCGCCCGCGCCAGGCCCCATTGATGAGATCGCTCCGCCGCTGCGATCAGCGTCAAATTGACGATGTCGCGCTGGGCGTGGCTGCCGCCAATTCGAATCGCCTCCCCCCGGACCGGCAGGATCGCCGCGACGGCCTGCCCATAGCGGCCCGCCGCGAAAGCGAGCGCGCCGTCGATCAGGCGGCGGCCGACCTCCGCCGTCACTTGCCGATTGTCGCCCGAACCCGCGCGCTCGTAGTCGTCGAGCGACCGGACGAGGCGTATCGCGTGGTCGAGGTCGGGCGAGCGCGCGGCGGCGAAGGCGCAATGCAGATCGTTGAAGGCGAGCAGATGGTCGTGGGCATGCGCCATCCATGCGTCGGCGACCGGCGCCCAGCGATCGCCGACGTCGACGCCTTCGAGTTCGAGCCGCCACAGAAGCGAAGCGGCGTCGATACGGTCGAGCGTCGCGTTGTCGGCAAGCTTGGGCGCCGTCAAGCGGTCGTGGTCTGCGAGAACCTCGTCGAACCGCCCCTGCTCGATCAGAAACAACGCGAGGTGCCAGCCGTTGTGGTGGGCCATGAAATGGGCGTGCGTCCAATCCGCTCGCGTGGACCTGAGAAAGGCGACACCCTCCTCGATGGCGGTTCGCGGTCTCCATCACATGGGCCAGCGCATGCGTCGCCCAGGCGTCGCGCGGATTGCGGGCGAGCGCCTCGCGGCCAAAATCTTCCGCGCGCCTGAGGTCGCCGGTCTCTTCGAGCCCGAAGGCGTAAAGCCCATGGACGAAGCTCGTCAGCGGATTGTCGCGATCCCAGGCCGGCAGCACACGCGCGGCGCAATCGCGAATGGCGGCCGAGCGGCCAAGGAAGAAATAAGCGTCCTGCGCGAGCCGCAAGGCGAGCGCGTCGGTGGGATGATCGTTGAGGATCGTCTCCCAGCCGAGGATCGCGCGCGAGGTCTCGCCTCGCGCCCACGCCTTGGCGGCGGCGAGGTGACGCCGCTCACGCTCCGTGGCGCGCCCAATCGCCGCTTCGGCCCCGCGGAGGGCGTTCATCACCTCCGGATGGTCTCCGCGAAAGCCACCGATCATGTAGAGCGTCGCAATCGCAACGCCGCCCAACGCGAAATCGGGATCGCGCGCGAGCGCTGACTTGAGCACGCCGACTGGATCGCCGGTCAACCCGTAATAGTCGGAGATCGCGCGATCGAACGCAGCGGCCGACTCCGACGCGCCCGAGAGCGCCAGCCCCTGCTGGTCTTTGGCCATTGTTGGGTCCTTCGTCATCACCATAACGCGAGCGGATGGCGCCGGAAACCCGGGCCGCAGGCGCCCTCGTCGCTGGCATTTGATCGGGCCTCCTCTTTCTGCATCGCCTGAGCGTCATTAGATGGCGGGAGTTCGGGGAACCAAAGGATCGTTTGATGAAGGGCAAGACCATCGTCGCCACGGGCGCGACCTCCGGCATCGGGGAAGTCGCGGTCCTCGCGCTTGCTGGGTTGGGCGCTCGCATCGTTTTCATCGCCCGCGACGAAGCTCGCGCGCAGGCGACGATGCGCAAGCTCGAAGCCAAAGCGCCCGGGCTCGGGCATCGCGTTCACCTGGCGGATCTCTCGAGCATGGCGGAAACGCGCAAGGTCGGCGCTGCGATCGCGGCAAATGAGCCGCGCATCGACGTGCTGATCAACAACGCCGGCGCCCTTTTTTCCCACCGGCAGGTGACGCCGGAGGGTATCGAGCTCACCTTCGCCCTCAACCACATGGCCTATTTCGTGCTGACCGAAGCGCTGCGGGAAAAGCTCATCGCTTCCGCGCCGGCGCGGATCGTCTCTACGTCATCCTCCGCCCACCAGGGCGCGAGCCTCGATTTCAGCGACTTACAGAGTGCCAACGGCTACGGCGGGTTCAAAGTCTACGGTCGCTCGAAGCTCGCCAATATCCTGTTCACCCGCGAACTCGCCCGCCGGCTGGCCAGCGCCGGGGTGACGGCCAATTGCCTGCATCCCGGCGCCGTCGCGACCCGATTTGGCGAGTTGAGCGGCGGTTGGGTCGGCCGTCTGTTGCCGGTGCTGAAGCTGTTCTTCATCTCGCCGGAACAGGGCGCCGACACAATCATTCACCTTGCCTCCTCGCCCGAGGTCGCCGACACGAGCGGCGGATATTTCGTCAAGCGCAAGATCACCGAGCCGTCCGCGGCGGCGCGGGACGACACCGCGGCGAAGAGGCTATGGGAGGCGAGCGAAAAGCTGGCCGGCGCACAATCGCAAAAAGAGCACGCTGCGGGTTAAGCCAAATTGCGTTTCGGTCGACTCAAGCGACCTCATCCTGAGGAGCGCCGAAGGCGCGTCTACTTCGAGACGCGAGGCCTCGTTTAAAGGCTAATACTGTGGGGCTTCGCATTGTCGTCGTGGGGGCTACGAACAAAACATCGCGATCTCTGGTGTATAGAGCGAAAAAACTGGAAAACTCGTGCTGGTTGTCCCGCGCCTCGAGCGGGGCCTTCTGAGCGGGTTCCGCTGCTATTTCGGGAGCGGAACCGGCTTGTCGGAGAGCGTGTGCAGATAGTCCAGGATGTCGGCCCGCTTCTGCGCGTTTTTTTCCCCGGCGAAGGCCATCTTGGTGTCCGCGGCCATCGCCTTCGGGTCGGTGATCCAGGTATTGAGCTTTTCGTAGGTCCAGTCGCCGCCGATCTTCTTCAGCCCGTCGGAATAGACGAAGCCCGGGAATGATGCGACCGGACGCCCGACCACGTTCCACAGGTCCGGCCCGATCTTGGCGCCGGCGCCTTCCTTGAAATTGTGGCAGGTCTCGCAGATCTTGACGTCCTGTTCGCCCTTTTTGACGTCGGCTTTGGCGAGCAGCGGCGGCAGAGGCACTTCGGGCGCCGCCTTGGGCGCCTGGGCAGTAGCGGCCGCAGGGCCGGAAGTCGGCAGCGCGAAGCCTGGAACCTTGGGAATTCGCGGCGACATGACGAGATTGCTGAAGGCCGTGAGCAGCATGACGAACAGCACCGACCCCAGCGCCGTAAGGGAAACCCGGTTCACATTCACGTGGTCCATAGAGACAGGACTTTCGTCGGCTGGAGTGGGGTTGAGTGGAGGAGGCGGGCGTCTGTTTTATGGAGTTGATTAGCCGCTTTGCGCTCGCCTTGGCAACACGTATAAGCCGTCGCGCCCCGAATTTGGCTTAATCGAAACGGATGGCCAACCCCATTGTCCTCATCCCCGCGCGCATGAACGCGGTCCGCCTTCCGGGAAAGCCCCTCGCCGACATTCACGGCGCGCCGATGATCGTCCATGTCTGGCGCCGAGCGATGGAAGCGGATATCGGACCGGTCTGGGTGGCGGCGGACGATCCGCGCGTCACGGAGGCGGTCGTCTCGGCCGGCGGCAAAGCCATCATGACGCGCTCCGATCACCCTTCCGGGTCTGACCGCATTTTCGAGGCGTTGGGCCTTATCGACGCCGACGGCGCCCACGACGTCGTGGTCAATATTCAGGGCGATCTGCCGACGATCGAACCTTCCGCCGTACGCGCCTGTCTTGCGCCGCTTGCCGAGCGCGCAGTCGACATTGCGACGCTGGCGACGCCGATCACGCGCGAGCAAGAGAAGGACGATCCCAACGTCGTCAAGATCGTCGCGACCGAGCTCGATCCGACTTGGCTAAGAGCGCTCTATTTCACCCGTGCGCGCGCTCCCTGGGGCGAGGGGCGCCTGCTGCACCATATCGGTCTCTACGCCTATCGCCGCGATTCGCTTCGGCGGTTCGTGGCCGCGCCCCCCTCGCCGCTGGAGCGGCGCGAGAAGCTGGAGCAATTGCGGGCGCTGGAGGCGGGCATGCGCATCGACGTCGCGCTTGTCGACACGGCCCCGCTCGGCGTTGACGCGCCGGAGGATCTGGAACGCGCGCGCGTGATGCTCGCGCCTGGGAAACATGCATGAAGACCACGCATTCGATCGCTTATCAGGGCGAGCCTGGGGCCAATTCGCATATCGCTTGCGCCGACAATTTTCCGGACCTCGATCCATTGCCCTGCGCGACCTTCGAGGATGCTTTTGCGGCGGTGCAAGACGGCGCGGCCGAACTCGCCATGATCCCGATCGAGAACTCGATCGCGGGGCGCGTCGCCGACATTCATGCGCTCTTGCCGGCGTCGGGTCTGCATATCGTGGGCGAGACCTTTTTGCCGATCCACTTTCAGCTGTTGGCGGTTCCCGGCGCCCGCGTCGAAGACCTGAAGGCGGTCTATAGCCACACCCATGCGCTCGGCCAGTGTCGAAACATCATCCGACGCTTGAAGCTTCAACCGGTTGTCGCCGGCGACACGGCAGGCGCGGCGCGCGAGATCGCGGAATGGGCCGACAAGAGCCGCGCGGCGCTCGCGCCGCGGCTGGCGGGCGAGATCTATCGGCTCAACACGCTGGCGTCGAACGTCGAGGATGAGAGCCACAACACGACGCGCTTCGTCGTGCTGTCGAGGGACGAGCGCTGGGCGCCGGCCGGCGAAGGGCCTGCGGTCACGACTTTCGTCTTCCGCGTCCGCAACGTGCCCGCCGCGCTTTACAAGGCGCTAGGCGGCTTCGCCACCAACAGCGTCAATATGACCAAGCTCGAGAGCTACATGGAGGGCGGCGAGTTCACCGCCACCCAGTTCCTCGCCGATGTCGACGGACATCCCAAGGACTTGGCCCTCGCGCGGGCGCTGGAGGAACTCAAGTTCTTCTCCCGCGAAGTGCGCATTCTGGGCGTCTACCCCGCGCATCCCTACCGCAGCGAGTCACGCGATGCTTCGCCTCCGGCTTTGTAGCGCAGCCAATGCAATCGGCTGCGCTACAAGGCCCAGTTAGGCGGCGAAAGCGAGCTCTTTGGCGAGTTCCTTCGATTCCGGCCGCTCGATTCCGAGCTCCTCACGGAAGGCTTTCAGAGCCGACATGAGGCCCTCTCCGGTGTCGAAAAGTCCCGCGTAGCTCATGGTGCCGCCAATTCGTTGCGGTTTGCCGATCAGCTGCGGGTTGCAGCCGACGGCTTTCAGAACCCGATAGATCCGGGCGTCGAACACGGAAACGATCTGGGTCAAGCCAGCGACGACGGCGACTTCTCCGATGCCCGCGATCAACTCGCTAAGCACAAAGTTGACTCCGTTCCGGCTGCGCTGGGGCTGGCCTTCCACCGCGACGGCGCAAATGCGCGAGCTCTCCCAGATTGTCGCGCTTTCGATGGCTTCACCCTCTTCGAGCAGGCACGGGAACACGTCGCGCAACATGTTTGGTCCCGTTGTGGGAAGCAACCTCAGCGATCCCCAGTATTCGTTCGTATTTGGGTCGACCGACACCAGATACAATGGATTGGCGTCATCGAATTCATCCCGTTCGTATCCGTCCTTCACAGTAACGTCCCAACCGAGTCGTTCTGAGAAAGTCAGGGCCCTATTCCGAAACATAGCGTCCATTTCCTGTGGAAACAATGACGCTCGCGAACCTTCAATAAACTTCAACATCGTGGCATCTCCCTTGCTACGAGACCACGAATGTTAACCTTAAATTTTAACCACCACAATTCCACATAGAGGTTGAGTTGACTTTTTGGGAATCACTTAAAGGACGAACCTTGGAGAGCCTTCGCAGGGATGACGCCAGTAGCAATGGCGACGCCAACTGCATGCGTTAAGTTCGCACAATTCAGTTTATGTCGCGCGGTATCAAGATAACTCTTCACGCTACCAAAAGATATGTTCAGTATATCCGATATATCTTGATACGTCTTACCTCGAGCGGCCCAAATGAGGCACTGTTCCTCCCGTTTTGATAGCTTTACCGGTGGACTACTTAGTTTGAGGTTAACGCTAGCCGCAGAATCGATGAGAACTGAGATCAATTGCAGTTTGACCATATTGTTCTTTTTGAATTCCTGCCATTCTGGTTTTGTATGATTGCTTGTGTAAGAGACCAAAGAATAGACGCCCCGCCGATTGCGAACGGGGATCGACACCCCATTAAGGCCAACTTCGTGGGTTTTCGCATCCGCGAAAAACGTCTGAACGGCTGGATCGTCGCGCGCCAATTCATCCCAGTCGAACGGAAGAACCGCTTTACTGCCATATACAATAACTGGGTCAATTAGGACATACTGCTTGAGGAAGTATCGCGTCTGCCACTGAAACGAATAGGTTACAGTGCCGGTCAGCAGGCTGGCGTCAGAGCTTTTGTCAGGAGCAAAACGCATATAGGCGATGTGGCTAACGCCGATATCGAGCGCGATTGCTCTAAGCGTTTCCTCCAGATCCTGCTCGTTGTAGCCAAGAATCGTGTCCGTCAGTCTTATTGCGGCCGATTCGATCGTGACATTTCCCATAGGCGTTAGCCATAGACGTCAAGAACGAATTTCCAGCGCCTCAGCCAGGGCTTCATCGCACGCATCGCCAATGCTTGGTCGGACCTTTCGGTCAATCCTGGAAAACGCCGTCAGCTGGCGGCCTCCGAAAGAAGTCAGGTCGACGTCCTCACGGCTCGCCTTTGATGGTCTTGACCGCTCGTTTAGCATCGTCGACTCTGTGGACATCTAGGCCCCTCCTGCCTAAATTGCAGCTTGGTTTCGTCACTAATGTACCATAACCCCGGCAACGCAATCAACAAACATGTGGAGGCGGAACGAAGAACAAGCCTTCCCGCACGGTACAAGGGGCCGTTTCATCCGCAGGGCCATCGGACGTTCCAGTCGAAAATCCACAAGAGCGAAGCGATCGCGCGCCGCCGGCTCGAGCGCAACCTGGTCCTGCAGCGCCGCCCGATCTCTGCGCACAAGCTAGACTCTGCGGCTTAGGCTCTCCGCAATGATGGCCTTTCGTTGGATCGAAGGCGCCGCCGGCGAAGTGTCGGCCTGCGGCAAACGCCTGGAGGCCGTCGCTTATGGGCCGCCGCCGGACCGGGCGCCGACGATCGTGATGCTGCATGAGGGACTGGGCTGCGTCGCGCTGTGGCGTGACTTTCCGGCGAAGCTCGCAGCTGCGACCGGCCACGGCGTGTTCGCCTATTCGCGCGCAGGCTATGGCGGGTCCGATCCCGTCGATCTGCCGCGCCCGCTCGATTACATGAGCCGCGAGGCGCGATTCAGCCTGCCCGCGGTGCTCGACGCGATCGAGCTCAAGCGCGGCATCCTGCTCGGGCACAGCGACGGCGCCTCGATCGCGGCGATCTACGCCGGCGAACATGCCGACGAGCGGATCAAAGGCCTTGTCCTGATGGCGCCCCATCTGTTCACCGAAGAGATGGGCCTCGCCTCGATCGCCGAGGCGGGCCATGCCTACGAGACGGGCGACCTGCGCGCCAAGCTCGCCAAATACCACGCCCATGTCGACTGCGCCTTCCGCGGCTGGAACGACGCCTGGCTCGATCCCGGCTTCAAGGCCTGGAACATCGAGGATGCGGTCAGCCGCTGGCGCGTTCCCGCGCTCGTCATCCAGGGCGCAGACGATCAATATGGGACCCTCAAACAAGTCCGCGCCATCGAGGCCCGCTCGCCAACGCCCGTTCAGAGCCTCATCCTCGACGCCTGTCGCCATTCGCCGCAGTTCGATCAGCCCGAGGCGACGCTCGAGGCGATCGTCGCGGTTTTGCGCGACCCTAAACGTCAATAAACGGGCATAAACGAGCTTAGATGAGCCTAAACGCTAGTAAAATTGCTAGCGTTTACTAGCGCTTATTTTTTCGAATCGAGACTTTTCAATGGGTTACGGCCCGATTCAAATAAGGAAACTTCGTCTCTCCTCTCGCCTCAGCATCCGGTTTAACCGCGATCCGGCCAAACCGGACTCGACCTCGCCTCCCATTCTGAATAGCACAAAGAGCGGATTGCGGCAAGGAATTGTCGGTCGGAGCTCGCCCTTATGCGGACATGGCCTTGATCCCGTCACATTTCGCGCCGGGAAAGACAGCCTTTTCCTTCAACGCAACTGCAATTTTGCCGACATCGGGTAAGGAATCCGCCCTGAATTCGCTGAAACGCAGGCGAAGCCCATAAGCCGCCACAAATGCGCTCTTTGCCCCACCCGGCCCGCCATGCCGGAGCGACGAAGTCGAGACGCGGCCGGTTGCCTATCGGACGCTAAGAAAGGCGGGCGACCCGCCGTTCAATGAGGTCGGCTTCTGCCAGACTACGCCGAAGCCGAACCGCCGATGCGTGGAGCGACCGCCGATGCGCCGATGCGCCGCGCACTCGCAATCGACGAACCGACCTACGGCCCAGACCATCCCGATGTAGCAATAGACCTCGACAATCTCGCGGAATTGCGCTGTTTTGGCCGGGCGCCGCTTCCGCCAAACTACTCGGGCGGACGAACCGGCTCGCCGAAGCCGAACCGCCGATGCGTCGCGCGCTCGAATTGTCGAGACAAGCCTCGGGTCGGAACATTCCGACGGTGAAAAGCGCGCAGCACTCTCGCGGTGCTGGAGGCCGATCTGGGCCTTGCCTCGCCTGCATGCCCGCGAAAGCGGGCATCCCGTCTTTGAAGCAAGTCTTGCGCGGGAATGACAAGGACCCTCATCTGGCCAGCTCCGCTGGCCACCTTCTCCCGGAGGGAGAAGGATGCGCCGAAAGGGCTCCGCCTTTGCGGGTTCAGACAGATAAGACGTCATCGCGAGGAGCGAAGCGACGTGGCGATCCAGAGTCGCGCGCTTCACCCCTGGATCGCTTCGCTTACGCTCGCGATGACGACCGCGGGAGAAGGGCGTGCTTTAAGAGCGGGCGGCGCTGACTAGGGTCGGGTCGGGCTTGTAGAGGGCGGGGAAGAGGCGCTTCAGGTTGGCGACCTTCGGCAGGTCGTTATAGACGATGTAGGGGTAGGTCGGGTTCTTCGCCAGGAAATCCTGGTGATAGTCCTCGGCGCGATAGAAGGTCTTGCCAGGTTCGATCGTGGTGACGATCGGCGAGGGGAAGACATGCGCCCCGTCGAGTTGGGCGATATAGGCCTTCGCCACCTTCGCCTGCTCGTCGCTCGTCGGAAAGATCGCGGAGCGATATTGCGTGCCTTCGTCCGGGCCCTGGCGATTGAGCTCGGTCGGATCATGCGCGACCGAGAAATAGACCTGGAGAATACGCCCGTAGGTGATCTTGCGCGGGTCGTAAGTGATCTGGACCGATTCCGCGTGGCCCGTGTTGCCCTCTGAGGTCATTTCGTAATGCGCGGTCGCCTTGTCGCCGCCGGCATAGCCGGAGACGGCGTTGGTCACGCCGGCGACATGCTGAAAGACGCCCTGGACGCCCCAGAAACATCCGCCCGCGATCACCGCGACTTCGGAGGTCTTGGCGCCCGCCTGCTCGTCGACAGCCGGCGTCGGCGCGACGCGCGCCTCTTCGGCCGTGGATCGGGTGACAAAAAAGGCCGCCGTCGAGAGGAGGCCGATAAGAATAAAAACTGGCCAAGAAGAGCCTCTCTTGAAGGACGTAATCATGGTCCAACTCCATCGCCGCCAATTGCGAATCATGAAAGCGCGCTCCACATATGCCGTCACTATGGCGGTCACGCGACAAGCCGACTTGCTCACGTGATCGTGTCATCACACTTGCGAGAGCCCCCGCTCTGCTTATGAAGATGGTTCGCGGGGATGCCCGTTACAGGACGAAATCCTTAACCCAAAGTAAACGGGCCGGCGCCTTACGCAGTCGCCGGCTTGAAGGCGAGCGCCACGCCGTTCATGCAATAGCGCAAGCCTGTCGGCTTCGGTCCATCGTCGAAAACGTGGCCCAGATGGCCCTCGCATCGATGGCAGGCCACCGCCGTGCGGGTCATGCCCCACGAATGGTCGGTGCGCTCGTCCACCGCCTTGTCCAAGGGCGCCCAGAAGCTCGGCCAGCCGGTGCCGCTATCAAATTTCGTCGAGGAGGAGAACAGGTCCAATCCGCAGCCGGCGCAGGCGAAAATGCCCTTCCGCTCCTCGTGCAGAAGCGGGCTGCTGAAAGGCCGCTCCGTTCCCTCCTTGCGCAGGACCGCATATTGCTCGGGCGTCAGAAGTCGAGCGCCAGTCGGCGTCGGTGCGAACGACGTGCGCCTCCTGGGCGGTCGCCCCTCGGGATTGCACAACGCTTAAGCCTGCGATCGCGGCTAGGCTGGTCAAAGCCGTTCGACGCGTCAACATCCTCAACCTCCCTGATAGGGCGGATCCAAGAATCTTTCCGGAGTCCGTAACGACAAATACGTTCGGGCTGGCGATCGGTTACAGGGGGGACGAAATTCTTTGAGCCCCGCCCTGCGGGCTTGAAGCGCCGCGCCCTCGCGGGGAGTTGACCGGGGACGCCGGCTGCTCAAACATGCCATTGGCCTCGCAAAGCCCCAAACCTCACCCTCGCGCTCCGTCATCGAGGTTTGCGCCGCCCTTGATCCAAGAGGAAACACCCCATGGCCGCCATCAATTCGGTCGTCGACCTCTCGATCGAGGACGAAGTCGCGGTGGTGACGATCAACTCGCCGCCGGTGAACGCGCTTTCGCAACCCGTCCGCGACGGTCTTAATCGGGGCGTACGGCAGGCTGACGCCGACGGCGCGGTCAAGGCGATCGTCCTCATCTGCGACGGGCGGACCTTCATCGCCGGCGCCGACATTTCCGAGTTCGGCAAGCCCCCCGCCCCGCCTCCGCTCCCCGAGGCGCTTGACGCAATCGAGAACGCCTCGAAGCCGGTGATCGCCGCTCTGCACGGAACGGCGCTCGGCGGCGGGTTCGAAGTCGCGCTCACGGCGCATTACCGCATCGCGGTCCCTTCGGCCAAATGCGGCCTGCCGGAGATCAAGCTTGGCATCATCCCCGGCGCCGGGGGCACGCAACGCCTGCCCCGGCTCATCGGCGTCGAAAAGGCGCTCGACGTCATCTTGTCCGGGACGCCGTTCGGCGCGCGCGAGGCCAAGGACTGGGGCGTCGTCGACGAACTCGCCGAGGAAGGGAAGTTGCGGGACTCGGCGATCGCCTACGCCAGGCGGCTCATCGCCGAGAAGGCGCCGCTCAAGAAGGTGCGCGACCGGTCCGACAAGCTCGAGCCGGCGCGCGGCCATCCCGAGATCTTCGAGGCTGTCCGCAAAGCCAATGCGCGCAAGTTCCGCGGCTTTGAGGCCTGGGAGAAGGCGATCGAATCGGTCAGGAACGCGGTCGACCTGCCCTTCGACGAGGGCATGGCCAGGGAGCGCGCGATTTTCGGCGAACTGGTCGCGAGCACCCAGTCCAGGGCGCAGCGCTACGTCTTTTTCGCCGAGCGGCAGGCGGCGAAAGTCGCCGACGTGCCCACCGACACGCCGACACGAAAGATCGCCAAGGTTGGCGTGATCGGCGCGGGCACGATGGGCGGCGGCATCTCGATGAATTTCCTCTCCGCCGGCATTCCCGTCACCATCGTCGAGACCTCGAAGCAAGCGCTCGACCGCGGCGTCTCGATCATGCGCCGGAATTACGAGAACACGGCCAAGAAGGGCCGCATGACACTGGCCGAGGTCGAGGAGCGGATGGGCAGGCTTGTCCCCACGCTCGATTTCAATGCGCTGGCCGACGCCGACCTGGTGATCGAGGCGGTGTTCGAGGACATGGATCTCAAGAAGAGCATTTTTGAGCGGCTCGACAGGGTCGCCAAGCCCGGCGCCATCTTGGCCTCGAACACCTCCTACCTCGATGTCGACGCCATCGCGGCGAAGACCAAGCGGCCGGAAGACGTGCTCGGCACGCATTTCTTCTCACCCGCCAATGTGATGCGCCTGCTCGAGATCGTGCGTGGCGAGAAGACCTCCAAGTCTGTGCTCGCGACGATCACGCAGCTCGCGCCGAAGATCGGCAAGGTTCCCGTCGTCGTCGGCGTCGCTCATGGCTTCGTGGGAAACCGCATGCTGGCGCAGCGCCAGCGCGAGGCGCAGAAGCTCATTTTAGAAGGCGCGACGCCATGGGACGTGGACCGTGTGCTCGTCGACTTCGGCCTGCCGATGGGCCCGTTCGCGATGACCGATCTCGCCGGCCTCGACATCGGCTGGTCGGCCGCGACGTCGAAGCGCGCGTCGATCCGCGACATCTTGTGCGAGGAGGGGCGGCGCGGACAGAAGACGGGCGCGGGCTTCTACGACTATGACGAAGCGCGCAACGCGAAGCCTTCCGCGCATGTCGAGGGGATCATCCGCGACTTCGCCAAGTCGAAGGGGATCGAGCAGCGCAGAATTGGCGACGGCGAGATCCTGGAGCGGCTCATCTATCCGATGATCAACGAGGGCGCGAAAATCCTCGAGGAGGGCAAGGCGCAGCGGGCCTCGGACATCGACATCGTCTGGATCAACGGCTACGGCTGGCCGGTCTATCGCGGCGGCCCGATGTTCTACGCCGACATGGTCGGGCTGAAGACGGTGCTTGCGAAGCTCAAGGAGTATCAGGCCAAGTTCGGCGACGACTTCAAGCCAGCCGCGCTTTTGGAGAAGCTCGCGACGGAGGGTGGGACGTTTACGAAGTCGTGAGGCGCCGGATGCGACAGCCCTCATCCGGCCGCGCTACGCGCGTCCACCTTCTCCCCGAGGGAGAAGGGAAGGCGGCGCCGCAGGCTCCCCTTCTCCCTCGGGGAGAAGGTGGCGCGAAGCGCCGGATGAGGGCAAGCCGCCGCCGATGGATGACCTATGAAGACTGACGAAGGCGTCTCGTCGAACCAACGCTCTCGCGCTCGAGCGATGCGCGGCGCGCCGACTGAAACCGAGCTCCGGCTGTGGCGCCTCCTGCGCGATCGTCGGCTGAACGGCTTCAAGTTTCGCCGACAGGTTCCAGTCGGACCGTATATCGTCGACTTTCTCTGTGTCGGCGCTAAGCTGATCGTCGAGGCTGACGGTTTCCAACACGCGGAAAGCCGTGGCGACAATGTCCGTGACGCCTATTTGGAACGGCAAGGCTGGAGAGTGCTTCGCTTTTGGAACAACGAGGTGTTCCAGAATCGTGAGGGCGTGCTGGAGACAATCCTGGCACAGGCAAGACCCTCATCCGGCGCTACGCGCCACCTTCCCCCCGAGGGGGAAGGGATACGCCAACCGGCGGCGCAGGAGCCCCTTCCCCCTCGGGGGGAAGGTGTCGCCAAGGCGACGGATGAGGGCCAACCAATGGACAAACACTCGGAGACCCATCATGCGTGAAGCCGTCATCGTCTCCACCGCGCGCACGCCGATAGGCAAGGCCTATCGCGGCGCGTTCAACGACACCCAGGCCCAGGCGCTCGGCGGCCATGCGATCGCGCACGCGCTCAAGCGCGCGTCCGTCGAACCGGGCGAGGTCGACGACGTGGTGATGGGCGCGGCCCTGCAGCAGGGATCGGAGGGCGGCAATGTCGCGCGCCAGTCGCTGTTGCGGGCGGGCCTTCCGACCAGCGTCGCCGGCATGTCGGTCGACCGGCAATGCGCCTCGGGGCTCATGGCGATCGCGACCGCCGCGAAGGAAATTGTCGACGACGGCATGAGCGTGACCATCGGCGGCGGCCTCGAATCCATTTCGCTCGTCCAGAACGACAAGATGAACCGATATCGCGCTCAGGATCCCTGGCTCGTCGAGCACCGCGACGACCTCTACATGACGATGATCGAGACCGCCGAGATCGTGGCGGAGCGATACCAGGTGACCCGGCAGCGTCAGGACGAATATGCGCTGCAGTCGCAACAAAGAAACGCTGCGGCCCAAACCGCCGGCCGCTTCGACGCGGAGATCGCGCCGTTGAGCACCGTGATGAAGGTCGTCGACAAGGCGACCGGCGCCGTCTCGGACAAGCCGACCACCCTCAAGCAGGACGAAGGGGCGCGCGCCGACACGACCCTGCAAGGGCTCGCTGCGCTGAAGCCGGTGTTCGCGGATGGGCAGAGGGTCAAGGCGGGCTCGTTCATCACCGCCGGCAACGCCTCGCAACTCTCCGATGGCGCGAGCGCCTGCGTTCTCATGGAGTCGAAGCTCGCGAGCCAGCGCAATCTCGAGCCGCTCGGGATCTACCGCGGCATCGCGGTCGCCGGCTGCGACCCGGACGAGATGGGCATTGGCCCCGTGTTCGCCGTGCCGAAGCTGCTCAAGGCGCATGGCCTCAAGGTGGACGACATCGACCTCTGGGAACTCAACGAAGCGTTTGCTGTCCAGGTCATCTACTGCCGCGACCGGCTCGGCATCGACAACGACAAGCTCAACGTCGACGGCGGCGCGATTTCGATCGGCCACCCCTACGGCATGAGCGGCTCGCGCCTCACAGGCCATGCGCTCATCGAGGGCAAGAGGCGCGGCGCGCGGTATGTCGTGGTGACGATGTGCGTCGGCGGCGGCATGGGCGCGGCCGGCCTGTTCGAAGTCGCCTGAAGCTTTGGGGACGATCGCGTGGCCGAACTCGAGCCCCATGGCGCCGCTCGCGGCCTTCCGCGGACAGAAGCCTCCGGCGCCGGCGTGGTTCGAACGCGTGGTCGCCATCGAGCCCGAGCGGTCGTTCGTCACTGTCGAGGGCGCTGAGGTCGAGACCCTAACCTGGGGCGAGCGCGGCAAGCCCGGCCTCATATTCCTGCACGGCGGGGCCGCCCACGCCGACTGGTGGAGTTTCATCGCGCCGTTTTTCGCGCGCGCCCGGCGCGTCGTCGCGCCGACCTTCACCGGCATGGGGCGTTCGGACTGGCGCTCACTTTATGACTTTCGCCAGTTTGTCCGCGAGGCCCGCGAAGCGGGGCGCGAGGCCGGCGCATACGAGGCCGGGCCGCCGGTTGTCGTCGGGCACTCGTTCGGCGGGCGCATCGCGGTCGGGGTCGCCCATGATTTCGGCGACGAAATCGCTGCGGCGGTGATGGTCGATCCGCCCTTCTTCGCGCCGCAGAATGAGAGAAACCCCGCTCCGCCCCGGGCGACGCCGCGGGAACATAGCGTAAGGCCCTCGCTCGAGGGGGTCATCGCCCGGTTCCGGCTGGCCCCGCCGCAGGCCTGCGACAACCTGTTCATCCTCGACTTTATCGCTCGGCGCTCCGCGCGAAAGGCCGTCGACGCCGAAGGAAACGCTGGCTGGTCATTGAGCTTCGATCCGCATTTCTGGGAGAAGTTCGGCCGGCTCGATCCAGTCGCGTTGGCCAAGGCGGCGCGCTCGCCGCTCGCGGTCATCCGAGGCGCGAAGTCGCAACTCTTCCAACCGGAAGACGCGGCTCATCTCCGAAGCATCATTGCGCCCGGCTCGCCTTATGTCGAGATCCCGGAGGCCGAGCATCACGTGATGATCGACCAGCCGCTCGCCTTCGTGGCGGCGCTCCGCGCGCTGCTCGCGGCCTGGCCGGCGGCGTGAGCGCCGCCTCTCTTTAAAGAGGCGGGGGGTGTTTCAGGCTACACGGCGCCGCTTAGACGTTGTTCTTGTCGCCGTGGGGCGCGCCGAAAGGGTCAAACCCAAGGCGCGAACGATGCGCATAACGGTGCTGAATTCGGGGTTGCCGGTTTCTCCAAGCGCCTTATACAAGCTTTCGCGGTTCAATCCGGCAATCTTGGCGATCTCGCCCATGCCGCGCGCGCGGGCAACGAGCCCAAGGGCGTCGCGCACAAAATCCGCATCCCCGGTTTCGAGCGCCGCCGAGATGTATGCGACCTGACGTTCCTCCGTCTCGAGATAGTCGGCGGCGTCAAATGGAGTCGTCTTTGGCATCACAACGTCTCCGCCAGCATTTGTGCGCGTTTGATGTCCCGCCGCTGCGTGCGCTTGTCGCCTCCGCACAGCAAAATCACAGCTGGGCTCCGCGCTGAAGGTAATAGATGCGGTATCCTGGCCCGTAGGGAATTCGCATTTCCATCACCCCTGCTCCCACGCTTCTGATGTCGCCTGGATTTCCCTGTTCCATGCGGCGAATGCGAGCGACGACCCGCGCGAGGGCGTTGGCGTCGCTAAGACCGTGCAACCAGGCAGCAAACTCCTCCGTCTGACGCACTTCGGCCATGAGCGACTGTTTGTAGTCTATAGGCTACAAACAGTCAAGGCCCGTCGGCCACTCTGTTCGCAGATTGGCAACTCGCTCTTGCCTTATGATGACGCACGGGCCACGTCGCTCATTCCAACCTCACCGTCACTGCGTCCGACGCGCCTTTGGCGTCCGTCACGGACACGCGAGCGAAGCCGGCGCCGTCCGGCTTCCAGGCCGATTGGCGTCTGATCTCGGCTTCGCCGACGGGCGCGCCATTGACGAACCAGGTGAACGGCGGCGCGCCGCCGAGCGCCTTCAGGGCCAGCGGACGATCGGGGGCGCCGTCCTTGAGGCCGAGGTCGATACGGGCGCCATCGGGCGGGAACGCGATCTTGAGCGACGCCGCCTCCGGCGCGGCGAAGGCCTTGGGCGCGTCCTGGCGCAGGCGGCGTAAGGGCGGAGGGAGATCGGCGGTGATGGTCGCTCTCAAGACGCCCTTCGGGGCCGGGATCGGCTCGATGCTTCGCCCGAGCCGCTCGAAAGCGTCGAACAGGATGGGCGCCGCCGCCTCTCGGCCGATGAGGCCAGGCGTCGGACCGTTGTCGGGACGCCCGACCCAGACCGCGATCGTCGTTCGCCGGTCGAAGCCGATCGCCAGCGCATCGCGAAAGCCGTAGGAAGTGCCGGTCTTGAAGGCGATCCGGCCTTTGAGCGCGTTCGCCGGCGGCGGCGCGCCCCGCAGGATGTCCGCAATATAGTATGCCGCGACCGGGTCGGTCACGCGCCGCTCGCCGATGACCGGAGGCTGGCCGTCAAGCCGCTCGATGAGCGGCGGCGCCTCGCCTCCGCGCGCGAAGCCGGCGTAGAGCCGCGCGAGATCGGTGAGCGAGATCCCCAGTCCGCCGAGGCCGATCGCGAGACCGATCGGCGTGTCCTTCGGCAGCGCAATGTCGGCGCCCGCGCTATGCAGCCGCGCGAGGAAAGTGGCCGGGCCGACGTCGGACAAAAGCTCGACCGCCGGGAGGTTCAGCGACATTTGCAGCGCCTTGCGCGCCGTCACCGCGCCCTCGTAGCCGAGATTGAAATTCTGCGGCGCGTAAGCCCCGTAACGCATCGGCCGGTCGAACAGCCGCGTCTCCGGATGGGCAAGGCCCTGCTCGAAGGCCAGCGCATAGATGAAGGGCTTGAGCGCCGAACCGGGCGAGCGGGGGGAGCGCGACATGTCGATCGCGCCGTCGCGCGAGGCATCGTCATAATCGGCTGAGCCCACGCGGGCGCGAATCTCGCCCGTCGCATTGTCGACGACGACAATCGCCGCCGACAGTTTCGGGCCGAGCCGCGCGACGCTGTCTTTCGCCAGACTCTCGAGCTTGGCTTGCAGGCGCGCGTCGATCGAAAGCTTGATGATCTTGGCTCGGCTGTCGGCGGCGACGGCTTCTTCGGCGGCGTGCGCGGCGAGCGCCGGGAAGGCCAAGCGCGCCTCAGGGACCGGCTCACGCTTGGCCGCCGCGACGTCGGCGGCGCTGATCAGCCCATGCGCAGCGACGCGATCGAGCACGCGGTCCCGCGCCGCGCGCGCGACCTTAGGCGAACGATCCGGCCTGCGCGCTTCCGGCGATTGCGGTAGCGCGACGAGAAGCGCCGCCTCCGCGACCGTCAGCCTAAGCGGCTCCTTGCCGAAATAGGCGAGCGAGGCGGCGCGCACGCCCTCGAGATTGCCGCCGAACGGCGCGAGCGTGAGATAACGATCGAGCGTTCCCACCCTGCCGACCTCGCGCTCGATCTCGAGCGCCCGCGCGATCTGCCGGAGCTTCGCGGCGACCGTGCGCTCGGGACGAGGCTCGATCAGCCGCGCGACCTGCATGGGCAAGGTCGAGCCGCCCGACACCACGTGGCCGCGCATCAGCCATTGCGCGCCGGCGCGAAGGAGCGCGCGAAGGTCGACGCCGTCATGCTCATAAAACCGCCCATCCTCATAGGCGACGAGCATCGCGAGATAGCGCGGATCGACGTCATGCGTGGTCGCCGGCAGGCGCCAGCGGCCATCGGGCAAAGTGAAGGGCCTGAGCAGACGGCCGTCGCGATCGACGACAATCGTCGAGCCCTCGCGCGAGGCGGCAAGATCGAGCGGGCCGAGGCTTGCCGTGTAGCGCTTCCATGCGACAGAGCCACCGAAGCCTGCCGCTGCTACGAGGACGAGCGCGGCGGCGAGGACGACGGCGAGGCGGCGGATGCGCGACAGCCCTCACCCTCGCCTGCCAGCGAGGCCCTCATCCGGCGCTTCGCGCCACCTTCTCCCGGGGAGAAGGGAGACGCCCGCGGCCCCTTCTCCCTCGGGGGGAGGTGGACGCGCCGAAGGCGCGGCCGGATGAGGGCCTCGCCAGTGAGGCCTCACTTCGCCCTCACCTCCAGTTCCCCAAAGGCGGTGCGGCCGTAGCGTTCGGGGTCGTACATGTCCTCGGCGGTGGCGGGCGGGTAGATGTAGCGGCCGGGCGCGACGGCGCGCACGACATAGGCCATGGTGATGAACGCCGACTGGCCTTGCGTGCGATCGAACGCCGCGACGAAGCGGTCGTCGCGATATTCGGTATGTGTGGGTTCAACGTCCTTGCTGAGCCAAGAGAAGGCTTCGACCGAGCCGCTGTCGACCAAAGCCGGGTTGTCGATCTCAAGACCGGCAGGCAACCTGTCGACGACGAGCAATCGCGCGTAGCGCGCCTGCGCTTCGGTCACTTTCAGCGCGACGACGACACGGTCGTTCTGCGCCATGCTCTGCAGCGCGTCGAGTTTCGTGCCGTCGAGCTTGTAGAAGGATCGTTCGATTGCATAACCGTTGGCGACGGCCGGGTCCGGCTCGATCGGCGCGCCGGAAACCGAGACGACGAGCTGCGCAGGATTCTGTCCGGCATTGGCGATCACGAAGGACTGTCCGGAGAGCGTCGGTCCGCTCCAACGGCGGTAGAGCGCGCCTTTGACCGCCTCGCCTTCGACACGGAACTGGGCGAGGCTCGCGTGCTCGGCCAGGCCCTCGGCGGCGAGCGTCATCCAATTCATTTCCTGCGTGCTGAGATAGGAGCGTCCGGCCCGCGCCTCTTCGAGCACAGCGCCCGCCCGCGCGATTGCGTCGCTTTGAACGGCGCCGCCGAGGTTGGACTCGGCGACGAGCGCGAGGATGGCCGCGGCGTCGCGCAGCCGCGAGCCATAGTCGGGCCGCGAGACGCCCTCGTCGTGCTCGGCGTCGAGCGCCTTGAGCGCCGCCCCGAAGGCGCCCGCCGCGCGCGCCTGGTCGCCAAGCATCGCGAGACCGGCCGCAAGCTGGGCCTTGCCAAGCGGAGACGTGAAGGCCTCAAGCTTGGCGTCAGTGAGATAGCGCAGGTCGCCGATGACTGGCCGTCCGTTGCGCGCAAGCACGTAAAGCGCATAGGCGATTGCGGCGGAATTGTCCTTGTTCGGTTCCGGCGTGTTGACGACCTCGTTGCGCAATCGGTCGAGCGCCTGATCGAAGGCTGGTTGCGACACGGCGAAATTGCGCTCGCGCGCACGGGTCAGGAAGTCGCTGACGAAGGCGTCGAGCCAGACGTCATCGTCGTTGCTGTCGGCGCTCCACATGCCGAACGCGCCGCTCGCGCTTTGGCGACTGAGCTCGCGCTCGATCGCCTGATTGATCCGCCCATCGAGATCGGGATCCACGCCGAGATGTTCGATCGAGGCGAGGCGGTTCACGTAGAGCAGCGGCATGGCGATCGAGACCGTCTGCTCCGAACAGCCATAAGGATAGCGTTGCAGCGCGGCGAGCAGCGCCGGCGCGTCGAGCGCGCCGAAGGGCGAAGCGGAGATCGCGATCGACCCGGTGCCGGGAATGAAGTCGGCGATGAGATCGCCCGAAATGGTTTGGCTTGCTCCGCCCGGCAAAGGCGTCACGGTGCGCCGATAGGATTCGGGCGCGCCCGAGGCGATCCCCAACCGGAAATGCTGGCTGAGATCAGTCTTCGGTCCCGTGAGTCTCAGGTCAAGCTCGGCCACGCCGACGCCGGCCGCGGTGATCGGCATGGCGAGCGATTGGCGCTGGCGCGCATTGAGACGCACCGTTTTTGTCATCGCCTCCGCGTCCGCCGTGAGCGGCCCATGGATGTCGAGGTCGAGCTTATAGTCGCCAGCGTCGCCCTCGACATTGTCAATGTCGACATGCATTTCGGACCGGTCGCCGACATTGAGGAAGCGCGGCAGCGTCGCCGCGACGACAACCGAGTCGCGCACCGTCACATCAGCCTGCGCGGACCCGACTTTGTCCTTCGACCAGGCGACGGCGGTCAGCCGCACCGAGCCATTGAACGCCGGCAGATCGAACGAGACGGACGCGTTGCCCTGGTCGTCCACCTTCACGACGCCCGAGAACAAAGCGAGCGGCTCCTGCGTCGGCACATTGCCCTCGAGGCCCGCGCTCTCGTCGCCGCCGGTATGGATGGCGCCGGCCGCGCCCTGCATGCCGTCGATCAGCATGCCCCACAGATCGCGGATTTCGATCGGCAGCTTGCGCTGACCGAAAAAGTAGACGCCGGGGTCGGGCGTCTTGAACCCGGTCAGATTGAGAATGCCGACGTCGACCGCCGAGACGGTCACCCGCGCCTCTTCGCTTGGCCTAAGGCCGGCGAGATGAATAGGCAGAGTCATGGATTGACGCGGCCGCGCGAGCGGCGGCGCATCGAGCTTGACGTCGAGCGTATGCGAGTCGTGATCGATGGCGAACCAGGCGACACCGATCGCGCGGCCCGGCATGCGTTTGGCGCCAATGTCGAGCGGACGATGGGTGAGCGCCACGGCGTAGGCGCCTGGCCCCCAGTCGCCGCCGATCGAGAACGGAACGACATTGTCGCCGGAGACAAGATCGACATCGATGAAGCGCTCGATTTTGTCGCCGACCAGCGCGATGGTCGCCTTGCCGGCGAAGGCTGACGCAATGCGTAATTTCGCCTCTTCGCCCGCGGCGTAATTCGTCTTGTCGAGCGTCACGACCACGTTATCGGGCGTGTCGGCGCTGGCCGTTCCCGACCAGCCGACGTCGAAGCTCACGCTCGTCTCTTCGCCGTCAAGGGTCTTGATGTCCAGCCGATGCGCACCCCAGCCGACGCGGCCGGAAAACTTCGCTGGCGCGTCGGCGCCGATGTCGATCGTCCCGCTCGCAAGGCGTTTCGACGACTTGACCGGCTCAAAGCTCCATCGGCCGTCAGCGTTGAACCACTGATAGTCGTTCGTGATCTGGTAGAGCGACCAGGCCGCGCCTTTGCGCGCAATGCGCGTGCCGTCCGGCGCAACGGCGATCGCCTCGAAGATCGCGACGTCGCCCGCGCTCAACGAGGCGTCGAAGTCTTTTTTGACGCCGACCGTCACGCCCTTCGCGCGCACCGGCAGCGTGAGCGTGCGCTCGACGGTGCGCCCGCCCGGCTCGCCGACGTCGACGATCAGCTTCGCCTGAAGCGGGCGCGTGCTCGAGCCTTCCGGCAACTCGACCGAAAGATCGGCGTGGCCTTTGTCGTCGGTCTGAACCTTGTCGGAGAACTGGTTCTCGATGGTGGTGAAATCATCGTCGGCGAGGCCGGCGACATAGCCGGGGAAACCGGCGAGCGCTCCGCCTTCGACCGCCTGCAGGCGAATGGCGCCGGTGACGTCGAGCCCGTTCGCCGGCGCGCCGTAGAGAAACCGCGCCTCGAGCGAGAATTCGACCGGTTCGCCGGGGTCGATGATGGGCTTGGCCGGATGCAGGGTGAAATCGAGCCGCTCGGGAATGTAGTCCTGGAGCATGAATTCGACCCGGCCGATGCTCAGGCCTTTCGGATCGGCGTAGGCCTCGATCGACCATTTTCCCGCCGCCGAGCCTGGCAGCAGAGGTATGGCGTAGGCGCGGCCGCCGAGCCCCTGATCGGGCAAGGTCGCGCGCCTGTATTCGACGCCGTCCGGCCGCTTGACGACGAGCGTCAAAGGCAGGCCAGCTTTCGCCACGCCCTTCGAGTCGCGCAAAAGAGCCGTGGCGAACACGGTCTCGCCCGAGCGATAGACGCCGCGCTCGGTGTATAGGAAGGCGTCAAGCCCGGTCGGCGGTTCGCGACCGGCGACGCCGCGGTCGCTAAGGTCGAACGCGTTCTGCGCGAGGCTCAGAAAGTTGTAGTCGCCGGCAAGTGTGGCGACCAGCAGGCCCGGCGCCGAACCACCCTTGCCCCGCGAGAGGCCCGGATCGAAATCGACCCGGCCGTCGGCGCCGGTCGTCTTCGAGGCCAGCACTTCGTTGTTGCGCGCGATGAGCCTGAGCTCGACGCCGGGGAGCGGTCCGGCGGAGCCAAGCGATTGCACCAGCGCGTGCACGCCGTCGTCGCCGGAGATCGCGGTCAGACCAAGATCCGAGACGACCATCCACTGGGCGGCGAGTTGCACGCTCTCGTCCGCGCTGGCGTCGGCGGGATTCGCCGCCCCTTTCCAGGGTCGCGCCGTGATCACGTATACGCCTGGCTCGAGCTTGCCGACCGCGTCAAGCACCGGAAAGTCGGTGACGACGTCCTGGTTGAGCTCAGAGGCGACGTCCATCGTCCCGCTCCAGACCTTCGCCCCGTCCTGCGAGGCGATCTCCTCCGCGCGCGACGAGTTGATGGGCTTGAGAAAATCGTCGCGATTGACGGTGGCAAGGAGATTGCGGTCGCCTACGCGATAGACGTCGATCGAGACCTTCGCCGTGTTGACAGTGACGAGCGGCGCGCCCTTCTGACCCTGGCGCGGGAGCACATAGGCCCGGCCGGCGAAATGCGCCTGCGGCGAGCGGTCGCGCACGTAGATCTCATAGTCGGCGGATGTGAGCAGCGACTCGCCCACTGCCGAGGGCAGGCCCTGGCGCAGCACGATCGCGTAGCGCTCGCCATGCTTGAGGCCCTCGACGCAGATCTGCTGTTCCTCGTTCGAGATCGCCGTCTCCGACGATCCGGACACCGCGACATAGGGCGAAAAATCGGTCCGGCGCGCGAGAGCTTCAGAGAAATTGAAGCAGACGCGCGGCAGAGCGGATTCGTTGTCGACCTTGTAGTCGAGAATGCGGAAGCCGTGATCGGCGCGCATCGCCTCATAGGTCTTGCGCACATCGACCGAGTCGTGGCGGTCGAGCGAGGCCTTGAGCGCGTCGAGCGCGGGGCGCCATTGCTCGTGGCGCGCGAGCAGGTCCGCCAGTTGGGCGAGCGCCGCGGCCTGGGCGTCTGGGGTCGTCGAATGCTGATAGGCGGCATAAGCCGCCGCCGCTCCGCGGGTGACGAGTTCGTAGCGGTCGTTCGCCTTGGCGTCGTCGGCTGCGGCGGCAATCCCAGCATAGGCGAGCCAGTTGGCCGGGTCCTTGGGGGCGGCGGTGATCGCCGCGCCTGCGAGCTTCTCCGCGTCGCCAAAGTTGGAGCCGGCGACGGCCCTCGCGGCCTCGGCCAGCAATTGCTGCGGCGTCTTGCCTTTGACCTGCGCGCCGATCGCCGCCGTCGCGACGCGCAGGGTCTCGGTCAGACGCACGGCGTCGCTCGCCATGTCCTCGCGCGCGAAGGGCTTGGTCTCGGCGGCGGCGGCGCTCCCGGCAAGCAGGATCAGAAGGACGGCGAGCGAGCGCAGAGCGTGAAGCATGGTTTCGCCTCCCAAGCGCGATATGAGGCGCCTCAGCGGCGCAAATCTAGCACGGTTGAAGCTCCGTCCACCAAAGCAGACTTGGGGAAGCTGCTGGAGATGGCGCAAGCCCAGAGGCGCCTCTAGTCGGCAAGCCCCATGACGAAGGCCAATGCGACATTGAGGCGCCCGAGGTCGCCATCATCCAAACGACCGATCGACTGACCTATCCGCGTACGCCGAATGGTTACAGGTTTGTCGGCCATGATCTGGGACCGCGCCCTCAAGCCGTTGTTCTCGTTTGGATCGACCGTGATACGAAAATCAGGCGCCTCAACCATTTCCGAAGTCAGTTGACAGATCACGACCGACGCGTGGTCTTTAGGAAACGCGTCGGTCTGGACAATCACCGCCGGTCGCGGCTTTCCATAGTCGCCCGATGCGGCCACGAAGACGACGTCACCGCGTCTCATCGCTCGCTTGCCGATCGGGCGCGTCGAATTCGGAAACCGCCTCGATCCAGCTCAAAGCTTGGTCTTCGCTGCCGGGGATGAGACGGGCGACCTGAGCGGCGACGCGCCGACGGACTGAAGCCAGGCGAGCATCGGGGACAATGATTCGCACGTCACGCAAGCCCCGCTTGCGCCGTCGCTCTCGCATCTGCCTCATGCGTTCGGCCGAGGCGGACATCGACACTCCTGAGCTCAGAAAGATTAAGTGTAACGCGTTACGCACCTCGCGACAAGACGAGGCGCCTCGCGGCGCGTTAACCCCCCTTTCATCTTGATTTCACGGCGTGGCCGTCGCCTCTATGGATCCTTGGGGGAAAATGATCGCGCGAAGCGCTTCGCTCCATGGCGGGATCTGGAGAGACCTATGAGACAAACGCTCGGTCGCGTCGCCTTCGCCCTGGTCTTGGGCCTTTTTTCTCCGCTCGCCTCGGCGCAAACGCAAACCGCGCCCACCGCGCCTTCGACCAACGATGCCGCGATGACCGCGCGGAAGGCTGCGTTTCTGGCTCTGCCGGAAGCAACGCGCAAGGCCGTGCAAGAGGCTTTGGTCTGGCTCGGGCTTTATGTTGGGGTCAACGACGGCGAGTTCGGCAAGCGAACGCATGACGCGATCCTTGCTTTTCAGGGAAGCGGCAAGGCGCCCGCGGACGGAGCGCTGTCGCCGCCGCTTCTGAACGCGCTGCTTGCGGCGGGTCAGAAGGCGCGGGACGCCGTCGGATTCCAAGTCGTCAGCGACCCCAAAACCGGCGCCAAAATCGGCGCGCCGCTCAAGCTTTTGAATGCGCGCGGAGGCGCAAGGCTCGATTTCGCGTCGAACGCCGACCCCGACCTCAGCGCGCTCTATGCGCGCCTGTCCGCACCGACGCCCACGCGCAAGATCGCCTATAAGGCGATAAAGCCGGACGCTTTCTTTGTGGTTTCCGGGCAAGAGGGGCCGGTCAAGTTCTACACGCGCTTCGACAAGAACCCGACAGCGACCCCGCCAATCCGCGGCTTCACCTTCACTTATCCCGCGTCGCAGACCGCCACTCTCGACCGCGTGGCGATTGCCATCGCCAATTCATTCGAGCCGTTCCCGGAATCCCCCGCAACGCCCGCGGCAAACGCCGCGCCAAACGCCCCCCCGCCTCCCGAGTCGAGCGTCGCTCCGCCTCCGGCCGCCCCCTCGCCGGCCGCGACTGCGCTCGTCATCGCGCCCGGCAAGGCGCTGACCGCGCTCAAAGAGGACGAGTGCCCGAACCCGACCGTCGGTGGAAAGCCCGTGCGCATCGAGCGAACGGACGCCGCGACTGGCCTCGCGATTCTCGCGGGAGATTTCGCCTCGAACGGCGAAGCGCCGCGCCTCGGCTCGCCCTCGCAGGACCTCGTCATTCTTGGATTTTCCGGACCGCGCCTTGCGGCGAGCTCGGCCTCGTTCGTAAGTGGTGAAGCGCGCCCGATCGTAACGGCTGCGCTGGACAAGGGCGCAGGCGGCGCCCCGGCGTTCGGTCGAACCGGGGCGCTCGTCGGCCTCGTGGCGCCGATCGCCGGCGAGCCTAAGCGCGTGGCTGGCGTCGCGCTCGCCGGACCGCACGCGTTGATAGGGCAAGACGCGCTTCGCGCCTTCCTCGGGGTCGATGAGTCCGCTTCGGAGCAAGGCGCTCCGCTCAGCGCGGGCGATATCGCCGCCCGCGAGAAAGAGTCGCTGGTCGCCGTCTTCTGCCAGAAATAGAAGCGGGCGCGATCAGTGCGGGATTATTCCTGGGAAGACATACTGCTGCAGCGCCACCAAGACGCCGAGGATCAGCGTGAGGATGATGCTGTGCCAGAAGGTGCGCGCAAAAACGAGGCCTTCCTGCCCGCGCAAGTCGGTGACCGAGACGCCCGTCGCTATATTCTGCGGCGAGATCATCTTGCCCATCACGCCGCCTGAGGAATTGGTGGCGGCGAACAGCACCGGATTGAGGTTGAGCTGCTTTGCCGCGACCACCTGAAGGTTGCCGAAGAGCGCGTTGCCCGATGTGTCGCTGCCCGACAGAGCGACCGCGACCCAGCCGAGGAAGGGCGAGAGGATGACAAACAAATGCCCGACCGAGGCCACGCCCAGGCCGAGCGTGTAGGCCATGCCGGAATAGTTCATGAGATAAGCGAGGCCGATGATAAGGCAAACGGTTAGGATGGCGATCCATGCCTGTTTGATTGTCTGCCCGACGCAGCGGAAAAAACCCCCGACGCCCATTCCTACCACCGCCGCCGTGATGATGGCCGAGAGAAGGATCGCGGTTCCCGTCGCGAGCGGCTGGAAGCCCCAGACCGCCGCGTAAGGCTTATCATTATAGAGGGTGATCGAGATCGCCTTGTCGAGGCCGGGCCAGTGAATCGACTGCGCGCCGATCTTGAAGATCTCGAGCGTCGTCCACAGGATGACAATCGCGGTCACGATGATCCATGGAAGCCAGCCTTGCCACGGGCCCACGTCCGAATGCGCATGGAGCAGGTTGGCCCCTCCCCGGACGGCGAATTCCGGATCCGGCGCTGGCCTCCACACCTGCAAGAACAGCAGCGTCACGATCAGTGCGCCGAGCGACGACAGCACGTCGGTCAACGCGTAGTTGATATAATTCGAGGTGATGAATTGAACGAGCGCGAATGAGCCGCCCGCAACCAGCAGGACGGGCCAGAGCGCCCTCAGGGAACGCGCCCCGCCGTAAAGCCCCATCACGTAAAATGGCAGCAAGAGCGCGATGAACGGCAGCTGTCGGCCGATCATGGCGCCAAGCGTTCCGGCAGGCAGGCCGGTGACCGCGCCGAGCGTCGTCACCGGGACGCCGAGCGCGCCGAAGGCGACCGGCGCGGTGTTGAAGATGAGCGTGAACACCAGCGCTTCGAGCGCCGGGAAGCCAACCAGAATGAGAAGCGACGACGTGATCGCGACGGGCGTTCCAAACCCGGCAATGCCTTCGAGGAGCGCGCCGAAACAGAAGCCGATCACGACCAGCACAACGCGGCGATCATTGGGGAGATGATTGAGAACCCACGCCCGAAAGGCGTCGAAGCGGTTCGAACTCCACCGCGATATTGTAGAGGAGCAGCGCATTGACCACGATCCACATGACCGGCCAGAGGGCGAAGACAACTCCGGCGGCAATGGAATTAAAGGCAAGGGAGGCGGGAAAGTCCCACACTGCGATTGCGATGATCAGGCCGACCACCAGACCCGCCAGCGACGCTTGCCACGCCGGGCGGCGCATGACGCCAAGCAGCACAAGAACCGCTGCGACAGGGAGCGCCGCCACGAGAAACGAAAGCGGGAGGCTGCCGGCGACCGGCGTGAGCAATTGCTTGAACATCTCTTATCTCCCCAGCCTGTCGGCGGACGAGCCGCCGATCGTTCCCCAGCGCACGACTCAGGCCTCAGCCGTTTTTCTTAAGCCGCCGTGGCGGCAAATCAAGTTCCGGTCCAATCCGCCGAACAGCAGGCGAGCCGTTCCCTAGCCGTCGATGTCCCATTTCTCGGCGCTGGCGCCTGCGAGTTCGCGCACCCGCTGCTCATCGGCCCCGAACGCGCGCGCGTCGCCCTCGTAGACGATCCGGCCGTCGTCGAGCACGTAAGCGCGATCGGCGATCTCGACGGCCGCGCGCACGTTCTGCTCGACCAGCAAAACCGAGACGCCTTCGCGCCGCGCCGCGACGACGATCCTGAACACATCCTCGACGATCAGCGGCGCAAGGCCTTGTGAGGGCTCGTCGAGCATCAAGAGCTTCGGGTTCAAGAGCAAAGCGCGCGCGATCGACAGCATCTCCTGCTCGCCGCCGGAGAGCTGGGCGCCCTTGTTCGTCCTGCGCTCGGCGAGGCGCGGAAACGTCTCGTAGACGCGGCTCACCGTCCATGGGCCGGGTCGCTCGACTGGAACCAGAAGGTTCTCGTCTACGGTCAGGTTGGCGAAGATGCGCCGCCCTTCCGGCACGTAGCCGACGCCCGCCTCGGCGATCCGGTACGGGGGAAATCCGGTCACGTCCGCGCCAAACATCGCGACCTTCCCGGTGCGCGGACGGGTGAGCCCGATCAGACTGCGCAGCGTCGTCGTCTTCCCGGCGCCGTTGCGGCCGAGCAGCGCGACGATCTCGCCCTCGCGCACCTCGAGCGTCACCCCATGCAAGATATGACTCTTGCCGTAAAACGTGTGGAGACCCTCGGCATGAAGCGCGATCATGCCGCCGCCTTGCCGAGATAGGCCGCCTGGACGCTTTCGCTGTCGGCGATCTCCTGCGGCCCGCCTTCCGCCAGCACCCGTCCCTCAGCGAGCACCATGATGCGATCGGCGAGATTGAAGACGACGCGCATGTCGTGCTCGATCAGCATGATGGTCAGCCCCTCCTGCCGATGCAGCCGCCGGATGAGCCGCGCGATGTCATAGGTCTCTTGATCGCCCATGCCCGCCGTCGGCTCGTCGAGCATGAGCAGGCGCGGTCTTAGCGCCAGCGACATCATGATTTCCGCCGCCCGCTGGTCGCCGTGCGACAGGGCGCCCGCGCGCATGTCGGTCTTGTCGGCCAGTCCGCCCAGCCGCAAAAGCTCGTCGATCCGTTCCGCCACCTCCGCCCGCATTTGTCCGGCGAGCCAGGGTCTCAAGCGGTGGCCCGACGCAACTTCAACCGCGACACGAATGTTGTCGGCGACCGAGAGATCCGGAAAGATCTCGGTGATCTGGAAGGTGCGCGCCATCCCGCGCCGCACCCGCTCGTCGGGGGCAAGCGCGGTAATGTCCTGTCCCTCGAACCGGATTGAGCCGGCAGTCGGCGCGAAGAGACCGCTGACCAGATTGAAGAAGGTTGTCTTGCCCGCCCCGTTCGGACCAATGATCGCGCGCAATTCCCCCGGCTCGATGGTCAGCGACACATTGTCGATGGCGACCAGACTGCCGAAGCGCTTCGATGCGCCCTCGACTTGAAGCAGCGTCACGCCTTCGCTCCGCCGCGCAGCATGCCCAGAACTCCACGCGGAAAGAAGCGCACGACCAGCACGAACACAAGGCCGATCACCGACATCCAGTTCTCGGTGTGGCTCGACACATAGTCCTGGAGCGCGACGAAAATCGCCGCGCCGATCAGCGGCCCCCAGAACGAGCGCATGCCGCCGAGCACCGCCATGATCACGAGATTGCCCGAAAGGTCGACGCGCAAGGCGCGTGGATCGATGAAGTTGTTGAGCAGAGCGTAAAGCCCGCCGGCGGCGCTGACGAAGAGACACGAGATCACGAACGACAGCCAGACATGGAACTCGATCGGAACGCCGAGGAATCGCGCGCGCCGTTCGTTCTCGCGAATAGCGATCAGCGAGCGCCCGAACGGCGAGTTGAGGAGCACCGCCATCGCGCCGACGCAGATCGCAAAAATCACGAGAGCGAAATAATAGAACGCCTTGTCGTTCTGGACGATGTCGAGCTCAGCGAAACCAAAATTGATCGGCAGACGGCGCCAGCCCGTGAGCCCGTCATCGCCGCCCGTCACTGCGTTCCAGCGGAAGGCGATGAAGTAGAAGACTTGGCCAAAGGCGATGGTCACCATGGCGAAATAGACGCCGCGCAGCTTGATGATGAGGGCGCCAATCATCATCGCCGCGATCGTCGCGACGATCACGCCCAGCACGATGGCTGGAATCGATCCGACGCCCCAATACTTGATCGCCATCGCCGTCCCGTAGGCGCCGAGCCCGAAATAGGCGGCATGGCCGAATGAGAGAACCCCGGTGAAGCCAAGCAGGAAGTTGAGCGACATCGCCGCCAGACCCATGACCACGATGCGGGTGGCGAGCTCGGTATAGCCGCCGATTGCTCCCATCCAAAAGGGCGCGAACAGGAGCAATAGGCAGACCGCGACATCGATGGCGCGAGCGCGGGCGGCGTTCAATGGACCCTTCCCTCTTCGCCAAGCAGGCCGCGCGGCCGGACGAGCAGCACAAGCCCCATCATCACATAGATCACGGCCTCGGTCGCGGACGGGAAATAAACCGCGGCCAGTCCGGAGGCGACCCCGATCATCAAGCCGCCGATCAACGTTCCGAGCAGACTGCCGAGGCCGCCGACGATGATCGCGACGAAGCTCGGCATGATGAGGTTGGCGCCGATGGTGGGCGAGAGCCCGAGCAAGCCGGCGGCAAGCACGCCTGCGAGACCGGCCATGTAGATGCCGATGCCGAAGTTGAGGCTGCGTAGCACCCGGACGTTGACGCCGAGCGTCGACACCGTATCGAGATCGCGCGTTCCAGCGCGAATGCGCATGCCGAGCCGCGTATATTTGAGCACCGCGAACAGGCCGCCTACGGCGGCGGCAACGATGATCATCATGAAGACGCGATAGCCGGTGAGAAAGAAGTACTGGCTCGACAGCGAGGTCATGAGCCAACCGGGCACCTGAAACGGCACGCTCTGCGCGCCCCAGATCATCCGGGTCACATCCTCGAAAATGTAGGCGAGGCCGAAGGTCAGGAGCAGGCTATAGAGCGGGTCCTTGCCATAGAGCGGGCGGATCAACAGCCACTCAACGACGAGGCCAAGCACAGCCGTCAGCGGCGGCGCGACGATCAACGCGCCCCAAAAACCGATATAGGGGATCAGCGTGTAGGCGAGATAGGCGCCAAGCGCCAAAAATCCACCGTGGGCGAAATTGATCACGCCGCTGAGGTTGAGGATCAGCGACAGGCCGAGCGCCATCAGGGCGTAGAACGCCCCGACGATCAGGCCGTTGAAGACGTTGAACAGGACGACCTGGCTCATGCGTCGGTATTCGCCGTTCGCAGAAAGGACGGCGGACCGCCCTCCGCTCCTGACGGGGCGCTCAAGCTGGCCATTTCATCTTGCACCCGCTCTCCTCCAGGGTCCCCGCGACCTTCGCGCCGTTGACCACCTTGGTGACCTTGAATAGATCGTCCGGCGCCGAGCCCTTGGCTTGCGCCTCGCCGACGAACAGCGAGGCCAGGAGCTGATTCTGGCCGGCGCGGTAGAAGGCCGGGTTCGGCCCGAGCGCGACTTCGGGCGGAAGATGAAAGTCCTGCAAGGCCTTCGCCATATCGAGCGCCTTGAGCGAATTCGCCTTCGCGGCGGCGAGCGCGCAGGTCCAGACCGAGACATAGCCGAACCAGGTGCGGGCGGTCGGCACCCGGCCGGTGCGTTTCTTGGTCGCCTCGACGAATTCGGCGACATGGGGCACGCCGGGCTGGTTCCAATACCATTCCATCACCCAGACCCCGACCCGAGCCTGAGGCGCCAAGCCTTCGAGCGGCTCCATCTCCTGCTGGGCGCCGGCGAGATGGACCTTGCTTTGCAGTCCGAACTGCACCGCCTGCTTGAGGGCGTTCAGCATGTCGTCGCCTCCGAGCAGGAAAAGGATGACGTCGGGGTTCGCGGCTTGCGCTTTAATCAAATAGGAGGAGAAATCCACCGTGCCGACCGGCGTCAAGTCGCCGCCTACTCGCTCTGCCGCCGAGCGGAGCCGACGCTCTCACCATTCCCGCTTCCAGCGTGTGGCCGAAGGCGTAGTCCGCGGTGATGTAATAGAATCTTTTCCCGTATTGCTCGATCAGCGCGGCGGCGACGGCGTTGGCCTCCATCTGCGTGGTGTTGCAGACACGAAAGACGTTCCAGTGACAGCTCGAGCCGGTGACCGCGTCGGTATGGCCGCCAGGCACGATGTGGAGAATGCCCTTTTCATTCGACACTTGAGCCATGGCGAGCGAAAGCGCGGAGTTCACGTTGCCAAGCAGAAAGTCGACCCCCTCGCCGTCGATCAGCTTGCGCGCCTTGAGCACCGCAACCCCGGCGTCGCCGCTGGTCGAATCTTCGACGACGAGCTCGACCGGACGGCCGAGGATGCCGTCCTTGGCGTTGATTTCGTCGAGCGCCATCTGGCACCCGGTGAGCTCGTTCTTGCCGAGGGCGGCGTAGGTGCCGGTCAACGGATTGTCGAGCCCGATTTTGACGGCCTGCGCGGCCCGCGCCGAGAGAACGAACGGCCCAGCGATCTGGGCGCCCGCGAGCGCCAGCCCGGAGTTGACAACCCTGCGACGGCTTATCGCCCGCGGATTGGCGTTGGACATTCTTTCCTCCCTGCCTCCAACCGCCAGCCAGCCGATTTGTCGGTCCTCACGCTTCAGCCGATGCTTGATCCCGCGCGGCCTTGCGGTCAGGTCGGCCAGGTCATCTTGCAGCCGCTCTCCTCGACCGTACCCGCGACATCGGCCCCGTTGACGACTTTGGTGACCTTGAACAGATCGTCCGGCGCCGAGCCCTTCGCCTGCGCCTCGCCGACGAAGAGCGACGCGAGGAGCTGATTCTGGCCGGCGCGGTAGAAGGCCGGGTTCGGCCCGAGCGCGATTTCAGGCGGCAGATGGAAGCCTTGCAGCGACTTGGCCATGTCCACTGCCTTCAACGATTTGGCTGCGGCGGCGGCGTGCGCACAGGTCCAGACCGAGACATAGCCGAACCAGGTCCGCGCGGTCGGCACCCGGCCGGTGCGTTTCTTGGTCGCCTCGACGAATTCGGCGACGTGCGGCACGCCGGGCTGGTTCCAGTACCACTCCAGGACCCAGACGCCGACCCGCGCCTCCGGCGGCAGGCCTTCGAGCGGCTCCAGCTCCTGCTGCGCCCCGGCGAGATGGACCTTGTTTTGCAGCCCGAACTGAACCGCCTGCTTCATGGCGTTCAGCATGTCGTCGCCCTGGACCAGGAAGACGATCACGTCGGGGTTCGCCGCCTGCGCCTTGATCAGATAGGAGGAGAAATCGACGGTGCCCAGGGGCGTGAGATCGCCTCCAACACGCTCGCCGCCGAGCTTGGCAATCGCCTTGACCATGCCGGCCTCCAGCGTGTGGCCAAAGGCGTAATCGGGCGTGATGTAATAGAACTTCTTGCCGAAATCCTTGACCAGAGCGCTGGCGACGGCGTTCGCCTCCATCTGCGTGGTGTTGCAGACACGGAACACGTTCCAATGGCAGCTCGAGCCGGTGATCGCATCGGTGTGCCCGCCGGGCACGATGTGCAGCACGCCCTTTTCGTTCGAGACCTGCGCCATGGCGAGGGCGAGCGCCGAGTTCACGTTGCCGAGCAGGAAGTCGACCTTGTCGCCGTCGATCAGCTTGCGCGCTTTCTGCACCGCGACGCCGGCGTCGCCGCTGGTCGAATCCTCGACGACGAGTTCGACCGGACGGCCGAGGATGCCGCCCTTGGCGTTGATCTCGTCGAGCGCCATCTGGCAGCCGACCAGTTCGTTCTTGCCCGGACCAGCGTATGTGCCGGTCAGCGGATTGTCCAAGCCGATCTTGACCGCATCAGCGGCGCGGGCGGGGATGACGAACGGGCTGGCGAATTGGGCCGCGGCGAGCGCCGCTCCCGATTTGACGAGTGTGCGGCGGCTCATGCCGGCGCGCCAATTGGACTTGGGCAAACTTTCTCTCCCTTGTTCGGATTATTTTCGTTCCGGCTCAGCGCAATCGCGCAGCCTGACGATCCTCTAGGTTCACGGTCGTGCAGCACTTTTGTCGATGCCCGCTTAGGCCGTCAAGCCAAACAGCGCATCGGCGGGACTATCTAATAGTCCAATATTACTGTCTAGGCACGTAATAATCTGCCTCGGGCGGGTCAGCCGCCAAAAATGACGCGCCGGAAGCGGGTCTGCGCGACGATGAAGTAGACCACGCCGATAACCGCCATAGCCACGAGCGGCCGCCAGACAAGCGTCAAGTCAGCGCCGCGGAACAGCACCGCCTGGGCAAACGAGACGAAATGCGGCGTCGGGCTGATCGTCTGCATCAGATATTGCAGCCAGACCGGCATGCTCTCCATCGGCGTGCTGGACCCGGAGAGCAGCTGGGTGACCATCAGCACCGGCATGGCCAAGAGCCCGAACTGGCCCATGGTCGTAGCCAGCGTGCCGAGCATGATGCCGAGCGCGGCCACGACGAGCGCGTAGATCGCAGCGCCGAGCAGGAACAGCAGCAGCGAGCCATTGATCGGCGAGCCGATCCACCAGTGCACCACGAACTGCAGCGAGAACATCGCCGCCACGAGGATCACGAGGGCGTTGGCGAACATTTTGGCCAGCATGATCTCGGTCGGGCCGAGAGGCATGACGAGCAGATGCTCGACTGTCCCTTGCTCGCGCTCGCGGATGAGCGCGGCGCCTGTGAGAATGATTGTCAGCATCGTGATCTGGTTGATGACCTGGGTCATCGCCGAGAACCATGACGTTTTCAGATTGGGATTGAACGCGGCGCGCACGACAAGATTGATGGGAACGCCGGCCCCGCCCTCGCGACCCGCGATGAAGCGCTGGATCTCGTTGGCGATCGCGGTCCTGAGATAGCTCGCGCCATTGCCGGCCTGCGCGACGGCGGTCGCGTCGACATTGACCTGGATTCCCGTCTTGCGCTGAGCCCGCACGTCCGCCTCGAAATTCGGCGGTATCTCAACCACGAACAGAAGCTTGCCCTGGTCCATCATCGGATCGATGTCGGCGGCGGTGATGTGGACGGGAGGCTGGAAGGTTGGACGCTGCAGGGCTTCGGCGATCTGGCGCGACAGGCCCGATCCGTCCTCATCGACAATGCCGACCGAAAGATTAGTCGCTTCGGTCACGGCGCCGGAGGCGACCGTATTGACCGAGATCGTGAAGGCGTAAATGACGAGGATCAGCATCACGGGGTCGGCCCGGATGCTGCGCAATTCCTTGATCACCAGCCGGAAGATATTGATGACATGGTCCGCGAAGGTCAGCGGCTTGGCTTCGGCGAGATGGGGAGCGGAAGGCGAGACTTGCGGCATCTCAAGCCTCTTTCTTGCGAAGGAGAAGAAGCGACAGCGCGAGGAACACGAGTCCGATCACGAGCAGCGCCGCGGCGCTCGGCCAGAGGGCGGCGATGCCAAGCGCCTTGGCGAACACCCCCACAGTAATCGGCTGGTACCAGGCGGACGGAAACGACAGGCCAATGACTCTCTGCGCCGCCGGACAGGGAGGAGACGGGGGCGAAAATGCCGGAGAAATTGACCGCCGGCACAAGCGACAGGATGGCGGTTGCGAAGACAGCGGCCACCTGAGTGCGCACGAAGGACGAGATCAGCTGTCCGAACCCCGTCGTTGCGAAGACATAGAGGATCGTTCCGACCAGCAGCATGAGGAACGGCCCCTTGAGCGGCACGCGGAACAGGAAGACGGCCATCGCCAGCAGAACGAAGAAGCTCACCATCGACACGGCGACATAGGGAAGCTGCTTGCCGATCAGAAATTCGAAACGGGTGATCGGAGTCGATCTAAAGTTGGCGATCGAGCCGGTCTCCTTCTCGCGCACCACGGCGATGGCGGACATGATGGCTGGGATGAGACAAAGCACCAGCATGAACACGCTCGGCACCATCGCGTTCACACTGAGAAAGGCCTGGTTATAGCGGAAGCGGACCTCGATATCGTCGCTCCTCCAGGCGTTCGGGCTGCCAGGCCGGTGAAGGCTCCGCTGCAGTTCCTCACCCTGCTTGCTCACGACGCCAGCGACATAGTTCTTCGCCGTCTCGCCGCGGAATGTCATCGCGCCGTCGACTGTGGCGTCGACTTCCGGCCGCCGGTTGTTGAGGACGTCGCGGCCAAAGCCAGGCGGCACCTCGACCACGATCTGCGTGTTGCCGCTTCTGAGACGCCGCTCCGATTCCTCAGATGAGGTGATCGGCGGCTGGATCGAGAAATAGCGCGAGCCCTCGAAGCCTTCGAGCAATTGCCGGCTCTGGGGCGTGTCGTCCTGGTCGAACGCAGCCGTCTTCAGGTTCTCGATGTCGAACGAGATGCCATAGCCGAACGCCAGCATCAAAACGATCGGACCGACCACCGCGAAGGCCAGACGGATCGGATCGCGTAGAAGCTCGACCGTCTCGCGCCGCGCGTAAGCCCAGAGCCGCCCAATGCTGAAATTCTTCGGCGGCGCAAGCGGCTCCGCCTCGGCCGCCTCGGCTCCCGGGGGCGGCGCCTCGATCTTTTTCGACCGGTCGATGCCCGCCGCTTCCGCGAGGTAGCCGACAAAGCAATCCTCGAGCGAGGAACTGCCGCGCTCCTTGACCAGTTCCTGCGGCGCGCCGACGGCAAGAACCTTGCCCGCGTGCATGAGCGAAATGCGGTCGCATCGATCCGCCTCGTTCATGAAATGCGTGGTGATGAAGATCGTCACCCCGTCATTGCGCGAAAGCTCGACCAGCGTCCGCCAGAACTGGTCGCGCGCAATCGGATCGACGCCCGAGGTCGGCTCGTCGAGAATGAGAATGGCCGGCTCGTGCAGCACGGCCACCGCGAGCTGAAGCCGCTGCTTGATGCCGAGCGGGAGGCTGTCGGGCCGCGCGTTGACAAAGGCCTTGAGGTCGTAGCGCTCCAGCAGCTCCTCGATGCGCGGGGCGATCTTCTCTTTCGGCAAGTGATAGAGCTGCGCGTGAAGCTCCAGATTCTGGCCGACGGTCAATTCTCCATAGAGCGAGAAGGCCTGCGTCATGTAGCCGACGTTGCGCCGGGCCTGCATGTCGTTCGAGCCCATTGGCTCGCCGAACAGCTTGCAAGTTCCGCTGGTCGCCGGCAGGAAGCCGACCAGCATTTTCATGGTCGTCGACTTGCCGCATCCGTTCGAGCCGAGGAAGCCAAAAATCTCGCCGCGAGGGATGCGGAAGCTGACATGATCGACCGCGACGAAATCTCCGAATCGCCTGGTCAATCCCTCGGCCTCGATCGCCGGCGTTTCGTTGGGCGAGGCGACGCGCGGCGGCACCACGACCTTCTTGTGCAAGGCGCGCTTGGCCTCCGGCATCAGAGCGATGAAGGCCTCGTCGAGATTGGGCTCGCCTGTTTTGGTCAAGAGCTCCTTCAGCGTGCCGGTGGCGATGATCTTGCCTTCGTCCATCGCCATCAGCCAATCAAAGCGCTCGGCCTCGTCCATATAGGCGGTAGCGACGATCACGCTCATCTGCGGCCGGCGCGCGCGGATGGAATTGATGAGGTCCCAGAACTGGCCGCGCGACAGCGGATCGACGCCAGTCGTCGGCTCGTCGAGAATGAGCAGATCGGGATCATTGATCAGAGCGCAGCAGAGGCTCAGCTTCTGCTTCATGCCGCCCGAGAGCTTGCCAGCGGGACGCGCTTCGAACTTTTCCATGCCCGTTGCCGTCAGGAGCTCGGTGATGCGCTCCCGCCGCTCTTCCGCGCCCTGTCCAAACAGACGGCCGAAGAAGTCAATGTTCTCGAGGACTGAAAGTGTCGGGTAGAGATTTCGGCCGAGGCCTTGCGGCATATAGGCGATGCGGCCCCGAATCTCCTTCAAGTTGCGCTGGTCCGAGACGTTCTTGTCGAAGACCAGGACTTCACCCTGCTGGATTGTCCTCACGCCTGCGATGAGCGCGAGGAGCGTGGATTTGCCGACGCCGTCCGGCCCGATCACGCCGACCATGATGCGGGCGGGAATGTCGATGCTCACGTCGTCGAGCGAAACCGTCGCGCCATAGCGGTGCGAAACGGCCTTGACCCGCGCGATCGTCTCGACGGTCATTTGGAGTCGGGCGTCTTGGTTTCGGCTGCGTTGTTGTCGGGAGTCTTCGTCGCGGGCGCCGTCGCCTGCGGCGCTGCGCTATCGGCGGCCGGCGCCGCAGTGGTTTTGTCCGCCGGCGGCTTCGGCAGTTTGACCTGAAGGTCGGCCGGCCACGCTATGTCGGCCTTGGTGCGGACGAAGCCCAAACCGCGGATGCCTGTCTTCACCCGCGTGTAGAAAGCTTGAAGAACCTGCGCATCGACCTTGAGCTTGACGCGAAACATCAGTTTCGCCCGCTCGTCCGTGGTCTCGACGGTTTTCGGCGTGAATTGCGCGTCGGCGGCGACGAAACTCACGCTCGCCGGAATGACGTAATCGGGAATGGGGTCGAGGATGATGCGGGCCTCGTCGCCAACCGCCAGCCGACCAGCGTCCGCGGCGGGCAGGAAGACCGTCATATAGACGTCGGTCAAGTCGAGGATCGTTACGATCGGCGCGCCGGCGGCGACGACCTCGCCGGCCCGCGCAAGTTGGTACTGCACGCGCCCGTTCCGCGGCGAGACGAGCGTAAGGTCGTGGATGATCGACTGGATGCGATCGACTTCCGCTTCCGCGTTCGCGATCTGTGAGAGCGACTGATCCCGCTGCGAGGTATAGCTTTTCACCGCGGCGACAGCAGAATCCAGGTTGCGTTTGCGCTGCTCAAAAGTCTGCTTCGTGATGTGGCCGCTATTGATCAGCTGTTGGCCGCGCTCAAAGTCGGATTTGGCGAATTCGAGCGCACTCTGACGGGAAGCGATTTCTGCTTCTGCTGCAGCAAGCCCATCATTGGCCTTCTTCACGTCGGCTTGCGCCGCGCGCAGTTGCGCCTCGTATTCGGGCGAGGTGAGCTTCGCGATCACCTGTCCCTGCGTGACGCTCGAGCCTTCCTCCACGGTCACTTCCGCGAGGCGCCCGGCGTATTTGGAGGAGACGTCGACCTGAGTCGCTTCGATGCGACCATTCGACTTGACGATGCCGTCGGGCAGGGTCTGCCCGCGCAGGCGGGCGATCAGGTCGCGGATGATGCCCTGAGCATGCGCCGACGGCGCCAAGGAAAGGCCGCGCTTCAGGTCCACGCTCATTGAGAGCGCGGACGCCCCGACGGCCAACAGAAGGGCCGAGACGGCAACGCGCCGACGAAAGCTCATGGGGTCTCCTCCGCACGTCATCGTACCTGGCCTTGTCGCCAGTGGGACCCGAAATCTCAGAGCGCGACAAGCGCTTCGTCCGAAGCCGCGGCGGCAGCAAATCGAGAGCCTTCCAGCCGCCGCTCTTAATCCAAGCCACCCTTCGCTTTACTAGGCAAGCGCGTCCATGATGTAAAGGACGAACAGGGAGGGAAGAATGGCCGCGGTAAAAAGTTTGAACAAGACCAAAAAGCCCGAGAACGGAAGGGGTTTGGACAGTCCGGCGAAGCTTGGCGCCAAGGATTACGAGCGCGAACTCGGCAAGCTGCATGGCGAACTCGTCAAGCTGCAGCTCTGGGTCGTGGCTAAAGGCCTGAAAGTCGTGGTCGTATTCGAAGGCCGCGACGGCGCCGGCAAGGGCGGGGTCATCAAGGCGATCACCGAGCGGGTCAGCCCGCGCGTCTATCGCGTCATCGCCCTGCCTGCCCCGACCGAGCGCGAGAAGTCGCAGATGTACGTCCAACGCTACATGCGGCATCTGCCCGCCGCCGGCGAGATCGTCATCTTCGACCGCAGCTGGTACAACCGCGCCGGCGTCGAGCGGGTGATGGAATTCTCGACAATGGATCAGGTGAAGCGCTTTCTCGAGCTAGCGCCGGCGGTCGAGAAAGCGATCATCGAGTCCGGGATCATCCTCATCAAATATTGGCTGGAGGTCAGCGAGGAGGAGCAGACGCGCCGGCTCGAAGCGAGGATCGACGACCCGCGCAAGATCTGGAAGCTGTCGCCGATGGATTTGAAGTCCTATAGCCGTTGGTACGACTATTCGCGAGCGCGCGACGACATGTTCAAAGCCACTGACACCTCCTGGGCGCCTTGGCATGTGGTGCGCTCCGACGACAAACGGCGCGCACGGCTCAACGTGATCTCCCACCTCTTGAAGCAGATCCCCTACCGGGAGGCGCCACGAGATGAGCCTAGATTGCCGAAGCGGCAGAAGGCTCACGGCTACGTCGAGCCCGATTACCCCTACAAGCTGGTCCCTGAGCTGACTTGGTGAGGAGGGATGGAACCCGCCCTTTGATCAGAAAACCTGTTCCCCGAGCGCGACCTCCGCGAGCGGCGACAGCAGGATGACTTCGGAGCGCGCATTCTTGGCGCCGAGAATAAGCACTTCGGAGTGAAAACCGGCAATGTTGCGCGGCGGCATGTTGACGACGCACACGACCAGGCGGCCGACAAGCTCACTTTCCGAATAGCTCGTGATCTGCGCGCTCGACCATTTCTTGCCGAGCGGGCCGAGGTCGACCTCGACCTTGTAGGAGGGGTTGCGCGCGCGCTCGAACGGCTTGACCGTGAGAATGCGGCCAACGCGCATGTCGACCTTGGCGAAGTCGTCGTAGACGATCGGCGGCTTGTCCATCAGGCCTTAAGCCGCTTCCTGATGCGCTTTGACGAAGCCGGCCAGGCTCTCGAAGCGGAAGTCGTATTTGGGCGTCTTGGAGAGAGCCATGGTCGCGCCGGAGCCCTCCTGGCCGTGGCGGCGATGGATCCAGCATGAGGTGAGCCCCTGCTCGTTCGCAGGCCCGTGGTCGTGGAAGAGACTCTCGGCCGTGTGCAGGATCTCGCTCTTCTCAATCCCGAGCGTCTTGAGCTTGGCGAGCATGTAGTCGAAATTGCGGGCGGACGGCTTGTAGGAGCCGCAATCCTCTGCGGTGTAAACGGCGTCGAAATTGACCCCCAGCTTCTCGTTGCTAAAGGAAAAGCTCTCGTTGTCCACATTCGACAGGATAGCGAGTTTGTAGTGCCGCTTCAGGTACTGAAGCGACGCGGCGGCATCAGCGAAGGCCGGCCAATTGCGGATCGACCGGCCATAGGCGACGCAGTCCGTCCAGCTCACCGCAACGCCCCATTCTTCGGCCAGGCGGCGATAAACGACCGCAAGGAGATCGCGATAAAGTTTCGCCGGCGTCTGGACCTGCTGCGAGGATTCGTGGCGCGCATGCGCCTCGAGAATTTCATCGCGCGTAAGCGCGCGCGATGCTTTGCTCGTCAGAGGCTTGAGCGCCTCGATCATCCCCGATTCCCAGTCGATCAGCGTGCCGTAGCAATCGAAGGTCAGGGCCTTAAAGTCGGTGAGCTTCGCCGCCGACTTTGCGCTCGATGGTGATGAACTGGAGGATGTCATTGGATGGATGGGGAGCCAGACGGAATCGAACCGACGACCTCTTCAACGCCATTGTTGGGATTGGGCATTATCCAGACGCTCCCGCGGTTTCCCCGAATTGCCCATTGTATTGGAAAGATGGACATTCTCGCCAGAGGGGCGTCGACGCGACCGTCGTTCCTGCGAAGGCGAAACCTAGCTTTGGGACACGGAATTAAAGGGTTTTTTCTTTCGCGTCTACGCCAGCGGTCGAAAGGTTTACGCTGTGAAGCGCCGGGTTGGAGGCACTAGGAGCCGAAGACCGGCGAGTGTGGAGTTCCCACCGCGGTCACGCGCTTCGATGAGCCTCAGAAGACCGTCCCAGATCTGGGATCAATCTTGCTCGCCGCTGTTGCACAGGCGAATGCAATGTGCTGTTGCCGGATCCAAACCGGCGGCGAAGGGCGGTTTCCAAACGAGCCTTTAAACTCGCGTGATCAACAGGCCGCTGCCGGAGCCGTCGGCAGCGAGATGGAACGATCCGCCCCCCAGCGTGGATTGTTGGAAGTCGAGGGTCGCCAGTGCGCCGCCGTTCGACAGCTGCAGCAGCCCGTTCGATGGATCATAGGCGAGCGTCGCTCCCGAAGCGGAAAAGTTGTGGAGATCGATCGAGTTCGCCAGCGCCGAAATTCTCGAGCTGCGAGCCGAGGTACGACGATCCGCCGATCCCAGTTCCAAACAACGCCGCGTTATCGACCACGAGTTGGCTGGCGCCCTGAAAATCCATCGCCGTCTGCGAGCCGGTCGCCGAGGCGACCTCGAGGGTCCCGCCGGCGCCAAGGTCAAACGCGCCGTCGCTCGCGGCGTTGAGCGCCGAGGTCACGTCGAGAGAGCCGACGACGGCGAGGGCGCCGTCGTCGGTGACGTTAGCGATCGAGTTTCCGGACCCAGTGAGCGCCCAGTCGCCGCCAGCATCGACGTTGAGCGACTGGAAGCCCCAGAATTGCCCAGAATTGCTGATCCCGCCGATCGCGCCCGCCCCACTCAACAGTTCGATCGCGCCGCCGTCGCCATTGACGCTGCCCGTGAAGGTCGCGCCCGCGCCGACCTGAAGCAGGTTGGCGCTGCTGTTGGCGGCGAAGTCGACGGCGTAGCTGCCGCCGGAAATGGAGCCCAGGTTCTCCACCGTCCCCGATCCGCCGAGATAGACGCCAGCCCAACCGCCAGAGATGGTCCCGCCGGACGCGTTGGTGGCAACGTTGCCGGCGCCCTCGGCGTCCACGCCAGCCGAGCCGGTGGAAGCTATTGTTCCGCCGTTCGTCAACGAACCCAAGCCGCCTCCCAGGTATACCCCGGTCCCTCCGCTCGAGATCGACGCGCTTGCCGCGTTCGACACGACGTCCGATCCGCCGATAGCGAAGATGCCGTAACTCACGCCGGATATTGATCCCGCCCGCGTTGTTCGTCACGCTCGCGCCGGCGGCTTCAAGATCAAGGCCCGCGCCGCCCGACGCACTTGCCGTGATCGATCCCGTGTTGTTGACGATGCCCGCCCCGCCCGCGTCGAACACGCCGGCAGTTTGTCCCGACAGGGTTCCTCCGGCCAGGTTGGTGACAGTTCCGCCCGCCTCGAAGCCGATCGCATCCGTGCCGCTGACCTTACCGGCGTTGGTGACCGAAGCCGCGACGCCTGAGGCGAACACGCCATAGGCGGCAGCCGAGAGCGACGCTCCGTGATCGTTCGTCACCGCGCCGCCGGCGCTGATCATGATTGCGCCCCCGCCCGGTCCCGTGGCGCTGATCGAGCCGTCATTGAGGACAGTCGCAGACTGGTTCGCGAGACTCACTCCTGCGTTTGGCCCGGTGATCGAACCGGTCGCGGCGTTGCGGATGGAGCCCCCGTCGTTAAGGGCGACGCCATAGAGGCCGGCGCCGGTGATCTTCCCTGCATTCACAATCGTGCCCAGCGCGCCGGTTACGAAGGCGCCGTACCCGGCGCCAGAAATCGACCCGCCGGCGTAGTTGTTCACATTGCCGCCGAGTTCGAGGTCCGCGCCGGCCCCGCCGGCCGCGGTCGCGGAGACCGAGCCGTAGTTGTTAAGGGTCCCTCCACGGTTGAGGGCGGCGCCGGCAATTTGACCCGAGATCGTGCCGCTCGAATTGTTTGTAACCGTGCCACCAGCCGCCACCAGAATGCCGTGCTTGAGGCCGGAGACGGCGCCGCTGTTTGAAATCGTCGCCGAGCCGCCGATGACGAAAATTCCGGCGTCGCCCAATCCGGAAATCGACGCACCGGCGGCGTTGGTCACTGTGCCGCCGCCCAAAAGTTCGACGCCTTGGTCCGCCGTCGAGACGATCGTGCCGGAATTCCGAACATTGCCGACGCCCCCCGTAACCAGGATGGCGTCCAAACCGCTGGTCAAGTTCCCGGTATTGTTGACGCTTCCGCTCGCGGAGAGTTCGATGGCATAGCCGTAAGCTGCTTTCACGACGCCGGCGTTGGTTACGGAAATAGCGGCCATGCCGGCGTTGGACGGGCCGCTGACCAAGATGCCGGAAATGGTCGCCAGGTTGGATCCGCTTCCGCCTGAGGCGATGCCGGTGATCAGGTTGGATGCGCTTCCGCCTGTGGCGGTGATCGTGCCTGTGTTTGTCACCGCGCCGTCGTCGCTAAGACTGACTCCGGCTGCGCCGGAAATCGAGCCGGAGTTGATGACGGTGCTGTTGAGACCCGCGAGGTTGACGCCATAGCCCGACGCCGAAGAGATCGTTCCGGTATTCCAAATCGACCATCCAGCGGCTGAATTTCCATCGATGGCGTCGGCGCCGGTCGCTGTCGCTTTCACGCTGCCGGTGGGCAAGATCACAACCGGATTGTCGCTTGGTATAAGAGACAGCGTGCCGTTGATCGTCGTAAAGATTATCCGGCTCACGGGTGACCTCCGCTCAGTGATGCGATGGCTATCGCGGCAAGCGCCGCCTTGTCATCCACCGCACTGCTGCAGGAATTCGCATCGCAGCCTAGCCTGACTCCTCGCGCTCGATCGGCGCCTTTGTGCGTACTCCGCTACATCTTTTGGCGTGGTCGAATTCATAGGCGTAAGGCGGCGGCCAGTCGGCCGAGGGCGGCACACCGGCCGCAAGCCACGCGGACCCTTTTGAGTCAGACGTGAACCGCAGGTCGGTGCGGCGCGGCGCATGCGCTAACCAAAGCACGCTTTCGAGCGGGTTCAGTGATCGTGCGGAGGATGGCGTACGACTTTCTCGGTATGAAGAAACACGCAGCAGCCTTCGAAGAACTGCGGCTATGGTCAGGCGGATCTTCGGCCGGAAATCCCGCGCGACTCAAACCAGGAGCAGGATCGGAGACGTCAATGGGGGCTCATCTACTCTTTATCGGCGGCGAAGATCACCACTTGCGGATTCCGTTTCTGGTCGCCCTCGCGTCGCGCGGTTACGACGTCACGACTGCCGCGAGCGCCGATCCCGCGCCGTTCGAGCGCGCCGGCATCAGGTACATACGCTTCGACTTCAATCGGTTCTGGGATCCACGCTCCGATTTGCGCGCCTGGCGACGGATCGGGCGAATCTTAGCCGACGTGGATGCCGACGTTGTCCATTCGTTCGACACGAAGCTGAGTATTCTCACCCCATACGCATCGTACTTTAATCCTCGCACCATAGTTGTGCGAACGATCAACGGACGCGCTTGGATCTTTTCCTCGAAATCGTTTGGCGCGGCCGCGTTGCGCGTCATGCTTTATCGACCGCTGCAGCGTCTCGCCGGCGTGACCACCGCCGCAACCGTGTTCGAGCATCGCGGCGACCAAGGGTTCTTTGAAAGCAACCGACTGATCGGCGCAGGCGAATCGTTGAAGATTCCCGGCGCTGGAGTTGACGTCAAAGGCTTCGAGGAAGCGCGAACGAACGGTCCATCGGCGGAGACTCTGCGAGCCGAACTCGGCTTGACGGGAGCCGATGTCGTTATAACCGTCACGCGCGTGACGCGTCAGAAAGGCGTACTGGACCTGCTGAAGGCCGCGGAACTCGTCCATCGGGTTCGTCCGTCGGTGAGGTTTCTGATCGTGGGCCCGCGCCAGGGCGAGGGGCCATTCGCCGTCACTGACGCGGAACTCGCGCCTTACTCTGAATATGTCATCGCTACCGGGCCGAGAAAGGACGTGCCTTCACTTCTCGCGATGTCGGACGTTTTCGCCTTCCCGAGCGACTACGGGGAAGGCATTCCTCGCGCGCTCATGGAGGCGGCGCTCCACGGCATGCCGATCGTGACTACCGACAAAGATGGCTGCAAGGAGGTGATCCGAGACGGATGGAACGGTTATGTGACGCCGGCTCGCAATCCGAGGGCAATGGCGGACCGGATTCTCGATCTGCTCAACGATCGCGCCGTCGGCGAACGAATGGGCGCGCATGGCCCCGACCTCATCAAGAGCACGTTCAGCTTGGACGAAATCGTCAATCAGCACGCCGCACTTTACGAGAGGCTCCTCCGCGAGCGGCGGTTGAGGAATGGAAGCGAAGGAGAGCTTGCCGTTCGCTCGGCAGAAGCGTCGAAACCCAGCCAGTCCGGCGAAATTGCGCGACGCCAGCTTTCCGAGCCGCAGGACGTCCTTTGAGATGGAGCGGTGCGCGCACGAGAGTTTGGCGGCGCCGCGGTCAGCGGCGCTCAATCATCTCGAGCTGCTTTGGAGCGCGCTTCTCGCCTTCGGGATGGTCCTATCGCTGACACCTCAATTGAGATGGGGCTCCGCGGACGTCGGGCCGGGCGAACTCTTAGTTTCGCTGTGGCTTCTGCCGGGTCTGATAGTTTTGATTGTCGGCTTTCGCGCAGAGGCCCCGCGCGCGCTTTGCGAATTAATGGGGTTTTGGGCGATATTTACGGCGGCCCAGTGCCTCGGCACGATCCAGACGATCTGGTCGGAATTTTTAGATGACTGGTCGCTCGTCTTCCACGATGTGATCGCCTACTTGCTCTTGTTCGTATTGATGAGCGTCCTCTTTGCGCTTCCCGGCGCGGCCCGGCGGCTGCATCAGGTCCAGTGGATCACGGTGCTGTTTGGCACGTTCCTTTTCGCGCTTCAGGCGGCCAACGCGTGGGGAGTATTCACGCTGAGCAACATTGATCCCTGGTATTGGGATAGATTGCGAGGATGGTCGGACAATCCTAACCAGTTTGCCTTGCTGGCGCTGCTTGTCGGCTTTCTCTCGCTCGAACTCGCCGAAAAAAGTATCGGGTTCGGACCCAAACTTCTGGCTGCCGTCTGCGCCGTTATCTCCCTCGGGATAGGCTGGCTTGGAGAGAGCAATGCTTATGCGGGCGTGGTATTCGCGACCTTCGGATTATTTGGTCTCCTCAAGCTCGCGCGGATGACGATACGTTCCGAAAGGCAAGGTTTCCCGGCTATTGCGCTTGGGGCCGCCGCGCTCGCTTCGCTCATGTTCGTTTCATTCCTATTTGCGCCCGCGATCGCGTCCTTCGTCGATGAGCGCGGGGGCCCGCTTAGTCTCGCCGCGCGCAAAGGCGAGGATCAAGACAGCGAAGCGAAGCTCCGCCTGTATTTGTGGAAGGAAGCAATCGAGCGGGGCGTCGATTCCTGGATGCTTGGTTATGGCCCGGGCCCTCATCTCGATATACCCTTGAGCCTGACCGCAAGCCACCGCACCTCCGGCGAGCCCATCAATCTATCCCACCCGAAACTGGGCCTGGCCCCCAACTACGAATCCCATAACACGCTCTTCGAGCTCTTTGTTCAGGGGGGTGTTCTCGCCGTCGGCGCGTTCGTTTGGATCGGCGCAATCGCCATTTGGCGAGCATGGAAAGCAGGCATGGACGGATTGATTGCGCTCCTTTTCGCGGCTGCGGCCTTCGGCAGTTTCCATGTTGTTTTCCGGCATCCGATCGTTTGGTTCACCATCGGCCTTGGATTGCAGGCCCAGCGCGGTTTGCGCGAACCCGCCGCGGCGTCCTGGCGCCCTGACGAGTTTGCTGAGGCGCCCCGTTGAGTGGCGACAAATTTGAACGCGCCTGCGCTGCAGAGCGCCCGCACCAATTTCCCGTTTCAATTGTGGGGGGCCATCCGGTGAGCGCGCTGGAACTTGTCCATCCTAATCCGCCCGCTGTGAGCGTCGAGCCTGGCCTGGAGGACGAGGATCCGCCCGCTGCGACGAACCGCTTCGCAAGACGGTCGCCATTATTGATTGGCCTTCTCGCTTCATTCGAAGCGCAAAAGGTCGGGTATAGCTGCTGGAAGAGCAGCCTCAGAGCGACACGCGGGATGACGGGAGCCTCGGATCTCGACCTTCTGGTCGCTCGGCCGGATAGGCAAAAGGCAACCGAACTCCTACTCGCGTTCGGGTTCAAGCAATGGCCAGACGCCTCGGGATGCGATCATCCTGCGATCGCGAGTTTTCTCGGGTGGGATGAGATCACGGGCCTGATCCATCACGTTCATATCCAGTTCAAGATTGTCTTCGGTCATTCCTTGCTCAAAAACTTCCGCCTGCCCGTGGAGGATCAGTTTATTGCGCGCAGCGTGCTTCATCCTACCGAGCCTTTGCGGGTCCTGCATCCGGTAGACGAAGCGTTGCTTCTCGTGGTTCGAACGCAAATCGAGTCCCGCTGGCTCGACCCGATCGCGCTTCGGCATCGGCAAGAACTTCGTCAAAAGGCCGCCAACGATTTCGCGGCGCTGACATCGATCGTAGAACCCGCTGCTGTTCGCGAGCGGGCGGCCCAGCTATTTTCGCCGGGGCTTGCGGACAAGATTGCCGATCAGTTGAATTTGAGCAGCGGCGAGTTTTGGCGACGGCGAATTGGCGGTCAAATTGCGCGGGAATTGTCGATCTACCGCATGTATAGCGGCGCGGAGGCTTTCCTGCGAATGCTCGCGCGCGATGCCCTTTGGGCGGTCTCTGCAATCAACCGAAGATATCTTCGATGGCCGCGTCCCAGGCGACGCCGCGCGCCGGGAAGCGGCGTCATCATTTCCATCGTCGGCCTCGATGGGAGCGGAAAGAGTACATTGGTGCGCGAAGTGCGCCGCTGGCTCGGCGCCGAGATCGATATTATGCCATGTTATTTTGGCACCGGCGACGGGGAGCCATCGCTATTCTTTCGTCCCTTCAAGGCGGCGTCGCGGTGGGTTGCGCGGGTAGTCCGCACAAGGCCGAAGGGCTCATCGCACGGAGTGGTGTCGGATCAACCGCCGGGGCTAGGCTATTCTATTTTGTTCGCCGTCTGGGCGGTCGCTGCCGCGATCGAGAAGCGGCAAAAAATACTCGCCACGCAGCGGGGGGCAGGCCGCGGACTCGTTGTCGTGACGGACCGCTATCCGCAAAACGAGATCCCGGAATTCAATGACGGACCGCTTTTGCATCGGCTGCTCCGCTGCCCGGCGGGACTCAGGCGCTTCGAAGCGTCTGTCTACGAGATGGCGCAACGTGCGGCTCCGGACTTGGTTATCAAGCTGCAGGTAGGACGGAGCACCGTGGTTCAGCGCGAACCTCAAATGGTCAAGAGCATTATCGACCAGCGCATTGCGTGGCTGAACGAACTCACTTTCGCATCGAACCGAGTCGTGTCGATCGACGCATCGAGGCCCCTAGAGGAGGTGCACCGCAAGGCCAAGCGTGCAATCTGGAACATTCTCTAAGGCGTGAGCGCAGAGAGCGCGAAACGGCGACCCCATAAAGTTCTCCGGCTCGATTGCCTCATTCACGAAATAGGTCGAGCCGCCTGCTTGCTGCTCGCCGTTCGCCAACATCCAGAAGGTCGGCAACTTGCGTTTAGTATTGTGCCGTGGGTATTCAGGATGCCTCTGGCGGCAGCTCGATGAGCGCATCGGAATATCTGGGGCGCTCACAGAAACCACCAGCTCCAAGTTTTCCGGCGCCTCAGCCACACGCGCGGACCCGGTGTGATACTTCGCAAGGATGAAGACGTCGGCCTACGGCGGCGGGGGCGCCTTCCCATCCGACGCTTGAACGCATATGTAGTTGAGCCGCCAGTTGTCCGGAGATACGTTGTTTTGAGAGTCCTTGGCCACCGCTTGGCAAGACTTCAAGTCTGAAAAATTACCCACATGCATAACATGCGTCGTGACCGTAAATCCACCGGTGCCAATTCCGTACACGATCAAGATAAGCCAATAGATCATATCCCCACCTCACCCTAAGCCCACGGCAGCTAATTGACTTCCCCTGGAAGCGCCTTGAGGCGCAGAAGCGAAGTTGAGCCAAATTTACGCTTCTGACAGTTCTCTAATTATTCGCCGCCGCTCTTTCGCACCCCCAGGATGGCTTTCAGCTTGACGCGAGTATTGCGCCTTTCTTACATTTCCGGCAAGCTCGATTCTATGTCGCAGACCAAGAAATGGCTTGGATCGCTAAATTGCAAAGCCATTCGTTTGCCCTATTGACGACCCGGCCTCCCCGTACGAAGCGGCGCCGCAACCGTTAGGGAATCGTAGAAGCGCGCCTGGAAATGGCGGTCCTCGGGTCGACAGGAAAGCCGCTGCTTGCGTTCGCAGCAGCCGCGTCCACAGGGAGCCTCACCAATGAACGGCGGGACCGGTCTGGAGCTCCGCAGCCGCAGCGAGTTTCAGACCCGAAGCGACGTTTTGCGAGGTGTCGGCTGATCCGATCGCGAGATGAGCGCCGATATTATTCCCGTCCAATAGCGTGATGGAATTTGCGAACTCGGAACTCGGCGAGGCGGCCTTGGCAGAGCTTAAGGTCGTCGCGGCGCTTGCGGACTGGATCGCAGCAGACGACTGCGCTGTCGAGCTGCCTGCATTGTGGGCGGCGAAGACCTGTTGGAGAGCTGGATCCTGGCCGAGCGCGGTGTCTCCTTCTTGGGCGCCCCAGCTATAGGTGTAATCGAAGGCGGGGTTCGGCAGGACGGAGCCCCATTCCGACAGAATCGCCTGTTCCTGCGCGGCGGTGGGCAGGATGTAGGTCGAATAGCTGCCGCCGCCGAAGGCCTGATAGGTCGGCACCAGGTCCTGCTGCGGAATGCCGATCGATTCGGCCGACTGAACCGCAAGCGGGATGATGTTGAGGTCGTAGTTGTTCGGCACATTCGTCTGCACCGGATAGGGGTCGATCCCGAACAGGTCGACGTCGGTGTTGGCGGGCGTGTAATAATATTGCGGCGTCAGGTTCCCGCTCGCGTTTTCTTCAACCATGAAGGTCTTCGCGCCGGGGTCATTGGCATGGATCCAATCGGATTCCGCCTTGAGATTGGCCGCGGTCGCTGCGCTCGGGCTCGGCTCGTCGGCGAGATAGAAGCCATAGACCTTGGAACTTGCCGATGAACGGCTCGACGGCCGCCTCGAACGAGGCCGTCACGCCTCCCGTCATGCCGAGATAAACAAGAGCTTTGTCCCCTGAAGGCACTTCGCTGAGCAGGGAGGCCGAACTGATGTCGGCCAGATTGAATCCATCCGCCCCGGGCGCGTACTGGCCGTTCACGAAGTTCCCATTCGCCGTATAGTGCAGTGGGGTATTCGGCTCAGACATTCTGCCTCTCGGACTAGTATAAAAATGTCAGAAGAAACAATATTCCTCCGACTACTTGTGTTATAGTCGGAGATTAGACGAAAAAAATTAAATTAACAAGAGCGAAATTTAGGTCAACTGAACGTTGCTATTACCGTGTCAATTTGGACGACAGACAGAATTGTATAAACACTTGAGGTCAAATAATTATGGACGGAAGGACTAGGACCTATGTCCTCAAGCACGGCGTCAAATTGTGCGCTGTGCCATAATCAGCGCCGCGCCCGGCGCGATGAAACAAGTAAGGAGAAAGTGAGCATCACTCCCCTAGGTTCCCCGCTTCCTCTGGGCGAAGGCGAAGGGGACCGCGGTCAACCGGCGCAACGCCGCCTGTCGGAAATCGGCCCGATCGATCAGGCATCGATTTTCCGGAAATTTTTCATTTCGACGATGGTTGCTCAAAAGCGGAACGGAGACGTCAGTTTACTTTCTGAGGCGTGCCGAAAGCGAAGTTCGGATCGGCTGCTCGACCTGCCGCAGCAATTCTCGACCGCCGACAAGCAGGGAAGCAACCCTTCGAGAGACAAGGACCCCGGGCGACAGAATGGCGATAGAATAGCCGCGACCGCCGCCGCCCAGCATCGATGCTGGAGGGTTTGCGAAAGTCTCAGTAGGCGGCCAGTCTTGCGCTGCGGCGCTCACGCCGAGGCGTTTCCACGACCGGGCTTGACGGCCCACGACTGCGGTTGTGTTGACCAAACACGGCTTTCAGATCGGCCGAGTCCGCGAGGCTGACGTCCGATCGCTGCGAACCCCAGGAGTAGGCATAGTCAAACACAGGAGCGGGGATGAGCTTGTTCCAACGCTCCAACATTACCTGCATTTCGGACGAAGTCGGGAGCCGATAGGCGTCGCCGCTGTCGGTGTGCCATTCTCCGCCGCCGAAGGTTTGGAATGTGGGGACGATCCGGTCCGATGGGATGCCGGCATCGCGGCACGCGCGGACAAAGCGGTCGATCATGTCGAAGTCGCACTCAAGCCCGTGCGTTCGGCATGGATAGGGTGAGACGCCGAACAGATCGACATGGGTAACCTCCCGTCGATAAGCCATGCTAAAGCTTGGCGAGGCGGACGAGCCGACATTCATGAGAGCCACGAAGGTAATCGCTCCCGGGCGGCGCCGGTGAATCCAATCGGACTCTGCGCGGAGGTCTGACGCTTTGCATTTAGTGCGCCAGCGTCCGGTCGGGTCGGGATCGTCAACGAGGTAGAAGCCAAACGTCTTTGGATGATTGATTGTCGCTCCGACCACAGCCTCGAACTTCGCAGTTACGCCCTCGCACTGCCCGACCCACACCAGACCCATCGCGCCGCGTGGAAGCAGTTCCAACTCGCGTCGACTGGAGACATCGGCGAGGTTAAAGCCTGCGCTGGAAGGAAGAAATGCGCCCGCGGCGTCGAAATTCTCGTTTGCCGCAAAGTGCCACACACGTTGGCGTTCCGCCGCGCGCGCACCGAACGTCGCTCCGACAGCGCAGACAATCGCTAACGCGAATCCCGCAAACCTGCCGCGGCGCTGTTTAGCGCATAAACTGCGTTCCTTCCTGATCGGTCTCCTCACCATACGGATTCCGCCTCTTTCTTCATTTGGACTTTGCCGATCTCCCGCCGCGCCCGCTCGAGGTCGATTGCGAGTGGTTGCTCGTCAGCGGAATTGACCCTTAGAACCGCCCGACCGGCCCGTCTCAGTCCGGATTGCAGCCGGTCCGCCACATGCGCGTGGTCGGTCGGCTTGCCGAGGTTGGACTCGAAGAAGCGGCCAAGTCGTCCGATTGTTTGTCCTCGGCGTCTTAGTCGCCCCTCGATATCGGTGATCGGCGCTTCGATCCTTATCGCAAGATCGGAGGGCGGCGTGACTAAGAGCATCGCCATGACGTCATCATCGGACGCACGCTCCATGGCGAGCAGAATAGACGACACCGCCTGTACGTAGCCTTGATCGAATATCGCTATGCGCTCGCTGTTTCGAGCGCTGCGCCAAGTGGCAGATAGGCGAACCAGGTACTGCCTCATCCGCAGGGCGGCGATCTGATGTCCGCCCGGCAAATTTGCGACCAGCATGTCCGTGCTGGAGTCACTCGCTTGAGCGCCGGCGATCCTGAGCGCGATGAGTTGTGCGAGCGGTCGCCCCAAACGGCGCAGCGGGTCGATCAAGTTTTGTCGGGTGGAGGCTTTTCCGTTGAAGGCAGATATCGCGCACTCTTCTCCGGGCCTTGCGCTCAGGTGGACATCAACTGTCTGACCGCCGTCACGCAATCGTGCAGCCAGGGCTCGCGCGCAGGTGGTCTTACCTGCTCCAGGCGGCCCGAAGAATTCCACGATCACTGGAACCTACCCCTTCCCCTCAAAATCAACCCCGCCCCCAAGGAATCTCCCGGTTTGCCCACCTCGCGATGCTAATGACGTCCTCAAGAGGGTGGGCTCGGTCAATGGAAAAGCTGCCGCCCCCTCCCCGATGGTCACGGCGAAATTCTCGCGCCTCGTATTCTCGTGCCCGCCAAGAGTAGCTGCTGGCGCCGACCGATTGCCGTCATCGGGACAGTCCGTGCGAAGGAACGAGACGCTTCGGTCCGTTATCCGGGTTCGAGCCATCGGCCGACCTTTCCGGTCCTGCGTCTGAAGACGATCGCGTCGCCGAAACCGACGGATTAAACTCTACGTCCGAGCGCTTCGGGGCTTTCCTGTCCCGGAATGCCGCGGGGACGCTTGCTCTCGGAGCATCTGTGAGGACAGTGACGATTTGCGGCGTGACATCGGCGAAAGCATCCAGCGTCACGGACGACGCGAGCAGATTGAGAGCGTCCCCGACCGCTGGAAATTTCGACGTCCGCGATCTGACAACGAGAATAGTCGTATCGACTGCCGCCGCGATGAGCCGCGTCGCGCTCACCCCGATGACCGGGGGGCCTTTCAGGATGACCAAGTCATAGCCCGGCCTTAGTTGGGCCAGCAATTGCTTCAGTTGTCCACACGCGATCAAGGCTAGCAAGTCAACGCCGCTGTCGGATCCGTTAGACAGATAGTCGAAATCAGTCGTAGGAACGCTCTCGATCGCGACGCTCGCCGGGCAGCGTCCGGCAAGGACGTCGAACACGTTCGGGCCAGGGGCCGACTTACGCCGCCTGAAGGGACGATGCCGAGGCAGCGTCGTATTCAGATCGACGAGAAGCACTCGCTGCCGCATGCGCGCCGCGGCGGAAGCGAGGCTCGAGGCAAACTCGAATGCGCGATCGTCGTCATCTTCGCTGGTCGTAACAAGGATGACGCGTCTCTGAACCTTCTGCAGCAGCAGAGTTTCAGTGAGGACGGCATCGATCGCGCGCAAATAGCCGACGCCGGAGGAAGGAGCGCCAGTTTTCGAGAAAACGCCGCGACGTCGCGCTGGCATCCCGCCTGCATAAGGAAAGGCGAAGTTGTCCTTGAGATCGGACGGAAGGTAAACGCGCTTGTCGAGCGCGCCCATCACCAGGGCGAGAGCAACGCCGAAAATCGCAGAAAACAAGACCGCGGGAATGACGATAAACTTGGAGCTTAGGGAGGTCGGACGCGCTGGCGGCTTAGCCAGCGCAATGAGCTGGATTGGCGGCGACAAAGCCAGCGACTGCTGGCTGCTCTCTAGTCTTCGCCGCGCCAATGTTTGGCTTAACTTCAAAGCGGCAATTTGATCGCGCAGATCTGAGAACTCTGACGGTCGCCGTGGCGCCGGGCGACGCTGACGGCTTGGCCTCTACGCTCTCCACGCGCCGCAGCTCAGCCTCGAGGACGGCGATTTGCTGGGAAAGAGTTCCGCTCGCGTCGTCAAGGCTTTGCGCGCCCTGAAGTAAGGGATCCTCGACATAAAGTCGCGCGATCCTGTTGGCGATATCGGCGGCGTCCGTAGGCGATTTTGCGGTGAAATTGACCGCGATCAGGCGCGACCTCATGACCTGATTGACTTTGAGGCGACGCTCCAAATCTACTGAGTTTGGCAGAAGGGACTTCAGGCGTTCGTCGCTCGATAAAGCCCCGAAGGCATATTCCACGAAGACCGACGATTGGAGCATCGCAATTTGCGTATCCACTGAAGCGTCGTCGGGACGCCCTGTTCCATCGTCGCTCGAGCCATTCGCCGCAAGGAGCGCTGTCGCGGTGTAGTTTGGTTTGTGTAAGACGGTGACCACAAGGGAAAGCAACGTCCCCACAGCAATGCTCGCGACGATGATCCCAAGTCGCCGCCTTATGTGGAGTAGCGCGCGCCTAAGGTCATATTGGCGTGCCCCGTTTGAAGGGGGCGGCCCCCGCAACGGAATGGGCTGATTCTCGACCAGCGCGAAGTGAGGCGAGCGAGAGCTCTCGGGACGCATGTCCATTGCTAGAGCCTCTTCCCCGCCCGCCTTTTGGTCCACGGTCGCGGGATCGGTTGTAAGTGGAGGTTGGCTTTCGCCCTGACGCTTGGCATCCTCATGGCGCGCGGGCTACTGAGCGCGGGCGAATGAGGAACCGCAACCTCGGGTGTCCGAATGCGAAATCACCGCATTCATGGGGACTTGCTCCGTCGGCGCCTTTGGAACATTGTGATCCCCGCCGCCGATAGTGAGCAAATGCACACTCATAGATCGCTCCTTTGCGGTGCGCTGGCGGGATTGCCAATGCACGGTCGGCGCCCAGAAGGTCTGCGGGTCCAGTGGTCAAGTCAACGCAACGTTCTGGCGAGTCGCAAGAATTTTGGCTGACATCATAATTCTTCGGACGACTGAAGTGATTAGCGGATACGCCTAAAGAAGTACTTGCGTGCCGGATCACGCCCGAGACGGCTGTGGATCGGGCGGCGCCCACCGACCTCAGCCAAAATGAACCCGCGGACACAAGGATCGCAGGGCCCGGCCATGAAATTGCTGCCGGAAGCGCCAGCGCGGCCAAGCGGTCGGCTCGACCGCTTCGGCCTAGGTGGCCGCCAGACAAGATAGCCGTTCCACGCGACTTGACTCGTACGTTTGCGATGTCGGCCGCGCGCCCGGGATTGGCCGCTTCCGCAGAAAACTCCGCGATGGCCTCACCGATCAGCGTCGGCTGACCTCCGGTGGCTGAAGCGTAACGCTAATCACGTCGCCGGGCATGAGAACATAGTCCTCGTCGACCAAGAACTTGGAGCGATTGCCGGTCCCTTGCCGCACGACCTCGATCGTGCGCGGCGTGTTGTCTTCAATTCCGATGGGATCCCGGCCCGCCCGATCCCAGCTCCGATTCAAGAGCCTGGATTTTGATCTGCGCAATCGTCTTGGCGCTCGTGGCGTCCTCCAGCTCTTTCAGAAGCGCGATGCGGCGCTCGTCCTCGAAATGCTGGGCTTTGCGGGCGCTGTCGCTCTTCTGCCGCCTCAGCTCGAGCAGTTCGACATTGACTTGCAGCGCTCGCGTTGAGGAGAGCAGCAAGGCTCGGCGCGCGTCAGTGACGCGAGGATTGGTTTCCTGCCCCTTGCTGAGGAGCTCGACGAGCCTCTTGAGTTCGAGCGTATCGGCCCGACTGCCTTGCTCCTCTTCGGCTTGCTGCTTATCGACGACGGCAATTCTCTCGTCTGCCTGGTCCACGGTCGATTTGAGAAAATCGTGCTCGCGCTGGTAGTCGGCCATGCGCGCCTGAAAGATCGTGCTTTCCGATCTTTCGATTTCGGCCAGTCGCTCCTTCGGCAAAGGCCCGTTTGGAAAGTCGAGCTTGCCGAGGTCGCTGGCGCCGTTCAGCTCCGCGGCGACTTCGAGCGGTTCTCGCCGTCGCGCTGGCGAAGTCCACCCATGCGAGCTCGAAATCGAGCCTCAAGGCAGAGAGGTCCCGCGTCGGTCTGCCGAACCGCGCGTTGATGTCGGTTCCTCCGGCCAGCGCTAAAGCCTGTCTGACCGTCATTTTCGGCAGGAAAGTCTGTTCGCCCGGTTTGACAACGTCGCCAGTCACATAGATAGGGCGATAGGCGACGATGGCCGCGCTCACTTCCTCCGGCTGAATGACCATCAGAATCTCGCGTCCGTCGGTCGCTCGCTGCCGGTAGATTTTCTTCGCCAATTGCGTCTGCACCGCCGAGCGCAGTTGGGCCGGTGTGAGGCCCTCGACCGCGAGCGCGCCGACCAACGGGAACGCAATCGCGCCATCCGGCTGCACGGTGCTGCGCTGTTTGAGTTCCGGAATCCCCGCGACCTCGATTTCGATCGTGTCGCCCTGTTGCACCGTATACTCGGCCCACGCGGGCGAAATGATCATCGTCATTGCAAACAAGACCACCCCGCGAGCGGCCCTAAGGGGGTGACGAATTGCGGATACCGACGAGCGCGCGGGGGGCTCGGCGAATTTCGCCGGCATTCTCATGGCAGGGCGATTGCCGACTGCGAAGGACTCTTCGGGCGGCGATGCTGTTCCAAGAATTTCTGGCCGCGGTTCGTCGCACGGTCTCGGGCGCGACCGGCGACCGCTTGCGAATTGGCGCTGGGCGCGTATTCCGGCACGATTTGCGGCAGAACACGCTTGATCCAGTCACAATCGCGCGCCTGGGCCGCGGCCATCAGTTCATCGATCTTGCGCAGCTTGGGCCGCGGATCGAAATCTGGCGCGGCCGACCGCACGCCTTCGACCGCCGTCGGAGACAGACGCTCCCAGGCGTAACTCAGTTCTTCGTGAAGTTTTTCCCCCGGACGAATGCCCACGAAGGTGACGTCGATATCGACGAATGGCCGCTTTCCCGCGAATTTAATCATCTCGACCGCGAGATCGAATATTCTCACCGGCTTGCCCATCTCCAACACATAGAGCACGAAGCCCACCTGCGGCAGGCTCGCGGCGGCGAGCGTCAGCCGTACCGCGTCCTCGATCGACATAAGATATCGAGTCATATCAGGGTGGGTGACGGTCACTGGCCCGCCGCCCTCGATTTGTTTGCGGAACAGCGGAACGACCGAACCCGACGAACCCACCACGTTGCCGAAGCGCACGAGGCTCACTCTCGCATCCGGGTGTCGTAGCGCGCGGTCATGGATGTAGATCTCCGCAACGCGCTTCGTCAGTCCCATCTGCGATGAAGGGTTGACGGCTTTGTCGGTTGAGATCGCGATGAAGTCCGCGCCAGTCGAGGCGCAGAGGTCCATGACGACCTTCGTTCCGAGAACATTGGTTAGGACGGCTTCGACAACATTGTGTTCTTCGAGCAGGGGGACGTGCTTAAGCGCCGCGGCGTGAAAGACAATTTCCGGAGCTTCGCGCAGGAAAAGATGACGCATCGCGATCTCGTCGCGAATGTCGCAAATGCATGCGCTCCAGTTTTTGACCGGACGTTCGCGTTCGAGCGCGTAGCTGACTTGATAGAGGTTGAACTCGCAGGAATCGACCAGACAGAGCCGCTTCGGCGCGAGCCTGGAAATCTGCTTCACGAGCTCGGACCCGATCGAGCCTCCAGCTCCCGTGACGAGCACGCGGCGGCCCCAAACGCCCTCCGCGGAAACGGCTTGGCGGAAGGACGCGGCAGTCCCGAGCATCGGGAGTTCGCTTACAGATACAGCTTGCGCCGAATTAAGCTTCGATGCCGGTTGTGAAGACACTTGTTCCCCCAGTCTGCCGACGACCGCGCGCAGATGTCCGATGAGACTTCCCGCTCGCCAGCGGCCCATGTCGATGGCCGCCGATACGAATGTGAGCTCCGGGTTGTCGCGGCGCCCAGCCATGATGCGGTCGAGGGACAAAAGGAGGAAGAACCAAAAAAGGCTTTAATTCGCGCCAGCGTGCGTAGTGAGGAAAGAAACGAAAGGCGTAGCCGTACTTCCAAATCTACGACGCCCTCCACCTGATTCACGCTTATGCCGCTGAACAACATGCGCGACGGTGAGGGTCGATCGCCGCGTGGGAAAGAGGCTGAGCATGCGCATCCCTTTTTTTCAACCCTCGATCGGCGATCGGGAGGTTGAGGCCGCGGTCGCTGTCCTTCAGTCTGGGTGGCTCACGACTGGACGCAAATGCCGCGAATTCGAAGAGCGCTTCGCAGATCTTCTCGGAGGCGGGGTCGAGACCGTGGCGGTCAATTCTGCCACCGCAGGGATTCACCTGGCTGCTGAAGCCTGCGGCATAGGGCTTGGCGACGGGGTGTTGGTGCCGACGCTCACGTTCTCGGCGACTGCCGCCGCATTTCATCACCTTGGCGCCGACATCATACTCGTCGACGTCGATCCCATCTCGCTCACGATTGACCTTGATGACGCCGATCGGAAATGGACGCCACAATGCAAGGCGATCGCGCCTGTCCATTTTGGCGGCTGGCCATGTGACGTCGAGGCGATAGCCAAGTTCGCGCGGCGGCGCGGCCTCAAAGTGGTCGAGGACGCGGCGCACGCTCTCCCGGCGCACAGGAATCAGCGCCTGGTCGGCGCTTCGAACTCGGATGCGTGCGTCTTCAGCTTTTACGCCAACAAGACGATCACCACGGGCGAGGGCGGAATGATCGCGACGCGGGATCCTATTGTGGCGTCGCGGGCTCGAACGATGCGTACTCACGGTCTCAATCGTGACGCCTTTGACAGATTCAGCCGAGTCGGGGCGAGCTGGTCGTATGACATCGTCGCCGCTGGCTTCAAATACAATCTGACCGATCTCGCCGCAGCCATTGGATTGGCGCAGTTGGAGCGGGTCTATGAATTTCAAGCCCGCAGAGAGGCGATCGCCGAGCGTTATCTCCGGCATCTCGCGGATTTGCCCATCGACCTGCCGGCGCGTGCGCCCGAAGACGGTCTCCACGCTTGGCACTTGTTCCCCATTCGAATCCGTTCGGAAGCGCGCGCGAGTCGAGACGAGGTTATCGAACGTTTCACGGCAAAAGGCATTGGCAGTTCCGTTCACTACCGACCGCTCCACCAGATGACTTATTGGCGTCGCCAGCTTCAAGGCCAGGCTGGGTATTTTCCCGTTGCCGACAGATATTTCGAGGGCGCGCTAACGCTTCCGCTCTATCCGGGAATGGGCGACGTTGAGGCGGACGAAGTCATATCGGTGCTGCGCGGAGCGCTGCAGTGACGCCAATGAGCGGCCGTTCAGAGGCGCTGCGGACGACAGCGGCGACGTCCTGGCGCATGGCGACAAAACGGCTCGAAGACATCGTCCTTGCGGCGATCGGAATCGTGATTCTCGCTCCAGTCTTCGCGGTAATCGCCATGGCTATCCGCCTCGAGGACGGTGGGCCGGTATTCTATCGCCAAGTTCGGGTTGGCCAGGGAGGGAGACCATTTGAGATTCACAAGTTCCGTTCGATGAGCCCTGCCCCGAAAGGCGCCGGATCGACTTTGACGATTGCCGGCGATCCCCGCGTGACGCGTGTTGGCGCTTTTCTGCGCCGCGCCAAGCTCGACGAACTGCCGCAATTGTTCAACGTGCTTCGCGGTGAAATGTCGCTTGTCGGTCCCCGTCCAGAAACGCCGGACCTCATGTTTCACTACTCCCGATCGCAGCGCGCCGTAATGGTATCGCTCCGGCCGGGCATGACCGATTACGCCTCGGTGCTGCTCCGCGACGAGAGCGAACTGCTCGCTCACGCCCCAGATCCCGCAAGGTTCTATCGTGAACGGATCGTGCCGCTGAAATGCGAATTGTGCGCGCAGTACGTAAGTGACAGGGGCCCATTGGCCGATATGCGCATTGTTCTGGCGACCATTTGGAGCATCGTCTTTCCTCGCGCACCCAATCCGATGATCGATCGGGCGATCTCCAGCCGTCTTGAGCGCGCGGTCAGGTTAGGAAACGATAATGTCGCCTAGCGGACGCGCGTCAGGCGCGTCGTTGCCGTTTCGGATTTTTCCCGCCTGGAGGGCTGTGCAAGCGCTTCGCGCGCGTTCCAACATGGTCGCGGCGGCATTCGGTCCGTTCGCCCGCAAAGTAATGAGCCTGTCCGCGCTCACCGCGTTAGGACAGGCATCATTCGTAATCGCGCTCCCCGTGCTCTCGCGACTCTATACGCCGTCGGATTTTGGGCTCTTCACCATTTATCTGTCGATCGTGAATATCGGCGGCCCAATTGTCGGGTTGAAATTCGAAATCTGCGCTCTACGCGGCCCGCACCAAACAGGAAGCGAGTGTCACGCTCGCACTATCAGTTCTCACGATCACGATCATGAGCGGCGTCGCAGCCGTTGCTCTGTTCATGTTCTCCCGACAATTGATGGGGACGCTGAACCCGGTGGCGCGATGGATGACGTGGTACCTGCCTTTTGGGCTTTTGCTTGCTGGCATGTGGTCGGCGTCGTCAGCGTGGGCTGTCAAGTCGGAAGCAATTTCCACTCTTGGGATCGCTCGCCTCGTTCAACCCGCGGCGATGACTGGAATGCAGCTTGTCGCCGGGCTCACAGTGCCGGCAAGCGGCATCATTCTCATTGGCGCTCACCTCATCAGTCACATCGCCTATTCGACCTTTATCTTCTCGAGAACCGTCACTTGGAGCGACTTTTCGGTGCTGGTCCCGAATCGATGGACAATCGTGCTGCAGCACGCAAGGGCCCAAAGCCACTTTCCCCTCTACGTGCTGCCCGCGCAGATCAGCTTTCTCGCGGTCAGCAACTTTCCGCCATTGCTTCTGTCGTTGTTCTACGGCGCCGAAATCGCCGGACACTGTGGAGTCGCGTATCGGCTGGTCGCGGCGCCGCTCGCCATTGCGTCGCTGCCTCTCGGCGCCATTTTCACGAGCGTCGTCAGCCGGCTTCCGCACGGCGCGGTTGTCGTCCCGCTTGCGCGCAGGGTGTTTCTCGCCAGCCTCTTCTTTGTGGCCGTCCCGATCCTGTTGCTCGGCGCCGCCGCGCCCGCTTTTGCACCCGCAGTGCTCGGTGACCGTTGGCTCGCCACCGGGCAGATTATCGCGGCCTTTGCCCTTATCGGCGCGGCGCAATCGCTCGCGGTGCCATTCATGGAAGTTACCTCCATCTTTCGATCCCAAGCCTTGCAATTCGTCATCGAGTTCGTCCCCGCCGTGCTCGTCATCGGTTCTATCCTTCTTGGAGGACTTTATGGTTGGCTCCCTCTCAGGACCATTTGGCTTATGTCGATTGCAGGCGCTGGAAGTTCGCTGGTGGGTCTCGCGGTGCTGTGGAGGCGTTTGCCGGCGATGGTCGATTCCGCCGTCCGTTACCGCACCGCAGAAGAAGATCCTCGCCAACCGTCGAAGAGATCGCGACGCCCACTTCGTCGCGAAGGAGGGGCATCCAATCCTTCATCTGAAGTGGCCTAGCGCCTGTCCAGCTTGAATGTTTTAAGCGCGGGGTGCGGTTTATGTGTGGAATTGTCGGGATTCTCGGGAGCGGACCGGTCGCGGGCTCGATTGTCGCGGCGCTGAAGCGGCTTGAATACCGCGGCTACGATTCCGCTGGCGTCGCGACGCTCGAGAACGGCCGATTGGAGCGGCGGCGCGCCGAGGGCAAGCTGAAAAATCTGGAGGCGAAGCTGACCGCAGCGCCGCTTGGCGGGGCGATCGGCATCGGCCACACCCGCTGGGCGACGCATGGCAAGCCGACCGAGACCAACGCTCATCCGCACGCCTCGCCGAGGCTTGCGGTCGTCCACAACGGCATCATCGAGAATTTCCGGACGCTGCGCCAGGAGCTCGCCGCCAAAGGGCACGCGTTCGCGACCGAGACCGATTCCGAGATCGCGGCCTTTGTCGTCGAGGACGAGCTCGCCAAGGGCAAATCGCCTCAAGACGCCGTCCATGCCGCCCTCGCGCGGCTGCGCGGCGCGTTTGCGCTCGTCTATCTGTTCGAGGGCGAGGAGGATCTCCTGATCGGCGCGCGCCAGGGCGCGCCGCTGGCGATCGGCTATGGCGACGGGGCCATGTATCTGGGCTCGGACGCGCTGGCGCTCAGCCCCTTCACCGACCGCATCGCCTATCTCGAGGAGGGCGACTGGGCGGCGGTGACCCGTAAAGGCGCCGAGATCCGCGCCGCGAGCGGCGCCCGTGTCCAGCGCCGCATCCAGCGAAGCCCGGCCGGCAGTCTCCTGGCGGAAAAGGGCGCCTACCGGCACTTCATGGCCAAGGAGATCCACGAGCAGCCGGAGGTGGTCGGCCACACGCTGGCGCGTTACATCGACATGGGCGCGCTCAAGCTCAAGCCCTTCGCCTGGCCTGCCGATCCAAAAGAGCTCAAGCGCGTGTCGATCGTCGGCTGCGGCACCGCCTATATGGCCGGGCTCGTCGCCAAATATTGGATCGAGCGGCTGGCGCGCCTGCCGGTCGAGATCGATGTCGCCTCGGAATACCGCTATCGCGAAGCGCCTGTCGACGAGGGGGGGCTGACCATTGTCGTATCGCAGTCGGGCGAGACGGCGGACACCTTGGCGTCGCTGCGCTACGTGAAGGAGAGAGGGGCCAAGACCGTCGGCGTCGTCAACGTGCCGGATTCCAGCATTGCGCGATTGACCGACGCCGCCGCGCCGACCCTCGCCGGCCCAGAGATCGGCGTCGCCTCGACCAAGGCCTTCACCTGCCAGCTCGCCGCGCTGGCCGCGCTGGCGATCGGCTTGGGCAAAGCGCGCGGCGCGGTCGACGAGACGGCCGAGCAGGCTCTGATCGGCGAGCTTGTCGCGACGCCAGGCCTTCTCGCCGAGGCGCTCAAGCTCGAGCCGATAGCCGAGAAGCTTGCGCACGCGATCGCGCGCGCCCGCGACGTGCTCTACCTCGGCCGCGGCACGGCCTATCCGCTGGCGCTGGAGGGCGCGCTCAAGCTCAAGGAATTGAGCTATATCCATGCCGAAGGCTACGCCGCGGGCGAGCTCAAGCATGGGCCCATCGCGCTGATCGACGAAGCGATGCCGGTCATCGTCATCGCGCCGCGCGACGCGGTGTTCGAAAAGACGGTGTCCAACATGCAGGAGGTGGCGGCGCGAGGCGGCCGCCTCATCCTGATCGGCGACCGGCATGCGGCCGAGGAGGCAGGCGTCGCGATCGAGCACGTCCTGCCGATGCCCGACATGGCCGCCAATTTCGCGCCGATCGTCTATGCCGCGCCGATCCAGATGCTCGCCTATCATACCGCCGTCATCATGGGTAAGGACGCCGACCAGCCCCGCAACCTGGCGAAATCGGTGACCGTGGAGTGAGGCTCAGGCAAATGCCGATGGGACCGGCCGCCTCCGAGGGCCTGGATTGGGCGTCGTCGTCACGGGCGGAAACGATTAATGGCCCGTGGAGACTGGCCGCCGCTTTCCGCCGGTCGATGAGATGTCTTGTTCCGGTCGACGCTGTCGAGAAGTCCCCTGCAATGCCTCTTCCTTGTTGGAGACGTTGGAATGCGGTCGTGCGAGGAGCCATCGCCATCTGACAAATGTCAGTTCATTTCGTCGTAGGGAGTCTCACACATGGTCCGCAGATATTTTGGCACCGACGGGATTAGGGGTCGGGCCAACAGCCAGATCACGGCGGATATGGCGCTGAAAGTCGGCCAGGCGGCCGGCCTTGCCTTTCACCGCGGCGACCATCGCCACCGGGTGGTGATCGGCAAGGATACGCGGCTCTCGAGCTACATGATCGAATATGCCTTGGTCGCGGGCTTCACTTCGGTCGGCGCCGACGTGCTGCTGCTCGGGCCCGTGCCGACGCCGGCTGTGGCGATGCTGACGCGCTCGATGCGCTGCGACCTGGGCGTGATGATCTCCGCGTCCCACAACCCTTATGAGGACAATGGCATCAAGCTGTTCGGGCCGGACGGCTACAAATTGTCCGACGAGGTCGAGGCGCGCATCGAAGCTTTGATGGATGGCGACGTCGCGCCGAAGCTCGCCAATTCTCCCGACCTCGGCCGCGCCAAGCGCATCGACGACGTCGAGGCCCGCTACATCGAATACGCCAAGCGGACGCTCTCCCGCGAAGTGACGCTCGAAGGCCTGCGCGTCGTCGTCGATTGCGCCAATGGCGCGGGTTACAAGGTCGCGCCCGGAAGCGTTGTGGGAACTCGGCGCCGAGGTGATCAAGATCGGCGTCGAGCCCAACGGGCTCAACATCAATTTCGAGGTCGGTTCGACCGCTCCCGAGGCTTTGGCGCGCAAGGTCCGCGAGATGCGGGCGGACGTCGGCATCGCGCTCGACGGCGACGCCGACCGGATGATCCTGATCGACGAGAAGGGCCGCCTGATCGACGGCGATCAGGTGATGGCGGTGATCGCGGAGAGCTGGCGCGACGAGGGCCGTTTGGCGAAGCCCGGCGTCGTCGCCACCGTGATGTCGAACCTGGGGCTCGAGCGGCATCTCGCGAGCCTGGGGCTCTCGCTCGAGCGCACCGCGGTCGGTGATCGCTATGTGATCGAGCGCATGCGCGAAAAAGGCTTCAACGTCGGCGGCGAGCAATCCGGCCATATCATCCTGTCCGACTATTCGACCACTGGCGATGGTCTGGTTGCGGCGATGCAGGTGCTGGCGGTGGTGCACAAGCTGGGTAAGCCGGCGAGCGAGGTCTGCCGCCGGTTCGAGCCGGTGCCGCAGGTGTTGCGCAACGTCCGCTTCAAGGGCGGCCGGCCGCTCGAGAATCCGGCGGTGACCAAAGCGATCGCCGACGCGACCGCCCGGCTCGGCGACCGCGGCCGGCTCCTGGTTCGCCCGTCGGGCACAGAGCCGGTGATCCGCGTCATGGGCGAGGCGGACGACCAGGCGCTGGTCGACGCGCTGGTCAGCGAGGTCTGCGAGGCCGTCGTGGGAGCCGCTTAGGATCGCGGATTCAGCGGCGCCGCAGCGCGGGGAGAGCTTGAGTAAAACGAATTTGAGTCACCGCTTCTGTTAGTCGGAGCTACGGCAACGCTGGTTTAGTGGTGGCTCTTCGCCATGCGGTCTTGTTGGCGGGCTATCAAACTCGCGCGCTGTTTTGCGTCCATAAACAGGAACAGGTTGAATGCCTGTTCGACGAGATCAAAGTCTTGTGGGTCTTGCGTCTGACCCGGGTGGGTTCGATCGGGACTGGGTAAAGGTTGAGATACACTCCTAAGCATCTCCCACCAAGGGTTGTGCTTGCCCTTTCTCGCCTCGGAGAGCGCCAAGAGAAACTCTTCTGTCGAATGCCCGAGATCCTGGGAACAAGCGACGCATTTGGTTATAAAACCAAACTTTAACTGTCCGATCTTTGCTGTGAACCCGTGGCCGCAGCGCGAACACCTGACGGGCCAAACATCCTCGTCCTCATATGTCCCCATCGCCATCTGAAAGCCTTGCTAACCTCTGGAAATACATGGGAAATAATTTTCTTTTGCCCGGCAAGCTAATTGCCTGGATCTGTAGCTCGTCCGTCATTTCTGTGCACGAAAAGTTTACACTGTGTTGTTCTGAATTGTAAAGAGTAGTTACTGCCCAAGGCCGGGCTTGCTGTCGGTGGGTCGCGAGATAGCGCCGTCGGATTCTCGGCTGAAACCCTGCTCGCGGATTAGACACCTGATCTTCTTGTGATTGACGATCATCCCTCGTTGTGCCGCAGCTCGGCGCGAACCCGCGCCGGCGCGGCATTCAAACTCCCCCGCAGATGGCCGAGATGACGAAGTTGTTGGAGGTCAGGTTAGTCGGCGATGCGCCCATGGCGACTGGCTCGACCTTCGGCGTCGAGCTGATTCACGAGCTCGGGGCCGCCAGCGCCGCGCCTCGCCCTGCGCCTCCTTCGGTCTCGTCGGTCCATTGTTCCTGAAGGCCTGTGAGGATTCGACCAACGGCACGATCTTCGACAGGAAATTGTCGCCGAGCGCGATCTGCTGTTCGTCGGTGCCGGCGGCGTAGGTCACTCCGTTGTGGGCTAAGTCCGTCTTCGACGAGGAATGCATGTCGTTGTGGATGTTGGGCGTGATCCAATTGTAGCGGGCGACCGTGTTGTTCGTGAGGTCGGACTCCAGTTGCTGCAGCGGGGCGTAATTCTTAGCCATCGGGTTGTTCCGCCCCGGGTCATTTCCTCCGTTGGTGTCCTCGAAGAATAGTGGCGGGTTATGCTTCGGCTGATAATTGTATTGACGGCTGGGGTCGTAGCAATTGCCGTACGCCGGCGAGGCGCCGGAAAAAGGGATCAATGGCACTGTCCACTCGCTGGCCGGAAGAGCCTTGTCCGTGACCTGACCCATTAGGTCTTTGGCGAGGTCGATGTCCTCCTGATACGACCGCCATGCTAGACCCTTCTCTTGCAGCAGCTGGCTAAGATGCTGCGCCGTGACGATATTGTTCGGGAAGGGCGGATCGTCTCTGCGGTTAAGCGGGACCGTGAGCTTCGCGAGTCCAGCCTCCGTCCAAACATCGTTGGGCTCGGACGGGTGAACCCAATCCAGCTGCTGATGGCACGGGACGTTCACAACGGTACTTGCTGGCGTAAGAAACGTTCGCGGCATTCGGATTGCCGGGGGTCACCAGGCTGTTGATGAAAGGCGCGGCAGGATTGCGATAGATCGAATGCGGAGACGCGAGCGATGCTGGCTGCGTCCAATTGTGATTTTCGAGCCAGATGTAGAAGACCGCGCCGATGCTTTCCCCCTGCGCCAAACTGGCGATCAGAAGTGCCAAGAGGGAAAAGCCGATCGCTTTGGTCACGGAATATCGCGTGACTCCCCGTCGAGCCATCGCCTTACGCAGCGCTAGGCGAGTCTCATCGAACACCGCCCAGCGGACCAGCATTCGCTTTGGGTCGTACACCTGGAACATGCAAGGAGGGCTGTTGCCTTGATCGCCACATCCGTACGGTTCTTGGCTCGCAGTTTTTTCATGATATGGCGAACATGCACTTTTACGGTGCTTTCGCACATGTTCAGTTCGTAGGCGATGATCTTGTTCGGCTTGCCCTGATGGATCGCGCGGACGACGGCGAGCTCGCGGCTGGTGATGGCGCCGGACGCTACGGGGCGCGACGGCGTGCCGGCGGAGGGGATCGCGGAGAGGAGGCATTCCGCAGGGACGTATGTCCCGCCCGCCAACACAAAGCGAACTGCTTCGACCGCGATTTCAAATCCCATGGTCATTGGGATATAACCCTTTGCCCCACAGCCAATCACGGCCCGCATGATCTCGAAATCATACTTGGAAGAAAGAACGATAGTCGGTAGAGACTGCGCTAAATCCGAAATAATCCTCAATGCTTCAGCGCTTTGCTGGGTATTCGTCTCGCCCAGAGAAATGATTACCAATCGCGCCGATCCAATAGTCCCTTGGTTACCCAACTCCGAAAATGAAGACAATGTCTCCACGGGCATCGACAGGGCCGATTGAATGCTTCGCTGGATACATTCCCGCAGGAAAATCCGGCTTTCGACGATAATGACCTTCTTTTCAGCTTCTTTGCTGCTTTGCAAATCCAAGCTACGCACGACGTGTTCGGCCGATAAGGCCTCTCCCCGGTCGAACTGAATCGGCCCTCGTTCGGGGTGTATCGCGTAGACTTGATCGGCTAGACTACTATCGGTATCGACAATCGACAGCCCCAAACGAGGAACCCCGACCTCGCGCATCTCGTTTTGCGACCGCTCATCGAAATCGTTCCCTTGCACCCGCATTGCCGTTTCCTAATATATATTAGTTGATTACGTAGGCATCAACCCTGCGGAACATTTAAGCAGCGCCGTAACTGGCGAACCGACGAATCGGGCGGCCACACCACTGATACAAATTGCTAAATCCCCAGCCAAACGAACCGCCCTCGCATTTAACCACCTTACACAACCGCAACCAGACTGACGCTGGGTCACCTGCGATCGGTCTTGAACCAAAGCTCAATCTTTTCCGGGGGCCAAGTCCACAACCGAGCAGTTCAATTTACTCATTGTAAACAAAATGTAAAGCATTTATGACGGGCGCCGGCCAATTTCCGATGGCCGAAAGTGATAGCCGTCCTCCCCCTTTTGAACTATTTGCGGGGTCGGGAAGCGCTGCTGCGGCCCGCTACGTAAGGGTCGCAACGGGGTTGGTTGGCGCCCGCGGAATGTGCAGTTCGCGCGTTGACCGTCGGCGCGCGGACGCAGCATCGGCGAGAGAATTTATGGGCGCTCTTGCGCGCGCGGCGGTTCGCGGTTCCGGCAAGAGAAACTCATTCGGCAGGCACGGAGGCGTAGAAAGCCCGCGCCTACAACGCATTCGCTCCACACTTTGGCGCGAGTCCGGGCGTGAGACGACCATTAGTAGTATAAGGCAGCACAGAATACCAATATCATCCATTGGAAATTAGAGAATCAAGAGACTATCATCTGGCCGCGCAGCGCTGCATTGATTTGATTGCAAGACCAATCGGACCCTTTCGGCGAACTATCCACGGAATAGCCAGCTCAGATATGCGCTTACCGAGGCGGACCGACTGGCAAGGTGGATTAAAACCAAGTCGCTCTCGCGCTAGGCGAGGCCGGCGATAGAGGGGGTTGGACAGCGCCGCCGACAGGGACCAGTCGCCTGGCGCCCTTGTGCTTGAGATGGAGGGCGGAGGATGGCGAGGCAGGAGCTTGAGACCGGCCTTTGCGAGTTAGGGAACCGAATTTGGCAGGCGATACAGAGCGACGACGCAATCGCTGATACGCTTTTCAAGCTCGTCGACATGAAGCTCGCCTTGGACCATGTGACGCTGGATGACTCACGTCTCGATGCGGATGCGGCAAAGGCGATCCTCATGGATGTCGAAGACGACGCCACAAATTTAGTGCGACCGAAGAAATTCGTTCCCCCAAGCGAATGGGCGAAGCTAGCCTTATACAATCTTGCAATGGATTGGGTTATCGACCAGGCGCTCGTTAGGATGAAACTTGAAAGCACGTGGCCGTTTCAGCAGGACGGCGAGTTGTCAAAGCCATAAACACGAAGGGTCCGCTACTCCAAAGCGACCCTGGCGTTTGCGCCGATCGCAGTCGCGGGGAATGTTGCGCCACCGTTCGACGCCGACAGGCCCCTGCTGTGCCTCGCTTCCGAAGCGTCCCGCTGGCCTATCTCTTTGCCGGGCCTATGCATCCCGCCATAGGCGCCACATTATGGTCGGCGGAGGAGCGCGAGCATGCGCAAAACGAACGCGAAACACGAACCGGGAAAAGACGCCTCCGGCTCCCCCGCCGCCTACCTATCCGCCGACGAGCGCCGCGCCGCGGGCAAGGCGCTGCGCGACGCGACGCCACGTGTCGCGCATGGCGGGTGGAAGGCGCCCAAGAATCGTCGCGATCCGGTCGAGCTTCTGCGCGAGGCTAACGAAGGCCGCATCCCCGAACTGATCCCGTTACGCTTCTCCCGCATGGCCCAATCGCCCTTCGCCTTCTATCGTGGCGCAGCCGCAATCATGGCGGCCGATCTGGCGTCGACCCCGACGTCCGGACTTCGCGTGCAGGCCTGCGGCGACGCTCACCTGATGAACTTCGGCGGCTTCGCCACGCCGGAGCGCAACATCTTCTTCGACATCAACGATTTCGACGAAACCCTGCCGGCGCCCTGGGAGTGGGACGTTAAGCGGCTCGCGGCCAGCATTGTCATCGCGGCTCGTCATATCGACTTGCCCGACAGCGCGGGGGCGAAGGCGGCGACGGAGTCCGTGTGCTCGTACCGTGAACGAATGGCGGATTATGCCTCGATGCGCGCGCTGGACGTCTGGTACGATCGCATCGATCTCGACCGCGTTCTCAAGGTCCTGCCTTCCGGAGCCGAGGTAGAGCGGGTGAAGCAAAGAGTTCGAGCAGGCGCGCCGGAAAAGCTTGCCTGAAAGCCTGTTCCCGAAACTGGTCGAGCATTTCGGATCCGCGCCGAGGATCAAGGACGCGCCGCCGCTGATCTTCCATCCGACGGACGAACAAGCCCCGGGCGTCAGGACAGGATATGTCGAGGCGCTCGAAGGCTATCGGAAGTCGCTGCCCGAGCATATTCGCGTATTGTTCGACCGGTTTCGGCTGTTCGACCTCGCGATCAAGGTCGTCGGCGTGGGCAGCGTCGGCACCTATTGCGCGCTCGGGCTGTTCATGGCGGCCGATGACGATCCAATTTTCCTGCAGGTCAAGGAAGCGCGAAAGTCCGTGCTCGAGCCTTACGCCGGCAAGTCCGTGCACAAGAACCATGGCGAGCGGGTGGTGGTAGGCCAGCGTCTCATGCAGGCGGCGAGCGACATTTTCCTTGGCTGGACGCACGGCGCGATTGGCCGCGACTACTACTTCCGCCAGCTTCGCGATGCCAAAATCTCAGCGATCCCAGAAGACTGGGACCTCACGGCCCTGAAGGAATTCGGCAAGCTCTGCGCCTGGTCGCTTGCACGGGCGCATGCGCGATCCGGCGACCCGGCGAAGATTGCCGGCTACATGGGCTCCAATACGACGTTCGACGACGCGGTGTGCGAGTTCGCGGTCGAATATGCCGACCAGAACCTTCGCGACTATCGCCGCTTTGCCAAAGCGATCCGCGAAGGTCGAATCCCGGTTGCGTCCGAAGACTGAGCTTTCGACCACCCGAACGGTTCAGGTCGCGTCCGATTGCCGAGACAGGCCAATGCCCTGTCGGTCTTCCTGGCGCGCCATCCTCTTGTCCTCGACGTCGAACGGCGAGGCGCCGATGACACGGTCGAGGTGCTCGAGATAATTTCGCACCGCCTCCACCCGTTCTTGACCCGGCAGCGCCTCGGCGAGGCCGACGAGCGCGGCCCTCATTCGCCGCATCACTTGAACCGAACTCGAGCCGAAGTGTCGGATCTCGTCGAACGCGAGGGTGAGATAGTCCCCCCAGGTTGGCGTCGGGAACACCAGCCGCAGAGCGCCGGTTTCGTCGGCGACATGACCGGCGTCGAGCTCGGCTACGCCGAGGCGGCGCAGCAGGTCCTCGAGCTGGTCGATGGTCTGGACCGCTGTCGTCGGGTCGTTGATCGCCGGCGACAACGCCTTGATGGCGATGTCGACAAGAAGCCGGATCGGATATTTTGGGTCCTGCTCGAAGGTTCGCTCGCGCTTAAGATGGACGGCGCGCCTCAGTGCGTCCTCCGGCAGCGGCGTTCCCGAGTTCGTGAACATGCAGGAGAGCCGAACCTTCGACCAGCGTATCGCCGACCGCGCACGCCATCACGATCGTCCCCTGTCCCTCCCGCGCCAGCGCGACAAGGGAACTGACGTCGAGCTTGGCGACGGTGCGCGGTTCGCCAAAATACTTCACCGTTTGGGTCACGCGGCCGAGCCGCGCCGTGCTCGCCGCGCGTTTGGCAGGAGGAGGGGTGGCGGACGCATCGTCCAGGGGGCGGAACATCTCGCCGATGACGGTGCGCCCCTGGTCGCCGAGCAGGTGAAGCACGTTGCCGATCTGAAGGTCGCCTAAGCGCTGCATCAACCTTGAAAACAAGAGCATGCTGACAATGATCATGATCCCGACGAGCAACATCGAGAATAGCGGGACCTTTGCCGAGCCGCCGCGGTCCACCCAGGCGAGCGTGAACAAGGCATAGATAAAAGTCGCCGTGAACGCGCCCAGTGCGTGGAACAGCATCCGGTCGCGCGCGAACCAGAGCACGAGCCGAGGGGAATAGGCGATCGCGCTGAATTGCACCATCACGAAAGCCATGGCGAACACGATGCCGGTCAACGCCATCATGCCCGAAGACGCGGCCGAGAGGAGCGCCTGGGCGGAGGCCACCGACACAGCTAAGGTGTAGCCTGAGAGGTAGGCCTGCTCGATTCGCGGCAGCGCGAGCCCGCCCAGCACAGCGCCGCTCACGTAGAACATCGGAATGAACCAGGGCTGCATCGCGGGCCGACCGGTCTGTCGTGGCTTCGATTATCCCCGATTTTCCGGGCTTTCCGGACAGTCTATGGGATTGATGATGCGAAGACACAAGGACCAAGCATTCTTGGCGGGCAGCTCCGTGATCCAACGACGTCGCGGCGCGCGGAGACGCGAAGGGCAATTTCGGCCGGGCCCAAGATGATGCTGCTACGGTCGCGGTTCGGTCGGTTCGACAAGTCCCGGGAGGGTACAGAACATGAGCCAAGCCGAAGGTTTCACCGACGCGGGATTGAGAACCCCCAGGGCCGCCGCCGTCGCGGGCGTGGTCTTTTCGTTGCTGACTCTGATCAGCTTCGGATTGCTGTGGACGGCCATCCCGGCAGATCCGCAGGCGTCGGGCGGATGGCTCGCCGCCAACACCGCCGAGGTCGCGCTGGCGCTCAATCTCATTCCTTTCGCCGGGATCGCCTTTCTGTGGTTCATCGGCGTTATTCGCGACCGGCTCGGAGCGCGGGAGGATCGCTTTTTTGCGACTGTGTTTTTGGGAAGCGGCCTTCTGTTCCTAGGCATGTTGTTCGTCGCCGCGGCAGTCGTCGGCGCCATGCTGGTGGTGTTCAAAGACGATCCCGTTGCGTTCGGCTCGCCGGTGTTTCGCTTTGCGAGGACGCTTTCGTACAACGTCGTCAACGTCTACATGGTCAGGATGGCCGGCGTGTTTATGATCTCCACCTCGACGGTCGCGATGGCGACGCATTTCGCGCCTCGCTGGCTGGCCGCGCTGGGCTACCTGCTGGCAGTCTTGCTACTGCTCGGCAGTCCTTTCCTGCGCTGGAGCTTCGCACTCTTTCCCCTGTGGGTGCTTTTGTTGAGCGTCCATATCCTGGCGAGCGGTCTTGGTCGGCGCACGGAGAGCTAAAGCCGGCCGCGCGCCCGTACGGCTTCTCGGCGCCAGCGGAAACGCCGCGCGGCGTGACGCGCCCAAAGCCCGGCGCGATCGTGTTGGGCTGACGCGAACGTGATCCATCAGTGCGCCCACCTCATCGGAATGTGGCCGCCTACCGACTTCGACGAGCAAGCTTTGTCATCCTCAGGCTGTCGGTACACCCGGCGTGAACTCGCTCAGAAACGCTTCCGACCCAGCGCCGCAACGCCTGAGGCAACCAATAGCCGTAGCGAGTGGAACCTTGGCTGGGCGGACGCTGTCGGAGGCGACGAGAAAGACCGATCCGGACATCGGGTTCGGGGAGTTCGGGACGAAGATCGCGACCAAGCCGCCGCCCACCACGCCGGTCTGGACCGCGATCCGCCAAGCGCCGCCAAGTTGCGCGAACACAACCGGATGATCAGCCGTTTCGCCGAGGCCCATCACGCTTGCGCCTGCCTGCTTCAAATACTCATAAGCAGGAACCTTGGACAGAACGGAAGACTCCAACTCGGCCATGATTCGCTGCGCCGGCCGGGTTCGGGCGAACAGGCCGGCGAGAAAGCATAAAATCGCAATAAGAACGATCGCCAAAATCGCTTCCGTGGTCGCCCCAGAGACAAATCTATCTGGAATGATCGTGGCCATCGGCTTCAATCCGCGACGCGCAAGGTCGAACGCCTTGCCCAGGATGAAGGCGAGCACCACTATCGGCGTCAGAAAGAGCACGCCGCCGAGGACGGTAATCCGCATAAAATGGGAGATCGCTTTCATCTCGTCCTCCTATTGCAGGCTTATCTCTGAGCTGTTGGGGTAGTATAGCCTGTCGGGTCTGTTCGCGATCCAAAGGACTTGTGCGGACGCGCACCTATCGCGGCGCACGAATTTGACCCATCTTAGATTGTCGACTTCGCGGGCGCTTGCGGTTCGCGGCCTGTCGGCGTTCGTCGAAAAGGAGGTCCAGCTATTTCAGGCGGCTGAACGGTCCGCGAGCTCTGCGTTGTACGTCGCCGCTACTCGACGACCTTCCAGCTCGCGTCGGGATTGAACTGCGCCATCGAGGCGCCGAGAGCGGCGGTGTTCGGCCCGAGGTCCTTTTGGTAGACGACGCCGTTCTCGCCGCAGATAAAAGTCTCAACGCCACTGTCGCCATAGGTCGCCGGCCACGCGACCATTGCGTGCCCTGCGATCATGTGGCCGTTGATGAGGTAGGAAAAGGCGCCGCCCGGCGCCGCCGACCCCTGCGCGGTGAGGATGCGGAAATAATAGCCGTCATAAGGCTCGGGCTTCTCGCCCGAACGCCCGCGCAGATCGGCGTCTTCAGCAAATCCGTCAAGTGGCGAAATATCGGCCTGGTCTTCCGGCGGCCAGTAGAGGCCGTCGTGGGTTCCGGGGGTCGAAATGAACCTGCGCGCGTATTCACGCAGGCCGTTGCCGTCGCGATCAAGTCTGAAATATTCGTCCTGAGCGGCGACATAGGCTTTGCACGCTTCAATGGCGCTGAGCTCGTCGTAGCCGACCCGGCGATTGGTCATTTCCTCCTTTCCTTTGGCGACGTCGAAGCGCCAACCCGCGTCGGTCTTGATGAGCGGCAGCGGCAAGGTCCAGCCGTTCTTCCCGACGCGTAGTATCTTCGTGCCATTGGGTCCGTCGTCGATCGCGGTCGAAGCGGCCGCCGCCTCGTTGAACTCCTTCAGGTTCTCGGCGTCCTGCTCCGCGTCGCCTGACCTGAGCAATGCCGCGCCGTCCTTGCCTAGAATGCGGTCGCCGAAGCCTGGCGTCTTGGCTTTGGCGGAATCGACGAGGTCCTTCACCGCTGCTTCTGGAGTCGGATATGTCTCTTGGGCGCGGGCCGGAAGCGCCGCGGCGATCAAGACGGCCGCGGCAAGAATGCCGCCGATCCTCATTGTCATCGTCGTTGTCCTCGTCCGCGTTCCCGCCATTGACTCGCCTTACGGCGCGCATGCCGCTAGCCAGGCGGCACAGCTACCAATGCACTGTCTGTTTCACCCTCGGTAAATGCGCGCCGCTTACGATCCACTGCTTGTAGGTCTCGAACGGCAATCCAAGGAGGTCATAGGAAACGCGGATGTAGCCGTCAGCGCCACGCATTACAGCTTCCGGCATGACGGTCTGCACCTCCTGCGCCATAACGCCGACATAGACGGTGTGGCCGCCGTTGTAGACGAAGCGATAATAGCCGAGACCGTCGTCGAGCCGTCCGAGGAGCACGATATCGTGCTTGAGGCGCATATCGGAGCGACGCCCGCCGCCGCCGCGCCCGCCGCCGCCCGCCCGCCGCCACCAAAGCCGCCGCCACGCCCGCCGCCGCCGAAGCCGCCGCCACCGCCCCCGCCGCCACCGCCCGCCGCCGCCGAAGCCGCCCTGCATTCCACCACGGCTGAACGCGCCGCGATTGGCGAAGGCCGCGTTGGCGCCACCCATCCTCATACCGCCCATGGCCGAGCTTCCCGGCCGGCTGATGTTTGGCCGCCCAGCAGGACGACTAGCGGGTCTCGCCGCGGGGCGGGCGCCGCCGCCGGGTCGGCCTGCACCGCCTAGCCGGCCTGCGCCGCCGACGCCGCCGGGCCGGCCTGCACCGCCAATGCCTCCGGGACGGCCGGCGCCGCCGATGCCTCCGGGACGGCCGGCGCCGCCCGGACGGCCTGCGCCACCGATCCCGCCCGGCCCACCCACGCCACCGGGACGGCCCGGACCGCCGACCCCGCCTGGCCTCCCGGGTCGGCCAGCGCCGATCCCCGGCTTGCTGCCCATGCCAGGCCGATAGTCTCCGTTCGGCCGCCAGGGCTTCATGTTGTTGCCGACGTTGCCGAGGTTGACGTTATTGCCGATATTGACGTTGCCGTTATTGACGTTGCCACGCCAGCCCGAATAGCCGGCCCAGACCGGGGGGTAGATCGCGCCAGTTCCCCAATTCCAGTAATTGTTGTTCCAGAGCGCGCCGACCGCGATGCCCGCGCCGAAGCCCAAGAGAGGCGCGACGCCGGAATAGGGTTGATAGACCGCAGCCGGGTCATAGGTGGGGACATAGACCGTCGAAGGGTCGGTCGGCTGGATGGAGATATAGCTCGCCGCGGTTTGCGGCGCTGTCGGCCCCTGAGGCGCGCCGGCCCCTGGCGGGGCGCTCGCCTCAACGCGTTCGACGGTCTGCTGATCGGTTGTCTTAAGCGTCCCGGCTGCTTCCGCCTTGGCGCGAAGGTCCTGGATGACTTCGGCTACGTCCTGCGGCTGGTTCACTTCGGCGTCGCCGAGGTCCGTCGTCCAGTCGAGGTCGGCGCTCATCAGTTTGATAACGTCCGGAAAGCGCGCCAGCGCCTTCACAGCGGGATCCCAATTCTGGTTGTCGATGCCGGAATAATCGTTCTTGGCGATGAGGGCCCGGTTCTTGTCAAGCCAACGCTGCGCCTGGACGATCTGGACTGGGTACGCGCTCGCCGGCAGCATCTGTGCGAGCAAAGGGTCGGGATAAAGGGCGATGGGCGCTAGCAGCTTCTCGAGCTCCGCGCGAGTGAACATGCTGTCTGCGGGCGGCTGTTCGGCCTCGGCTGGGGCTGGCGTCGCGGCGGGCGCTGGAGCTGCGGTCTCGGCCGGAGCCGGCGCTGGCGTCGCGGCGTGAGCTGGATTCTGTTGAGCTTCAGCAAGCAGTGGATCGACGGCCAGAGCTGTGGCAACCGCCAAAGCGAACAGACCATGCGCGCGCTTCGCGCCGCGGCCGATCGCACGCATCATGGGCGGGCCCTCCCGTTTCCCCTTCACACGGCCGCGAGACGCGCTCGCTCCGTCGAATTTTTCGCCCTTGGCGATCGACCGCTCGCCCTTACCGCACCCAGGCGCTGAAGATCAATTTTGAGCGTGGGCGGGCATGAAGCACGTTCATTATGACGCGAATGGACGGCCGCGGCGACGGCTCGCCCGAAGCGGCGACTCGGCTGCCGATCTCGCGCCGAGTAACGCGCTCGCATGCTTTTGGAAACGTCATGCTGCGCTTCCCGCCAGGATGGCGTCAATGGTCGGCAGCAGATCCGTTGCGATGGATCGTTTGAGGACAAATCCATTGGCTCCCGCTTCAATCGCCGCGAACTCCGCATTCTCTTCCTCGTGGACGCTGAGAGCGATCAGCTTCAGCTGCGGAAAATGGCTCCGCATCCGTCGAATTAACCCCAGCCCATCTCCGCGTCGCAGCGAGAGATCGACCACGGCCACAGCGACGTGGAGCTGGCGCGCACTCTCGAACAGCGAAACTTCGTCCCCCACCACCACAACCGCCTCAAACTCAGTCTCGAGCAGGCCGCGCACGCCTTCCACCAAGCCAAGATGCCGATCTGCCAAAAGCGCACAACCACTCTCTTTCGCAGGCATCTCTTCATTTCGTGTTCGCCGGCCCGGGGGCGCGACTTTCGGACGAACCTTGGACCCGGAACGCGTCAGCATGACCTCGAAGATTTACTAGCTTTGGGGATGAAAAATTACGAGGCGCGACAATCGGGAAGTTGTAGCCAGGGGGCCGACGTTGGGATGCCCCTTCGCCTGGTCATCCTTGATCCGCTATAGTCCCGTTGATTGCGGACGAACATTGATTGCCCGAGAATCCCATGGGATGGGCGCGTAGCGCGTGGATGGCAGTTGTTCTGCTGGCTTTCGCCGCAGGGAACGCGACGGCTGTGGAGCCGAAGCGAGTGCTATTGTTGCACTCTTTCGGTTGGAATTTTCAGGCCGAGGACGCCTTCGGGGACTATCTGCGCACGGACTTGGCTGAGAAATCGCCTTATCCGCTGGACGCCTACGAGGTGTTGTTAGAGATTGCACGCTTCAGCGACGGCGAGCGGGACGAAGCGTTCGTGGGCTATTTGCGAGCCCTTTTCGCGACCCATCCGCCCGATTTGATCGTTACAATGGTAAGCCCTGCGGCGCGCTTCATTCAGCGCCATCGACGAGATCTCTTTCCTTCCACGCCCGTTATTTTTGCCGCCCTTGACGCGAGAGCGATAAAAGACGCGACGCTCACCGCCAACGACACCATGGTCGCGGTTTCGATTGACCTGAACGCGGTCATTGAAAACATCTTGCGAACGCTGCCAAACACAACAACGCTCGCGGTCGTGATCGGCGATTTTCCAATCGAAAAATTCTGGGTCAACGAATTTCGTCAGGCGTGCCACCCGTTCGAGGCGCGGGTCAGGCCTGTCTTCATGAATGACTTATCGTTCGGCGAGATTCAGAAGCGTGTCGCCGCCCTGCCGCCTGCGTCCGCAATTTATTTCGGCGACCTCGTCATCGATGCGCAGGGCGTTCCCTATAGACAGGAGGAGGTTCTGGCCCGTCTGCACGCCGTAGCCAACGCACCGATATTCGGACAGTACGACTATCAGCTGGGCGGTGGCATTGTGGGCGGACCTCTCCTCTCTGTCCACGCCCTGAGTCGGAAGACCGCCGAGGTCGCCGCGCAGATTCTGCGGGGGGCATCGCCCGGCGATATCAAGACCCCGCTACAGAAACTTGGGGAGCCTGAGTTTGACTGGCGGGAGTTGCGGCGATGGGAGGTCGCCGACGCCAATCTGCCACCCAACAGCGCTGTCAGGTTCCGCGGGCCGACCCTATGGGAGCAATACAGGTGGTACATCCTTGCGGCCGCGGGTCTCTCCGGGGTTGGCGCGATCCTTATCGCCGGTCTCCTGCTCAACTGGATGTGGCTGCGACGTGCGCTTGCCCGGCTGCGGACAAGCGAAGAAGGCATGAGCCTGGCCGCGACCGCCGCCAAGCTGCGCTTCTGGGTTTGGGATATTCCGCGGGACGAGGTCCGAGCGAGCGAAAGCGACTGGAGTTCCGGAAACTGGTACTCGGCGCATCCCGTCCATTTTGATCATTTCATCGACGTCGTGCATCCCGATGACCGCGCGTCGCTACGCCGGGCGATCCGTGGGGCGCTCGAAGGCGACGGCCAATACGAAACGGAATATCGAGTGATGTCGCCGGATTCGACCGTGCGTTGGATCGCCGCTCGGGGGCGGATCGAATTCGATCAGAACGGCAAGCCCCGGCAATTGCGCGCTATATCGATCGATATCACCGAACGTCGGCGCGCCGAAGACGAAGCTCGTGACCTGAACGGACGCCTGATCACCGTTCACGAGGACGAACGCGCCCGGTTGGCCCACGCGCTGCACGATGATGTTACCCAGCGGTTGGCTTTGCTTGCGATTAATGCGGGACGGAAAGAGAAGGGATTAGGCGATACGATCGCTGGACAGGCGATGCGTTCGATACGTCACGACCTGATCCAACTCAGTGAGGACGTGCACGCGCTGTCCTACGCGCTGCATCCCGCTATCCTCGAAGACCTCGGATTGATCGAGGCGCTGAAGGCCGAGTGCGCCCGGTTCGGAGCCGTAGAGGGAATTCCAACGAGTTTCAGAGCCGATGACGTCGACGAGCCGACCCCGGCCTTGTCCCTTTGTCTGTACAGGGTCGCACAGGAGGCGCTTCGCAACGTCGCGCGCCATTCAAGTGCCACATCGGTCGAGGTCGAGCTTCGCGCGGTCGGCGGCGGACTCGAGCTTGTCGTGCAAGACAATGGCGTCGGTTTCGATCCAACCCGAAAACAACATCGGCCAAGCCTCGGGCTCGCTGGAATGAGACAACGCCTATCCCTGGTCGACGGCGAACTCCTCATCGACAGTGCGCCGGGCAGTGGGACGAGCATTGTGGCTAGGGCGCCATTGAAAAGAGGGGGCGCGACATGAATCGTCCGAGGGTGTTGTTGGCTGACGACCACCGCATGATGGCCGAAGGTCTCAAGGCGCTTCTCCCCGACGAGTTTGAGCTCGTCGGGATTGTTGAGGATGGGCGCGCAATGATTGCGGCCGCAGAAAGGCTGCGGCCTGATGTGATCGTCGCCGACGTCGCCATGCCAAACCTCAACGGGTTGGAGGCGTTCATTCGGTTGAGGAAATCCCACCCGAATATCAAGGTCGTTTTCTTGACGATGCATCAGAACGCGGCGTACGCGCGTCGCGCGCTGGACGCTGGCGCTTCCGGCTTCGTGGTCAAGCATTCGGCCCCAGAGGAATTGGTGCTGGCCATCCATGCAGCTTTGAAAGGGAAAACATTCATCACCCCTTCCCTGACGAAACAGGTGGTAGAACAAGCTGAGAGCGGCGCTCGAGGCGAGAAGGAAGGCGCGACGTCGCTCACATCACGTCAGAGAGAGATTCTGCAATTGCTTGCGGAGGGACGTTCGGCAAAGGAGATTGCGAGCGATCTTGCGATTTCCGCGCGAACCGTGGAATTCCACAAGTACCAAATGATGGAAATGAACGGACTTCGCAGCAGTGCTGAACTTATTCACTTCGCGATCAAGCACGGGATCGCGACGATCTGACATTGGTCATCGTCGCCGCGATGCCTTGCTTTCCCCATATCCGTGACCCCGTAATTTTTCAGGGCTTGGCCTCGTAATTCTACGAGGTTACATGCCGCTGCCCCTTTCGTAGCCTCACGAGCGCTTGGCCATCCTCGGGATGCGCCAGATCGAAATGGAACCTAGGCGAAGGCAAGCGGGCGACTCAACGCCGGCGCCTCGATCATGGTTCGCGGCATTGAGGAGATGGGAGGGGTCCGATGGCATGGCGCCGCATCAGCTCGTTTGTGAGAGTGGTGGATTGGGCTTGTGGCTTTATACCGCGCCATCCGACGCTGCTATCGCCCGCACAACTGCAAACCTCAATTTGAGGGCGCGCCCCAGCCTACGCTGTCAATTCAACCGGACTTTCGCCATCCGGACATTGAGGTAATCGCGTTTCAACTTGCCAGCAAATCCACTTCGACAATCGCGGGCGACAGGGAGACAGGAAATGAACCAAAAAATCAAAACGGAAATGATCTCGCGGCGAAAGGCGCTTTCCCTGCTTGGATTCGGGGCGACATTAGGCCTCACGCTATCGTCGGCGCTGGAGCCGTTGGAGGCCCAGGCACAGGAGGCCACCCCGCCCGCCGCTGCGCCCGCTGAAGCCACCGGGACACACGGGATGCAACGGCGGCAAGGACGGCGCAGCGGTCGCCATCAGAGACGGCACACGCGCCGCACTGGTCAACCTGCCCCCGCGGCAACAGCTCCAGCGCAATAGAAGGTCTGCCTGCTTTCGAACGTCGCTCGGTTTGACGAGTTCGGAATTGCATATGCGCTCAGCGGACTACGCAATGAGCGAGGCTGCGGACAAAAAGAAAAGGAGGAAACGAAAGTACCACGTTCCCGCGGAATTCACGGGAAAGGGTCTTGTGATGGCGGAACTGCTGCGGCGCGGATTCGAAGCGGAGCTTGCAGGCGCTAGTTACGAGAAACATGACATGTTTGTTCGGGTGCGCGGCTCGCGACCGAAACCCATTCAAATCAAGACCGTACATTCGCCTCCATGGTACGTGCGCCGTGCTAGCTTTGCCAAGCGGGCGGATCAAGTGACGGTGTACGTCCTTCTGGGTGCTGAAGCCACGACGCCTGCTCGTTTCTTCGTGGTCAAGAACGGTGATCTGGCAACCCAGATCCGCCAGCCACCGACTTGGAAAGCTTTTGGATTCATTGACGCTAAATCGGTGGAGAAATACGAAGATAACTGGGATATTTTAAGGTAGGGCCGGTGTGGGCCGGTGTATTTCATCAAACTGAGGAGGAAGCGACATGAAGGCTGCGATTTACACGGCCGCGCTCGGCGCGGCGCTGCTGCTGACAGCTTCGACTGCATCGGTTCGAGCGGAGGACCGAGATTGCACAGTCGATCTCAAGTCCATGTGCGCGGGCATCGCGCCCGGCGCGGGACACATTCGTGCGTGCATAGAGGCGCACATGAGCGAGCTCTCCGTAGGCTGTTCCTCAAGGCTATCGAAGGCTGCATGGGTCTTCTCGGAGTGCAAAGGGGACATCCAGCACTTCTGCCCCCAGGCCACGTATGGGAACATTTCCGACTGTATGAGGCCGCATCTTGGCGAGGCCAGCGACCAATGCAGGGGTGCGATTGCGTTCATTGCTTCGCCCGCCGGCGATTAGTACACGACACGCCGTTGCGCGGCTGTCGTTTACAATTGGTGACGCGTCGGACGGCCGCCGCGTCGCGCAAGAAGGTCCGAGATCTGTTCCAGCGCGGCCTTTCACCTGTTCGGCAGCCCGTTCGACGGCGGCCGCCAAGTTACTTTACCTGGCATTTGAGGGAGAACGCCCATGCAATTCCGCGTCGCCGTTTTGGCAATAGTACTGGGTTTGGCGTTTTCCGCTCTGCCAGCTAGCGCAGCCATAACCCACACCACCACGAACCTGAACTTGCGGGCGGGACCCGGCACGCACCATCGGGTCAAGGCCATCATTCCGGCCGGAGCGCCAATTGATATCGAAAGTTGCGGGGACACCTGGTGCTACATGGCTTGGGCTGGACATGTCGGGTACGTCAAACATCAATACCTGATGCACCACGTGACGGTAGAAGTGGCGCCGCTAGTTCACGTCACTCAGGTCCATAAGCATGGCCTGATCAACTTCTAGCGTAAGGGGGAGACCGCTGCGCCCGGCGACAGGTGTGTGGAGTTGGAACTCGAGCTTTCCGCGAACGAAGTCCGTTCCTTGGCTACCCCTTGCGAGCGACTAATCTTTCGATTGAGCACAGCATGAGCTTTTATGGCGCTAACGGCGTCGCGTAATGAGCGCTCTGTTAGAAATGATCGGCCGTGGCTGGGACAATTTTCTCGCGCGACCAAGTGGGTCGCTGAGTTTGCGGTTCTACGTCCAGCCGACAATGGCTAGCTTGTTGGCTCTGCGCGCCGGCATTCAGGATGCGAGCAGGGGCGGCAGGGCTATCTGTGGGCGATATTAACGCGCCCGGAGAGGCGTCTGCAATTGCTCCACGAGGGCTGGCGGGGAGCGATGACGCCGTTCCTGTTGGCGATCGTTCTCGATTGCATCTATCAGCTCATGACAGTCCGGTTTGTTTACCCGCTGGAACTGCTGTTCACGGCGACCTTGCTAGCGCTCGTTCCGTATGCCTTGTTGCGAGGACCGTTCAATCGCCTCGCGCGGCTTTTCTTGCCGGCTGCCCGGCGCGCCGCCAGCCGTAAAACCAACCAACAACAACACATTCACTCACTGAGGAAACACACCAAGGAAGGGCCAACACAATGTCGAGCGAATCCAAGACGCAGGACTGGTCGAAGCCGGTCGCGATGGCGATCCCCAAGGGAGGATACTTCAAGGACAAGGTCGAGCAGGGGCGTTATGGTCCTATCTTTCCCAAGACACCTGCCTGTTACGGCTTCTCGATTGTCGCGAAAGTCATTCCCGGCCGCGAAGAGAAGTTCTACGAACATGCCAGGACGATCGAAAAGACGATCGCCGAGCAGCCGGACGCTCTTGCGGTGCTAAAATTGCATTACCTGCGCTGGTTGTTGTTTCCCATCAACGGGGAAACCCATTTCATGTATCAAGGCATTTTCGACACCGACTTCGACAAATACACCGAGGACGCTGTCACGTTGTTCTCCGCCACTGGCATTTCGACAGTCTTCGAAAATCTCGAAGGATTCCCTAAGGACTGGAAGACCAATCCGGCGTCCTTCGTGACATTTGTTCGCGAGCATCAATGTCCGAGTTTCCTCGAATACGGCGAGTACCCTTTCGTTAGCGCCGACGAGGTCAAAAAGGCGCTCAAGCTGAAGGCCGCGTTCTCGACCATGCTCGACCAGATGCAATGATTCCTCCGGGACAGGATTGTCGCTCGAATCGCCGTGATGGGCGAAGCGTTATCCTAGGCGCGACTGGAGGATGATCATGGCTAGCCCCCCGAGAGAAATCCAGACCCTTATCGACAATCACATCAACGGCTTTCAACACCCAGAATATCGAGCTTTTCCGCGACGTTTTTGGGGACACCGCCATCATAATTGATGGCATCGCGCCTTATCGCTGGTTGAACCCGAATGCTCCGGCCAATTGGCTTGCTGACGTAGAAAAGTGGCGTAAGGACCTTGGTGTCTCGTACGAGCACCTGTCGTACGAAATGGGGTTCTGGAACGTGGAGGGCTCCGATGCGTACGCCGTCATAGCGGGGACGCTCACGGTAACCATGAAGGGCCAAACCGTCGCGCGGACCGGCACCCTCGCATATACGTTTTCAAAGCACGGCGATGAGTGGAAGATCGACGCACAGGCGTGGGGGCGCACGTCGTAATGCGTGCAAGCCCCATCGCATGCCGGGTCCGAGATGGCAGCTGACGAGGAAACGTCGCGATGCTCGAATTCGACGACATTCAGCACATCCTGCTGACGCGGGCGCCGGCGCTCGCGGCGAGGTATGAGTTTCTGTCGTTTCGCAATGGAGCCGGCGGCCGCGCGTGGGTGTCGGCAATCAAAGGGACAATTCATTCGGCAGCGTCGATGCGGGCGGGCATGGATAGCGACAAACGCTGGGTCACGGCGGCTTTCACCTGGAACGGGCTTCGCGCGCTTGGACTGGACGAGGCTTCGCTCACCTCATTTCCGGAGGAGTTCAAGCAGGGGATGGTCGCGCGGGCAGAGATGCTCGGCGACACGGGTTCGAACGCGCCTCAGCATTGGGTGGGCGGCCTTGAGAGTCCCGATCTGCACGCGATCGTCATTCTCTTCGCTCGAGACGATGCGGAACATGACCGCTGTGTCTTTGAGCATGAGAAGCTTATCGCCGCCTGCCCCGGCGTCGAGGTCCTCTCGACGCTCGACCTTCACGCCATTCCGCCGCTTGATCATGCTCATGATCATTTTGGTTATCGGGACC
>CAVRXX010000011.1:0-130240 GCA_963725195.1 uncultured Alphaproteobacteria bacterium | reverse complement strand
TGAAAACAGCGCGCCGAAGCGCTACGCCTGGGTCCGCTCAGGCGTCACGGCAGGAGTCCTACCAGTGAACGTCATCCAGCAGATCGAGGCCGAGCACGCGGCCCAATTGCCCGGCGCCAAGATGCCGGCGTTTCAGCCAGGCGATACGGTCGTCGTCAACGTGAAGGTCGCCGAAGGCGAACGCACCCGCGTTCAGGCCTATGAAGGCGTCTGCATCGCGCGTAGCGGGCACGGGCTCAACGAGAACTTCACCGTGCGTAAGATCTCTTACGGCGAGGGCGTCGAGCGCGTCTTCCCGGTCTATTCGCCGATGATCGACTCGGTAAAGGTGGTGCGCAGGGGTAAGGTGCGGCGCGCGAAACTCTATTATCTGCGCGATCGCCGCGGCAAGTCGGCCCGCATCGCCGAGCGGGTGGAGACCCCCAGCGCCAAGGCGGCGGCCGCCGCCAAGGAATAGACTGGACACGAATCTCGTTTCGCGAGCAAGCAAGGCCGGCGGCGATCCCGCCGGCTTTTTTGTCTCTCGCTTCCCATGACGAACGAACGACCGGAACTCGACCTCGGCCAAGCGTCATCGGAAGTCGTCGACGTGCTGGCGCCGGTCGCGGTCGACACGGCTTACAGCTACCGCGCTCCCTATCACCTCAAGCTCGAACCCGGCACCTTCGTGCGCATGCCGCTCGGCGCCCGCGTCGCGACCGGCGTCGTGTGGGGAGCGCGCGAGGGCCGCGGCGACAACCTCAAACCCATTGCCGAGGTTCTCGACTGGCCGCCGCTCCGCCCCGCGCTGCGCGACTTCATCGATTGGACGGCGCGCTGGACATTGGCGCCGCGCGGCATGCTCCTGCGCATGGCGATCCGCGCCGGCGAGATCGCCGAGCCGCCTCCGCCCAAGTTCGGCCTTGTCGCGACCGGCAAGGCGCCCGCGCGCATGACGGAAGCGCGAACGCGCGTCCTCGCAGCGCTCGCTGATACTGGTGCGCCGACGCCAAAAGTCGCGCTGGCTGCCCGCGCCGCCTGTTCGACCAGCGTCATCGACGGCCTCGTCGCTGACGGCGCGCTTGCTGCCGTCGCGCTTCCGCCGGAGAGAGGCGCCGCGCCGCTCGATCCGGATTTCCGCTCCGTGCGCCTCAACGCCGACCAGCGCGCCGCTGCCGATGACCTCATTCGCCTCGTCGCAGACGGTGCGTTCTCGGCGACCCTGCTCGAAGGCGTGACCGGCTCGGGCAAGACCGAGGTCTATTTCGAGGCCATCGCTGAAGCGCTGCGACAAAAGCGCCAGGCGCTCGTGCTCCTGCCCGAGATTGCGCTGACCGCGCAATTCCTCGACCGGTTCGCCTCTCGCTTCGGCGCGCGGCCCGCCGAGTGGCACTCCGGCTTGAGCGAGCGGCAGCGCGAGCGCGTCTGGACCGCGACGACAAGCGGGGAGGCGCGGGTGATCGTCGGCGCGCGCTCGGCTTTGTTTCTGCCCTTCGCCGACCTCGAACTCATCGTCGTCGACGAGGAGCACGAGGGCGCCTACAAGCAGGAGGAGGGCGTCATCTACAACGCGCGCGACATGGCGGTCGTGCGCGCGCGTTTCGAGAAGGCGCCGATCGTGCTGGCCTCCGCGACGCCGGCGATCGAGACCCGGTTCAATGCTCAGAGCGGACGCTACCGCTGGCTCCGGCTTCCCTCTCGCTTCGGCCGCGCCCGCCTGCCTGACATCGCCTCAGTCGACCTTAAGCGCGAAGGTCCGCCGCGCGGCCGGTGGCTATCGCCGCGCGCCATCGCCTGCGTCGAGGAGGCAAGAGGGCGTGGCGAGCAGGCGATGCTGTTCTTGAACCGCCGCGGCTATGCGCCGCTGACGCTCTGTAGGAATTGCGGCCATCGCTTCGAATGCCCCAATTGCTCGGCATGGCTGGTCGAGCACCGGTTTCGCGCCTCGCTCGTTTGCCATCATTGCGGTCATGTCGAGAGTCGGCCGCAAGTTTGCCCGCAATGCCATGAGGCCGACACGCTCACCGCCTGCGGGCCGGGAGTCGAGCGTCTTGCCGAGGAGGCGGAGGTCCTCTTTCCGGACATCCGCACGCTTGTGTTGTCGTCCGATACGCCGGGCGGGATCGAAACTTTGCGCGGTCAGCTCGATGCGGCGGCGAAAGGCGCCTACGACCTCATCATCGGCACGCAGCTCGTCGCCAAGGGGCACAATTTTCCGCTTCTCACCTTTGTCTGCGTCGTCGATGCGGACGTCGGCCTCGCCAACGCCGATCCGCGCGCGGCCGAGCGCACGTTCCAGCTCCTCCGGCAGGCGACAGGCCGCGCCGGGCGCGGCGACAGGCCGGGACGCGCTTTGTTGCAGACCTGGCAGCCGGAGCATCCGGTCATCGCGGCGCTTCTGTCCGGCGACGCCGAGCGCTTCTATCGGGAAGAGATGGAGCAGCGGCGGCTCGGCGGCTTGCCGCCATTCGGGCGCCTTGCGGCGATTATCGTCTCGGCCGAGGATCGTGGCGCAGCCGAAGCGCACGCGCGCATGTTGGCGCGCGCCGCCCATAACCTGCCCGGGACCAAGACCTGGCGCGTCGCGCCGCTCGGCGGGCAGCCTCAAGAGAACGAAATCATCCTGCTCGGCCCGGCCGAGGCGCCGATCGCAGTCTTGCGCAAACGCCATCGCTTCCGCCTCGCCGCCAAGGCGCCACGTTCGGCCGATCTGCAAGGGTTCCTGCGCGCCATGCTGGCCGCCGCGCCCGAGCCGCGCGGCGCGGTCAGGGTTGCGATCGACGTCGATCCGCAGAGCTTTCTTTAGATTTATACCAAAGGTCATAGCGACTGACCGACGTGAGCCCAGTCGCGCATTCCGATGGAGGTGATGGTTTCGGGCTGCGCGATCAGTTTCCGCCATGCGTCGCAGGCAGCGTCGACAATGGCGTCGTAATTTTCGAAGACGGTGTTTGAGATCCAGTTCTGACGGAGATACTGCCAGACGTTCTCGACCGGGTTCAGCTCCGGGGCCCGCGAAGGCAGGAAGATCGGCGTGATGTTTTCGGGCACGTCGAGCTTGCTGGTCGTGTGCCATCCGGCCCGGTCGAGAAGCAGCACGGCGTGGGCGCCCTCGGCGACGTTGCGTCGAGATTTCGTCGAGGTGGAGCTGCATCATGTCGGTGTCGGCGTAGGGCAAGCGCCAAGGCCGCCCCGACGCCGCGCGCCGGGCAGATCGCGCCGAACAGATAGGCGTTGTCGTAGCGCTGGTCGGCGGGCTGTCTTGGCCGCGTTCCGCGCCTGGCCCACTGGCGAACGAGGCCGTTCTTCTGGCCGATCCGGGCTTCGTCCTTACATGAGACTTCTCCTGTCAAGACATGATCGAGCGCTCCCTACGATGGTCGCGCAACGGATCTCGAGGCGGACTGTTGTGGATTGGGGATCGTCGTATCCGCAGCGAGCGCTGCATAACCTTACATACGGTCCGATCGCTGGGCGTGGAACCCTTGATCGCAACCACAATGCCTCATGCACGAGGCTTCGATCCCGGCTGACGCGACCCACCTGAAACGCGGGACAGATGCTCCCAATGACGAAGACGGTCGCGACCTCCGACTATCCGCCGCTGATCGATCGGCGACGGAATTCTATGCGGCGATGATCGCCCCCTCCGGTGCGAGGCCCAGCGTGACGAAGCGCCAGATTGCGATCAAGAGCTTGCGCGCCAAGGCGACGATTGTGATGCGGCGGATTCGACCCTGAAGCGAGCCAACACGGTCCCGGAACCATGCCGCATGGCTGCTCTCTGGTTGGTAGCGAAGCCAAAGCCAGGCGAGTTGGACGAGCGTTTTGCGGGCTCGGCTGTTGCCGGCGCGATTGATGCGCCGATCGCGATCCATGCCGCCGCTCTGAAAAGGCGTTGGGGCAAGACCCAGATAGCTGGCGATTTGCCGCCTGTTGTCGAACGTCCGGTAGAACACCTCCCTCGTCAGGACGGAGGCGAAGTTCACGCCGATTCCGCGGATCGTGCAAAGCGCTTTGACCGTTCGGCTTGCGGAGTCGTGTTGCGCTTCCAGAGCCTGCTCGCGAACCGCGTCGAGTTCGCGGATCATTTCTAGGGTCAGCGACAGCCGCCGGCGCAAGCGGTTCAACTCTGCGACGAGATGGGTCGGCAGCGGGCGGCCGTCGCCCGTTCTCAAGAGCCCTCATGTCGGCGTCCCAGGAACGGAGAGACGGCCTCTCCCGAACGCCCTGGGTGGCGAGCAACGCGGCGATGCGATTTTCGATGCGCACGCGCTCCTGCACCAGGAATTCCCGCTCCCGATGCGGCCGCTTCGCGTCTTCCTCTTCCACGGACGGCACGACCACGGTCCGGCAAGCACCGGGATCGCCGGCAAACTTTGCGGCCAAGACGCGAAGGAGCCCGACAGCGTCCAGCCGGTCGGTTTTAGCGCGGCGGGCGCCTCGGGTGACCAAGATGCTGGTCGGCTCGACAACGTGGTTGATCACGCCGTGCGCGGTCAGAAGTCGATGCAACCAAAATCCATCCCGCCCGGCCTCAAAGCAGCTGACGACAAGCGTAGACGCGTCATCCGGAGGATCCAGCCGGTGGCGCAGGCCGGCGATGAAAGCAAGCAGTCCTGCGCCGTCGCCCGCTTCCAGACGATGAAGCTTAGCCTTGTCGTTTCGGGGTACACGATACGCGATGACCCAGGAGGAAGAGCTCAGTTCGATAGCGAGATAGATGATCTGATGGCAAACATTCGACGACATGCAAGCGCTCCGGTTCCAGATGTGGGGCTTTCCAGTCTGGCAGAGGCCCCGGCTGCATAGCATCTGAAACCAGATCTCGATCGGCGTCGTCTCCGGCAGCCCTGCGAGATGAGCCTTCAGCGCGCGCGGGAAGTTTTTTTAAACCCCTCGACGATCCGCTCGTCCTGCGCCGGATGACGCGGCCGCGCGCTGATGTGGGAGAAGCCGAGCTTCTTCAGAAGCTTTCCGACATAGCGCGGATGAAAGTCGACGCCGAACCTCTCGGCGATGACGCGCTTGAGGTCGATCCGCCGCCAGCGCACGACGCCGTCCTTCTCACGATCCGGGCCGGCCTCGACGATCTGCGCGAACTGAGCCAGTTGCTCCGCCGACAGGCGAGGCTTGGGACCCTCCGTCCAGTTGTCGATGAGGCCCTCCGGCCCCGAAGCGTTGAAGCGATGGACCCAGTCGCGCAGCGTCTGGCGATCCATGCCGCCGATCTTCGCCGCCGCGCCCGGTCCATTCCGTCGCGGACCGCCGCCAGCGACAGAAGCCGCCGGCTCTGGTTGACGTCCTTCGACCGGCGGGCGAGCGCCCGAAGCTCCTCCGCCGAATAGTCCTCTCGCAATCTGACCGCTGATGGCATGGCGCGAATCCTCCCGCGCCAACTTGAATCAGCATCCGCCGCGATTCGGGAATCCCCCTGTGAGTCAGCCAGCAGGGCCTTTGGTTCTCTACATAAGGCCGCTGCGTCAAGTTTTTTGTTCGTTGTCATGGTTGCCATCAGCGTCAAGCGTTCCATGGTTCTCTTCGGCGTCCGCGGCATGGCCATCGGCGCCATCATCCGGGGCTTGTCGCTCATTTCCGTGCGGCCGGCGCAGTGTATTAAACGCAGGGTCTGACCTGCAACCAATATGTCTCGCGCTCAACCACCCGGCTCGGTTGCTGACGATTCGATCCTTCAGCCAACGAACGGTATATTTCCTCTTGCCGCCAATCGGTCTGTCACGCCCTATGCCGACTGGGCTTCAAAATGGCTCTCCTGCTTCCAAAGCCGCAAAAGCAGCACGGCGAGTTTGCGGGCCACGGCGGTGCGTGCCCGTTTGGCTCCGCAGCGCTTGACCATCTTCAATCCCCAGCTCTTGAGAGCCGAAGCGCCCGTGACTGTGGTCAGCAGGCAATTGGCGGCCTCGTAGAGATAGTGGCGCACCATCTCGTCTCCTTGCCGGGAGATCGACAGCGATACGTCTCGTTCTCCCGATTGATAGCGCTTGGGCGTCAGGCCCAGATAGGCCCCGACATCCCGGTTCGAACCAAAACGATGCGGATCTTCGATCGCCGCCGTGAAGGCAAGCGCCGTAATCGGGCCGACGCCGGGCACCGACATCAGATGCCAGCACGCCTTCCTCTTTTGCGCCAGAGTGCGAACCTGCTTGTCCAGGACCGCGATCTGGCTCGCCACGTTCGCAAGCGTGTCAAGCAAGGCGCCGACCGCGATGTAGAGTACGTCCTCCTTGTTGCAGGCCATTCGCACAGCCTCATCGAAAGACTTGGCGCCGACCCGCTGAGATATCTTGATCCCGAAGGGCCGCAGCAGGCCACGGACCTGGCCGTAAAGCTGGCGCTTGACCCGAACCAGTTGATCCCGCGCCCCCAATAGCGCTTTCAGTTGATGGCTCTCCAGGCTCTTGACATGAACAGCCGAGTACCACCCGCTCGCCAGCATCTCCGCTAGCGCACGAGCATCCGCCTTGTCCGTCTTCTCCGCCCGAGCCTTCAGCGCATCCGAAGCCCGGCGCGCATCCATGCAAACCATGGGAAGACCAAGATCGCTGAGACCGTGATAAAGCCAGGGCGTCAAGGAACCCGTCTCAAGCCCAACAAGCACAATCTGCTTGCCCCACCGTGCAAGATGCTCGGCGATCATCGCAATCTGCGTGTCCGAAACGCCGCGCCAAACCACGCGACGCTCCCCGTCCAAAACACAGATATGCGTGCTCTTGAGGCTCACGTCCAAACCGACATAATATCCCATCGCTGCTCTCCTTCGCTTGCCAAAGCCGAAAGCGGATAAGCTCGCTCGTCCGCTGGGGAGCAGCAACCTCATGTATTGGATGTATTAGGCGGTGTCTCCGCGGTTTCTTGTCATTCCCGGCAGCCCCCGGACTTTGATCCGGGGGAAGGTCCGAACGGGAATCCAGGGCCTCAAGGCATCATGGCCGGAACTCTGGATTCCCGATCGGCCGCTTTGCGGCCGCCGGGAAGGACACATGGCCCTGGCGTCACGCCGCCGCCGGCGTTCACTTCGGCGGGGCGCTTCTCGCTTGTTGCTCTTGCGCCGTGAGCCTCTCGCGCTCGGTCTCGGCGAACCGCTCCGCGACCTCTTTGAACTCGAAGCTTACGACCGTCTCGTGATCATCGATGGTCACGGTGACTGCGTAAACGGTCGCCCCTGTCGAATCGTCTCGAGGCGCTATCTCAATGTTGAACGCCGTGGCCCATGTCCCGCGCTTGCCCACGGAGCGTAGCACCAACATCGGCGGAGAATGAGGCGCGTCGGCAACTCGCGAACCAGCTCTTCGGGCCGTTTGGAAGCGCCTCACGGCAAGACCCTGGAATGAGACTGAACGCGCGCAAAAAAGTTGCGCGAGAGAGCAGGTAAGTCGCTGAAATCATTCGCGCGCGTAAACTTGTGCGCGGGCGCTTATGGGATCTCCATGCCGTCCTCGAAGCGCGCATGGGCTGAGCGCATGGTCACCAGTTCCTCGGCGGCGGTCGGATGCACGGCGATGGTCGCGTCGAAGTCCTGCTTGGTCGCCCCCATGGTCATCGCGACGGCGACGAGCTGGATCATCTCGGCCGCCTCGCTTCCGAGAATATGGGCGCCGACGATGCGCTGCGTCGAGCCGTCGACGACGAGCTTCATGATCGTGCGCTCGGGGCCGCCGGACACCGTCGCCCTCAGCGGTCGGAAGTCGGTCTTGTAGATGTCGACCTTTGGGAACTGGTCCAAGGCCTCCCTTTCCGTCAGTCCGACCGCGCCCAATTCGGGCGTGCCGAACACCGTGCTTCCGATCGTGTCGTAGCGGATGGGCGGCGCGCCCGGCCCGAACAGCCGGTCGGCCAGCACGTGGCCCTCGCGAATGGCGACTGGGGTGAGGTCGACCCGGTGGGTGGCGTCGCCGATGGCGTGGATCGAGGGCACGGTGCTGGTCAAGTTCTCATCGACCTTCACCGCCCCATGCGCCGGGCTGAGCTCGACGCCGGCCGCCTCGAGGCCAAGGCCTTTGGTGTTGGGGTTACGGCCAGTCGCGAACAAAGCCTGGTCGACTTCGATCACCGAGTCGTCGGACAGGGTTACGCGCAATGTTCCGTCGGCTCTCTTTTCGATCGCGGTCGGCAGGCAGCCAAACCGATGCGCGACGCCGGCCTTCGCCATTGCGTCGCGCATGCCATTGCGCATGTCGTCGTCGAAGCCGCGCAAGAGGTTCGGGCCGCGCATGACCATCGTGACCTCAGAGCCCAGACGCTCAAACAACGAAGCGAATTCGATCGCGATATAGCCGCCGCCGACCACGAGAAGCCGGCGCGGAAAGACAGGCAGATCGAAGATCTCGTTCGAGGTGATCGCGTGCTCGAGGCCCTCGACGCCCGTCGGCATGACGGGACGCGAGCCGCAGGCGATCAGGATATGGCGGGCGGAGATCTCGCGTCCGTCGGCAAGCCGCACCCGGTGGGGGTCGACGACGGTCGCCCGCTGTTCGACGAGCTTGGCGCCGGAGCGCGCCAAATTTTGGCGATAGGCGTCGGAGAGCCGGCTGATCTCCTTCTCCTTGGCCGCGACCAGGGTCGGCCAGTCGAACGTCGGTTGGCCGACACTCCCAGCCGAACCCCGCGGCGTCGCGGAAGTCATCGGCGAAGCGGCTGGCGTAGACATAGAGCTTCTTCGGCACGCAGCCGCGGATGACGCAGGTCCCGCCGACGCGGCTTTCCTCGGCCACCAGCGTTGTCGCGCCATGACCGGAGGCGATGCGCGCCGCGCGCACGCCGCCCGACCCTGCGCCAATCACGAAGAAATCGACGTCGAACGCCATCGTTCAGCCCCTATGGCCCCCAGCCCGGGATGGAACGCGCTTGGCTAGAAATCGACGCCCTTCTTCTTCATCTCCGCGCGGGCGCGCTCAAGGATGTCCGTCGACAGCTTTTCGCGCCAGGCTCCGGTGACGTCGGCAAGGTTCTGAAGAAAGACCGGAGTGACCTGAACATATTTCTTGCCCGCGGGACTATCAAAGAAGGCCGCGACCTGGGTGATGTCCTGCTCGGACATTTCCGAAGCGAGCAGGCTCTCCGCCTGGATGTAGGTCTGCTTTGCGGTCTGATCGAATTCGGGTTGGATCGCCTTCAGGGTTGCGCGCAGCGAATCCCTGATCTCCGGCCGCGTCCGGGTGACGTTTGTTTCGAGCTCCTGCATCATGCCGGGAACGACGATCGCGATCGACTGCTTAAGGCCGATGATGTTGAGGATCTTGTCGGCGGCGGTAAGAGCCGCAGGCGACGGCCCCGCCGGCGCGGCGGCCGTCGGCGCGGGGGCCGCGAGGAGCCGCGGGCGGAGTTGTGTCGGCCGCCTGCGCCGACACGCTCAAGGCTGCGAACATGAAGAAAGCGAGACGGCCTCGGGCGATTCCGGCGCGGGCGAGCATCAATCACTCCTCAAGGGATGCGAGCTTCGATTTTCAGTTGGCGTCGCCAAGGACTTCGACGCCATCGGCGCCGGCGATGATCGCTGCGCGCGCAAGGCCGATAAACAGCCCGTGTTCGACGACGCCGGGGATCGGCGACAGGATTCGGCTCAACGCTTCGGGATCGGTGATCGCGCCGAGCGAACAGTCAAGAATATAGTGCCCGCCGTCGGTGACGAAGGGCGAGGATTCGCCGCGCAAACGGATCGGCCCGGCCAGCCCCAGCTCAGCGAAGGCGCGTTCGATATGGCGCCGCGTCGCCGCGAGGCCGAATGGGACGACCTCGATCGGCAATGGAAAGGCGCCGAGCCGCGGCACGAGCTTGGTCGAATCGGCGATCACCGCCATCCGCTTCGAAGCCGAGGCGACGATCTTCTCGCGCAAGAGCGCCCCGCCGCCGCCTTTGATCAGACTGAGCTTGGGATCGACTTCATCGGCCCCGTCGACCGTCAGATCGAGCTCCGGAATTTCGTCCAGCGTCCCGAGCGGAATGCCGAGCGCCTTCGCCTGTGCGGCCGTCGCCTCCGAGGTCGCAACGCAGCGCACGTCGAGACCCGCTTTGACCCGTTCGCCCATGAGATCGACGAAGTGGCGCGCGGTCGAGCCGCTGCCGAGCCCGAGCTTCATGCCGGGCTTCACCAATTGGAGCGCGCGCTCAGCCGCCTCGCGTTTTCGTTGGTCCCTGTCCTGCGTCGCGGCCATCGCGCTTACTCGTTCTCGCTCGCTCTACGCCGCCAGGCGGTCTCGCGCAGAAAGCCGCACGGACGTCAGGGAAAAAATCGCTTTACCGGCTAGTGCGAACGAAGGCAAATCCCTTAAGCTTGGGGGTTCCGCCTCCACTTTATCTTCGCGCGGCGTCAAGCACGTCCTCGAACGTGCGCAATCCCGTCGTCGGCGCGTTGACCAGCACCGCCATGTTGCCGGGCTTGTGCTCATTCTTCCACATCTTGGTGTGGGCGGCCGGGATCTCCGTCCACGGGAACACTTCCGACATGCAAGGGTCTATCCGCCGGTCCACCACAAATTTGTTGGCCGCCGAGGCCTGCTTGAGATTGGCGAAATGTGAGCCCTGAATCCGCTTCTGCCGCATCCAGACAAAGCGGGCGTCAAAGGTGATGTTGAAGCCCGTTGTGCCGGCGCAGAACACCACCATGCCGCCGCGCTTCACCACGAAGCACGACACCGGAAACGTCTGCTCGCCCGGATGTTCGAAGACCGTGTCGACATCCTTCTTCTCGGTGATGTTCCAGATCGCCTTGCCGAACTTGCGAGCCTCCGCCATGTAGGCGTTGTACTGAGGCGAATTGACCTTCGGCAGTTGGCCCCAGCAATTAAAGTCCTTGCGATTGATGACGCCCTTGGCCCCGAGCGACATCACGTACTCCCGCTTCGTTTCATCGGAGATGACGCCGATGGCGTTTGCGCCGGCCGCCGCGCAGAGCTGGACCCCGAACACGCCCAATCCCCCGGAGGCGCCCCAGACCAGCACATTGTCGCCGGGCTTCAGCCGATGCGGCTCGTGGCCGAACAGCATGCGGTAGGCGGTGGCGAGGGTGAGCGTGTAGGAGGCCGCCTCCTCCCATGTCAGGTGCTTCGGGCGGGCCATGAGCTGACGGTCCTGCACCCGGCAGAACTGGGCGAAAGAGCCGTCCGGCGTCTCGTAGCCCCAGATGCGCTGCGAGGCGGAGAACATCGGGTCGCCGCCGTTGCACTCCTCGTCGTCGCCGTCGTCCTGGTTGCAGTGGACGACGACCTCGTCGCCGACTTTCCACCGCTTGACCTTGGAGCCGACCGCCCAGACGATTCCGGACGCGTCGGAGCCGGCGATATGATAAGGGTTCTTGTGGACGTCGAGCGTGGAGACGGGCTCGCCGAGCGCCGCCCAGACGCCGTTGTAATTGACCCCGGCCGCCATCACGAACACCAGCACGTCATGGCTGTCGAGGGTCCATGTCGGCACGACCTCGACCTGCATGGATTGTTCCGGCGGTCCATGCCTCTCTTTGCGCACGACCCAGGCGTACATCGACGCCGGCACGTGACCCAGCGGCGGAATCTCGCCGATCTCGTAGAGATCCTTGTTCAGCGCCGCGGCAAGCAACTCGGCGCCCATGGGGTGAGTGTTCATGGCTCCCTCAGGGGTTCCGCAGTGCGCCTCGGGAACTGGAACGGGTTCATCTATTGCGGCGCACAATCAACCATTGCGCTTGAAGGCGCGAAAATCAATCCAACTTTGGTCAACGGTTTCGCTTGTCTGCGATGGAATTTACGCGGCAGCAGGAAATCAAGCGTAAGCAAATCGGATCGGCCCTGGATAATTCGGCGGTCGAGGCGGGACAGGGACCTGCGGCAATGTCGAGCTGGCCGTTGTTGCAATTCGTTGAGGATCTCGCAGGTTTCGATTTCGTAGCGCTTTTGCTCGGCGCAATTGTCGTATTCTTCTCGATCGGCTTTGCGATCGACTACATCGTCGGCCGTTACGGAATGGGTCCCTACTGGAGCGGTTTCTACGCGATGCTTGGCGCCTATGCGGGGCTTTGTATTCGCGACTGGTGGCTCCAACCCTACGCCGGCTACGATCCTTATCTGACGACCATCGCGATCGCCGCCGGGCTGTTGACCACAGTTGTGACGGTCAGCGCGGTTGCCAAACGCTGAATCCGGCAAGTCGAGTCCTTCCCCGGCGTGGCGCCAAAGGCAAAATCGAAAAGAGCGGTTAATCGCCGCCGCGATAGGCGACCGCATCGCCTTGAGGGAGGTTGTGGCGTCGCGCGATCTTTTCTGTAATTGTGCTCTGCACAATTCTTCGGCGAGGGCGCCAGGGCCGACGCGGGCCGCGAGCGCCTAAAGCGAGCGAATGAATGGCGCAGGCGAATACACGAACAACGGCGTCGCGTCGCGACGAGCCCTGGATCTTCCGCACCTACGCCGGCCATTCGACCGCGCGGGAATCGAACAAGCTCTATCGCCAGAACCTAGCCAAGGGGCAGACGGGGCTGTCAATCGCCTTCGACCTGCCGACCCAGACCGGGCTCGACAGCGACCACCCGCTTGCGCGCGGCGAGGTCGGCAAGGTCGGCGTCGCGATCTCCCATATCGGCGATATGCGCGCGCTGTTCGAGGACATTCCTCTCGCGTCGATGAACACGTCGATGACCATCAACGCCACCGCGCCCTGGCTGATGGCCCTCTACATATCCGTCGCCGATGAGCAGGCCGCGGCCCGCAGCCAGCTCCAGGGCACCACCCAGAACGACATCATCAAGGAATATCTGGCCCGCGGGTCCTACGTCTTCCCGCCCGAGGCCTCGCTCCGGCTGACCAAGGACATGATCCTATTCGGCGCCAAGGAGACGCCGAAGTGGAACCCGATGAACGTGTGCTCCTACCACCTGCAGGAAGCCGGAGCGACGCCGGTCCAGGAGCTTTCCTACGCGCTGGCCACGGCGATCGCCGTGCTCGACCGGGTCCGCCGATCGGGCGAGGTCGACGAGGCAGGCTTTGCGGAGGTCGTCGGCCGGATGTCGTTCTTCGTCAACGCCGGCATGCGCTTCGTGACCGAGCTCGCCAAGATGCGCGCCTTCGTCGAATTGTGGGACGAAATCACCCGTGATCGCTTCGGCGTTCAGGATCCTTCTAAACGCCGCTTCCGCTACGGCGTCCAGGTCAATTCGCTCGGACTGACCGAGCGGCAGCCTGAGAACAACGTCTATCGCATCCTCATTGAGATGCTGTCGGTGGTTCTATCGAAGAAAGCCCGGGCCCGCGCCGTGCAATTGCCGGCGTGGAACGAGGCGCTCGGCCTGCCGCGGCCGTTCGACCAGCAATGGTCGCTTCGTCTGCAGCAGATCATGGCCTATGAGACCGACTTGCTCGAATTCGGCGACATTTTCGACGGCAGCAAGGAGGTGGACGCGCTGGTCGCCAAGCTGAAAAGCGAAGCGCAAGCGGAAATCGCCGCTATTGACGCCATGGGCGGCGCGGTCAAGGCGATCGAGACGGGCGTCCTGAAAGCGAAGCTCGTCGAGTCCAACACGCGTCGGCTCGAGGCAATCGAGCGCGGCGATCAGATCGTAGTTGGCGTGAACGCTTTCAGCAATTCCGAGCCTTCGCCGCTGACGGCTGGCGAGAACTCGGTCATGGTTCCCTCGGCCGCAGCGGAGGCCGAGCAGGCAGCTCGGCTCCAGGCGTGGCGGGCTGAGCGCGACGAGGGGCGCGTGCGCGAGGCGCTGCGGGCGCTGAGGTCCGCAGCCGCAAGCGGCGCGAACATCATGACGGCCTCGATCGAAGCGGCCAAGGCCGGCGCCACGACGGGCGAATGGGGCGACGCGCTCAGGGCGGAGTTCGGGATCTTTCGCGCCCCGACCGGCGTTTCGCCGCGCGCGCGTCAGGAGGCGGCAGATCTCGACCCGTTGCGCGGAGAGGTCGAACGCGTCTCACTCAAGCTCGGTCGCCGGATCCGGTTCCTGGTCGGCAAGCCGGGCCTCGACGGCCATTCCAACGGCGCGGAGCAGATTGCGACGCGCGCCACGGACGCCGGCATGGACGTCGTCTACGATGGCATCCGGCTCACCCCGGCCGAAATCGTCGAGGCAGCCAAGACGGGCGTCCACTGCGTGGGTCTCTCGATTCTGTCGGGCTCGCATATCGCCCTCACCGAGGAGGTGCTCAAGCTCTTGCGCGCGGCCGGACTCGAACGCCTGCCGTTAATCGTCGGCGGGATCATTCCCCCCGCCGACGCGGAGCGCCTCAAGGCGGCCGGAGTGGCTGCGGTCTATACGCCCAAGGATTTTGAGATCAACGGCATCCTGGGCGCCATCGTCAGAGAGGTCGAAGCGCGGTTTGACGCGGAGCGTAGGGTCCCTGGTTGAGGATCGACCCCGACCCTCAGTCGTTGAAAACACGTAAGGTCCGTGCGGAAGCGGGCGCCGCTCGCACGAGCGTTAAGGACGTCGCGTAGGGGCTCCAATTGCCCCGCGCGGGCGTCCCCGCTAGAGGAGGGCCGACGCTGCCACGCCCGCATAGGAAGCTCCCGGTACGAGATCGATGAGCCAGTTTTCCTTCAGGTTCCCGCGCGCTTATCGATTGAAACCGGTCGCTCAAAGAGAGGAGGACGCCCTTTCGCTGCTCCGGATCGGAGCCAGTCACCAAGGCGTTCTCGTGCCTTATTCGCGGGGTCTGGATTATGTCGTCGCCTCGAGCGGGGACGCCGCCCTTCCGATCGAGAGCGGCGACTTTCGTGTCGAGACATTGGGCGCCTTGTCATCCCTATGGGCGCGGGTGCGCCTGGCGTTCTTCTTCAAGAAAAAGAAGTACCTGAAGTTCGACGAGTTTTCCCTTTTCTCCACCGGGCCAAAGTTCGAACGCAAGCGCTTTACCAGATACAATCAGGGTGGGATAAACCTTGGCCTCGCCGTCGATGGCGACCTCGCCGCCAAGCATCCGGAACTCATATACGGGTGGCCGGCGGAGGTCAGTCCGGCGCGTCAAACGACGGATCGTCCGGCGAGCGCGCCGGTGGCCGTCGTAGCTCATATCTACTATGAGGATACTTGGCCCGACATCGCGGGCGCGCTCCGCGGCCTGACGATCCCCTTCGATCTGATCGTCACGACAGTCGCGGGTCGCGAGCGGCTGATCGAGTTGATTCGGCGCAGCTATCCTCGGGCCGAAATTGAGATCATGGAGAACCGTGGCCGCGACATTGGCCCGTTCCTCATCCTGCTCGAACGCGGCCGGCTCGACGGCTACCGTTACATTTGCAAGATCCACGGCAAGAAATCGATCGACGGCGGCCGCAAGACCTATATGGGCGAGATGTGGCGACGACGGCTGCTGTTCGATCTCGTTGGGCGCGCCGGGCGCTGCAAGCGCCGTCGTCGACATGTTCGAACGCGATCCGTCGATTGGGATGATCGGTCCGAGAGTCGTTCCGATTGCCAAACGCCAGCTATCCCGAGGATCTGTCCTGGTCGGCCAATCGCCCCATGACGTTGAAGATTGCCGAGCGTATGGGCGTCCCAGCCGACTAAGTTCCAACTCGATTTTTTCGGCGGAACAATGTTCTGGGTTCGCCCGGAGGCGTTGAAGCCGTTGCGGGACCTGCGGCTTGCCGCCGACATGCCTTACGAGAGCGGGTTGATCGACGGGGACCTGCCGCATGCGCTTGAACGTGTCCTGCCGACGTCGGTTTTAGTCGCGGGCTACAAGCTCGCTGACTGCGACGGTGATGAAGCGACGCAAGCGAAGGCAAAACCTACTCTCACGTCCGCCCCATAGCTGCCAGTGATGGTCCGCCGTGGCTGGGCGTCGAATTGGGTTCGTTTCGCCAAAAATCTGTTGTATCACGTATAACAATCGTAATATAACCGTCACGCCTCTATCTAACAGACCCAGACTGATGTTTCGAACCAAGGCATCGTCCGGCCGTAGCCTTCAGTCGTGCCGTCCACGGGGCCGCTCGAGCCGCTCTTGGGGGTTGGCCCTAGCTTGCCGTCGGTCGAGCTCAAGGAACTCGCGCGGCGTCAAAATTGCGGATCGCGGCTTTGCGTCTTGACAAAGCGCGCCGCTCGTACCGATCGAGCGTGGCAAGCTCCGAAATGTTTTTCGTTAAAATGGCCGCAAGCTTTTCTTCGCTCTCGGGAGGCATGGAGCTAAATATCTCCTTGATCTTATGGACTTCGATAGGCGGGCCGCGGAAACGAGCGCCGAGAGCCAGATGCAAGAGCCGAAGCCGCTGTCTGTCGATGTGCCGCGGCACGAAGCCGGGGTTGTCCAAGAACTGTGTAATCAAAAGTCTACGACTGTTCCGCACGCGGTTGAGGTCAAATTGGGCTTCGGCGATCCGCCGCGCCCCTTCCATGGTCTCGGCGTCCGCGTAGGGGCCCGAGATCCTGCGCGCCATCGCCTCGACCTCCGGCGCGAGCAAAGGGTCCGAGCGAACTGGAACATTCAAGCCATGTCGAAATGCATTTTGCGCCGCGCGAGCCTTTCCCGCCGCAGTCTTGGGCCCAGTGCTCGATTTCGCGTTGGCGCGATTGGCGCGCTGTTGGCGGTCGCTGGTCACGGCGGCGCTGTTCCGCCGACTTCTCCGGTATCGACGTCACGGAATTCCGCGTCCTGAACTTCATCGATCGCGTGTCGCACCGCGGCGCCAAGAGCTGCGCGGTGACGCTCGATCTCTCGCAGAGCGTTGTTGCGGCGGGCTTCCGAACTTGCCAGCAGTCGGTCGAAGCGCTCAAACGAGTCGATCTTGTCCTCGAGCGTCTCGGCCATCACGTCGTCCATCGTCAGTTGCGCCTCCCGAAGCGCCGCGGCGACTGTTTTCTGCGCCGCTTTCCTTCTGGCCGCCCAGTTGGCGGCAAGCTCTCCAGCATACTTGTAGTCGTAACCAAGTCGGTACATCACTTTGCTAATGCTGCTGCTAATCGCGCCTCTCAAAAGCCCGGCCTTTAATCGGCGCAGCCGAAGAACCTCCCAGGATAAGTCAAGGACGTCACGCGTCAGAAGGTCTTCGATCGCATCCTTCGGATGTGCGGCTTTGACGATCGCTAGTGCGAATTCAGCGTAGTCGGCTTCTTGCTCGCCGGGCAGTAGGGGCGCGGGTGCGATGGCAGCTAGTACGGTCAATAATGGCGCTGACCGGCGAAAGGTGATCGCTGATGCATGGGAGGTCAGTGGGTTTAACGTTCTGCATGGGTTCCCGGAAATTGCAAAAGCCCGTGAGAACAATATAGGAACAAGCCAGATTTTAGGCAAGATCGATCCGCAGATCGATCCCCAGATATCCCCAAAAGAGCATGCGGGCGCACTGCGTATTCAGCGCGGTAGCAGGACCCCGGGTTGTGCAATTCCTCCTTTCAATAATAAAAGGATCGAAGGCCCGACCGATGGGTGCCTTCCTCATCTGCAGGCCATCGAAATAGGCACCCCGTTCGTAATCCGCCATGACGGGACGCGCTTGGTCATCTCCTGGCTCGAGACCGCTGCTCGCCGAACAGCGCCATGAGGAACGCGGGCAAGCCAGACGGCTCCTCCCGATGGCTGTGCCGAGCGACGGGTCAATGAACCATCCAGCGTGGTCGATTCTAATAGATAAACAAGGTCTGTTCGCGAACCAATTAGCATGGCAATCGCGACAAATCTTGGGACAAGTCGGTCGCGACTAACGATGCGATGTCCTGAGCTGATTCCGGTCGATCGAGGCGCGATGTGCCTCGGACAAATGGTGCCAGGGCGGTCAGTCGAAATTATTATGGATGACCGGATTAGCCGAGCGGTGGATCCATCGAATTCACCGCGACCCGACCAAGCGGGCAAGGTGTGGTGCGACCCTGAAATCGGCACGGCGGCGTCAGCCCCAAGCGGCGTCGGGATGGAGCGCCCGCGCCGCCATCTCCGGCTCCCGCTCAATGACGGTCAGGTAGGCCCGTACCGCGGGGGGCGGCATGGTCCGTGAGATCTCGTATTGGCGAATTGCGCTCAGCGGGATGTCGTATCGCTCGGCAAAGCCCTCCTGGGTGAGGCCGAGGCGGTTCCGCAGACGCCTGATCCTCCGCCCCATGTGGGCACGGTCCAGTGCCGCACGGTCGACCGGAAAATCTTCAGGGTCGCCCGGGTCAGCCTCAAGCAAGATACTGCTTTTCTTCGCCATCGTTGCTTCTCCTGACCGAAATGAAACGCACCGTATCGCCATGGCGGACATGCACCGCCGTCCAGAACTTTCCATCGACCATCCCCGATCACCTTGTAACGATCCTCGCCATCTTCTTCGCGGAACGTCGGGACCAGAAGGTAATTAGCGTCCTCGAAGACGCGCGCGCCAAAGGAGAGTGAGACACCATGCTTGCCGCGGTTGGCAGCGTCTTTCTCAGGGTCGAATTCGAACCGCATGCGCGATAGATATGTAAATTACATAGTCCCGTCAAGCGGCGATGAGGGGGCGGACCATACGGGCCGCTCGACAACTGCGCATAAACTAGCGACACCCTCGAGCTGCGCAGGTATTAGTCAGAGCAAAGCTGCTAGCAGGTAGTTATGGTCAAATCTTAGTAGATGGCTGTAATGATTTATCTGATCGTTTTATTAAAATAATACTTGGATAATCTTCAGTCACGCCCGGATCTCGGCGGCCGACGATCGCGCAAACGTACGCCTGGGCCTCCACCGTTCTCAACAATGAACTTGACGCCGGCCTCCTCGAGGGCACGTCGGACGGCCAGATCATTCGCCGCGGTTAATGAGGTTTGCCGGTCGGTCAATTCCGCGCGTCGAATCGTTGTCAGCCCGACTGCCGATGCCCGTGCCAGATCCTCAGCGCTCCAACGAAGCAAAGCTCTGGCCGCGCGAATTTGTGCGCTCACGAGTGGAGCAAGTGAGTTGACTTTTTCATTCCGTATGGTATGTTTCATTCCACAAATCGAACTGCTGCCGCTCCCAAAGTAGACAGCGATCTGGCAATTGGGGGAAGTTATGAAATTGATCGAACCACGGAAAAATCGCTTCACCCACCGTCGCTTCATCGACGGTTCGGACGCCAGAGCGATTATGAGCGCGGACGAGAGGGGGGTGATCGGCCTGTCGGACGGACAAAACGTCCAAACGAAGTCTCAGAGATCTCCGTGCGTCATTACTGGAGACCCGCGACACAGCTCTCCTCAAGCCTCCAAATCGTCAACGGCGCAGGCTCAGTGCCCGCGGCCCATTGGGCGCAATCGCCGGCGAGCTGGCAACAGACAGCGGCAGACCGCCGGAAAATTGGTAACCTTCTTGACCGGCATCCGCAGGCTCGTGAACGCGAACGCCATTCGGTGGCAAAAACTCTACGCCCGCTTTTCGGAACACACTTTCGATCAAGGCAGTCAAGTCCCGGTTTCCCGCGTAGCGACCCAGTTCAATATCCGTGATCGTTTTCGACGCAGACCGGTTGCCTAAGCCAGGTCGCGAATCGTCCAATTGAGCGCGGGCCATCCGACCTTGTGCAGCTGCCACCGGCACGAAAGTGTGCCCACCTCACATGTGACAAAGTCACAACCACTTTCACCACGTCGCCAAATCAAGGGGGAATCCAGTGAACTTCAGCTCATCTGGACCTATCACAGCTCGCCGGTCGCAAGAACCAAACCGCCGGCAATTCCTCGGCGGCTCGGACGCGCGGATCATTATGAGCCCGGACGAAGCGGCGCTGATCCGCCTGTGGCGGGAAAAGCGCGGCGAGGTCGAGCCTGCAGATCTAAGCGGCGACCTCATCGTCCAGCTTGGCGTGGCCACCGAGACGCTGAACCGGAGCTGGTACGAACGCAACACGGGGCGATCCGTCACCGACGTCCAGCGCAGGGTCCAACACCCGGTCCATCGATATCTGGCCGCGACGCTGGACGGGTTCGTCAACGCCGTCGACGCCGTGTTCGAAGCCAAGTTCATGCTGCCCTGGTCGTTCTCCGAAGGTGCCGCGATCGAGAAGCACATGGCCCAGCTCCAGCACAACATGTGGGTGACCAACGCCCGATCGGCGGCGCTGTCAATCATCACCGGCGGAGGCAAATGGGTTGAGGTGACTATCCCCGCCGACGCGCTCTACCAGCATTTTCTTATCACTGCGGAGCGTCGATTTTGGCGCTGTGTTCAAACCGGCGAAACCCCGAGGCCCTATGGGATCGAACCACCGCGGCCTCGGGTCGAAGCGGTTCGTGTGGTCGATATGAGCAGCTCGAATTCATGGGCGGAATTCGCTGGCCTCTTCTGCGCGACCCGCTCGGCTGTTCTCGATCATGAGCGGGCCAAGTCGGAACTCAAGGCCTTGATGCCGGAAGATGCGAAAGAAGCAACCGGCCACGGGGTGCGAGCCAAGCGCTCAAAGTCTGGCGCGGTCAGTTTCGACCTCCTCGCGACGGAGGAGAACCGTGCAGCGTTCTAGCGAATCGATTGGGGCGATTGCCGCCGCGCTGGCCAAGGCGCAGACGGAGCTCTCCAATCCGGAAAAGTCTCTCATCGCCACCATTCGCGCCTCTCATTCGCGGGAGAACGATCAGAAGTTTCGCTACGCCGCGTTGTCCAGCGGCCTCGACATCGTGCGTAAAGCCCTCGGCGGCCATGAGATCGCGACTGTGCAGACAACAGCAATCGACAACGAAGCGGGTCTTATTCGGCTCACTACGACGCTCGCCCATTCGTCAGGGGAGTGGTTGTCCTCGGAATGGCCGGTGTGTGCGATCGCCGAGACTGCGACGCCGCGCCGGATGGGTGCGGCGCTCACATATGCGAGGCGTTACGCGCTTTTCACACTCGTCGGTATTGCAGGCGAGGACGATCTCGACGCGCCGGATCTCAACCTGAGGGTGGAACCGGCTTCGCAGCGCGATGTGGCTAAGGGCGGCGGGGCAAATTTAGCAAGAGAGGCGGAAATCGCTGAGCTTGAGCCCGCGCAGACTGATGGGGCGGAAGGCGCAGAGGCGAAAGCGACAGCAGACGCTCTGCCACCCTCACGATCCCTTTCCAACAGCCGGGTGCACCGCAGGAATGGCGAGGCTCGTAACTGGGAGGGAGTTCGTCTTTCGCGCCCGACATTGAGTGCCGCGGAATCGGCCGCGCGACGCGACCGGCTGGTCGCGGACCTGGCCCAACTTCAATCGTCGGACGAAGCGGCGGACTGGGTTCACAAGAACATGCCCGTTAAGAACGTGCTGACCGCGGCCGATGCCGATCTTGTCGCAGCAGCCTTTCGCGATCGGCTGACGGCCATCGAGCCAGAAGCATCAGCGCTCGAGAACCGAGCGAATTCAGCCTCGGTCAACAGCGGAACAGAGCTAAACGGACCGCTCCCGGATCCTGGAGCACCGCCTCCCATTGGACTCAACGAAGAACCGACCGACGGGTCGGTGTTCCTATGCGACCAGCCGTCGGCACCTTCGCGGCGCGTTGTCGTCAAGACGATTCGCCTGCGTGACAAAGAGCACTGCAAATATGTCGCGACGCAGGCCTGCCTCATTTGCGGCCGGATGCCGAGCGAAGCGCACCATATCCGCTTTGCCCAACCTCGTGCGCTCGGTCGAAAAGTCAGTGACGAATATACGGTTCCAGTCTGTCGGCTCCATCATCGTGAACTACATCGCTATGGTGACGAGGCCTCATGGTGGGCCGGCGTTGGCGTCGATCCGTTGTCCATCGCGCTCGAATTGTGGAAGCTATCGCCATCAAGCCATGGCGGATGAAGGAGTGCAATATCTTGCCCATCATTTTTGATACAGCAGGAATCGGGTTCACGACTTTCTTCCGTTAGCGGCCCTCCACGCTCGGGCGGATCGGCTCGCACGGCGTGCCGGTCGATCGCAGACATCTCGATCTCCGGGCCGGAGGGTGGCGCGCGAGCTTGTCGCCATTATCGCCTGGCCCGTCGAACCCGATCTGATCATCTCCTTGCGTCACCGCCGCCAGCACCCGAACCCCGAAGATCAAGCTCGCCTTCACGCCGTTGCGCTTTGTGATCGGCGAAGTCACGATCCGCGCATGTCAAGCCTACGTATTCACGAATATCAGGCGGGATATATGCCTGATCTCGGCCGGATACATCCTGCGCCAGTCTGACCTCGCCATCTCAGCGTAACGTCTCTGGTCCGTACTGACAATCTTGCGCCAGCCAACATTAAGTAAGGGCCGCGTTGTCAGGCGCTCGTTGGGCATAGACTTTCCAGCAGGCCTTTCCTAAATGGGCTGTGCCCTTGAAGTCAGGTTCATCCTTAGAACTTAGCTATGCCGTTAACTCGAACCCTCGAAGTGAGCGACCTCCCTCCTATTTTTGATCAGATTTTCTACGGCTCACATCATGTCGACTTGCAACAACTCACCGATTTGCGTGGACACTATGAGGTGTTCGGTATGGCCGAGGGGCGACCCACATCGGCGGCCTGTTTCAGAGAAACATTCATGCGAACGCCAACCATTGCGCCTCGATCGACCGACCAGAGGACAACGCCTGCGCTGGCGGCTCAATGTTGAGCCCGAGGATGTCGTGCAGCTTGTCGACGAATTCGTAACCCTTTGCATATCTTGAACTTCATGGAAAGACAAATGACCAAATTTAGGTTTCATCACAACATTCCTATTCTACGACGCCTTTACCTGCAAAGAGACGAAGCTCGGAACCAGAGAGAGGCAGCACTCAGAGAGCTGGACGTAACCCGGAACCAGAGAGACGAAGTCCTCAGAGAATTACGTGAGATCAGAGACAACATCTGTCGCGAATTCTCTTCCTCACAATTCGGTCACAGTGTGCCTGAGCCTAAATTCGTACCTCACTCGAAATGGATGTCGTATTTATCGAACAGCTTTAATAGACCAGGCGTCCGAATTCTGGAGATAGGCTCGCGAAACGTTACCGGGGGCGCCACGAGGCGGCCATTCTCCAGCGCGCATTACGTTGGATTTGATTTCTACGAAGGCGAGAATGTTGATGTGGTTGGAGATGCGCACAAACTCTCTTCTTATTTCGGCGATGACGAAAAATTTGATCTAATTTTCTCCAGTGCAGTATTCGAGCACTTCCACATGCCTTGGATTGTTGCCCAAGAGATACAAAAACTTGTAAAAATTGGAGGATACGTGTTCGTGGAAACGCATTTCTCTTCTGGCGCTCATGAAAGGCCTTGGAATTTTTTTCAGTTTTCCGATATGGGGCTTAGAGCTCTATTCAATAACGCACTGGGATTTGAATTAGTTGATTATGGAATGAGCAATCGGATGAACGGAGTGTTCAGCCAAGAAGCCGATCAATACCTCAGAGGAATACCGGTTCATGAATTGTACTGCCACAGCGAAATCCTTTGTAAGAAGACCCATGAGGCGCCAGAGTTTGACTGGAGTAAGGCGAAAATTGACGAGATTGTAGCGAATACACGGTACCCAGTCCCGAAAACCTTGCCATCGGCCGTCCGCTGAAGAGAGCGAACTGTGACAGGGTGCGGCTTCGAAACTCGCCGAGTGCGGCAATTCATGAGCAAAGACTGCCAAGCTCGACCGTGTCCCGGCACCGAAAGAGGCAGTATAGACTTCAGGTTGACAATGCCACGCGGGTGAACCTGAAAGGGCTATTCAACCAGGCTCAGCGGCGCAATAACCCGCCACCGTCTCTCCACTGCGCAATCGTCGTGCGGCCAAGATCGCCCATCTTGCCAGGACGTGCGCGAGGGCCCTGCCGCACGCAGTCGACGACCGGGTTAGACCGCGGCTTGGCCTCCTGTGTTTTGTTGCAAGTCAGTTAGCAATTCCGTAGATGGCGTTAGACGATCGGACACTTGGCGCCTATGAACAACGAGCATGAACGTTCCGCATTGTGGTCGATAAGCAAATCGCTGACGTTTTTTGACGACGCGTCTTACCAGAATTGGATATCCTCTAGGCCGACCGGACATGTCGAAAGGCAGTTGTTCGCGCAGTTTTCCCGTATGCGCCGGCGTGATCGCCCATTGGTTACAATAATCCTTTGCGCCGAGGACGCAGGCGGACCCCTGCGATCAAGCCTCAAATCCCTTTGCGCTGCGTCCTCGGGCCTGGCTGAGATCGTCGTGGGCGTGCCAAGCGGATCGGCGGAGGGAGCTCGATGTTTGCTCGCATCGGCCAATCTCGCGGCACACGCACAAATCCTGGAGTTGGATTATGGTCTTTGCACGGTTGAGGCGGAAGCGCGCGCTTCCGAACTCGCCCGCGGTCAGTTCATCGCCTTTCTGTCGCCTGGCGATAGGCTGGCGCCGAGCGCTCTTTCACTGGTAGGCCTTCTGGCCGAGCGGGAGCCTCACCTCGATATCATCTACTCGGACGAGGACTGGCTGGACGATGAAGGACGACGGCTTATGCCGCGCTTCAAGACCGGCTGGGACCCCGAGGCGCAGTTAGGCCGCGATCTACTTGGCCGGTTTTGTCTCATGCGGCGCGAGAAAGTCGCCGCTCTCGGCGGAATAAGGCCGGATCGGGCGCCCGCTCATCATTATGACTTACACTGCCGTCTGGCCTATTCGATTTCGCCGACAGCGATCCGACACATCCCGGAAGTTCTCTATCATCGTCAACCGCCCTTTTCCAAAGAGCAGGAGGAGCTGGCTCGCGCGCTCGACAGCTACACGACATCCGCCCGCCTCGTCGCGCAATCTGCGGCAAGCAACCTCTATGGCCAGCCGGTTGAAGTCACGGAAGCGCCATTGGCCTCCTTTGTAAATCGAGTTCAATTGGCCGCTGCCCGAACAGCGGCCAATGGTCAGCGTTCTCGTCCCCACCCGGGATCGCGCCGAACTCCTCCGGGCCTGCGCCAGGGGCGTGCTGCAGGAAACGGACTATCCCTCGCTGGAGCTTCTTATTCTCGATAACGACAGTCAGGAATTGGACACCGCGAATTTGTTTGATCAGTTGAGTAAGGATTTGCGGGTCAGAATTTTGCCGATGCCTGGAGCGTATAATTATTCCCGGATCAACAATCTGGGCGCTGCGCAGGCGTCCGGCGAAATCCTGGTGTTCCTGAATAACGATATCGAGATCGTCCGACCGGACTGGCTTCGCGAGATCGTCTCACACGCGATCCGGCCTGACGTCGGCTGCGTGGGAGCCAAGCTCCTCTATCGGGACCGCCGCATTCAACATGCGGGCGTGGTGTTGCACGAGGGGCCGCTCGCCATGCACGCCTTCCGGCTTCGCGATGCAAGTGACCTTGGCTATGACGCTCAGCTTGCAGGCGTACGCAGTTACCTTGGCGTTACAGCAGCCTGCTTGGCCGTGCGCGCCGCCATCTTCCGGGAGGTGGGCGGGTTTGACGAAGTCTGTCTCCAGATTGCTTTCAATGACCTTGACCTTTGTCTGAAAGTGGATGAGCACGGATATCGCAATATTTGCACGCCATTTGGCATCCTCCTGCACCTGGAGGGCGCGTCACGCGGGGGTGCCGATTTGCCAGAGAAAAAGGCGCGGGAACAGCGCGAGCTCTTTTGTTTGGCTCGGCGTTGGGACGATCGCTTTCGCTCCGATCCATATGCGCATCCGAGCATCGGGCTTCGTTGGGACGCGCCTGATCAGCTAACTTCAGCGCGAGCCGATCAGAATCTCCTCGCTTTCGCTCGCTGACATTGCGGCTAGTCTCGCGATCAGGGAACTATGTGATGAATGACGCCAACCTGAACGTCGACGCCTTCGCCACGGAGCTTGATAGCAGCCTGCGGACGCTCGTTTCCCCACATCTCGAGCCTTTGTTCTGGACCCCGGAACTCCTTGGGAAGCCGAGCGCATGGTGGGCGCACCTTCCGTTCGCCTTTTGGATCATGAGTGCGAGCCGACCGCGGGTCTTCGTTGAGCTTGGAAGCCACCATGGCGTCTCTTACGCGGGTTTCTGCGAAGCGGCCGCTCGCGCACACACCGGATCGCGCTGCTACGCGGTGGACACCTGGGAGGGCGACGAACACGCCGGACGCTTCAATGAGGCCGTTTATTACGAGCTCAAGGAGTTTCACGATCGCCGATACGGGGCGTTTTCAGAGTTGCTCAAATGCAAATTTGATGATGCGCTTCCCCATTTTGCTGACCACTCGATTGACCTCCTGCACATTGACGGCCTTCATACCTATGAGGCGGTGAGCCACGACTTTGAGAGCTGGCTGCCGAAGCTATCTGATCGCGGAGTTGTATTATTTCACGACACGAACGTGCTCGGCGACGATTTTGGCGTGCATCGCCTGTTCGCCGAATTGTCCGAACGCTATCCTCATTTCGAATTTCTGCATGGATCTGGCTTGGGTGTTCTCGCTGTCGGAGCGTCAGCAGTAGCTGCAGTTAAGGCTCTTTGCGCGCTCAACGATCCAACAGACATTGCCGCGGTGCGCCAACGCTTTTCCCATCTGGGAACCCTTTGGTACGTAACGACCCGCGAGACCTTGGCTCGGTCGGACTTCCAACTCGCCTTGGCCAAACAACATCGCCTGGATATCGAAGAAAGCGCTGCGCTTCGCGGGCAGGTCGAGGGTTTGCAGCGCACTGTCGCGGAACATAGCCGAGTAGAGGCGGAACATAGGCTGCTCAAGAATGCCCACGACCGTGCGATACGGCGGCTAGATGAGCAGAGGAAAACGATTGGTGAATTGAACGCGAAGCTGGAGGACCGCGCCGCGTGGGCATCGTCTCAATCGTCCGCTTTGGCGGACTTCGAAGCGGCGGTCCATGACAACTTCGCATCGGCGTTTGACGATCCCTCGCGCAAGCTCAAATTCCGCCTTAAGAAGCGGGCGTACAGGCTGATGGGACACGCGCGCAAGCTCGAGGAGATTGGACAGGCGAACGTAATCAGGCGTTCCATGTACTTCGATCGTCTTTGGTATTTGGAACGGCATCCGGAACTTGCCCACGCCAAGAAGGATCCAGCGCTGCATTATCTACGATATGGCGCAAAGGTGGGCGCAGAACCCGGCCCGCTCTTCTCCGGACGGCAGTATCTAGAGAGGAATCCTGATGTCGCGAATGCAGGCATGAATCCGCTCTTGCACTATGAGCTTTTTGGCAGGGGGGACGGCACGCGCTCCTGCGCCCGCCATCTCAATATCGCAGGCGTTTGAACCGGCGCCGGCGTCCCGAGTTCCACGAAGGCAAAAGCGACGCTTTTTCGATCGTCTATGTCTCTGGCGAACCGACCACGCCCGGCCATGTCTTTCGCGTCATGAATTATGTCGAAGCGGCGAAGGCGAACGGAGTCTACGCCGAATGGCTCCCCGCCGAGGAATTGCCGGACAGGCTGGAAGAGGTCCAGGACTTCGATGTCTTGGTCGTGTGGCGGACGCCGTGGGACGAGACGATGGCGCGCGCGGTCGAGGCAATGCGCGCGGTCGGGAAAGACAGTTGTGTTCGACTGCGACGATCTGATGACCGAGCCGAACCTCGCCCAGACGAGCATCATCGACGGCATTCGCACGCAGAAACTGACCGAGGCCGGCGTGCAGGGACACTACGCACGCATTCGTCAGACGATGCTCGCAGCCGACGTGTGCTTCGCTAGCACCGAGGAACTCGCCTTCCATATGCGGTGGGTGAGCAAGCCGACCTTCGTATTGCCGAATGGGTTCAACCGACATATCCACGATCAATCGCGCCGTTCTTGGCGCGATTGGCGCGCCAGCCACGACCGGCTCATCCGCATCGGTTATGCAGGCGGCTCCCGAACGCATCAACGCGATTTGGGCCTGGCGATCGAGGCTATTGCTCGCATCTTGCGAGAGCATTCCGAATGCAGGCTCGTCCTGTTCCGTACGCCAGACGGCGCGCTGCCGCTGATCGACATCGAGGAATATCCATCGTTGAACGGGCTCGAGGAGCAAATCGAGTGGCGCCCGCTTCAGCCTCTGCGGAACCTGGCGACCGAGATGGCGCGCCTGGACATCAATCTGGCGCCGCTCGAGGTCGGCAACCCATTCTGCGAGGCGAAAAGCGAGCTCAAGTTCTTTGACGCCGCGCTGGTTAACGTGCCGACTGTCGCCTCGCCGACCGGTCCGTTCCGCCGCGCCATCGATCACGGCAGAACCGGGTTTCTGGCGGCGAGCGCGGACGACTGGTACCGTTACATCAAGAGGCTTGCGGAGGATCCTGCCGGTGCGCGAGCAGTTGGGTCAAAGCGCGTATGTTGCGGCGCTGGCTGCCTTTGGGCCGAGACATCGCGCGCTGAAGTTTGGCCGCGTCATTGACAGTCTGCGCGGCGGCGCGAGGGCGGCGCGAGGCTTTGCCCTTGATGCAAATCTTTCGCCTCGTCGATGGAAGGCCCCGAAGGTCTTTCCATCTGACGTGATTTTCGAGCGCCGCAAGGGCGGCGACGCGGCCGTTTCTGTAATCGTTCCCCTCTACAATTACGAGAACCTGGTTGTCGAAGCCCTCGATTCGGTGGCGGCGCAGACTCTCGCCGCGCTCGACCTCATCATCGTCGACGGCCATTCGACCGACGGCTCGTTAGCAGTCGCGACAAAATGGGCGGGCGAGAACGCCGCCCGCTTCAATCGGATTGTCGTGCTAAAGAATCAGGCCAACTACGGCCTTGGATTTTGCCGCAATTCCGGTTTCGACGCCGCCGACTCGCCTTATGTTCTACCGCTCGACGCGGACAACCGTTTGCGCGCGGACTGTTGCGCGAAATTGCTTGCCGCAATTGAAGAGAGCGGGGCGGCTTATGTCTATCCAACGATCCAGCATTTTGGCGCCTCCGACGCCCAGATCTCAAACGCGCCTTATAATCCGCAGAGATTCGTCGCTGGCAACTACATAGACGCCATGGCGCTGGTGTCGAAGGAAGCCTGGACGATGGTCGGGGGTTACGACCATGTCCGCTACGGATGGGAGGACTATGACCTTTGGTCTCGGATGGCCGAAATCGGTCTCGCTGGCGAGTGGCTCGACGTCGTGCTTGCCGACTATCGCGTCCATCCTCAATCGATGATGAAGACGCAAACGGTAATCCCACAGAATTTTCGCGACCTCGTCCTCAACTACAGCGCGCGCCATCCCTGGACGACGCTGATCGACCGGCAGATGCTGCGTGCGCCGCTTTTTTCGAGCGCCAAGCTGACCGAGCCCGCGGCAGAGACTCGGCTCGATAAGATCCTGCCGATCCTCCGTTGCCCGGTGAGCAAGCAGAAGCTGGCTTACAATCCGGACAGATCGTCGCTGATCAGCGTGGACGGCATCGAGGCATGGCCGATTGTGTCCGGGAGGCCGGTCTTGTCGCGCGATTTGCCCTCACCTGAGGTAAAAAACCCTGAGCATATCAGCAACGAGGTGCCGGAAGAGGCTCTGGCCATCATACGCGAAACACAGGGTCTTGTTCTCAATCTCAGCGCTGGCGGGTCGAAAGAGAAGTTCGACCATGTGATTGAGATCGAATATGCGATCTTCCGACACACTGACGTCGTCGCTGACGCGCACGCTCTCCCGTTCGATGATGAATGCTTCAACGCCATCGTCGTCATGAACGCATTCGAGCATTATCGTGAGCCGCACAAGGTCGCAGCCGAGCTCCATCGCATCCTCAAGCCGGACGGGCGAATCCACATCCGCACCGCCTTTCTTCAGCCGCTCCACGAGAAGCCCTGGCACTTCTTCAATTGCACTCGCTACGGCCTTGCGGAATGGTTCAAGTCTTTCGAAACGGAACGGCTGCACGTCTCGAAGAACTTCTGTCCGAATCACACCGTCGCCTGGATCGCTTCGGAGTTGGAGGTTGCTTTCCGAAAGGAGGTTTCGCCCGCCGTCGCCGATGCATTTCGTTCGGCGTCCATCGGGGAGCTCGTCGATCTTTGGCGCGATCCATCCAAACGAGACGCGCCGCTTTGGACCGATTTCGAACGACTCCCGCAGACCGATCAGGAGGTCACGGCCGCGGGGTTTGAACTGATTGGCCGCCGTCCGCGTGATTTGCCGAACTTGAAGGCCTGAATAAGGTGCAAGCATGCGACTTCGATGGGCCGGCCGCGCGACCTCCAAAAAACTGATGAGATTGAAAATGTCCCTCGATAGAGACCCACTCGCCGCCACCGCCGAGAAATTCGGGGAGGCCTATTTCATGGACCCAGCCAGCGGCAGCGCCTATCATGTGAACAACTACCTCGAGACAGCGTTGCTCAGCCGCACGTATTTTGAGATGGCTGAGATTATTGCCAGGTGCTTTAAACCAAAGAGGGTCTTGGAGGTAGGCTGCGCGGCTGGACCGACCGTGTATCACCTCAACACCTATTTCGACACCGAGGCCCACGGCGTGGATGTCTCAGCCTGGGCTGTAAAAAATAGATTGCATCCGAACGTTGGCCAGGCCACGGCTGGAAAATTGCCATTCCCGGACGGGCATTTTGATATCGTGTTTTCTTGTCATACGCTTGAGCATTTGACCGCAGAAACGGTGGGCCCGTCCATTCGGGAAGTGACGCGCGTGTGTGCCGACGACGGCGTCCAGTTTCACTTGCTGCCTATCCTTGGCTCTGGTCCGTATAGCGATATATTTGGATCGATCGTCGGGTTAAGGAAAGATCAGACGCATAACCTTCTTCATCGTCGGGAATGGTGGATCGAACGATGGGAAGCGTCCGATTGGCGTGACACGGGATTGCGCGTTGCTCACGTCTATGACAACCATGGCTTCGAGTTTTCGGACTGCCAGTTCATTTTATCGCGACAGCCGATCAAGGCCGAGATTTGCAGGAACGTCGCGGAGAAAAACCTTGACGTGGCCCGGGCGTTTCAGAACGCGCTTGTCCGGCGTCCGCTTCCAGGATTGGAAATTTTCTTGAACGATATTCGTGACAACTGGAAGTCGTAGGTCTGGCTGGCCTAGTGTGATGATTGCGGCCAGAGCTTTTGATTAAACCGCGCCGAGGCAATCAATTATACCAAAGCCCGATGAGCGCGACTCGTTGCGCTCGTCGGATTCCGCGCAACGGCGCGGGCGCGCATTCGCGCTTTGCCGATCTCGATGATCGGTTCCGATCATCGAGATCGGGTATTACATCCTCTATTCATTCTTCGTGTGCTGAAGGCACTGCGGTAGACACTACACACCTCTGCGACGGAAAATGAGGGATCTCCAAGGCCGTCGGCGCTCATCCGAATGCGACCCTCGGGCCGCAATGGCTTGCCGCCGGCCTGGCCGAAACACCCATAGCGCATAGACGAGGTAGTTCACCGCGGGGACTAGCGCGACCGTGGCGGCAAGAGCTTGCCAGCGGAGCCAGCCCAGATCCGCCTGGAGTATCGCGACGAGGCCGACCGACGCGAGGTAGGCAACCGCAGCCTGAACGAGAAATCGCGGGGCGGTGAACATGTGGCCCCGTCCGATTGGGAACGTCACGAAGTAGTGGCCGAAATAAGCCACGACGCCGCTGGCGATGAAAGCTGCTCCAATGGCGACCGGGTGTGGCGCGACAAGCACTTCGGAAAATAGGAGCGCCACCGAGAAATAAACACCAGCCGCAACGGCACCGATGAGGCCATATCGGAGTAACCGAAATCGCGACAGCATCGTCAGGCCGTAACCTGCCATGCATCGCGGAAGCCAAACAGCATAAGGTTAGATATGAGTCCCAAGAGCCTTATGTGCTCGATGTGGAAAGTCCATCCAGGAAATTGGGCGGCGATTTGTCGCATATCGCGAGCGGACAAGAGATTGAGGTTGCTCTCCTCGGCGAAGAAACCGTAGCCAAGATTGCGGAAGAGCTGTCGATGCCAGACCGGCGGAAGCCAGTGCAGCAACGGCAGTTGGGTGTGGACCTCGATAGGAAACCAGCGGTTCGGGGTCGTGAGGCAGATCCCGCGTCTCGCCACTCGAATACACTCGCCGATCATCATTGCCTGGTTGGCGCGCGAGCCGACATGCTCGATCACGGCGGAGGAGTGAAGAAGATCAAAGCTCTGGTCCGCGAACGGCATTTCAAGCGCGTCGCACTTGACAAACCTCATCCCCGGATATCGGCTTTCCAGGAAAGACGCATCGTCGAGCCCCGCGGCCGTCACCTTGTCCTTGAGGGGGTAGAGGTTCTCGAAATAGTTCGAGGCTTCGTAAGTCTGGTCGGATGTGACACCGACGTCTAGGACCGTTTCGTGCGGACCGGGTTTAAAGGCCCGCATGAACACATCGAACATGTAGCGGCGGCTTCGCTCCGCCGTTCTTGCAACGAGTGAATCCGGCGGGGCGAGGTTGAACTGAGCGTTCGGCTTCGCCGTCGACGTCACGGCTTCACCCAATAGCCTTGACTGCCATCCGCGGAGTCTATGGTGCGGACGATCCTTGCACCGGCAAGCACCTCATGGACAGCCTTCTCGACGCCAGGGGTTTCATAGCCGCCGAAGTCGTCGAACACGATCGCCCCGCCAGACACCAACCGGGGCGCGATAAATGCAAGCGCCTGTCGCGTGCTTAGGTACAGGTCAAGGTCGAGATGAGCGAAGCAGAACCGCGGCTCGCCGAGCGTGGGGAGTGTGTCGCCGACTAAGCCCTTCAGCAAGATCGCGTTCGTCAGTCCCCGATCACGAAGCATTGCGGCAACGTTGTCGTAGCTGTTGCCGGCGAATAGTCCCTTGTGGTGCACGAGCTGGTGGTTAGCCGGCATGTCCTCTGGCCCGTCAAATGGGTGCCCCTCGAAGGTGTCTGCGCCGAACACCCGTTTCTCTGGCGCTATCGCCTTGGCCGCTTTGGCGATCGCAGCTAGCGAGCCGCCGCGGTACACCCCACACTCGATCAGATCACCGGCAAGACGCTTGGATAGAACGTCGTTTACAAGGCTCGCAAGCGAGTCCGCCTTCTTTGTTGAGAGGGTGGTTCCGCCGTAGCCAGGATAGTAGATCGCCTCCGGCAGTGTCCGCCGCAAAACGTTGGCGGCGGATTTCGGCAACAGCTTCTTTGCCACCCATCGCAAGTTCATGGGCTCACCTAACACGCAAGGGTCGCCTCAACAATCTCGACTTTCGCTGGATGTGCAGCCACCATCCAGTCGGTCTGGCGCATCCGCGTCGGGAAGGCCCCTTCCATCTTTCCTTGACGTGCGACCTCCGCTTGGGCAGTAGCGTGCCTTGGGCTAGATGTTGTGATCTCAATCTAGCGATTGGATAATTGAGAAAATTTTCATGAGCGCTGCAAGCCAAGTCGCTGGTCGGGAGTCGGCCGCCCTCAATGCCGCGAGCCTGACAAATCCCGAGCTAACAATGCTTGTGCCCGAGAACGATGTACGCGATCCGGAATTTTCGATCGTGGTGCCGGCGCTTAACGAGGAGATCACGATCGGCGAGTTTGTTGCGTGGTGCAAACAGGGCATCGCGGCAACCGGGATCAGCGCTGAAATTATCATCGTCGATGGTTCCTCGGATCGCACCGCCGAAATTGCAGTCGCAGGCGGCGCGCGGGTCTTGAAGGCGCCTAAACGCGGTCTCGGCCGAGCCTATATCGATGCGATCCCCTACATTCGCGGCAAATACATTGTGATGGGGGACGCCGACTGCACCTATGATTTCCGCAAGCTCCGTCCGTTCGTGGAGAAATTTCTCGCCGGCTCCGAGTTTGTCATGGGATCCCGGTTCAAGGGTTCGATCGAGGAGGGCGCGATGCCGCCGCTTCATCGCTATTTTGGGACGCCGCTGACGACTTGGATTCTAAACGTCATGTACGGCACTAAATTCTCGGACATCCATTGCGGGATGCGTGGCATCACGCTCGATGAATTCAAGCGCATCAGGATGACCTCGCAGTCGTGGGAATACGCATCCGAAATGGTTTTGAAGTCTGTGCACCTTGGGCTCCGCACCGATGAGGTGCCCGTCAGTTTCCTGAAGGACGCCGACGGCCGGGTCAGTCATCTCGTTCGGGGCGGCTGGTTTACGCCCTGGAAGGCCGGCTGGATAAATTTGAAAGCCATGTTTGTCTTCGGCGCGGACTTTTTCCTCATGGCGCCGGGAGCGATATTGTTGTTACTCGGCCTGGTGCCGCTTTGCGGTCTCTTCTTTGGCAGGATCACCATCGCCGGTTTGACGCTTGACGTGAACTCGATGCTATTCTCGCTGCTGGCGAGCCTACTCGGGTTACAGCTAGTTCTGATCGGCGCGATCGCTCAAACCCTCTACGATGGAGTAGGACGAACGCGCGAGCGCTGGTTGTCGATATTTTCCTACACGCGAACGACCGTCACAATGGCTGCCGTGTTCGCGGTCGGATCGGTGTTTTTGATCCGTTTTATAGTGGCGTTCTTCGAACATGGTTCATTCGATAAAATTCTGATCGAGTCCAATCATCAGGCGATTTTCGGTTTGTTTCTCATGGTCGGCAGCGTATTGGTATTCATTTCAATGTTGTTGATCAACGCCATTGCGCTCTATGTCCCCATAGAATCAAATCGCGGGATCAAATAACCCGAACACCTGTGTTTCATATGGCGAGAGCTTTTCACGCCGTTCGACCGCTCGTCTCTGACGCGCTGGCGGCAAGAATGCCTGCCTTGGCATGAAGGGGTCGGTGGGGGCGCGCCAGTTGTGGGGACGATCGCTCGGGTACGCGTGAGCACCTCATTCAGGCAAGTCGGTCGATCAAGGAGATCGCACGCGACCTGAGCTATCCCGTTAGGAACCGCTCCCTCCAAGTGAATGGCCATCGACCTCGAAGGCATCATTCGCGCTGGAGCCAGGACGATAGCTCCGCCACGGAAAGGAGCACCATACGAGACCGGCGAAGATCGCGAGTAAAGTCCCAGTCGAGATCCAAACGGCCGGTCGCACGCCGGTCGGAGCATAGACGAAGCGCACGGTCGAAACGCCTTCGGGCAAATTGATTTCCTGGAAGATGTCGTCGACCTTCCGGATGCCGACCTCCTCATTGCCCACAAAGGCCCTCCAGCCCGGCATCGCCACCTCCAACCGCACGAGATTGGCGGCGCGAGGACATTCGGCTCTGGCCTCATCCCGCGTCACCGGCGTCACCTTGCATTCAGCCGCGTCGAAATAGGGACGCACGCCCGACAGCTCGAAGACATTGGTGTTCTTTCCCCGATATACGAGCCGGGCCCTGCCGGCGTTCGCGCCGAGAAACTGGAGAATCGGAGAAGACGCTGGACGGGTCGACGGCGGGCTCTCAGAAAATCCTGAAGTCCGGCTGTCCTGCGCCGACGGGTCCCGTCCACACGCCGACCGGTTGATCGCCGTCAACCTTCTGCAGGACGATGCGCAGGTTGTCGCCGGGTTGCACCGCGAGCGCGCGATCGAACCTCACGGCCACCGGCGAATTGTCCCGCGCGGAGGCGAGATCGATCGACCCACTTGCACAGTCGTCAGATCGGCACAATTCGACCCGCAGGCGACCGTTGGATTTTCCACCCCATGTTCCGATGAGCGCGGAAAGCCCGGCGATGTCGTCCCTGTCCTTACTGGGAAAGGGCAGGGCGATTTCGACCTTTTGGCCAGCCTCCAGGGCGACCGGAAGCCGCCTGTCCGACCCGACTAAGATTGCGGGATATGCACTGGGATCATCGTTCGAAAGAACATATTTGACCCCAACCCGAGCATAATCGTCGAGCCGTTGCGCAAAAAGGACTTTGCGCTCGTTCAGTTGCTTTCCGGTCAGGAAGGGGGATTCCGGTAAGTAAAGTATTCCCCAAACCATTCCATATGGATCCAGGCGCTGTTGAACATATTGAACCGCTTGACGAGGAACCGGAACATCGTTCCAGTTGAGCTGCGAGATTCCAAAATAGGAGCCATAATTGGGAGCGAGTTGAGCTCCATCTGTTCCTACCACTCGTTGAAAACCAGCGCCGTTCCGCAGGAAATCCACAAGACCGGAATCAATCTCACCTCCTCTTGGATACGAAAGATAGGGGATCGAAAAATAGAGTGCCGCCTCGGAAACCGTCAGAGCTGCCAATACCCTGACGACGGTCTTCGCGTTCCCGATGCGGGTGACGGCTAGGAGCGCGACCAGCATGCAAGCAAGGACCAGGAGGCTGAAAGTCACAAAGCTTCGGACATGATGGAACTCCAATACCGCTCGGGTCAGCACAGGCCATGCAAATACCACTGATCCGGCGATCGCCCCGCATCCGCAAGCGATTCCGACGAGCAATACACGCCGGATTGTCGCCTGATCCTCTCGTGTCAACTCGTCCAGGCTGAGGCCGGCCAGGATTACGAAGCAGAAAATCCAGCTGGTGTTGAGGTAACGATAGGTCGCGACGATCTTCATTAATGGCAAATGCATGAATGTCTGATAGATGCCGGGCACGCCGTGGCTCACGGCGACAGCGACGACGATCCATAGGGACAGGACGATCTTGAGCGCCCGCCGCTCCGGCAACTGGAGCGCGACCGCAGCCAGGACTATGGGCATCACACCAATGTATCCGCCAGTATTCGCCCAAATCGAACGTTGTAAAGTTGGGCTCGCGACTGAAAAAATCGTGCCGTAAATATAGGGAAGAAGGTATTGCAGAACAGCCGCTGGAGGCAGGAAGATTCCGTAAAATCCGTTGTCGCTGTGACCGCCCAGCGCTGCTTCGGGCAAAAAGCCGCCAAAAGCCAGGAGGGCGGGAAGGCTGAGGAGCAGTCCGAGTAGAGAGACAAGTCCGAGATCCGCTAAGTAGATCCATCGCGTCATACCCCTTAGCCCGAAGAAACGCAGGCTGGTCCACAGGAAGAGAAGGAGGGCGTAAAGGTAGACTTCTTCGGGAAAGCCCGCATAGACGGCCAAAGCAGATGCAACGCCGCCCAGCGCAAGCCAACGAAACCGCCGCTTAAACGGATCGTTGAACGCAGCCGAAACGTAGAGAGCTTCGATGACGAGAAAAAGCCACGGCAGAAACGCGACCGGATTGTAGGTCGAGTGTCGAAGCCACGCAAAAACACCGTTCAGTTGAAACAGGAGCCCGCCTGTCAACGCTGCGCATCGTTCGACTCCGAGCTTGCGAAGAAACAAGAAGGTCCCAACTCCCGCTAGCAATTGCAGAACGGCGAGCTCGAGAACCTGCCCATGCGGTAAGATCTGCAGCCACGTCGGCGGGAAGAAGGCAGCAGCGTTCATCTCGCCTAACAGCGGGGCCCCGAACCCCTCGTAATGATTCCATAGTGGCAGCGTGCCAGAAAACAGATCCTTCGCGGCCCTAACTCCGAGCGCCTCCGAGTAAAAACCATAGCTAGGGTCAATCGTGGGTTCACCGGAGAGCAGCCGATTCCCGGTCCCATAAACGAGGCCGCTATAAAGATATACGCCACTTGTCCGTATCACCCCGAGCAAGGACGGAGACAGAAAAAGCATTGGCAGAACGAAGAACGACAAGAACCAATATCGCGAGCGGCTCATTCCGTACGTCCTGATCGATAACTGAAGGTATACGTCATTGTGGTTCGAAAAGAGAACTGTCGCCTCGACCTTATCGACAACATGATGCGCTAAATCTTCAGCAAAACGGAGCTATCCGGCTGCTACCTTTGCGCTCTGCTACGTTCGTAGCGCGGTCAATATCGACTCGTTGAGCTTCTATCCGGCCCACCACATCACGATGGGCGAGGGCGGGGCGGCCTTCACTGACAATCCCGCCCTGCGGCGGGCAATGGAGACGTTTCGCGACTGGGGTCGCGATTGCTATTGCGATCCGGGGAAGGACAACACCTGCAAGCGTCGCTTCGACTGGAAGTTGGGCGATTTGCCCTACGGCTACGACCACAAATACATCTACTCCCATATGGGTTTCAATCTGAAGATCACCGACATGCAGGCCGCTGTCGGAGTTCTCGCAGCTCGCTCATCTCGACGACTTCGTGGCGACCCGCCGGAGGAACTTCGCACTTCTCAAGGAGGGTCTGAGCGATCTGGAAGAATTCTTTGTCCTTCCGGAGGCGACCCCAAACAGTGAACCGTCCTGGTTTGGTTTCCTTTTGACTGTCCGCGAAGGGGCTCCCTTCAGCCGTGATCAGATCGTGCGGCGCCTGAGCGAGCGCAAGATTGGGACCAGGCTCCTGTTTGGCGGCAACCTGACCCGCCAGCCATACATGAAGGGCCAGAACTATCGGGTTCATGGTTCTCTCGTGAACAGCGATCGGATCATGCGCCAGACCTTCTGGATTGGCGTTTTCCCTGGGATCAGCCTCGATGGAATCGGGTATGTCCTGGACACCATCCACGATTTCTGCCGGTCGGCGGGATAAATGATGGGTGAGGAATGACTGGAGCCGAGTACATCGCCGAGTTTCTGGCGCAGGTGGGGAGCAACCGGGTTTTCGTTCTCACCGGAGGCGCCTGCGCATTCATGATCGATGCAGTGGCCCGCCACCCTTCTCTTTCCTATACCTGCTTTCAACATGAGCAGTCGGCCGCTATGGCCGCGGACGCGCTCTGGCGAGTCGATCGCACGGTCGGCGACACAATGGCGACTTCGGGGCCTGGGGCGACGAATCTCATTACGGGGATTGCTTGCTCGTACTTCGATTCTATTCCGACGCTCCACATTACTGGGCAGGTCAATCAACGCGAGAGCAGCGCCTTTCATGGCGCGAAGGTGCGCCAGTCTGGATTTCAGGAAACCAAAATTGTTGAGATGGTGGGTCCGATCACGAAATACGCCGCAACGGTGACGAGCGCCGCAACGCTTCGACACGAACTCGCGAAGGCCTATGCGATCGCGACTACCGGACGCCGGGGGCCGGTGCTCATCGACGTTCCCATGGACATCCAGCAGATCGAGCTCGGCGACGCGATCGTGCTGCCGATCCCAAGTCCGCAAGAGGGCGAACAGACCGATGCGGTCGCGCACGGGCTGTCGGACACGCTCGCGGCTGCGCGCCGTCCGATCTTGCTTTGGGGAGCGGGAATTGGGCTTGCGGGCGTTGAGGCGGAGATTGCCGCTTGGCTCGAGCGGACGGACTGCCATTTGTGTCGAGCTGGGCGGGCCTCACCTATTTCAATCACAACCACCCCGGCTTTCTCGGTCAGATCGGCGTTTACGGCAACCGCGGCGCAAATTTCGCCCTCCAGAACGCGGATACTGTTGTCGTGCTCGGCAGTCGGCTGGACAATCGCCAGCGCTCAGGGAATGCGAAGAACTTCGCTTCGGGGGCGACGGTCCATGTCGTCGATGTCGATGCGGAGGAGTTGCGGAAATACCGCAATGACGGCTATCGAACGAGCCATCTAGACTTTCGCCAGCTATGTGCGGTCCTTCCGGACATCTCGGCTCCAAAATTGAGCCACGAATGGGTCGGCTACGTCCAGGAAATGAAGGCGCGATATTACGGCCGCGAGACCAGCTCCTCGGCTATTCGGGTCAACACACTGTCGCCTTACGATGTGGTCCGCCGGCTCAACGAGGTCATCGATCACGACGCTATCGTTGTCGGCGACACCGGCGCGGCAGTCTGTTGGCTTCACCAGGCCTTCAGGGTCAAGGAGCACCTTCTGTTCACCGCTGGCGGAAACTCTCCCATGGGCTACGCGCTGCCCGCCGCCATCGGCGCCAAGCTCGCGGCGCCGCATCGTCAGGTGATATCCTACAATGGCGATGGCGGCTTCCAACTCAACATCCAAGAGCTGCAGACCCTCAGGCACCATAATCTCGACGTGGCCATCGTGGTGATGAACAATTCGAGCTACGGGATCATCAAACAGTTCCAGGACAGCTATTTGGGCAGCCGCTACCAAGCGTCTCGCGACGGCTACAGCACGCCAGACTTCGGCGGTATTGCGAAGGCTTACGGGGTCCATTACGCGAAGATTGAGCGCCTCGAGCAAATCACGCCGGAGCTCCTTCAGAAGGGCGGGCCGATCGTGATCGAGGTCGTGCTGAGCGAAGACACTTTGATCGAGCCGAAGCTCGAGATGGGACGTCCCATCAACGATCAGTTTCCGTACCTGTCGAGTAGCGAGTACTCTTCGGGCAACCGGTACGTCGACTACCCGCGGCCGGAACAGCGATGAAGGCGGCATAGTGATCGCCATCCTGGGCGCCACAGGCTATATTGGCCGTAGCTTAGCCCGGAAAGTAGCCCGCTCCACCGATCGACCGCTGGCGTTGTTCGCCCGCGATCTTACGCGGCTGGGCGAGGAGTCCTGGCCGCGAACCGTCGATCTGTGCGCTCTCGATGGGTTTGACGCGAGTTCGTATGGACTCGTGGTCAACGCCATCGGCGCCGGTGATCCGGTTCAGGTCCAGGCGCTAAGAGCTTCCATTCTGGACGTCAGCGACTTCTGGGATAGGCGCGTGCTTACTACGATGGGGCCGCGCACCCAGTACGTATTCCTCTCGAGCGGGGCCGTCTACGGCGCATTCGGATCCGCTGTCGACGAAAATACCGAGTTGCGACTGCCCGTGAACCGGCTCGGTTCGGTTCCGCCCTACACAATCGCCAAACTGTGGGCCGAGGCGCGTCACCGCCATGCCGGCGATCGCGCCATTCTCGACCTGCGGGTATTCTCCTATGCGGACGAGGCGATCTCGCGCAACGGACATTTCTTCCTCGCCCAGCTTGCCCGCTCCGTGGTCGATGACCTCCCCTTCCTGACCTCTACGGCCGACATGATCCGCGATTATGCCGGCGTAGAAGAGCTTTGGGACCTGATCTATTGTTGGACGGCGGCCGGGGCCCCTAACATCGCTGCGGACCTTTATTCTGCGGAGCCGGTGAGCAAATCGGCCCTGCTTTCGGCCGTGCAGGAGCGTTTTGGGGTCGTCGTGGAGAATGCGGCGCTCAGCCCCGAAAGCCCAACAGGCCGCAAGTCGGTCTATGCCTCTCGCTACCGTATCGCCGAGAGTTTCGGCTATGCGCCTCGCCGGACGTCGCTCGAAATTGTCCTTAACGTGCTGGATCGCCTAGTGGCAACCCGCGGATACAGCAAGCAGCCGATGGCGCTATGAGCATTGATGACCCGCGCCACTTCGCTGGGCGAGGGGGTAATCGGATATGGCCCGGGTTCAAATCTCGTGTGGCCGCCGCCTTTGACTTCCACCTTTCCAAGATTATTGATGCGGAGCGTAGGGATCTCTTGATCCGGTTCGTGGCGATCGGCTTCGTAAACACCGCTTTCGGTTACGGCCTGTTCGCGGTGATCTACGCCATCTCCCAATCGCACCGAGCGGCGATTGTCCTCGCGACCGCTGGGGGCACACTCTTCAATTTCCTCACGACGGGTCGCCTTGTCTTCAGCAACGCGAAGCTGTCCCGGCTGGTCCCCTTTGTCCTCTGCTACGGTTTCGTAGCCGCGATCAATATCGCACTCGTGGACCTCGGTGTCGCGGTTGGGCTCAACCCATTCATCGGCCAGGCCTTAGCCTTGCCTGCGACGGTCGGACTTGCCTTTGTCATCAACGACCGCATTGTCTTCCGGAGGACCCGATGAAAACGATTTCGATTATCACGCCCGTCTATGACGAAGAGCTCAACGTTCGCGATTGCTACGAGGCCGTCGTGGGCCTATTCGAGCGGGATCTCGCCAATTATCGGCGCGAGCACATATTTTGCGACAATGCGTCGAGCGACCAAACGCTCGCTATATTGCGCGACATCGCAATGCGGGACCCCTGCGTGAAGGTGATCGTGAACACCTGCAACTTCGGACCGCTTCGTAATACCTTCAACGGCGCTATGGCGGCTTCCGGCGACGCTGTGTTGATGTTTCTGCCGGCCGACGCCCAAGATCCCCCGGAGCTCTTGCCGCACTTCGTCGCGCTGGGGAGCAGGGTTATGAGATTGTATACGGGATCAGAGCGACCCGGAAGGAAGGCCGGATGATGCGGACATTCCGCCAAGCCTATTATCGGCTCCTGACCCGTTTTTCGGAAATGGAGATCCCACCCGGGGTCGGCGACTTTCAATTGGTCGACAAGCGCGTCATCGAGAACATGCGTAAAGTGCATGATTCCTATCCATTCATGCGGATGATGACCTTCGAATGCGGCGGACGGGCAATCGGCGTTCCTTACACTTGGCGAGCCAGGAAGAAAGGCCGCTCGAAAAATCGCATGCTTGCTCTCGTCGACCAGGGTATGAACGGATTCACATCGTTCACATCGGCTCCAATTAGGATTGGGCTTGCGGTCGGATTTTTCCTGTCGTTCCTCAGTATCGCTTACGCATTCGTAAATCTCTTTCTGGGCCTTGTCCTCAACGGACGGTTGGCGGAGCCCGGAATCATGACGCTAATCGTCGCCCTGTTTTTCTTTGGCGGGGTGCAATTGTTCTTCCTCGGTCTTGTCGGGGAGTACGTGATCGCGGTTTACGGTCAGGTGCGAGAGAAGCCGATCGTATTCGAGCGCGAACGCATCAACTTTGCGCCCGACGCAGTCGTCTCCCCGCAAGATCTAGGAAGTCGGGAGGTCTTGTCGTAGCGCTTAGAAGTTTGCCGAGAGCGTCAGGACGGGCACCGCTCCGGTGGAGGGTGAGGGAGGTCCGGATCCGGTGCGATTGAAGAGATATTCGGCCTGCCGTCCTAACCGAGCGAGTGGCATCCTGGCGAACTCTTTCCGCGCGCCTCATCGTTCAAACATGGCGAGACCTGCTGAGAGTGTCGTCGCACCGCCCGATCCCCATTTAATTTCCCGTCGATCAAGACCTGGACAACCCCGCCTACTGTTCGCCGCCGTCTCTATTTGGGACCCGCAATCTGTTCGACAATCTGTTCGGGGGCGAAGGGTGTTCCTTCGGCTTCGGCCCTCTTAAGAAGGGGCTCGATCGTTGGCTGATATTGCACCACCAAGGGGACATGTGAGAATTTCGCCCATACTTCGTTGACAAGTTCTCTCGCACGATCGAGCTGGCCGCGAGATCCGAAGAAGAGCGACTTGCTAATCGCTAGGGCGCCCTTACCCCAACCGTCGAGTTGGTCAATAAAGTTGTCGAAGATCGCTTCGCCGGCGCTTAGTGATAGGTTCCTAGGATCGTCGATGTGCTCCGATCGAATTGGTCGCTCGACGTTAAATACCACGGAAGAATATGGAATATTCGGGCGACAGAAAGTCTATCTGCAAGCATCCCCATACTCAAGATGAGCCATGGCAAATATGGATAGACGAAGTCCTGGTGGATCAAGACCGAGCGTCGGCGGTCGAGCATCGGATAGAACGTTTTCGCGAAATGCACCACGGCTTCGGTCGACCACAGGATGTCGACGAAGAGGACAGTAATCGGGCGCGACAATTGCGTCGCTTTCCGAATGTCTCCGGGCTTGACGTTAATATAGCGGGCGTATGGCCGAATATTTTCGCGGAATAGCGACTCGAAGCTACCACCAACCGGAATGCCCGCATTCGGCAAGGCTTTTTCGATGATCGCGGGTGATGCAAAGAAAAGATCATAAGAAACAATGCGCCCCTCGCGATCTCTCTCCGTGAGAGGGGATCGTTCAAGACCTTGGGCTAGCGCAACCGTGGACGCGCCGATAAAGCAACCGGCATCGATGATGAGTTCGTCGTTGGCCGCGCCGTTTGACCACGATCGCTCCGCAAAGCAAGACAGAGCCGCGCATTCCTGCGGCGTGATCATGGCCTGGAGGCCGGACAGGGGCGGCGGATCGTATTGATCAAGTCCGACGCGGTCAGCAAGGTGCCGTTGGTCGAAATGAGAACGGAGATTGGCAGCAAATCTTTGCACCGTTTTCAATATTACTCTCCGACTTCGGCCTTGGCTCCGGCGATTCAGGGAACAGGTTCCCCAACGCGCGTAGGAATGCAACCAGGGATAGGCGGCCGGTCGCGGTCGGCCCCTCGTGTAGCACGCTCACATCGCGCGACGAGTACGCGACACCGGCCTAACGTCGGCGCAGCCATCCGTTAGGGTTGTAGGTAACGTTGGTGCCGTAGAAGTCGCAAAGGCCCCGGTCGATCTCGTAGGCGTCTGGGTTTGCGGCAAGGAAGTCCTCAAGGGCGCGATTGGGGCCATCTTGGTAGGTTCGATAGTGCGGCTCGGGCAGGAATTTCACGACCCCGTCCTCTACGACGATGTAGTCGCCTGACGCCAAGTGTGGGTGGAAAAAGTTAAGCACCGCATGGGTGGTTTCGTAGAAGTGCGCGCTGTCTTCGACAACGAGCCATGGCCGTGGCAGTCGTTCCAATACGGCTGCCTGCATTACGTCACCGAGGTGCAGCGCGTCGCCGGTGATGAATTGGATGCGGCTGTCGACGAAACCGACGTTGGCGGCGATGTCGATGGAGACCACGCGGGGCGACAGGCCGAATACGCCCATCATGTCGGCGAACCATAGGGCGCTACCGCCTTGGTGGGTGCCGACCTCGATGACGGCTCCCGGACGCAGGCGCTCCACAAGTTGCCAATACAGCGCCATGTCGAAGGGGCTCTTGAGGAAGTCAGCACCCTTGTAGCGCGTTGCCATCGTGCCGGCCTGAATACCTGACAGCGTGTCGCCGGCGAGGTTGGACCGCCATTCGAGGGCAGCATCAGCGGACATGGCGCCTCATGGGGATTTGCGCCCGTCACAAAGGCGACGAGCCCGGCCGTTGGGGTTGTCTTGGACCGAAAGACGCATAGGTGAGGCCCTTGTGACCCCAATCTCTCAGCTTGTCCATGTCGCGCGCCCGTCCGGCAAGAGAGGAGACGGCATCGCGCGCCACGCGCTCTTGGACGATCACATCGTGTTCATCGAGGGTTCTTCGAGGATACGTTACCCGGACTTGGCGCCGGACCCACTGGCGGCGCTGGATCCCGGATTGCATTCCTACGCGCTTTAGGGAAGAACCCTGCTCCTTTAATCGCTCGAGGCAGGAATGCATCCGACAGCATACGAACACGGCCGCCTGTTTTTCGAGCTTTACTGGCGGCCCGAATTCGCCGAAGTCGTCGAACTCGGCAGCCAGAACGTGAATGGCTCGCTCAGGGATCACTGCCCGGCAGGGGCGCGGTATGTCGGCATGGACATGGCGCCCGGGAACGGCGTCGACCTCGTTGTCACGCCGGGGGCGCCATTCCCGATCGCAGATGACAGCGTGGACGTTGCAGTCACCAGCTCGGCCTTCGAGCATGACGCCTGCTTCTGGGAAACTTTCTTGGACCTGATGAGGGTCCTGAAGCCTGGGGGGCTCCTATATGTCAATGCGCCCAGCAACTACGCTTTTCACCGCTACCCGGTCGATTGCTGGAGGTTCTACCCCGACGCGGGGCACGCCCTAACGGTCTGGGCATTCCGACGCGGCGTCTCGGTCGATCTCCTAGAATCCTTCGTGGCCAAACCGCACGATGGGAGCTGGGCTGACTACGTCGCCGTCTTCCGCAAGGCCACAGGTCAGCCCTTCGAGCGGAAAGGGCGTATCGCTGATCACACGACGGCGATGAACATCTTCGACGGCGCCAAGTCGGACCCGATGCAGCTTGACGCCGAGAGCGCGGCGACGTGGGACATGCTCGAGGCCGCCAGCGCGCGGGCCGAAGCCGAGCAGGCGCGTACTGAGCTCGACCAGGCCAGATCGCAGGCCGCAGAGTTGCAGGCCCAGGTCGCGGCGCTAACCGAACGCTTGGCCCAGTTTGAGCGCCATGCGTTGGACATGGAAGCGCGCGATAAGGTCAAAGAGCTGGGCGTCGATGCCAGCAGCCTGGAATGGAAGCCGATGCCAGAAGCCAGCCGACGCGAAGCCCTAACCCCCCTTCGACTCTAGAACCGAGGATGAAACTAGCTTCTTGCCGGCGAGCGATGCAAAGAAGGGCTTGGCTTGGCTCTACCGTTCGATGTTGCTCCTGAGGCAGTCGAGATCGCGATACGACGCAAATGTAGCGGTCGATTCTGGCCTCGATGAATTGGTCGTTTTTCATGCGGTCCCGCGGGGTCATGACCTCACCTGCCACATTTAGCTTGCCTCGGACGCGAAGTCCGCTCCGTGGCCGCTTCATCGCCCGATTCGACGCGGGACATGAGCGTTTCGATCTCGCCGAGCGCGCGGGCGATGTTGTCGCGCGAAGCGCGGGCACCCAGCCTCGTCCGTCCTCAGTTCGGGCGTGCCCACAACCCACATTGCAACCTGCCGAATTACACAACTTATCCGTATATACAAACTTAATTCTTTGTGTAAAAATTTCGAATCATCGAGTAGGCAAATATCGGGTTAAGGCGTTGAAAAAGATTCAATTCACTGCAAATTCCGAAGAGCTCGGACGGCTGATCGGATTTTCGATGGACGTGCTTGAGTTTTGCACCGAGGATGGGCTGTCCAGTCTGCGTGTAGCCGGCTGGATCGCAGCCAGAGGCGCTACCGTTAACACTATCCGCATCCATTCCGGATACGGCGGGACTCGATACGGTACGGCGTTCCTCGAAGTCAACGTTCCTCGTAGCGACGTTGTGGCGGTGTTCCCTGGAGGCGACATATCAGAGAATTGTGGATTCCAGGGCGTTCTGCCGGTCGATGGTTTGGGCGAGAACTTTTCACTCATTGTATTAGCAGCGCAGACGAACACACCTGAGTCGACCGAGACGTTGTTTCTGGTGGGCGAAATTCTTGGTCAGCAGCAACCCACTCTTCAAACGCCGATCTCAAGCTCTCTGGCGCCGATTTGCCTCACGTGCATGGGGCGGACAGGTTCGACTGCCCTGATGCGAATCCTCAGTATGCATCCTGATATTGTCGTCGCGGGCGCCTATCCTTTCGAGACGAAATACGCTCAGACAGCGGTTCGTAGCGCTCTAGGCGAACTCAAGGCGCTGTTGTCGGAAGGCGTCGCATGTATCGAGTTCCAAAGCGCAGTACGGCCGGCTTAACGCTGAGACGAAAGGCCATATATTTCGGGCGGCCGTCTCGGCGATCGACCTTTTCTACGAATGCATCGCGCAGGCTCAGAAAAAGGGCGATGTGAAGTACTTCGCAGAGAAGTGCCTTCCTTCCTTCCTGCCAGACATCGCCCGTGACCTCTACGGGTCAAAGGCAAAAGAAATCATCCTCGTACGTGACCCGCGAGATATCTTTTGTTCAGCAAAGAGTTTCAACCGGCGTCGCGGTTATCTCAGTTTTGGAGCCGAAAACCTCCATTCGGATGCGGACTTGTTCCGTCACTTCCGCTATGGGTTTCTGAACCTGGCCCAGCGCCACAAGCGGAGAGAGCATGCGCTCATCATCCGCTATGAGGACTTGATTCTCGACCAGCGAACCACGACCTCGAAGATCTTGCGTTTTCTTAATGTTCCCGACGATGATGACATCGCCAAGGCGATTACAATACGCATTTCCAATTTGGAGTCGGAATTTGTGGATCATATGACCTCTCCGACGCCACAGGATTCCATCGGTCGCTGGCGCTTCCACGAGGACGCTGAAATTTTCGAGGCGGCGGACGATGACTATTTGAGAACGATGCGAACGTTCGATTATTTGTAAGGTTACCCGGTGCTTGCACAGACCGGGTGCAGCACGATCGCAAAGCTACTCCCGACCCCTCCTCAACTCTGATTCAAAAGTAGCCACTACCGGCCGCGGGTCAAACAGAACCACTGGGCGACGGTGTGGAGGGGTGCCGTTGCGGCTATTCCGCCTCAAATTTCCCGCCGCCGTCTCATGCCAAAGCAAAGTCTTGCTCCGGCGTGGCCGGCGTCGCCGCGCGCCGTCCGAATGAGACGCTATGAACTAACCAAGGTGGCTTCCGCCACCAACAACGTTCCATGTCGTGCCCGGATTGGCGAGGACGCCGGCCTGGCTGACTGTGGAGCCGTTCATGTCCCAGACGGCGACCGCGCCATTGTTGTTCTGCAGTACGATGTCGGTCTTGCCGTCGTTGTTGAAATCGCCCGTGCCGACGACGTGCCACGCGGGGCCGGGATCGGCGACCACGCCGGCTTGGCTGATCTGGTCGCCGTTCATGTCCCAGACGGCAACCGTGCCATCGTTGTTCTGAAACAGAATGTCGGTCTGGCCGTCGCCGTAGAAGTCGCCAGTGCCGACGGCGTGCCAAGTGGGTCCCGGGTTTGCGTTAACCACGCCGGCTTGGCTGATCTGGTCGCCGTTCATGTCCCAGATCGCCAGCTGGCCATTGCTGTTCTGCAGCAGGATATCCGCCTTGCCGTCCTGGTTGAAATCGCCCGTGCCGACGACTTGCCAGCTGGGGCCCGGATTAGCGACCTCGGCCGCTTGGCTGATCTGGCCGGCGCCGTTCATCTCCCAAACGGCGACGTCGCCGTTGGTGCTCTGCAAGACGATGTCGGTCTTACCGTCACCATTGAAGTCGCCGGTTCCCTCGATGCGCCAGCTGGGTCCGGGACTGGCGACCACGTCGCTTGATACGAAGGCGCCGTTCTGCATTTGCCAGATCCCGACCGCGCCGTTCGTGTTCTGCCACAGGATATCCGAAGTGTCGCCGCTAAAGAAATCGCCTGCCCCCATTTCGGACCAACTGGGGCCGGGGTTCGGGCCGAGCAGGCCCGAGGCCGAGATCGTCACGCCGTTCGCCTGCCACAACGCCAACTGGCCGCTGGTGCTCTGCAACATGATATTCGGCTCAGAATTATTGGGGGTCGTGGGGGGGGACCCGACCTGGCTGGTTGCTGAGGCGGACGGGTTGACTCCGTCGTTGACGGACCAGGTGATCGTTCGGCTCGAAGGCGTGGCGTTGGGAGAGGCGTAGGTTATGGAGTTGAGTTCCGTCTGATAGGCGGCTAGGCTCGCCGCGCCGGACAAAGTCAACACGCCTGTGGCGGCGTTGTACTGGCTGGCGATGCCGGTCTGGGGCGAGCCGACGCTCAGCGTATCGCCCTGAACGAAGCCGGCGCTGATGCTGACTGTGGCCGCGGACAGGTTGTTCGCCGCCGCGTCGGCGACGGCTAGCCCGGCGTCGAGCGCGACAGGGCTCGCTCCGGCGACGTAGCTCACGCTCGCGCCCGCAGTCACGACGGGGACGATCCTGCTGACCGAGACGCTGCTGGTCACTGGAGCGGACGCGTTGACGCCGTCGTTGACGGACCAGAGGATCGTTCGGCTCGAAGTCGTGGCGTTGGCGGAGGCGTAGGTTATGGAGTCGAGTTCGGTCTCATAGGCGGCGAGGCTTGCCGCGCCGGACAAAGTCAACACGCCTGTGGCGGCGTTGTACTGGCTCGCGATGCCGGTCTGGGGCGAGCCCACGCTCAGCGTATCGCCCAGAACGAAGCCGGCGCTGATGCTGACCGTGGCCGCGGAGAGGCTGACTGCCGCCGCATCGGCCAGGGCGAGCCCGGCGTCGAGCGCAACAGGGGTCGCTCCGGCGAGGTAGCTGACGCTCGCGCCCGCGGTCACCACAGGAGGGAGGCGGCTGACCGACACATGGCTGGTTGTTGGAGCGGACGCGTTGACGCCGTCATTGACGGACCAGGTGATCGTTCGGGTCGAAGTCGTGGCGTTGGCGGAGGCGTAGGTTATGGAGTCGAGTTCGGTCTTATAGGCGGCAAGGCTCGCCGAGCCGGATAAAGTCAGGACGCCTGTGGCGGCGTTGTACTGGCTCACAATGCCGGTCTGGGGCGAGCCCACGCTCAGCGTGTCGCCCAGAACGAAGCCGGCGCTGATGCTGACCGTTGCCGCAGAAAGGCTGGCCGCCGTCGCATCGGCTACGGAAAGCGCCGCGTCGAGCGTCACGGGCGCCGCTCCGGTGACGTAGCTGACGTTAGCCCCGGCCGTCAGCACCGGTCCCACCATTCCGATCGCGGTCAGATCAGTCGGAGATAATCCCATCGACTCGCTGCCGGACACGGGACCTATTTCCGTTGTCCCCGCAGCGGCGCCGTTCGTCTGCCACAATTCGAGGTTGCCGCTGGAATCGTAGCCGCTGAACAGCGCGACGCCGCCGTAAACGGCGAATCCCGACGGGTCCAGCCCGATGCCGGTCGTCGACGATCCGGCTATGCCGGTCAACTCGTGCGTGCCGGCTACGGTTCCGTCGGTTATCCATAGCGCGGCCTGACCCGACTGATCGAGGCCGCGGAACAGAACCTCGCCGTTCAAAACCGTCAGATCGCCCGGAGCGAGCCCCGAGGAGTCGGCGCCGGTTATGCCGGTCAGCTCATGCGTGCCGGCGCCGGTCCCGTCCGACACCCACAAGCCCATATCGCCGCTGGCGTCGAGGCCGCTGAAGAGAATTTCGCCATTAAGGACCGTGATGTTGGTCGGATTTAATCCGGCTGGGTCCGAGACGCCGCCCGCGCCGGGGACGAGTTCGTGCGTGCCGCCGACAGTGCCATCCGTCGCCCACAAACCGGAAAGGCCGTTGGCGTCGACGCCATTGAACAGCATCTCATTGTTGAAGGCGACCATGTCAGACGGGTCGAGTCCGGTCGTCGACGCTCCGGCGACGCCGGTCAGCTCCTGTGTTCCCGCAACGGCGCCATTGGTCACCCACAGGCCGAGATGTCCCGCGGTGTCCGAGCCGGCGAACAGCGCCTTGCCGTTGAAGACGGTCAAATCGCTCGGCTGAACCCCCGTCGACGCCGCTCCTGTGATGCTGCTCAGCTCGTACGTGCCGCCGGCCGTCCCGTTCGTTATCCAGAGTCCAGTCTGGCCGCTCGAGTTGATGCCGCTGAACAGCGCATCGCTGCCAAAGACGGTGAGATCGGCCGGAGCGACTCCGGCCGAACTCGCTCCAGTGATGGACGTCAACTCCACTGTGCCGGCCGCCGTGCCGTCCGACGTCCACAACCCGACGTCGCCGCTCGAGTCGACCCCTGCGAACAGAACCTGGGCCCCGAGCACCGTTATGTCGGTGGGCGAAAGCCCCAAGGAATTTTCTCCCGCCGGCGTCAATTCAAACGTCCCGCTTGCCGTGCCGTTCGTTTCCCACAGACTGCTTTGATTGAGTGCGTCCTGGGCTTGAAAAAGAACGACATTTGGAAGCACGGGCGCAACCTCATATTGACGGCGGTCGCTAAAGACCGCTTGCCAACGGGCGATCTTTTCGCCCGCGATCGGATGCACAATTTAGGCGTGTTGGTGGAATGACTGCTTAAGCGTGGGGCGCACGCGCCAGATTCTGCGGGGATTTTACGTTTAACTGCTAAACAGCCGCCTGCCAGAGAGGGACAAAGTCGATGCGTTGTTCTGGTCTTTTTAGGTGAGCCAACGTGTGGCTTGGCTAAACCGGGCCAGAATCACCCCGGGGCACCCAACGCCGGATCAACATGGCTCAGCGAGGCTGAGAATGCGAACAGCCCGCGCCAAATGGCTCGGGCTGCCTATTGCTGCTCGATCAAGGTAACGCGAAGACGCGTCCTTGACTACACCCCCGCCTCTTAGCCAGGAGAACACCTCGGCGAGCGGCGCCTTGATCTGGGTCTGGATCGCCTGCGCCATCGGCCGCGCGCCCACCGCCTCGTCGCAGCCGTTCTTGACCAGCGATTCAGGTGCTTCCTCAGTGAGGTCGATCGTCCCGTTGCGCCACCGCAAACGAGACAAACTGGGCGAGCGGCAGTGCGATCATGTCCCGCACCAGTGATCGTATGCATTCCGGCCGCGGAGTTGGTGAATATGAACTCCTCCGGCGCGGTCGGCGTCGCCGCGTGCCTTCTGATTGAGGCGCTATGAACTAACCAATGTGGCGTCCGTCACCAACGACGCTCCATGTCGGGCCGGGGTTGGCGAGGACGCCGGCCTGGCTGACTGTGGAGCCGTTCATGTCCCAGACGGCGACCGCGCCAGTGTTGCTCTGCAGCACGATGTCGGTCTTGCCGTCGTTGTTGAAATCGCCCGTGCCGACGACGTGCCACGTGGGGCCGGGATTGGCGGTCGCGCCGAGATCGGTGACCACGCTGGCTTGGCTGATCTGGTCGCCATTCATCTCCCAGATCGCCACCTCGCCATTGTCGTTCTGCAGCAGAATGTCGGTGTTGCCGTTGCCGTAGAAGTCCCCCGTGCCGACGGCGTGCCACGTGGGGCCAGGATTGGCGACCACGCCGAGATTGGTGACCAGGCCGGCTCCGGCTGTGCTGATCTGGTCGCCATTCATATCCCAGATCGCCAGCTCGCCATTGTCGCTCTGCAGCAGGATATCCGACTTGCCGTCCGGGTGAAATCGCCAGTGCCGACGACCTGCCAGGTGGGGCCTGGGTCAGCGACCTCGGCGGCCTGGCTGATCTGGCCGGCGCCGTTCATTTCCCAAACGGCGACGTCGCCGTTGGTGTTCTGCAAGACGATGTCGGTCGTTGCCGTCCCCATTGAAGTCGCCAGTTCCCTCGATCTGCCAGCTTGGGCCAGGGTCGGCGACCACGTCGCCTGACACGAAGCGCGCGTTCTGCTCTTGCCACACCGCGACCGTGCCGTCAGTGCTCTGCCACAGGATATCCGATGTGTCGCCGCTAAAGAAGGCGCCGGTACCCATTTCGGTCCAGCTGGGGCCGGGATTGGGGTTGAGCAGGCCCGCCGCCGAGATCGTCACGCCGCTCGCCTGCCACAACGCCAACTGGCCGCTTGTGCTCTGCAACACTGATATCCAAGTCAGAATTATTGGCGAAGACCCCCACGCTGCTGGTCACCGGAGTGGACGTGGCGATACCGTCGGTGACCGACCACGTGATCGTGCGGCTGCTTGAACTGGCGGTGCTGGCGGAGGCGAAGGTGACCGAGTCGAGCTCCGCCTGATAGACGGCTGGACTGGCGTTGCCAGTCAGCGTCAACACGCCCGTGCCCGCATTATAGCTGCTGGTAATGCCGCCCTGGGGCGAGCCGACGGCCAGCGTATCGCCGGAAACGTGACCGGCGCTGATGCTCACTGTGGCGCCCGTCAGGGTCAGTCCGGCGCTGACCGACAGCCCCGGATCAAGTGCAACCGCCGCCGCTGCGGCCGCGTAGCTTGCGGCCGCGCCGGCGGTCACCGCAGGTGGGACCACAAAGCCGCTGTTGGTAATCTCAAACACGGTGCCGGAGCCGTTGACGCCGCCCGTCTGCGTCGTCCCGAAAAGGTCGCCGTTCGCGTCGGCGACCAGGTTGGCGCCTAGGCCGCTCTCCCCGATTCGTTGAAATTAACGACAATGGTCGGCGTGGGGTTGTAGGCGCCGCCTGTTTTGACGATCTCGAAAACCACGCCCACGGAATTCTGGGAGCTCGGATCCGTGGTGCCGAAAAGGTCGCCATTGGTGTCCACGATCAGGGTTTTTGGGTGGTTAAGAGTGAGTTCCCCGTCGGCGCCGCAGGGTGCAAGCTTGCCAACGTGGTCGGGGTGTTGGCGTAGCCGGGCGTCTTTACGATTTCAAACACCGTGCCGTCGCCGTTCGCGCTGCCCGAAATCGTTGTCCCGAAGATGTCGCCCTCGGTGTCGATGGTTAGACTGCCGATCTGTGTTCCGGCCGGGAAGGAGATTGCGGGGAAGAGGGACCGGAGCGGCGTAGCCGGCGCCGGTCTTCTGAACCTCGAACACCGAGCTGGTGGTCGTGCCGAAAAGGTCGCCGGCCGCGTCTTCGACCAGGTTGCCCGAGCCGGACGGAGTGATGCCCGAGCCGAAGCTGGCAAGGACGGTTGGCGTGGTCGCGTAGCTAGTGCCTGTTTTCTGGATTTCAAACACCGTGCCGGAGCCATTGGCGCCGCCCGACAGCGTCGTTCCAAACAGATCGCCGCTGGAGTCGACAAGCAGCACGCCCTCCCGGATGTGCGAGCGCCGACGCCGGGTGTGAAGGTCGTCGCCAAAGTGATCTGGCTTCCGCCTCCAGCGGGGAACTCGACGACCGCGCCGAGAGAATTCGTGCCGCCTGTGATCTCCAGGCCGAAGAGGTCGCCATTCGCATCGGCGCTCAGGTTCGGAACGCCAACCAGCGTGTTTAGGCCCGTTGGTATGTCGGCCAGAAAGGTCGGCGTCGTGGCGAAGCCGCCTGCAATCTTGGTGATTTCGTATGTCGTCCCGATGCCGTTCGCCCCGCCATGGACGGTTGCGCCGAGAAGGTCGCCATTGGAATCCATGAACAGCTGACCATCGGGGTCAGTGCCGTCGCCGGCCGAGGTCGGGAATGAGGCAACTGTCATTACGGAAGCACCAGGCATGAACGTTTCCCTCGAGTGAACTTTTCACTGAAGAACTGAGATGAATTACAGATGTTCGCTCGGGAATGCAAGGAGCCTAGGGCTGCATTCTCTCCCCTGCGCCGGCGCCGGACCTCTGTCTGGCCGGAGCGCGCCCAAAACGGTACCCGTCCGTCACGCGATAGCTCCGCCATCACGAGATAGCTCCCCCATAGTTTTGCACGGCAGTGCCCCTTGGGCACTACGATTGTCAAGAGTTGTGTGCGAAGAAACGCTGAACGAGAACCTCTTCCTCAGTCTCGACAGGATCGGAATGGTACTGCCGGTCACTGACCGCGCACGGATGGGGTACGTGTTCCGACGCTCGTAGCGATGGGCTTCGGCTATGCGATCAGCGAATCGTCTCTCGAAGACCACTATTCGGACAAGCCCCAGCTGGCGTCATTAAAGATCGGCTGAACGAAGTTAGGAAAGGCTTTGCAAAAAGGCCACCATGAAGCAGGGGAGAAACCTTCGACTGCGTGTCTTTCGATTCAGGCTCGGACGGTGTGCGCCACCCAGTCCGCAATTGCCAGGCTCGCAGTCAAGCCCGGCAACTCGATGCCGAACAGGTTGATCAATCCGGCGACGCCGTGATCCTTTTCGGTCTGGATGAGGAAATCCGTGGTCGAGCCGCCAGGCCGCGTCGATCTTTGGCCTCACGCCGGCGTAGCCCGGCTGCAACGCGCCGTCAGGCAGGCCGCGGCCAATAGGTGCGGATCGCGGCGTAGAAGGACTCCGCTCGCTTAGGATCGACGGCATAGTCGATCGCGTCCACCCACTCGACATCAGGGCCAAACTTGGCTTGTCCGGCGAGATCGAGGGTGAGATGCACGCCGAGGCCGCCCGGCGTCGGCATCGGATAGATGAGGCGCGAGAAGGGCGAGCGCCCGCTCAAAGAAAAATAGTTGCCCTTGGCGAGATGCAACGGTGGAATCTTGTCTGCGGGCATTCCGGCAATCGAGCGCGCGATCGCCTGTGCGCCGAGACCCGCGGCGTTGACGACAAGCGACGCCGCGATGCGCATGGGCGCATGGCCTCCTGTTTCGACGATAAGTCCTGTCTCCGCGGCGCGCCCTGCGAGGATAGGCGTTTCGAGCGCGATCATCGCGCGATGGGCCTCGGCGTCGCCCCTGAGCGCCAGCATGAAGGCATGGGCATCGATGATGCCGGTCGAGGGCGACAGCAGCGCCCGCTCTGCGACTAGCGCAGGTTCGAGCGCGCGCGCTTCCTTGCCGCTCAGCCAGATGAGATCGGTAACGCCGTTGGCGTCGGCCTGGGCTTTGAGCGCAGCAAGTTTATCGACCTCGCCTTCGTTCACCGCCACCAGGAGCTTGCCGCATCGCCGGTGCGGAACGCCGAATTCTCGGCAAAACGCGTACAGCATCGCTTTGCCCTCGACGCAGAGCCGCGTTTTGTTAAGCCCCGTCGGATAATAGATGCCGGCGTGGATGACTTCGCTGTTGCGCGAACTGACGCCTGCGCCAATCCCGCTTTCGCGCTCGACGACGATCACTTCCCGCCCGGCCCGGGCGAGCGCTCGCGCCACGGCAAGCCCGACGACGCCCGCACCGACGACGAGACATTCGATCAATTCCATGTTTTAAACTTGCTCCAACGGGACCCGCTCTTCGTTGCCCATACCGTTAAGCGGGAGCAAGCAAATCTCGCCAGGACATTGGAACCAGGCGCGGCTCAAGAAGTCTTCGCGACCTAGAGCCGGCAGTGACCCGTCTAAGTTCAAGAGGAATTCCGCGTCAGGCGCACACATGAACACGCTCGCCAACCGCCGCGGGCTGCTCCTCGGCGCCCTGACCGCGGGCGCCGGGGCCGCTGTGGCGGCCATTCCGGCGATAGACGCGCCAGCGGAGCCGGACCCGGTCCTTGCCCTAATCGAGGCTCACAAGGCCGCCTGGGCGCGCTTCGACGCGATTTTCGACGGGATTCTCAATGCCGATCTCGACGAAGAGCGCGTTTTTGCGGCGGAGACAGAGGCGGGGCGAGCTGCAGACGCCGCGCTCAAGGAACTGACGGACACGCCACCGACGACGATTGGCGGCATGAGGGCCGTGATCGAGTATCTCGTCGAGCTCGACGGACACGACGACTACCTGCCGACGCTGCTGCGATCGTCGCTCCTGCGCTCGCCGGTGCTGGCGGGTTGAGCGCACTGTGATCGGCGGAGCGAGAGGGCGGCTTCGGGCCGCCTTCGGCGGGGAACTCACCTGAAAGTATAGGCTTCGGCACACCTATGGAGCATGGTTCGCATGCCGAATGCTTCCTAAGTGGCTGGAGCAATCCCGCTTAGAGGAGTATCCCCATGTTAAAGGTCATTGCCCTGATCAGCCTCGGCACCGCCCTCGTTCTACCCACGGTGGCTCTCGCCCAGCAGGGTACATCATCGTCATATGGCAGCGTCGGCTCCGGGCCTCACATCCCCACCCAGTCGCTGACGCCCTTCGACCGCTCTTGGAATCACGCCAATCAATCCAAGTACCAAGCTTACAACAGTGCCAAATGGCTTCGCAAACACAGAAAGAGTCCATTTCAGTTGTTCTGACAAAGCGAGACGTTCTCATCGGCGCGCTAACTTCGCCCGATGCCAAAAGACGCCTGACGTTCGCGAGCCAATGTTGACGATCATTTGCCAGCCTTGTGGGCGCCGCGGGCGATACAACGTCGAGGGGCTGATGGCGAAGCACGGGGATGCGAAGATTCTTTTCCTGTTGAGTGCTCTCACGAACTGCCCCAAGACGGCGTCCGCCGACATCTACGATCGCTGCAAGGCGCGCTACGAGGGGCTCACGACTCGCTAGCGCTCTCGCCGAACCTCTTCCGCCGGCTTGTCTTCCCGCAGCCCGACATAGACCGTGTGCCGCAAGAGGTTATCGGCCGTCCAGGTCGAATGGGGCCGGAAACGCCCTTTCGGGGCTTTCGCGCTTAGCGTGCGGGGATACGCGCCCGGCCCCTGACTGTGCCTGCACGTTCTGCAAGGCAAAACTGAGACTAGATCGAAGGGCGCCCCCGCGAGCGGGAGGATGAAGGAGCCGCCGGTTCGTCCAGGGCGAGAGCCACAGCGACGTGATCATCCGCGTTGCGAGGAGGTGAGGGACCGCCGTGCGAGAGCGCAGCGGATCCGGCGATAATTTTGGAGCAAGGCCGCGGGCATTCATAGAAAGTTCAAAAGGGCCAGTCGTCCCCAGGCCGTCCCCCACCTGCAGCGACGATCTCGGCGACCGCGGCCTCCAGTTTCTTGGTGGCGGCGAGCCTGATCGTACTCGAGTTCACCGGGGCGGCTATTGACCTCGATCGCATAGAATCGCACCCATGCTGCCGCCAACTCCTCGCCAAGTGTGTTGAACAGTGCCTCTCTTGCAGTCCGATCGTCCGAAAAGAGCATGCTGTTCCCTCGACGCACAATCGCGTCGGAAGACAGTCGTGCTTTGTAGTTCTAATGTCAACAAATTATTTACGTAAATAGGCCAGGCGACCGACGTGATCATCCGCGTTGCGAGGGCCGATTGATTTTCGTCAAAATGGTTGCATAGTCGCTCGCGTTTCGCGCCACGAGTTTCAGATGGCGAGCGGGGTTGCGATGGCCGACTATCGGCGAGCAATTTGCGTTCTCCTCATCCTGCTCACGCTCCTTTGCGTTTCCGGATGCTGCCCCCCGTGGCTGGAGCCTCCGTTTGAGACCGCCTATTCCGCCGTTGGGGCGCAGGTCAAATAACGCAACAGAGGCCAGCGCCCACAGCGACGTGGTCATCCGCGTTGCGAGGGGAGGCTCTGCCACTTAGCCGCTAGAATGACGATCTCGCAGTTATCAAAATCCCGGATGCTGGGAATCTCCCAGATGGGTCCGACGTTCGCGCCTTCAGATCGTAGGGGATTTTTGCCTGTCCGAGGGCCTGCATAAAACTCTTTGCTTCCGGCGACGGGTGTGATGGATCCGGGGTTTCTACGACAATTCCTTTAGGCGATGCGTTGGCGGCCCCAAGAACGCTCGAAGGCGTAATCTTCCAGCCCTAGTCAGAACATCTATAAAACCTGCGGAAAACGTCCGAAATCGGAGCAGCTCATGTCTGATCCTACTGAGCATGTTCCAAATTAGCTTATCCTTATCCCTTATCGTCGTCAAGACGCCTGAGCCCGCGAATACCCAGGCTAAGTTCAAGAAGAAGCTTCGGTGTCGACCGCCTTATGGATGGTACCGCCACCCCGGCTCGAACGGGGGACCTCTAGATCCACAATCTAGCGCTCTAACCAACTGAGCTATGGCGGCCGACTGGCTTGGCCGGGAAACTAGTGACAAAGACCAACCCGCGCAAGGTTTGCGTTCAGATAAACGGATCGCCTGCACCAGCCGCAACAAAAGAACGCCGCCCGCAAAAGCGGACGGCGCTTATTGGTCGCGCGTAGGAGGAAACGCGCCGCCAAAAAACGAATCAGGTCAAACAGCGACCTTGAACGACCTCGCCGCCTGCTCCTTGAGCGGCTCGACGGCGTCGGCAACCGCCTTCTGAGCCAGCGCGCCGAAATCCTTGGTCTGGGCGGTTATCGTTTCAACCTGCTTGCGGGCGAACTCCGTCTGCAGCGTGACGAGATCGGGGAGCGACTTCACGGCGAACGCGGCTTTTAAGAAATCAAAACTGGCGTCCGCATTGGCGCGCAGCGCGTCGAAGGCCTTGGCGTTGATGGCGAGCGCGCCGTCCTTCGCGGCCGCGAAGCTGACCTCGAATGCGCTTGCGGTTTCATCCGCGGCGATCTTGGCTTTGGTGAAAACCGCGCGCGACTCGACCACGCCCTTTTCGAGCGCGGTGCGCAAACTCTGTTGAATCTCCGCGGCCGGCGCGGCGAGTTGCGCTTCGGTCAACTCGGCAGCGCTGACCGCCGCGGCGGCGACCTCCACCGGCGCGACGGCGGAAACCGCCTTGAGGACAGCACTCTTCTTGGGTGCGTTGGCCATGAAACTAACCTCGATGTTGGCGTTGACGATTATGAGTTGACAATGGGATGCGGAGAACCAGCGCCGACGCTCAGCTTGAACCGGGCGGCGTCAGGCTCTTTTGCAGGACGGAGCCGAGCTCCTTGGCCTGCTCCTGCAACACCGCCAGCTGGGTCTTCAGATACTCGCTTTGAAGCGCCAGAGCCTCCTGCGGGTCTTTCGCCTTGACCAGCTTTTGCGCCAGATCGAACGCCGCGTTCACGTTGCGCTCGGTATAGGACAGCACGTGAGCGCCGACCGATTTTGCGCCGCCCTCTGACGTCTTGGACAGTTCGCCGGCGACGCCGCTCGCGCGTTGCGCGACCGCGAGAAAGCCCTCAAACGCCTTGCGCGCCTGCTCGACGCTGCGCTCGGCGAAGTCACGCATTTCGTTTGGAACCTCAAACGGCGAATTGGCCATGCTATTTCCTCTCGATGGCCGCACGAATCGGCGGCCGCTATTTGAGGCCCTATAACTCTCTTTTTGCTGCAGTGCAACATATTTGGCGACGCCTGAGATTTTAACCCTGAAAACAATGAAGGACGTCGACGCCGTGGCGAAAATTCAACGAGCGCGTTAAGCTTTCGCTAACGATAAAGTCCGAAATCGTCGGCCGTGTGACTGCGCCGATCCGATGTCCACTCACGAGCGCCGACTTTGACCCATTCGCCGCCATCGTCCGCCGCCGATCTCACCGCGCAGCCGCGTGAACAAGCCGCTGCGGCGTTCGATCGACATGATGCGCCGGAGGAATGGCGGAAGGACCGGGCGAGGCTTGCGATCCTGTCGCCGCCGGGTCTTCTCTTGAGCGCGAGCCCGGAGATGCTCGCCCTGTTCGGCGCCAAGGATCGCGAGGCGCTCGAAGCTCGGCTGGTGCGGGGCGAGGGACCATTGGCGCGGCGTCTGCGGCGCCTCGCGGCGACGCTTCCCATCGGCGAGCCGCCGCGTCTGGAGCCGATGCGCGTTGTCGTCGATCGGCGCCTGGTCAACGTCAACTTGCGCTGTATCCGCATTGCCGGGCCCGAAGGCGCGACCTGGCTTCTGGCGTCGGTTCCGGCCCTGGGCGTCGCAAGCGACGAGCCGCCCACGCCCGGCTCGGACCGCAAAGCGTCGCAGCCGGAAGACATGTCGGCGCCAGATTTGGGTGAAAAACCGGCGCCGCAATTGACGAGCGCGGCGCCGCCGAATTCACGCTTCCTATGGACCCTTGACGAGGAGGGCCGATTCGGCGCGTCGCATCCTGTGCTGGTTGCTGCGGTCGGGGCCAACGCGCCCGAGCGCGGCGAGTCCGTCGAGGCTCTCTTCAGCCGCGTCGGATTGGATCGCGGCGAGGAACTGACCCATGTGCTCGGCGAGCGCCAAACTTTCTCCCGCCTCATCCTCGAGTGGCCCGTCTCGGAGCGTGGCCGGCGCCGGCTGATCGCGCTATCCGCCGCGCCGGTGTTCGGCCGCCATCGCGAATTTTTGGGATACCGCGGTTTCGGCGTGCTGGGAGAGGAGATCGAGACAATCGCTGTGTCGGAGGTGGATGTATCGGCAGAGCTTGACGAACACGATCGATCGACGTCGCCGGAGACGTTCGAACCCAAATTCTCGTGGTCGACGAGGGAGCTTGACGCCAAGGTCGAGGCGCACGACAGCGTCGAAGGGCCAGTCGCGCCGAATCTCGGATTCGCGTCAACAGACGGCGCGCATGCGCCTCAGTCTTTGCTTAAGGCGGACGGAGTGGGGATCGCCTCGACCCCAATCATGCCCCTCGACCCGACACCCTCATGGCCGACGGGCGAGCCTGACGCGAATGTTCATGCGCACGAAAGACCCGCCTGGCCAGTTGAGCGGAATCTCGAGCCTCCGCCAATGTACGCTCGGGACGTCCCACCGCTCGACGCTTCGCTCAAGGCGGACGCAGCCGAGTCCGCTCCTGGCCTCACCGAGGCGGGCGACTCGATCGCGCCCGTAGCGGAGGCCGCGCAACCGGATCTCATCGAGCGCTCCTCGGCGAGCGAGCCTCCGCCGCCGCTGCCTGAGCGCACCGCTGCGATTTATGTTCTTCGCCATCCGGCGCCCACCGTCTCGTCCAACATCGTTCCGATCCGCCCGGGCGCGCTTGATGCGCTGGCGCGTGAATCGGCGCCGAGCTTTCCTGCTGAGAGCGTGGAGCTCAGCCGCAGCGAGCGCGATGCATTCCGGGAAATTGCGCGCGCTCTGGTCGGTCGCGCGCCGGCTACGCGCGACGACCCCTCCGACGAACCGGCCGGCGCCGACAGCCGACGGGAACTCGCGACCGATGCCCGCGCCGATCAGCCGGCGGGCGGCCAAGGCGATGCTGCGACGGCCCGCGGCGCGGACGATGATGAGATTCGGCGCAACGCGAGCGCGGTTCTCGACCGTCTTCCGGTCGGCGCCTTGGTCGCCCGCGACGGTCGCGCGCTCTACGCCAATCGGACGCTGCTCGAGCTCATCGGCTATCGCGATTTCGCGGAATTTCAGGCGGCGAATGCGCTTACCAAGATGTTCCGCGACCGCGATCCGCAAGCGATGACGGCGGAAGACGTCGGCGCGGTCGCGGTCGTCAGAGGAGACGGGCAAATCCTATCCGTCGACGGCCACGCGCAAGTGATCGGCTGGGACGGCGCGCCTGCGACCCTGATCACGCTGCGTCGCTCGCTGGAGGCGGAGCTTAGGGCGAGACTACGCGTCGCCGAGAACGAGGCGGCGACGCCCGGCGGCTTGGCGAGCGGCGACCTTCAGGCGATGCTCGACCGGGCGAGCGACGGCGCCGTCACGCTCGACTTGGCCGGCCGCATCCTGTCCTTGAACGCGCCCGCCGAGCGCCTGTTCAGCTACCATCAGAACGAGATCGCCGGCGAGAGCCTCCTCATGCTGCTCGCGCCGCAGAGCCATCCCGAGGCCACCGCAAGGCTCGAAAGCTTGAGCCGGGGGGGCGGCGAAGCCGAAGCCTTTCGGCCGCTGCAGGTCGTCGGGCGCGATCGCGACGGCGCCTCGATCCCCCTGGCGCTGACGCTGGCGCGCATCGGCCCCAGCGACGCCCCGCAGTTTTGCGCGCTGTTGCGCGACCTTCGCCGCGAGCGTGAGACGGAGCGGCGCCTCATCGCCGCCCGCGAGGCCGCCGAGGCCGCCAGCGCCGCGAAGACTGATTTTCTAGCCCAAGTCAGCCATGAGATCCGCACGCCGTTGCACGCCATTCTGGGCTTTGCGGAAGTGATGATCGAGGAGCGTTTCGGACCGGTCGGCAACGAGCGCTACAAGGACTATATCAAGGACATCCACGCTTCGGGCAGCCATGTGATGAGCCTCGCTGACGATCTGCTTGATCTGAGCAAGATCGAAGCGGGCAAGCTCGAACTCGCTTTCGCCTCCGTCGACGCCAACAGCGTCATTCGCGAGTGCGTGTCGCTGATGCAGCCGCAGGCCGCGCGCGAGCGGGTCATCATGCGCGTCTCGCTCCATGACCGCCTGCCCCGCGTGATGGTCGACGAGCGCTCGCTCAAGCAGATCATGCTGAACCTGATGTCAAACGCGGTGAAGTTCAACGAGCCTGGCGGACAGGTGATCGTCTCGACCGCCGTCGACGCCGCGGGGCAGGCGGTCATCCGCGTGCGCGACACGGGCGTCGGCATGAACGAGAACGAGGTCGGCCTTGCGCTTACACCATTCAGCCAGGTCGGCAAGACCGGAGCCAAGGGCGGGGCGGGTCTTGGCCTGCCGCTGACCAAGGCGCTGGTCGAAGCCAACAAGGCCGAGTTTTCGATCAAGAGCCGCCGCGAGCAAGGCACGCTGATCGAGATCGCCTTCCCCAACATCCAGGCGGCGCAGTAGGAATGGGGCGCCGAGAAGACGAAAAGACCGTTCGCGCGCTCAAGCGGCGCGTCGGGGTGGATGGCCGCAGCGCGGAAGTCAAAGATCGCGCAATCCTAGCGCTGGCAAGTGCTCGCCGGAGGACCCTCGCCGAGCTTCCGGCGTCAATGCCTGACGTCGGCGTCGACGCGGATTTCGAGCGGGTCGATTCAGTCGGGCGCCCACGGCACGAATTTGATTGATACCGACGTGGTGAGCGAAGCGCGAAAAAGCCAAGACGAATCGTGACGCCATGGCCGGGCGGCGCAATGGGCGGTTGCCAGCCATCAAACGGCGATGGCCAGCCTCGCCCGCAGTCGAGGCAAGGCGAAATCCAAAAGCATACGCACTTTAAGCGGCGTCAATCCCTGGCCAGCGTGAACAAGACTGACCGGCGCCGGCGCAGGCTCATAGTCGGCGAGCACAATCTCTATTTTGCCATCCAACACAGGCTGGGCGACCTGATAGGACAGGACGCGCGTGACGCCGAGGCCGGCGGCAGCTCCGTCGATCGCGGCTTCCGCGGTGTTGACGGTGAGGCGGGAGCGCACTTGCACGGCGTGCTCGCGCTTCGACTTGGGGTCAGGAAAAATCCAGCGCTCGGAAGACGAGAGCGGCTCAAACGTCACCGCGGTCAGCGTGCTGAGATCCTCCGGGCTTTTCGGGACGCCGTGAGCGGCGAAATAGTCCGGACTGCCGCACACGACGCGACGCACTGCGCCGACCCGCGTCGAAACCAGGGCGCTGTCCGCAAGCGCGCCGATGCGCACCGCGATGTCGATACGAATCGTCAATGAGGTGGAGATTGCGGTCGGAGAGCACGAGCCGGACATCGATCTCGGGCCATCGGGCGAGAAATTCGGCGATGACCGGGAGAACATGTAGGCGGCCAAAAACGACCGGCGCGGTGATGACGAGGTCGCCGCGCGGCGCGGCATGTTCGCCGGAGGCCGCGCGCTCGGCCTCGCCCACTTCGTCGAGGATGCGCTTCGCTGCGGCGACATAGGCCGCGCCTGCGTCGGTGAGCGCAAGCCTGCGGGTCGACCGGATCAGGAGCCGAGTGTTCAGATGCGCCTCGAGGTCGGAAATCTTGCGGCTGACCGTCGGCAGCGGCACGCCGAGCTTGCGGCCGGCGGCGGACAGGCTGCCGGACTCGGAAACCGTGACCAAAAGCGACATGGCTTCGAGGCGGTCCATGTTCCAGATACTGAAAGATTGTCTTCCAATGGCGCGAGATTATTGAACCTGGCGAAATACGCTATCTCTTTTTTGCGGGATCGAAGTCCGACCCGAAACGCGCGGAGGAAGAGGCGTGCCTTATGACTATCTCGACATCGCATCGACGCCTGCAGTCCGCGCCGCTCAGGAAGCGAACGGCGTCGGCGAGCATTGGGCGAACTTCCACGGCGACCGTCTCTCCGACCGCTTCACTCAAGCCGAAGCGGCGTTCATCGCCGAGCGCGACAGCCTCTATATGGCGACCGTCTCGGAGAGCGGCTGGCCCTATGTCCAGCACCGCGGCGGCCCGCCCGGCTTCATCCGCATCCTCGACGAGAAGATGCTCGCCATCCCCGACTTCCGCGGCAACCGCCAATACATCACGACCGGCAATCTCGCCGCCAACGACCGCGCCGCGTTGATCCTGATGGACTATCCCCACCGCCGCCGCCTCAAGATTTACGCACATATCGAGGCAAGGGATCTCGCCGCGGATCCGGAGCTGGCGGCGAAGCTCACGCTGCCCGACTACAGGGCTAAGGTCGAACGCGGCCTCATCATCCATCTCGCGGCGTTCGACTGGAACTGTCCGCAGCATATCACGCCGCGATTCAGCGAAGCCGAGCTCGCGCCGGCGCTCGCGCCAATTCGGGCGCGGCTGGAAGCGCTCGAAAGCGAAAATCAGGCGTTGCGCGCCAAGCTTGCTGCGAAGGACGATTGAGAGACCCGTCATTGCGAGCGAAGCGAAGCAATCCAGGGATCGTATAACGCCCTTCGTTTCCCTGGATTGCTTCGTCGCTACGCTCCTCGCAATGACGTCGGGCGGTTCAGCCTAATGGCGCCCCGCTTTAGGGGCCACAAAAAATTCCTCCCCGCATGTCACACAACGCCGGTCTATCTCGTCATGTCCTCAGAAAGCCCCTTGATGAGGAGATGATGATGACGCCCAGATTGAACGCCTTCGCCGCCGCGCCGGCGCCCATGAAGTCGTGGCTCGAGTTCAGCCAGGGTCTTAAGCAGATGGGCCTCGAGGAGAGCCTGATGGATCTCGTGGTGACCCGCGCTTCCCAGATCAACGGCTGCGCCTTCTGCCTCGACATGCACACGGCCGACGCGCGCAAACGAGGCGAGATGGAGCAGCGCCTCTACCTGCTCGACGCCTGGCGCGACTCGCCGCTCTATAGCGACCGCGAGCGCGCAGCGCTGGTCTGGACGGAAGCCCTGACCTTGTTGGCGGAGACACGCGCGCCCGATGACGTGTATCAAGCGCTCAAGGCTCAGTTCAGCGAAGAGGAGCAGGTGAAGCTCACTCTCCTGATCGTCGTGATCAACGGCTGGAACAGGATCCAGGTCGGCTTTCGCGCGATTCGATACGTTTCGCCGCTGTGGCTTCGCCCTCGACGAGATCGCCATGCCCACCGACGATCTGTCCGAAATCGCGCAACCGCATCCTCTCGTGATGAAAGCCGAGGTCGCGACTAATCACCTGAATGCCTCAAGTTGACGGTCCCTGCTGACCGTTATCCACGGGCCCCTGCGCGAAAGCGCTGTGGCGCGGCTACCGCCGTCGCAGCAGTTCGGTCGGTCTATGCCCTCACGAGCATCATGGCGATCGTCTTGCGCTCAATGCGATGGCGCGCCCGACAGGGAAATGGCGCCATCCTGCGCTCAACGGCGAATTTGTTGATTGCGTTTGTGAGTCGGGCCGACGAAACTCTCTTCGCGCGGGGAGCCCTTACGAGTTTCGGCGGCGCATCTTCCATTCGGCCCGACGCGCCGCGCGCAGATGGCAACGGATATTCAATGGACGCTTACCGGATAAGATCGGAACCCTATTATCGAGCGACAGGCGACGAGATCGCGGTGTTCGAGGCCGCCTATCGCGACCGCCTGCCCGTGATGCTGAAGGGGCCGACCGGCTGCGGCAAGACGCGCTTCGTGGAGCATATGGCGTGGCGGCTTCGCCGGCCGCTCGTGACCGTCGCCGCCCATGAGGACATGACGGCCGCCGACCTCGCGGGCCGTTATCTGCTCGCACCCGAAGGAACGGTGTGGCACGACGGCCCATTGACCCTGGCGGTCCGTCAGGGCGCAATCTGCTATCTCGACGAGATCGTGGAGGCGCGGCAGGATACGACCGTCGTGATCCATCCGCTGACCGACGCCCGCCGGATGCTGCCGCTCGACAAGAAGAACGAGCTCGTCGCCGCGCATCCCGACTTCCAGCTGACGATTTCCTACAATCCCGGTTACCAGAGCGCGGTGAAGGATCTCAAGGAGTCGACGAAGCAGCGTTTCGTCGCGGTCGAATTCCGTTATCCGCCGGCCCCCGTCGAGGCCGAGATCGTCGAGCGTGAAGCGAAGGCGGAGCCAAAGCTTGCCGCCACCCTTGTCGATATCGGCGAGCGGTCGCGCAACCTGCGCGGTCGCGGGCTCGACGAGGGCGCCTCGACCCGAATGCTGATCCACACCGCGCGCCTCGTCGGAGGAGGCATTCCGCTCACCAGAGCGGTGCAGTCCGGTATCGTGCTGCCGATCACTGACGATCAGGACGTGCGCGAGGCGCTGACCGAGGCGATCTCCGCTTGCCTGTAATCCGCGCGGAGGCGCGCTTCCAGGCCGTAGCCACCGACGCGCTCGCGCGTCTCGAGGCCATGGCGCGTCAGCGGCCGGTTCTGCTGGGCGGGCTGCGCGCGGCCCTCCTCCAGCACAGAGCGGGCGCCCGCCGAGACCGCGAGGCCTGGGCGGCGGCCGTGCTCGCGCTCGCCAATGTGAACTCCGGACCGGCGGCGCTCCTCGCCGCCTTCCGCATCGCCTCGCTCGCTCCCGCGCGGGCAGGCGCCCTGCGCGGCCTTGCCGATTCCGCCGCGTCCGCCGCCGACATTTGCCGGTCCGCCGGCGCCGCCGCCACACGAAGCGCGCTCGAGGCTCGCGTCGCGCTTGCCGACTGCTTCAACAAGGGCGCCATCGGGCCCGAGGCGACGTGGTGGAGAACGCTCGTCCGTCTGGCGCGGGAGGCGCCGGACCTCATGGCCCCCGCGATAGCCGCGAGCGCGGAGGCGCTCACCGCCTGCGGGACAGAAGGCTTTGAGTCCTTCGTCGCGACCGCCTTGCGCGCCTCGCCCGATCCGCTGCGCCGGGCGGCCTTCCTCAGCCTGTCCGATCCCGAAGCGCGCCGCGTGCTCGACCGGCTGTCCGGCCATTCGACTTTCTCCGACAGGCATCGGCGGCTTCAGGCCTATGCCGCGGCGCTCTGGGGAGCCGCCCCGCGGATGCGCGCCGCGCACGACTCCAGGCTCCGCCGCGCGGCGCTCGCGGGGGAGGTCCTCCTCATCCCCGAGACGTTCCCGGAGGCGCCGCCGGACAGGCTCGACAACCTCTTCCGGGCGATCGTCGCTCACGCGACCGCGCATCTTGCCTATGGCAGCCCGCGCCGGGATCCGGGGACGCTGAAGCCGGCGCAGATCGCGCTTGTGGGCCTCATCGAGGACGCCCGGGTCGAAGCGCTGGCGATCCGGCGTTTCCCGGGTCTGCGCAGGCTCTGGTCGCCCTTCCACACGGCGGAGCCTTCGGTCCTGCGAACGGCGCCCGCCTTGTTCGCCCGGCTCGCCCGCGCGCTGTTCGATCCGTCTTACGAGGACGTGGACGGCTTTGTCGCGAAGGGGCGAGCGCTCCTCGCAGCCGAGCCCGATCTCGCCGATCCCGAACTGTCGCGCCGCATCGGCGGCCTTCTCGGCAACGATATCGGCCAGATGCGGGTCCAGTTCAATCCGAAGGCCTTCGTGATCGAGCCGGCTTATCGCGACGACAATCTCGGGTTCTGGAGCCTGCCGCCCCCGCCGCCCGACCAGCCGGCCGAAGAACTGGAGGCGCCGGTCGAGGCCCTGCGCCAGACCCGGGAGGCGGCCGATGATCCTGCACAGGCGGAGCGCAACGACGCGAAGTCCGAGCCACGGGAAGGGATGGGGCGGGCGCGTCCCGTCGAACCCGAGGAGCCCGGAATCGTCGTCGCCCGCTATCCCGAATGGGACAGGGCGGCGGGGATCGAGCGGCCCGACTGGACGACCGTGCGGGAGATCGAGCCCGCGCTGGGGCCTGTCTACCGGCTTGAAGAGGCGCTGGCCCGCGACCCTGGCCTCGCCGCCCGGATCGACCGGCTGGTGCGGGCCGCGCGGGTCGGCCGCATCACGCGCGCTCAAGCGCCAGCCTGACGGGCTCGACCTCGACCTCGACGCCGCCATCGACGCCGCCAAGGCCTTGCGGACCGGCGAGATTCCAGACGAGCGCATCCATCTGCGCAAGATCATGCGCTTCCGCGACCTTGCGGCGATCGTCCTGATCGACACATCCGAATCGACCCGGGACCTCGTTCCCGCCGCGGGCGCGAGCGTGCTGGACGTCGAGAAACACGCGGTCGCAGCGCTGGCCCGCGCGATGGGCGCGCTGGGAGACGTGTTCGCGCTCCGGGCCTTCGCCTCCATCGGACGCGAGGATGTTCGCATCGCCCGGATCAAGGACTTCGCCCAAAGCTTCGACAACGCGGCCATGGCCCGCCTCGCTGGGCTGACGCCCGGCTTTTCCACGCGTCTCGGGGCCGCGCTGCGCCACGCGGGCGACGAGCTGAAGCGGGTCGCGGCCACGCGCCGCCTCGTCCTCGTCCTCACCGACGGCGCCCCCTCCGACATCGACGTTTCCGACCCCGCCGACCTTGTGGAGGACGCAAGGCGGGCCGTGCTCAGCCTCAGAGCGCACGGCGTCGACGCCTTCGGCCTCACCCTCGACCCGACCGGCGAAGGCGCCGGCGCGGCCGTCTTCGGCCGCCGCAATCATCTGCCGGTTCGCCGCATCGAGGATCTGCCGCGGCGGCTGTCGGAGCTCTATTTCCGCATCGCGCGGCGGTAGTCCCGGCGCTCCGGGACGCTGGTCCGCCCTCCGTCCAATGGGAGAGCGGCGGTCACTTTCGCCGCCGGGCGGGGACGCAGCCGGCGAGCGCCTCGAAGCCGGCTGCGAACGCGAGCTCCAGGCCGCGCGCGAGGCTTCCCCCGTCCCTGGCAAGCAGCCGGACGCCCCAGCCGGCGTCGTTGGGCAGGGGCGAGGCGCCGCCCAGCACGCCGATCGCGTCAAGCCGCCTCTCCAGCGTGGCCGGATCGATGGCCCCGCCGAGGATGAGGACGGAGCCAAGCGCCCGCCAGCCGCCAAGCGGGCCGCCGCTTCCGTCAAAATCCTCGCCCGTGAACGTCGAGCGGTCCTCTGCCAGCGTCCGCCCGTCGGGCTTCCGAATCCGACTGGCGGTCTCGAGAGTCGCAAAGGGATGCGCCGCGCCCGACGGATCGTGGACGGCGAAGCCCTCGGCGAGCAGCCCGCGCGCGCCGGGGTGGATCACGCATTCGGTCTCGACCTTGAGCGCCGTATCGGGAAAGAGCACATAAGGATCGGTCGTGAGGGCAAGCAGCGATTCCGGATGGACGACGAGGCGCGTCGTCATCCGGATGCGATCGCCCGTCGAGCGATGCACAACGGTTGCGGCCTGACTCGTCACGTGCGCGGCCGCGCCCGGACGCGTTTCCACGGCGAGGCCGAGCCTGTCGCCCCGATAGAGGCCGCCCGAAGCCGATTGCAGGTAAAGCGTCGCAAGATCCGGCCGGGCGGCGTCGAGACGGTGCGGACGGGCGACATGAAAAGGGTAAGGCGCGAACTGCCTGAGCAGGAACGTCTTTCCCCCGCCGAGCGCGAAGACGAAATCGGCCTCCGTCACGCCGGCGCCCGCCCCGCTCAGTGCCTGAACAGCTGCTGCTCGCGGTCTGATATTCATGCGCCGAACAGCACCGCGTCGGCGATCGCATCCGCGACAGCCTCCACCGCGTCGCCGCGCATCAGGTTCGTCGCGATCACCGGGCGGCCGTCCCGCACCGCTCGGGCCTCCGCCAGCATCCGCTGAAGGTCCACCCCGACATAGGGCGCAAGATCGGTCTTGTTGACGACGAGAAGATCGCTGCGGATCACGCCGGGTCCGCGCTTGCGCGGAATGTCGCCGCCGCCGGCGACGTCGACGACGAAAATCCACCAGTCCACGAGGTCGAGCGAGAAGGTCGAGGCGAGATTGTCGCCGCCGGACTCGAACAGGATGAGATCGATGCCCGGAAAAGCGGCTTCGAGTTCGTCGCCCGCGGCGATGTTGAGCGTTGGGTCCTCGCGGATGACCGTATGCGGACAGGCGCCGGCCTCGACCGCCGCGACCCGGGCCGGATCGATGAGGCCCGAGCGACGGATGCGCTCGGCGTCCTCGCGGGTGACGAGATCGTTGGTGACGACGGCAAGGTCGATTCCCCGACCCTTGAAGATTGGAATCAGCTTTTCGATCAGCGCGGTCTTTCCCGAACCGACCGGACCGCCGATGCCCACGCGGGCGGCGGCGCGCGCCTTTGGAGAAGAAGCGCCCGCGGCTCCCGCCTTCATCGCAGCATGTACCTTTGCGCGAGGGGAAGACGGACGGACGGCTCGCAGGTCGCAAGGGCGCCGTCGACGAAGACCTCGAAAGTCTGCGGATCGACCCTTATGTCGGGACAGGCGTCGTTCCACAGCATGTCGGACTTCCGGAGCGTGCGCGCGCCGCGCGCGGGCAGCAGCGCCTTGGAAAGGCCGAGCGCGCCGCCGAGATCGCGATCGAGCGCAAGCGGATGGACGAAGCAGGCGGAGAGCGCCGCCGGAGCGCGGCCGAAAGCGCCCCACTGCGGGCGCATGAGGATCGGCTCGCAGGTCATGAGGGACGCCGCCGAATCGCCCATCGCGCCCCAGGCGATGAAGCCGCCCTTGACGACAAGCTCGGGCTTGATGCCGAAGAAGGCGGGCCGCCAGACGACGATGTCGGCGAGCTTGCCATCCTCCAGCGAGCCGATGTGCTCGGCGATGCCGAAGGTCTTCGCGGCGTTGATCGTATATTTCGCGATATAGCGGCGGATGCGGGCGTTGTCGCCGCGATGGGGCTGTTCCTCGGGCAAAGGGCCGCGCTGATCCTTCATCTTTGACGCGAGCTGCCAGGTTCGGCAGATCACCTCGTGAATGCGGCCCATGCCCTGACTGTCCGAGCCCAGCATAGAGATGGCGCCGATGTCGTGCAGCACGTCCTCGGCGGCGATGGTCTGCGCGCGGATGCGGCTCTCGGCGAAGGCGACGTCCTCGGGGATCGCCGGATTGAGGTGATGGCACACCATCGTCATGTCGAGATGTTCGTCGAACGTGTTGACCGTGTAAGGATTGGTCGGGTTGGTCGATGAAGGCAGGCAGTTGGCGATCCCGGCGACCCGGATGATGTCGGGCGCGTGCCCGCCGCCGGCGCCTTCGGTGTGATACATGTGAATCGTGCGGTCGCCGATGGCGGCGAGCGTGTCCTCGACGAAACCGGACTCGTTCAGCGTATCGGTGTGGATCTGCACCTGGAAGTCGAGGGCGTCCGCGACCTTGAGGCAAGCGTCCACGGTCGCGGGCATCGAGCCCCAGTCCTCGTGGATCTTGAGGCCGAGGCATCCCGTCTCCATCTGCTCGACGAGGGAAGCGGGTTTGTGCGAGTTTCCGCGCCCGAGAAAGCCGAAATTGATCGGCCAGGCTTCGGCCGCCTGCAGCATCTTGCCGACGTTGAAGGGGCCGCCGGAATCGATGCCGACCGTGATCGGTCCGAGCGAGCCGCCGATCATCGTGGTAATTCCCGATGCGATGGCGTGCTCGCACAGGCCCGCCGAATCGAAATGGACATGCACGTCGATAGCGCCCGCGGTGGCGATAAGGCCCTCGCAATCGCGCACCGTCGTCGCCTGCGAGACGATGAGGCGGGGATCGACGCCATCCATGATCGCCGGATTGCCGGCCTTGCCCAAGCCGACGATGCGCCCGTCCTTCACGCCGAGATCGCCCTTCACGATCCCGAGCACGGCGTCGATCACGACGACGTTGCAGAGCAGGAGATCGAGCGCCCCTTGCTTGCTGGTGACGCCGGCGGCGAGTCCCGCGCCGTCGCGAAGCGTCTTGCCGCCGCCATGCAGGCATTCGTCGCCGTAAACCGCATGGTCTTTCTCGACGACGGCGATCAGCGACGTGTCTGCGAGACGGAAGCCGTCGCCGACCGTCGGCCCATAAAGCTCCGCATAGGCGCGCCGGGAAATCGCGGCCATCGCGTCACGCTCCCTTGAAGCCGGCGGCCCGGGCGCGGGCGAGCGCCGCCTCGCGGGCGCCCTCCGATTCGGTCGCGCCTTCGCTCAGGCCATGGAAGCCCGTGACTTCGCGCCGGCCGCCATAAGCAACGAGCGTGACCTCCTTCGTCTGGCCCGGCTCGAAGCGCACCGCCGTGCCGGCGGGAATGTCCAGACGGAAGCCGAACGCGGCGGAGCGGTCGAACTCGAGCGCCTTGTTGACCTCGAAGAAGTGATAGTGCGAGCCGATCTGCACCGGCCTATCCCCTGTGTTGACGACGGTCAGCGTCACGGGCGCGCGCCCGGCGTTGAGCGCGATGTCGCCGCCCGGCGCGACGACGAGCTCGCCGGGATGCAACGCATCCGCCGCGCCGCCCTCGATCGGGCGGATCGGCTCATGCAACGTGACCAGCTTCGTGCCATCCGGGAAGACGCATTCGACCTGCAGCATCGGGATCATCGCTGATACCCCGGGCATCACGTCCTCCTCGGTGAGAATGGTCGATCCGAAGCTCATCATCTCGGCCACTGAGCGTCCGTCGCGCGCGCCCTCGAGAATCTCGTCCGCGATGAGCGCGACGGCCTCCGGGTGATTCAGCTTCAGTCCGCGCGCGCGTCTTTTGCGCGCGAGCTCAGCGGCGGTGAAAACGGTCAGCCGCTCCATCTCGGTCGGAGTCAAAAGCATCGGGGCCGCCTCAATTCGCGAACAGACGCAGGTCGGCGCGGGCATGCCGCGCAGAGACGATGTCAAGCCAGGGCGTGGCGCTCGAAAGGACGATGGGCCCGGCGGGATCGAGGGACGCGCTCCCGAACTCCTCGATCAGCGGCAGGCAAGCCGTGAGCGCGGCCTGAGCCTCCAGAACGCCGAGGGCGCCCAGGCGAACCGCCGCGTTGGCCATCGCCGCGGCCGTCGAATAGCCGGAGACCGCAACAGCCTCCGCTTCGCCGAGCCCGCAGCGGCGCCAGATCCAGCCCTGCGCCACCGGAAGATGACCGAGGCAGAGCCCTTGCGCGATCGCTTCGCCGAGTTCGGCCGCTCCCGGCGATCCGAGGCGCTGATGGGCTTTGAGGAGGGTGCGACCGTTGCGGCGCGAACCGAGCCGCAGAGGCTCCGAAAGGGTCGCGGCCTCGTAAGCCGCGTCGACAGCGCCCAGGCGGTGAAGGCTCTCCGCATGGAAGGCGTAAAGGATCGCCGGCCGCTCGGCTTTCGCCCAGCGGCGGACGAGCGCCGCGCCGATCAGCGACGTCAACGCCGCGCGGTCGAGGACGCCAAGGGTCGCGACCGCTGCCTCGACGCCGTTCGAAAAGGCGAAGCCTCCGCTCGGGAAGGCGGTGTCGCTCTGCCAGAGAGCGCCAAGGAGCGCGCGCATGAGCGAGGCTAATCGGACGACAGAACCGAAGTCGCGACCCGCCGCCCCGCGACGAGCGCGCCCAACCGCTCGAGATAATGATCGACCGGCGCCTCGAGCGCGACGAGCAGCGCCTCGCCCTGGAAGCGCACGCGCCAATGCAGGTTGCCAGCGTGATAGCCGAGTTCCACAGCGTCGGCGAGCGAGCGAGGCTCGATGCGCAGCCAGTGCTCCGTGTCGACGCGGACCACGAGGGCGCGCTCGTCGTCGAGCAGGACCACCGCGCCGTCGAACAGTTTCTGGTCACGCGGCAGCGCGATCGCCACCTCCTCGCCGGCCTGGCTCGTCGCCTTGAACCGTCGCCTCGCCAGTTCGTCGGCGGGAAGCGTGAGCACGTCCACGCGGCCGTGATGCTCGAGATGGTGCAGCCGATCCGCGAGAGCGGGCTCGACGCGGCTGCCCAGAACACGATCGACGAAGATCATCGCGGTCTTTCCAGAAGAGAGCCGGGGAAGGCTGCCTCGCTATGAGGCGAGCAACTCCTTGATCTTGGAGTCGAGGAAGGCGACGTCGTCGGGATTGGTGCCTGGACCGCCCGCGAAATGGCCCCAGACCGACGGAAGCGGGATCAACTTCGCATTGGGCATGTGGGCGACCTCGTATTCGCTGTCCGCGACGGGGAAGTAGAGATCGGTCTCGCCGGGCATGACATAGGTCTTGGCCTTGATGGCCGCGAGCGCCTTGTCGAAGTCGCCGTTGTAGAGCTCGTTGTCGCTGATGTCGCCGTGCTGCCAGGTCCACAGCATGGTAAGGAGATTGTTGGCGTCCTTGGGCAGGAAAAACCCCTCCCAGAACCCAATGAGAAAATCCTCGAGCGAGGAATAGCCCATGCGGTTCAGATCGAGCTTCTGCCGGTAGAAGGTCTGGGAAAATCCCCAACCCGCATAGACGCGCGCCGCCGCGCGAAGGCCCTTGCTCGGCTTCTCGTCGTACCAACCTTCCTTGAAGGCCGCGTCCGCGGTGAGCGCCGCCTTCACGCCCTCGAGAAACACGAAATTGTGCCGCGAGCATTTGGCCGAGCCGCAGAAGGGAACCAGGAGGTCCATCATGTCGGGGTACAACGCTCCCCAGTGAAAGGTCTGCAACGCGCCCATTGACCAGCCAAGCACGAGCCGGATGTGCCGGACGCCGAAAAGTTCCGTAACGAGCTTGTGCTGCGCGCGGACGTTGTCATAGGCCGTCACCAGCGGGAAACGAGACTTGTTATAGGGCTCCGGGGTGTTGCTGGGCGACGAGGACAGGCCGTTGCCCAGCATGTTCGGTATGATGACGAAGTATTCGGCCGGGTCGAGCGCCATGTCTTCGCCGACGAGCCACTCATTGTCGTAATGCTGGCCGGAATACCAGGTCGGGTAGACGATTGCGTTGCTCTTATCCGCGTTCAACGTTCCGAACGTCTTGTAGGCGAGTTTGCAGTCGCGGAGCGTCGCGCCCCTCTGCAGCTTAAGGTCGCCAAGATCATAGATTTTGTAGTCGACAGTCATCTTTCTCTCTCAGGGTTGCCGCCGTCAGCGGATTCCGGCCAATACGGGGTCATGCGCTCAGGACGGGTGGCTTGCGCTGAATCCATGGCTGCGCTGCGGTCGCTGCCGGGCGCGAAGCGCGGAAAGCATGAAGCTTCGAGTTCGAGCGCTTCCATCCGCGCAAGATGCGCTTCCGTCACTTCGACCGCTGACAGCTTGCGGCTTTTGACACTGCCAGCGATCTCCACCGCCGTCAGGTCGCAAAGTTCGGTTGTGCCGGAAGACATGGGTTCGATCCTGTCGATGCAGGCTGCGGCGGCCGCTTCCGGCCGCCGTTCCCTGAAGCTACCGCGCAAGCGTGGGCGAGGTCTTCGGCGCGAAGGCCGAAAGCGCAAAGTAGACAACGCCGGCCACAACCGCCGCCGAGATCGCGGTGCAATATTCCGGCGCCAGCTTCTCGACCGCGAAGGCCACGATCGAGCCCGCCGCCCAGGCGACGAACGCCATGGGACGCCATTCCTCCGTGGTCTGAACGCCCGCGCGCGTCAAATACTGGTCGACGAGGACGATGGCGCCGATCGGCGGCACAAGGATGCCGAGAAGGGAGAGCCACTCGATGAAGAAGGCCCAGACGTTCCCCGCGGCGATCGCAATACCTATCACGCCGAGGATGATCGCCATCAGGCGCATGTGCGTGCCGAGAATGCGCGACCAGCCCGTGGACGAATTGTAGAGGCAGTGCGAGCAGACTGAGCCCAGGTTCACATACAGAAAGATGAACGCGAGCACGCTGAGCCACCCGATACCGAGGTGGTTCATGTAGCCGAACATGTTGTCGGCCCCGAACGGATTGGCGTTCGGGACCGCGAGCGCTGCGGTCATGACGCCGCCGACCAGCATAGCGACCAGATTGGCGAAGGGAAACGCGCTAAAAGTCGCGATCCACGAATCCCCACTCGTCTTCGCCCAGCGGTTGAAATCCGGCGTGACGGTCCCCGCATCCGCAAAGAGCGCGATGACGACAGTAAGGCCGACGCCCATCGACATCGTGGCGGTCCCGTTGGCGCCTGCGTAGTCCATGATGGATGACCACGTGGTCGTCGAAGCGGAGTGGAACGCCACAAAGAGGCCAAGGATCACGAACAACGGGACCGATGCCAAGCCGATCCAGTGAAGACCCCGCACACCGATGAAGGTGACCCCGATGTAAAGCAGGCCGGCGATGATGGTCATCAGCACGTAGTTCAGGCCGTAGGCGCTGCTGACCAGAGCGCCGGTAATGCCCGTCTGAACGGCGTACCAGCCAAGCAGCAGCGTCGAGAGCAAGCCCGAAGCGACGACGAACCCTTTCGTTCCAAACACGCGGCTCGCGATCAGCCCAAAGTTCATGCCTGACCGCGCACCGAGCAGGCCGAGGAGGCCGACATAGCCGAACATGATGAGGTTGCCGATGATCATCGCGGCCAGGGCGCGCCGAAATCCCATGCCCAGCACCAGGATCGATCCAGTCATCGCGCCCGTGATGATCATCGGAAATCCGATCCAGACCATCACGTTCGAAAAGAGGGTGCGGCGCGCAGCCGGCGGGACAGGCTTATGCTCGTATTCGTCGCCAAGAAGGTGGTCGACCTGTTCTTCAGCGTCTTCCAATGCGGTGTGCGATGTCATCGTCGTGCTCCCATAGACGTTGTGTCTTGCGTCTCCTCGCGCTCCATCCCGTTTGCCGCTGCCCGCGGGCGTCTTTGCGCCCGCGGTCCGGAGATCACCGGTGTCCAACCGCCTTCTTGAATGGGATGCCTTCAATCGGCGCCTCTTCGGTGCCGACCGTCTCGCGCGTGAACTGCTCGACCATCTCGCGCGTGGCTTCCGGATCGGCGATCCACTTGGCGTAGAAGTCATAGGGGCATGCAGCCACGCCCTTGTCGCCGTCGCCGGAGTTGATCTTTCCCGTGTAGCCGCGGTGCAGCAGCTTGAAGAGATGGTTCTCGGACTGGCCGTTCTTGCGCGCGTCGCGAATGAGGAACTTCGAAAGCTGGGCGTACTGAATGCCCATCTCCTCCTCGCCGCATTCGCCGAGCGTCCTGCCGTCGAAACCGACGATCGCCGAATGGCCGAAGTAGGTGTAGACGCCATCGAAGCCGGCCGCGTTGGCCACCGCAACGTAGCAGTTGTTGGCCCAGGCCATCGCCTTGGACATCGTGATCTGCTGCTCCTTGGCCGGATACATGTAGCCCTGGCAGCGGATGATGAGCTCCGCGCCGCGCATCGCGCAGTCGCGCCAGATCTCTGGATAGTTGCCGTCATCGCAGATGATGAGGCTGATCTTGAGCCCCTTGGGTCCATCGGACACATAGGTGCAGTCGCCAGGATACCAGCCTTCGATCGGAACCCAGGGCATGATCTTGCGGTACTTCTGAACGATCTCGCCCTTGTCGTTCATGAGGATGAGCGTGTTGTAGGGCGCCTTCTTGGGATGCTCCTCATGCTGCTCGCCGGTGAGCGAGAACACGCCCCAGACCTTCGCCTTGCGGCACGCTTCGGCGAAAATCTCGGTCTCCTCGCCGGGAATGGTGGAGGCCGTCTCGTACATCTCCTTGGCGTCGTACATGATGCCGTGGGTCGAATATTCCGGGAAGATCACGAGATCCATGCCCGGCAGGCCCAGTTTCATGCCGACGAGCATTTCGCCGATCTTGCGAGCGTTCGCGAGAACCTCGGCCTTGGTGTGCAGTCGAGGCATCTTGTAGTTGACGACAGCGACGCCGACCGTGTCGTTGCTGGATGAAATATCGCCATGGAGCATTGGGCGTATCCTTTAATGCGATGGTTGTCCGGTGATCGACATTTCGTGCCGCGGAGACCGGTCGCTCACACGGCAAGATGACGGTGGATAAGATCGTCCGAGAGATCCTCCCGTTTGCCGGACGCGGCGACGCGGCCCTTCTCAAGCATGATGAAAACGTCGCCGATCTTGCGCGCGAACGGAATGTTCTGTTCGACCAGAATGATCGTCAGGCCCTGCTCGCGGTTGAGCCTCAGAATGATCTCCTCGATCTCCTCGACGATGTTGGGTTGGATGCCTTCGGTAGGCTCGTCGAGCAGGAGCACGGAAGGCTCCGTGGCGAGAGCCCGCGCAATCGCAAGCTGCTGCTGCTGACCTCCTGAGAGGAGGCCGCCGGGACGGTTGAGATTGTTGACGAGATAGGGAAAGAGCGCAGGCACCAGACCGGGGATCGCCTGCTTGCCGTCCTTGCGCGCGAAGCAGCCCATCAGGATGTTTTCCCTCACGGAAAAATCCGGAATGATCTGCCGTCCCTGCGGCACATAACCGATGCCGGCGCGAGCCCGCTCGAAGGTCGGGGCTTCGCTGATGTTCGCGCCCGAGAGCTCGATGCGTCCGGTCGATTTGTCGGTGAGGCCCATGAGGGTCTTGAGCAGCGTCGTCTTGCCCGTGCCGTTGCGGCCAAGCACGGAGAGCGCCTTGCCGTCATCCACCTTGAACGAAACGTCGTGAAGGACGTGGCTGCGGTCGTAGAAGCTGTTGACGTTCGAGAGCTCGATCATCAGTGGATGCCTCCGGAACCGAGGTAGGCTTCCTTCACCTTCGGATCGGTCTCGATCTTCGCGATGTCGCCCTCGGCGATGATCTGGCCGAGATGCAGGACGGTGATGCGCTCGGCGATCTCGCGCACGAACGCCATGTCGTGCTCGACCACCACGAGCGTGTGACGTCCCTTCAGCTCGTTGATGATGCGCGCCGTCTTCTGCGTCTCGGCGGCCGTCATTCCTGCGGTCGGCTCGTCGAGGAGAAGCACTTTCGGCTCCTGCACGATCAGGAGGCCAAGCTCGAGCCATTGCGTCTGCCCGTGGCTGAGGTTCGCCGCGAGCTCGTGCTGCACATCCTCGAGCGCGACGAGTTCGAGCGCTTCGTCGACGCGCATCGCGGCTCGGCTTCGGAAACCCGAAGCGCAGGTTGGAGAACACGCCGCGGCTCGGGCAGCTCGCAACCTCGAGGTTCCGGCGGACCGAGAGTTCCTTGAACACGCTCGGAATCTGAAACTTGCGGCCGAGACCGGCCCGGGCGATAGCGAATTCCTCCTTGTTCGTGATGTCCTGGTCGAACAGGAAGACCCGTCCCTCGGTGCTCGGCGTGCGGCCGGAAATGAGGTCCATGAGCGTCGTCTTGCCGGCGCCGTTGGCGCCAAGCAGGACGCGCAATTCCCCGCTCTCGATCACAGTCGAGACATTCGACACAGCCTTGAACCCCGAGAAATCGACTCCAAGGCCGTCGAGGGTCAGAGCGGCCTCGCTCATCAGACGGTCCCCTTGCTGGACGTCATTTGGAGTTCCTTGCCGCGCGCCGGGGCGATGCGCGGCCGGGTGAGCGCCTCGATGGCGTCGTTGGCCAGGCCTGCGAGCCCGCGCGGCAGGAAGAGCACGACGAGGATGAAGATGACGCCGATGATCGCGCGCCAGCTTTCCACCAGCGCCTGCGTCTCGCTCATGCCCGCTTCCATCACATTGATCAGGATGGCGCCGATGCACGCCCCGAGCAGCGAGTTGCGCCCGCCGACCGCCGCCCAGACCACCATGGTGATCGAGAAGCTGAGGTCCATGAAGGTCGGCGAGGCGAATTCGGCGACGTTCACGTAAAGCAGCCCGGCGAGGCCCGCGATCGCCGCCGACACCGCGAAAAAGAAGACCTGGAAATTCGGCACGTCGAAGCCGAGACAGCGGGCGCGGCTGGCGTCATCGCGCACCGCCTGCAGGACCATGCCCGCGCGGGTTTCGACGAGGAGACGCGAGCCCACGAGGACGAGCGCGAGGGCCCCCGCCACGACATAGTACATAGCCTTGCTGAAACTGTCGAAGCTGAGATCGCCGATCGTGAACGTGCCGAGGTCGGTGAGGCCGTTGAAGCCGTTGGTCAGCGGCTGGTTGTCGATGATGAGAAGCCGAACCAGAAGGACCATCGCGAGCGTGATGACCGAAACGAATACCCCGGAGATGCGCTTACGGAAGATGACCGCGCCGAGCGCCGCGGCGATCGAGGGTCGGGACCGCTATCGCCATGAAGAAGCCGAACCACTGACTCTGGAACGGAATCCACAGGAACGACGTCTTGGTGATGCAACAAAGCTCCTGGGTGGCGCCGGGCTCCGCGTTCCAGAACATGAAGTCCGGAATGGGCGTGTCGGACGCGGCTTGCTGGCTCGTCGTGCTGGCGAGCTTCAGCGACATCGCCATCATGTAAGCGCCGAGGCCGAAGAAGAGGCCCTGGCCGAGGTTCAGGATGCCGGCATATCCCCAGCTCAGGCAGATGGCGACGCCGAGCATCCCGAACACGAGATATTTGGCGATGCGATTGAGCCAGAACTCGCCCAGGACCAGCGGCGCGAGCAGGATCAGGACGATGAACGCCGCGTAGGCCGCGATCTCGACGCTGCGCCTCGAAACCATGGCTCAGCGTCCCTTGTACGAGAACAAGCCGCTGGGCTTGAAGACGATGATCACGATGACGACGGCGAAGATCACCGCGCGCGCCAGAATGTCGTTGGAGACGGCGGCGACGAAGCCGTTGATCTGACCGAGGATCCCTGACGCGGCGAGCGAACCGAACAGGCTGCCGACGCCGCCCACCACCACTACGAGAAAGCCGTCGACCACGAGCGGCGTGCCCATGTCGGGAAAGACGGTCTTGAAACCGGACATCAGCACGCCTGCGATGCCCGCGAGACCAGATCCATAGGCGAAGGTCAGCGCATTGACGCGATCGACGTCGATGCCGCACGCCGCGGCCATCTTCGGATTGCGCATGATGGCGCGGACCTGCATGCCCATCGAGGTCCGGTACATGATGAACCAGGTGATGGCGGTCATGATCAGCGCGATCACGATGATCACGGCGCGATAGATGTTGATGTCGGCGCCGGCGATCGTCACCGAACCGGTCATCCAGGCGGGGACGTTCACCTTCTGAAGGCCCGTGCCGAGCCCCTCGATATGCTTGCCGAAGAACGAGGCGCCGAATTCGAGGCGCACCGCCTGCTGAAGGAGAATCGCGACGCCCCAGGTCGCGAGCAGCGTGTCGAGGAGACGGCCATACAGGTGGCGGACGATCAAGCGCTCGATCGCCAGCCCGATCAACGCGGTCACCACGAAGGCGACGGGAATGGCGGCCAGGAAGCCGAGATGCAGCCAGATGCTCGACATGACGGTCGTGTAGGCGCCCACCATCACGAGATCGCCATGGGCCATGTTGATGACGCCCATCGCGCCGTAGGTGATGGCGAGGCCAAGCGCGATCATGAGCAGGATCGAGCCGAGGCTCAGGCCTATGAAGATGATGTCAAGCATTCAGGTCTCGGAGCTTCAGCCGCCGACTTTCCGCCTCGGAAGGCGCCGGCTCCGTGCTCGCCCCAGAAAAGGAGCGAGCACAGGAGACCGGCGCCGCCGAACGAAGGCGGCGACCGCCCTACTTGGTGCTAGCGAGCGCCGCCTTCAGCTTCGCCCTGTCGACGCCGTTGGGTGTGCAGAACAGGTTGGTCTCCGTTTCCCCGTAAGCCGCGTAGGGGAGCGGGAAGATCGGCTCCTTGTAAGCGTCGACGATCTTGCCCTGGCCGTCCGCTTGCCATTGGGCGATGCGCGGCGTGAGCCAGGTGTGAAGGTTCTCCGGCTCGATCTTGACCGGGCCGCCGGGCGAGTTCGAACGTTTGTCCGCGCACGCCCTCCCGCACCGCGTCGGCCTCGATGCTCTTCGCCTTCTCCACCGCCTGCTTCCAGATGAACACCTGGAAATAGGCCGAGCACAGCGCATGGTGCGTGACCGCCTTCGGGTCCTTGACGAACGCGCGATAGCGCTCGATGAAGCTCTTGTTCTCCGGCAGGTCGATCGCCATGAAGTAGGGGAAGGACGTGTAGCTGCCGACGGCGTATTCCGGGCCCATCGCCGCGATCTCGATTTCAGAGGTCACTGTCGCGCAGATCGGCAGCTTGTCGTGGGTCAGGCCCTGGTTCTTGTACTCCCGATAGAAGGCCACCACGGAGTCGCCAACCACGTTGGAGAGCACGACGTCGGCGCCGGAGCCCTTGATCTTGTTGACCATCGAGCCCCATTCGGAGTGGCCAAGCTCGAGGTATTCGTCGGCGACATATTTGCCGCCGTTCTTCTCAATCAGGATTTTGCAGACCTTGGCCATCTCGCGCGGATAGATGTAATCCGACCCGACGATGAAGAAGGTCTTCTTGCCGAGCGTCTTGACGATCCAGGGGATGAAGTTCGAGAGCTGCTGGTTCGGCACGGCGCCGGTGTAGACCACGTTCTTCGAGCACTCGAAGCCTTCGTAATAAGTAGGATAGAAATACATCGCATTGCGCTTCTCGAACACCGGCAGCACCGCCTTGCGGCTCGCCGACGTGTAAGAGCCGAACACTGTCGGAAGCTTGTTCTCGATGACGAGCTTCGAAGCTTTCTCGTTGTAGGTCTTGGGGTCGGAAGCGCCGTCCTCGACGATGGCGTTGACCTGTTTGCCCATCACGCCGCCAGAGGCGTTGACCTCGGAAATGGCCAGCAGCGTCGCGTCGTGGAGCGACTTCTCGATGATGGAGAGACCGCCGGTTAACGAAAAGAGGACGCCGACGTCGATCGTGTCGGCCGCCCGCGCGGCGCTCGCGAACATCGATGGCGCAGTTAGCGCGGCGGCGCTTCCGATGCTCGTTTGAAGAAAAGCCCGACGGTTTATCTGCATGTATGGCCCCTCCGAGATACAGGTTCGCATTCGCGCGCCCGAAAAGACGCGCGCAAGGACGCTTCGGCTCGACGCGGCGAGCAAGCTTATTCAGTCCGCAAAGCGGCTGTTGATTGGGACGACGGCGAGACCCGTGCCTCGACGCCAAATAAAAAAGCCCGAACGATCCGCGAGGATCTTTCGGGCTTCACTGCCACGCCACGAAACGTCATTGTTTCGTGACCTTTGCCGAGGTCAGCGCTTCATCGCGCACAAACCTGCGACGCGAACATTTATGAGCGAGGAAATTTCGTTGTCAAGAGCTCATTGGCGTTGATGATCGCAATCGCCATGTCCTCCATCGACGTCCGCTTCGACATGGCCTGCTTGCGGATCGTCGAATGGGCCTCGTCCTCGCTCATCTGCTGGCTCTGCATGAGGATGGCCTTGGCGCGCTGGATCTTCTGCATGCCGGAGACCTTGGCTTCGAGCTTCTGCAGCTTGCGGTCGGTCTTGCGCCGCTCGAGCCAGAGCGAGCGAGCGAGGATGACATTCGTCAGAAGACCGAAAGGCCGGATCGGCTTCTCAATCACCGCGAGCGCGCCCGATTCCAGCACAAGCTGCAGGGTGGAAGGGTTTTCATAGTCCACGATGGCGATCAGCGCCGCACGCAGGTCGCCGTGGGCGCGCAAGAGCTTGCGGATCTCCTCGCGCGCGTCGAAATTGATCGCCAGCACGAGAATGTCGGCTTGCGGCGAAGGACTGTCCGGAATCGGCCAGCCGGCGTCGACCATGCATCCGATGCGCTTGAGGTGCTCGACGAGGCTCTTGCCCTCCTCATCGGGAGGGTGGACGACCTGCACGCGGAGGTCGCGGAGATCACGAAGAACGCTGCCCGTCATGGCCGAAGCCCCAGGCGTTCAGCTCGCGGTCGCCGTGAGCGGGTCGGCCGACCAGTCATCCAGGCTTTGAACCACGCAATAAGGATCGGGTTTGACCCGCATGCCCGGGTTCCAGACGATCTGGAAATTCTTCGCAGCGTCCAGCCGAGCGACGCGAGGCCACAGGAAGGTATGATTGTTCTCGGCGTCGATGCGAACCCGCCCCTGAGGCGCGTCAAACTCCGATTCGCGCAATTCGCGCAGCAGAAGGTCGGGATCGTCGGTGCCGGTGCGGCGCAACGCTCGGGCGGCCAGATGCATCTGGAAGTAGGCGGCCTCGGCGCAGGCCGAGACGGGAGCGTCCTGGCCGAACCTTTGCTTGTAGTCGCGGACAAAGCGTTTGGCGGACGGCGTGGCCAATGTCTCGAAGAAGGGCGCCCCCGTAATGTGACCTTCGGCGGCCTCGGGGCGCATGTCGGCGACCTCCGCCTCGCTCGTCGTCAGGCTGGCGATCGGTGGACGCGTCGGCCCCAAAGCGTCGTGATAGGCTTCGTAGAACACCGCCGTCGCGCGCCCGACTACAGTGGAGAACACGACGTCCGGCTTAAGCTTCTCGATCTGCGCGATGGCCTTGCCGAAATCGCGGCGGCCTGCGTCGAGCGGCACGTAGATCTCGTCCAGCACCTTGCCGCCCACCTGCACCACCAGGTCGGTCATGATACGGTTCGACTCGTACGGATATACGTAATTTGATCCGATCATCAGGAACCGCTTGCCATAAACTTGAAGCAAGTAGCGGGCCAGCTGAAGAGAATTCTGGTTCGGGCAGGCGCCCGTATAGATGCAGTTCGGGGAATACTCGAACCCTTCATAGAGCGTCGGATAAAAGAGAATGCCCCGAAAAGCCTCGACCGCGGGGATTGTCACCTTTCGCGAACTCGACATGTAGCAACCGAAGATCAGCCTGACGCGTTCGCTGGTCATCAGTCGTTCGGCCGTGGAGCGGTAGCGCGTCAGGAATCGATTCAGGGTCGGTGATGACCGGTTCGATCAGGCGGTCGAGGACGCCCCCGCGAGCGTTGATCTCTTCGATTGCGAGCACAGTGCCTTGCAAGGCGGTCCGCTCGACCGCCGCCGTGACCCCGGTTTGCGAAAACATCACGCCAACTCGCCAAGGATCCCCCGCCACAATCAATTCCTCGCTCTTCACGCCAACCGCCTTATCGGCGTCTGAAACGGGCCATGCAAGCTTAGCCCCTCGCCTGAACCGACCCTCTTTCTCGTCGACGCAATGCATGACTTTATATGGGATGGAAAACGCGCCCTTCCCCGAAAGCCGCCCTGAGCCCGATGCCGCAGGGGATCGCTTCAGGCTTGCTAGACGTGACAAAGCCGCGCCTTACGTTCGGGCAAAGCGGGATCGGCCCCACGAAATCCCGCGGTCGCGGCCGAATGGGGCCCGATTGGGAAGTCGCCTTCCGCTCAGCGCAAGCGAATTGCTGTGATCCAGCTATAGCGCCGGTGCGCTGGCCGGCGGGCGGCGATAACCTGTCGCCCGCTCGAAGGCGTAGCCGAGACGGAAGAGGTCAGGCTCGTGATACGGCGGCACGACGATTTCCATGCCGACCGGCAGCCCGTCCGGCGAGAAGCCGGCAGGCAAGCAGATAGAAGGCATCCAGGTCTGTGCGGGGATCAGCGTGTTCGTCGGGAAGCCGAGCACGGTCCACTTTCCGGCATCCAATTCCGCGCGCGTCGGCGGCAACACCTGCGTGCACGGGAAAGCGGTGGGCTCATCCATGATCAGCACGCTGCCGTCGGCAAGAACGGCGCGCATGATCTCCAGCATTTGCTGAGCTCGCGATCGGCAGCGCGCCGGCCTTTACGCCCGGATCTATGGCGACGCCCATCCACGAGGACAATTCGGCGTAGCGCGCCCGCATCCGTCCGAGATCGGTGAAGCCCCAACGCGACGGCGCGGCTCCGAGGAAGGCGTTCGAAAGAGCGGTCATCTCAGGAATAATCGTCAGTTCCTGGTAGATGGCCGAGATGCCGGCCGCGCGCAGGTGGCGCGGGTCGTCGTTGAGCAGCGGCGCGCCGCCGACTTCGATTTCACCGCTGTCCGGCGTGCTCGCGCCCGACAGCATGCGGATCATCGCGGACTTGCCCGCGCCGTTGGCGCCGACAAGGCCGTGCACCTCGCCCGCGAGCAGGTCGAAGCAGATGTCGCGCAGCGCCTACACGCCCGGAAAGCTTTTGCTGACATGGTGAAGCCGCACCGCGACAGGCGCGGCTTCGGGCTCGGATGCGTCGGCTAGCGTCACGAACGGCGCTCCGGCGGCGCTGGCCGGGCGTCCGCCGAGCGCCGCTTTTGCTCTGGTCAGTAGTTCGGATGGTATTTGTCGGCGATGTCCTGCGTGATCACCGGCGTGCCCGTGCTCTCGACCACCGCCGGCATCAGCGCCTCATCGACGTACGCGTTGATCGGCTTGCCCTCAAGTGCCATGATCAAGGCGACGGCGCCGTAGTACGCCTCCTGATATGGGAGCCAGGCATAGGTGAACTGCCATTTGCCGTCCTTGACCTTTTCCACGCCAAGCTTGGTCGCGCCTCCCGAGAAGATCATGATGTCCTTGCCTGGCGTCGTCGCCAGCACGCACTGGATCGCAACAGCCGTTGGCATGGGTGTGCTCGAGCGCGGCGGCAACGCCTTCGACGCGGGAGTCGCGACCGCCTTCGCCCTTCAAATCGTGGCGCCGCATCTCAACGGCCCCGGAGGGGATGTGCCGATTCTGGCGCACGACGCCAAGCGGGGACGCACCGAGGTGATCTGCGGCCAGGGTCGGCGCCGGCCGCCGCCACCATCGCGTGCTTCCGCGAACTCGGCCTCGACCTCATTCCTGGCGCCGGTCTGCTCGCCCCTTGCGTGCCGGGATCGATTGAAGGCGGCCGCGAACCCGCGAGGCATGCATGGCTATGCGGCGGGACGCTGAAACCGGGAACATGACCATGACGATGCCGGCGCGTGATTTCCGCGGCTATGGGCCAACGCCTCCGAATCCGCGCTGGCCCGGCGAGGCGCGCGTCGCGATCAACATCAATCTCAATTTCGAGGCGGGCGGCGAGCGCTCCATGCTCGAGGGCGACGGAACGTCCGAGAACATGCTGACCGACACGGGCTTTCCCGCCTATCCGGGCAAGCGAAGCCAGATCGTCGAGAGCGTGTTCGAATATGGGCCGCGCGCGGGCAACTGGCGCGTCCTGCGCATCCTCAAGGAGTTCGGGGTGAAGGTCAGCGTGCTGGGGGTGGTGCGCGCCCTTGAGCAGAATCCGGACGCGCTCGAAGCCTTCGTCGCGGAAGGCCACGAGATCGTCAGTCACGGGTTTCGCTGGATCGACTACCAGACCGTCGATGAGGCGACCGAGCGCGAGCACATCCGTCTCGCGATGGAGGGAATCAAGGCGCTGACGGGAGCGGCTCCCGTGGGCTGGATGACCGGCCGGCCGAGCGAGAACACAAGGCGGTTGCTCGTCGAGCATGGCGGGCTTCTCTATGACCGCGACAGCCTCAATGACGAATTGCCCTATTGGGTGACAATCGACGGGCGCCGGCACCTCGTGATCCCCTATTCCTACGAGACCAACGACAACCGCTACGACCACAACGGCTGGGGCACCGCCGAGGATTTCGCGCGCTACATGATCGACTGCTTCGACCTGCTCTATGCGGAGGGGGCGGAGAGCCCGAAGCTGATGAGCATCGGCCTGCATGATCGCCTTGTCGGACGGCCGGGCCGCGCGGTCGGACTCATCCGGTTTCTGGAGCACGTGCGACGGCATGACCACGTCTGGTTCGCGACGGGCGCCGACATCGCTCGCCATTGGATCGAGCATCATCCGGCTCCGGCTATCCGGTGATGCGCGGCCCAATCCTCGTCACCGGCGCGGCCGGTTTGATTGGCGGACGGCTCAGTGGGCTGGCTTGCAGCGGAAGGCGCGGCAGTCGTCGCCACCGATGCGCGGTCCGCAGCGGCGCGAGGCGCTCGCTGGGAGACGGTCGACCTCGCCGATCTTTCCGCCCTGACCGCGCTGATGCGCGACGCGCGCATTCGCGCCGTGGTCCACGCCGGGGCGATCTCGGGGCCGATGGTTGCGGCGGGCGATCCCCACCGGGTGATGTCCGTCAACGTAGGCGGCGCTCAACATCGCCGAGGCGGCGCTGCGCGTTGGCGTCGAACGCCTCGTCGCGCTGTCGTCGGCTGGCGTGTATGGCGCTCAGGCGACCCTCGATCCTGTGCGCGAAGACGCGCCGCTCAACGCGACGGATGCTTATGGCGCGAGCAAGATCGCCGCCGAGACGATTCTTCGCGCCTGATCGCCATGACCACGGCCTGCCGGTGATTGCCTTGCGGCCTTCCTCGGTTTACGGGCCGGGGCGGATGATCTCCTGCTTCATCCGGGACATGATTGATCATGCACGGCGCGGCGTTCCGCTCGCGCTCGCTTCTGAAGGCGCTTGTCGTCGCCAGTTCGTGCACGTCGATGACGTCGTCGCCGCGATATTGGGCGCCCTGAGCGCGGCCTCGCCTCGACCATTTCGCGTTCAATGTCAGCGGCGGAACTTGGCTCAGCGAGCGCGAGGTCGTGGCGCAGGCGACGCCTGTGCTTCCCGGCTTGCAGATCGCGTCAGTCGCCGCGCCTCCTCGTTGTCTCGATGGCGAGATGGGGCCGCTCGACACGGCTCGCGCGCGGGCCGCCTTCGGTTTCTCACTGTCCATTCCCCTCAAGGAAGGCGTCGCTGCTCATGCCGCCGCCCTTCGTCAGAGCGAGAGCGCGTCCGGCTAGGGTGGCAAGCTCTTTGCTTAACTCGGCGAGGTCTTTGCGCGCACTGACCGACTTTCATCCGGCGACAGTCGCGGAATCCGGTCCCGCACAAGCGATAAAGAGGACCCAATGACGCAACCCAAATTCTTCCTTTCGGTCGCGGCGGCCGTCGCTGCGCTCGTGTTTCACATCCTTCCCGCGCAGGCCGACGCGGCTAAGTGCGAGCCAGACAAACTCGCGACCAAATATCCGGGGCTGGTCGGCAAGACGATCCGCATCGGACAGGATGGCGAGAGCCCGCCCTACAGCTATCGCGATCCCAAGAATTTCAACAATCTGATCGGTCTCGACGCCGACATGGCGCGAGCGGCGTTCGCCTGCATCGGCGTCCCGGTCGAGTTCAAGACAGGAGCCTGGTCGGGCCTTCTGCCTGCGGTCATCGCCGGCCAGTTGGATGTGATGTGGGACACCCTCTACTACACGCCTGAGCGCGCCAAGTCGGTCGATTTCGTGACCTACATGATCGCCGCCACCGGCGGACTGGTCGCCAAAGGCAACCCCAAGAGCATCAAGTCTCTTGACGACGTCTGCGGCAAGCGGGCGACCGCTGGCCTCGGCACTGTCGAGGAGACGGCCTTCCGCGACCTCAGCAAGAAATGCGTCGCCGCCGGCAAGGGCGAGGTTTCGATCGTCACCTATCCTGACATGCCTGGCGGCACCCGCCTCGTCGCCAACGACCGCGCCGACGTGCTGATGTCGGACCTCGGCATGGTGAACACGCTGGTCAAGAACAATCCTGAGCAGTTCGACCGCGGCTTCATGATCGTCACCAACTTCAAGATCGCGGTCGGCTACACCAAGGACAACAAGGACCTGGGTCAGGCCCTGCTCGATGCTCTCACCATTTTGCGCGCGAACGGAACCGAGAAGCAGGCGTTCGAGAAATACGGCGTCGACTATGGGATCTCGCGACCGTCCGAGATCCTGACCAAGTGAAGAGGTCCAGCGCGCGGCGCTTCGCTGTTGCGCCTTCGCCGTCGCGCGCCTGGTCCCGGCCGCGACGAAGCTGAGGGAAGCGGGATTGATGCGCGCGGTTCGGCTGTTCTTCGCGCTGTTCGTTCTCGCGCAACTGACGTCGGCCTTCGCCCAATCGGCGGTGAGCGGAGGGACCGGCTCGTCGGACTGTGTCATCGGCTGCGACAACGCGCCGGTCTCAACCCCGGACCTCAACAAAATGGGGAGCACTGGCGGCACGGCTCCCAAGCCGGCGCCTATGCCCGCGCCGGTCAAGCCCACCGGGCCTTCCTCCGCGCAGAGCGCGCTGACGCCGATCGGCGAGATGCTGGGCTATGTCGTCAACCCCTTTCTGCTGGAGGGCGCATGGCTTGCGATCAAGATCGCGGCGCTCGCGATGATCGGGGGAATGATCTTGGGTCTGGGGCTTGCGCTCATGCGCATGTCCAGCTGGGCGCCTGTGCGAGCCATCGCCTGGTTCTACATCTGGTTCGTGCGAGGCACGCCGCAGCTCTTGCAGCTTGTCTTCATCTACGACGCGCTGCCTCCCCTCGGAATCACCCTCGATACGTTCACAACCGCAGTGCTCGGCTTCGCCCTGAACGAGGCGGCGTTCAGCGGAGAGATCATTCGCGGCGGCATCCTGTCCGTGAACCGCAGCCAGGCTATCGCCGCAACCGCCTTCGGCATGGGCCCGTTCCTGACCCTGCGCCGCATCATCTTGCCGCAGGCCATGAAGGCGATCCTGCCTGGCATGTCCAATGACGTGATCAGCATGATCAAGGGGACGTCGATCGCCTCGGTGATCTTCGTCAACGAGCTGACGTTCCGCAGTCAACAGATCGTCGGGCAGAACTTCAGGTTCTTCACGGTGTTCGCCGCGGCCGGCATCATCTATCTCGCCATGACCAGCGCCGTTGCGATCGGGCAGGCGCTGCTCGAGCGGCGCTTCAATCTGGAGATTGACCGCAGCGCAGGACGCGGATCGGGCTTCGGCGGCTTGTTCGGCTTCTCGCTGCTCAAAGCAGCAGCGCCCGAGCCGAAGGCCGTGGAGGCTACGTCCGCGCTTGCGTCCGCTCCCGAAATCCAGCCGGTCGCCGGGCCGATCCCGCTCGACTGGATTCGCAAACTCGGCGCAGGAGCGGCGAGCGACAGCAGGACGGAGCCCTTCGTTACGATCCGCAACGTCCACAAGGCTTATGGCTCGCGAGAGGTGCTGCGCGGAATCGACCTCGACGTGCAGAAGGGGCAGGTGGTCGTCATCATGGGCCCGAGCGGCTCTGGGAAGAGCACGCTGTTGCGCCTCGTCAACCATCTCGAATCGCTCGATTGGGGCGAGATTCGGGTGGACGGGAAGCACGTCGGCTATCGCATGCGCAACAAGGTGCTGCGCCCGATCCGGGACCTGGCCAGGGCTCGGGCCGAGGCTCGCATCGGCATGGTTTTTCAGCACTTCAACCTTTTCGACCACCTGACCGCGCTCGAAAACGTCATGGAGGCGCCGTTGCGCGTTTACCGCGAGCCGCGCGAGAAGGTGCGCGCGCTCGCCCTCAACTTGCTCGAGACCGTCGGGCTCAGCCAGCATATGGACAAACTTCCGCACCGCTTGTCTGGCGGTCAGCAGCAGCGCGTCGCCATCGCCCGCGCGCTGGCCATCTCGCCGCGCCTGATGCTGTTCGACGAGCCGACCTCCGCCCTCGATCCGGAGCTCGTCGGCGACGTGCTGGCGGTCATGCGGCGCCTCGCCGAGGCCGGAATGACGATGCTGGTCGTCACGCACGAAGTGCGATTCGCCCGGGACGTCGCCGACAGAATTGTCTTCATGGACGACGGCCTGATCGTCGAGCAGGGAACGCCCGCCGAGGTGCTGGGCAGTCCCAAGCAGGAGCGCACGCAGCGGTTCCTGCGAATGGTCGAACGGGAAGCAGACGTCGCCTGATTCTCGATCTGCCTGTGAGAAGCCCGTCGACTTGCCATCCTCTTTTCCAGCAGAAAGGTCCTTTGAATGCCAAGCGCGCGCCATCACCTGCCCGCTTCCCCGGAAACGATCCACTGGGGATTCTTCGATGCTCAACTGCCGCCGGTCCGCAACCTGCGGTCCGGCGACACGATCACGATCGACACGATCTCCGGCGGCCCCGAAGTTCTCAGCGATTGTCCCTATCCGATCCTCCCCGAGCATCCCGGCGTTCTCAAGGCGCTGACCCCAAAACTGGGGCTGCACATCCTCACTGGCCCGGTGGCGATCGAGGGCGCGGCCCCCGGCGACATGCTCGAGGTGCAGATCGAGAAGATCGAGCTGCGGCAGGATTGGGGATGGAACCTGATCAAGCCGCTTTTCGGCACGCTGCCGGAAGACTTCCCGTTCGAGCGGCTGGTGCATCTGCCGCTCGACCGCGCCGGGATGACGTCGACCATGCCGTGGGGAACGAAAGTCCCTCTCGCGCCTTTCTTCGGCGTCATGGGCGTCGCGCCGCCGCCGGCATATGGCGCGATCAGCACGATCGAGCCGCGCGAGCACGCCGGCAACATCGACAACAAGGAACTGGTCGAGGGGACGAGCCTGTTCCTGCCGGTGTGGGCGCCCGGCGCGCTGTTCTCGGTCGGCGACGGGCACGCCGTGCAGGGAGACGGCGAGGTCAATCTCACCGCGATCGAGACCGCGCTGACCGGCACGTTCCGGTTGGTGCTGCACAAGGGAAAGGGCCTGACGTTCCCCCGCATCACGACCTCTACGCCATTTCATCGCCATGGGCATGGACCCCGACCTCGACGACGCCGCCAAACAGGCGCTCCGGGAGATGATCAAGTGGATCGGCGAGCTTTCCGGACTTGAGCCCGCTGACGCCTACATGCTGTGCAGCCTTGCCTGCGATCTGCGAGTCACTCAAACGGTCGACGGCAACAAGGGCGTCCATGCGATGCTCGCCCGATCGCTACTGCCGGACTCTCGTCCGTTCCCTTAAGACGCGTCAGGGCATGACGTCGCCGCCGTTGGGATGCAGCGTCTGCCCCACATAGAAGCTGCCGTCATCGGAAGCGAGCATGACCGCCGAGGGCGCGACCTCCTCGGGCCTTCCGAATCGTTCTGGACCTGGCAGGCTCCCGACCTTCCGGCCTTCCACTCGGGGCTCAGCGTGTGCGGTCAGGCGCGTGTCGATCGGACCGGAGCGATGGCGTTGACCAGGACGCCGTGCGGCGCCGTCCAGGACGCTCAGGCGACGGCAAGCGCTTCGCTCAGCGCGGCGTCGAAGTGTCCCCGGTCATCCGGATTCCAGACGCACATGTGACCCCAGATCGAGGGCACCTCGCGGCAAACTCCGCCCGGGATGAGGCTTGCCTCGTGGTGGCTGTCGACAGGTGGAAAGTAGCTGTCCGTCTGGCCCGGCAAAATGATCGTCTTCGCCTTGATGCTGCCGAGCGCCTTCGCGAAGTCGCCGCCATAGGCGGGCGTGTCGCTGACGTCGCCATTCATCCACGTCCATACCAGCGACAGCAGATTATTGGCGTCGTGATGGATGAAGGCTGGCTCCCAGAAATATTCGACAAACTGCTCGGCGGTCTTCGCGCCGAACACCCGATAGCCCTCCGTCCGATAGAAGGGTTCGGAGAAGCCCCATCCCGCATAGATCGCGGCGAAGGTCTTCAGGCCTGTGATGGGCGGCGCCTCATAGAAGCCGTGGGCAAAGTGTCGGATCGCTCTCGATTGCTCGCCTGAGCGACACGAGAAACACCTGGTTGAACGAGGCCGTGCGCGCCGAGCAGCACATGGGCACGACCGCGTCCATCATGGCGGGATATTGGGTCGCCCATTGGAACGCCTGGCAGCCGCCCATCGACCACCCCGCCACGAGCTTGAGATGTTCGATCCGGAGCGATTCAAGCAGCATGTGTTGCAGGCGCACATTGTCGTAGAGGGTCACCCGCGGAAACCGGCCCGCCCTGTGTGAAGCGATTGCGTTGCTGGGCGAAGTCGAGACGCCGCCGCCGATCAGGTTGGGGATGATGATGAAATATTTGCCCGGATCGAGGGCCCGGTCCGGCCCGGTCAGCGCCGCCTCGCACATGGCGTGGTCGCCGCTGAACCAGGTCGGCAGCAGCACGACATTGTCCCGCTTGGGCGTCAGCGTCCCGAGCGTGCTGTAAACCAGCGTCACTTCCGGAAATGATCCGCCTTTCTGAAGAGCGAAGTTGGTCGTCGTGTAGGTCTCGACCGCCATTTGTGAAGCCTCCAGATCCCGCCGGCCAATGAGACGCGCCGAGCGCCTCTCGGGACGCGGCTCATGTTCAAGATTCGTGCCCCGGGCAGCCCGCGTCCGCCAGCGCGACGACGCTCCATCCCGCCTTCAGGAGGAGGCCGCGTCTTCTCGCAATGAGGTCGATCTCTATCAGCGCGTCATAGGCGAGGCCGGTGACGCCCACGCAAGTGCGCGCAGGCAAACGGCCTTCGGCGAAGAAGGTGCGGTAAACGCGGTTCATCGCCTCATAATCCTGCTTGAAGCGGGTCAGGTAGATGCGCGCCATGACGACGTGTTCGAGTCCGAGGCCCAGACTGGCAAGAACGAATTTGAGGTTGGAGACGACGTTGCGCGTCTGCGCCTCGATCCCTTCCGGCAGCACGCCCGGCGCGTCGGGCGTGTCGGGCATCTGTCCGGTCACGAAAACGAAGCCGTCCGTTTCGACCGCGTGACTGAACGGCGCGACCGGCTTCGGGCCGCCTGGAGCCATATGAAACCGCATCGGCCGCCCCTCCCGCCTTCCATCCGCTCTAGGCTTTGAACATCGATTTTCGCACGATGGCGTGGACGCCCCAGTTGCCGTCCACGACCTGCGTGACGCCGAAATCGACCGCCGTCGAGATCACCGCGATCGCCTCGTCCTCATCGAGCCCGCGCATCTCCATGAGAAAGCGGCGCGTCTTGCGGAACGCGTCCTTCATCGCAAGGTCGAGAGACGAGGTGGCGTAGACCTCTCCCTGTCCGCGAGAACCGAATTCGGCGAGGTAGTTCGGATGGCTGAAGCCGGTCAGGACCCATTCAGCGGGCGTCTCGATCAGCGGGTAGGTGAGGCCGGCGAAGCGGCCGTCTTTCTTGTGCAGGACCACGGTGAAGCGTCCGGTCATCGAGCATTCGATGGCGGTTCCGGCGAGCTCGCCATCCCCCTGAGCCGCGTGCGGGTCGCCGATCGATAAAAGGCCGCCCGGCACTGAGACCGGCAGATAGACGGCTGAGCCTTTGCCGAGGCGCCAATTGTCGAGATTGCCGCCGAAATAGGCCGGCGGAACGGAATCGACCGGGTCGGCCTCTCGCGGCGCGAGCGCGATGACGCCGAAATGCGGACGCAGCGGGATGCGGACGCCGCTCAGCGAAGGGGGGCGAATCTCGACTGTGTTCTTGTCGACGGGGACGCCGGGATAGTCGTAAGTCCGGTGAACGACGCCAAAGGGATCGATCTGGGGAGACCATCGATAGGCGTAGAGCGCCTCGCGTAGCCCTCGTCGCCGTCGGCCGAAGATCTCGTAGATTGTCACGTTCTCCCGGTGGCTCGGCTCCTCGATGAGTTCGCCATAGTGATAGCCCCACCAGGCCGCGACGTTGCTGCCGAAAGCAACGCCCTTCGTAGCCTGGGCTGCGGCTTGGCCTCGGCGCCATGTCATCGATCCGCACCTCGATGATGTCCCCCGGCTCCGCGTCCCTGACGTAGATCGGACCGGTGCAGATATGCACGCCGAAGCCTTCGCCCGCGCCGCGACCGAAGATGGACGCATCGAGCGGACCGGCGCCTCGTCGATCCACGGCCTTTCTGTCCCTGGTCCAGAGGAAAACGTCTTCCGCCGCCACATCGCCCCGGATCATCAATTCCGGATCGTCGGAGGCGTGCTGCGTCAGCGTTTCAATTTCGACACTGTCCCCGGAACGGATCTCGAGAACCGGCCGCAGCGAACGGCTGAAATAGCCCCAATGCACGTTCGCCGAACTGACGGCGAGCCGATGATGCGCTGCTTCATCCCGCCCGTCACAGGGATCGGGCGGGTCCAAGACGGCGGTCTCGCTAATGGCGCTGCGCTGCTTGTGCTTCGGATTCGCCAGCGCGCTGAGAGGCCAGCCGCGTTGCTCGGCGCTTGCGCTCTCGGCGAGCTTGCCGGCGTGCTGGCTGCGAAACGCGCCGGGGGGCGACCCGAAACGCTCCTTGAACAGCCGGTTGAAATTGGCGGCGTCGGCGAAGCCGCAGCGGTAGGCGACGTCCGCGACTGGCGCGTGCGAGTATGGCCGGCGCGATCAGAGCGGCGCGCGCGCGCTCCAGGCGCCGGTCTCGCAGATAGTGGCCGAAGCTGACGCCGTTCTGCTCGAACAGCTTTTGCAGATAGCGCTCCGAAATTCCTTCAGCCCGAGCTATGCGCCCCGCGGTCAGGTCGCGGATCATGCAGGCGCCGCTCGATCGCAAGCGTCACGCGATTGAACAGCGCGACGAGGTTCGGCGTCGTCGCTGCGGCGGATCCACCCGCCGAGCAGGGTCAGGAACAGATCGGCGATCCCTTGCTCCACCGCCTGCCACTCGGTTGTCGGCAAGGCGTCCATCTCGGCCGCCGCCGTCTCGACGAATTTGATGAAAACTCCCGCGAATCCCTCGGGCTGATGGCGGCGCGGCGCCGTGCACGGCGGCCACCCGACGACGCGGCCCTTCAGAACGCTGTCGGAGAACGAAAGCGCGACGATGCGGACGACGCGATCGAGCGCGATCCGCCATTCGTGATCGCACGGCAGGAGAACGAGGGTCCCCGGAGGGACCCAGAGAGAGCCGCTGACCGCCTCGACCTCCAGGTCCTCGTCGAGAGGCAAGAAGACCGATTGGGAGCCGGGATCGTCGCGCCGACGGCGCGAGCGTCTGCGAGCCCGCGGTCAGTCGTCCCAGCATCATGAGGTCCGCATCGCCGCGCAGCGAAGCCGTGGCGAAGGTCTCGAGCGCGCCGTCGAACGGAGCCGAGCGCAGTCGAAGCTGCGCGAGAAGGTCCTGCCACGCGTCGCCGCGCGCGATCCGGGGATAGGCTTCGCTCGCGAACTGCCTGACGTTCATCCTTTCGCCCGTGACCCCCGGCGGCCCAACCCGAGCGCCGGCTGCGTCATATTGCACCTGCGAAGAGGCGGACGCCAGTCCAGGATTCAGGAGCACTGGAACACGCTCTTGCGGATCGAGCCGTGCACGCCCCAATTGGCGTCGACGACCTGGGTCACTCCGAAATCGGCGGCGACCGACATGAGCGCGATCGCCTCATCCTCGCTGAGCTTATGGGCGGTCATCAGAAAGCGGCGAAGCTTGCGGAAGGCGTCGCGCATCGCCAGATCGACGCTCGAATGCTTCGCGATCGTGGTCTGCGCGTCAGGCCCAAGACTTTCGAGATAATTTGGATAAGTGAAGCCGTAGACCGACCATTGCCCCTCCGTCTCGAGCATCGGATGGTTGAGCCCTTCAAGCGCCGTGCCGGCGAGGGCGTCTTTCTTGTGCAGATGAAATTCGAAGTCGCCGGTCAGCGAGGTCTCGATGGCGGTGCCGCCGAGTTCGCTGTCGCCTTGCGCGGCGTGGGGGTCGCCGACCGAGAAGAATGCGCCTTCGACCGCTACCGGATAGTACATCGCTGCGCCCTTGCCGATGCGCCAGTCGTCGATGTTGCCGCCGGTGTACGATGGGGGAACCGAGCTGACGAAGTCCGCTTCCGATGGCGCAAGCCCCATGGTGCCGAAATGAAGACGCGCCGGCACGCGCACGTTGGACAGCACGTTCTCGCGGCGCTTGACGAGGCTGTGGTCGACCCGGACGCCCGGATAGTCGATCGTCGGATGAACAACGCCGTCGGGGTCGGTCTGCGGGGTCCAGACGTAGTTATAGACCGCTTTCGCATAGGGCTCGCCGGACGTATCGAGCTCGAAGATCGTCACGACCTCGCGCGGTCGCGGCTCCTCGATCAGGTCGTGATAGTGGAAGCCCCAGGACGCGGCGGCGTTTGAGCCGAAGCAGCGCCCGGCGTAGCAGGCGCTGCAGCTCGGCCGTGGCCGGACGTCGAGCACGCGAACTTCGAGAATATCGCCGGGCTCGGCCCCCTCGATCGCCACGGGGCCCGTCAGGAGATGCACCCCGAGACCTTCGCCCGGCCCAAATTTGAGCTTGCCCTCCGTCGGCCCGGCGCCTCGGCGCCGGATGGTCTTTTCGTCCCTGGTCCAGTGGAAGATCGCCTCGGCCGCGGAATCGTCCTTGATCATGCGCTCGTAATCGTCGTTGGCGTGGTGGGTCAGCGTTTCGATCATCGCGCGATCTCCCGACTTCACGGTCAGCGCCGGCTTAACCACCTTGCTGAAATAGCCCCAATGCACCGTCGAGGGCGAAACTGGGAGCTTGTAGTGATTCATATTCGTCTCCGATCGTTTCCGGCCTGCATGGCCGTAAATTCGCGCCAATTCGGTTTCGGCCCTCGAGTTAAACGTGAGCGGCGGCCTCGTCGGTCATGATCTGCAAGAATTGCGCGGTGCGCGCGTTTCTCGGCCGAGACAACACGACGTCGGCCGGGCCTTCCTCGACAATCGATCCTTCGGCGAGAAAGACCGCGCGGTCCGCGACTTCTCTTGCGAAGCTGATCTGATGGGTTGCGATCATCATGGTCAGGCCATCCTCCACCGCGAGCTGGCGGATGACCTCGAGCACCTCGCTGACAAGCTCGGGGTCGAGCGCGGAGGTCGGCTCGTCGAGAAGCAGAATCGCGGGATTGGGCGCAAGCGCGCGAGCGATCGCCACGCGTTGCTGCTGGCCGCCCGACAGGTGGCGCGGCAGCGCGTCAGCGCGATCCGAAAGGCCGACGCGGGCGAGCAACTCCGACGCCCGAAGCTCCGCCTCGGTGCGTGACAGGCCCTGCACCCAGCGAAGCGGCCCGGCGATGTTCTCTTTGGCCGTCAGATGGCCGAACAGGTTGAAGCTCTGGAACACCATGCCGACGCCGACCGCCGCCCGCTCGTTGGCGAGGGCGCGTGGGGAGAGCGGTCTGTTGTGAGCGTCGAAACCGATCTCCCGGCCTGTCACCTTGATGCTGCCGCTGTCCCAGGATTCGAGATGGTTGATGCAGCGCAGGAGGGTGCTCTTGCCTGAGCCGCTCGGCCCCAGAAGCGCGACGACCTCGCCGATGCGGACGACGAGATCGATCGACTGAAGAACCACCTTGCCGTCGTAGGACTTGTGCAGCGCCTCGATTTCGAGCGCAGGCCGGCTGCCCTTGAGCGCGGCCAGGCGCTTGTCGCGGTTGATCGAGAGGACGGCCCTCGCGCGCGAGGGCGACGGCTGCGCAGGCGAGGCGGGCGCCGGCTGGAGCGGAGCAGCCGGCGGGGCCGCCTTTGGGCTCGCCGTCTCGATCGGCAGCCGCCGCCAGGGCAATAGACGCGCGAGACGCGCCTGCGGGGTGGGCAGGTCGAGGTCGAGCAAGGTCTCGACAACGACCTGGATGACCGCGATTGCGCCGGTGAGCACGAGATACATGAGCCCCGAGGCGAAGAAGATGGAGAAGAAGTCGAAATTCGCCGAGGCGAGTTGCGTGCTGCGCAACGTCAATTCCTGCACGGAAACGACAGAGGCGAGCGACGAATTCTTGAGCGCGCTAACCGCCTCGTTGCCGAGCGCGGGAACCATCGAGCGAATCGCCTGCGGCGCCACAACGCGCAACATCACCACGACCGGCGTCATGCCGAGCGCCTGACCGGCGAGGATCTGGCCGCGATCGACGCTGATCACATTGCCGCGAATGATCTCGGCGATGAAGGGCGCTTCGTTCAAAGCCAGCGCCAAGCCCGCCGCCTCGATCGCGGTCAGCTTTATGCCGATCATAGGCAGCGCGTTGTAGCAAAAGATCATCTGCAAGATCAGCGGCGTGCCGCGAAATATGATCGCATAGGCGCGCGTGATGACCGCCAGGAGGGGAAAACGGCTGAGCTGCATGGCCGCGAGCACGACGCCCATGACGAGGCCGCCGCTGAGACCGAGAGCCGTGATGAGAAGCGTATAGACGATACCGGTGAGCAGATAGGGCTGGCTGAGATAATGGAAGAAAAGTTCCATCGAAGCTTTCGCAGCTGCCGCACATGAGGACGGCCTGCCCGAGCGGCGAGCCGGCCGTCCTGAACCTTAGTCTGCGACGACGAGCTTCGGAGCTTCCATCTGGTCCTCGGGCAGACTCCACTTCTTCATGAGCTCGGCCTGAAGCCCGGATTTCTGGATCTCGGTGAGAGCGGCAAAGACCGCGTCGCGGAAGTCGGTCTTGTTGCGCGGCACGGCGATGCCGACCGAGTAGGGGAGGGTCACTGCGGTCGCCTTTTCGAGCTTGTCCGGATAGGCCTTGACCGCGCCGTCGACCGTGTTCACGTCATTGACATAGGTGTCGGCGCGTCCCGAGAGGATCGCCTGAATGCAGTTCGCGTTGTTGTCGTAAAGCTGGATTTCGGGAGCCGGCTTGCCGGCGGCTTTGCATTGGGCCTCGAGCGCCTGAACCAGCGGCACTTCGACGAAGCCCGTGTTCTCGGCGGCCGTCGCGCCGCACATCGACAGATTGATGCCATCGATCTTCTTGGGATTGCCCTTGGCCACCAGCACGCCGTCATAGACCTTGAGGTAGGTGACGAAATCGGCCGCCTTGGCGCGTTGCTTGGTGGCGTAGATGTCCGAGATGACGATATCGGCCTGTCCGGCCTCGAGCGTGGTGAGAAGAGCCGCGAAGGTCACAGGCTTGTAGTCGACTTTGAATCCGAGGCAATCGCCGATCGCTTCGCCGAGATCGATGTCGAAGCCCACATATTTGCTCGGATCGTTGGGATCGAGCGCTTCATAGCCAGGCGTATGCGGATTGACGGCGTTGACGAGGGTCTTGCCTTTGAGGGAAGGGTACTTCGCCTGAAGCGCAGCGCAGGCTTCCGGTGTCTTCGCCGTCGCCGGAGCGGGCGAAAGGATCATCGAGACGGCCGCGGCCATGACAACGATCTGCGCTGCTGCGCCAATTCCGAACCACGCCTTGCCAAGAACGGGGCGAGGAATTTGAACCGACTTCATGCACTTCTCCGCAGGTTAATCTCAGGGCGTTAGATTCAAGCGCCGAAGCATAGGAGCGTTTTCGGTTAGCGCGATTGTCGTCAACCGCACTGATTATTGTAATGGAAAGATAAAGGAATCCCGTTTATAAATCATTTGTTTAGCCGTTACTCACGCTGCGATTAAATTCTATTCAACGTGACTGTTTGTTAAGCGACGGCTCGAGATTGGGCTTCTGTCAGGGCATGGCAATCCGCCTCATAAGCTGGCCCGTGCCCTCGACTCCTGCGATCGCGGCATTGAGCGCGGCGAGACTTCCGCCAAGCGTAAGTGCCTTGGCATCTCTCACGAGCGGTTCTCCGAGTCGCCAAGCGCGATCTTGCCGGTGGGCGACGCCAAGCCTTCTCCCGCGAGAGCGCATGCGGCGCCTACGAGGGCGGCGTCCCCACCTGGCCATCCGATCAGCGAAAGGCCGACCGGAATTCCCGAGGCGCTTCCGGCCGGGATGTTGACCTGGGGCAGACTCGTCAGCCCCGCGATCCCGGTTAGATCGACGATCCTATGCACCGCCTCACGCATCGCGGACAGACGGGCGTCACGCGCGATGGGCAGGATCGGCGACGTCGGTATGCAGAGCATCCTTTGCCGGTCCAGAAGCGCCTCGAGGCGCGCCTTCGCTTCCGCGCGGAAGCAATTGGCGAGGTTGATCGTGTCGGCGGATGTCTGCCCATCATCGGCGAAAGCGCCGGCGACTTCGGCTGAGAACCGGGGGTTCACCCGGTCAACCCACTCTCGAAACGTCGCGCGGAACTCATGCCTCTGCAGGACGCGTTGCCAACGCGCCCAGTCAAGGAGGTCGCCTGTCGCAAGGGATGTTTGCGTCACATGCGCGACCTGTCGACACCGATCGATAGCGGGGGCGAGCGCCTCTCGCACCGCTTCGTCCGCAATCGCGAATCCATCGGTTGCAACGATAATCTCTGCCGGCGTCGAGGGGGCGATGGGTTCGCCTAGGAGAACGGCGCCGACCTTGGCGAAGGTCTCTGCATCGCGGGCGAAGTAACCCACGGTGTCGAATGTCGGGGACTGGACCATCATGCCCCGCGCATCGATCCGGCCCAGTGTGGGACGAAGCCCGAACAGACCACAGAAGCTCGCAGGCACGCGCACCGAACCCCCAGAGTTGGTTCCGAGCGCAACGTCGCAGGCGCCCCCGGCCACAGCAGAGGCAGATCCGCTCGACGAGCCGCCAGGGACACGGTCCGGCGCCCGCGGGTTGAGAGGCGTGCCGTAGAACCGGTTGATCCCGAGGAGCCCGAGCGAAATTTCGTCGGTGATCGTCTTGCCGACGAGCGTAGCGCCGGCGTTCAACAGGACCTCGACGGCGGCGGCTGAGCGTTCCGCGGCCGTATGGGTCGCCGCCCAGTCCGGATTACCGCAGCCGGTGACGAAGCCCGCGATGTCGAACAGGTCCTTGGCGGCGAAGGTAAGGCCTTCCAAGGGCCCGCCCGCTCGCCCGGGGAGGCGAACGTCGACACCGGGCACGAAGGCGCCGAGAGGATCGGTCATGTCAGTCGCCGTTGAAGGAAGGGGGAAGCGCGCGCCCCAGCGTGCGCCTCTGAGGTCGCGTCAGTCCTTGTACAGCTTGCGGAAGTCCGGATGGGTGTGGAACCAATATTCGAAGCCGTGCACGTCCTTCTGCATCGCGTAGTCAGCGAACCGGGTATAGAGCGGAATGCGCGGCAGTTCGGTCATCACGATGTCGACCATCTTGCCCAGGCTTTCTTTATAGACTGCCGGGTCGCGGGTGAAGCGCGCGGTGTCGATGATCTTGTCGAGGTCCGGATTGACATAGTTGCAGGTGTCGAACACGCGAATTGTTGCTCCCCGTCATAGGACCAGAAGAAGAAATAATCCGGATAGTCGAGCCAGCCATAGAACTCGGCGATGACCATGGGCATTGTCTTGCTCGCCATCTGCGCGAACCAGTTCGACCCCGGCACCTTCTCAAGCTCGATGTCAACGCCGATCTTCTTCAGGGACTCTTGAATCAGAATGGCGGTCGGTTCGCGAACAGTCGCCTCGCTGAGATCGATACGACAGCGTCGTCTTGAATCCATTCAGGAAAGCCGGCCTCGGTCAGGAGCTGCTTGGCCTTCGCGAGATCCTGGCCGTGCCGGAGGGGCACCGGCCAGACGCCCTCAGGATAGGGTTTCTCCGGATCGCCGCCGAACATCGGCTTGGCGCGATTGTAAAGCGCCGAATCGATGATCTCCTTGTAGGGAATTGCGTAGGAGATCGCCTCGCGCACCTTCGGATTGTCGAAGGGGGCGATCTTGACGTTCATGTCGACGAAGACGAGGTCGTTCTGGACCGGCACGCCGATGACCTGGACCTTGCCCTCTTTCGCAAGCTCGGCGTAATCCTTCGGCGGAAGGCCGACCGACATGTCGACGTCGCCCTTTTCGAGGAGCGCGCGCCGCGTCCCGGCCGACGGGATCTGTTTGTAGATGACGCGCTTCAGCTTCGGGACCGGCCCTGACTTCCAGTCGTCGAAGCGGGTGAAAATGGTCTGCTGTCCGGGCGTCCAGCTTTCGACCTTGAAAGCGCCGCCGCCGCAGTCATTGTGCGATACCCAGTCGAAGGCCCACGGGTCCTTGTCGGTCGCATGCTTCTTGGCCAGCTCCGAGTTGACGATCGTGGGGACAGGGACGACGAGGTCCGGCATGGTCAGCTTGTTGTATTGATCGAAGGTGGCCTTGAAAGTGTGATCGTCGATCACCGAGAACTGTTCTGGCTTCACCATCGACCCGGCCGCCATCTGGACCGCGGCGAAATCCGCCGGCGGCGATCGCCCGGTCGAACGACCATTTGACGTCCTTGGCGGTGACCGGCGCGCCGTCGTGGAAGGTCGCGTCCTTGCGCAGATGGAAGACATAGGTCTTGCCGTCGTCGCCGACTTCCCAGCTCTCCGCCAGTTCCGGAATCATGACCTTGGCGTCGTAGGAAACAGTCCCGTCCGCGAGCTTCTTCTCGCCATGCGAGACGAGCCGGTCATAGGCCTGCCAGTTGACCATGCGGCTATGATCGTTGGCGGTGGGCACCATCGTGTCGAGGCCGTTGGGCCCCATCTCGGACACGATGACCAACGTGTCCTTTGGACGTTCGGCGCCAAACGCCAGATCGGCCGGGATCGCCGCCGAGCTCATCAACAGCCCGGCGGTGAAGGTTCGTCGAGTCAACTCCATGAAAACACTCCTTGTCGGTGAAGGGGAAAGGTCAGTCAAAGGCCTAGATCAGTCACCAGCTTCGGCCAGACGTGAGCCCATGGGCGGGCCTTCTCGAAAGCGCCCGAGGCGGCAAGGACGGTCTGGTCGGCAAGATGCCTGCCGATGATATGCAATCCGACCGGCAGACCATCCGAAGTGAAGCCCGCGGGAATGCTTGCCGCTGGCTGTCCGGTGAGGTTGCAGATGAAGGTGAAGCAGAGCCATGCGCCCGAGCTGACCATCTTGCCTTCGATGACTTCGGGGCCTTGCATGTAGAGCGGGAACGGAGGAGCAGCGAGTGTCGGAGTCAGCAAGAGGTCGTAGTTCTGCATGAACCGCCACATGTGATTGCAGACGCGCTGGCGCATCATTTTCGCGCTGGTGAAGTCTTCAGCCGTCCACGGGTGGTTCAGGAGGCCGACAAGATGCGGGGACATCTCCTTCTCGCGGCCTTTCATCATGCGGCGCATGCCCACGAGGTCGCTGTCGCCGGCGACCAGCGTCCAGAACTGCGGAAATGGATCTTCCCATCCGGGACTGGCGCGTTCGACCGTGCAGCCGAGATCCGTCTCGAACACCCGCACCGCCTCGGATACGACGCGGCGCACCTCGGAATCGACCGGGGCGTAACCCCAGTCCTCGCTGTAGGCGATGCGCAGTCCCTTGATCCCTTCCGCCGGCGCCTTGAGATAGTCGACGTCGCCACCGGGGATCGAATAGCGATCTCGCGGATCGGGACCGGTGATGACACTCAACATGAGGGCCGCATCGGCGACCGTGCGGCTCATCGGACCGACGTGTTCGATCGACTCCCAGCTCGACACGCCCGGATAGCGCTCGTCGCGGCAGCCCGGATATAGGGGCACACGGCCCATCGAGGCCTTCATGCCGAAGAGCCCGCAATGAGCCGAGGGGATGCGGATCGAGCCGCCGCCATCCGAACCGATGGCGAAGGGGGAGACCCCTGCAGCAACGGATGCGCCTGAACCCGCGCTCGAGCCGCCGGAGGTCATGGCGAGATTCCAGGGATTGCGGGTCGCGGGAAACACTGGATTGTGTCCGACGCCGCTGTAGCCGAACTCGGGAACATTGGTCTTGCCAAGGATGACGGCGCCCGCCGCCTTGAGCCGTTCGACGCATATATCGTCCTCGTCCGGCACAAAGTCGCGGTACCAGGGCGAACCCATCACCGTCAGAATGTCTTTGGTGGCGACAAGGTCCTTGATGCCGATCGGCACGCCTGCGAGCGGGCCGGGGTCCTCGCCGGCGGCGATCTTGGCGTCGACGGCGCCGGCTGCGGCGAGCGCCACTTCCGGCGTCGGCGTACAGAATGCATGAATATGCGGTTCGAGCGCCTCCATGCGCCGAAGCGCCGCCTTTGCCACCTCCGTCGCCGAGAGTTTCTTGGACCTGACCGACGACGCGATCGTGACTGCATCCGAGCGACAGATTTCATTGTCGGTATTCAAGACAGCTCCCTCAGGCAAAATGACAGGCGGCGGCGTGATCACGGCCCACCCCTCGCAGCAGCGGCATGACGCGATTGCAGATATCGGCGCTCTTTGCGCAGCGGCTGTAGAAGCGGCAGGTGCGTGGATCGGGATCGATTGGGCTCGTCGGACTGCCGTCGAGGCGAGGCCGCGGCAGCCCTCGACGAGCGGGGTCAGGAATCGAGCCGACGAGCGCGGCCGTGTAGGGATGACGCGGATCGGTGAACAGCGCCTCGGTCGGGCCGACCTCGACAATCTTTCCCAGATACATGACCGCGACGCGCGAACAGAGCAGTCGCACGACGTTAAGGTCGTGCGACACGAACAGGTAACTCATCCCCAGCCGCTCGCGGAGTTCGGCGAGCAATTTCAGCACGACGGCCTGGACGGAAACGTCGAGCGCGGAGGTGGGTTCATCGAGAATGAGCAGCGCGGGCTCGACGGCGATCGCGCGCGCGATGCCGACACGCGCCCGTTGCCCGCCGGAAAGCTGATGCGGGTAGCGATGCAGAAGCTCCGCAGGCAGGCCAACAAGCTCAGCCGCGCGCCGAACGCGCGCATCGATGTCCGTCGCGCTGCGGAGCCCCTGGAGGCGCTGTAGCGGATCGGCAATCGCGCGAAAGACGCGGAAGGACGGATTGAGGCTCTCGGTCGGATCCTGGAACACAACCTGGATGCGGGCCCGGTCGGGGCTGCGGACAAAGCGCGCCTGCGATACGTCGGTGATGTCGCGTCCGGAGAGTGCGATCGTTCCGCTGGTCGGATCCACGAGTCGAGCAAGCAAGCGCACCATTGTGGATTTGCCGCAACCCGACTCGCCCACGAGGCCGACGCTCTCGCCGGCTCCGATGACGAGGTCCACCTCGTCGACGGCATGAAGGCGCGCGCCCGGCGCGCCTCCCTTCACCGGATAGAACTTCGCGAGCTTCGTCGCCTCGAGCAGCGTCGCCGTCGCCGTCATAGCGGAAACCTGCAACGCACAATGTGGTCCGGGCCGTATTGCCGCCATGGCAGGGGGGGCTCGTCGCAAATTGGCTGGCGGCGCTCGCATCGCGCGCTGAAGCGACAAACCGGAAGCGGGCGGCGCAAATCGGGAAGCGAGCCGGGAATGGCGATCAGATCGTCCATGCGCGTTTCCGGGGTCGGCGTCGCAGCGAGAAGCTGGCGCGTGTAGGGGTGTGCGCTGTGGGTCAAAATCGCCTCGGTCGGCCCAGCCTCGACGACATGGCCGGCGTGCATCACCGCGATCCGGTCGCAATATTCCCCGGCGAGACCGAGGTCGTGAGTTATCAGAAGCGTCGACATGTTGCCGCCTCGGCTCATGTCGCGGATGAGATCCATGATCACGGCCTGCGTCGTGACGTCGAGGCCGGTCGTCGGTTCGTCGGCGATCAGCACGGCAGGCGAGCAGGCAAGCGCCATCGCGATCATCACGCGCTGGCACATGCCGCCGGACAGTTCGAAAGGATAGGCTTCGGCGCGACGTTCCGGGTCGGGAATACGCACGCGGGCGAGCGCGGCGATCACCTCCCGCCTGAGCTCGCGGGTGGGGATGTTTGCGTGCTCGCGCAGGACGTCCTCGATCTGACGACCGACCCTGCGGATCGGATTGAGGGCGGTGCGCGGGCTCTGAAAGATCATCGCCATTTCGCGGCCGCGAAGCACGTTCAACGCATCCGGCGTGGCGCTCAGAATTTCAGCGCCGCCCATATTTATGTGGCCACTGGTGATGTCGGCGGTGTCGTCAAGCAGACCCATGACGGCGTATGCGGTGACGGACTTGCCGGACCCACTCTCTCCGACGACGCCGAGGATTTCGCCCTTGCCCAGGGTGAGCGACACGTCGTCGAGCGCTTGTACCGTCCCGTGGCGCGTACGGAAGTTCAACGAAAGGCTGTCGACGACGAGCTGAGCCGTCATACGCGCTTCCTGGGATCGAGCAGGTCGCGCAGGCCGTCGCCGAGCATGTTGAACGAGAAGACCGCGGCGACCAACGCCGCTCCGGGAAACATGAAGGCCCACCACTCGCCGGAAATGATGTAGCTGGCGCCCTCGGAAACCATGATGCCCCATTCGGGAGTCGGAGGTCGCACGCCGAGCCCGATGAAGGAGAGGCCGGCAGCGTTGAGGATTGCCCATCCCATGTTCAGCGACGCCTGCACCATCATTGGGGGCAGAATGTTCGGAGTGATGTGGTTGACGAGCGCTTGCAGCGCCGTGTTTCCGCCCATTCGGGCCGCTTCGACATAACCGAGCTCGCGGCGCACATTCACTTCCGCGCGCGCGAAACGGCAATAGAACGGTAGATTGATGATCATCGTCGCGATGATGATGTTGAGCACGCTGTTGCCGAGCGCAGCGACGATACCCATGGCCAGAACGAACAGTGGGAAGGCCATGATCGTGTCCATCACGCGGCCAACGACCGCGTCGGTCCAACCGCCGAAATATCCGGCCGCGGCGCCAAGCGCGAGGCCGACCACGAAGGAAAGCGCTACCGCCGAAATCGCCATGCCGAGGTCCAGCCTCGCCGCTACGATTACGCGGCTCAGAATGTCGCGTCCCAGCGCGTCCGTGCCGAACCAGTGCGCCGCGCTCGGAGGCGTCAATTTGACGGCCGCGTTGGTCATCAGCGGATCGTAAGGCGCGAGAACCGGGCCCAGCACGGCGCAGACAGCCATCACCGCGAGCATTACGACGGCAATGAGCGTCAGGCGGTTCTCGCCGAAGGCGTAGCGCGTGTTGCTAGCGAGAGTGGCGAAGCTCATGCGCCTCTCACGACTCGAAGCGCACGCGCGGATCGATCATGGTCGCCGCGATGTCGACCGCGAGATTCAGGAGCACGTACAGGATCGCCATCATGAGGACGAAGCCCTGTACGGCCGCGTAGTCGGAGGCGAGCACGGCCGATACGGCATAGGCGCCGACACCCTGCCAGCCGAACACTTGCTCGATCAGCACGTTGGATCCCATCAGGAAGGAGAAGACCATTCCCAGCACGCTCGTGATGGGCAGGAGCGCGTTCCGAAAGGCGTAGGTGAACACGATCTTGGTCGTTGGCAGACCGCTCGCCCGCGCTGTGCGGACAAAATCGCTGCCCAGCGCTTCGAGCATCGCAGCGCGCGTGATGCGCGCGAGCGGCGCCAGCGCGAACAACCCAAGCGACACCGCAGGCAGCGTAAGCTGCGCCAGCGCGGCGCGAAAAACGCCCCAGTCGCGCGCCAGCAGCGCGTCAACCGTATACGCGCCGGTGACGGTTGGCGGGGGCGAATAGTTGACTTCGTTGAGTCGCCCGACAGGCTCCGGCGCCCATCCGAGGAGATAGTAGAAGACATAGACGAGCAGCAGCCCGACAAAGAAGGTCGGGAAAGCGGCCGACACCGTCACGATGACCCGGCTCGCGTGGTCGACTGGTCCATTGACCCTTGTCGCCGACCACACGCCGAGGGGAACGGCGACGCCCACAGCAAAGATGATCGCGAAGGCGGAGAGTTCGAGAGAAGCGGGAAGCCGTTGTGCGAGGTCGACCAGCACCGGCTGTCCGGTCGTTAGCGAGTTGCCGAGATTTCCATGCAGAAGATCGACGACATAGCGTAGGAACTGTTCAGGCAGCGGCTGGTCCAGTCCAAGCGAGGCGCGGACGCTGGCGATCGAATCCGCATTTGCGGCCGGCCCGGCGAAATAGGCCGCAGGATCGCCGGGCAGCGCATGCGACAACAGAAACGTGACGACAACGACGCCGAGCAGGCTGGGCAACGTCCCAACGATCCGTCGTCCGATGAACATCAAGGCCGTTGGCTTCCCCTGGAGAGGCGGCGCGTCCTCCGGCGGGCCGCATGCGCACGATCGATTGGCTTGGACGGCTTCGAAGCAGGATGCGTGCCATGACGATCCCACGCCGTTGAGCTTGCGCACGGCTCCGTCGTGACCGTCCCGAAGCCCTCAGCGGAGGTGCGCGATACCTCAAGCGCGAAAGATTCGGCACGGCGCCTATTTGTCGGGCGACTCGCAATGCGCGCGGCTCATGTGAAAAGCCTCAAAAGCATTCTTCGTTTGAGACCGCGCCGATCGGTTGAGGCTTGCTCAATCGAGGCGTCGCAAAACTGTCGTCTCTCTGTCGCAACAGCCTCAAGCGGCAGCCTTAGAAAGGCTGCGAGGCGCTTTTTCTGATTCGCGAGAGCGCAGGCTATATTCCTCCGGCGTCGGTGATTTGAGCCGGGCAATGCATCTTGGCCAGGCAGAAGCAGGCCAGGCAGGAGCAGGCATGGTGAGGGGCTAAGAGCCATGAGCGACGTTGAGGCCAAGAGGCCTTTGAGAGCGCCGGTTGCGGAAACGGAAAAGGTTCAGGTGCGCAGCCTCAATTTCTACTACGGCCAAGCGCACGCGCTCAAGGATGGGGGCCAGCAGCAGCGCCTGTGCATCGCGCGCACGGTTGCGATCAGCCCGGAAGTGATTCTGCTTGACGAGCCGGCGTCTGCGCTTGACCCGATCTCGACCGCCAAGGTCGAGGAACTGATCGACGAATTGACCGGCGATTACACGATCGCGATCGTCACCCACAACATGCAGCAGGCGGCGCGCGTGTCGCAATACACCGCCTTCATGTATCTGGGCGAGATGGTCGAATTCGCGGAGACGGACAAACTTTTCACCTCGCCGCGCGATAAGCGCGCTCAGGACTACATCACCGGCCGCTTCGGCTGAAGGGAGCAACGCCCGTGGTGGATCAGCATACTGTCAGAGCCTACGACAAGGATCTCGACCTGCTCGAGCGGCGGATCGCCGAGATGGGCGGCCTGGCCGAGAAGATGGTGATCGAGGCGGTGGACGCGCTCGCCTCGGGCGACACGGCGCTTGCGCATCAGGTGGTGGAGACCGATCCGCGGCTCGATGCGCTGCAGCGCGAGATCGAGGAGCAGGCGACGCTGACGATCGCGCGAAGGCAGCCGGTGGCGATCGACTTGCGCGAGATCATCGGCGCCATTCGGGTCGCGGGCGATCTCGAGCGGGTTGGGCGATCTCGCCAAGAACATCGCCAAGCGCTCGGTCAAGATCGGCTTTGAAGGCCGGGCGCCGCACGCGATCGTCGGCATCAAGCACATGAACGAATTCGCCACCGAACTGATGAAGGACGTGCTCGACGCCTATGCGCAACGCGACGTCGAGCGGGCGCTCGACGTGTGGGAGCGCGACGTCGAGCTCGACGCGTTGGAAGACTCGGTGTTCCGCGATCTCTTGACGCATATGATGGAGGATCCGCGCAACATCACGTTCTGCGCCCATCTCCTGTTTTGCTCGAAGAACATCGAGCGGATCGGCGATCACGCGACCAACATCGCCGAGACCGTGGTCTATCTGGTGACGGGTTCGACGCTGCCGACCGATCGGCCGCGCGGCCGGCAGGAGACGGACATCGAGGCCGACGCGACGGGAGCGATCAAGTGAACCAGGCGCGCAAGGACATCCGTCCGGGGGCTGCGTCGGCGCCGCGGATCCTGATCGTCGAGGACGAATCGGATCTCTCCTTGCTGCTCGGCTACAACCTCGAGGCGGAAGGCTATGTGGTCGAGAATGTCGAGCGCGGCGACGAGGCGGAGCTCAGGCTTGCCGAGAACGCGCCCGACCTCGTGATCCTCGACTGGATGCTGCCGGGCGTCTCGGGCCTCGAGATCTGCCGCAGGCTTCGGGCGCGCGAATCGACCCGCACCCTTCCGGTGATCATGGTCACCGCGCGAGGGGAAGAGGCTGAACGCGTGCGGGGCCTGTCGGTCGGCGCCGACGATTACGTGGTCAAGCCCTTTTCGGTGCCCGAGCTCATGGCGCGGGTGCGCGCATTGCTCAGGCGCAGCCGGCCCGAGCGGATCGCCGAGCGTCTCTATGCCGGCGATCTCGATCTCGACCGGGAGACGCGGCGGGTGCGGCGCGGCGTGCGCGACATTCATTTAGGTCCCGACCGAGTTTAGGCTGCTCGAATATCTCCTGGAGAAGCCGGGGCGGGTGTTCTCGCGCGCGCAACTTTTGGATGGCGTGTGGGGCCAGGCGGCGGAGATCGACGAGCGCACGGTCGACGTCCATGTCGGGCGCCTGCGCAAGGCCCTCTCCCGCGGCCGCGAACGCGACCCCATCCGAACCGTCCGCGGAACCGGCTACGCCTTCGACGAAACCTTCGGGAATAGCGCCTGAGAAAAGGTTTCGCCCGAGGCTTGCCAAGCGAACGCTAGCCAGGGCCGAGCTTCCCGGTTGGGGGATCAGTTTGAAGTTCCAATTTTGACTCTCGCGGAGGCTTCCTCATTCGCCAATCGAGCGAATGACCCGCGCCGGATTTCCTCCGACGAGACTCTTCGCGGGCACGTTCTTGGTGACGACCGAACCTGCCGCGACGACCGAATTCTCGCCCACTGTTACGCCGCCGATGATGATTGCGCCGGCTGCGATCCACACATTTTTCTCAATCACGATGGGCTTTCCGATCGTGGCGGCGCGTCGCTGCGACGGCTCAAGGGGATGGCCTGCGGTGATGATGCAGACATTCGGCCCGATCATCACATCGTCTGCGATGTCGAGGCCGCCAAGGTCGTAGAAAGTACAGTTCTGATTGACGAAGACATTACGACCGACGCGGGTTTCGTCGCCGCCGGCTGTATAAAATGGAGGGATGAGCAGGAAGCTGTCGTCGACCTTTTGACCGATGAGTTGGCTGAACAAGGCCCGGATTTCGTCCGCGTCGTCGAATGTCAAGCGGTTCAGTTTGGCGGTGATCGCCATCGCTCGTTTGACGTTCGCCAGCATGGCGGCCGATGCTGGCGTTCTCCTGTGAACTATCTTGGGGCGACCGTCACTCGGCATTCGTTGTTTTTCTCGAGTTCGTTTGAGCGAGCGTGTCGATGCACGAGGGAGGTGGCGAGATTCGCCGAGCATAGCTGCAACCGGGGAAAAGCCAGAATGCCGCCAAAGCGGGAATTCAAAATGACCCGCTGCCACTTTTGCGCCAAATCGTTGGGATGGTCAGGTCGTAAGGATGCGCAGCCGCTCGCCCCGATTGACACCCGTCGCGAACCATGCCCTCCACCCCAGTCTCATGAAGAACGAGAGCGCCCTAGTCATCGCCACAGTCGCGCGGGTCGTGCGCCTGTCGACCCGTCACGCGTGGATCGTCATTGCGGCCTTTCTCGTCGCGGCGGTCCTCGCCGGCGGCTATGTCACGCGCCACATCGCCATCAACACCGACAGCGGCAAGCTCTTGTCGAGCTCGCTTCCCTGGCGCCAGCAGGAGATCAAGCTGAACGATCTCTTTCCGCAGCGGACCGACCAGTTGATCGCCGTCATCGACGGCAAGACCCCGGAAGCGGCCGATGAGGCGGCGGATGCATTGGTCAAGGCTCTCATCGATCGGAAAGACATTATACGCACCATCACCCGGCCCGACGGCGGCGAATTCTTCGCCCGCAATGGAATCCTGTTCCTCAGCGTCGACGACGTGCAACGCAATATGAACGAACTGATCAAAGCGGAGCCTTTCCTCGGAACGCTCGCTCTCGATCCAACGCTGCGCGGGATCCTCGGCGCCATCTCACAATCGCTCGAGGGCGTTCGGCTCAAAAAAACGACGCTTGAAGATATGCGCCCGGCTGTCGTCGCGATCGCCGACACCCTGGAAAAGGTCGAGCAGGGCAAGCATCCCACCTTCTCCTGGCGCCGGCTGATTTCCGGGCGCGCGCCGGAGCCGTCGGACCTTCGGCGATTCGTCAACATTCAACCTGTTCTCAATTACAGCGACCTCGCGCCCGGGGGCCAGGCGACCAAGGCGATCCGAGCCACGATCGCGAAACTCGGCCTGACGCCGGACAATGGCGTGAGGGTGAGGCTCACCGGATCGGTCGCCCTGTCGGATGATGAATTCTCCACCATCGCCGATGGAGCGGCGCTGAACGGGGTGATGACGATCCTCGTCGTTCTCCTGATTTTGTGGCTGGCGCTCAAGCAGGCGCGGATCGTTCTTGCCGTCCTGATCAATCTCGCGGTCGGCTTGAGCTTCACCGCCGCGGCAGGCTTATGGATGGTCGGCGCGCTCAATCTCATCTCCGTTGCCTTCGCCGTGCTGTTCATCGGCCTTGGCGTCGATTTCGGCATTCAGTTCAGCGTCCGATACCGCGCCGAGCGGTTCGCCGACCGTGATCTGCTCGGCGCTCTCGAACACACTGGCCGCGGCGTCGCGGGGCCGCTTCTGCTAGCGGCGGCCTCGATCGCCGCCGCTTTCTACTCGTTCCTGCCGACCGCCTATGTGGGTCTGTCCGAGCTCGGGCTCATCGCCGGAACCGGCATGATCATCGCGTTCTTGACCACGGTCACCCTGCTTCCGGCGCTGCTTGCCGTGCTCAAGCCCGGTGGCGAAGCGGCGCCGGTCGGCTGGGCCTGGCTTGCGCCTCTCGACCATTTTCTCGATCGCCGGCGCAACTGGGTGGTGGGCCTCACTCTGGCTGCCGTCGTCCTTGGCCTGCCGCTCCTGCGCGGCCTCAGCTTCGACTTCAATCCGCTCAACCTGCGCTCAAAACATGTCGAGTTCGGTCTCGACCCTCCTCGATCTGATGCGCGACCCGGACACGAGCCCCAACACGATCGAAGTGCTCGAGCCCAATCTCGCCAGCGCCTCAGCCCTGGCCGAAAAGCTGAGCAAATTGCCGGAGGTCGCCAAAGTGCGGACCCTGGAAAGTTTCGTGCCCAAGGATCAGGACGAGAAGCTCGCCATCATCGACGACGCCAACTTCTTTTTCGCCAACACGCTCAATCCCGATCCCATCAAACCCGCGCCGACCCCGGCGCAAACTCTGGAGGCCATCAACACGACGGCCGCCGACCTCACGACCACGGTGGGCGATCTCCACACCCCGGCGGCCGATCAGGCGCGCCGCCTGGCGAGCGCGCTGACCGCTTTGTCCAAGGCGTCGCCTGCGACCCGAGAAGAAGCGGAGCAGGTGCTGGTCAAGCCGCTCATGACGACGCTTCGCCAGGTCCGCGATACCCTGTCGGCCGAGCATGTGACGATCGACACGCTTCCGCCCGCGCTCAAGAGCGCCTGGGTCGCGCCCGATGGCGAGGTCAGGATCGAGGCGAGGCCAAGCGGGGACGGCAACGACAATGCGGTCCTCAGTCGTTTCGTCGACGCCGTGCGCAAGGTCGCGCCCGAGGCCAGCGGCGCGCCGGTGTTCATCGTCGAGGCGGCGGCGACGATCGTCAAAGCGTTTCTTCAAGCCGCCGTCTGGTCGCTCTTGTCGATCGCGCTGATCCTGTTCATCGCGCTGAGGCGCTGGCAGGACGTCGCGCTGACGCTGATCCCTCTGCTGGTCGCCATCATCGTCACGCTCGAAATCTGCGTGGCGATCGGGCTCAAGCTGAATTTCGCCAACATCATCGCGCTGCCGCTGTTGCTCGGCGTCGGCGTCGCGTTCAAAATCTACTATGTCATGGCGTGGCGCGCCGGGGAGCATAATTTCTTGCAGTCGAGCCTGACGCGGGCCGTCTTTTTCAGCGCTTGCACAACCGCAACCGCCTTCGGCAGCCTGTGGCTTTCGCATCACCCGGGCACATCGAGCATGGGCAAGCTGATGGCCTTGGCGCTGGTCACGACCCTCTCCGCCGCCGTCCTGTTCCAGCCGGCCTTGTTGGCGACGCAGAGTAAATCCCATTACGAAGAGTGATTACCCAACGTTCGCACAAAAGGCGGCAGTGTGGCAAAAGGGTGATAGTCCTCGACCGGCCGCTCTGCTAGCTTGAGTTGGGGCTGGGGTGGGATTCTCTCAGAACCGGATGGATGGTCCAGGCGGGTTTCGTGCGGGGACCTGCGCGGATCGTCGTCGTGTTGCGGGAATTTCGAAAGGAATCATCAACGCATGCGTGGCGTTGAACGCTGGATCGGATGGTTGGGCGCGGTGGGCCTGGCGGGCCTCGTCAGCGCCTGCGCGGGCACGCCGCACGACGTGTCGTTGCCGGTCTATGATCCCAACGAGCAATTCAACCGCGGCGTCCTTCACTTGAATCAGGTCGTGCTCGATCCCCCGGCGACGGTCGTCAAGTCGGTGCCGGGGATGATTCGGAACCGGTTCGAGGATTTGGACGCGAACCTGAAAGAGCCGCGCGTCCTCGCCAATGACATCCTCCAGGGTCGCCTCAACGCCGCGGGCATCACGATCGCCCGCACCATCATAAACACCACATTCGGCATTGGCGGATTGTTCGACGTGGCCGCGATGGCGGGTAATTTGCCGCAGCAGACCGGCGATTTCGGCCAGACCATGTTCGTCTGGGGCGTCCCGGCCGGCAGCTATACGGTCAGCCCCTATTTCGGTCCCTCGACGCAACGCGATGCGATCGGCGGAGTGGTAGATACAGTCGGCGATCCTGTCGGCTGGGTGGCGGGCGGAATGATCTTTGGATGGCCGTGGTCGATCGGGTCGGGCGCGCTGTCCGCCGTCGCCCATCTTGCCCAATGGAAACAGGCCGAGAGTTCGTCGGTCGATTTCTACACCTTCCTGCGGTCGAGCTTCTATCAGACGCGCCGGAACCAGTTGCGCGAGGCGGTCGGCCTGCCCCCGGAGGTTGAATCGCCGGCGACGGCGGGCCCGATCGTCAGGGTCGCCGGCACCGCACGGCGGGGAGGATCGGCGGGTTACCAAATCCCGCCGCCTCAGTAGACCGGCGTTACGAGGTCGAGCTCGCCTTATCCGTCCGGCGAGCGAGCAGGCGGCGTCCTTCCACCCATTGCCAAGCGGCGAGGCCCGGCAGGCCGAGCGCGAGTTCGCGGACCCGTTTCGCGAGAGAAATCGCCAGCGCCAGATCCGCGGGAATTCCGAGCAGCGCCCCGAACACGACCAGACCGCCCTCTTGCGCGCCTAAAGCGCCGGGCACCATGAACGCCGCCCCGCGCACGCCCGCGCTAAGGCTTTCGAGAATGAACGAATCCGTCAGGCTCAAAGGCTTGCCGAGGGCCCACATCGTGAGCCAGATCTCGCTGACGCCGGTCACCCATCCGACGAGCCGCAACAGGCTGGACAACGACAAGGCGGCGCGCCGGCGATAGGTCGTGACGACAGCCTCGTCGATAGCCTCGGCGCGTCCGGAGAAGCCCGACATCCAGCTCGTCGGCGCGAGGCGATGAGCCCATCCGACCAGCACGCCAAACATGCTGTTGTGCTGGATCCGAATGAAAATGGCGATCGCCACGGCGAAGGCCGCAATGCTCGCCATGAGCGCCCAGGCCGTCGCCGCCGAAGCATGGGCGCCGAGCGTCGCGAGCAACGTCACTCCGGCGAGGACAAAGACCATCTGAGTCGCCGCGCCGACCGTGATGTCGACCACCATGCTGGCGGTGGCCTGCACGCCTGAAACCCCGCGCTGATGCGCGAGCCGCGCGCCGACGACGTCGCCGCCCACGCCGGCGACCGGCAGGAGCGTGCTCACCAATTCGCGGATCCAGCGCATCCAAAGAAAGCTCGACCGGCCCGGTCGGTTTGCAGCCGGAAACAGCTCTCGCCACGAAACGGCGTCAAAAAACAGTGGAATGATATGGAACAACGCAATCGGGATGAGCCACCAGCCCAGCGCGAGCATGGCGGACGCCACGTCGGCGGCGCCGCTGTGGACGATAAGAAAGACGACAAGCAGAAAGCCTAGACAAGCGGCGACGATAAGCGATGCTGAAATGATATGGCTCCCTGTCCTGGCGCCGCTCGCGCCAGGACTGCGCAGGACTACGATCGCCGGGCGAAATCGTCTATCAGCAATCGTCGCCAAGGTGGAGTGACCGGGGCGCCGCCCTTTTCGGATGCCCGAACCCCCATGTCTGACGCGCCGGTCCTGGTTCTCCTTGCCTTTGCCCCCGTTTCGCCCACGGCGGCGCAAATCGCGCGAGGGCCGGATGGCGACCCGATCATTCTCGGGCTCAGCCTGATCGAGCGGGCGACGCTCGCCGCGCAGCGCGCCGGCTATCGTCAGGTCTTCCTCGTTAGAGGCGGGAGTCCGCAACACGCCCGGAATGGCGGCGATCGCGGATTGGCGCAGCCTCGCGGCTACGCTTGCCTCCGCTTCTCCGGCGTCTCTGGTCATCGCGCCCGCCGCAATCCTCGCGAAAGCCGATTGGCTTGAACGGCTGGCGTCGGCGCGGATCGAGCCGGCCGGCTGGGGGATAATCCCGAACCGGATCGCCATTCTTCCGGCCGCTTCGGCTTGCGACGCGGCTGACGCGCTCGACCGCGATGGGGGCGCCCGGGACTGGACTGACGTCGAGGCGCGTCTGGCTTCGCGCTTTGGCCCTCCAGCGCGGATCCTTGCTGCGGTCGACCCGATGATCGTCGAGACGCCAGCGGATGTCCGCGCCGCCGAGCGCCGCCTCCTCAAGTCGCTGGTCAAGGACACCGATGGGTTCATGGCGCGCCACGTCGAGCGGCCGATTTCGCTCGCGATCTCGCGCCGCCTCGCGGCAACCGCGATCACGCCCAATCAGATGAGCCTGATCTCCATCGCAGTCGGGATCTGCGGCGGGCCATTTTTCCTGTCCTCGCGCCCCGTGCATGCAAACCATCGGCGCGCTCCTGTTTCTCGCCCATTCGATCCTCGACGGATGCGACGGAGAGCTGGCGAGGCTCAAATTCCAGCAATCGCGATGGGGCGGCGTCCTCGATTTTTGGGGCGACAATGTCGTTCACATTGTCATTTTCGCTTGCATGGCGATCGGCTGGAGCCTGTCCGCAGGCGCCCTCTGGCCTTTGTGGCTCGGCGCCGGAGCCGTCTTTGGGACGCTGAGCTCCGCCGGCTTCGTCTATTGGCGGCTGATGCGCTTCAAGGACGGCGGCGACACGCTGTTCACTTCGGTGTCGGACGCGCCTGAGCGTCTGCTGACGCGGCTCCTCGATTCCGCCTCGCGTCGCGATTTCATCTATCTCGTGATCCTGCTGGCGCTGTTTGGCCGGTCGAGCTGGTTCCTGGTCATGGCCGGAATCGGCGCACCGATCTATTTTGTCCTGGTGCTTCTTGCGGCGCGCCCGCGGGCCTTGCTCAAGGGCGGCCCAACGGTCGCGCCGGGCGCAAATCCATGAGCGCGCCAGAGGACGCAAGCGCCGACCTCTGCTAAAACGCATTGGCGGCGACGCTCCTTGGGTCACGGGCGAGGAAAAATGGCGCGCTTGCTTTCGGTCAATGTTGGCCTCCCCCGCGACACTCCGTGGCAGGGTAAAACCGTCCATACCGGAATCTGGAAGGCGCCGGTCCAAGGCCGTCGAATGGCGCGGCGGCTCAACATCGACGGGGATGGTCAGGGCGATCTCAACGGGCACGGCGGCGAGCATCGCGCCGTGATGGTTTATCAGATCGACTCGTACCGCTATTGGCAAGCTGAGCTTCGCCGCAACGACTTCGTCTACGGCCAGTTCGGCGAGAATTTCACTGTCGACGGTTTGCCCGACGCGGAAGTGTGCATCGGCGACCGCTACCGGATCGGCAGCGCGCTCTTCGAAGTGACGCAGCCGCGCGTCACCTGCTACCGGCTCGGCATAAGGATGAACGAGCCGCAAATGCCGGCGCTCGTCGTCGCGCATCACCGGCCGGGCTTTTATTTCCGCGTCATCGAGGAAGGCGAGGTCGAAGCCGGCGACGAGATCGTCAAGGTCCTGGCCGGTCCGGAACAGATGACCGTCGCCGAGATTGACGCGCTCCTCTATTTGCCTGGACGCGACAGAAACGGGCTCGAACGGGCGCTGCGCATTCCGGCCTTGAGCGCCGGCTGGCGCTCCTCGTTCGAGACCTTGCTTCAACAGGAAGGCGGAGGCGACGGCACGACCGGCAATCCCGCCTTGGCGCCCGCGGCTCGGCCGGCGCCGGCATGGGCCGGGTTCCGGTCGCTCAGGATCGCGGACAAGCAGCGCGAGAGCATGAGCGTCACCTCGCTCACGCTCGAACCGAGCGACGGCCGTCCGCTCATTGCGGCGGCGCCCGGTCAGTTCATCGTGCTGCAGACTCAAGCCTGCGCCAGAAAAACCCGCTCTGCTGCGCAGCTACTCGCTGTCCGCCGAACCCAGCGCGGAGCGGTGGCGCCTCAGCATCAAGCGCGAGGCGAACGGCGCGGCCGGCGCCTATATCGAGGACGGGCTCAAGGTCGGCGACGTCATTGACGCCAGCGCGCCCCGCGGCGCCTTCACGCTCGCGCAGGGCGACGGACCGCTCGTGCTGTTGAGCGCCGGCATCGGCTCAACTCCGGTGCTCGCCATGCTGCATGCGCTGGCGGCTGGCAAATCGCCGAGAGACATCTGGTGGGTTCATGGCGCGCGCAATGGAGCAGAGCATGCGTTCGCGGCGGAAGCTCGCGCCCTTCTCAAATCGTTGCCCCGAGGCCATAGCCACATCCGTTACAGCGCGCCCGACCCTCAAGACCGGCCCGGGGTCGATTTCGATGGCCCGGGGCGCCTGGACGTGCGCGTCTTGCAAGAGTTGGGCGCGCCACGCGAGGCGGACTTCTACCTCTGCGGACCGGCTGCGTTCATGAGCGCGCTCACTGCCGATCTCATGAGCTGGGGCGTCTCGCCCGAGCGGCTGCACAGTGAGAATTTCGGCTCCAGTCCTTCGCTCACTCCGGGTGTCGTCGCGACTGCGCCTCGGCCGCCGCATTTGCCCGACCGGGCCGCGGGCGCGGGGCCAATGGTGTCCTTCGCCAGAAGCAATCTCAACCTGCGCTGGGATCCGGCGTTTCAGAGCCTGCTCGAACTGGCTGAGGCCTGCGATGTGCCGGTGCGCTGGGCCTGTCGCACCGGCGTCTGCCACAATTGCGAGACCGGGCTTATCGTCGGCGCGGTCGATTATTTCGTCGAGCCGCTCACGCCGCCGTCGGAAGGCGATCTCCTGATTTGCTGCAGCCGGCCGCGGGCCGACATCGTGCTCGATCTCTAGGGCCCGCAAAGCGCCCTCCCATGCGAACGTCCAAGTGACTGGCGCTTATGGCGTTGGCTGATGGTTGGTTGCTTCCGACGCGCCTCGGAGCCTCTGCTGTCCTGACTCGTCGAAGCCCGCTGCAGCCCGCGGGGCGAAAACTCTTCGTTCCCGGACCTCGCTGAGGCACAACGTCGCGGCGATTGCCCGCTGCGCACACAGCTCTCGCTATACGAGCCAAGTGAATGAAGCGAATGCATCGGACATGCCGCCCACGCCAGAAGACTTAGATGCGCGAACTCCCTAGCCCGCGGAGCACGCCCCCGGCCGGCGCCGAGCTTCCCGAACTGCCGTCGCCCGAGCCCTAGGCGTCAGCGAGCGCCTGTTTCCGGGCTTCCGGCGCAGAACGTCCGGACGAGCGGCGCGACAATCCACGTTATAAGCAAGGGGAGCGGCCCGCCGCTGCTGCTGCTCCATGGACATCCTCAGACGCATGTCGCCTGGAGCAAGGTCGCGCCCACGCTCGCCGAGACCTATGCCGCCGTTGCGCCGGATTTTCGGGGCTATGGCGATTTGTCGAAGCCCGGGGCGATGGCCCGACTGGGTCACAAGCAGTTTTTCGTCGCGGGACACGATCGGGGCGGGCGTGTCCTCCATCGCATGATGCTGGATCACCCCGACGCAGTCCTGAAGGGGGCGGCGCTCGACATCGTCCCGACCCTGACCATGTATGACGGGACGACCAAGGAGTTCGCGACCCGATACGTCTGGTGGTTTCTTCAGATCCAGCCCGCGCCGAGGCCCGAGCATCTGATCGGGCTCGACCCGGGCTACTACCTTGCGCGAACATCTGGCGGTGCAGGGTAAGACGCCGGGCGCCGTCACACCCGAAGCGATGGCGGAATACATCCGCTGCTATTGCTGCAAGGCTGCAATCCGCGCCGCGTGCGAGGACTATCGCGCCGCCGCGGGGATCGATCTCGATCACGATCGCGCGGACGATGCGGCGGGCCGCAAGATCAAGGCGCCGCTCCTCGCGCTCTGGGGAGCGAAAGGGACTGTGGGAAAACTCTGGGACGTGCTCGGCGCCTGGCGGCCGAAGACAGAGGCGGTCCTCGAGGGTGAGGCCCTCCCATGTGGCCATCTTTTGCCAGAGGAGGCGCCGGAAGCGGTCATCGCGCAATTCCGCCGCTTCTTTGGGGAGAGAGGTTGATCTGAGGGTCTGCTCTTGAGAGCAGCCCGCTTGCGCCGGTCGATCGCGCGCCAAAACAATGCCCGCCAACGCTCCCGGATGCTTTCGTATGCGCGCCTCGTTTCGCTGCGGCATTAGACACTTTAATCGAACCCTTGCCAATCAAGAGCCGTCGGCGTGACGCAAATCGATGAGCGCGCCCCGGGCGCCGGTCGGCTTAGCCGTTGCGGCCGGCGATCGGATTGAGCATGGCGGCGCTTTGCGCCGCGCGGCTGTCCGCTCGATATTCAGTCCAGGCTTGCCGCAAGATCTGGACCGAGGACGTAAGAAAGAGGCTCGCCATGATCCCCGCGACGATGAGGTCGGGCCAAGGGCTCCCGGCGCCCCACACCGCGAGCGCCGCGCCCATGACGATCAGGTTGCCGATTGCGTCGTTGCGCGAGCATAGCCAGACCGAGCGCACATTGGCGTCGCCGTCCTTATAGGGCCGAAGCAGCAACACCGAGGCGAGGTTCGCGATGAGCGCCGCCAGGCCGACCGTCCCCATGATCTCCGCCCTCGGCAGCCCGAGGATGAGCGTCTGATAGACCGTCGAGCCGACGACCCACAAAGCGATCAGCGATAGCGAGGCGCCCTTGGCGAGCGCCGCCGTCGCGCGGGTGCGCAGGCTCGCGCCGATCACCGCGAGCGACAGGCCGTAGGTGACGGTGTCGGCGAGGAAGTCGAGCGCGTCGGCTTTGAGCGCCTGCGACCGGCCAAGCTCGCCCGCGATCATTTCGCCGAGGAACATCGCCGCGTTGACGCCGATGACCGTCCAAAGGATCGCCTTGTAGCGAGGGTCCAGCCCGTCGAAGACCGGGACGCCTTTCGGGCAACAGCTATCCGCCGCCGCGCCGCAGGCGTCGACCGGCGCGGCCTTCGTGGGCTCGCTCGGCAGGACGAGCGGAGGCGGTTCGCAACAGGCGTTTGCGTCCTTGCAGCAAGCGTCGGCCATTGGCTGAGCCCCTTTCAGCGCCTAGATACAGTCTCTAGTCACTAGAGGTTCAAGAGCGATGAGCGGCCTTTCGATCGGCGAGTTGGGGCGCCATGCCGGCGTCAAGATACCGACCATCCGCTATTATGAGCAGGCCGGGTTGCTGCCTGCCCCAGTGCGAACGGACGGCAGGCAGCGCCGTTACGGCCGCGAGGCCGTGGCGCGGCTGACCTTCATCCGTCGGGCGCGCGAGCTTGGCTTCGACGTATCCGCCGTGCGCGAGCTGCTCGGGCTCAGCGAACGTCCCGACCGCCCCTGTGCGGAAGTCGACGACATCGCTCTGCGCCACGTCAAGGACATCGACCGCCGCATCGCCCAACTCACGGCGCTGCGCTCCGAGCTGCAACGCGCGCTCGATGCTTGCGGACATGGACGCGTCGGCGACTGCCAGGTCATCGAGGCGCTGGCCGAACAGGCTGCCGCGTAGTCGTCCTCCCGGACGCCTTATGGCATGGGAGGAAAGCGCCGCGTCGGCCTATCCTCTCCCATGAAATGGGGAGGGGGATGCCCGAAGGGCGGTGGAGGGGTGGCGCCGCCAAAGGCTTGGCCCTCGCCAGCGAGGCGGTGTTTCGCCATTAACATATTGATATAACAACCGTTCATTCCATGGAAATCGACATCGCCGCAACATTTCCTTTGTGATTAGCGGAATTTCATATACTATATGTCGGTTTCCCTTAGATCCAGTCGCGTCAGGAGTGTTGGATGATCGAAGACAAGGCGCCCGCTAAGCGCCGGCGGTTGGGCGCTCACGGCATGATTTTTCGGCGAAGGCGCGTCTTCGCCCGGCTGCGCGAGGGTTTTACCTATGACGAAATCGCCGCCGAAGAAGGCGTGAGCAGCGCGCGCGTCCGGCAGATCGTCTCCGAGGAATTGCAGAAGCGTGCGGTCGACAGCGGCGCCGACCATGCCAAGCTGCAATTGGATCGCCTGGCCCCCGCGGTGCAACTCGCGGCCGAGGCCATCGCCGCCGGCGACATCTCGGCGATCAACCCTTACCTCAAGGCGCTCGACCGGCTCGACCGCTATCAGTCGGTCGCCGGGGCCCATCAGGTCTATGACGACGAAGCGCGCAAGAAGCTCTTGGACAAGATCAACCGCATCGCCGAGAACCTGGGCGTGGACGAAGTGATGCGCGCGGCGTCGCGCGAGCACCGGAGGCAGATCGGCGAGCTTCGCGACGACGAACCGGGCGAGGCCGAGGGGCAGGAGGCGGATCCCGCGGGTTCGCCCGAATTCACCGCCGAGGCGGACGCGCCTGGGACATTTCCATCGGAGGCTGGGACGGGCTCCGGATTTCTCTATCTGGATGGGTCGTAAGCCATTGAAAAGTCTCGATTCGAAAAAATAAGCGCTAGTAAACGCTAGCGCTTTTACTAGCGTTTAAGCGCGTTTAGGAGGCGTTTACGCGCGTTTATGCGCGTCTATTTGCGCGGGGCTTCCTGGCCGGAGAACGCGCTCACGTCCGCGCGCTTCTCCTCACTGGCCGCGCCGCCGACCCTTTGCCTGGGCGGGCGTCGACTGGCGGCCCTGGTCGATGGCTTTCCGCCGCGAATGCGCTAAGGATTGGGCCTCGCCCCGAATCGAGCTTCCCCATGCTTCTCGCAGACACCATCCGCACGATCCCGGACTACCCGAAGAAAGGCATCATCTTTCGCGACATCACGACGCTGCTCGGCGACGCCAAGGCCTTTCGCCGCGCGGTCGACGAGCTCGTCCAGCCCTGGGCGGGAACGAAGATCGACAAGGTCGCCGGGGTCGAAGCGCGCGGGTTCATCTTGGGCGGCGCGGTTGCGCATCAATTGTCGGCCGGCTTCGTGCCGATCCGCAAGAAGGGCAAGCTGCCGCACCACACGGTCTCGATCCCCTATTCGCTCGAATACGGACTCGACCACATGGAGATGCACGAGGACGCGGTCGCGAAAGGGGAGCGGGTGATCCTGGTCGACGATCTGATCGCGACCGGCGGGACGGCGGAAGGCGCGGTCAAGCTCCTGCGCCAGATGGGCGCCGAGGTGATCGCGGCGTGCTTCGTCATCGACCTGCCAGATCTGGGCGGCGCGGCCAAGCTCGAAGCTTTGAGCGTCCCGGTTCGCAGCCTGGTCGCTTTCCCGGGCCACTGAGGCGGCGCTCGGGGCGCAGCGCAGCCCGTGTTAGGCGTTGGAGAGCGGCTCAAGCGCCCTTTCCTCGCGCCTCCGTCGCGGCGCGCCAGCGGGCGTCGAACATCGCGGCTTGGAAGTCGAGCGCATCGCTCGAGGCTTCCCGGAACAGCGAGAACGCGGTCGGCGGGCTAACCTTCAGCCGGCCGGTCATCGAATTCTCCTCGAAAGCGAACTGCGTGTGGAATTTCCTCGCCAGATTCTGCATACCCACGTTCTCGGGCAGGCAGATGATCTCGATTGCCCCAACGCCATGATTGGCGGCGGCGCGCAGGATGCGCTTGAACAGCTTCTCGCCGATGCCGCGGCGGCGATAGTCCCCGTCGACGGAAAACGCCGCCTCGGCTTGGATGCGGCTCCCGAACGGCGCCTGCTCGCTCCAGAGCGCCTGATTGGAGCGCAATTCCCCCGCGCCGACCATCTTGCCGTCGACAAACGCCCCGTAGAGGAGGTCGCCCTTGCCGAAGCAATTCTGGGCGTAGCGGACAAGAAAGTCGTCCGACATGCCGCCGCCGAAGCGCAGATGGCGGCTCTGCGGATCAAGGCTCAGAAGATGGTCGCGAAACGCTTCCTTGTCCGACGGCCAAAGCCGCCGGACCTCCACGGTGGATGAATTGACTTCGTCCATGGGTCGACCTCGCCGATTTGACCCCGGCGCTTCATCCCGTGGTTGATGTTGTGCGGCGCAACACGGATTTCAACCGGACTTCAATCCGTGACCGCGCCGAGCCTGAGCAGGGTTTTGCCAAGCACCTGGCGTTTGGCGATCGCGTCGAACGCCCTCTGGTAATCTTCCAAGGGATATGTGGCGTGGACATGAACGCTCAAAACGTCGGACTCCGCCCAATCCATCAGTTGGGCGAGGTTCTCCCGATTCGCCTCTCGGCTCGCGGGCGGTGAATTCGCCCCAGTAGACGCCGCGAATGTCGCAGCCCTTGAGCAAGGGAATGTTGAGCGGGGGCCGCGGAATCTCGCCCGATGCGAAGCCGATCACCAGAAGCCGCCCCTTCCAGGCGAGCGAACGCAAGCCCGCCTCGGTCAAGTTGCCGCCGACCGGATCGTAAACGACGTCAACGCCCTTCGGCGCGAGCTCCTTGAGGCAGGCGCGAAGATCGTCGCTTGCGGTGTTGATCGTCTCGGTCGCGCCGTAGCGACGGGCGAAAGCGAGCTTTTCCTCTGACGATGCGCCCGCGATCACGCGAGCCCCCATCGCCTTGCCGATCTCCACCGCCGCGAGCCCGACGCCGCCCGAGGCGCCAAGCACGAGAAGGCTCTCGCCGGCCTTGATGTCGGCGCGCTGCCTGAGCGCGTGCAAGGACGTGCCGTACGTGACCGACAGGCCCGCGGCCTTATCCAGGGCGAGACCATCCGGGATCTTCGCCAGCCGCGCCGTGGGGATGGCGATCTGCTCGGCGGCCGCCCCGTGGGAGCAGGCGCCCATGACCCGGTCGCCGACCTCAAATCCTCGCGCTCCCGGTCCCAGCGCGGCGACGTGGCCGGAGAACTCGCCGCCGGGCGAAAATGGCGGCTTGGGCCTGACCTGATATTTGCCCTCGATGATCAGCGTGTCGAAGAAGTTGAGCCCCGCGTAGGCGACCTCGACCAGCGCCTCGCCTTCGCCGGCCGCCGGCGCCTCGACCTCCGCCACCCGCAAATTATCGGCCGGACCAAGCGACGGACAGATCAGGGCTTTCATCATCGGCTCCTAATTTTACTCATTTTTCAGTAACCAAATGCAGGATTGCAGTCCGGGCGCCAGCCGGCAAGGCGAAAGCCGGAATTTTGCCCGGATCGAACGGCAGGGAAACCGCCGCGGGTGTGGCTCATAACGCCAAAGCCCGGCTCAAAGGATTGTTCTTGATGACGCGTCTTGTCCTTTCCTCCCTTCGCGCCATGGGCCTTGCCGCTGCGGCGGTTTGCGCCGCAAGCGCCCTTCTCCCGCCCGCTGCCGCCGCGACCAAGGCCAAGCCCGCGCCCAAGTCGGGCGCGAAGGAGGAGCCAGCCAAGCCATCGCTTGTCGCGACCTTCGGCGATTGGAACGTGTTCGTCGGCGAAGTCGGCAAGGGACGCATCTGCTACACCCTCGCGCAGCCGAAATCGCGCGAACCCGCAAGCCTCACCCGGGATCCGGGCTATGCGTTCATATCCGACCGTCCATCGGAAGGGGTGCGCAACGAAGTGTCCTTCATTATGGGCTTTGACGTCGCATCGGGAGACACCGCGGATTCAAAGACCGACGCCAAGCCCGGTGAGAAGCCGATAAAGTCCGACGCCAGATCGAAGCCGTCCGCCGCCCCGGCTCCCGTGGCATCGGTCGACCAAGCGTCGTTCGAGATGCTCCCCAAGGGCGCAAACCTCTGGGTCAAGAACGCGGCGAAAGAGAGCGCGCTGATCGCCGAAATGCGCAAGGGCGCGAAATTGGTGATCAAGGCCGCCTCGCTCAGAGGCCACCAATCGATCGACACCTATTCGCTGACCGGCTTCGCCCAGGCGATGGAGCGGCTGCAGAAGGAATGCCCGGGGAAGTGAGTTAGCGCTGAGGCAGTTGGAGCCAATTCCACTCGACTGCACTGTCATTGTGAGCGCATGCGAAGCAATCCATGGGAACAGGCGCCCACGCCTCCTGGATCGCCGCGGCCCCGCGGGTCAGCCCGCCGGTCCTCGCGATGACGGACGGCGGGGCGGGGCCGTTTGGAATTTCTTGGCCGGCGCCTGTTTGGCTTTGAAAACCCCCGATTAAGGGGGTTGGATTTCCTTGGATTTTCTTGGATTTTCTCCGTCAGAATTTAGATTTATCAATGGGTTACAGGGGATTTTCGCTGAAAAATTTTTCGTGACCCCGTTGCCCCTTGGGGCGTTTCTAGTGGCGGAATTGAAGGCCGCCGGCGAGGTCATGCGAAAGCGAGAAGTGTTCATCGAACAAGCCTAACGTAGATTCTGATTTTCTGCAATAAATTGCCGGCTCTTATAGCGGTAGCTGTTGGTATGGTCCGTTGCCGATGGCGCCTTTGATCCAGGCTTGCGGGGCGAGTTGGCCGCCCCAGGCTTCGAGGGCGCGCCGCCAGCCGAGGTAGTTCGGCAGGTTCTTGGTGGCGACGCCGTTGAAGCGGCTGAGCCACTGCTTGAGGCGGCCGTGGTAGGCGTTGACGTTGTTGATGTGCAGGTGAGGCGCCGCAGGCGTCGGCTTTCCCGGCGCGGGCACGGCGTGGAAAGGAGATCCCGGCTCTGCGGGCGAAAGCGGCGATCGCCTTCCCGCCGTCGCCGATGAGATGATTGCCCGGCGTGATCACGCCGGCGAGGGCGGCCCCGACCGAGGCGCCGTCGACCTGAGGCAGGACGGCGTCGAAGGTCGCGCCCTTCCGGTCGCGGGCGACGAGGACCGGGATATTGTCCTGATAAAGGCCAGCATGCCAGCCGTTCCGCCCCGCTTGCGCGCCTTGCGCGGCAGATCGGACCAACGGCCCTTGAAGAACTCGAGGATGAAGGTTTCGTCCGCTTCGACGATCCCTCTTAAGCTTCGGGGCTTGTCGGAAGCGGGGGCGCGGAGAAACCGATGGCGCCAGCGGAAGGCCGTCGTCGGATGAACGCCGCAGAGCGCCGCGGTCTTCGCCAGGCTCTTGCCCTCGATCATCGCTCTGGCGTGATCGAGCCATTTGTCCTTCTTGCGCAGATGCGCCATCGGCGTCTTGGTCAGCGCGTTGAACGTGCGCCCGCAAGCTTTGCAGCGGAACCGCAAAAGCCCATGCGAGCGGCCCCAGCCGACGACCTCTCGGCCCGCGCAATGGGGACAGCCTTGGGCCTCGACGCGCTCGCGACTGGTTGTTCCAAGCGCCTCCTCGCGGCGCTCGCGCCTCCTCGCCTTGCCCCGCTCCGCCTCCGGCGAAACCTCCGAGCCCGAACGCGCCTCTCCGCCTTCGGCTCGCTTGAGCGCCTCCAACGCCGCCCCTCGCTGCGCCGCGCTCAAGCCGGCAATCGCAGAAAGCCACCCCGAAAAGTCCTCAGCCTTCATCGAATCAGTCCTCAACCCCGATCCGACACTAAATCAAATCAACAGCTAACGCTATAAGAGCCCGATTGTCGTCCAGCTGTTTCCTCCAGCCCATTCAACCCAATCGCGCGATAGCGCCGGTGATTTCCCGCAGACTACGCGGCGCACGGCCTCAATGCGCAATTCGCGGCCATCCGCCCTACGCACGGCGAGCGGGGAACATCGACCCACCGTCCTTCGAGGTCAGCCCTGTGAACGCGCATGAGTTGAGAGAAAGCGGGCTTCGGCTCTCCCGCCCCGTGCACTCGCCGACCTTCACCTGCGCCCAACTTCTCTGCATGGGGTGTCGGGCGTCATTTGTATTCAGCGACCGGCCGTTTGCAGCGACGCTCGCGAGCCGCCGTGCTCACGTTGCCTTCGATTGTTGTTAGGACGGGACCGGTAGTCGATGATAAAAACTGAGTTGATACTTCCTGAGGACTTCATTGCCCTTTTGAATAACGTCAAGCGGCTGCCGCCCTAGAAGCATTTGCTCCCAAGGTCCAATCTTCTTGTCGTCGAGAAGGAACTGTTGGAGTGAGGTATAGTAAAAACGCATAGCGCCCGCAGAGATCATCTGTTTCCTATCGCCGATCACGGCGAACGCGAGCATCACTAGTCCAGTTAATACCGCCAAGCGTAGGCAGGCTAGGGATATATCCGCATACAAGGCAAGAAAGATCAGCGCTGCCAAAGGTGCAATGACCGTCAGGGTCGAGTACCGCGAAAGCGCGGAGCTTGAGAAACTAAGCGGGAGTTTGCCGTATGTGATCAGAACCTGCTCCATAAGACCAAACAGGATCAGGGAAATCAAGACCAGAGACCGCTTTTGCTCGTGGAGAGGCAGCCGCGCGAAATGCGCGAAGACAAACAGGAAAACCAAGTTCAAAAAGGAGCCAACGAGAAAATCTAGCCAAAAAACTGGGCCGTTAGAAAACCATCCGACAATGGAGTTGCCGATTCCGATGATGAAATAGGCGAGCGACTTGAGTGGATGAGAGAGCAGAAACCGAGAGATCCCGCCAGCCTCCAGTCCCCACAGGTAGGCGCCAGTCGAGACGATCGCGATCGCAAGATACGCTAACAGCGCTGCGAAAGCGCGAACCTGAAGCAGAACAATCGCCAAGCCAATCTGGACAAGGTTGACGGCCCACACCGCTATGCCGCCGCCCATGGAGAGCAAGGCCAGTTCCGACGTGGCGACCGCCAGTGCAAACAAGATCAGCGCGGTCATTTGTGTATGCTGCTCGTGCAAAAACATGGCGACAAGAACAATTGACGTGACAGAGAATGCGACAGTGGAAAAGAAAGTTAAATTGATCGAAAGTAAAAAATTCTCCCACTGAACGAGCGAGAACAGCGCAATGCTGCTCACCAGGGTGATAACTGCTTTAGCCAGCGGTCGCCCCTTGAACAGCAAATATGACAGGTAAAGGACATTTGCTAGTGTAATCAACACGAAGAAAATATTCAGATATGCCATATCTTTTTGATTGAAATTATCGAATCTAGCTGAGGTTAAAAGGATGCCAACAAGAATCGCCGTCCGATTTGATTGTGCGCCTTGAGGATCTCTGAAGGATCGAAAGCTCCGGAAAGAAAGCCGTCAATCATCTGCAAGTATTCCCAAGTGTCAGAACAGACAACATC
>CAVRXX010000010.1:0-368940 GCA_963725195.1 uncultured Alphaproteobacteria bacterium | reverse complement strand
GATCGCTTAGCAGCAAGCCCTTGGAGCCCTCCACGCCTGTGTACAAATTCCATCCCGATTTCCTGTTCCCCGTGCGGCACCGTGTGGGGTTTTCGTCGAACTTCTTCTCACCATAATGCGGCGGGTGGCTTGAGGGACCACCGCCGGACACAGGCGTGGACGCGGTCGCCCATAACGGTTCCATCGAACCGCGCCGGAGGCTTCGATGCGGTCATGATGAGGGGCGCTTGCGAAGCACGAATTTAGACAGGCAGGGTGGCCGCCATGCCCGGAAAACTTTCACGATCCGCTGATCGCATCGCGCCGTGCGCCGCGGCTTAAACGCCTACTTCTACTGATGGATCTGTTCTCCAACGTGTGGGAGGCTCGAAAGGTAGGCGGCTACCGCCTCCCGCTCTCGCTGGCTTAGAGCGGTCGCCACTTGTCGCATCGCAGCGTTGTGCCCGTCAGGGCCTGCGAAGTGAGCGAAGCGGGATAAGATGAACGCCTGCTGCAGTCCTGCAAGCGCAGGAGCCTTGAGCGCCGCGTCGCCCTGGAATTGCTTACCATGGCACGTCGTGCAGGCGGGCGCGCCGCCGCCATTTCCCTGATGCGCGATCTCCTGCCCGTTCAAGCTTATCCCCGCGGCCGTTTGCACGCCCAACGCGGCAAGGGCGACCATTAGCGTTACCGCAGTAGTCAGAACCTTTGCCATCTGTGATGGTCCTTCGCTTGTTAGGACGAAATCGATAAATCAAACACCAGCGAACAGCATGACGGCCTGCGGATGCCACCTTCCGCGGCATGCCAACGGTCTAGAGTTCGACGCGATCGTAGCCTCCTCACGGGGCGATCTCCCACCGCTGGTCTCATTGAAAAGATTGTTCCAACGCGTTTCGCTGGTCGGTGGAGATTCGAGCGGAGTCGTCTCTCGCCGGTGGCGCCATGAATTCCGGACCAACTGGATCGCGGATGGTCGCGGCCAGGATCGCATCGATTTCAGCCATGTCCTTTTCGTCGAGTCGCCAGCCGCTCACTTCGTCGACCGGCTGAATTTGGTCGGGATGACGTGCACCCCAAAGCGCCACACTGACGCCCTGATCGAGCATCCAACGCACGGCGAGATGAAGAACCCGCTTGCCAAACCGCGCACGCGCCAGTTGATCCAGCTGATCCACGGCCGCCAGATATTGCCTGAATCGCAGCTGTTGGAATTTCGGGTCTATGCGGCGAAGATCGTCGCCCTCAAACTTAGTGTCCGGCCGCATCCGGCCCGATAGAAGTCCCCGGCACAATGCGCCATAGCCTAAGGTCGCGATGTGGTTGCGGCGACAATAGGGAAGAATATCGGGCTCGATGTCGCGCTCGAACAGATTGTAGGGCGCCTGCAACACGTGCAGCGGGGCGACTCGGCGGAACCGCTCCATCTGCTCGACCGAGAAGTTGCTGACGCCGATTGCGCGGATCTTCCCTTGGGCGAACAGAGAATGCATCGCCTCAGCGGTTTCTTCGATTGGCGTAAGCGGGTCGGGCCAGTGCGCCTGGTAGATGTCGATACGGTCGGTCCGAAGCCGACGGAGCAATTCGTCGACCTCTTTAAGGATCCGCGCGCGGCTGGCGTTGCGAAAAACCTTTCCATCGTTCCATTCGAGCCCGACCTTGGTTGCCACCGCTACGCGCGAACGCAAGCCGCCTTCAGCAAGGGCTTTGCCGACGATTTCCTCGGACCGTCCAAATCCGTAGGCAGGCGCGGTGTCGATCAAATCGACGCCGTGGTCGATTGCTGCGCGGACCGTGGCGATCGCTTCTGACTCGTCGGCGCCGCCCCACATCCAGCCACCCATGGCCCAAGTTCCCAAGGCAACGCGAGACGCCTTGAGACCGACGAAGGAGATCTGGGCGTGCTCGATCTTCGTTTCCAAGCATTTCGTTTGAACGAACATGATTGCCTCCTATGGCTCGGCGCTCGCGGAATTCAGCGAGTCGCGTATCGTTTGACGACGCTTTACCGCCGCTGGATGAAAGTGAACTGCGTCTTGCCCATCCGTCCTCTTCCCGCCGCGTGAAACGGGCTTCATGCGGAAACCATCGTGGAGATGCGGATGCATCAGGCGGTTGGAAGCGCTCGCAGTGTCCGTGGAAAAGGAGACAGTCACGGTCGAACCAAATTGCGTAAATCGTCTCTCCACGAATCCATCGAGCTCACCGACCAGCGCGTCGATCAGCTGAGTCCCTAAGCCAACCGACGGCGCCTTGGGTCCACAACCGTCGTCGCCCACGTCGCAAACGACGCGCCCGTCAGATTCGCTGATCCTGACAGCGATCCGACCAGATCTTGAGCCAAAGGCATGACGACATGCATTGTTTATGAGTTCCGCGATTATCAAGTTCGCTTGCCAGGATCGCCAGGAACCCAGCACGATGGGGCGGTCGAAAGTTAGAAACAGTTTGATTCTCTGATCGCGGAGTTCGCAGGCCTCCGCCATAACCCGACAAAGACGCGCAACCGCATCGGTAAAGTCCACAAGTTCGTCGCCCGATGGCGGACGAAGGACCTTGTTCGTCTTCGCTATGATCTGCAGGTGGTCCGCGACCTTGTCTAAGGCCAATCTCGCTTCATCAGTCGAAGCTTTGGAAGCCATCAGCGAGGCCAACGACACGGTTCGAGTATAGTCGTTGCCGACGCGATGCAGCAGTTCTGCAATATGAAGGAGCTCCCAGGGTCGCCGAAAAATGTTCGATGCCTCGTAAATCATTGCAAGCTCCTGTGAGCAACGCCATCTTTCGACTTGTCGAAAGCTCGTGACGCGTGCAGGGGCCACCGCGACTGCGGCTCCTCCTTGATCTGCACGAATCAGTCATTCAGCTTTGGTTTGGATCCTCGACGGACACCCGCCTCTTCTGAAGCGAGCAAGCCGAGAGCGGACCAATCGAGGTCTGAGTAACCGCGAGCGATTCCAGAGATAAGGCGGTCCCGCACCACACTTAGAGAAGGAGTCGGGACGCCGGCAAACTCCGCTTCGCCGAGCGCCAGGCGTACATCCTTGAGGATAAGTGGAAAGAGGAAGCCTCCGGAGCTATATTGCTCTTCGGCGATCTTGCCGCCATAGATCGTGTGGAAGCGTCCGCCGTACATAGTCCCGGTCAGGACCGCGAGCAGCTGCTGGGGATCGAGGCCGCGCTTGCGGGCGAGCGCGAAAACCTCCCCGAGGGTCTCCATGCTGACCGCGCTTATGGCGTTGCCGATAAGCTTGATTAGGTTTGCGGTCCTAGGATCTTCGCCCACCACAAAGGTGCGCTGACCCAAGACCGCGAATATCGATTGACAGCGCTGAACCGCGGTCGGCGCGCCGGCGGCGATGACGAACAACTGGCGCGCCCTTGCCGCGTCCGGATTTCCAAACACGGGAGCTGCGACATAGCCCTGGTCACGTTCAGCGTGAGCGTTCGCGAACTCGGCCGCCGCCGCCGTGGTGATCGTGCTCATTGACAGGTGGACGGAACCCGGCATGAGGCCCGTGATCAATCCTTCGGCCTTCTTATCCCTTCCTCCGAAGACCACCTCGCGAACGACCGCGTCATCCGGCAGCATAGTGATGACGAACTCGCAATCGAACAGGTCGGCGATATCGGTCGTCGGCTTGACGCTCAGGGCTTCCAACTCTTGTCCCTGTTCAGGCCGACGAATGTAGCCGACCACCCGTCTGCCAGCGGCCGCAAGATTAGCCGCCATCGCCGTTCCCATTCGACCAAGGCCGACGAATCCGACCTGACCGTGCTTTGTCGCGCGCCCGCTCCGACGAGAGCGCTCGTGCGCATCGGAATTAGAAATCCCGGCCGGGAATGACGTCGAACCTGACGCTTCCGGATCCTTCAACATAGTTGCCTCTCGCTTTACGTCCAACTGGCAAATATAGGGCTGGTTTAGCCGGTTACGTGAGATCTTGCATCGCTCAATCATTTACTAAGCGACATTAAATCTGTAGCCATAAGGAAGGCAATTATCTTTAGGTTCATAAGACTATATTATGAGTATTGGTTTCGAGTGACTGTGACCAATTTGGTCGTAAGATTGTTGGGACGGCTCTTTCACCGATCCCTCACCGATGGCCGATGCCTCCGATATGTGCGCCACCGAACATCGCACCTTCAGTCGGGTGGAAGCCGGCAAAGCCCCCAACTCCCCCGATCCCCGCGTCGGCGTGGATGCCGGGACCGTGGAGCCCACCGTCGTTATGAAACCCGAAGTCGTTATGAAACCCGAAGTCCTGGACACCCTCGCCGCCGCGAAACCCGTGAAAGACGGGAGTGGAACTGTTGCTTAAGCCGTGAAAGGGCTGCGCTGCTTCGTCGGGAAGGCCGGGGCGAGCTGCAAAGTCGCTATACCTGGGCAAATCTTCGTGGCCAAAGGGTCGGTGAGCCTCCAGTGGGGTCCTTGACCCCGCGCCGTCCGACGCAGCGTCCTCGGTAAGACCCGGGCGGACCGGAACTCTGGACCTATCGGGCAAACCCTCATAGCTTTGCCGAGGCTTCAGGTCGGCGCCCTCGATCGGATCGCCAAGCGGGTCACCAACGACAGGCGGGCGACCGGCGTGGTACATGCCAACGCTGCGGGAACGATAGGGCGGGACGTGGTCGCCTCCGCCCCATCCGTTCCAGCCGTAGGAGCCGCCCCACCCGAAACCGTAAATCTCCTGGTCGCCACACTCATACCACCCCGGACCGTTCCAGCCGCCGCTGTACCAGCAATAATCACTGCCCCCGAGGCTGAAGTACTGGACGTTCTCGACCGGCTGACCGACTTGCAGTGACGCCGCCAAGTTGCCTGCGGAAAGGCTGCCACGGGCTTGCGCATGCGCCGAGAACGGCGAGGAGACGAGCGCGACGATCAGCGCCCTGCCGATAACGGCGCCCCACGATTGGCGAGACATAGCTTTGACTCCCTCATTGCAGGAGTATCAACTGGCGGAGCGACGATAGCGGGTCCATCGCGTGGCACCTATTGATCGGAGGGAAGAATGAAACGTCCGAAAGGAAGGGTCATTCGATACGCGAGGGGAGCGATACCTACGCCTTCGCACAGCGCACCCCGGATTGGACGTCGCACCATTCTCAAAGCCGGCCTGGTATGCGCCGCGAGCGCGGTTTGGGCGCCGTTTCCGATTCGCGCTCGCGCCGAACAGCCCGTAAAGATCGGCATGGTCGAGCCCCTTACCGGGGTCTATGCGGCGCTTGCCGAAGGTGAGATCGCAGGAGCCCGGCTCGCCATCGACGAGATCAACCATACCGGCGGTATTCTTGGCCGTGAAGCGCAGCTGCTGGTTGCTGATTCTGCGAACGATGTCTCGACGGGAGTCGAAAGGGCTCGCCAGCTGATCGACAAAGATCAGGTCGATTTCATCGCCGGAGACGTCAACTCGGCGGTGGCGCTGGCGATAACGCGGGTGACCGCCGCGAAGCGCAAGCTGCACGTCGTAACCGGCGGGCATACCGATGAGATCACAAGCAGCCAGTGCAGCTGGAATGTCTTTCGCATCTGCAAATCGACCACAATGGAGGCGAACGCGATAGCCGATACGCTGATCGAAAAATTCGGCGCGAGATGGTACTTTCTGACCCCTGATTACGTGTACGGTCAAACGCTGCAGGCGGCGTTCGAACTTAAGCTTCGCCAGCATGGCGGCAGCTGGGCCGCCGCCATTCTGCCCATCGGCACCGTCGATTATTCCGACGCTCTGACCAACGCGGCAGCGTTTCACCCGAAAGTGCTGATTGATCTCATGAGCGGTGAAGATCAGGTCAACAGCCTCAAACAGATCGCCAGCTTCGGGCTCGCCCAGAACATGGCGGTCGGCGGCGCCCTGTTCGAGCTGGAAAGCATCTTATCCGTGCCCGACGCAGCGCGGACCGGCTGGTGGACCATGGAATGGTGGTGGAATCAGCCTGACGTTCCGCTGATCAAACCGTTTGACGCCGCCATCCGCAGTCGCACGGGGAAAGCCGCCAGCGCACGCAACTGGTTCGGCTATGCCGGGGTCCGCACGCTGGCGCACATCGCCAACCAGGAGAAATCGCTCGATTCAGTCGTGCTCGCTCGCGCCCTGCAGGGATACACATTGCCGGCGGATATCGCGCTCGATCCCCATCGCGCATTTTTCCGCAAGGCCGACCATGAATTGATGAGCACGGTTCTGGTCGGCGAGGTGCATCCGCCCCGCGCCGATCCGTTCGACGTGTTCACCGCGCGCGCGCTGGTCGAAGGCGAGCAGGCCGCGGGCCCTGCCGCGGACAGCGGGTGCAGGCTCACCTTCCCAACCTAGCCAGGAACTCCCTCGCAGGAATCGCCGATGGCTACCCGGTTGGGCGGCGGGGCGTCGCGGGAAGGCCCGCCATTTTCATCCGCGTGTCGCGGGATTCCAACACGTTGCGGCGCCATTTCCTTCCGGCCGCCGATGCGTCTCACGTGCGAATAGGCAGTTTAACTGCCTCGTTATGTGTTAACCGGCAACTCAAGACAGCTGCCCAGGCGGCCCCTGCCGGACGGTAACCTTGTGACCGTCGGTCAAGTCGACCGGCGGATTGAGGATGACCTGGTCCCCGTCCTTCACCCCCGCGCTAAGCTCGACGGTCGTGCCGAAGTCGCGCGACTCGGTTACGCGGCGCACGCGGGCGACGCCGTCCTCGACCACCATCACGCTGAGACCGTCGGCATTGAACACGATCGCTGCTGCAGGAACGATCAGCGACGGCGTCTTGCGCGGGATTTTGAGTTCGACGGTGCAATAGACGCCTGCCGGGAGCGCGTGGTCGGGATTGGGCACGTCCACCTCGGTCAAGAGCGTGCGGGTGCCCGGCTGCAGCGCATCGGCGATCCGGGTCACCTTGCCGGGAAACTCACGACCCGGCATCTCCGGCACGCGAACCACCGCTTCGACGCCTGGAGCGACCCCGAATGCTTGGTCCTGCGGCACATAGAGCTGGATGCGAAGCACATCGTCGTTCATGATCGTGAACATGTCGGTGCCGGTATTGGCGTTGCCCTGCACCAGGCTGCCGATGTCGACGTTGCGCTGCGTGATGACGCCGCTGAACGGCGCTGTCACCAATGCATAGTTGCGGTCCTGACGCAGCGTCTTGAGCAGGTTCTCCTGAGCGGCCACGTTGGCCCGCGCGACGCTGACTGCCGCATCGTCCGCCTTCAGGGTCTGGACGTCGACTGTGCCCTGCTGCTGGGTTGCCCAGCCTTGACCGACCAGAGGCCGGTCCCGGTCCCAGGTCACCTGTGCGAGCTTCAAGTTGGCCTGCGCCTGGTCCAGCGCAGCTCGGAGTTGATTGAGCGTCGCTTCGTTTTGGGAAATCTGGTCATCGAGCTCGGGGACCGCGAGCTCCACCAGCAAGTCACCTTGTTTGACGCGATCGCCGATGTCGACCTTGCGTGTGAAAATGTATCCGCTGGCGCGAGCGAAGATGTCGGCCGAATTGAAGGCCAGGGTCGAGCCGGGCCAAAAGACCGACATGGTCGGTGTGCTCGCGCGCACGGGGGCCGTCAGAACTGCGGGAACGGAGTCGCGCGTTTGTTCCGCCGTCGCGATGACTTCGGTATGAAGTTGATAATGGCGCCACGCGCCATACCCCACTGCGCCCGACAAAATAAGCAACGCGCCAAACCCCAGCCAGCGACGTCCGGTGCGGTTCGGGCCGCGGGCCGGCGGGCCATGCTTGACTTCACGCTCAGGCTCACGAACAGGCTCGGGTTCGCTAGGTCGGAGAAGCTCAACCGGTCGAATATCGTCCTGCGTCTTCACCATCATTCCAATCCTTCAGCAAATACGCCATGTGCGACCTTGCCGTCGGCGCCTTTGCGCAGCGTCGCAAACAAATATGGCACCAGTAACAGTGTGGTCGGCGTAGCGAACAGAAGGCCGCCGACGACCGCGCGCGCCAAAGCGGCGTTCTGCTCCCCGCCCGGCTCGCCGATCGCCATCGGCAGCATGCCGACGATCATCGCCGTCGCCGTCATCAGCACGGGCCGAATTCGGGTGACGCCGGCCTCCACCGCGGCTTCAAGCGCTGGTTTTCCGGCAAGCTGCTCATCGCGCGCATAGGTGACGAGCAGGATTGAATTCGCCGAAGCGACGCCGACCGCCATGATCATACCCATCAGCGAGGGGACGCTGAGCGTCGTGCCCGTAATGAACAGCATGGTCAGAGCGCCGCAAAGCGTCGCAGGCAGCGCCAGGATCACGACGAACGGGTCGGACCAGGTCTGATAATTCACGACCATCAGCAGGTAGACGAATATCGCCGCAAACACGAGCCCGAGCGACATATTTTGGAAGGCCGTGTTCATGCTCTCGATCTGGCCGACCACTTGAATGGTATTGCCGGGCCTCAGCTGTTTTTGCTCGGCGGCGATGATCCGATTGATGTCGCTCGACACTGAGCCAAGATCGCGGCCCTGGGTGTTGGCAAAGACCTCGTACACGGGTTGAATGTTGGCTTGGTTCAAGTTGGTCGGGGTCGTGTCGCGCGTGAACGTCGCGACGTTGCTCAGCAAGCCGGGCACCGCGCCGGTGTTGGGAGCCGCGATGGCGCCGATCGGCGTGTTCTTGATCTCATTCAGAGAGTTCGGCGAGATATTGCGGCGTTTGCACCGCCAAGTAATAGGGTATTCCGCTGGCGGGATCGGTCCAGAAATTCGGCGTTACCTGTTCCGAAGAGCTCAGGGAAATATTGATGTCGTTGGCGATCCCGCTCGCCGTGAGTCCAAATTGGGTTGCCCGCGCCCGGTCGATCTTGGCGAGAAAGTCGGGCCCGTCCAGCTCCTGTTGGAGATGGACGTCCATCAGACCGGGAATCGCAGCCATCTTGCGGCGAAGATCCTTCGCGACGGCGAGGTTCTTCGTCCGGTCATATCCGACGGTTCGTACGTCAATTTGCGTCGGAATGCCGAAATTGAGGATCTGCGTGGCGATGTCGGCGGGCTGGAAATAGAAAATCTCCTCCGGAAAAGCGGTCGGAAGCGCCTGCCGCAATTTCTTGACATAATCGGCTGTCGGCGCGTGCCCCTCCTTGAGCGCCACCAGGATCACGCCGTCGTTGACGCCGATCGCCGTCCCATCCATGAACGCGTAATTGTAAGTGCGCGCCGGCAGGCCGATATTGTCGACGATCATGTCGCGGTCGCTTTCCGGCACGATCTGCCGAATCTTGTTCTCGATCGCCTGGAATATTTGCGTCGTCGTCTCAATGCGGGTTCCCGGGGGAGCGCGCACGTGCAGCTGGATCTGGCCGGCGTCGATCGCGGGAAAAAAATCGCGCCCGACGAAGGTGAACAACACGCCGCCCAAGATCAGAATCAATGCAGCTGCCGCCGGCACGAGGAATTGGCCCCGGACCAATCCTCCGAGCAGATCGGCGTAGCTGGCGCGAAAATGTTCGAACCCCCGGTTAAACCCCGCGTTGAAGCGCGCGAACACGCCGCGCGGAGCGTCCGCTTCGCCGTGATGCTCGCCCTTCAAGAGATAGCCGATCAAAATCGGCGTCAGCGTCCGGGACAGTGCGTAGGACGCGAGCATGGCGAAAACCACTGCAAGGCCCATCGGCGTGAACAGGAATTTGGCCGGTCCGGTGAGGAACACGACAGAGGTGAAGACGCAACTGATCGCCAGTGTGGAGACGAGCGTCGGGACTGCGATGTTTGCCGAGCCATGGAGCGTCGCTTGGGGCAGCGGCATCTTTTCTTCAGACAGGTAGCGATGCGTATTTTCGATCGTCACCGTCGAGTCGTCGACGAGGATGCCGATCGCCAGCGCCAGGCCGCCGAGCGTCATCGTATTGATCGTCTCGCCGAGAAAATAGAGGACGACGAGCGACGAGAGGATCGACAAGGGTATGGAGACCATGACGATGAAGGTCGAGCGCCAGGAGCCCAGGAACAGTATGATCATGAGCGCCGTCAGGGCGGCGGCGATCGCGCCTTCCCTCAGCAATCCGATGATCGAGTCCTTGACGAAGACCGACTGATCGAACAACGACTCGATTTGCATGCCGCTCGGCGCCGCGGCTCGCGCGGTCTTCAACGCCTCTTTGACCGCATTGACGACCGCGAGCGTCGAGGCGTTGCCGTTCTTGATGATGCTAAGCAGAACCGATTGCTTGCCTTCCGTGCGAACGACGTTCTGCTGGACCAGCCAGCCGTCGTGAACCTGACCCACATCCTTGATGAACACCGTCGCGTTGTTGACGAACTTGATCGGGATATTGTTGAGATCGTCGATCGTCGACGGCAGGGCGTTGGTCCTCACCGTGTATTGCTTGTCTCCCAACTTCGCAGTCCCAGAAGGGACGGTGAAGGCTTGTGCGTTGACGGCGTTGACGACATCGTTCGGGGTCAAGCCTTTGGCTTGCAGTTTCAGAGGGTCGATATCGACCATGATCTGGCGATATTTTCCCCCCGCCGGGGTCGGCAGCGTCACACCGTGAATCGGCGCAAGCTGCTGGCGCATCCGATAGATGCCGTAGTCGTAAAGCTGGGCGCCGTTGAGCGTGTCTGAGCTTAACGAGATCTGGAGAACCGGGACGCTCGATGCGTCGTAGCGCACGATGGTCGGAGGCTGAATGCCGGGCGGCATCAGGGCGCGGATGGAGTTCGTGGCCGCAACAATCTGGGCGATCGCCAGATCGATGTCGACGTCGGGCTGGAAATACAGCTTTTGAATAGAGATGCCGTTGAGGGTCTGCGCCTCGATATCCCTGATGCCGTTGACGCTCGTCGAGATGGCGTATTGGCTGTAGGTGGTGACCCGCTGCTCCATCTCAGGAGTGGAAAGACCCGTTTCTTGCCAAATCACCGTCACGACGGGGATGTTGATCTCGGGAAAAATGTCGGTCGGCATCGACAGGATGGCCGACACGCCGAGCACCAGGATAAGCGCCGCCAACACGAAGAACGTGTGCGGAAACTTCAGCGCAAAGCGGACAATCCCCATGACGCGCCTCTCGTGCAGCCACGTTCGGGGACTTCGCCGTGTTGAAGGCCCGAGCGCTCAGCTTAGGTAGGGCGCGGCAGGCCTCCGCCAAGCTGTTGGCCAGCGCCTCTCGATGATTTGTTCAGTCCCCACGAGAAGTTGGCAGGGCTGTTGAAAAGCCGCAATTGTCTTCAAGTTTAGAAACTTATCTTTCGGTTGGGATCGCCGAACCAAAAGTATAGACGGGCGAAACCCGGACAGACGGGGTTGATCAAATTGGAGGACTTGAAGAACGCGCGGGATCGCAGGAACTGCGCGAACAGAAGAACTGTGGGCATAGAAATGATCACGAACATCGCTGCGGCGAGAGGCCTCATTTTCCGCGCCTGAATCGCCGGGAGGGCGAAGGCGTAATGTTAAAGGAGGCGGACAATGCAGGCACGACGGCGACAGCGAGCCATTTCCGCGCAAGCTCGGCGCGGCTCGCCTGAAGGCTGTCCCTCCGCGATGGCCGATGAGGTACCTCGCGCCTTGTTGTCGACGCCGTTCTCCGCCATACTAATTCTCCAGTTCGCGGCGGAGGCTCCAGATGCCGGCGGCGCCAAGTAGCCAGCCAACTGTGATCGTCATAGATGATGATCCGGGGATGCGAGAGTCGATCGGCGGCCTCGTTCGATCGGTCGGCTTTCAGACAACAATGCTGGCGTCTGTGGACGAATTTCGTCGGTCTGGCCGTCCAAGCGGGCCTTCATGCCTTGTCCTTGACGTTCGGCTGCCAGGGCAAAGCGGCCTGGACTTTCAGCGAGAGCTTGCTGCGAGCCGGATCCAACTTCCGATCGTTTTTATAACTGGGCATGGCGACATACCGATGACGGTGCAGGCAATGAAAGGAGGTGCGGTGGAGTTTCTGACCAAGCCCTTTAGAGACCAGGAGCTGCTGGACGCGATCCAACTTGGGCTCGAGCGCGATCGAGCTCGCCTCGACGATGAGAAATCGATTGCGGCTTTACGTGCGCGTTATGAGTCTCTGACTCCCAGGGAACGCGAGGTGATGGCGAGGGTCGTGACGGGTCGTCTCAACAAACAGACTGCCGGGGACTTAGGCGTGAGCGAGATTACCGTTAAGGTCCACCGCAGCCAGGTGATGCGAAAGATGAGGGCCTCGTCGCTCCCTGATTTGGCGCGTATGGCGGATAAGTTGAAAATTGCGGGCGAGAGTTCTTAGGAACCTGCTGGGCTCCGTCTACATTTGAATCAGCAAATGGTCGACCGCCCGATCGCCGCGGAAGGATCAATGACGCACCTCGGATGGCGCGCGCGGAGTCGACAGCCGGTCCTTGCGGTCGCGCCGGCAATATCGCTCGGCGCAGAGTCCTAGCGGCTTAAGCCGCAGGTTGGGCGAGTTCCGGAGGCTTTTGGCGTCGCCAAGAGGTTTCGCTGCACAGGTCGACTTTTTAAAACCTATACTTCGGTATAGTCGTTTTATGTGATCCAACCGAACTACCATCCTCTTGTCGCGCCCAAATGTCCCTGGGCGCAGTGTCAATGCGTGGTCGCGCTGGTTATCCTCCGGTCGAGACGCAAGGAAATCCATGGCCGAGGAAAATCGTGATCGCAGTAGTTGACGACGACGGATCCATGAGGGAGGCGGTGACAGGCCTTTTGAGATCACATGGATACGTCGCGATTGCGTATGAGCGGGCGGAAGATTTTTTGAATTCGGAGCGCCGACGTACCACAGCCTGCTTGATCGCCGATGTCCAAATGCCGGGAATGACCGGGCCGGACCTCCATGACCGGTTGGTTGCATCAGGGGAGCCAATTCCCACCATCTTGATCACTGCCTATCCAGACCAAGCTGCACGGACACGTGCGTTGCAAAACGGCGTCAGAGGCTATCTGACCAAGCCCTTCCCTGAGGCAGATCTGATCGCATGCGTGCAGGGTGCTCTCAATTCGCGCGTCCCTGGCGACCGGGCGCCTCCAGATGACGCTCGAGAGGAATAGCCGGCTCCCTACGTTTTCGAAGGTGCGACAGACCTGCGAGTTCCTTCAGGTGGCCCGTCCATCGCGCCGGATTGTCGCCTGTTCTATGTCCGGCAACCGTCGCCCATGCCAACACACGTTCAATTCGCCCCCGAATGCGTGACGCAGATTCCGGCGTCCGATACCAAAGCGGCTCCAGAACCTTGACGACCAGCGCCGTATCGACCGCTGCAACCGGCAACTCGTTGATGGTCTTGGTTGCGGCGGGAAACACCTGCTTGCCACGGCGTGTCTCCTCGAACGTGCTGCGCCATTGATTGCGATGAACGACGTTTTTCCAGCCAGCCTCGTTGGCGCGGATGTAAGCCTCTGCGCATTCAAGGAAGGTCATTTGCTTAGCGGTTTCGACGCGTTTAGCCGCCCGCTGAGCATCTCTTTCGAGTCTTGGGTTGTTGCCCTCGGCGAGCACGTCTCGGGCCTTCTGGGCCAACTCTCGGGCCTTGGCGAGGCTCACACGATCGACGGCTCCGAACCCCATGCTGTCGGCCTTTTTGAAGATTGGATCGGTGAATCGAACGAGCCAACTCTTCGTGCCAAACTTGGTGCTCACCTGTAGCCAAAGACCTTGGCCATCGCATGTGTCTTTTTTGGCGTTTCTGACGGCGACTGCGGTGAGCCTGTCTCTCTGCCGTCTCATAGAGCATGCTCCTAGGAACACCCGTTTCTACACACAAAAAATAACGGATGTCAAACGACTATTTCGGATCATCTTGGACAACACAATTCGTGGAGAACGCTGCAGAATCTCGGTAAATCAGATGTTACAGGATCTCGTCGGAGCGTCACCGGACGGACACTCCTTCCGCCATAGTTGACGCCGCCGTCAGAGATCTTCGAGCGTCAGTTCCTGTCTCATGACGATGTTGCCCGACATCAGTCCGCAGTCCACCGGCAGGGCCACGCCGGTAATCGCCGAGGCTGCGTCGGACGCCAGGAAGCCGACGGCTCGCGCGATATCGACAGGCTCGACGATACGCCCAAGGGGATACCAGCGCCTCAGCGTTTCCAGGACCTTGGGATCCTTGGCGGCGCGCCTTTCCCAGACTGGCGTGCGTATCGTGCCCGGCAGCACGATATTGGCGCGGACGCCGTAAGGTCCGTATTCCTGCGCCAATGAGCGGGTGAGCGAGATCATCGCCGCCTTGCCGGCGCTATAGGCTGGATCGCCAAGCGCGCTTAAGCCGTTGACCGAACCGATATTGATGATGACGCCCGAACGTTTGGCCACCATGCCAGGGATGACGGCCTGAGCGCAGAAATAGGCGCTGTCCAGATTGAGCTTGATCTCGTGGCGCCATCCGGCCGCATCGGTGCGGGCCAAGGTTGAGTGGCTCGAGCCGCCGGCGTTGTTGACGAGAATGTCGACTGGCCCCAATGCGCCGGTCAGGAACGCGAATGCGCGCTCGACCTCATGAGGTTCGCTGAGATCGGCGACAGCAGAGGCGAATGTAGCGGGGCTCGCCTTAAGGTCGGATAGAAGGCTCTCTACGCTCGCCTTTTTATCGATGGCGGCGACCTTGGCGCCCTCGTCGATGAAATAGCGGCAGAGGCTCTGCCCGACGCCGCCCGCGGCGCCGGTGATGGCGACCACTTTGTCCTTGAATGTCATGCGATGTTCCCGAGAGGCCTCGTCCGCGCGATCGTCATCCCTTTCAACGCCCCTTCCATGAGACCCTTGAAGAACATCCTTTGCGCCAGCGTAAAGGCGATGATGCCTGGCGTCACCACGATCACGTAGACGGCCGCGAGATTCGGCCAGGCCCATTGCCCTTGTCCGCCTTGCGCGGCGGCGAGAACCACCGGCATCGTGCGTTTGGCCTCGTCATCGATAAGCGTCAGGCAGAACAGATATTCGCCCCAGGCCGCAACAAAATTGACGATGAAGATCACAACCAGCCCATTCCGCACCATGGGCAGGCCGATTTCCCACAACGCCCGCCAATGGCCGGCGCCGTCGATCCTCGCTGACTTCGAACATTTCGTGCGGCACGAGTTGGAACATGCTGCGCATGATCAAGATGCTGATCGCGAGTTGCAGCGTGACATAGGGCAGTATGAGGCCGCTCGTGTGGTTGATCAGGCCCAGCCAATGCTGCGTTTGGTAAATGCTGATGATCGAGACGACGCGCACGGGAAAATAAAGAGAAACGAGCAGCACCGTCACAACGACGCCCGAACCGAGCGGGCGGATGTGGACCAGCGCGTAACCCGCAAGCACGGCGCAGACCGTCGTGATGAGAACGGTCGCGGCCGTGACATAGATACTGTTGAACAGATTCGTCGGCAGCGTCGTGATGTGATGAAAGACGTAGCTATAGTGGGTGAAATCGAAGTGCTTCGGCCAGAAATCGCCGCGCATCGCGTCGGGCAGCGACTTGACCGACATGAGCAGGACCCAGGCGAGCGGCAGCAGGATGGCGAGATTGAACAGGTTGATCACGACGTGGCGAAGCGCCGCGGTTCCGACAGATGAGGCGGACTCGTCTCTGAGTGGGTTGATATCGGCGTGATCGGCTTCGAGCGTCATCCTTAACCTTTCGGACGGAAGATCCAGATGAGGCCGACCATGACGATCATCATTGCGATCGCGCCGATCATGCCGATGGCCGCGGCGTAACCCTGACGCCAGAGCCCGGTCTTGAAGGCCTGGTCGTACATGAAGATCGTCCAGGTGTAGGTTGGCGAAGCGCGGTTGAAGCCGCCGAAGATGAGATATTCCTCGATCACCGCCATCGCCGAGCCGAAGCGCAAGACGACCAGGATCATCATGATTGGAGCGAGCTGCGGCCGCGTCACATGCCAGAACACCTGCCACTCGTTTGCGCCGTCGATGCGCGCCGCGTCCGGCATGTCTTTTGGAATGGCCGCGAGGCCGGCGATGAAGAAGATCGTGTGGTAGCCGAGGCCCCACCAGACTTCCATGATCGCGATCGCCGGAAGCGTGAGCGGCGTGCCGCCGAGCCATTGCGGCGCATTTTGCACGGTGAAGAGCCCGAACGTATTGACCAAGAGATGGTTGATCGGGCCGCTCTGATAATTGTACATCCACTTCCACAGCACGAAGATCAGCGTGCTCGGAATGACCGCCGGAATGAGCAGGATGACGCGGTAAAGCGTGGCCAACCGTTGGTTCCCGACCCGGTCGACGAGGATTGCGAGAAGCAAGGGAAGGATGATCGTTCCGGGCAGGAACATGATGGTGAACAGAGCCGCACGGCCCAGGCTCGCCCACATGAGCGGGTCGTGAAGCGCCTGCGCATAATTGTCGAAGCCGACCCATTGCGCCGGCTTGTCCGACAGGAGCTGGAAGTTCGTGAAGCTCAGCCACAGAACGCGAACGATCGGCCAGACCTGGTAGCCGATGAAGAAGAGGAGGGCTGGAAGGAGGAACAGCCACTCCGCCATGCCCTTCCGCAGAACAAGAACGGGACCGCCGGCGACGCGTGCGCCAAGTTCAACTTCGTCGTTTACAATCGCTTGCGCCATTCACAAGATCCAACACGCCTAGCGGTGCAGAGCGGGCGGCCAAAGCCGCCCGCCGCGGGCGATCAGCCCTTTTTGATTTCGGCCTGCACCGCGTCCTTGACCTTCTGCATCGCGACCTTCGGGTCGGGCTCCTCGCCTTTGAGGTAGGCCTCCCAGATCGGTTTGCCGATGACGAACTGCTGCAGTCCGAACAGATTGTTGTCGATGGCCTTCGCCTTGTCCAACTGCGAGCGGACGAGCGAGACGAAGGGCGGCATCCAATCCGGCTTGTTCGCGTTCCATCCGGCGTAGATCGAGGTATAGGGCGGAAGTTGGCCGGGATGGACGCCGGGCGTGCCAACGATCGAGTCCTTCCAAATCTGCGGATCGTAGGTCAGCGCCTTGATGTATTCGGCCGCCTTCTCTTTGTTCTGACCATATTTGAACAGCGCGCAGCCCGTCGTCCAGAACACAGTCGAGCCTTCGCCATTTGTGAACTTGGGCAAGGGACCGAGATGCAGAAGTTTTGGGTCGTCCCAGCTCGCGGCCATGCGCAGCGGCGAGTTGAAATATTTGAAATAGAGGCCGACGCGCTGGGCGGCGAAGGCGACTTCGTCCGGCGTGTTGTTGACGCCGGCGTCGGACCCGCCTTCGAGCAGGATGTCGGGGTTGGAAAAGGCCATGATCTGCTTCATCAGCTTCAAGGCCTCGATGGCGGGCTCGCTGGTGAAGTCGAACAGGCCCTCCGGCGTGTAGACCTTGGTGCTCATGCTGTGTGTGATCGGCGCGAGCGAGCGCCAGCCATGCGAGTTCGAATGTCGCGCCCCAGGGGGCGGCCTTCGAATCCACGATCTTCTTCGAGCTTGCGAGGAACTCGTCCCACGTCGCAGGCGCGGCGTCGGGAACGCCCGCCTTGGCGGTGATGCCCGAGTGCCAAGACGAGCCGCAGACGTCGAGCAGGAACGGCCAGCTGTACAATTTGCCGTCGACTGTGCATTCCGCGCGGATCGACGGAATGATGTCATCGATCACATCCTTCGGGATGTAATTGTCCCACGGCTCGATGACCCCAGCTTTGATGAAGGCGGACATTTCGACGAACGGCGTCTGGCCGACATAGACGTCCCACGTGCTTTGCTTGTCCTTGGCTTCCGCGACGAAGCGTTCGATCCCGAAGCCTTCGACCGGAGCGATCTGATAGTTGATGCCAGGGAACTTGGCGTTCACCGCCGGAATGCCGGGATGCAGGTCTTGAATCCACTGATAGAACGTTGGGGTCAACGGACGATCCGCCGCGAAGGCCGGCTGCACGCCGGACTTCGCCACGGCTCCGACGCCAGCCAAGCCAAGACCGGTCAGCAAGCTGCGAGTGAGGAAACCTCGCCTGTCGATGCGGCCTTGGGCGAGCTCGCGGCGCGCCGCTTCCTGAAAGAGGAGTTCCTGTTCGTTGCGTCCACTCATTACTGACCTCCCAATGTCTCCGGTCCTAAGCGCTTAGGCAAAAAGCGCGCCATGCGCAGTTCGACCGGCGGTTCGTTAGCGACTCCGATACGAGGCTAGGTTGGCGCCGAAAAGATGCATAAGTCAAAGTGTTCAGTTGCGAGGCTTCGATGCTTTGCGGGCAGGCGCCATCCGCTAAAGGAAGGCGCCACAACAACGAGAAAGAGTGTTCGACATGGCGGTGCTCGACCGATTTCGGCTGGACGGTAAATGCATCCTTGTCACAGGGGGAAGCCGGGGCTTCGGCCGAGCGATTGCGCTAGCAGCCGCGGAAGCAGGCGCCGATGTGATGCTTGTGGCGCGCGATCCTGGCGCTCTCGCCCGAACAGCTGGCGAGGTGCGGGAACGCAATCGAAAAGCCTGGACCTTCCCGGCGGATATTGCCGACCCCGCAGTCTGCGAGGACCTTTGCCGGCGCGCGCTCGCCGACGGACGGCCCATCGACATTCTTGTCAACAATGTCGGCGGCCGCAATGTCGACGTTGCGATCGAGAAATCCGACCTGGCGACTTGGCGGCAATTCATCGATCTCAATCTCACCCACTGTTTCATTTGCACGAAGATGATCGGCGGCGCGATGCTCGCGCGCGGCGAGGGGCGGGTCATCAATATCGCCTCGATCAGCGGCCTCATCGCCAATCGCGGCATTGGCGGGCGGCACTATGAAACGGCGAAGGCCGCGATGATCCATTTCACTCGCGCCACCGCCGCCGATTGGGCGACGCGCGGCGTGACCGTGAACGCCATCTGTCCCGGCCTCTTCATGACCGAGCCGAACAAGGAATGGGCCAAGAAAAATCCGCAGGTTATCGACACGTTCGTGCGCTCGATTCCGATGGGCCGCGCCGGCGACCCTGAGGAAATTGGTCCGCTCGCCGTCTATCTCGCGTCGCCGGCTTCGAGCTATGTCACCGGGGCCGCCTTCGTGATCGACGGCGGTTATACCCTGTGGTGATCAATCCGAGGGCGTAGAGCAAACTGCATTTGGCCCGACCCGCGATCGTCATTGCGAGCGAAGCGAAGCAATCCAGGGGAACGAAGGGCGCCCTTGCAACTCCTGGATCGCTGCGTCGCCATAGCCCGTCGAAAGACGGGCGTCTCTCGACGCCCTATGGCTCCTCGCGATGACGATTCCATCAATGGGCGCGTCTCTCCCAATGGACCTGGCGGATCAGCCTGATCCCTTCGCCATCACGGAGCGGATCAAGGCTTGAGAGGTGTCGAGGCGATCATATTCCGGCGGCCTGAGTTCGCCACCCATGAACACATGCGGACGGCGAAATCGCATGCCGCTTTCCATCGAGTCGAGCGCAGCAAAATGCATTTCGCGAGGCTTCGCCGCGGCGACAATTCGCTCGACGTTGCGCGCCGTGATTCCGCCGCCCGGCATGATCACGATGCGGTCGCCCGCGCGCTTCGTGAGTTCGACGATGAGTGGCAACCCTTCGAGCACGCTCGCTTCCTGACCCGACGTCAGCACGCGATCGACGCCAAGCTCGATCAGCGTCTCGAGCGCGCGGAACGGCTCGGCGGCGACGTCGAACGCGCGGTGGAACGTGACCGAAAGAGGACGCGCAAGCGCGACCAGCTCCCGCGTTCGCGCCGCATCGATCTCGCCCGCCGCCGTCAAAAGCCCGATCACGACGCCGTCGGCGCGTTCCGCCTTGGCGGTTTCGACGTCCGCCCCCATGGAGGCGAACTCGTCATCATTGAACAGGAAGTCTCCGCCGCGCGGCCGGATCATCACATTGAGGCCGATGTCAGTGACTTTCCGCGCCTGACGGATCATGCCGAGGCTCGGCGTGATCCCGCCCTCGAGGAGATCGGCGCAGAGCTCGACACGGTGAGCGCCCGCGTCCTTCGCGGCGCGGACGCCGGCGACGGAATCGACGCAGATCTCGTAGAGCATGGCCCCTTGTCAATCCGGCCCGACATCGAACGGCTTCTCTCCCCGCTTGGCGCCGATCATGAGAATGGCCTCGATCTCGACCATGATGCCGTTTGGCAGCGAACCCATGCCAACAGCCGAACGGGCGTGGCGCCCAACGTCGCCGAACACCTCGACCAAAAGGTCGGAGCAGCCGTTGATGACCTTGGGATGGTCTCCGAAGGCCGGCTCGGCGTTGACCATGCCGAGCAGCTTGACCACGGCCTCGACGCGTGCGAGCTCGCCGATCGCCGCCTTGGCGACCGCAAGCAATTGCAAGCCCGTGAGCCGCGCCGCTTCATAGCCCTGCTCGACCGTGGCGTCCTTGCCCAGTCGTCCGACCACGAAACTGCCGTCCGGGCGCTTCGGGCCTTGCCCGGAAAGGTAGAGAAGATTGCCCGCCAGGCGATAGGGCACGTAATTGGCCATCGGCGCGGGAACGGCGGGAAGCGTGAGGCCGAGCGCTTGAAGCCGCTCTTCCGGCGTTTTTGTCGTCATGGCTCAGTCATCCTGAAAGAGATGGGGAGATAGGCAGGCTTAAACTTTAACCAATTGTCCGTTGATGACAATTCCACGCGCGGCAAGCCGCGTCTGGCCAGTCATATGCTCGCCGGTCGAGTTCGACATAGTCGAAATCGCCCGTTTGGAGCTCGAGCAGCGAAACGTCGCCCGCCGCGCCGGGCTTGAACGTTCCGAGATCGCTGCGGCGCAAAGCTTTCGCCGGCGCCTCCGTCGCGGCCCGCACCGTGTCTGCGAGCGGATGGCCCAGGCAAAGAAACTTCGACATCGTCGTGAGGAGATCGAACGCCGGCCCATCGATGCAGAGCGCATGCACGTCGCTCGATATGCAGTCGGGGGCGAAGCCGTTGGCCAGCATCGTGCGCGCCGTCTTGAACGCGAACGATCCCATGCCATGGCCGATGTCGAAAATGACGCCGCGCTTGCGCGCCTCGATGACCGCGGGGCGCACGCCGTTCTCAGGCGTTGTCGGATTGTTGGGAAACGGGCGGAAGCAATGGGTGAGAATGTCGCCCGGCCTCAAGCGCTCGAGCACCTCCTCGAGCGTCGGCGGGGGCACGTCGATATGCGCCATGAGCGGCAGGCCCGCCTCTTCGGCCACTTTGAGCGCAATATCGAGCGGCACGGTTCCCGAATTCTGCGACGCGTGGAAGCCGACCCGGACCTTGATTCCTCCGATCGTGTCGCGGTTTGCGCGCGCGACCTCGACCGCGTCAATCGGCGCCATGAGTCTGAGGTCGCCGCTTTCTCCCACCATCACCCGCTTCGAAAAGCCGTAAATGCCGGCGAACGAGACGTTGAGAAGTGCGATGATGCGAACCGGCGACGGCTTGATCACATGCTCGAGAAAGCCCGGATAGTTGCCTGGGCCCGCGCTGCCCGTATCGACAAGCGTCGTGCAGCCTCGGCGGGCGAGAATCAGCGGATCGACGCCGAGCGACGTGCCGCCCCAATAGACATGCGTGTGAAGATCGATCAGCCCCGGCGTGACGATGAGCCCCGCGACGTCGCGAACAGCCTTGCCCTCGAGCCCCGCTCCAAGCTCAGCCACGCGACCGTCGCGGAAACCGACATCCATGACGGAATCGATGCCCTGGGACGGATCGATCACGCGTCCGCCCCGCAGGATGAGATCAAGGGACATGCGGTAGACTCTCGCTTGCGTTGATCTTCGCGGCGTATCGGATCGATGGGCTTGCGTCAAAAAGGGTGGTCCGGATCACGCCGCGCTCTTGAGGGCCGCGAGTCCCTCCGCGATCCAGTCGAGGTTCACGTCTCTCACATGACCCCAATTGTAGAAAGCGATCTCGCTGACGCCGCCGGCGGCGAGCGCGCGGATCGCCGCGAGAAATTCGCCTTTCGATTCGAGATCGGGATAGGCCGGGCGCAGAATGCCGCGCAGACGGCCTTGTCCGCGCAGGCGGCGCTTCACGTCGAACAGGTCGGCTTTGATCCGCTCCGCCCCATGTTCGTAGAAGCAGGCTTCGACGATTCCCGCCGCCTCCGCGAGCGCCTTGAGGTCGCTCCCTTCATACCAGGCGCCCGCGGTTGGGCGGGCGACCGAGGGAATCACCGCAACCGTCGCATCCTTGCGCACCGCATCGCGAATTTCGCGCACGAGCGAAGTGACGACCGAGCATCGCCAATCGAGATAGGCCTTAAGCTCTCCGTCGCTGCGCACGTCCGCGAGCCAGAAGGCCTCCGCCATGTCGCTGGGAAAATCGACGTCGCTCTTAAGATAGGCTTCGATGTCGGCCTTGACCTGGCGCTTCAGCGCTTCGACCTGAATCCCGGCGCTTTTCGCGCCCGCCATGCAATGCGCGCAGAAGCAAAGGCCGAGCTGACTATCGAGCCAGCGATTGGGCCGATTGAGCGCGAACTCGTGGTGGTAGCCATGCGCGTAAGGAAGGAAGCCCGGGGTCTCCAGGGACACGCCGCTCACCGGATAGGACTCGGTGACGTCGCGGGCGAGGCCGATCGCGTAGGCGCGCGCCTCGGGCGCCGAGGGGCAGAGATTGTAGATCAAGCGATCGCCGAAGGCGTTGGCGACGACGGAATCGGGATGTTGCAATCCGAGCCGCGTATTGTGCAGGAGCACGAGCCAGACGTTAGTCGCGATGCGGCTTTGCCCGGCAAGTTCGCGCATGACGTCCTTGCCGGACGAAATGAGCGAGTTTTCAACCGGCTTGATCGGGCCGTAGCGGCTGAGATCCGGCTTGAAATAGATCGTCCCGTCCTCGGGAAAATAGACCTTGCCGCTTTTGCCGTGCGGTCTCAGGAACTTGCCCGCATGGTAGCTGCCGACGATCGTCACCGTATCGAGGCCGAGGGCCAGAAACCGGTCGACCGCCGCGCTCACGCCGATCTCTGCGACGTCCCAGGCATAGGCGTAAATGGCTTTGTAGCCCATCGCATGTTTCCCGGTTGGTATGTTAGGCGCCGAATGGAGGATGGTCGTCTCGACTCGCGCACGGGAACAATTGCGACAGCGACGCCGGCCGTCAACGTCGGGCCGGATTTGTGCGACGGTGCATGTAGGCGCGGTCCATGGCCTGTCGAAAGACGGGCGTCCTTCCGGACGCCCTTTGGACCGCGCTAACCGCGCTTGAGCCAAGCGCGGCTACAGGAGCGCCGCGTGAACCAGCGCAATCGGCGCTAGGCGGCGTCCTCTATGTCGAAGCGCGCCACCTTGCCCTCTCGAAGACGGAAAATGTGTCCAACCGTTTTGTCTCTAAGCCCGTGCGTCTGCCCCTCGAGCGGTTTGCCTTCGAGATCTCGGATGGTCTGCCGGACCTCTGCGACGATCGCGCCATCAGTCGTCCGGTGAAAGCCCACCGGCTCGACGTGCGGACTGACCATGGCCCATTGGCGCGTCCAGTACGCGCGCACGGCCTCGCGGCCATGGACGTGGCCGCCATCCATCCCGTTGGCCCAGGCGACATCATCGGCGAGCGCGCTCAGCACGCCGTCTATGTCCCGCGCGTTAAAGCGATCGTAGATGCGCTTGAGGAGTTCGATGGCGCCATCCATTGGGTCTCTCCTTGCACAGTGCGGGGGTTTGGAAATTACATATGCACGTATATATCCAGACGGCGGCAGGCGCAAGGGTGAGGGCGTGATGGACCTGGATGTGCTCTCGACGCCTGGGCACCTGATCTCTCTCGCGGCGCGCGGCTTCGCCCGCCTCAGCGAAGCCCGGCTCAAGCCGCTTGGCTTCGGCGTCGGCCATCTGCCGGTGTTGGTCGCGCTTCAGGATGGCCAGGCAAGCACGCAACGGGATCTTGCCCGCTTCGCCAAGATCGAGCAGCCGCCGATGGCGCAGATGCTCGCCCGCATGGAGCGAGACGGGCTCATTCGGCGCACGCCCGATCCGGCCGATGGGCGCATGAGCCGCATAACGCTGACGGAGGTCGCAGAGGCGCGCCTGCCGGACGCGGTCGCCGTCTTGCTTCGCGGCAATCGGGAGGCGCTGCGCGACTTCACGGACGAGGAGGCCGGGCTGCTCATCGCCCTGCTGACCCGCCTGATCGCCAACCTCGATCAACTCGCGGGCGTCGACGCGTCGCCCGGCGCGTCAACTTCTGCGAAGCGCGATTGACCGAACCGTCCGTTGGAGGGTGATTGAGTCCGCACAGGTCAAAACCCAATGAGCTTGACTGGTTTCGACGTGAAGCTGCCGTTGCGCCCCAACGACAGGCCGTCGTTCCACAACGGCGGCGGCGCGCCACGTCATCAGCCCGCTGGCGGTGAAAACGCGGGCAGCACGGGCGGCGCAGGCATCGCCGCGAGCGCGCCGCCTTTGTCAAGAAAGGTCTGCTCTTTTTCGAGGTGTTAACCCTTACTCAACCGTTCCGTTCTTCGCCATCGAGTCCCGCGCCGCGTTGCGCTGCCCCTCCGGCCCGCAGATCATTTGCACCGCATGGTTAACGATCGGGTCGATCCGCCGCATTTGAGCACGGAGAACAAAAAATGCTCGGGCATCGGACACCTCCGACGCCCTCAGAATCATACTGGCCCGCGCCGCGTAAAGGGTCCTGAGCCTAGCCCTTCGATCGCTTTGATTTTACCAGGTCGGCCGACGACGCTCCCTCGAGGGATAGTCCGTAACCAACTTCGCGGACGATGCGCTCCTTCAACGGTTGAATGAAGTGAATACGCGTATTCCGGCGCGTCACTTCCGGAGCCCGCAGGTACAAATCGGCCAGTTCCCGAGCGCGCGCCACCGCCTTGCCGTTCGGTACGACCTCTGCAACGACTCCCCATTCGTATGCGGTACGCGCCGGCAGCGGCTGAGGATTGAGCAGGAACGCCTCGGCTCGACCCGGTCCGGCCCGATAACTCCATGTCGTAAAAATCCCGTCACCCGGCGTAACTCCCACGGCAAAGTGGCCGACGTCCTGGAATGTCGCACCTTCAGCCGCCACGATGACGCTAGCGAGGAGCGCGTAGTCCGAGTGGATATGGGCGCGTCCCTCGACGGCCGCGATCACCGGAACGCGGATGTTCGCAATGTTCTCTAAAACCTGGACGCCTTCGTCGTGAATTCTGCTCCAGACGCCCGGATCGGCGACATCTCCGAACGATGGCCATTCTACGTCCCCAATGAAATTCCCGCCCGCGCCTGTAATGATGACAATCTTGTTCGCTCGGTCTTGTCCGATTCTATGAAAGGCATCGACCAACTCCGTGTGTGATTGCGCGGTCATGATGAACTGGCCGCCGTCGCTATGGAACTCGGCAACCAGCACACCCTTATCGTCACGTGACAGTTTCAAATTGCGATACGAGGCAAAGTAGTCAGCTTGAGGCGCTTGCATGGAGTTCTCCTCAATTGATCGATTGGCTGCAGGAGATCGCTCCGCGCATCAATCCACAATCTCGCTCATCATCGCGGCGGACCGCGTTGCCTGCAACGGACAACGTGCGCTCATCCGGCATACACCATGCGAAGTGGGGCGTATTGGCGTCAAACTCATAACCAATAGCAGACGGTTGCGGCGACTAGACGGCGGCGAGGAAGTTGACGGCGAGTTTGTCGTAGCGAGTGGCGATCCGTGGAAGTGCTCGAGCAGAGGTTCGAATTCATGGACAAGTAGTCGCAAGCGGTTAAAGCCCGTTGCGACGGGGATGAGATTGGCTCGCTTACGCGCGTCCGACCATCCGCTCGGTCGGCAGAGGTCCACTTTGCGTTCATTTCCGTATCACATCCCGTCGCGCAATGGCCGCTAGGTGCGCTTTGCGGTCGTGCGCTGCGTCCGCTTTGCTCGGCAGCAATCCTCCAAGCGGTCACCCGCGCAAGCATCCGATCGCGCTTTAACCTAGAGGACACGACGAGTGGAAGCAGGGGAAAGTGGAGGCTTCTGTTGCCAGGCGCCTCCGGACCCCGCCTAGAAGTGCAAACCCCTAGGACTTGATTCCCAGTACCAGCGCTGCATTACGCAGCGAGGGCCACCGGAGCATAGTTGTCATTCGCAACTATAGGTTTGACCCGATAACGGCGGTATCATGCCGAGCAAAAGATCACCCTTTGGGTCCCCCGTCGAACCTATTTCGCCCCCGCCGAAACCCGCTTCGCTTTGAAGCGGGCTTGGGTGGAGGCGCCGGGTACCGCCCCCGGGTCCGAAAGACTTATTCCGATGCCCATTTATCGCCATAGCCGCCCTTGCGAGCGGCACATGGAATATAGGGCCTAAAGGCCGGCCTGGGAAGGGGCGGAGCGCGACGCAAAACCGTCATGGTTCTCGGACATGCTCGGGAGCATTGCGAACCAGGGGAGGCGCGCGTGGCGACCAAAGCCGATTTTACCCCGGATGAATGGAAGTTGCTTCTGCAAAGTCCGCTCATCGCGGGAGTCGCCGTTTCCGCCGCCGACCCGAGCGGCCTCATCGGAATGATGAGGGAGAGCATGGCGAGCGCGCGGGCCCTCATCCAAGCCACGACCGATCCGAACGCGGATGCGCTCGTCAAGGCGGTCGCCAGCGAGTTTGAGACGTCAGAAGGGCGCGGGCTCGCTCAGGACGGGGTGAAGACGGCGATCACCGGCGCCAAAACCCCGGCCGAAATCGTTACGAAGGCTCTCGACGCCTTGAAGTCGGCGTCGGCCGTGCTCGACGCGAAAGGCGGAGTGGACGCCGCGCCGTTCAAGACCTGGCTCGCCGGGGTCGCCAAGTCTGTCGCTGAGGCCGCGCCGGAAGGCGGCTTCCTCGGCTTCGGCGGGACCCAGGTGAGCGAAACGGAAAAGGCCACGGTCGCCCATATCGCTGAGGCGCTTGGCGTCCCGGCGCCGGCGGTGTAGGCCGATTTAAGCGTTTGCTGAGTGGGTGACGGGGCTTGGAACTTCTTCCGAGCTTCCGCGCTTTATGCAGAGCGCCTTTCACCGGAGAGGATCGAAAGATGGCGGGACCAGACCCTGACAAGCCAGCTGGCGAGGACTTTTCCAAATCGCTGAAGGAATTGGAGGAAGAGTCGAACGAGCTCAAGGCGAGGATCGAGCAGGAAAGACGAGCCCTCAATATGCCCATCAACTCGAAGCTTGGCGACCCCAAATGGGAGGAGAAAGCCAAGGACGGGCGCTTCGATCGGCCCGAGGGCGAGGACGAAGAATAGGCCGCGGAGGCGCGGCGGCAGATTTTTGAACAAAGTCTTCCGGAAAGCCGAAATCGCGAGTAGAATGGCTCTCAGATGAATGAGGCCATCGACATCGCCAGAAGGAGCGGCAGAAGCGCGACGCGCCATGACAGTGGCGCATAGCTTGGCGTGAGGGCTCGAGATCAGAGAAAAGCTATTTGAATCCGCCGTAACCCGTTGAAAAGCCCTGATTCCGAAAAATTAATGAAAAGAAATAAAAGGAAATGAAAGCCCTTTTATTTTCTTTTATTTGAACAAATTTTCCTAGTTCTATGCTCCAAGCGCAGATTGCAGAGAGCGCCCGCTCAGTGCGACGCCGGGTCCCCGACAGGCTCGGCTGGAGCGTCGCCGGTCGCGCGGATCGTCGGCCGAGACCAGGGACCGGATATGTCGAGGCTCAGATGGGCGGCGTCCTGGGATTCCTCGCCGGCGGCGTCCGTCTGCATCGCATGGACCTGCAATGCCCAGTTTTGGCCGCTAAGATCGATGACCCCGTTCAGGCCGGCCTTCACGCCAGGGCTGGCCATTACGCCGCGTTGGACCTGAGCGCGGCCGTCGTCGAGCCCCAACGAAACGTCGAGCCTGTCGAACGCAGTGCCGCCGACGCGCATGTCTCGCTCGACGTCGATGGGCCGGCGGCGGCTGCGGCGCAGCGCCTCCTCCAGATTGACGCCGAGAATGGAGCCATCCGCCGCCTCGAGCGAGGCTGTGCCGGTCAAGCTTGCGATCGCGGCGGCGGGCGAAGCGCCGGAGGCCTCAAGGGCGAAGCTGATCCCCGCCGCTCCCCGTCATGATCGGGGGGGCGAAATCGGCGACCGCGGCCCCGAGATCGGCGTCCATGAGCTCACCACGCGCGCTCAATTCGAGGTCTCGCCCAGCATAGGCCGCGCCGAATTCGCCCTGGAGGCGGCCGCCATAAGCAGCAGCGTCCAACAGCGTCGCGCTGAGCTTGCCGTCCGCCACGATTGCGGATGCGGCGGCGTCGGCGAGCTTGAGGCCGTAGACGTCGAGATCGGTCGCGGACAAACGCAGGTCGAGGTCGAAGCTGCGCAGAGGCGCAAACCCGAAGGGCTTCGTGCTCCACCCGCCCGATGGGGCCAAGACACGCTCCGGCGGTCCGAGCAGCGGCTTAAGCGCCAGCGTTTCGGCGGCGAGCGTGCCCGAGACGGCTGGGCGGCCGCCGACGTGGCTGACTGCAAGCGCGCCTTCGAGCGTCTGCCCGGCGCTGGTCAGCGTCGCATCGCCCAAGGTGAATGAATCCGCCGTTCCCTTGACCTTCGCCGCGATCGCAATGTCGTCGGCGGCAAGTATGGATGGCGGGCGAACGTCGAGGAAAGACGCCAAGGCGCCGATCGACGGGATGGACACAGTCAGATCGCCCTCAGCGCTGGGCTCGTCTGCGAGCGCGAGCGAGCCGCCGAACGCAAGCTTGGCCAAGGGGGAGTCCAGCGCGAATACGATCGGGCTCGGCGCGCCCTTGGCGACGCTCTCCGGATCGTTGAGCGCGCCGGCGATCGTGATGGGCGTCTTCCGCCACACGGCCGACAGGTTAAAGTGCAGTTGATCGCCGACCGTCAGTCCGTCGAAGCGGCCCCGAACATTGTCGATCCGCGTGTCGAGGCCGCGCTTGGCGCTGAGGAGGCGCAAAATCCCGTTCGAAAGACTTAAGCTGGCCAAAGGCGCCAGGGCTCTAGCAACGCTCGCGGGTCCGGCCGATTCCTCGCCCACCCCGGCAAACGGAGGTCGGTCGACGTCGATGGTCACCGTCGGGCTGACAAGGATGGCGCCCGTGGGAATGAAGCGTCCGCGCAGAAGGTCGACCAGCGAGAGATTCAGGCGGGCCGCCGGCGCCGAGAGAAGATTAACGCCGTAAGCGTCATCGAGTCGGGCTTCAGCGATCTGCACGCTGGGCCAGGGGAACGCGGAAAAGGAAGCAGTCTCGGGAGCGCTCCAATGGAGGCGAGGCGAAGCGCCGAATGCGGCGTTGAGACTGTCTCCGACCTTTGCGGCGGACAGCGGCCAGCGCGTGAAACCGCACGCCGCCAGCGCAACGAATAACGCGAGGGCTAAGCCCCACGTCACGGCCCGGCGCATGCTCCCAATGATCTCCGTGTAGCCCCGGATCTAACCGGAGGCGCCGAGTCATAGCCCGTACCGGCCGGCAACGCGACAACAGTCGCCGCTTGTAGTCCCGCTATTCCCCTGCGAGGCGCGGGCCGGTCGACCGCAACCGCATTCACATACAGGTGAGGTCCGGCGCTTTGTGGTCGAAACGCGGCGGCGCGCTGGCGGACCAAAGCGAAAACCTCGATCACGCCATTAATTCGCTATTAAGCCCTTTCACTCAGCCTGCTGGCGCCGGGCGCGCTGGCGTCAAGGCTTGCGAGTGGCGGAGTACAATCAGTCCATGGGCGACGATCGTTTTCAGTTCATCCCTGACGCCGGCGACGAACGCAAGGCCCTCAGCGTTCTCACCCGCGTCTATCGCGATATTGGCCTCGCCGCGGTCGCCGAGGCGCTGAGACTGCCGACGGAAGGCTTTGAGCCGGATATGATTGAATCGCTCGAGCGGGGCGAGTTCTATCTGCTTCCGCCTGCCGGCGCGCTTGCTCAAGCTGGGACCGACGCGTAAAAACCGCCGGCGAACGAGCGCCTGAGGCGAGCCGAACCGATGGTTCATCTGACGAGGCGCCGGTTTCTTGCCGGCGCCGGCGTAGGTGTCGCGACGCTATCGCTATCTGGTTATGCGACGGCGTATGAGACCGGCTCGGCGCTAACGCTCACCAAATATTCGCCCCGGCTCCCCAACTGGCCCGAGGATCTCGAGCTCACGATTGCGGTTATCGCCGATATTCACGCCTGCTATCCTTGGATGTCGGAAGAGCGTGTCGGCGAAATCGTCGACCTGGCCAACGCCCAGAAGCCCGATCTCACGGTGCTGCTCGGCGACTATGTGTGCACGCATCGCATGGTTTCCGGCTACGTGCCGCCCGGGGCCTGGGCCGAGCAACTCGCCCGCCTCCAGGCGCCGCTTGGCGTCTATGCCATTCTCGGCAATCACGACTGGTGGTGGGCGGCCATTCCAACCGAGCCTCCGGATAATTCTCGGAGCGTTCGCCGGGCGCTGGCGGAGGCGGGCGTTCCGCTGCTCGAAAATCAATCGGTGCGATTGTCGCAGCGCGGACGGCCTTTCTGGTTGATCGGCCTTGGCGACCTGCTGGCGCCTGTGCCCAATCCGCGCCACGGCCGCGGCGCCGACGATCTCCCAGCGGCGATGCGCGAACTCTACGACGACGCCCCTGCGATCCTGCTCGTTCACGAGCCTTACTTCTTTCCGTGGGTTCCCGATCGGATTGCTCTGACGCTTGCGGGCCACATGCATGGCGGACAGGTCAATCTTCCGATTATTGGCCCTCCCGTCGGTCTCCTCAAGCGTCGCTCCTCGAAATATATCTATGGGGAATACGCGTTGGGCGAAAAGCGGATGATTGTTTCAGGCGGATTGGGAACGTCGCTCGCTCCGGTGCGCATCCTCCGCCCGCCGGAAGTGGTGATGGTCAAGCTTGGCGCGGGCGGCTGGCTCGCCTAGTCTAAGCTGCGGATACAACTAAAGCGGGAATTCCTTCCAAATAAGGGTTAGCAAAACGAAGCTAATGGGCCTAAACGCTAGTAAAAGTGCTAGCGTTTACTAGCGCTTATTTTTGCGAATCGAGCCTTTTCAATAGGTTGCGGGCGATGTAGTTAAGAAAATCGCTTCCTCGCCCCGGCTCGCGCGACAGGTTGTGGGCCAACGTTTCAAACAGCCACGGCTTCTCGTCTTCCCGCCCGTCTTCCGGCGAGCGGGAAATGGATTCCGACAGACGGAATACATAGCGCATATTTCTGATTTAGTCAAGAGAATTCGCCTATGGCGTTGGCTGTTGGTCAGCCCTTGGTTTGGTTGGCAGCGTCATCGCGAGCGCGGATTCGCGCCCTTTGGGACCGGGGGAGGGCGTGGCGATCCAGAAATGGAGCGCGGCGCCCCATGATCCCCGGATCGCCGCGTCCCCCGGGCCAAGACCCGGAGGCCCTCGCGTGACGACCCATACGCAGCCTGCTCTAAGCCCTATTCGAACAGGGTTGGCGCGATCGAGGCGACCAGCAACGCCGCCATCGTCCAATTGAAAGGTCGGGTCACGCGCGGATCCTTGAGCAAGCGGCTGAGCGAGGCGCCGAACAGCAACCAGACGCCGCTGCATGGGATTGCTATCAAGGCGCAGAACGCAGCGATGAAAAGGACGCTGCTTGTATAGCCGTCGACGACGCCCGCATAAGCCGCGAGCGCGCTCAGCGCCATCACCCAAGCCTTGGGATTGACCCACTGAAAGCCAGCCGCAGCGAGAAACCCGATCGGGCGTCCGCCGGCCTCAACCTCGCCGATAGGCTTGGAGAGCGCGATCTTGAGCGCGAGCCACACCATATAACTCGAGCCGGCGACCCGCATGATCGGCAAGATTTGCGGAAAGCGCCGGAATAGGATGTCGAGCCCGAGGCCGACCAGCGCGATCATCAGGCCGAAGCCTAGGATCACGCCAGCCAGATGAGGCAGGGTGCGCCCCAAGCCATATTTTACGCCCGATGTCATCAACATCAGGTTGTTCGGCCCGGGTGTGACTCCGGCGACGAACGCGAACGTGGCCAGCGCCCAAAGGATTTCAGGATGAATGTTCAGCGGCGATCTCCGCCCAAAAAATGCGCTCGGCGGTCAGAGAGTCGTCACGTCCTCACCGCCGGGATCGCCCTCACCGCGGGAATCGCCCTTGCGCGCTGGGCGAAACCCGCTTCTTCGTGCTCGGCGGCCGGCGTCGAAGGCCGCTTTCGCGAGCGCGCTAAACGGACTCGCCAGCGCGCTCACCCGGTCGAGGCCAGCAACCGCCCGCTCGCCACGCGTCAGCACGCGGTCGAGTTCCGCCATGGTCTTGGACAGAGCGGGATCGTCATCGTCCAGCCAAGTCTGAACGACGCGCCCCCAGGCGAGCGCCAGCCCCTGGAGCTTGATTGCGCCGGACGCGCCTTCCGCTTCGATCCCGGCCGCCTCGAGCATGAAGCGCATCGAGGATAGCGCGACCTGATTCATCGCCAACGCCGCGGTAGGCTCGCGCCGCAGCCACGCGGCCACCTCGCGTAGGCCTTCGCGGTAGGGCGCCATCGCTTCCAGACGGCGCATGAGAACGTCGAACAGCCGCTCACGCGGATTTTCGTCCGCGACCTCCCCATCGTCTTGCGCAAGAACGATGCGATCGATGCGGCGTGTGAAACCCGCCAGCACCGCCCCCTTGGAAGGGAAGGCGTCTCGGAAATCAGCTAGAGAGACGCCGGCGGCCTTGCAGATGTCGCGCACCGAAATGTCCTCGAAGGGCCGCTCCGCCGCGAGCTCCATCAAGGCGTCGACGATTTTGCCGCGGGCGTCGGTAGGCGCCGACTTGCCCTCACTTTTTGGTCTTGCCGCCATGACGCGCTCCTCGGTGCTGGTTTTCAACCCAATGTAGGCGCTCAGCCGTCCGCCGCCAAGCAACCCACTCAACCCGCCATCTCCGCTGCCCGGGCGCGGGCTGCGGCGGTCGCTCGCGCCATGAGATCGTTGAGCCCTTTGGCGTCCTCAAGCACAGCGAGCGCGGCCGCGGTGGTGCCGCCCGGGGAAGTGACGTTGCGGCGTAGAGTCGCTGGCGAAGTCTCGGCTTCCCGGCGCATGAGCTCGGCTGCGCCTTCAACCGTGCCCCGAGCCAACTTCATCGACAAGTCCGCCGAGAGCCCAAGTTTCTCGGCGGCGGCCGCGAGGGCTTCGGTCAGGGCAAACACATAAGCGGGCCCCGATCCGGAAATCGCGGTCACCGCGTCGATCGCGTCCTCACCATTAAGCCAAAAGAACGCTCCGACCGCCCCGAGAAGGCGCTCGCACCAGCCCTGTTGCTCCTCATTGACGTGCTGGTTGGCGAAAGCTGCCGTGACCCCGCGGCCAATCGCGGCTGGCGTGTTCGGCATTGCCCGCACGATCGCGTGCGCCTGAGGAAGTCGCGCCATCAGATTGGCGATGGTCTTGCCGGCAATGATGGAGAGCACCAGCGTGCGCTCTGCGGCAAGCGCGGCGATCTCCGGGGCGACCTGATCGAGGCTTTGCGGCTTGACCGCCAGCACCAGCATCTCCGGGGGCGGGGCCGCGACGCGGGGGTTGAGCGCAACGCCCCGCTCCGCCGAGAGCGAAGCGATCTCGTGCGACGGATTGGGCTCGAGAATAGTCAGCGAGGACGCTGAGAGTCCGGCGGCGAGCCAGCCCCGCGCCATCGCTCCCCCCATCTTTCCCGCCCCGACCAGGACGAGGCGCGCCGGCCATTGGGTCATCCGTGACTTCCGTTAGGGTTAGGAGTGTAGCGGGAACATTTGCTCGATTGTCGCATTTTTGCCTCAGTAGGTAGCTTTCAGCAAAGGACGTCGCGACAATCGGTTGGACTTGGCCGCAGGTTTCGCTAGAAGCTTTTGTGGCGAAAGCTGGACGGGGGAACCTCCAGGCGGGCTCGCGGTTTCGTGAACGGACTCCAACGCTTCCGTTTGGTAACCTTCCTGAAACCGTTAAGTTTTATGGTAAGCAAATCATTAGCGGCGAGATTGATGGGGCGGCGATGAAGACGAATGTGGTCGTTGTGGGGCTGGTGTTGGGCATGGGGGCTTTGGCGAGCGGCTGCACGCCCGTCATTCAATCCGGGCTTCCCGACCCGCAGCTTTCGGCCCGCGACAAGCAGATGATGGCGCTCGCGGAGCCGGACGAGTGGACGATTCCGACCCGTCGCAGCATTGTCCAGTATCAAACGCCCGAGAAGCCGGGCACCATCATCGTCGATACCACCAACAACTATCTCTACTACATTCTGCCCCACGGCCAGGCCGTCCAATACCGCATCGCAAGCGGCGCCGAGTATATGGGATGGACCGGCCGCGCCGAAGTCGGAGCGATGAAGGAATGGCCGACCTGGATGCCGACGGCTTCGATCATGGAGCGCTGGCCGCAGTTCCAGGTCTATAAGCAGCATGGGCCCCTCGAAGGCCGGTGGGACAACCCGCTCGGAGCCCGCGCGCTCTATCTCTTCGTGGATAACAAGGACACGCTGATCCGCATCCACGGCACCAACGAGCCGTCGGAAATCGGGGGGCACGTATCCTCGGGCTGCATCCGCATGCGCGACATGGACGCAATCGACCTCTATAACCGGGTGCATGTCGGCACTCCGGTGGTGGTGATCAGCTAGCTTCTCACCGAAACGGCGGCTCATCGAAGCTTCTGAGCTTGCGGGAGTGCAGGGTGTCGTCCTGGCTCTGCAACAGGCCGATCGCGGCGATGCCGATCTGCAGGTGCTCAGCAATGGCTCGCTCGTAAAACGCGTTGGCGGCGCCCGGCAATTTGATTTCGCCGTGCAGCGGTTTGTCGGAGACGCAGAGCAGCGTCCCATAGGGCACGCGCATCCGGAATCCCTGCGTGGCCACCGTCGCCGATTCCATGTCGACTGCGATAGCGCGCGAAATGTTGATGATGCGGCGCTCCTTCGACCAGCGCAATTCCCAATTGCGGTCATCGTCGGTGACGACCGTGCCGGTGCGCAAACGGCGCTTGAGCGCTTCGCCGCGATCCCCTGTGACCTTGGCCACCGCCTCCTGAAGCGCGACCTGCACTTCGGCGAGCGCCGGAATCGGCGTCTCTAGCGGCACTGCCTCGTCGAGGATGTTGTCGCGCCTGAGATAGGCGTGCGCCAGCACATAGTCGCCAATCACCTGCGACTGCCGAAGTCCGGCGCAATGGCCGACCATCAGCCAGCAATGCGGCCGCAAGACCGCGATATGGTCGGTGATCGTCTTCGCGTTCGACGGCCCGACGCCGATGTTGACCAGACTGATGCCGCGCCCGTCCGCGCGCACGCAATGATAGGCGGGCATCTGGAAACGATGCCAGGCGACGGCGCTGACGCGCGCTTCCGCCTCGGCCGGCGAAATCGAGGAGTCGATGACGACGTTGCCGGGCAGGACGACTTTCTCGACGCCCGTTCCGGCATGGAGCTGCTTCAAGCCCCATTGCATGAACTGGTCGACATAGCGGTGATAGTTGGTCAAGAGCACCCAGGGCTGCATCGCCCGCCAGTCCGAGCCGGTGTAGTGCACGAGGCGGCGGAGCGAATAATCGGTGCGCGGCGCGTCGAACAAGGCGAGCGGCCGCTCGGGGCCGAAGTCGAACTCACCGTCAGCGGTCTCGTCGCCAATCGTCGCCAGCGAAGGCACCGGAAAGAACCGCGCGAGCTCCGCCGCGTCGGCGCCTCCGCCACGCGTCAGCTCGTCGCCGCTTTCAATCACGTAAGGGTAGGGAATCTCCTGCGCGCCAACGCCGACCTCGATCGTGGCCCCGTATTCCGCGACCAGCGGCTCGAGCTGCTCGAGCAGATAGGCGCGAAATTCCGCCGGCTGCGTGACAGTCGTCGCGTAGACGCCAGGTTCGCTGAATTTCGCGAATGCGCGCGGGCTGGAGAGAGCTGGGCCGTTCGGCGCATAAATCAGTCGCAGTTCCGGATAGTGGAACAAGGCGCGTGTCGCTGATGATGGCGGCTCGCCGTCCTTGAGAAAGCGCTCGACCGCGCCGTGCAAGGCGTCGGTTGCTTCAGTGTAAAGGCGAGCGAGCCGGTCGACCGCTTCCTCGGGCGACGCCATCCGCTCGAATGGTTCCCTGGCATTGTCGAGCGATTGGACAAGCACCGGAAGGGCCTCCTCGAAGGGCTATAATAGGGTCAGCTCGGACTTGGCTGCGATGCAGGCGATCTCGACAGTATAGGCCGGCGCTGCGAGCTTGGCCTCGACGGTTGCGCGCGCCGGCGCATGGCCAGACGGCGACCCACGCATCCCACACTGCGTTCATTTCGGCGAAGGTAGCAATGTCGGCAAGATAAATGGTGGTCGACAGAATCCTGGTTTTGTCCGATCCGGCTTCGGCGAGCAGGCGCTCGATCGTGGCGAGGATCTCCCTGGTCTGGTCCCCGACGCTCTTGCCCTTCGCCTGATCGGCGACCTGGCCGGCAAGATAGATCGTCGAGCCATGGATGACAGCCTGCGACATGCGCGGGCCGGCGTGCAGTCTGGTTAGGGTCATGGTTGATGGTCTCTCACGCGAGAACGAGGTTCGGGACTGCGCCGATAAAGTTGCGCTTGCCGATCTCGACCCCGCTTGCGCGCAGGATGTCGTAAGCCGTCGTCAAATGAAAATAGAAGTTCGGCATGGCGAAATGTAAGAGATAGTCGGCGCCCGGAAGCTTCAGTTTGTTGGGGCCAGCAGGGATGACGATCTCGCGGGTCTCTCCGCCTTCCATCGCCTTGGCGTCGATCGATTTGAGCATGTCGAGGGTCGCTTGGATACGCGCGCGCAGTTCGGCGACGGTCGTCTCCTTGTCCTCCTTGACGGGCGGGTCCTTGGCGGCCAGCCGGAACGATGAGTTTTTGGCGTGATCGCAGAACGACTGGACCTGGCGGACAAGCGGAAACATGTCGGGGCTCAGCCGCATGGCGAGATAGTTGTTTGGATCGAACTTGCGCGACGCGGCGTGCTCCTCCGCCTTGTCGAGAATGGCGAGGAACGCGTTGAGCCCGCGCTCGTAGACCGGCACGCTGCTCTGATAGAGCGAAAGAGACATCGGTTTCAATTTCCTCCCGAATTCGCCGCGCATCGCGCGCGATAGGCCATGGATGCACGCAAAATGTGACGTTATCAACTTCCCGCGTCCGGTTTCTCAGGACGGCCCTCCGGCGGCGCCAGATGCGGTTCGACGACCGCCCGCGTCTCTGCGCTGGTGACGACGGGTACGATTTCGAACGTCGCGCCTGAGCCGCGCCATTCGAGAATCCAGGCCTGGATGAACCTCAGATCGTCGCAGCGCATGAGCTGGAAGCAGCGCGAAAAGTCGGCCGCGACCCAGCTGTCGACATATTCGAGCCCCTCCGGCAACGATCGGCCCCTTTCGCGCAGGCGCTGGTAGACCGGGACCATGTCGTTGTCGCGGAACTGCTCGATGACCATGAACAGCATTGCGCGCCTCCACTCAGCCGTCATCGCACCCCTCGCGCGCACGAGCAGCCGCGGTCAAACTTTCAGCGGCGGCGGCTGTCCTTCGATCTGGGGCAGATTGGGGTCGAAGCACGCCCATTTCGGCGCAGACTGAGGCCAGATGATCGCCGTCGGCGCCGCCAGATTGGGGTCGTCAAGCGTTCCCGCACGAATGAAGATGGCCGTCGGCCGCTCTTCGGCTTCACTGAAAACCTGCGTGCCGCATTGGGCGCAGAAGCGCCGATGCATGGTCGCGCCGCTGTCGGCCTGGCAAACGTAGTCCCTTAGCGGACCCGAAACCGTGACATCCTCTTTCCGGAAGAGCGCGCCGACCGCGCCGGTTCCGCATCCGAGATATTGGCACACCCGGCACCAGCAATAGCGCGCGCCGAGCGGCGCCTCGGCCCTGACCTCATACCGCACCGCTCTGCACAGACATCCGCCCGCAATCGCCAAGGGTCAATTTCTCCGGAATGAAGTTCCGAAAAGGCAATTACGAGAAATTGAAAGCGGGCGCCAGCGAGCGGCAAGCGCGCCGAGGCATGGCCTCCGCCCCAAGGTTCAGGTTGCGGATGCGCTTAAGCCGGATTAGAGTACCGGTTCAATCAAGTTCAGGAGCTCGCTGGCGAGGATGGTTTTGGCCGTCCGCCGGCGGCGTGCGATGTCCATGGAAACGAAGAGCGGCCCGAATCCCGATGTCTGCTACGGCGTGCTGGTCCGAAAGCTCGCTGCCGCGGGCGTGCGCCCAACCCGGCAAAGGCTCGATCTTGCGCGCGCGATCTTCGGGGCCGGCAACCGACACTTCACCGCCGAGATGATCTATCACGAGACGCGGTCGATCCAGTTCGCGCCAACTCTGGGCACCATTTACAATACGCTGAACGAGTTCTCGCGCTGTGGCCTGCTCCGGGAGATCGCGATTTACGACGCCAAGCTATGGTACGACACCAAGACCGGGCCGCATTACCACTTCTATCGCGAGGACACCGAAGAGCTGTCCGACATACCCGAGGACTTGTTGCCTGAGTTCGAGATTCCGCCGCCCGACGGCACGAGCATTGCGGCCATCGACGTGATCGTGAGGCTGAAGAAGCTCTGACGATCCGGCGCCCGGCCTCAGGCGTCTCATGACGCCTCTATCCATTCTCGAGCTTGTTCGCGTCACCCAGGAGACGGACGCGCGCGGCGCGCTCAACAACGCCCGCGATCTCGCCTCTCACGCGGAGAAATGGGGCTATCGGCGCATCTGGGTGGCCGAGCATCACAACATGGCCGGCATCGCCAGCGCCGCGACGTCGATTGTGCTTGCTCATCTCGCTGAAGGGACGAAGACGATCCGGATCGGGGCGGGAGGCATCATGCTTCCGAACCATGCGCCCTACGTTATCGCGGAACAATTCGGAACGCTGGCGCGGCTTTTTCCCGGGCGCGTCGACCTCGGGCTCGGGCGCGCTCCCGGCACCGATCAGCTCACGCTGCGCGCGTTGCGCCGGCCGCCGGAAGCCGCCGACGCCTTCCCCCAGGACGTTATGGAACTGCAAGCCTTCCTTGCGCCGGCGGCCGCCGGGCAGCGCATCCAGGCGGTGCCGGCGGCGGGCACGGAAGTGCCGCTTTATATCCTCGGATCGAGCCATTTCGGCGCGATGCTGGCCGCCGAATTGGGGTTGCCCTATGCGTTCGCGTCGCATTTCGCGCCCGACCATCTGATCACGGCGCTGGAGATTTACCGTAGCCGGTTCAAGCCGTCCGAGCAGCTCGACCGGCCTTATGCGATCGTCGGCGTCAACATCGTCGCGGCCGAAACCGACGAGAAGGCGCGGCGGCTCGCGACAACTCAGCAGATGTCGTTCACCAACATCTTCCGTGGCGCTCGCGGTTTGAGTCAGCCGCCGATCGACGACATCGAGACCTATTGGACGCCAATGGAGAAGGCGCAGGCGACGCGGATGCTTGCACGGTCCATCATCGGCTCGCCCGACACCGTTCGCAAAGGCATGGCCGCGCTGGTTGAGGAAACCGGAGCCGACGAGCTCATCGTCGTTTCCGACGTCTACGAGCATTCCGAGCGACTGCACTCAATCGAGCTGATCGCCAAGGCCGGCGACCTCCCTCGAAACGACTAGGTATTGCGACCTCTCACTCGGCCGCCATGCTCCGCTCGGCGATGGCGTCGGCGATCGCGAGCGTCCGGCGCGCCATGTCGGCGTGCAACAGCTCCACCATGCGGCCGTTGAGCTGGATGACCCCCTTGCCGGCGTTCTCCGGCAGCGCAAACGCCTCGATGACGGCGGCGGCGCTTTCGATCTCCGCGGAAGTGGGCGCGAAGATCTCGTTGCAGATGTCGATCTGGGTGGGATGGATCAGGGTTTTGCCGTCGAGACCCATGTCGCGGCCCTGCAGGCATTCGAGGCGGAAGCCGTCGAGATCCTTGATGTCGTTGTAGACCCCGTCGATGATATCGACGCCGTGGGCGCGCGCAGCGACAACGCAGGTCGAGAGCCACGCGGTCATGGCTGGGCGCCCGGGGGTGAGCTTCGCCCGCGTTTCCTTGGCGAGATCGTTGAGGCCCATGACCATGACCGAAAGGCGCGAATTCGGGTCGGCGGCGACAGAAGCGATCGAGCCCGCGTTCAGAATCGCGTTCGGCGTTTCCATCATCGCCCAGATGCGGGTCGCGTCGGGGGCGCCGGCTTCGCGCAGAATTCGGGCCGCTGCCATGACTGCGCCTGGGCCGTCGACCTTTGGCAAGAGAATGGCGTCCGGTCCGGCGCCGCAGGCGGCCATCAGGTCCTCCTCTCCCCACGGCGTGTGGGGCCCGTTCACGCGAATGACAACTTCACGCCCGCGGAAGGCTCGGGCTCGCACGGCCTCGGCGACTTGTTCGCGGGCGATGATTTTCTGGTCGGGCGCGACCGAGTCCTCGAGATCGAGGATCAGCGCGTCGGCGGGCAAGGTCTTGGCCTTCGCCAAAGCCTTGGCGTTGGAGCCGGGCATGTAGAGTGCGCTTCGACGCGGGCGAGCAACCATGAACACCTTCCGACTTTGGCTCCTAGCATTTAACGGCGAGTTTGTTGCGGCGCCAGAGGGTTATTCGCCAAAGCAGCATCGTGCTTGCGCATCGGAGCATCGTCCGGTCTGACGCGAACGTGAAGCCAAAGTTCGCGCGGAAAATGAAGGGAATTTGCCGGGAGCATCGACCGCGGCGTCGATTTCGTGCTCTTAGTGGGAGCGAACGAGCCAATAGGACAATTCAGGGTGAGGAAATGGCGATATCGAAGGTGACGACGGCGACGCCGCGGGTCAAATCGATCCAGCGGATTGCGCTCGCCATGCTGGTCGTGGCCGGCGCGATCAATTATGTCGACCGCGCCACCCTGGCGGTCGCCAATCTGCTCATTCGCGACGATCTGCATCTGTCGATCGCGGACATGGGCTACCTCTTGTCCGCCTTCCTCTGGGCTTACGCGTTTTCGCAATTGCCGACAGGCGCAATGGTCGACAAGCTCTGGCCGCGCCGGCTGTTGACTTTCGGCCTCGCTCTTTGGTCGTTCGCCCAGTTCCTCGGCGGCATTGTGCAGAGCTTTGGCCAGTTCTTCGCCGCTCGCCTGCTGTTGGGCGTCGGCGAGGCGCCGCAATTCCCGACCGGCGCTCGCGTGGTCCGGGACTGGTTCCATCCGCGTGACCGCGGCCTCGCGACTGGGATCTTCAACTGCGCCTCGTCGCTGGGCACCGCGATCGCCGTGCCGCTCCTCACCTTCCTGATGCTGAGCTTCGGCTGGCGGGTCATGTTCATGATCATGGGAATCGCCGGTCTCGCAATGGCCGCCGTCTGGTACACCTTTTACCGCAATCCGAGCGACGTCGACCTGACCGCGGAAGAGAACGCCTACCGCACCCATGGCGATCCGCCCGGCGGGCGGACGGTCGTGACGCTCAGGGAGTGGAAGCAATTGTTCCGCTTCCGCACCACCTGGGGCATGATCCTCGGCTATTTCGGCTGCATCTATCTGACGTGGATTTATACCGCCTGGCTCCCCGGCTATCTCGAGCTCGAGCGGCACATGAGTGTCAAGTTCACCGGCTTCGCAGCCGCGATCCCCTTCGTCTGGGGGGTCGTAGGCGGGCTCTTTGGCGGCTATCTCGCGGACATTCTCGTGCGCCGCGGCCTCTCGCCTGTGAACAGCCGAAGATATCCGGCGACGATCGCTTTGTGCGGCACTGCGGTCTGCACCGTCGCCGCCGCCTTCGTCGCCAGCAACGCGCTGGCGATCGCGTTCATTTCGGCCTCCCTCTTTCTCCTCTACGTCACCAGCACCTGCGCCTGGGCGCTAAGCTCGGTCGCGGCGCCGACAAACTGCACCGCTTCGATCGGCGCCATGCAGAACTTCGGCGGTTATCTCGGCGGGGCGCTCGCGCCCACGGTCACAGGGCTCATCGTGCAGCACACCGGCTCGTTCATTCCGGCGATGGTCGTGGGCGCGGTGATCGGGATCGCTTCGGCGGCGTCGTACTTCTTCATCGTCGATCAGCCGATCACCGCCGCCGATATCGACGCCGTCTCGCAACGAAGGGACCGCTCCCTTGCCGGCGCGTGGCGCTTAGCGCTACGGCTCAGGCCGCCAACCACCGCCCTAAGCGGCGGGTCGCTTCGGCGATCTGCTCTGGATCGCGGGCGAAGCAAATGCGCAGATGGCCTTCGCCGCCGGGGCCGAAGGCGCCGCCCGGCGCGGCGCCGATTCCGGCTTCGTCGATGAGCCCTGAGCGCGAGCGCGCGGGAGTCGGAAAAGCCATCGATCGAGAAGAACAGATAGAACGCGGCCTCGGGCTTGAAGAAGCGAACGCGTCCGGTCTTGGCCAGCCCTTCGCATAAAATATTGCGCGAGCGGCGGCAGCGCTCGATTTGCCAGGCGAGAAACGCTTCGCCCTGTTCGAGCGCCGCGGTCGCCGCGCGCTGGTTGAACACGGGCACGCCCGACGTAGTGTATTGGACCAGGTTCTCGATCACCTCGGCGAGCTCCCGCGGGGCCTCGAGCCAGCCGACGCGGAAACCGGTCATCGCCCAGTTCTTGGACAAAGTCTGGACGAACAGGATCTTGTCGTCGGGCGCCATGACGTCGTGAAAGGACGGCGCGCGCTCGCCGTCGTAGGTAAGGCGCCCGTAAATCTCATCGGCGATGATCCAAAGCCCATGCCGGCGCGCAATCGCGAGCGTCTCGATAATCTCCTCGCGCGTCGCGATGAAGCCGGTCGGGTTGGCGGGGGTGTTGAAAAAGATGAGGCGGGTTAAGGGCGTCACCGCCTTCTCGAGCTTCGCCGGATCAAGGCTCCAGCGGGTTCCTTTGTCGAGGCGCACGGGAACAGCGCGCGCCCCGGAAATTTCCAGGGCGCCGACGAAATTGGGCCAGGCTGGCGTGGGGATCAGCGCCTCGTCGCCGGACCCGACGATGAGCCGCGTCGCGATCTCGATCGCGTGCATGCCGCCAATAGTGACGAAGAAATTCTCCGGCGAGAAAGGGCCGCCGCCTGGGGCCGCGCCATAGACCTGGCCCATGTAGGCGGCGATCGCGTCGCGCAGCTCCGGGACCCCGTTTTGCCAGGTGTAGAAGGTCTCGCCGCGGTCGAGAGAGGTCTTGGCCGCTTCGCAGATGAACGGCGGCGTGGGCAGGTCGCCTTCCCCCACCCACAAGGGAATGAGCCCCTGCCGGCCGCGGCCGTAGTTGAACACTTCGACAATGCCGCTCGTGGCGACGTCGCGCATCGCGGGACGGATCAGATTGGGCCAACTGGCGACGCGAGCAGGCGAGCTAACGTTCATGTCGGCCTCATGGACCAGCGCGTCCGCTCGGACAAGGGGTTTCTGCGGATCGCCGGTCCCCGCCGGCGCGATCCCGCGCGCCACGAAGTCGACAGAATTGCTCCACGTAATACGCTGCGCGGAGCCGACGGTGAAACCGTACGGCCAAATACGGGAGGAAGGCATGGTTCAGTCACTGAAAGCAGCAGCCGACGCCGTACTCAGCAAGGCCGTAAACTCCACTCCCGGCGTACCGGGCGTCGTTGCGGTCGCAACGGACCGCAACGCCAACATCTACGAGGGCGCGTTGGGCGTGCGCCAGGCCGGCGCCAATACGCCGATGACGACCGACAGCGTCTTCGCCATCTTCTCAACCACCAAGGCGATTACCGGCACAGCGTGCCTTCAGTTGGTGGAAGACGGCAAGCTCAACCTCGACGCGCCGGCAAAAACCTACGCCCCGGAGATCGGCAAGCTCCAAGTCCTCGACGGCTTCGATGACGCGGGAAAGCCGAAGCTTCGCGCGCCAAAGCGCGACGTGACCACGCGGATGCTCCTGCTTCACACCGCAGGCTTTGGCTACGACTTCTTCAATGAGGCCTACAACCGGCTCGCTCAGGACCACAAGCAGCCGAGCGTCATCACCGCGTCGCATGCTTCGATTCGAACCCCGCTGCTGTTCGACCCCGGCGAGAAATGGGAGTACGGCTCGAACATGGACTGGGCCGGCCAGGTGGTCGAGGGCATAGCCGGCAAGCGGCTCGGCGAAGTGATGAAGGAGCGGATCTTCAAGCCGCTCGGGATGGAGGACACCGCGTTTTCGATGAACGAGTCGATGCGCAAGCGCATGGTGACGATGCATCAGCGGGACGAGACGGGAAAGTTGACGCCGCTCCCCGACTTTACGCTGCCCCCTGAACCGGAGGTGCACATGGGCGGCCACGGGCTTTACTCGACAGTCCTCGACTACGCGAAGTTCATCCGGATGTGGTTGAACGACGGCCAGGGACCGGGGGGACGCGTCCTCAAGAAGGAGACGGTCGAGATGGCGACCAAGAACGGTCTCCCGGGCGACATGAAAATCAAGGGACTGCCCGGCATCATCCCGAGCCTTTCCAACTATGCCGAGTTCTTCCCCGGAATGCCGAAGTCCTGGGCGCTGACCTTCATGATCAACGACCATGACGCCCCGACGGGCCGGCCGGCCGGCGCGCTCGCCTGGGCGGGCCTCGCCAATCTCTACTTCTGGATCGATCGCAAGAATGGGATCGGCGGCTTCTGGGCCACTCAGATCTTGCCCTTTGCGGATCCGGCTTCGGTGGGCGGATACATCGATTTCGAAACCGCCGTGTATAACGCCATGACGACGAAGGCGGCGGCCTGACGCCTTTGCGGGCTCCTGCGGTCAAGCCAAAGGAGCCCGCTGAACGCTCGCCTAGCTGAGCGCACCCCTGTCCAGCGCAAGGTCATCGAGGATCGGGCAGTCGGGCCGATCGTCGCCATGACAAGCCGCGACCAGCTCGCGAAGCGTCTTCGCCATCGCCTGCATTTCGGCGGCCCGCGATTGAAGATCCCCGATATGCGCTTCCGCAATGCGTTTGACCTCGCGGCTCGGACGGCCGCGATCGCGCCATAAGGCCAAGAGTTCGCCGATTTCCGCAATCGAAAAGCCGAGCCGTCGCGCGCGCCTAATGAACCTGAGCTCGTGGATGTCGCGGTCCCCATAATCCCGATAAGCGTTCGCGCGGCGCTCGGCTGCGCGCAATAGGCCGATCGCCTCGTAATGGCGGATCATCTTGGCGTTGACCCCGCTCGCCGCCGCCGCAGCGCCGATGTTCATGTCGAGAATCCGCTTGACCTTCCCATGATGGGAAGGTTTATGCCTGCCGCTCATGGAACACAAGCACCATTTGCCGATGACCTCCGCCAACGGCGGAACCGTGCTCGCGAAGGACCCCGTCTGCGGCATGTCCGTCGATCCGGCGACGGCGAAGCACAAGGCCGAGCACGCTGGCGCGACCTATTATTTCTGTTCCGCCGGCTGCCGCGGAAAGTTCGTCGCCGACCCGGCGCGGTCCCTCGGCGCTGTAGCCGGCTCTCGCGTCGGCGGACGCCGCGCTAACCACGCTCACGGCGTCAGCGCGTCGCCCCCGCCGAGACCTGAGCCCTCGGGGACGATCTACACCTGTCCCGATGCACCCGCAGATCCGCCAGGACCATCCCGGGAGCTGCCCGATCTGCGGCATGGCGCTGGAGCCGGAAACGCCTGCGGAAGCGACCGGCCCGAGCGCGGAGCTTGTCGACATGACCCGGCGCTTCTGGGTCGCGCTCGCGCTCTCGATTCCTGTCTTCGTGCTCGAAATGGGCGGGCATCTCGCCGGCCTGCATCGGTTCGTGCCCGAAGGGGTTTCCAACTGGATTCAGCTGGCGCTGGCGACTCCCGTGGCGCTCTGGGCAGGATGGCCATTCTTCGAGCGCGCCTGGGCGTCGCTCAAGAACCGCAGTCTCAACATGTTCACCCTGATCGCCATGGGGGTCGGCGTCGCGTTGACATATAGCGTCGTCGCGACCGTTGCGCCTGGACTGTTTCCACCGGCGTTCCAAGGCGAGCATGGCGCGGTCGCCGTCTATTTCGAAGCGGCGGCGGTCATCACGACGCTTGTCCTGTTGGGACAGGTGCTCGAACTCAGGGCGCGCGAGCAGACGGGCGGCGCGATCCGCGCGCTCATCGATCTTGCGCCTAAGACCGCGCGCCTCGTCCGCGCCGACGGTTCGGATGAGGAAGTCGCGCTCGACGCGGTCAACATTGGCGACGCCTTGCGCGTGCGGCCTGGCGAGAAAGTGCCGTTAGACGGTCGAATCGTCGAAGGGCGAAGCGCGGTCGATGAATCCATGCTGACCGGAGAATCGATGCCGGTCGGCAAGAGCGTAGGCGACAAGGTGATCGGCGGCACGATGAACCAGAGCGGCGCCTTCGTGATGCGCGCCGAAAGAATTGGCCGCGACACCGTGCTGGCGCAGATCGTGCAGATGGTCGCGCAGGCGCAGCGCAGCCGGGCGCCAATCCAGCGCCTCGCCGATCAGGTGTCCGGCTGGTTCGTGCCGCTGGTCATCGCGTTCGCCGTCGCCGCCTTCATCGCCTGGGCGATCTGGGGGCCTGAGCCGCGCATGGCCTATGGCCTTGTCGCGGCGGTCTCGGTGCTGATCATCGCCTGCCCGTGCGCGCTGGGTTTGGCCACGCCGATGTCGATCATGGTCGGTATTGGCCGCGGCGCTCAGGCGGGAGTGTTGATCAAGAATGCGGAAGCGCTCGAGCGGCTCGAAAAGGTCGACACTGTGGTCGTCGACAAGACGGGCACGCTCACCGTAGGGAAAGCCGACCGTTGTGGCGCTGAAGCCCGCGCCTGGGGTTGACGAGGAAACGCTGCTCAGGTTCGCGGCCAGCCTTGAGCGCGAGAGCGAGCATCCCCTTGCGTCCGCGATCGTTCGCGCGGCGGCGGATCGCGGTCTCGCTCTCGCCAAGGTGGAAGGCTTCGAGAGCGTCCCGGGCAAAGGGGTGACCGGAGGCATCGATGGGCGCAAAGTCGCGCTCGGCAATCGCGCCCTGATGGAGGCGGCCGGAATTGACGTCGGCGCTCTCGAAACGGCGGCCGAGGGGTTGCGCCGCGACGGCGCGACCGCGATCTTCGTCGGGCTCGACGGCAAGGCGGCTGGCGTGATCGCTGTCGCCGATCCGATCAAGGCGACGACGCCCGATGCTGTCCGCACGCTCAGGCAAGCGGGCGTCCGGGTCGTGATGCTCACCGGCGACAATCGCGCAACGGCGGAGGCTGTCGGGCGCAAGCTTGGCGTTGGCGAGATCGAGGCGGACGTTCTGCCTGAGGACAAGGGCAAGGTTGTTGAACGTTTGCGGAAGGAAGGGCGGATCGTCGCCATGGCCGGCGATGGCGTCAATGACGCTCCGGCGCTCGCCGCCGCCGATGTCGGGATTGCGATGGGCACGGGAACCGATGTCGCGATCGAATCCGCGGGCGTCACCCTGCTCGGCGGGGATCTCGGCGGCATTGTCGCGGCGCGTCGCCTCTCGCAAGCGACGATGCGCAACATCCGGCAGAACCTCATCTTCGCCTTCATCTACAACGCCGCGGGCGTGCCGATCGCCGCCGGCGTCCTCTATCCGGCCTTCGGCCTCACGCTGTCGCCGGTGGTCGCCGCGGCGGCGATGGCGCTCTCGTCGGTCAGCGTCGTCGGCAACGCGCTGAGACTAAGGACGATCGCTCTCAAGGATTGATCCCTCGGGCCTGGCGCCGTCGGCCCTGTCACAAATAATTGATGCCTCATTAGTTGGTATGCCATCTATTTAGGGCCTCCATGCCGCTTGCTCGAAAAGACGCCCGCGCCCGGCTCGCGCCTCTCGTCGCCCATGTGGCGCGGGAATGGCGGCGCGCGGTCGACGGGCGGTTGCAGCCTTACGGTTTGACGGAAGCAACCTGGCTGCCCTTGCTCCGGATCGCGCGCTCCGAAACGCCCATGCGGCAGAATGAGCTGGCGGCTTCTTTGTCTCTCGATTGCTCCTCGGTCGTCCGTTTGATCGATGCGCTTGAAGATTCGGGCCTGATCGACCGATGCGAGGACCGCGCCGACCGGCGCGCGAAGAGCCTCGTCTTAACTCCGCGCGGACGCAGGACCGTTGATCAGGTCGAGCGGGTATCCCAGGACATTCGCGACCTCGTGCTTGGCGAGGTCTCGGACGAGGATTTAGGCCGCACGCTTCGCCTGCTTGAGACGGTCCGGGACCGGCTCCTGAGCCTGCCGGATGAGGCCTCCGCCACCACCGAACGCAAGCGGACGGCAAGCCGATGAAATTCGTCCGCCGAGGCGCCGTTCCGCTCTGGCTCCTGGGGCTGTTCACCTTCAGCGGGCCGGTCGGCATGCACATATTCGTGCCCGCGCTGCCCGCCGCGGCCAAAGACCTCCACGCGACGCCCGCCGCTCTGGAGCTGACCATCAGTGTCTACATCCTGGGATTGGCTGTGGGTCAGTTGGTCTATGGGCCTGCGTCGGATCGCTTTGGTCGTCGGCCCGCTCTGCTGGTTGGCCTCTGCCTGTTCACGATCGCCAGCATCGCCGGGCTCTTCGCCCCGGATGCGCACACCCTGGTCATCGCGCGATTTTTCCAGGCCTTGGGAGGATGTTCGGGCCTGCTGCTCGCCCGCGCCATCATCCGCGACACGTCGCAGGCGCACGAGGCCGCGCGGCGCCTCGCGCTGGTCAATGTGCTGGTGACCGCGGGGCCTGCGATTGCTCCGCTTATCGGCGCGGCGCTCAGCGGTCTTTGGGGGTGGCGAACGATCCTGATTGGACTGAGCGCGTTGGGGGTGGCCAACTTCGTGCTGGCGTGGCGCGTTCTTCCCGAGACGCGGCAGGAGGCGATGTTCGTCAGCGCTTCGCAATACGCGCGTGACTATGTCGGCCTGCTGCGCTCCCGGCAGTTTCTCGGCTACGCCCTTGGCGGCGCTTGCGCGACGACCCCCCTCTACGCCTTCATCGCTTGCGCGCCCTTCATCTTCGTCGACACGCTGCATGCGCCGAGCGCAAGCGTCGGCCCCTATCTTGCGCTCCTGGTCTCCGGCCTCTGGCTCGGCAGCTTTCTCGCAAGCCGGCTGATCGATCGGTTTCCGCTCAACGGGTTTCTGGTCGCGGCCAACGCCGTCAGCGTCGTGGCCGCGGCCTCCTTCCTCGGCCTTTTGATCGCCGACCGGGCGACTCTGGCTGGCGTCATCGGAACGATGTTTGCGTTCAGCCTCGGCGTCGGCGCCGCGGCGCCCGCCGCCCTTGTCCAGGCGATCAGCGTAAATCCACGCGTGACCGGAACGGCATCCGGACTCTACGGTTCGGTCCAGATGGCCGTCGGAGCCGCGCTGGTCGCGGTGGCGGGGTTCGGCGCAAATCCCGCATTCGCTTCCGCAGCCGTGCTCTTCGCCGCGGGCATTGTGGCGCAGGCGTCGTTCTGGATGGCGCGAAGCCAGGGCGCCGTCCTTATCGAGCCGGAGCGCGAAGTCGCGGCGGCCGAGTGAGCCTTACGGCAGGAAATCCCGGAGACGTGGCCGCGATCCCCGCGCGTAAACTCAAGAGCAAAGGGCGCTTATGCGCCGCGGTTGGCGAGCTGGTCGCGGATCTCGGTCAGGAGGACGACCTCCTGGGTGGGGGGCGCAGGCGGCGGCGGCTCCTTAGCCGCTTGTCGGGTCATAATGTTGATCGCCTTGATGGCGGCGAACAGCGCGACGGCGACGATGAGGAAGTTGATGACCACTGTGATGAAGTCGCCGTAGGCCAGAACGCCGCCCTGCTTTCTAGCATCCGCCAGATTGGTCGCGGTCACTTTGCCAGACAGCGGAACGTAATAGTTGGTGAAGTCCGCCTTTCCTGCGATGCCGAGGATCGGCATGATGATGTCGTTGACCAAAGCATCGACGATCTTGCCGAACGCCGCGCCGATGATGACGCCGATGGCGAGGCTCAGCGCATTGCCTTTAAGCGCGAATTCCTTGAATTCTTCCCACATGGGCTATCGTCCTCGACGGCGGACCCCGGTCGCGGCGCGGGATCCGTCCTTCGCGCAAGCTAGCCGAGCCGACGTGAGAGATAAAGTCTATTGGCGGTGAGGCCGCGCTTACGCCGATTTTGACGACGAGCCTCGTCGGCGTTCACCCTCTTCCGCTGAAGGCTGCTCGAAAATCACCGCCCAGAGCCGCCCTTCGCCCATGGCCAAGCTCAAATTCCTCAGGCCGAAAAACGGGATCAGCGCGACAAACAGGATGACGGTTGCGCTGAGCAATCCCAGGAGGCCTCCGCCGCCGATCAAGGGCATGCTCTCGGCCATCGTCTTTCCGCGAAGCAGTCCTTCGAGCGTCTTTTCGAGGACATGGGCGACAAGGAAGAGGACCGTCAAAAGCAGAGTCTCATAGAGGATAGGATAGATGAGCGGCCTCTTGCGCAGCCAGCGCCCGGGATCGAAGATCTCGAACAGCATCATGACTTTGGCGAAGACCAGGGCGTTGATGAAGGCGAAGCCCTGCAGGGTGAAATCGAACCCGTGCTCGCGCAGGACGACGCCTTGGTTCAGCACGAAAACGCCGAATAGAATCCAGAGATAGAAAAAGAGAACGAGGAATTTGCGGAACTCATCGGCCGCTTTGGCCGTCAGGGACTTCGAGGCGTGGGGATTTGGTCCGGTCGCGGCGCCCGCGCCGACATCGGTCGAATTTTGCGTCATTAGCTCACCCCTCACCTGGATTGGCGCTCGGACGCGGCTCAAGGCTGCTTGGCGCTTTTCCTCGACTTCGCCCTTTTACTCTTTTCGCTCGTCGTCTTGGAAGCGGTTGCGGGGCTAAGCTCATCGAACCTCGTCTGCAAAAGCGCGGTTCGCGCCTCTGTCACGCGCAACGCGCAATAGCCGTGGAGGCTTTCCTTAGCGTAATCGCGACACAGCTCGTCGCGCTGCGCGGCGAAGCCGTTCTGATCGCGCACGAGGTCCGCCGCTTGCGTGTCCTTTTCGGCGCGATCCTCGATCGCGCGGACGAGCTTGCCCATCGCCTTTTCCGCTTCTGCCCGTTCCTTTACGATTTTGGCCGCGTCCCCGACCAGCGAGCCTCCCTCCGGTCCCCAGAGGCCGCCCGGCGTCGTCTGGCAATCGGCGGCCTTGAACACGCAGGCCGTGATTTGGGTCGGTACAAGAACGGCGCCGTCAAGAACGTCGAACGAGATCGGGCAGGCGGGAACTTTGACCTCGAACCGCTCGAGCCCGTCCGGACGGCCAACATTCGTCGCCTCGATCGGCGTCTCGCCGACGATGTCGACGAGGCAGCGCTGCGATGAGTTTGAAACGCCCTCCCCGGCGAGCTGAAGCTTGTCGACGGTGATCGCCTTGTCATCGCCGGAGATCTGCAGGAGGCCGGACTTGCCGTTGAGCATGAGCGGCCGCCCGACGAGGCCCGCCACTCCCGCCTCGGCGGCTGGCTTGCCGGTCCTGGCGTCGCTCGCCTTGCCGGCGGAGCTCGCCTTGTGGGCGGCGCTCTTTGGCTTGGAACTGGTCGCAGCTCCCTCCGCAGCGGCTGGGGCCGCGCCCGGCAGCATCAATTGACCGACCGACGGACCTGCACCGAACGCCAGGCTCAGGAGACCAAAAAGCGAGAGGACGAAAAGCCGATTCATCGAGCGAAGTTTAGAGGCGCCGGCGAGAAAGGGGAAGCGCGCCCGCGCCTGGCGGCGACGCGGGTAAGCTCGAAAAATCCGCGGCTTCCGCGCCTTGCGCCGCTAAAACGCCCCACCTATATACGCCCCGACTGGCCGGTTTGGGCGCACGACGCGCTGAATCGACGGAAATCTGGATGAGAGATGGGGATCGGAAGACGTCAGCCGTCGGCTACGAAGCGATCGGTGGAACGCCTCTCTTAGGCCTTGCCGCTTTGGGGCTCGGCGGTCCCGCAAAAGAACAGGGGTGAGTAATGGCGAAAGTAATTGGCATCGACCTTGGCACAACCAACTCGTGCGTCGCTGTCATGGAGGGCTCGGCGCCCAAGGTGATTGAGAATTCGGAGGGCGCGCGGACGACGCCCTCTATCGTAGCGTTCACCGATGACGGCGAACGCCTGGTCGGCCAGCCCGCGAAGCGGCAGGCGGTGACCAATCCTGAACGGACCTTTTTCGCGATCAAGCGCCTCATCGGACGGACGTTCGATGATCCGATGACCAAGAAGGATATGGGCCTCGTCCCGTACAAGATCATTCGCGGGCCGAATGGGGACGCTTGGGTCACGGCGGACGGCAAGCAATACTCGCCTTCGCAAATCTCCGCCTTCATTTTGCAGAAAATGAAGGAGACGGCCGAGGCGCATCTTGGCGGCCCGGTTACCCAGGCGGTGATCACGGTTCCCGCCTACTTCAATGACGCCCAGCGTCAGGCCACCAAGGACGCCGGCAAGATCGCCGGACTTGAAGTGCTGCGCATCATCAACGAGCCGACCGCGGCGGCGCTCGCTTACGGCCTCGACAAGAAGAAGGCCGGCACGATCGCGGTCTACGATCTCGGCGGCGGCACCTTCGATATTTCGGTCCTCGAGATCGGCGACGGCGTGTTCGAGGTGAAGTCGACGAACGGCGACACCTTCCTCGGCGGCGAAGACTTCGACATGCGGCTGGTCGAATATCTGTCCGGCGAGTTCAAGAAGGAGCAGGGCATCGACCTGACCAAGGACAAGCTCGCTCTGCAGCGCCTGAAAGAGGCGGCCGAAAAGGCGAAGATCGAGCTCTCGTCCGCGACCCAGACCGAGATCAACCTGCCCTACATCACCGCCGACGCGAGCGGGCCGAAGCACATGGCCCTCAAGCTGACGCGGGCCAAGTTCGAAGCGCTGGTCGACGACCTCATCCAGCGGACGGTCGAGCCGTGCCGCAAGGCCTTGAAGGACGCCGGCCTGTCAGCCGGTCAGATCGACGAGGTGGTCCTGGTCGGCGGCATGACGCGCATGCCCAAGGTGCAGGAAGTCGTCAAGCAGTTCTTCGGCAAGGAGCCCCATAAGGGCGTCAACCCGGACGAGGTGGTCGCGATAGGCGCCGCCATTCAGGCGGGCGTGCTGCAGGGCGACGTCAAGGACGTGCTGCTGCTCGACGTCACGCCGCTCTCCCTCGGCATCGAGACGCTGGGCGGCGTGTTCACTCGCCTCATCGAGCGCAACACGACCATCCCGACCAAGAAGAGCCAGGTGTTCTCGACCGCCGAGGACAATCAGACCGCGGTCACCATCCGCGTCTTCCAGGGCGAGCGCGAGATGGCCGCGGACAACAAGGCGCTCGGCCAGTTCGATCTGGTCGGGATTCCGGCCGCGCCGCGCGGCGTGCCGCAGATCGAGGTGACGTTCGACATCGACGCCAACGGCATCGTCAACGTGACCGCCAAGGACAAGGCGACCAACAAGGAGCAGCAGATCCGCATCCAGGCGTCGGGGGGCTTAAGCGAAGCCGACATCAACAAGATGGTGAAGGACGCCGAAGCTCATGCCGCCGAGGACAAGAAGCGGCGCGAGATGGTCGACGCCAAGAATAGCGGCGAGTTGCTGGCGCATGACGCGGAGAAGGCGCTGAAGGAGTACGGCGACAAGGTCTCCCAGTCCGATCGCAGCGCGGTCGAGTTTGCCGTCGCTTCCCTGCGCACGGCGCTGCAGGGAGAGGACGTCGAGGCGATCAAGGCGCGCACCAACGACCTGATGCAGGCGCAGATGAAGCTGGGCGAGGCCATGTACAAGGCCCAGCAGGCGAGCGGTGCGCCGGGCGAAGGCGGCGCCGAAGCCGGCGCGCAGGCCAAGGACGACGTCATCGACGCGGAATTCCGCGAAGTCGACGACGACAAGAAGAAGCCTTAAACGAAATGAAGTCGGCCGCGTGAAGCGGCCGGCTACGCCTTTTAGGGGACGCCTCGATGGCGGGGGGAGATTGGGCTGACTGCGAGCCGGCGTTCAAGACGCCGGCTTCCGCGTCAGGAATGGGGTCCGCCCTCTTGAAACGCGGCGTAGCATGAGTAGGTCTAGGCATGCATAGGCTGCGGGCGCGCTGAGATGGCCAAGCGCGATTTTTACGAAACCCTGGGCGTTTCCAAATCGGCGAGCGACGCCGAACTGAAGTCCGCCTTCCGCAAGGCGGCGATGCAGTGCCATCCCGACCGGCATCCCGGCGACAAGCAGGCCGAGGCGCGGTTCAAGGAGCTCAACGAAGCCTATCAGCATCTCTCGGACGCCCAGAAGCGTGCGGCCTACGACCGCTATGGTCACGCCGCTTTCGACCAGAGCGGCATGAGCGACGGCTTCGCCGCGTCGATGTCCGACATCTTCGACGACCTGTTCGGCGACATGATGGGCGGGCGGCGCGGACGGCAGTCCGGGGGCCGAGAGCGCGGCGCCGACCTTCGCTACAATCTCGAGATCACGCTCGAAGAGGCGTTTCACGGCAAGACCGCCTCGATCCGCATGCCGACTTCGATCGCATGCGAGGCCTGCGCAGGCTCAGGCGCCCGCGCAGGTTCGAAGCCCGTGACCTGCAAGACCTGCGGCGGACACGGACGCGTGCGCGCGCAGCAGGGCTTTTTCGCGATCGAGCGCACTTGCCCCTCCTGCCATGGCCGCGGACAGACCATCGAGAACCCATGCGACAAATGCGCCGGCTCCGGCCGCGTGACGCGAGAGCGCACGCTGTCGGTCAATGTCCCGGCCGGCGTCGAGGACGGCACGCGCATTCGCCTGACTGGCGAGGGCGAAGCGGGAATGCGCGGCGGCCCGGCGGGCGACCTCTATATTTTCCTCACCGTCAAGCCGCATGCGTTCTTCCAGCGCGACGGCGCCGACCTCTATTGCCGGGTGCCGATCTCGATGGTCCAGGCCTCGCTCGGCGGCGAGTTCAACGTTCGGACGCTTGATGGAACCGAGTCCAGGGTCAGCGTCCCGGAAGGCGCCCAATCGGGGCGCCAATTGAGGCTGCGGGCTAAGGGCATGCCGGTGCTGCGCTCACGCGATTCGGGCGACCTGTTCGTTCAACTCGTTGTCGAGACGCCGCAGAACCTGACGCGCCGCCAGCGGGAACTCTTGACGGAGTTCGCCTCCGAGTCGTCGAACACCACCCACCCGGAAAGCGCCGGCTTCTTCGCCAAGATGAAGGAGTTCTTCGAGGGTCGGAGCTAACGCTCGGCTTTGCGACGTGGGGAGCGACCCGATATAAGCGCCTACGCGTGATTGCGCGCCAGCCTCGACCTCGTCCTGAGGGCCGTGCGAAGCGCGCTGTCTCGAAGGACGTACCAGGCGACTGGGATTGATGGCGCCAACTGGAGCATTCTTCGAGGCCTTGCTCGCGCGGAGGCGCCTTGAGACATGAGGAGTGGCACATCCAAAAGCCAATCGCCGTAGACAAGCAAAGGCGAGGGCTCGGTGACGGCGCGCGTTTCCTTAAATCTCTCGTCGCTTCGCCGCGGCTGACCGGCGCTGTTGCCCCGTCCGGGCGCGCTTTGGCGCGCGCAATGGCGGCGGCGGTCGGCTCGCCGACGCATGGCCTGGTCGTCGAGCTTGGGCCGGGCACCGGCCCGGTCACCCGCTCGCTGCTCGAAGCAGGCTTGCCGCCCGAACGGCTCGTTCTGGTCGAGTATGACGGGGAATTCTGCCGCCTTTTGAAGCAGCGTTTCGCGCACGCCTCGATCGTCCAGGGCGACGCGTATGACCTTCCGCAAACGCTGGCGCCGTTTGCGGGCCAGCCCATCGCCGCCGTTGTCTCCAGCCTGCCGCTGCTCAACCAACCGCCGCCCCGGCGGACGAAACTCATCGCCGACGCCTTCGCGCTGATGGGGCCTTCGGGCGTGTTCGTTCAGTTCACCTACGGCCTCATGTCGCCGATTCCTCGCGAGGCCTTCTCCAACCTTTATTCGGCGGTTCGCTCGAAGCCGATTTTGCTGAATCTGCCGCCGGCCTTCGTGTGGACCTATCGGCTCGACAGGAGGCACTCGGATGCAGCTCAAGGTCGCTGAGGCGAACCGGATTGCGCCGCACGATCGTCTGATCGTGGCGCTCGACATCCCTGATGTGAGCGACGCGAGACGGCTGGTCGAGACCATTGGCGAGAGCGCGGTTTTCTATAAGGTTGGCATGGAGCTCGCTTACGGCGGCGGCTTGCCGCTTGTCTCGGAGCTCGTTTCGGCGGGCAAGCAGGTCTTTCTCGACCTCAAGCTGCACGACATCCCCAACACCGTCGAACGGGCGACCGCGCAGGCGGCCAAATTGGGAGCGAAGTTCCTCACGGTCCACGCCTATCCGCAGACGATGCGCGCGGCGGTCGCCGGCGCCAAAGGCTCGGGAATGCAGATCCTCGCCGTCACCGTCCTGACCTCGTACGACGACGCCGATCTTTTCGAAGCCGTTTACCGCTTCGGCGTGGTCGAGACGGTCCGGCGGCGCGCCGAGCAGGCGCTCGAGCTCGGCGTCGATGGACTGGTGGCGAGCGCGGCGGAAGCGGCGACGGTTCGGCAGATTGTCGGCCCGGAGTTCGTGCTTGTCACCCCCGGCATTCGGCCTGCGGGGGGGACGATCGGCGACCAGAAGCGGGTCGCTGCGCCGGCCGAGGCGATCCGCAACGGCGCCGACTACCTCGTCGTCGGCCGGCCGGTGACCCAGTCGCCCGATCCCCGCGCGGCCGCCGAAGCAGTCGTTGCGGAAATTAAAGCCGCATTGGCTTGATTGGCGGCTGAGCCGGGCTAGGTTCGTCCGAGCGCCATCTTAAGGAGCCTTCATGCCCAAGGGCTACGTCATCTCGCGCGTCGACATCACCAATCCCGACGCCTATGCGCGCTACGCCGCGGCCGCCACCAAGGCGATCGCCGAGCATGGCGGCAAGCCGCTCGCGCGCGGAGGGCGAAGCGAGGCGCTGGAGGGTCAGGCGCGGGCGCGCAATGTCGTGCTCGAATTCGAGAGCTACGACGCGGCGCATCGCTATTTTCATTCCGAGCAATATCAGGCGGCGCGGGTTTTGCGCGAGGGCGCGGCGGAAATTGAAATGGTGCTGGTCGAGGGAGTTTGACGCATGCCGAAGGGCTATTGGATCGTCCATATCGATGTGCGCGATCCCGAACTTTATCAAGAGTACGTCAAGGCCAACGCGGCCGCGTTCGCAAAATACGGGGCGCGCTTCCTGGTCCGCGGCGGCAAGCATGTCGTGACCCGCGGCAAAGCGCCGGAGCGCAATGTCGTGATCGAGTTTCGCGACTATGAGACCGCGGTCGCGTGCCACGATTCAGAGGAATATCGAGAAGCCGCGAAGCTTCGCGACGCCGCCAGCCTCGCCGATATCGTGATCGCCGAGGGCTACGATGGCCCGCAGCCGGGCTGACGGCCGATCGGGAGAAGCCGGGAAATGGCCGATCTAAGGGTGATCGTGAGCGGCGCTGCGGGCCGCATGGGGCGCATGGTCGTCCGGACGATCCATGAGTTGGACGGGTTCAAGCTCGCCGGCGCGCTCGAGCGCGAAGATTCGCCCTGGCTTGGCCAGGATCCGTCGCTGCTCGCGGGCTGTCCCGCGAAGGGCCTTCAGATCGTGGCCGACCCGCTGCCGTTGCTGCTCGACGCCGACGCGATCATCGATTTCTCCTCGCCCGTTGCGAGCATCGCTCTCGCCGGGCTTGCCGCCCAGGCGCGCATCGCCGATGTGATCGGCACGACCGGCTTGAGCAATGACGATCTCGACAAGATCGAAGCGGCGGCGCGCCACGCCCCGATCGTGCGCTCCGGCAACATGAGCGTCGGCGTCAACCTTCTCGCGGCGCTGGCGCGGCGAGCGGCGTCGGCGCTCAGCGATGATTTCGACATCGAGGTGGTCGAGATGCATCATCGCATGAAGGTCGATGCCCCCTCCGGCACGGCGCTCTTGCTCGGCGAAGCGGCGGCTGAAGGCCGCGGCGTCTCGCTCAAGCACCATTCGGCGCGCGGGCGCGACGGCCTGACCGGCGCGCGGCGAGCGGGCGATATCGGCTTCGCGTCGCTGCGCGGGGGCACGGTGGTCGGCGATCACAGCGTGATCTTCGCCGGCGAGGGCGAGCGGGTGGTCTTGAGCCACCATGCCGAGGATCGCGCGCTCTTCGCCCGCGGCGCGCTCAAGGCCGTCACGTGGGCGAAGGACCGCAAACCGGGGCTTTATTCGATGGCGGACGTGCTGGGCTTAAGCGAGGACTGATCGCTCCCGTCGCCGAGCGCATCATTTCGGAGCGACGGTCTCCGTGCAGTGGAAATCGAGTTTCGCCGATTTTTCCGTTTTACCCGCATGGACCTGGATGGCGAGCGGCATGCAGGTCGCCGCATCCAGGAACACCGCCTTGTGCTCGATCCCGTCGGGGCCAAAGATGAAGTTGGTGAACGCTCTATGGGTGGTGATCGGCTGACCGGAGCGGCCCGTCTGTGTGAGATCGATGACCGCCGTCGCATATTTCGGCGAGGCGTTCTTGTCGCCCTCGAAGGTGAAGTCGATCAGCAGGCCCGTCGCCGTGTCGCCGCCGAGCGCGCCGCCCTTGGGAGCGTCAACGAGGCTCTCACCACTGCTCACAAGGTCATCGGAGAGTTTGCCCGCGTGCTCCAGGAACGCATAGGCTTTGACATCGATGATCTTGAGCTGCGCCGCCCCAGCGCCTTGAGCCAGCGCGAACGAGACAACCGACGCTACGGCGCCGACGCGAAGCCCACCCATTGTCTTCCCCCAAACCGGAAATGTGGCTTAAACAAAAAAATACCCCGGCTTGCGACCATGCGAGCCGGGGGAAGAGGTAGATCGTTAGATTGACGATCCTATGTCAGTTGTTCCGCTGCGACCCCGTCAGCATCAGGATGGCCTGGAACATATTGATGAAGTCGAGGTAGAGGCGCAGAGCGCCATGAATCGACTTCTTGTGCAGCACCTCGTAGCTGTCGCCAGCGAAATACATCTGCTTGATCGCCTGCGTGTCCCAGGCGGTCAGGCCGGCGAAGATCACCACCGCAAGAAGCGAGATGCCGAACTGCAGGCCCGTGCTATGCAGGAACAAGTTCAGCAGGCTCGCCACGATCAGGCCGATGACGCCCATCATCATGAACGATCCCATCGCAGACAGGCTGCGCTGAGTCGTATACCCGTAGAGGCTAAGGCTGGCGAAGGCGGCCGCGGCGGCGAAGAACGCCCGTCCAATCGAAGCGCCGGTGTAGACCACCAGCAGCGCCGACATCGACAGGCCGATCAGCGCCGCGAAGGCGATGAAGGCGTTGCGGGCGGTCGCCACCGACATCGAGTTGATGCGGGCGGAGAGCCAGAACACCAGGGCCAGGGGCGAGAGCACGATCAGCCAGCGCAAGGGCGACACATAGATGGCGTGGCCGAAGTCGGTCAGCGCCAAGCGGCCGTTGCCCGCATCGACCGTGCCAAGCGCGAAGGCGGCGTAAGCCACCAGTCCGGTCACGCCGAGCCCGAGGGTCATATAGTTGTAGACGCCGATCATATAGGCCCGGAGGCCCTGATCGACGGCGACGCCGGACCGTGCGAGCCCCGCGCCGTAACGCGTATTGGCGTAGCGGTCATAGTCGGACATGAGAGAAACCTCATATTAAGAGTGCGGCGCTCGCCCAGGATTACCGGATGAGCGCCTGACCCGCATAATATGGCCGCATGGCGCCCTCTCCGCAAGGGCGATCGGTAGGCGCCGGCTTGCCGCTTCATTACCAATTGGTAAGCAAAGCTGGCGCTTCTCCCCTAATTGCCGTGCGCCCGCTCCCGCCGCGCCGGGCGGCGCATGAAAGCGGGCCCCCGTCGCGAGAGGCGAAACGGCCATCTTCAATCGCGGCTATCGCCCGGGGCGAATTGGCTTAGACTGACCCAAGAGACGATGACCGCTCAAGCGCCGCGCTCTGGGCGCCAGCGAGCGCGTGGTCGAGGAGAGGGGTTGGTGAACGCTGAGTCGATCCGGGTCTTCTGGCAGCCTGGCTGTTCCGCCTGCGTCAAGGTGAAGGAGTTTCTGACCGGCCTCGGCGTGCCGTTCGAGTCGGTCGACGTCCTCAACGACGCGGAAGGAGCGGCCGACCTTCGGCGTCTTGGCGCGAGATCGCTGCCGGTCGTATCGCGCGGACGCGAGTTCGTCTTCGCGCAATCGCTCGATCAGGTGGCGAGCTTCGTCGGCGTCAAAGCCAAGAGCGCTGAGCGTTTGCCGCCTGTCGAGCTTGTCGCGCGCTGGCTGGACGTGCTGGCGATCGAGAGGTCGCTCGTCGCGCAGATCCCCGTCGATAAGCTCGGCCACCGCCCCATTCCGAACCGCGACCGGACGCTCCGGGATCTCGCCTACCACACCTATCAGGTCCCGGACGTTTTCGTGCGCAACGTCGAAGGCGAATTCGAGGACTGGGCGCATTACGTCAACCTGCCGACGCCCCCGGAGATCGAGACGAGCGCCGAGATCATCGCCTTCGGCGATCAGGCCGCGGCCGACCTCGCAAAATGGTGGGACGGGGTCGACGACCGCAAGCTCATCTGGACGGTGAAGACCCACTATGGCGAGCGGCCCGCCTGGGAATTGCTCGAACGCCAGACCTGGCATTCAGCCCAGCACATGCGCCAGTTGCAAGCGGTGCTGGAGGAATTTGACGTTCCCTTAGCCCGCAAGGCGGATGCTGCGCTCTACGCGGGTCTGCCGCTGCCGGCCGGCCTCTGGGAATAATCCTCCGCCGCTCAGGCGGGCCCGTAGGCGCCACTCGTCATGGTCGGCGCGGTCGACGACCGCAAATCTTTCCTCGCGATCCGGAACGCACGCGCTTGGAAGCGCGATTGCTGCGCCGTCGTGGCCCATGCTAGACGATTTTCAGCGGCGCCGGAGACATCTTCGCCGGAGACGTCTTGGGAACCGGGGAGGGGCAAGGTGAACCAGGCGGCCGGCGTGCAAGTCGTCGAAAGGGGCTTCCAGAATATCGTTCGCCTCGAGGGCGTGCAGAAGTTCTTTGGCCCGGTCCAGGCGCTGCGCGACATTGATCTCGCGATCGGCAAGAACGAGATCGTCGGCCTGATCGGCGACAACGGGGCCGGCAAGTCGACGCTGATCAAGATCATGACCGGAGTGTTGCCGCCCTCGTCGGGCCGCATTTTCGTCCGCGACCGGGAGCTCAGTCTCGCCGACTATTCGGTTCGCATGGCCCATGAGCTCTCGATCGAGACGGTCTATCAGGACCGTTCATTGGCCGACAAGCAGCCGCTGTGGCGCAACTTCTTCGTCGGCCGGCAGATCACCAACCGATTCGGCTTCATCGACATCAAGCGCGAGAAGGAGATCGCCCAAAAGATCCTGATCGACGTCATCGGCTTCCGAGGCGTTGGCATCACCGTCGATTCGACCGTCGCCAATTTGTCGGGCGGCGAGCGTCAGGGCATCGCGATCGGCCGGGCCATGCACTACAACGCCGACCTCATCGTGCTCGACGAGCCGACCGCGGCGCTTGGCGTCGCCGAAGTGCGAAAGGTGGTCGAATTCGTGCGCCGGATCAAACAGTCCGGGCGCGCCTGCATCTATATCGAGCACAATCTCGCGCACGTGCATGAAGTGGCGGATCGCTTGGTCGTGCTCGATCGCGGACGGGTCGTCTCCGAGATATCGCCGAAGGATATGACGGTGCCTGAACTGACCGAATATCTGATCGCGCTGCAGCACCAGGCGTAAGGGACGAACGGAATGGCGCAGCGGTCAGGCGAGTCGATCTTGCAGCGCTTCGAGGCGCTGCCGATCATCATCGTTTTCGCCCTGCTGCTGCTGCTCTTCATGTACCGGGCGCCGGAAGTGTTCCTCGCGCCCTACATCTACACGACCTTCCTCTCCACCCTGCCGCCGCTCATCCTGCTCGCGACGGGCCTTACCTTCGTGATCGGCGGCGGCGAGATCGACCTTTCCTTTCCCTCGATCATCGCCTTTTCCGGCTTCGTCTTCGCGGTGCTTGTTCAAGGAATATGATCTCGGCTGGCTCGCGGTCGTCGCGGGGCTCGCGTCGGGCGTCCTGGTCGGCTTCCTCAACGGCCTCATCATCGCCAAAGTCGGCATACCGTCGTTCATGACGACGCTCGGCACCCAGTTCTTCTGGGCCGGCATGGCGACCGTGCTGTCAGGCGGCAAGTCCTACGCGTTGCGCGGCGCCGAAGAGAGCTCGGTGTGGCGATGGATCGTCGGGCGACCGTTCGCTTCCGCGCCGAGCCCCTGGCTGCACGAAGCTGTCGATCCAGGCGCTGTGGACGGCGATCATCGTTGGCTTTCTCTGGCTCGTCCTCACCCGCCACCGGTTCGGCGAGCACACTCTGTTCATCGGCGATTCCAATGACGTGTCGCGCGTCGTCGGCATCGACGTCGATCGCGAGAAGATCAAGATCTTCACGCTCATGGGCTTTCTCGCCGCCTGCGCCGCGATCATGCTGACGCTCGAGAACAAGAACTTCTTCGGCAACCAGGGCCAGGGCTATCTGTTGACCGCCATCGCCTCCGTGCTGATCGGCGGCACCTCGATCTTCGGCGGCCAGGCGACGATCACTCGGGACGGTGTTCGGCTGTTTCATCATCGGCATGGTCGAGGCAGGCCTCGTCGCCGCCGGCCTCACCGGCGCATGGGTAAGGACCGTGCAGGGGCTCATCTTCCTGGTTTCGATCATCTTCTACATGTACGCGGACGAACCGCAGCGCCGGCGCGCGCTTCTTCGCCGTCTCGGGTCGCTTGCGACGATTTGGCGGCATCCGGACTTCGGAAGAAGGAGGGGTTCGCCGATAGAGGCGACCCGAAGACGTGCAAGGGAGAAACGAACATGCGTTTGGCTCATTTTCTCATGACCAGCGTCGCTGCGGCCGGGCTTGCGGTCGTCGTGGCGCCGGCGTCAGCCGATCCGATCGGCAAGGGGCTCGTCATGTACATGCAGATGGGCGGCAACCCCGGCGACGGCGCGACGCTCGCCCGGCAGACCGGCGCGAAAGAGGCTGCGGAAGCGCTTGGCGTCGAACTCAAGCCGCAATTCTCGGCCTGGGCGCCCGAGACGATGATCAACCAGTTCAAGGAGGCGATGGCCGCCAGGCCCAATTGCATCGAGATCATGGGCCACCCGGGCTCGACCGCCTTCCACGATCTCGTCAAGCAGGCCGTCGACGAAGGCATCGTCGTCACCTCCGGCAATTCGCCGCTGACCGATCTGCAAAACGAGTTCGGCCCGAAGGGCTTCGGCTACGCCGGCGTCGATCTCTACCAGGGCGGCGCGCTGACCGCGAAGGCGATGCTGGCGCAAGGGCTGAAGTCCGGCGACGAGGCGATGGTCTATGGCGTGTTCAGCCAGGCCGAGCGCGGCCAGTCCGAGAAGGGCCTCGCCGACACGCTCGAGAAGGCCGGCCTCAAGGTCGACCGGCTGGAAATCACCCAGGAGGTCAACAGCGACACATCGCTCGGCGTGCCGGTGCTCGTCGCCTATATTCAGGCGCATCCGCATCTCAAGGCGATCGGCACCCAGCACGGCGGCGTGACCGGCATCATGGACGAAGTGCTGAAGCAAGGCCGGCAAGAAGCCGGGCGACATCGTCGTCGGCGGCATCGATCTCGCGCCCTCGACGATCAGCGGCCTCAAGTCCGGCGCGGTCAGCGCGACGCTCGACCAGCTCCTCTACATGCAGGGCTTCTTCCCGGTCGTGCAATGCGTGATGTCCGCTAAATACAAGATGCCCGGACTGACGCTCAACACCGGCGCCGGCACCGTCACGCCAAAGACGATCGACGCGCTGACGAAGCTCATCGATGCAGGGATCCGCTGATTATCGCGCGCGAGGCTTGGAGCGTGCTCTTTTCTCGTGGAATCCGCCCGGAGGCAGGTCGCTCCACCACCATGCGAAACATGGTGGTGGAGGCGCTTCCGTCTCGGCGCAGCGGTCCAACGCTATAAGAGTCGCGAATTTCACTTGACAAAATCATAAATATGCTATACACATTCTGGTTGTCGGAATCATCTTTCCCGCTCGCCGAAAGACGGGCGGGAAGGCGAGAAGCTGTGGCTGTTTGAAACATTGGCCCACAACCTGTCGCGCGAGCCGGGGCGAGGAAGCGGTTTTCTTAACTACATCGCCCGCAACCCATTGAAAAAGCTCGATTCGCAAAAATAAGCGCTAGTAAACGCTAGCCAATTTACTAGCGTTTAGGCTCATTAGCTTCCTTTTGCTCGCACTTATTTGGCAGGAATTCTCGCTTTGGTTGTATCCGAAGGCTCAAGGTCATGGGCCGGAGGGTTGGGGCGGCGACGGCGCACCCAATGCCTCGCCCTCTAGACACGACCGCTGAGGTTTTGGAGGGCGACCCCATAGGACGCCCTCCTTCCTTCGTTCAGTGGCCACCTCCGCCCGCTCCGGCGGCGGCCGGGCGGCGCATCACCGCGGCCAGGCCGACGCAGGCCAGGAATACGAAGGTGAGCGCCAGAAACACGTCCGCAAGCGCCATCACCTCGGCCTGCCGCCGCACGATCAGCGCAAGCTGGCGGGTCGCCGCGAGTTCGGCGTCCGACCCCCGCGCCGCCAGCGCCGCCGTCATGCTGGCCAGCGTGTCCGTCGCGACCTGGCGCCCCCAATTGACCGATTCGCGCAGCATCTCGAGATGCAGGTCCATGCGCTTGTCGAGCAGCGTGTTGATGAGCGCAAGGCCGACCGCGCCGCCAAGATTGCGCATCAGGTTGAAGAGCCCCGAGGCGTTCTTGATCTTCTGGGGTGGCATGGTGCCGAGCGCCAGATTGTTGATCGGCACCATCGACAACATCAGCCCAACGCCGCGGAAGACCTGCGGCCACAACAACTCCCAGAAGTCCCAGTCGACGGTCACATAGGACGCCTGAAAGGTTCCGATGGCGAACAGGATGAACCCGGTCGCGATCATGATGCGCGGGTCGACCCGCGTCATCAGGCGCCCGGCGAGGGGCGCGGTGAGAAACATGCACAAGCCCGTCACGAACATCGTCTTGCCGATCATCAGCGACGAATAGCCGCGCACGACCGCCAGATAGACCGGATAGATGTAGGTGAGCCCGTAAAGTCCGATCCCGAGCACGAAGGCGAACATCGAGCCGGTCCAGAAATTGCGGTCGCGAAAGGCGGTGAGGTCAACGATCGGCTGGCGCGCCGTCGCCATGCGGTAGAAGAAGGCCACGCAGCTGACCGCCGAGACGACGATCGCGATCGTAACCGGCGTGCTCTCAAACCAGTCCTTCGACGGCCCCTCTTCGAGGGCGTATTCCAGCGCCCCGAGGAAGCCGGCCATCGTGAGGAGGCCGACATAGTCGAAGTGCGTCAGAAGCGAATAGTCAGGCTCGTCGAAATCGATCAAGAGCCAGGCCGCGATCGTGACGATGACGCCCGGACCGAGATTGACCAGGAACAGCCAGTGCCAGGAAAACCAGTCGGTGAGATAGCCCCCGACCGTCGGGCCGATCGTGGGCGCAAGCGTCGCCACGAGCCCGATGATCGGCGCGATGAGCGGCTGCTTGTCGCGCGGAAAGATGGTGAACGCCGAAGCGAACACGGTCGGGATCATGCCGCCGCCGATGAAGCCCTGCAGCGCCCGCCAGAGGATCATCTCCTCGATCGAGTTGGCGTGGGCGCACATGAAGCTCATGAGCGTGAAGCCGCCGGCCGAAATCGTGAAGATGACGCGCGTCGACACCACCCGCGACAGGAAGCCCGACAGCGGAATCATGATCACTTCAGCAACCAGATAGCTGGTCTGCACCCAGGTGACTTCGTCGGACGAAGCCGAGAGCCCGGCCTGGATCTGCGAAAGGGATGCCGAGACGATCTGGATGTCCAGGATCGCCATGAACATCCCGAACACCATGAAGATGAACGCCGCGACCCGCCGCGCCGAGAAATCGCGCTGCGCAACCGCCGCCGGCGCGACAACAAGATCGGTGGCCGGCGACGCCCCGCCGGGCCGGATCGCCGGCGCCGCGCTTGTCACGGCTTGATGCTGCGGCCGGCGAAGGCCTCGAGTCCGAGCGCGCCCAATAGCGTCGGCTTTGGCAGCGCCGGATCGCGGGTATGGACGGTCGCGACGACCGAGAGCCCCGGCCGGAGCGCAACCTCCTTCAGCACCGCCTCGGGGAAGTTGACGCGCACCGCGACACGCTGAACGACCTTGGTGAAGTTGCCGGTCGCATTGTCCGGGGGCAGAAGTGAGAACTCCGCGCCCGAGGCGGGGGAGATCGAAGACACCACGCCCTCGACCACCTTGCTGTCGAGCGCGTCGATGGAGACATCCACTTTCTGCCCCGGCTTGATGTCGCCAAGCTGGGTCTCCTTGAAGTTGGCGTCGACGTAGGAGGCGTGGAGCGGCACGAGCGCCATCAGCCGGGTTCCCGCCTGCACGAAGTTTCCGACCTCAGCCGCCTTGTTGCCGATGGTTCCGTCGAACGGAGCGAGGACGCGGGTGAAGGAAAGATTGCGCTCCGCCATCTCCAAGGCGGTCACGAGCTCGTTTCGCTGGCGCGCGGCCTCGTCCTTCTGCGCCTTGAGCACATCGAGATTGGCCTTTGCGCCGTCGAGGGCCGCGATAGCCGACGCCTGGCTCGCCTTGGCGGCGGCCAGGGCGGCGACGGTGCGGTCACGGTCAGCTCTCGCCTGCTCGAGACGCTGCTGCGAGCCGAAGTTTGTCTGCGCGAGCTTGAACGACCGGTCATATTCCAACGCCGCCCGCTCGACCTCGGCCTCGGCGCTCTTCTCCTGCGCCGCCGCCGAATCGACCTGGGCTCCGGCCTGGGCGATGATTGCGGCCTGGGCGTCTATCTGCCGGCTGAAGCGGGCGATGGTCGCGTCCTGAGTGCCAATCCGCGCCCGGGCCGCGTCGACCGCGTTCTGATAGTCGCCGTCGTCGATCGCAGCGAGCAGGTCGCCCTTGTGCACGATCTGGTTGTCAACCACGGGAACCGCGGTGAGATGGCCCATCGCCTTGGCGGCGATGATCGCGGTGTCGGCGCCGACATAGGCGTCGTCGGTCGAGACGAGGAAACGTCCCTCGACGAAATAGTCGTAGGCCGTTTTGCCGCCATAGCCGAGCGCGGCCAGAATCAGAACCGGGACGATGAACCGGCGAAGCCCGGAGCGCTTAGCCGGAGCAGCCTTAACGACGGGGTGGCCGCCGGCGGGTACGACCGGCCCGCCCATCGCCGGCGCAGCGGCGAGCGCGCCAGGCGGGCTGGCCGCTCGGGAAGGCAGGTTAGCGGAAGGGTGAGCGTCCGCCGGAGACACACCCCCCGCAGCGGGCTCTAGGCCCTTGACGTCATCGACCATAATAAAGCCCGCTCTGACCCATTCCCCGACCGAACGGTTCGGTCATTTCTCGTTGACTTAGCGCAAGCGAGAGCGTATTGCAACAAAAATCGAACCGAACGGTTCGGTCATCACCGCGAGTTGGAAGGGCAGGCTATGGAATCGGAGGCGTTGGAGCGGGAAGCCGCGGCCAATGACGGCAGCGCGAAGCGACGCCAGATCATGGACGGGGCGCGACAGGTGTTTCTAAGCGCCGGCTTCGACGGGGCGAGCATGAACGACATCGCGCGCGCCGCGGCCGTTTCCAAGGGCACGCTCTACGCCTATTTCGCCTCGAAGGACGAATTGTTCGAAGCGATTATTCGGGGCGAATTTGCGCAAGCCGCCGAGCGCCTGTGCACGTTCCGACGAGAGGGCGATGCGCGCGACATGCTCACGGACTTTGGCGTCCGCCTGATCAGTCGCATGTCCGAGCCGGGCACCCGTTCGCTTGCCCGGGTCGTCATCGCGGCGGCGGAGAAATTCCCCAACATCGGCCGCGCCTTCTATGAGGCCGGTCCGCTTTATGGCGCGACCCGGCTAGCGGCGGAACTCGAAAACCTGGAAAAGTCGGGCGTGCTGAAAGTCCCCGATCCCGAGCGCGCCGCCTGGCAGTTCGTCGATCTCTGCCAGAGCTATGTCTACAAGCGCCTCCTGTTCGGGGTGGTGGATTCGATCAGCCGCGAAGATATCGAAGCCTCGGTCGAGGCCGGCGTCGATGTCTTTCTCAAGGCTTATGGCGCTTAAGGCTTAGCGCTCGGCGCCACGAAGACCGGCGGTCGGCTCCTCGCAGATGCGGCCGACCAACGTCGCTTAGGATCAGCTAACAAGGCAAAGGCCCTGGTTTGGCTTGCAGTCAAGCAAGAGGGCGAGCGGGTCGATGTCGTCGCGCGCGCAATCCCGAGCGAACGCGCGGAGCTCGATCGGATCGAGGATATGACCGTCGCCTCACGCGACGGCGCGCCTGTGCCGGTCGGTCAGGTCGCGCGCGTCGTCCGCACGACCGAAGATCCGATCATCCGGCGGAGGAATCGCGAGACAGTCGTCACCGCGGTCGCGGATGTGGTCGACGGCGCGCAGCCGCCGGACGTCTCATTGTCGCTGTGGCCGAAGCTCGCGGCAATCCGAGATGCGGCGCCGCCCGGCTACCGCATCGAGATGGGCGGCGCGATCGAGGAATCCCAGAAGGGCAACAGCTCCATTTTCGTGCTCTTCCCGGTCATGATCATGATCATGCTGACGGTATTGATGGCTCAGATGCAGAGCTTCTCGCGGCTCGCCATGGTGTTCTTCACCGCGCCCCTCGGCATCGTCGGCGCCTCGCTCGCCCTCAACCTGGCGGGCAAGCCGTTCGGCTTCGTGGCGCTGCTCGGACTGATCGCGCTTGCCGGCATGGACATGCGCAACACCGTGATCCTGGTCGATCAGATCGAGACCGACGTCCGCGAGCACGGGCTTTCGCGGCGCGAGGCCATCGTGTTTTCGACCATGCGGCGCGCGAGGCCGGTCGCGCTCACTGCGCTCGCGGCGATCCTTGCGATGATCCCGCTGTCGGAGAGCGCATTCTGGGGTCCGATGGCCTTCACGATCATGGGCGGCCTCTCGGTCGCGACGTTCCTGACGCTGTTTCTGCTGCCGGCCGTCTACGCCCTGTGGCACCGCCGCTCGCTCGGGCCGAGGAGCGAACACGCTCCCGATCGCCGCCTGGGCTTCGATTTGCCGGTCGGGTCGGCGGCGCCGGCGGAGTAGCCGCTCTTACCCTTCGCGGGAGGCGGGCGGTCATTTCGCTTTTTCGCCAACCGCGAGCGGATGGATCATGTCCTCGGGGCGGACCCATTCGTCGAAGTCCTTGTCCGTAACGAACCCAAGCGCGAGCGCCGCGTCCTTGAGGCTTGTGTCCTCGCGATGAGCTTTGATCGCAATCTGAGCCGCCTTTTCGTAGCCGATGTGCGGGTTGAGCGCCGTCACAAGCATGAGTGAATTGTCGAGATGCTCCTTGATGCGCTTCTCGTTCGGTTCGATGCCGGAGGCGCAATGCTCGTCGAACGAGAGGCACCCATCGGCCAGAAGCTGCACCGACTCGAGCACGTTGTGCAGGATGACCGGCTTGAACACGTTGAGCTGGAAGTGGCCCTGCGCCCCGGCCATGCCGACGGACACGTCATTGCCGAACACCTGCACCGCGACCATGGTCAACGCCTCGGATTGGGTGGGGTTGATCTTCCCCGGCATGATCGAGGAGCCGGGCTCGTTTTCGGGAATCCTGAGTTCGCCGATGCCGGCTCGCGGTCCGCTGACATAGAGGCGGATGTCATTGGCCATCTTCATGCACGCGCCCGCCAGAGTGCGGAGCGCGGCGCTGACGTTGACCATGGCGTCGTCCGCGGACAAGGCGGCGAACTTGTTGGGCGCCGAGGTGAACGGCTCGCCCGTCTCTCGGGCGAGAATCCGCGCGACCGTCTCGCCGAAACGTGGGTCCGCGTTGAGGCCAGTGCCGACCGCCGTTCCGCCGATCGCGAGCGGCATCAGCCCTTGGCAGGCCCGCTCGACGCCTGCGATCGCCTGGTCGAGCTGAGCCGCCCAGCCCGAAATCACTTGCCCGAGAGTGAGCGGCGTCGCGTCCTGCATATGTGTGCGGCCGACCATGATGATGTTGGAGAAGGCCTTCGCCTTGGCGTTCAGCGTGTCGCGCAACTGGGAGACCGCCGGCAACAGCGCCTCCCTGATCCGCATGACCGCGGCGATATGCATGACCGTCGGAAACACGTCGTTCGACGACTGACTGTGATTGACGTCGTCGTTCGGGTGGATCGGCTTCTTCGACCCGATCACGCCGCCGGCGAGCTGAATGGCCCGGTTGGCGATCACCTCGTTGGCGTTCATGTTGGACTGGGTGCCGGACCCGGTCTGAAACACGACCAGCGGAAACTCTTGGTCGAGCTTGCCGTCGATGATGTCCTGAGACGCCCGGACAATGAGATCCACCTTTTCCTTCGACAATTGCTTAAGTTCGAGATTGGCTAGCGCCGCGCATTTCTTTAAGAGACCGAAGGCGCGGATGACCGGCCGCCCCCAGCGGTGCCGCTCGACGCCTATGACAAAATTGAGACGTGAGCGCTCGGTCTGCGCGCCCCATAGATGCTCGGCCGGCACCCGGACTTCGCCGAGCGCATCCTTCTCGATACGCCAATCCTCAGTCTTCGCCGACGCGCTCGTCATGATGGTCCTGTCTCCTGGACAAGCATTTGCGAGGATGCGCCCGCAAAAGCAAGGCGCGCGCACTTGCTCCGAGCGCGCTCCTTCTCTATAAGCCGGCGCTTCGCGCCGGTTCCGACACCCCTGGAGGCAGGGCGCGACTGACAAATAAAGGACATCATCATGGCAGCGATCAAGCAACTCGCGGCCGTGACGCGCAGCGGGATAGGCAAGGGGGCCGCCCGCTCCGTTCGTCGCGAAGGCCGCGTTCCAGCCGTCATCTATGGCGGCGGCGCCAGACCCGAGCCGATCTCGGTCGACTACAAGGACGTCAACAAGTTCATCTACGCCGGCCACTTCCTGACCTCGATCTTCGAACTCGAACTCGACGGGCGCAAGGAGCGGGTTCTGCCGCGCGACTACCAGCTCGATGTCGTCACCGACCGGCCGGTTCATGTCGATTTCCTGAGACTCGCGCCGGGATCGCGGGTGCGCATCGGCATCCCCGTGCACGTCGCCAATCGCGAGGCGTCACCGGGTCTGAAGAAGGGCGGCGCGGTCAATCTGGTGCTGCACACGGTCGAGGTCATGGCGCCCGCCGACGACATTCCGGAATCGATCACCATCGACCTGGCTGGCATGGATTTCCACGATTCGGTGCATGTGTCAGCGCTCAAGCTGCCTGAAGGCTGCCGGCCACTGAGCGGCACGGCTGACCTGACCGTGGTGACGATCGTGCCGCCGACGGTCATGGTGGAAGAGACGCCGGCGGCAGCGGCCACGGCGGCCGCGCCCGCAGCTGGGGCGGCAGCGGCGGCGACGCCCGCGGCTGGAGCGGCGCCCGCAGCTGGCGCGGCCAAGGGCGCAGCCGCGCCGGCGAAAGGCGCAGCCGCGCCGGCCGCCGCGAAGCCCGCCGCCAAGAAGTAAGGGCCGAGCGCGTCTCTCGCGGCCCGGCCGCCTAGCCGGCGCCCTTAGCTTCGGCGCCGGACGAACGGCTGAGGCTGATCGATCGGGGACCCCATGCTGGTCATTGCGGGGCTCGGCAATCCGGGCGCGCAATATGCGCGCAACCGCCACAACATCGGCTTCATGGCGGTTGACGCAATCGCCGAGCGGGGCCGATTTGGCCCGTTTCGCGCCCGCCATCAGGGGCTGACGGCGGAGGGAGTGCTTGGCGACGAGCGGGTGATGCTGCTCAAGCCGCAGACCTACATGAACGAGTCCGGGCGCAGCGTCGGCGAGGCGCTGCGCTACCTGAAGCTCGACCTCGAAGCGCTCGTCGTGATCCACGACGAGCTCGATCTCGCGCCCGGCAAGGTGAGGGTCAAGGTCGGCGGCGGCGATGCCGGCCACAATGGCTTGCGCTCGATCACCGCCCATCTCGGCCCCGGCTACAAGCGGGTCAGGATCGGCATCGGCCATCCGGGCGACAAGGCGCTCGTCTACAATTATGTCCTGAACGACTTCGCGAAATCCGAGGCCGGCTGGGTCGAGGCCGTTTGCCACGCCATCGCCGAGGCCGCGCCGCTTTTGGCCGCGGGCCAGGACGCAAGCTTCCAGAACAAGACCCATCTCGCCATCGAGGCCGCGGGCTTCGGCGAGAAGTCCAGCGCCTGACTGGGAGCCTTCCCTGCGTCGGGCCTCAAAGTGTCGATGCAAACATGACGGGAATTCTCGCAAATAAATGCAAGCAAAAACAGGCAAATTAACGCAAACGCAGTAAATTACCTAGCGTTTACCCGCGAGGACAACTTACCGAAGGCTTGGAGCCTCACAGTCTTCTTTCGGACTATCCTCAAAGAAATATGCTAGTCGGGCTTCTAATAACTTAGTAATCTGAAGCAGAAGATTAGCGCTGATTCGCTTTTCACCTGATTCATATAGACACAGATCATCACGAGCAATTCCCAGTCGCTCGCTGAACTCTTTCTCAGATATTCTGCAAGAAACCCGCCTGATCTGAAGTCGCCTTCCTATACGTATATTAATCGGACTCCGTGTGTTCCGTGGGATTGTTTTGCCTAACGCCCGGTCCCGCGTCTCAGCAAACCCCTCATTGATTGGTGTGATGACACTCGTCATAGGCAACACTCCCCATGGTTGCTTTGCAGATGGTTAGCAACCCTGGATAGGAAATATGTTGACTTTATGTCAGGAGTGAATCCGAACTGCGACATTCCGTTTGGGAATCATCTTTTTAAGCACAATAATGGGGAGATCAGTAATGCAAGCCTTGGCGTAGAGAAGCACAGCATCGCGAACGAGGCCGGGCGCGCCCCCAGTTTTCCCAATTTATACCTGGATTGGCCGTAAAAATGTCTGTCTCAGCGCGAGACCGCAGAACATGAATAGACAGAAAACCCCCAACGCCTACATGACTGGAGTCGAGAAGTTCAGGACGCAAGTACATGCCCCCTTCCAGTTTGCGGCGCGTATTTTAGCAAGCCACCGGAAGCGACCAGAACGCCATAGTATTAAGATAATATGGCACTGCGTTAAGAATATGGGAGCCCCATCTTACTCTCCGATAAGATATCGTCTCTAACGTACGCCAACATAGCAGCAGCAGCAGGATCAATCTTGCCGGTTACGCTCGCGCAAAAATTAACGAGCTCAGCGCATACGACGAGCAAGAGACGCACATCTGGCTCTGACAATTGTGATTTTTCCGCCTTGGTCTCGAGAAGTCTTACTCAGGTTCGATCTCATTTGCTCCCCCAAATCCTCGTTCTAGCAGTGAGCATTAGTTGATTAGCAGGCATTCTGGCGCTTGTCCAGCGTTATTTTGTCAGAAATTGGAACATTTTGTGCTAGCTTGGAGATCTAGTTACCCACACGCGGGTGCATTCAGGTGGCTGTTACTACTATGTGGTTGTATACGTTCGTCCACGAAACTCTCTCATCACGTATGCCATTTTGGAAGTGGGTGGACCAATTATCCCTCTATGTGTCACCAACAGAGAAATACGGTAACCGTCTCCATATCTACAAGCGGCGATCCATCCCGGAAGTCGTCACTGTATGTAACGGCCGTGGCGGCGCATGTCGAAACATCAAATGGCCGCAGAGTTTCAGCCTCCGCAACTTGGTCCACTCCAGATCTGGGTAAACAGCAATGGCTAGCGTCGCCCTCGCCGTTTGCAGACGTAAGCCCGCTGATCATCGATCGGCGGGGACGACGCTAAATGGTTGCAAGAATGACGTGACGCTGCTCCTAGCGGAAGGCGACGACGATTTTCCTTTGGAGCGCTCGTCCCGCATGCTCGCAGCCGCTAGCCGTTCACCGTCGCTCGCATTTCGGAAATCGCGCTCGTAGAGGTCGCGAATCCATTGCCCTTTTGGATTCGACGAGCCGTCCTTGGCCAGTTCGAGCCACATTAATCCCCGCGCGCGCTGATCCAGTACGCCATTGCCGACGAACAGCATATGTCCCAGCAAAGCTTGAGACGGCGGATGGCCTGCCTTGGCGGCCAGGGCCAGCCAGCGAAGTGCGGCAATACTGTCCTTTGTGAGCCCGCCCGCGCCGATCATGTACATGTGAGCAAGATTGTACTGTGCGTTCGGATCCGCGAAAGTCGTCGCCGCATATTGAAACAATTCGTGCGCGCGCCGTGGATCGGGCCCCACCTCGCTGTTCGGTATGCCGTTCAGACAATAGACGCCGACAGCGACGAAAGCGTCCGAAATTGCGCTCGCGTTCTGCCAGTCAGGCTTGTCTTCGTCGTAACCTTGGACGACCTGGTTGAAGTAATGGTACGCTTTTGAGTCGTCGCGCGGCACGCCGTCGCCTTTGGCGTACATCTGACCCAGCTTCCACCGGGCGATAACCTGCCCGCTCTCAGCTGCGTAAGTCAGCGGAGCAACCGAAGCCTCCATCTTGCCGGCGCGTAAGTCCTCCTCGCCCAATCGGAGCGCCTCCTGACCGCTCGTGAAGCTCGTGAGCGGCAAACCCTTTCCTGTGCTGGCGCTAGAACCGTCTAACGCGAGCGCTGGGGCCAACTCCATGATAATCGCCCCGAGCACTATCAACACGACTCGGAACAGACTAATAAGGCTTCCGCTGAGCGGGCCGCGGTAGGTCAGCTTGAGCATTTTACAACCAACCCCTCATTATGACCAGTAGCTAGGCAGAAAGTTACGCCATATGTCTTAATGACCCTCAGAGATATCTACAATTGATATCGGATTTACACGATTTTTCCTCTTCGTACCAAAGACAAGTACGACAATACTGAATCCTATTACTGTCATGGCCCAAGTGGATATTTCAGGTATCGGCTTTTGCGGCGGCGGCGTAAAAACCGGCGGCGAATTGAAGCCAAGTCCCGGGACATCCACGGAAATTGGTGGGGGTAGGACTTCGAGCGGCGAGGGATCAATTGGAGGCGTCAGATCGCCGATTGGCGGTGTCGGCGAGTCAGCTGGCGGGAAGCTGACTGTTAGGACCCCGGGCACCGTGGTCGTGGAGCTAAACTGTATTGCCGGCTGGTCTATGGGAATGGTCAAACATGACAGCGGAGCCGCATCGCATGGGTCTTGAAGGGTCAGGTCCCACTGTCGTAAGGGGATACTTGCGATAGCGGGTGTCACCAGCGCGAAATTGGATTGGGTAACCGGGCTAGATGATGAGGCGCCATTCGGTGAAATAACGGTATTATCGGTATCAGGCGTTGTAGATGTGCTAGGATCACCGTGCAGCGTATCCGCATTGCTAACGCTATTGCTAGAATTCTTGTCTCTATCGGTGCAATAGTCTAAATTGCTATGCTCAGCAGAGCCACCTCCGCAACTCGCGACTTGGAACTGCGACGGTGGCAATAGTGAATATTTCTCCTTGTCATCCCTAAAATCGTCTATCGCATTGTTCCAAAAACCAGTATCTTCATGATTGCCGCCGAAGATATGCGTTTCCGATCCAAACCCGCCAGAAACGCGACCCGGGTGATCTCCTATGCTCCCATCTAGACTCCAGACGGTTGCAGGAATAAGGACCTCGTCAAATCTATCCGGATCATTGGACGAGGGAAACTCAAGCTGACTGTCGATATTAATGATACCATCAACAGATAAATTCGTGGTTGTGGTACCGCGAGATAACGTGATTATGCTATACCTCGATTTACCTTCATCTTGATTAGGTTCCTCTTCAACTTCGGCAAAAGCAGCTGACGAGTAAACATATACTCCCAAGAAAATGCCGATTATGTTAACTAACGGGTTTGTCTTGCTGATTTGGTTGAAGGAGGATCCGCCACTAACGTGTGAAACCGGCCCTAATGACTTCAGCCATGGAGCTCTAACTCGCATTGCGCCGCCCCCTGGGCCAAGTCGAAAACGTGCTATGTGCCGAAACGTCATCATGGCAATGCGCCTGCCCTCCAATAACGGCATCTCAAAAGAGTGCTTTCTGGCGATCTCCCCTGCGCATCCTAACCGCTAGGTCATAGCGGCAATCTTTGCGTGTCTTTAACCTATATAAACAACCAGAAGCTTGTCAACACATACGTGTATATGCCTTTACACTACCTCCGAGGTTGTATTACATTGAGAGACAGTTTTATCGTGGTGATGTGAGAGCACCGTGCGTAACGCTGCTCGCGCGCCCCCGTTGACGGCGGCGCATCACGTCTCCGGCAGGCCGGCAGATTTCCGACACGCTTGAGGGGAGCTGCGAGAAAATCCTATATGCGATCCATGCGCTGAGGCCGCGCGACGGGCGAAACGCGAAGCCTGTTTCCGGCCGATGGTTGAGGAACGTCATGGACAGCTGGTTGGATCGGGACGGCCATCCGGCGACGCGTACCGAGCTGCACTACGGCGGCCGGATGATCCGCTGCTTCGTCGAGCGGCCGAGAAGCGTGCACGAGATGCTGGCGAACGCGGTCGCAGGCCGCGCGCATGGGCTGGCGCTCATCTGCGGCGAAGAGAGACTGAGCTACGCCGAACTCGACGCTCGGGTAGGCGAGGCCGCGGGGGGCTTAAGGGCGCTTGGGGTCGAGAAGGGCGATCGCGTCGCCATGGTGCTTGGCAACAGCGTCGAGTTTGTCGTCGCGCTTTTCGCCATAGCGCGGCTCGGCGCCGTATCGGTTCCGCTCAACATCCGCCATACGCTAGCCGAGAACCGCCACATCATAGGGGACTGTGCGGCGAAGGTCGTCCTGCACGAAGTCGACCTCGCCGACCGCGTTCCCGCGCCGGGCGCCCTCGCCAGTCTGAAGTACGCCGTCGCGATCCGGCGCGAAGGCCGACCGATGCTCGCCGAGTTCAGCGGCGGCGCGCCGGTTCGACAGGCCGAGCCGGTCGGGGAAGAAGAGACCGCGACGATTCTCTATACGTCCGGCACGACCGGCCGACCGAAAGGCGCGATGCTCACCCATCTCAGCATCGCGCATTCCGTCATCCACTATCGGGTGACGATGGGGCTCACCGAAGATGACATTGGTCTCATCGCCGTTCCCATGAGCCACGTGACCGGGCTCATCGCCCTGGTGCACGCCATGGTCCATTGCGCCGGGACGCTCGTCATCATGCCGGCGTTCAAGGCGAGTGAATTCATCGATCTCGCCGCGCGCCATCGGATGACCTACACGCTCATCGTGCCGGCGATGTTCAATCTTTGCCTGCTCGCGCCCAATTTCGAAACCGCCGATCTCTCCTCATGGCGCGTCGCGGGCTACGGCGGGGCGATCATGCCGGAGGCGACGCTCGAGCGCATCGCCGAGAAGCTGCCAAAACTGAAGCTGCTCAATTGCTACGGCGCGACCGAAACCACCTCGCCCGCCGCGATCATGCCTCCGGATGAGACGGTTAAGCGGAAGGAGTTCGTGGGCCTCGCCGTGTCCTGCGGCGACATTCTGGTGATGGACGCCGACGGCGTGCAGGCTCCTCATGGGCTGCCCGGCGAAATCTACATCGGCGGCGCCATGGTCGCACCGGGCTATTTCAACAATCCCGAAGCCACCGAGCGCGAATTCATTGCCGGCTACTGGAAGTCCGGCGATCTCGGGATCATGGATGAGAAGGGCTATCTGCGCGTGATCGACCGGATCAAGGACGTGATCAACCGCGGCGGCTTCAAGATCTATGCCTCCGAAGTCGAGAACGTCCTGCTCGAACATCCCGCCGTCGTCGAGGTCGCGGTCGTGGCCAAGCCATGCCCGGTGCTTGGCGAGCGCGTTCACGCCTTCGTCGTGCTCCGCAACGCCGTCGAAGAAGCGGAGCTTCAGCGTCACTGCGCCGGCGTCCTCGCTGACTACAAGGTCCCGGAGACGTTGCGTCGCCTCGAAGGGACGCTGCCGCGCAACGCCAACGGCAAGGTTCTCAAGCGGAGCTTGCGCGAGATTCTCGTGGCGTGAGGCGCGGCGCGGCGAGGGGCTGCAGCGCGCCTAAGCAGCGTGCGCCCGCTGGCGTCGTCGCATCCGGCGCCGGCGACGCTCAGGCGCCTCGGGGGTCGATTCTGAAGTCAGCGCCGGCAGCGTGTCCATCACCCGTTCCGGCGGGAAGATGACGATCACTTCGGTTCCGATCCGCACGGTCGAGTTCAGGCGGAATTCCCCGCCGTGCAATTCGACCAGCCCCTTGACGATCGGCAGCCCAAGGCCCGTCCCTTCTTCCGCATTTTTCTGCGCCAGCGTCCCGCGGCCGAAAGACGACAGCACGATCGGGATCTCCTCAGGAGGAATGCCGGGCCCGGTGTCGGCGATAGCGAGATATTGTCCCCCCTTCCGCGTCCAGCCGACCTTGATCGTGATCGCGCCGCCTTGAGGGGTAAATTTGATGGCGTTGCTGAGCAGGTTGAGCGTCACCTGACGCACCGCGCGCTCGTCCGCCCAGATGCGCGGCAATCCCGCTTCCATCGCTTCGGTGATGAGGAGATGGCGCCGCTCGATCCTGAGCCACAGGAGACGAAGGCATTCCTCGACCACCCCGGTGAGTGAGACCGGCTCTTCCTTGAGTTCGTACCGCCCCGCCTCGACCCGCGACAGGTCGAGAATTTCGTTGATCAGCATCAAAAGGTGTTGGCCGCTCGAGTGGATGTCGTTGGAATATTCCTTGTAAGCCGGCAGCGAGTGGGGACCGAACAATTCGCCTTTCATCACCTCCGAGAATCCAAGGATCGCGTTGAGCGGCGTGCGCAGCTCATGGCTCATGGTCGCGAGAAAGCGCGACTTGGCGAGGTTGGCGCTTTCCGCGCGGCGGCGGGCCTCGTCGGAATTGAGCTTCGCCTGCTCGAGTTCGGCGATGAGCAAGTCCTTTTCCGCCTGAAATGAGATGTTCTGCGAGGCCGTGGAGTGCAGGCGCCGCGCAACGATGAGGAAATAGCCGACGACGCCGATCGCCAGCGCCGCCGTCGGCAACGCCGCTCCGTGCAGGCGCGGGGCGTAAAAGAGGATCACGCCGACGATCATTGGCAACATGCCGGCGACAAAAGCAGCCGGAATGGCCGCCGCCAAGAGCGACATCACCGTCGAGACGAGCAGCATCACGATGATGGCGAACGCATGTGCGTTCGGATCATTTTTCTCGAGCAGCGCGACAATGAGATAGGCCCAGGCCGAGCCGCTGAGCGCGGTGGAAAAAACGAACTTGCGCCGCCATGCGCCGGCCGTCCTTTCCTTGTCGGTGCTGTCGAGAAAAGCGATCGGCAGCGAATAGCCGATCGCGATCGCGCAGGAGATGAAGGTGATCCAGGTCGTCAGCGGCCCGGCGTCGATAAAGGCCAACGCCGTCGCGCACACGCCAAGCGCGATGATGCCCAGCATCGGGGTGGCGCTGCGGTTGATTTCCGCAAACAGACGCACCATTGCGGTCGAGTGCGTGGGGATGGCGTCGGGCTCGGAGAGGGACCGCCGCGCCTCTCTGAGCTGGAGGGTCATCTTGCGCCGGCGCGCTGCGGCTTCGGAATCGGCCTTGCCGCCGCTCCCGCTCCCGCCCAGGTCCGCCCCGACATCACGCATAGCCGCCCGACACGCACGCTCTTACTCGCGTCAATCATGCGGCTCAATTGATTAACGAGCTGCTGACGCAATGGTCTGAAATTGAGAGATTTTTGAGGATAATTTGATTAAGGTTGCTCGGTCCACCCCCACCAATTCGCCTCGGCCGGCGTCGAGATTTAAATCTATTTAGCTTGTGGGAGGCGTTTCCGGGGGTCGCGAGCCAGCGATGGCGGCATGAAGCTCTACAATTCCGATCGGGCGCCGAGCCCGCGCCGCGTGCGTATTTTTCTGGCTGAGAAGGGCGTCTCGATCCCGCGCGTCGAGGTCGATCTCGCCAAGCTCGAGCACAAGACGCCGAAATTCTCCGCGCTCAATCCCTTCGGAACCATTCCGATTCTCGAGCTCGACGACGGGACAAGGATCGCCGAGACGATCGCGATTTGCCGTTATATCGAGGCGCTTTGGCCCGAGCCGAACCTGTTCGGGTTGACCCCGGTCGAGCAGGCGATGATCGAGATGTGGCAGCGCCAGCTCGAATTGCGCCTCCTCTTTCCGATCGCGCAGATCGTGCGTCACAGCCATCCGAAAATGGCGGAGATGGAAAATCCACAGGTCCCGGACTGGGCCGCGGTCAATCGGCCGAAGGCGCTTCATGCGATGGAGATTGTCGACGAGGCCTTGCGCGATCGGCCGTTCATCGCTGGCGACCGTTTCACTGTCGCCGATATCACCGGGCTGGTAGCGCTTGATTTCACCAAGTCCGCGCGGATCGCGATCCCGCCCGAGCTCGTTTACCTTAACCGCTGGCACGAGGGCTTGAAAGCCAGGCCCAGCGCCGCCGAGTAAGGAGCCAGCCAACTCAGGGCCAGCGCCTCACGCTCTTCTAAACGCTGACTCGCTTAGTTGCAGACGCGCACGCCGTGGCGCCACCAGCAGTGCCGGTGGGCGTAGGGATGCGCATAGACGGCACCGTTTGGTCGGCACCCGCCATTCGGTCCCCGATGGAAGCCGGCGCCGCAGCCGCCCGCTGTGAGCGTGAACGCGGATGGTGCTTTGTCAGCCGGAGCGAACGGCATCGCCTGAGACGGCGCCGCGGCCGACAGGCCGACGAGGGCAAAGGCAGAGGCAATCAAGATGTTTCGCATGAAGTGGCCTTTCGATTTGCAGCAAGGCCATGGCTTAAGGGGGCGTGCTTGAACGCCCGCTGAATGGATTGAGGCTGTCCCCGCCTCATTCGTTAAGGGAGGGTTGCCGCGTGTCGGGCAGATGGGGAAAGCGGCCGGCGGCTTCACGAAGCCTCTCGACAGGTCGCGGCAAAACTGCCAGTTCGGGACAAATGGCCAAGTTTCGTTCTTCTTATGTCTGCCAGAATTGCGGCGCCATCACCCAGCGCTGGCAGGGCAAGTGCGAATCCTGCGGCGAGTGGAACACGATCATCGAAGAAGCGGCGGCGCTCGGCGTCGGCGGCGCGGCCGCCCGGCGGGGAGCGGCGGGTCGGCCGTTTCCGCTCGAAGACCTGTCGGGCGCGGCGAAGTCCGAGCCGCGCCTCGTCACCGGCATCGGCGAACTCGATCGAGTTGCCGGCGGCGGGTTCGTGCCCGGTTCAGCCACGCTGATCGGCGGCGAGCCGGGCATCGGCAAGTCGACTCTATTGATCCAGGCCTGCGCTGCGGTCGCCCGATCGGGCGGCCGTGTGGTCTACGTCTCGGGCGAGGAATCGACCGCCCAGGTGCGTCTGCGCGCGGCCCGGCTTGGGCTCGCCGAGGCGCCCGTCCAGCTCGCGGCGCAAACGTTCGTCGAGGATATCGTGGCGACGCTCGGCTCGGGCGACCCGCCGAAATTCGTGGTCATCGATTCCATCCAGACCATGTGGAGCGATGCGATCGAATTGGCGCCCGGGACGGTCAGCCAGGTGCGCGGCTCGGCGCAGGCTTTGATCCGCTTCGCCAAGGCGAGCGGCGCGGCTTTGCTGCTGGTTGGACACGTCACCAAGGACGGTCAGATCGCCGGGCCGCGCGTGGTCGAGCATATGGTCGACGCGGTCTTCTCCTTCGAGGGCGATGGCGCGCACGCCTTCCGCCTCATGCGCGCGGCCAAGAACCGGTTCGGCGCGACTGATGAGGTCGGCGTGTTCGAGATGACCGGCGGCGGCCTCGCCGAAGTGCCGAACCCTTCGGCTTTGTTCCTCGCGGACCGCGACGGGGCCGCCCATCCCGGCGCTGCGGTCTTCGCCGGGGTCGAAGGGGCGCGGCCGCTTCTGGTCGAGATCCAGGCTTTGGTCGCGCCGACCACGTTCGGCACTCCGCGACGCGCGGTTGTCGGCTGGGAGCCGAGCCGCCTCGCCATGGTGCTCGCGGTGCTCGAGGCCCACGGGGGCATGAAGCTTGGTCAGTATGACGTCTATCTCAACGTCGCCGGGGGCTTGAGGATCATGGAGCCTGCGGCGGATCTCGCCGCAGCGGCGGCGCTCATCTCCTCGCTCACCGGCGCGAGCCTGCCGCGCGACGCCGTCTATTTCGGCGAAATCGGCTTGTCAGGCTCGGTGCGAGGGGTCGCCCATGCGGGCTTGAGGCTCAAGGAGGCGGCCAAGCTTGGTTTTACGCGCGCGTTCGCGCCGCACTCGCCGCGAGCCAGCGGGGAGCCTGTCAACATCGCCACACAGCCGATCGATAATGTGGCGGCGCTGGTCGCGCTGATCGCCGCAAGCGCAGTGGAAAGGAAGGCCGCATCCGTGAGAGCGCCGGCGACGGTGGGGTGACGAACTGAGGCGGCTTGGCTATAAGGCGCGCGCGTCGGCCGTTAAACGGCGCATGAGATGTTAGGCCGTCGTGCGACGAGGTTCGTTTCGCTTATGCCATCTTATCTCGATCTAGCGGTTCTCGGCATCGTTCTTGTTTCGGCGCTATTGTCCATGATGCGGGGCTTCACCCGTGAGGTTCTCGCCATCGCGTCGTGGGCGGCGGCCGCAGCGGCGGCCTATTATTTCTACCCCATGGTCATGCCTTACCTCACTCCCTATATCCATAAGGAGGTCATCGCCCAGGCGGCCGCCGCGGCCATTGTGTTCTTCGTCACGCTGATCGTTGTGTCCCTGATCACGGTTCGGCTGTCTGACGCGATCCTCGACAGCAAGATTGGCGCCCTCGATCGGTCGCTGGGCTTCGTGTTCGGCGTCGCAAGAGGGTTTCTCCTTGCGGTCGTCGCCTTCGCCATCTTCAACTGGCTGGTCTCGGAGAAGCAGCAACCGGAATGGGTCAAGAACGCCAGGACGCGGCCGGTCCTCACAGAGACGGCCGATCGAATTGTTGCGATGCTGCCGACGGATGCGGCTCAGACGATCAACGGCTGGATCGAGTCGCACGCGAGCGCGGCGACAAACGAGTTGACGCCGGCAAACAATGGCGCCGCTTCCCGGTCCAAGACCGACGACGATCAACCGATCGCGGTGCCCTCGTCTCCGGCCCCGAAAAAAGCCGATTCGAACTCGGGCTCGAACGGCGGGTCCTCGCTGGACAAGCAGAAGCTCGACGCCTTGATCAACAAGAACGCTCCGTTCGCTCCGGCTCCAAGGCAGTGATGCAGACAACGTCGGAATTGGCCTTAAGTTCGTCCAACGAAGCCGACTTCGACCCTGACGGCGACCGACTGCGCGAAGAGTGCGGCGTCTTCGGTATTTTTGACCATCCGGACGCCGCCGCCATCACCGCGCTTGGCCTCCACGCTCTGCAGCATCGCGGCCAGGAAGCCGCCGGCATCGTCGCTTACGACGGCGTGCGGTTTCACTCGGAGCGCAGGCAAGGGCTGGTCGGCGACCACTTCTCCAACGCCGCGACCATCGACCGCCTGCCGGGGCGATCGGCGATCGGCCATGTGCGCTATTCGACGACCGGCGAGACGGTGCTGCGCAACGTCCAGCCCTTGTTCGCCGAACTCGAGGCTGGCGGCCTTGCGGTCGCCCACAACGGCAATCTGACCAACGGATTGACGCTTAGGCGCGAGCTCATTCGCGGCGGCGCCATCTGCCAGTCGACCACCGATACGGAAGTCGTGCTGCTGCTCGCCGCCCGCTCGCGCCGGCCCAGAATCGTCGACCGCTTCGTCGAGGCTTTGGCCGAGATCGAGGGCGCCTATGCGCTCGTGGCGCTAACCAACAAGAAACTCATCGGCGCCCGTGATCCGCTCGGCATCCGCCCGCTCGTGCTCGGCGAGTTCGAGGGCAGCCCGATTCTCTGCTCCGAGACCTGCGCGCTCGACATCATTGGCGCGAAATTCGTCCGCGACGTCGAGAACGGCGAGGTGGTGGTCATCGACGGCGACGGGGTGAAGAGCTTTTTCCCGCATGGCCTGGCTGCCGGCGCGGCCCTGCATCTTCGAATACATTTATTTCGCACGGCCCGATTCGATCGTTCATGGCCGAAGCGTCTACGGCGCCCGCAAGGCGATGGGCGCGGAGCTGGCGCGCGAGGCCCCCGCCGACGCCGACGTGGTCGTGCCGGTTCCCGACTCTGGCGTCCCGGCCGCGATTGGCTATGCGCAGGCCTGCGGCCTGCCGTTCGAACTCGGCATCATCCGCAACCATTATGTCGGACGGACCTTCATTCAGCCGACTCAGTCGATTCGCGAGCTCGGCGTGCGGATGAAGCACAACGCCAACCGCGCGGTCGTCGAGGGCAAGCGCATCGTGCTCATCGACGATTCGATCGTGCGCGGCACGACCAGCGTCAAGATCACGCAAATGCTGCGGGAAGCCGGCGCCCGCGAGATTCATTTCCGCATCTCGTCGCCGCCGATCGCCTATCCCGATTTCTACGGCATCGACACGCCCGAGCGCGACAAGCTGCTCGCCGCCCGCATGGACCTTGATGAGATGCGTCGGTTTGTCGGAGCCGACTCGCTTGCGTTCCTCTCCGTGGATGGAATCTATCGCGCGATGGGCTATCCCGGCCGCAATCCGAGACAGCCGCAATTCACCGACCATTGCTTCACCGGCGACTATCCGACGCGCTTGCCGCTCGTCGACCAGTTCGGCGATCCCGGACGCCAGCAATTGTCGCTTCTGGCGGAGGCGAGTTAGGCATGGCCGGCGCTTCTGTATCGTGGGCGCCAAAAGGGGCGTCAGGCCGAATGCGATTGCGGCGTCGTCGCAAAAGGTTCACCGAAATAGGGAAACCCGTCGCGCATTCGGCTCCTGTCAGGCGCGACACCGTCGCTCAGAGGCGTGTTCGTCGCCAAGGTCAGCATGACGTCCATGACGTCGTCTGCTAGGCCACGGCCATTGAGGGAGTCGACCGTGAAGTTCGCCTCGCTGTCGAGCTCATAAGGAAGCGTCACAGGGCACAGACGCTGGCCCAGCATTTGTCCGTAACTGGCCGGGTCTGCGGCGGACCCTGCGAGACGGGTTAATCTGGATGCGACATCCGCGATCTGGGCTGAGAACCGCGAGACATCTTCGGCTGGAGCAGCGCGATTGAAGTCCTCGCGCATGGCGGGGTCAGGCATGAAGATGTTTGTTATCAGCGGAAGGCCCCATCGGGAGACCTGGACCTCCGGCGCGTGGCCATGAAGCGACGCCGTGGCCCAGCCATGCACGCGACCTCGTCCAATCATGGAATTCGGGACCTCGAGGACAATTGCGGTCACGTTCCGTCCGGCGAAGAAATTCTTCCGGTTTTGAAACGCCTCGGGATGAAACGTCCCTTTCTCGAAGAATGCTGTACGAAACTCGCCGAGGGCCACGGCGTCGCCTGCGAACAGATCGGGAGCAAGACCAGCAAGAGCCCTTACACCCGACGCCGCTTCGACGACGCTGCCGATATGGCCAGCGGCGATGAGTTCTCCATCCGCGCCGCTCGTCGCAGCAGAACCAGATGCGCGCCTCACTTCAAAGCTTTGGGCGTGAGCGTGGTTGTCATCATCGCTATGGAAGACCGCGCCGAAGCGCACAGTGAAGGATAGCTCCTCGCGCGCGTCGCCATCGAGATCGAAGCGGAACGCGTACAGGCCTTCGTCGCGGAACGTATCAGGAGCGGATTGGCCGGCGTTCGGGTTCACCGTCATGGCCATGACCGTGAATCCCGGCCGCCCGCGGAAGAGATAGAAGTCGCAAACATTGATGCGGGGGTCCTCCCGCGCCGTCGGTGTGTCGAAGTGATGGGACATCGCGCCTCGCAGGGGGTAAGGGACGGCAGCCGCAACGGCGCCGGGATGCGGTCCTATTCGCCTCGAAACGGTGATTGTTGCACGAGCCGTCGCACAGCAATCCTGGCTCGGCGCGCTACGCTGCCGCGACGGACGCCCTCTGACGCGCCGCCTCGCTCCAATCCGCCAAGTCCCGCTCCGCCCGTGCCGACAGCGCGCGCTTTCGCGCGAGGCCTCGCTCCGGGCCGGCCAAGCGTTTACCTGCCTGGTCGAAGCGCGGCTCGGCGATTGGGGGAAACAAGCCGAAATTGACGTTCATCGGTTGGAACGAGCGCGGGCCCGTGTCGATCGATTCGATATGGCCGCCGGTGATGTGGTTCAGGAGCGCGCCGATCGCGGTCGTTGGCGGCGGCGGCTCAAGCTCAAGCCCCAGCCGCTCGGCGGCGGCGAGCCGGCCGGCGATAAGGCCGACTGCGGCGCTTTCCACATAGCCCTCGCAGCCGGTGATCTGGCCGGCGAAGCGCAAGCGTGGGTTCGCTTTCAGGCGGAGATGCGCGTCGAGCAGGCGAGGCGAATTGAGATAGGTGTTGCGGTGCATGCCGCCGAGCCGGGCGAACTCCGCCTCCTCCAATCCCGGAATCATGCGCAAGATGCGGCTCTGCTCGCCATATTTGAGCTTGGTCTGGAAGCCGACAATGTTGAAGAGCGTGCCGAGCGCATTGTCCTGCCGCAGCTGGACCACGGCGTAGGGTTTGACCTTCGGATCATGCGCGTTGGTGAGCCCGAACGGCTTCATCGGCCCGTGGCGCAGGGTCTCGCGGCCGCGCTCGGCCATGACCTCGATCGGCAGGCACCCGTCGAAATAGGGGGTGCCCTCGAATTCGCGAAACTCGGTCTTCTCCGCCTTAAGAAGGGCGTCGATGAAGGCCTCGTACTGGTCGCGGCTCATCGGGCAATTGACGTAAGCCTCGGAATCCCCTCCCGGCCCTACCTTGTCGTAGCGCGACTGCATCCACGCGACATCCATATTGATCGAATGCCGGTGCACGATCGGGGCAATGGCGTCGAAAAAGGCGAGCGCGCCTTCGCCGGTCAATCGGCCGATCGCCTCGGCCAGCGCCGGCGAGGTGAGCGGCCCGGTCGCGACAATCACATTATTCCAGTCCTCCGGCGGCAAGCCGGCGATCTCGCCCCGGTCGAGGGTTATGAGAGGATGAGCGAGAAGTGCGGCTTCGACGGCTTGCGAGAAGCCGTCGCGGTCAACGGCGAGCGCGCCTCCGGCCGGCACCTGATGCGCGTCGGCCGCTTCGAGGACGATCGAGCCCAGCGCGCGCATCTCGCGATGCAGGATCCCGACCGCGTTGGTCGAGGAATTGTCGGATCGGAAGGAATTCGAGCACACGAGCTCGGCCAGATGGGGAGTGCGGTGCGCAGCCGTCGTGCGGATCGGCCGCATCTCGTGCAGAACCACCGGGACCCCGGAATTCGCCGCTTGCCATGCGGCTTCCGAGCCGGCCAGACCTCCGCCAATGATGTGGATCGGATGCATGGGCGCGCTTGTCACAAAGCTTCACGCCAGCGTCAACGCGTTTTGTGCGCTTTATCGAGGGGGATCGCCCTCGAACCCCTTGCGGGGGCCGACGCGCCGCTAAAAGCGGCGCGTCTCGGCTTGTCAGAGTTTCGGAATTAGGCCGAAGCCTGGCCCGCCACCGAACGGCGCACGATGAATTCGATATCGCCGCGGCGAATGCCGATGTCGTCCAGTTCGCGATCGGAAAGCTGGGACAATTCACGCACCGCTTCGCGATATCGGCGCCAAGCGGCGAGCTTCTCCGAAATCGTCTTGAGAGGGATCATAATTACTCCTTTTCCGGCAGGCCTTAGCCTACCGCGTCGCAACATAATCACCCTTAGCGGTTCGCACTAGGCGCGCCAGGAGAAGCACAGGCATGCATATTTAGCATTGCTTGCATCGCCAAAGTTCTCGAAGAGGCTCAAGCAGGCCCAAGATCTGCCTGATTTATCCTCAGACTGGCCGACTTTCAGGCCAAATCGCGCGACGACAATTATTAACCAGCGTTTACATATGTGAAGAACTCATGACGATGCGCACTGTGCGATGCAGCAAAAGGCGACCGTTGCACGGACCACCGGCCTGCCGCGCTAAGCTTGGTCTCTCCATTTCGACACTGGACGCTGACGAAGTGCTATGGTCGAAAAGGTGCTTGATTTCGGCCCTGCAAGCGCGAAACAACCGACGCAGCGGCCCTTATTCCGCGCGGCCATGGAGCGTGAAATGGAGAATTTAATAGCCCGCGTCGCGACCGCCGCGGAGTTGAGTCCGGATGTCGCGCGTAAGGCCGTCGCTCTGATTGGCGATTTCATCCAGCGCGAAGCGCCCGAGGAAGCCGTCACGGAACTGTTCGAGAAGGCGCCGGCCTTTCCGTCCATCATCGCCTCGAGCACGCAGACTGGCGGAGAGGGCATGGGCGGAGGTTTGAAGGGCTTGATGGGCGTGGCGAGCGGGTCCATGGGCGGGGGCGGGCTGATGGCCCTCGGTTCGGAATTGCTGAGCCTGGGCCTCGGCATGGAGCAGATCCAGACGCTCGGAAAGGAAGTCTTCGCCTATGCGCGCGAAAAAGCGGGCGATCAGGTCGTGGGGGAAATCTCCGCCTCGATTCCCGGGCTTTCCCAGTTCATCTAGCGAGAGGCGTCGTTGGGCGCGGTCGCAAGCCTTTTTTCCGCCTATACCCAAGCCGATTGGGGCAGAGCCGCTGAAGCTGCGCTCAAAGGCGCAAGCCTCGAGGCGCTCACGTGGAAGACAGCGGATGGCCTTCGCGTCGAACCCGTCTATCCGCCGGCGGAAGGCCCCCGGGCCATTGGACCCGGCGGTCCTTGGCGGATCATCGCGCGCCTCGATCATCCCGACGCCGACGAGGCCAACGCCCAGGCGCTCGACGACCTCGCCAATGGAGCGGACGGTCTCAAGGTCGTCTTCTCCGGCGCGCTCGGCGCTTATGGTTTTGGCCTCAGACGGTTCGATTCCGCCACGCTTCACAGGGCTCTCGATGGGGCCCGTTTCGATGCGGGGGCGCATTTCGAGCTCGACCTTGGGCCTGACGGCGCCGATCAGGCGCTTGGTTTTGCCGCCCTGATCGAGCGCTCGGGCGCAAGGCCCGAGGATTGTCGGGTTGCGTTCGGGCTCGACCCTTGCGCCGCCTCGGCCCGCGGACCGTTTCCAAGCGACTGGAGGCGTCAAGCGAGGCGCGCTGTCGAGACCGCGCTCACATTGCGGAACCGGGGTTTCCGGGGGCCGTTCCTGGTCGCCGACGCGCGCGCGGTCCATGCGGCCGGCGGGAGTTCAGCCCAAGAGCTCGCCTTTGCGCTCGCGGCCGCCGTCAGCGTGTTGCGGCTCTTTGAAGAGACGGGGACGCCGCCTGGTGAAACCCGCGCGCTCATCGCGTTCCGTCTGGCGGCCGACGCCGACGAACTGGCGACAATCTCGAAATTTCGCGCCTTGCGCATCGCCTGGTCGCGCGTGGAGGAGGCCTGCGGCCTCGAGCCTCGCGCGGCTTGCGTCCAGGCGGAAAGCGCCTGGCGCATGATGACGGCGCGCGATCCTTACGTGAATGTGATGCGCGGCGCGGCGGCGGCGTTCTCGGCCGGCCTCGGCGGCGCCGACAGCGTCAGCGTTCTGCCGCACACTTTGGCCGCGGGCCTTCCTGACAGCTTCGCGCGGCGTCTCGCCCGCAACGCCCAGCTCATTCTCCTGCGCGAATCCAACCTCGGATTTGTGACCGATCCCGCCGCCGGCGCAGGCGCGTTCGAGGCGCTGACCCACGCGCTTTGCGACAAGGCCTGGCGGCTCTTTCAGGAGATCGAGGGACAGGGCGGCTTGCCGTCGGCGCTCGCGAGCGGCGCGTTTCAACGAGAGGTCGCCGCGAGCGCGGCGGCGTTGGCCCGAAACGTCGCTTGCCTCAAGGCGCCGATCACCGGCGTGAGCGTACACGCCGATCTCGCCGAGCCGCCGGTCGAGGTTGCGCTTGGCGCGCCTGAACGCGAGGCGTTTGCACCGGCCAAAGTCGCGCTCCCGCCGATGCGCCTCGCCGAGCCGTTCGAACGTTTGCGTGATCGTTCCGACGCCTTGCTGCGGAGCGCAGGCGCGCGGCCGAAGGTCTATCTCGCCGCGCTGGGGCCTGAGGCCAGGCATCGCCGCCGTGTCCAGTTCGTGCGCGAGTGGCTTGAGGCTGGCGGCTTCGAAGCTGTCTACGACGGCGAGGTTACAACGGCCGAAGAGGCGGTCGCACGGCTGAAAGCAAGCGGCGCGCTGCTCGTCTGCCTATGCGGGACCGACGACGCTTACGCCGAACACGCGGAAGCCTTCGCGAGTGCGTTCAAGGCTTCGGACGCGGAGGGTGTCGCGCTCGCAGGCCGGCCGGGCGAATCCGAGCGCACATGGCGCGCAGCAGGCGTCGACGAGTTCATTTTTGCCGGCGGCGACGCCGTCGCGACGTTGCGGAGCCTCTATCGTCGCATGGGGGTCCAATTGTAGCCGCGCTCGACGAGCGCGGCTGACGCGATCAGCGATCGCGTCTACAAGGCTACAAGGCCCGGCTGGCGCGGTCCAAGAGGCGTCCGGAAAGACGCTCTTCGTTACACCAGCGATGGACCGCGCCAACAGGCGCCATTGGACGCAATTGCAATCTGCTCGAAAAGGCGCAGGAATGGCGCCGTCATGAGCCAGATCCCCGACTTTTCAAAGGTCCCATTCGCGGCTCCTTCGAAGCCGACCGACTTTGGCGAAGAGCGAATCTGGACGACGCCCGAGGGGATTGAGGTCAAGTCGCTCTACGGACCCCAAGATCGTAACGGCATTGATCTCTCGAGCGAGTGGCCCGGCCTTCCGCCGTTTTTGCGGGGGCCGTATCCGACCATGTATCTGACGCAGCCGTGGACGGTGAGACAATACGCCGGCTTCTCGACCGCGGAGGAATCGAACGCCTTCTACCGCGCCAATCTCGCCGGAGGCCAGAAGGGCCTCTCCGTCGCGTTCGATCTCGCGACCCATCGCGGCTACGACTCGGATCATCCGCGCGTCACCGGCGATGTCGGCATGGCGGGCGTCGCCATCGATTCCATCTATGACATGCGGACGCTGTTTTCCGGCATCCCGCTCGATTCGATGAGCGTGTCGATGACGATGAACGGCGCCGTGCTGCCGGTGATGGCGTTGTTCATTGTTGCCGCCGAGGAGCAAGGCGTCGCCGATGGCCGCCCTCTCGGGAACCATTCAGAACGATATTCTGAAGGAGTTCATGGTCCGCAACACTTATATCTATCCGCCCGCCGCCTCGATGCGGATCGTCGCCGATATTTTCGCTTTCACCGCGGCGAATATGCCCAAGTTCAACTCGATTTCGATCTCCGGCTATCACATGCAGGAGGCCGGAGCGACGCAGGACCTCGAACTCGCCTACACGCTGGCCGACGGCCTCGAATATATCCGCGCCGGCGTTGCCGCGGGGATGAGCATCGATGCGTTTGCTCCGCGGCTGTCGTTCTTCTGGGCGATCGGCATGAATTTCTTCATGGAGGTCGCGAAGCTCCGGGCCGCGCGCAAGCTATGGGCGGGAATCATTAAGGGCTTCGGACCGAAATCCGACAAATCGCTCGCCTTGCGCGCGCATTGTCAGACCTCCGGCTGGTCCTTGACCGCGCAAGACCCTTTCAACAATATCGTGCGCACGCAGATCGAGGCGATGGCCGCGACGCAGGGGCACACGCAGTCGCTGCACACCAATGCGCTCGACGAGGCGCTGGCGCTGCCGACGCCTTTCTCCGCTCGCATCGCCCGCAACACTCAGCTTTTCCTGATCGAGGAGACGGGAACGACAAAGGTCATCGACGCCTGGGGCGGCTCCTACTATCTCGAGCGCCTCACCGCCGAACTCGCGGCGCGGGCGCAAGGCCATATCGACGAAGTCGAACGTCTCGGTGGAATGGCGAAGGCGATCGAGAGCGGGCTGCCCAAGCTCCGCATCGAAGAGGCGGCGGCGCGAACGCAGGCGCGGATTGATTCCGGCCGCCAGACGGTGATTGGGGTTAATACCTTCGCCCCGACCATCGAGCGAGAGCTTAACGTGCTGAAGGTCGACGCCGCGGCGGTGCGCGCGCATCAAATCGAAAAGCTTAAGCGCCTGCGCGCCGAGCGGGACGAACAGGCGACGCAGGCTGCGCTCGCGGCGCTGACCGAAGGCGCACGAGGACGGGCCAATCTGTTGCAACTGTCCGTCGAGGCGGCGCGCGCCAAGGCCACCGTCGGCGAAATCTCATTGGCGCTCGAGAAAGCGTTCGGCCGTCACGTTGCGGAAGCCCGCGCTGTCTCCGGCGTTTATCTCTCAGAGGCTGGACCGGGTGCTGAGGCCAATGAACGGGTGATCGCGATGACTCGCGCGTTCGCCGAGAACGAGGGCCGCGCCCCAAAGATTCTGGTCGCCAAGATGGGACAGGACGGCCACGATCGTGGGCAGAAGATCATCGCCTCGGCGTTCGCGGATCTTGGATTCGACGTGGAAATCGGACCTTTGTTCGCGACGCCGGAGGAAGTGGCGGCGCTTGCCGCCAAAGGGAGCGCTCACATCGTCGGCGTCTCGTCGCTCGCCGCGGGCCATCTCGCGCTCGTGCCGGCTTTGAAGAAAGCGCTTGGCGAACTCGGGCTTGATCAGACCCTGATCGTGGTCGGCGGCGTCATCCCCGCCCAAGATTTCGGCGCCCTCCGAGAGGCGGGCGCGGACGCGATATTCCCGCCCGGCACCGTCGTCGCTGGGGCCGCGCAAGATCTGCTTGAGCGGCTCAATGAGCGGCTTGGTTACAGGCAGCGCGTTCCCACGTGAAGGAAATTGCGGCTTGGCTCTCGCGCTTTTGCGCGATTTGGGCGAGCCGTCCCGCAATCCCAAATTGACCCGCGCGACCTGTCGCCGATCGCCCTCAGCCTTTGGATGCCGTTGCGTCGCTCTGCGCCAAATCGGGACGATTCCGCCATGACGTCAGCGGCGCCGCCTTTGCCACCGCCTATCCCAGCTTTGTTATCGCCGACGGAAGGGCAGCGGGCGCCGCGATGGACCGCTTCATTGATCAGATCGTGCGCCGGTCGATCCGCCACGCGCAACTCATGTTGAGGCAAGGTTCTTACAATTGGCCAGTCGCGCGCCTAGCCTTACGAAAGATTCTGAGCGATCTGGAGGCGAGAGCGCCGGAGGATCCTGGCGTGCTGCGGCTTCGCGCCTTCATCGCCTCGAAAGATCGCGAATGGTTGCGTGAGAAGCGCTAGCGTCGGTCGATGATTCTGACCGCCTCCCGAGAGCCACAAGGCCCCAAGGGTTTGTGGATCGCTTGACTTGTCCGAAGGAGTGCTGAAGGTTTATCGCTTTGTACGGCAGAACAAGATCATCATGCTGCCCCGGTTCCTCTCGCCAATGTTCGTTGACGGTGGGGGCAGTGATTTGAGCGCGGGCCACAAAAGCCGTGCGCTGCGCGCCCAAAGCGACGCCATGTGTTGTCGCGCTGGTCAGGGAGGGAAGATTTGAAGGCGGCGGCCGCGAACGGGCGGAACGCGCGCGTGCGAAAGTTCACCACGCGCAGCGGTGTGGCGTTGCAATTCACCGAGCTCGGTTTCGGCGGAGCGCCGCTCGGCAATCTCTATCGACCGATGACTGAGAAGGAAGCGCGCGTGACGCTGGAGGCCGTCTGGGCGGCTGGCTGTCGGTATTTCGACACCGCCCCGCTCTATGGGCTCGGACTTTCTGAGACCCGGCTGAACGGATTCCTGCGTCCGAAGGCGCGCGGCTCCTACCTGATTTCCACCAAGGTCGGACGGCTCCTTGATCGTTGTGAGCCGCAGAAACGTTCGGGGCAGGGCGCTTTCTTCGAAACGCCGTCGCGGCGGGAGCGCTTCGACTATTCCTATGATGGTGTGATGCGCTCGCTTGAATTCTCGCTCGAGCGTCTCGGTCTCGACCACGTGGACATCGTTTATTGCCACGATGTCGACGTCTACACCCACGGGAGCAAGGAAGCCGCCGACGCGCGCATCAAGGAGTTTATGACCGGGGGCTATCGCGCTTTGGACCAATTGCGCGCGTCAGGAGCGGTCAAGGCAATCGGAGCCGGGATCAATGAATGGGAGATTGCGGAGAAGTTGGCGCGCGCCGCCGACTTCGACATTTTCCTTCTCGCCGGCCGCTACACCCTCCTCGAACAGGAGGCGCTGACGAGTTTCTTGCCGCTCTGCGAGGAAAAGAAGATAGCCGTCGTGATCGGCGGCCCATTCAATTCCGGCATTCTGGCGACGGGCGTGAAGGCTGACGCCCGCTACAACTACGCTCCTGCGCCGGATGAGGTGAAGGATCGGGTGCGCCGAATCCAGCAGATATGCAAGAGCTTCAAAGTCGGGTTGCCCGAAGCAGCCCTCCGCTTTCCGCTTGGCCATCCCGCGGTCGTCAGCGTCATAGCCGGCGCGCAGCGCGCGAGCGAGGTCAGACGGAACGCGGCAATGATGGGAGGAAAGCTGCCGACAGGGCTCTGGCGGGCTCTAAAAGCAGAGAAGCTGTTGCGCGAGGACGCGCCGACGCCGCATTGAGCGCGTCCTTATCCGCTCTAAGTCAGGCCGTCGATCTCGCCATTGACAACGTGAATCCGCTCAGCAGCGGGAGTGCGCGGCAATCCCGGCATCGTTTGGATGTCTCCCATCAGCACGACGACAAAACCTGCGCCCGCGCGGAGACGAACGTCGCGGATCCTTGGAACATGCCCGCTCGGGGCGCCCATAAGAGAGGGATCGTCCGAAAAGGAATATTGGGTCTTGGCGACGCATATCGGGAGATCGCCCCAGCCCGCGGCTTCGAGCTCGTCAAATTTCGTTCGCACGGACGCCTCCGCCGCGATGTCGGCGGCGCCATAAATCTCTCGCGCGATTGTCCGCGTCTTCTCCCACAAGCTCATCTCATCGGGGTACAGCGGCTGAAACCTGGCTTCGCCAGAATCCGCAAGAGCAGCGACGACCCGGGCGAGATCTTCGGCTCCGGCTCCGCCTCGCGCCCAGTGGTCGCACACGACGGTCTTGACTGCGAATTCGCGCGCCACAATGTCCTCGACAAATTCGAGTTCGGCCTTCGTGTCGCTGTCAAACCGATTGATTGCGACGACCACCGGCAAGCCGAACTTCCGCAGATTGACGATATGCCGGGCGAGGTTCGCGAGGCCTGCTTCGAGCGCGGAAAGGTTTTCTGTCGCCAGCGCATCCTTGGCGACCCCGCCATGCATTTTAAGCGCGCGCACCGTGGCGACGAGCACCGCGGCGGCGGGCTTGAGTCCAGCCTTGCGGCATTTGATATCGAAGAATTTCTCAGCGCCGAGATCCGCGCCGAAGCCTGCTTCGGTGACCACGTAGTCGGCGAGTTTCAGCGCCGCCCGCGTCGCCATCACGGAATTGCAGCCGTGGGCGATGTTGGCGAACGGACCGCCATGCACCAGCGCGGGCGAAGCTTCCAGCGTTTGCACAAGATTGGGCTTGAGCGCCTCCTTGAGGAGCGCAGTCATCGCGCCGGGCGCTTTGAGATCGGAGGCGGCGATCGGCCGCTTGTCCCTGGCCCAGGCGACGACCATGCGGCCGAGCCGCTCTTCGAGCTCCTCAAGGCTGGTTGCAAGGCAGAACGCCGCCATAACCTCCGAGGCGACGGTAATGTCGAAACCGTCCTCGCGGGGAAAGCCGTTGCCTGGCCCAAGCCCGACAACGATCTCGCGCAGCGCCCGGTCGTTCATATCGAGCGCGCGCCGCCAGGCGACCCGCCGTTGATCGAGACGGAGGGCGTTGCCCCAGTACATGTGATTGTCGACCATCGCCGCGAGCAGATTGTGCGCCGATGTGATGGCGTGGAAATCGCCAGTGAAATGGAGGTTGATCTCGTCCATGGGCGCAACCTGGGCGTAGCCTCCGCCGGTCGCGCCCCCCTTCACGCCGAAGCAGGGCCCAAGCGATGGCTCGCGCAGACAGATCATTGTCCGCCTGCCGATGCGGTTGAGCGCGTCGCCGAGGCCAATGGTGGTTGTCGTCTTGCCCTCGCCCGCAGGCGTTGGGCTGATCGCCGTGACAAGAACGAGCTTGCCCTCCGGTCGGTTCGAGAGACTCCCGAGAAAATCATACTCGAGCTTGGCGATGAAACGGCCGAACGGACGCAAGGCGGATTCGGGCGCGCCGATCGTCTCGGCGATCGCTGTGATCGGCTTCAAGCGCGCAGCGCGCGCAATTTCGATGTCAGACTTCATGAACCAATGCCTTCCCCTGGGCCCGCCGCTCGGCCGCCACAAACATGAGGCAACGAATCATCTGCTCCGCTTGTTTTGGCAAGCGTGAATCGTCGTGATGAACGGGGCGTGCGTGTAGGCTGCGCATCTCGTCGTCGCTGCGCCAAGCAAAGCGCAGGCAGGAGGGTCGGTGACTCCCAACCCCCCTCGTGCTGAGGAGCGCCGAAGGCGCGTCTCGAAGGACGCTCCCGTGCGCGCTGACGTCGGCGAGAGCTGGAGCCTGCTTCGAGACGCCCGCTTTGCGGGCTCCTCAGCATGAGGTCCGTGGGCGTAGCCGTTCCAGGCGCTCACCTTGGGAGTTACGAGGGATGGGCCATGACGAAACCGCGGCTCGCCGTCTTCACAATTTTGAGCGTCATCGCCTATCTGGGGCTGGCTATTGTCGGCGCAGGCGGCGTCGGCCGGTTCTTTTCCTATCCGCCCCTGATCGCGATCACCGTTGTCACGATCGCGCTCGGAATTGCGTCGCTGTTCAGCGAGGGCCATGTCGGCTCGGGCGTCAAGGAGGATCGATCCAATCGTTGGGTGATCGCAGCTCTCGGCGCCCTCGGTCTCCTCGGCGCCTACCTGCCGGCCTATACGGATCGGATTGATTTTTTGACCTTCGGCGGCGACGGTATTCGCTGGCTCGGCGTTGTTCTTTACACAATCGGCGGCGTTCTTCGCATCGCGCCGGTCTTTATCCTGGGGCGGCGCTTCAGCGGCCTGGTTGCGATCCAACCCGGACACCGACTGGTCACCAGCGGGCTCTACGGAATCATTCGCCATCCAAGCTACCTCGGTCTCTTTGTGCTTTCGCTTGGCTGGGCGCTTGCCTTCCGTTCTGGCGTCGGCGTCATTCTCGCCGTATTGAACCTCGTCGTTGTGCTGGCGCGCATCGAATCTGAGGAGCGGCTGCTCGGCGAGACCTTCGGCGCCGAATACGACGCCTACCGGACCCGCACCTGGCGCCTCTTGCCGTACATCTACTGAGACGCTGCCGCGGGTTGCCTCGACGCGGGGCCTTCCATAAACCTCTCCCCGCTCTTCTCGCCCGATGGACGAAGTTCGATGATCCGCTCTGCTTTGATGACCGTGATGACCAGCGCCGCGATCAAGGCGGGCCGCGGGCTCAAGCGCGATTTCGGCGAAGTCAGCGAGCTGCAAGTGTCGATGAAGGGGCCGGGCGACTTTGTCAGTCTTGCGGACAAGCGCGCGGAGAAGAGCCTCTATGAGGAGCTCGCCAAGGCGCGTCCGGGCTACGGCTTCGTCCTCGAGGAGAGCGGACGGGTCGAGGGCGCCGACAAGAGCCACACCTGGCATATCGATCCCTTGGATGCGACGACCAACTTCCTGCATGCGATTCCCTTGTTCGCGATTTCAATTGCGCTCGAGCGCGAAGGCCAGATTGTCGCTGGCGTCATATACAATCCCGCGGACGACGACATGTACGTGACCGAGAAGGGTCAGGGCGCGTATGGCCGCAATCGCCGGCTGCGAGTCGCAGGACGCAGCGACCTGTCGCAGGCGATCTTCGGCTGCGGCATTCCGCACCTCGGCAAGGTGGCGCAGCATCCGCGATTCAAGTCGGAGCTCGCGGCCGTGATGACGCGCGTCGTCAACGTGCGGCGGATGGGCTGCGCCGCGCTCGATCTCGCTTATGTCGCGGCCGGCCGGTTCGACGCCTTCTGGGAGCGCGGCCTGAACTCCTGGGACATTGCGGCGGGTTCGCTCCTCATTCGTGAAGCCGGAGGCTTCGTTACCGGCGCCGACGGCGAGCCCAACTTCCTGGAGACTGGTTCGATCTGCTGCGGCAATGAAATCATGCATCGCGAGTTGCTAGGGCTCTTGCGCGGGGCTGCGTGATTCCGAGGCTGCGCCTCGCGGTTCGCGATGGCGCGCTTCCGCGTTACGAATTCGCCTCGCTGAGGGCGGCTGCTAGACAGGACGCCTCCGCTCCGACAGGCGGAGGGAACTCAAGAGAGGGCGCGAAAACACGTGGCTTATCCAGGGATCGCCGGAAAAGTAGCCATTGTGACGGGGGCTGCGGGGGGAATCGGAAAAGCCCTTGTCGGCGCTTTCGTCAAGCAAGGCCTGCGGGTGGCGGCGCTGGACATCGACGAGAAGGGGGTCCGCGCGCTGCAGGACAAGCACGGGGACGCGAGTGTCATGGGTCTCCGAATTGACGTCTCAGACCCAGAGAATTGCCACCGGCAAGTCGCGGCGGTCGTGGAGCGACTGGGAACCGTGCACATTCTCGTCAACAACGCTGCACTCGGCATGAACGCCGTCGCGGACGATTACGACGACGAGCATTTGCAGATCGAAGACGTGCCCGACGACCTCTGGCGACGCTTCTTTGCGGTCAACGTGAACGGCGCATTCTTCATGACGCGATCGGTCGTGCCGATCTTTCGCAAGCAGAAATGGGGGCGGGTCATCAACGTCTCGACCAGCATCCTGACAATGATGCGAAAAGGCTTCGTTCCCTACGGGCCTACGAAGGCGGCGCTGGAGGCCTGGTCGCTGATTCTGTCGCGTCAGCTCGAGGGAAGCGGCATCACTGTCAACGTTGTTCTGCCTGGCGGGCCGGTGGACACGGCCATGGTGCTCGGCGACGACCGCAGCGCGCTCATTTCTCCCGATGTCATGTCCCCGCCAATGCTCGGTCTGTTCACCGAAGCCGGCGGAGCGGTCACCGGACAACGCTTCATCGCAGTCGAATGGGACGAGAGCCTGGGGACAGACCCGGCGGCTCAGCCGCACGCGCCGGCCGCCTGGCCGCAGCTCGCCAAGCCATTCTCGAAGATGCGGTAGCGCCTCGAGTGGGTTGCTTTTGGATCGAGGCGGCCGAAAGGCAACGGCTCGGACGGCAATTGATTGCAGAAAATCGGAAATTGGGCTAAGCTTGGCCTATGAACAATCCTGAGCTTCCGCATGGCCTCGACCGTGTGCTCCCGTGCCGGAGGCTCTCAACGCCGGGGAGGGCACGCGAAAATTCTTCCCGCGAAAATCGCGCGTAACCCATTGATAAGTCTCGATTCGGACGAGAGAATCCAAGGAAATCCAAGAAAATCCAATAGCGATAAATCGGGGTTTTCGTGGCAAAACGGCTCAGCGCCAAGAAAACCCAAACGGATTCGATTTCACAGAACATATGAGGAGTAAAAGGGTGCGCCCGCGCCGCCGATGACCGGCCGGAGCGGGCGCTGCGACCGCCGCTGGGAGGAGGACGGCGGTCGTTACGGGTGAAAACTTCCGGAGCCCTGTCCGGCGTTTAGTTCAGCACGTTCTTGATGAAGTCGCCGTCCTTCATCACAAGCGGGATGTAACGCCCTTCCTCATCGAGCGCCGAGAGATCCTTGAGCGGATCCTTCTCGACGACGATGAGATCGGCGTATGCGCCGACCGCGACAGTCCCAACTTTTCCGCTCATCCTGATGAGCTCGGCCGCGTTCAAGGTGGCCGAGCGGATCACGTCGATCGCCGGCAGCGTGCGGCCGCGGATGACGAATTCGTGGCCTTGGTACTTGTGCAGGAAGCCGAGCAGATCGGTGCCGTACGCCATCTTGACGCCGGCCTTGTGCATGATCTCGAGCGATTCCGGGCTCTTCTTGATCACGTAGTCGAGCCGCGAAGAGAAGCCAGGATCGAGGTGCAAGGCCTTCTCTTCGGTCTTTTGCGATTCGTAAGCGATGATCGTCGGGGTGACGATGACGTCCTTCTCCGCCATCAGCTTCGCGGTGGCCGGCTCGACGAGCGTCGCATGCTCGACCGACTGGAAGCCGATTTCGACGGCGCGGCGCACCGCCTCGTCTGAATAGAGATGACCGCAGACGTAGGTCTGCGCCTTGTCGGCTTCCTCGACGAACGTCGCCAACTCGTCCCGCGAAAAGCCAAGCCGTTTGATGGGGAACTTGCCCGAGGCCGCGCCGCCGGCCGCCATAACCTTGATGTACTGGGCGCCGTTGCGCAGCTCTTCGCGCACGGCGAAGCGCACGGCCTCGACACCATCGACGACGCGGCTGACCGAGCCTAAGCGGCGATTGAGCGTTTCGACGTCGCTCCCGTCAAAGGCCTGACGAACGTCGGTATGACCGCCGGTCTGGACGAACGCCTTGCCACAGATGAAGAGACGCGGTCCTTCGATGATCTTCTGATCGACCGCGCGCTGGAAGCCAATGTCGGCGCCGCCGAGGTCACGGATCGAGGTGAACCCGCGCAGAAGCATCTGCTTCATGATCCGCGCGGCGTGCAAAGCGATCAGCGAATCGGGCAGCCGCGCGTTATCAGCAGGGTCGGGGAGCGGCGACACGATATGGGTGTGACAGTCGATGAGGCCTGGCATAAGGGTCTTGCCGCGCAGATCGATGCGGTGGGCGGAGGAGTCCTTTATCGGCTTGTCCGAAATCTCCTTGATGAGGCCGTCCGCCACACGGACAAAGCGGTCATGCTCGCCCTCGTCGCTCGAGCCGTCGAGAATGCGCGCGTTTTCGAAGATCGCCGATTGCATGGCTCCTCAGGCTCCTCGTAGGTCTTGCCGTACGCCATAGCGCGGCGGCCGTCGTTCATTCTGGTCCAGCGGCGCGGCGGAATCTATCGCTCGCGCGCAAATCTCAAAGACGTAATTCGGCATGCGCTCCTCGCGATTGGCGACGCAAATCGGCCAGGGCCAACGCCTCAGTCGTTCTCGCGTCCGTACCGGTTGATGAATGCGTCGATTTCGTCGCGATGGGACAAGGTGTAATCGAGCTCGTCGAAGCCGTTCATCAGGCAATATTTGGCGAATGAGTCGATTTCGAATGAGTGCGTCGAGCCGTCGGGCAGCGCGACGGTCTGGGTTTCGAGGTCGACTTGGATCGCCAGATCCGGTGTTTCGGCGATGCGCGCCAAGAGGTCGGTGACGACCGCCTCCGGGAGCCGGACCGGGAGAAGACCGTTTTTGACGCAGTTGTTGTAGAAAATGTCGCCAAAACTCGGCGCGATGACAACTTCAACGCCATAGTCATGCAGCGCCCAGACAGCGTTCTCGCGCGACGAACCGCAACCAAAATTGACGTTGGCGACGACGACGCGCGCGCCGCGATGGCAGGGCTGGTTCAGCACGAACTCGGGTCGTTCGGCTCCATTCGAGTCGAACCGGAGGTCGTGAAAGAGATACTGGCCGAAGCCGCCGCTGCGAGGCTTCGGCAGAAAGCGGGCGGGAATGATCTGGTCTGTGTCGATATTTGGCTGAAAGAAGGGAGCCGCCGCCGATTCGAGAACTCTTGAACGCCCTCACCTCATCCCCCGGGAAGCATCTTGCGCACGTCAGCCAGATGGCCTGCGACCGCAGCCGCGGCGGCCATCTGGGGGCTCAGCAAGTGGGTGCGGGCGTTTCTTCCCTGCCTGCCAACGAAATTACGGTTCGAGGTCGAGGCGCATCGTTCGAACTCGCCTACCGTTTCACCATTCGTGCCTAGGCACATCGAGCAGCCAGCCTCGCGCCACTCGAATCCGGCCTGTTTGAATATTGCGTCGAGGCCCTCCGCCTCGGCCTGCGCTTTCACCAGTCCGGACCCTGGAACGACCCAACCGCGCACGTTTTCGCTCACCTTGCGGCCCGCCACGACCGTCGCCGCGGCGCGCAGGTCCTCGATCCGCCCGTTTGTGCAGGAGCCAATGAAGACGCGATCGACAGCGACGGAGTCGAGCCTGTCGCCAGGCTTGAGGTCCATATATTTGAGCGCGCGTTCCATGCTTTCGCGCCGTTCGGGGTTGGGCGCGCCGGCGGGATCCGGAACCAAGCTATCGATCGGGGCGACATCCTGCGGGCTCGTGCCCCATGTCACCATCGGGGCGATTTCGGATCCGTCGAGACTGACCTCGCTGTCGAACTTGGCCTCAGGGTCGCTCGGGAGCTTGCGCCAACGGACAAGCGCGCGGTCCCATTCCTCGCCTTTGGGCGCATATGGACGGCCCGCGAGATAAGAAAAGGTGGCGTCGTCTGGCGCAACCATGCCGGCGCGCGCGCCAGCCTCGATCGACATGTTGCAGACGGTGAGACGGCCTTCCATTGTCAGGCCGGAGATCGCCGAACCGGCATATTCGATGACGTGTCCGGTCGCGCCGGCCGTGCCGATGCGGCCAATGATGGCGAGAATGACGTCTTTGGCGCTGACGCCGGGCGCGAGCGGCCCGTCGACCGATATGCGCATCGTCTTTGGCCTGCGCTGCCAAAGCGTCTGAGTCGCCAGGATGTGGTTCGCTTCGGTCATTCCCAGCCCGAAAGCGAGCGCGCCAACGGCGCCATGCGTCGATGTATGGCTATCGGCGCAGACCACGATCATCCCAGGCTGGCTAATGCCCTGCTCGGGACCGACGACGTGGACGATTCCATGACGCTGATCCTTCAGGCCGAACATCTGAACGCCGAAGTCCGAGGTGTACTGGGCGAGGGACTCGACCATGTACCGCCGCTCGGCGTCGGGAATTTGCGAAGCCTCGCGCGTATCGGTCGGCACGTAGTGGTCTGGCGTCGCAAAAATCTGCGACGGCGCATGCGGCTTGAGACCACGCGCAGTCAAAAATTCGAAGGCCGGGGCATAGCCGTCGTGGATGAGATGGCGATCGATATAAAGCAACGTCTGGCCGTCCGACCGCTCAAGGATGCGGTGGCGGGTCCAGATTTTCTCGAACATTGTCTGAGCCGTCGCGGCTGTCACAAGGATTCTCCCTTCCAAATAGCCGGTCGGCGTGCAATTCATATAGGAGCCCGGTAACGACGGCCGAAATCGTACTTGGACAATCTATCATCGCGTTTCGCGACGCATCTCAACGCCGTGTCGTTCCGCAACGCCATATCTAACAAATACTTAATGCTGCGGACACGCTTTTGTAGCGCGGTCTTTGGATGTAAGGTGTTAGTTGTCAAGCGATCCACCCCGAAGGCGCGCGGCGATCTGCGGGCTATTTGGGCCGCCTTAGCGGTTATTGTCAGAATGTCTGCTGATGCGTTTTGATCTGTTATCCTTGAAGTTGTTCATCGCAGTCTGCGAAAGCAAAAGCATTTCTCGCGCGGCCGCCCGCGAGCACATTGCAGCCTCCGCGGTCAGCAAGCGAATTTCTGACCTTGAAGACCTTGTGAAGGCGCCGCTCTTTCATCGGACGACCAAAGGTCTCGAGCCGACCGCCTCAGCGCAAGCGCTTTTGCGGCACGCGCGAGTCATCATGCGCGACCTGCAACAAATGGAATCCGAACTCGCAGAGCATGCGACGGGTCTTTGCGGCCGGGTCCGAATTCACGCGAGCGTATCGACGATATTGCAGCATCTTCCCCGCGACCTCGCCAACTTCCTCGCGATCCACACGGCGATCCGCGTCGACCTCGAAGAGGGCACAAGCCAGCAAGTCGTTCGCTCGGTCGCCGAGAATGCGGCGGACATCGGCATTTTCGGCGGGTATCTTCCCGCGGCCGGGCTTCAGGTTCTCCCCTACCGGTCCGATAAGCTTCTGGCGATCATGCCGGTCGGACATCCCCTCGCCGAGCGCAAAAAGGTCAAATTCGCCGAGCTTGCAGAATTCGACCTCGTTGGCCCGCAAAAGGGCAGCTTCCTCGATTCGCTGGTCATGAAAGCAGTCAGCGAGCGTAATCTGGCGCTCAAGATGCGGATACGCGTCAACGGCTTCGAGACGGTCTGCAGCATGGTCGAGGCCAGCCTCGGCGTTGGTCTTGTTCCCGAGCGTTGCGCCAAGCGCTATGTCGCCGGAGGACAAGTGACAGCCGTGCCGCTTGATGAGGAATGGGCGACGCGCAACTGGAAGATATGCGTGCGTGATCCGGCCTCGCAGCCGCCTCCCGTCCGGATGCTCGTGGAACATCTCAGTTCAAAAGACTCCGACCGCCCCGTGCGGGTGGTCAACTTTGCCGGCGCCGCAACGCGTTCGCGCGGCGGATAGCGCCGCCCGGAATCAAGCGCTCGCCCGCACCGCCTTCACCACCGCTTCACCCATCGCGTCGGTGCCAACCTTCTTGCCGCCCTCTTGCATGATGTCGGCGGTTCTATAGCCCTCAGCGAGCACCCCGCGGACGGCGTTTTCGATCCTCTTCGCGTGCTCCTCCATGTCGAAGGAGTGACGAAGCATCATCGCGGCGGACAGAATCGCAGCGAGCGGATTGGCGATATTCTTGCCTGCAATGTCAGGCGCGGTTCCATGGACCGGTTCGTAAAGCCCCTTCTTGTTGTCGCCAAGGGAGGCCGAGGGAAGCATGCCGATTGAGCCGGTAAGCATCGCCGCGGCGTCGGAGAGAATGTCGCCGAACACATTGCCCATGACCATGACGTCGAACTGACGAGGATCGCGCACGAGGTGCATGACAGCCGCGTCGACATAGAGGTGGGTGAGCTCGACGTCGGGATAAGACTTTCCGACGCGCGTCGCGACCTCTCGCCAGAGCGCCATCGTCTCAAGCACATTCGATTTGTCGACGGAGCAAACCTTGCGGCGTCTCCGGCGGGCCTCTCGAAACGCGACATGCATGATGCGTTCGATTTCCGACTCGGAATAGCGCATCGTATTGAAGCCTTCGCGCTCGCCCGCGGCGTTTGTCTTGATCCCGCGCGGCTCGCCGAAATAAAGGTCGCCGTTGAGTTCCCGCAGCATGAGAATGTCGACGCCGCTCACGACCGACCGCTTGAGCGAGGAAGCCTCCTCAAGCTCCGGAAAGAGGAAGATCGGTCGGTAATTGGCGAACAGCGTGAGCGCCTTGCGCAAGCGCAAAAGCCCATTCCCTGCCCCCTCGCTTGGCGGCCTCTTCTCGTCTTCGACGACGCCCGCGCCTCCGAGAAGGATCGCATCCGAGGCTTGCGCGAGTTTCAGGGTTTCTGGCGGCAATGCATCGCCGACGGTTTCCTGCCCGGCTCCGCCGATCGGCCCTTCCTTGAGTTCGTACGAAACTGAGTTGCCCAGAGTTGCTTCCAGAACTCTAACGGCTTGCGCGGTGACCTCCTTGCCGATTCCGTCGCCGGGAAGGACTGCGATCTTCATTCTTGTCATCCACTCGTTGGTTCGGATTGAATTCGTCGCGCAGTCAAAAGTCCACAGACGCGTTCCTCGGCGCGATGCAACCGACGTTATAAAGGGTTAAGCGTTGTCGCTAAGTCGCAATTCAGAACAGGCGCATCGCAGATCGCGACGACCTGTCCTTGGCTTCGCTAGGCCGCCCTCGCCCCCGCGAGCTCCTCATAAACCGTCCGTTCAAACGCTCGGTAAGCCTTCAAGATCGTAGGATCCGCGAACGGGATCACCTGCGTCATGATGAGGCCGCCGATCTTCGCTGTAGGATCGATCCAGAAATAGGTATTCGCGAGGCCGCCCCAGCTCAAGCTGCCCGGACTGCGCCCTTCGGGCGAGCGCTCGAGATTGATAAGGAAACTCAGGCCCCAGCCCTGGCGCTGTCCGGGAAAGAAATCCACATCGTGCGACAGATTGGGCATTGCGATCTTGATCACTCCGGCCTCGAGCGGCGCAATATGGTTTTGTCCCATGAGCGCCACCGTCTCCGGCTTCAGCACGGCCTCTCCGCGCTTCGACTTGCCGCGGGCAAGCATCATCTGGATGAATGCGGCGTAGTCCGCCGGCAGGCCACAGAGCCCGCCGCCGCCCATGAAGAATTCAGGATCCTGCGCGACCTCATGATCGGTTATCGGAACAACGGTTCCGTCCGGATGCTTTTGGTGAACCGTTGCGCGGCGCGCCTTCTGCTCGGCTGTCTGGATGAAATCTGTATGGTCCATTCCGAGCGGATCGAACAGGTTCTTGCGCAGGTAGTCGCGCAGCGACTGGCCGCTGACCGCTTCGATCAACTGCCCGATCCAATCGATGCTGATGCCATATTCCCATCGATCGCCGGGGTCGGCGAGCAGCGGCTGATCAAGCGAACGCCGCTTGCAATGAATGAGATCGGGAAGCTCGTATTTTTCCAGATAACGGAGGATGACGCCGTTCGCCCAGTTGTATCCAAAGCCAGCGGTGTGCGTCAGCAGTTGGCGCGGCGTGATCGGCCGCTTGGCGGGTCTCAGTTTCGGCGTTCCGTCCGCTTCGAAGCCGTCGAGCACCTGCACTGACGAAAGCTCCGGCAGGACGTTGCTTGCCGGTTCATCGAGCTTGAGTCGTCCCTGCTCGATGAGCTGCATGGCGCCGGCGGCGACGAGCGCCTTCGTCATCGAGGCGTACCAGAACACCGTGTCGAGCGTCATGGGCTCGCTGCGGCCCACGCCCTTCGTCCCGGCGACGCCCTGATAGAGTGGACCCTTGTCGTTGACGACGATCGCCGCCACGCCGGGCGCGGCGCCGGATTTGACGAGATCGTCCAGAACGCGATCGATGCGCTCGCTCATGCCCATGGGTCGCTTTCCCTATTAGTCCGTGCGCGCCCGCAATCGACGGTTCAGCCCTGCGCCGCAGGCCGCGCCGTCACGTCACTTTCGCCAAGATGGGCGAACTCGCCGGCGACATCTTCTATCTGCTCGCCCCCGGCCATGAGCGAAAGGACCTCGACGCTGCTCTTCTCCCCCCGCCGGAAGCGAGCGGCGACCTGTCCCTGGATCAGCACAACAAAATAGTCGCCGGCGGACATTGCGTGATGCGCGTTATGCGTGATGAAGACGACGCCCACGCCCTGGCTCTTGGCGTGATTGATAAACCGCAGGACGGTCGACGCCTCCTTGACGCCAAGCGCCGAGGTCGGCTCATCGAGAATCAGCACTTTCGCGCCGAAATACATCGCTCTGCCGATCGCGATAACCTGGCGCTCGCCGCCGGACAAGGTGCCAACCAGCTGCTCGCCGTCACGCACTCGGGTGATGCCGAATTTCCGTATCTGCTCGAGCGCGATGCTGTTGCATCGCTCGGTGTCGAGCCAGCGGAACGGCGCGTCGTCCCTTTTTCAGCTCCGCGCCGAGGAAGAAATTGCGCCCCACGCTCATGAGCGGAATTGTTCCGACCTCCTGGTGGACGGTGGCGATGCCGCGCGAGCGCGCGTCGCGCGGGTCGGCGAAGCGGGTCTCCTGCCCGTCGAGGTAGATCGACCCGCTGCTCGGCGGATGAAACCCGGACAGGATCTTGATCAGCGTCGACTTGCCTGCGCCGTTGTCTCCGAGCAAGCAGACGACTTCTCCCGGATGCACGGCAATCGAAACGTCGGTGAGCGCTCTTGACTCCGGCGAAGTGCTTGCTGACGTTGCGCAGTTCGATGAGAGGCTCGGTCATGGGCGAGATGCTCCTACCGGGCGCTCAAGGCGAAGCGGCGGAAGTAGCTGTTGGCCAGCACCGCGCAAAGCAAGAGAGCGCCAAGGAAAAGCTGCACCCAGTCCGTGCTCCATCCGGTGTAGAAGATGCCGACGTTGATAATCCCGTAGATCATCGTGCCGAGGAAGACGCCGAACGCCGAGCCATATCCGCCGCCCAGGAGAACGCCGCCGACGACCGCGACAATGATCGACTGGAACACGTAGCCAAGGCCGGCGGTCGCGTTGCCGGAGTGATATTCGACACCCTGGATGACCCCAACGAAGGCAGCCGCAACGCCCGTCGCTATGAACAGTATCACCTTCACTAGATTGGTCGGCACGCCGGCGCCGCGTGCGGCGACGGGATCGCCGCCCGTCGCATAGATCCAGTTGCCGAAAGCCGTGCGCGACAGGACGAGGCCCGCCGCCGCCGTCACGGCGATCCACCAAAGGATGGAGACGTTGGCCTGCCCCCAGGCTGAGCCGAACAGCAAATGCACGTCGGGCGGCGGATTGACCGAGATGTTTGTCGTATTCGTCAGCAAGCGCGCCAAACCGGTCGCACCACCAGCGACGCAAAAGCTCGCCGCGAGCGTCACAATGAAGGATGGAAGGCCGGTGCGAACCGTGAGGATCCCGTTGAAAAGGCCGACGCATGCGCCGCCAAGGAGCACAATGGCGATCATCAGCCAGAACGGCACATTGAAGATTGTGGTGCCAATCGCGAGAAAGACAGCCGACGCCCCAACGATGGAGCCGACCGAAAGGTCAAACTCCCCGGCTATCATGAGAACGCCGACCGGTATCGCGATAATGCCTAGCTCAGCAGATGTGTCGAGCCAGCCCGCGGTCCCGTCGATCGACACGAAACCCGCGCCGTGCGTCGTTATGGCGAAAAAAAGATAGACGAGCGCGGTCGCGACGACAGCGCCGAATTCCGGGCGTCGGGCTATCCCGCCCAACGACCATCGATTGCGTTTGGACGTGTCGCCAACTCTTTCGGCTGTCGAGTCCACTACCGAAGCCATGACGCTCCTTGAGAAATCGAAGCTCGTTTCTGCATCTTCAAAAACGCTTGGACGCGCTTCCCGGCGAAGGGCGCGTCCAAGTCGATTTCCTTGTGTCAGGAAGCGCCGCGAACGCCCGGGAACTTCTTGTTGATGTCGAGGACCTTGTCGGCGTTGTCCTTGGTGAGGATCTGCGCGCCGGTCCAAATCTCTCCGGCGGGCAGCATTCCGTACTTGGCGTATTGATAGGCCTCGACGACGGCGTAATAGCCGTCGAGGTAGGGCTGCAAATCGGCGATGAAGAGGATCTTGCCGTCGTGCAGCGCCTGGAGCGCATTCACCGATAAGCCGAGCGACCCGTTGACGATCTTGTCCTTCTTGCCAAGTTGCTCGATCGCCGCTGCCGCCGCGAGTCCCTGCTCGGCGCCCATCGTGTAAACCGCGTCGATCGCCTGGTCAGACTGGAGTTGCCCCTTGATCGCCTGAGTCACGAACGTCGGATTGTAGGCGTCCGAGAACTGGATCATCAGCAGCTTCGCGCTGCCGCCCGCCTCCTTGAACGCGTCTTGGTAGCCCTTGCACTCATTTTCGAGAGTCACGTTGCCAGGGACATGGTTCACGCAAAGCCCGTGCTTGGCGCCGGCCTTTATCGATAGACCAGCGACCTTTTTTCCGAGAGCGTAGGAGTCGAAGCCGATGTAGCCGATCGCGCCGTCCTCTTTCCACGAAGCGCCGCCGTCGTGGAAAATGAAGACTGGCTCGCCCGAGGCGGTGATGTCCTTGATGATCGGGTCGAGGGCATGGGGAAAGTAGTTGCCGATGATCAGCGCCGACGGGTGACGACTCGCCGACTGTTTGACAAGTTTCGCGTAGTCGGTGTCGAAATTGGCCGTATCGGTGCTCGTGACCCATTGAAAGTCGACGCCGAGGTCCTTAGCCGCGTCTTCCCCGCCCTTCTTCATCGCGCCGAAAAACGGATCCCACAGCGGGCCGCCATCCATGATGATGTTGATCTTATCCTCGGCTCGCGCCGAAGCGAGGCCAACGCCGACCGCCACTGCGCTCAGACAGGCAAGAGCTGTCGCTGTCTTCAGTAACTTTCGGAACGACATCTTCATCCTCCCTTTCCGCGCCGAGCCCCACTGGCGCCAGCGAAAACAATGTTATTTCGAACGGTATACTGCGGCGGTGCGCCGTCCGAAGTCGTCACTTGGAAAGGGTTCATCGCAATTCGCGACGAGGGCGCAAGCCTGCGAACTCGTGCGACCCATGCGTTTAGCGCCCATGCGGCTCAAGAAGCCCCGCGCACCCCCGGATATTGCTTGCTGATCTTAAGGACCTGATCGACGTTGTCCTTGGTGATCATCAGCGGACCGGTCAAAATCTGCCCGGCCGGCAGCATTCCATATTTGACGTATTGATAGGCGGCGACGAGCCCATAATACCCGTCGAGATAGGGCTGCATGTCGGCGATCAGCTGGAGTTTGCCATCGCGCAGCGCCTGCAGCGCGTTGACGGAGAGGCCAAGCGAGGCATTGGCGATCTTGCCGGCCTTGCCGAGCTGATCGATCGCGTCGACCGAGTTGATCGCCTGCGCAGCGCCGAGCGTCCAGATGGCGTCGATCGTCGGATCGGCCTGCAATTGCCCCTTGATCGCCTGTGTCACGAGCGTCGGGTTGAAGGAGTCCGAGAACGCGACGGTCGCCAACCTCGGCGTATCGCCGGCGGCCTTGAACGCGTCCATGTAGCCCGCGCACATCTGCTCGAGCGTCGAATTGGCGGGGACATGGTTGAAACAGAGCGCGTGCTTGGCGCCGGCCTTGATCTGCAGTTCGGCCACTGACTTACCAAGGTCCCGTCCGCTGACGCCGACGAAGCCCAAGGCGCCGTCCTCCTTCCAGGAGGCGCCGCCGGCGAAGGAGATGATGACCGGAAGCCCGCTCGCGGTGATGTCCTTGATGATGGGATCGAAAGAATCGGGGAAATAGTTTCCGATCACCAGCGCCGAGGGATGACGGCTGGCCGACTGCTTCAGCAACTTGGCGTAGTCGGCCATCCAGTTGTTCGGATCGGTGCCGGTCACCCACTGATAGTCAACGCCAAGATCCTTCGCGGCGTCGTCGGCGCCCTTCTTCATCGCGCCGAAGAATGGATCCCAGAGCGGGCCGCCGCCCATGATGATGGAGATCTTATCGTCCGCGCGGGCTGGCGCGAGACCCATGCCCGCCGCCAGCACGCTCAAACAGGCGACAGCGGCGGCAGACCTCAGTAAGTTTCGGAACGCCATTTCATCCTCCCCCTTTTGCTTCCAGCCGTATGGGCGTCAGCAAAAACAGTATTGTTATAGTAGGATATACCGCGCCCTCGCGGCGCCCGAAGTCGTCAAGCGGAAACCCTTCATCGCAATTTGCGACGAAATGGCTCGCGAGCGCGCCCGAGTTTCGTTTCTCATGAGGACAGAGACCGCTCCGCCTCAGGGCGAGGAAGCGCGGGACCCAAGGCCCTCGGATGGCTCTTCGTCCTTACGACGCCAAATTTCGGATCACGTAGTCCGGCAACGCCTCGCGTCGCCCGATTTCCGCGGCAAGCTCTTTATCGGAGAGGCCGGCGAGAATGCCCGTCCTCACGAGGGCGGCGAAGGCGCCGAACCGATTGGCGCCGGCAATGTCGTGTTCGACGCTATCGCCGACGCAGAGGATGTCGCGCGGGTTCTGAACCTCGGACAATTCCGCCGCCGCCCGATAGATCTCGGGAAACGGCTTGCCAACCCATGTCACGGCGCCGCCCAGTTCCTCATAAATCTCGGCAATGCGTCCAGCGCCGGGAGCGTTGCCCGACGCGGTCAGCATGAGCTTGTCTGGGTTGACGCAGATGCAGGGCGTTCCGCGCCGAGCCGCTGGCGCGAGCGACGTGCGGTAATCGTCGAGCGACACCTTGTCCGCTTGGCTGCCGGCGATGACGACGAGATCGGCCTCGTCGCTATGAGCGGTCAGGACGACGCCGAGCGCGGAAGCGAATTCGTCATCTTCGCCGGTCGAAATGACGAAGCAACGAGCTCCGGGAGAAAGCAGCGCTGGAAAGCGTCCGCACTTTAGCAGAGTCCGCGCCACATCGCCCGAAGTCACGAGGAAGTCGTAAAGTTCGGGCTCGAAGCCTAATGACGTCATGCGCTCCGCGTTGGCGGCGCCTGGGCGTCCGGAGTTTGAGAGGACGACGATTTTAACGCCGCGCGATTTCAGCGCCGCGAGAGCGTCCTTCGCGCCGGGATAAGAGTTTCGTCCATCGTGCAGCACGCCGTATTGGTCGAAGAACACCGCCTTGAAGGAAGACGCGATGACGACAAAGCGAGACAAAGCGCTCATTCGGAATTGCGAAGGCTTTGCAACGCCAGACGAGCCACTCCTGCACAGGCGTCTTGAGAACTCGGCACGTTTGAAAGGCGCTCCCAACTTGCGCTCCCTAATCTTCGTCCAGGCGGAGTTTGCGGCTCCGCCACCGACGGTGCGGACAGAGCGCAGAGGCGGCGCTCCAAGTTTGGCGAGTTTGCGATAGGCCAGCGCTTCGACCTCGGCAACGCCTTCAAGGATGGCCTGAAGGAATGTTGCGTCGTCTTTGGGCCTAGGTTCGAGCTGCGGCGGAAGCTTAGGGTCGTTGATGGGGAAGCGTTCGCCCGGCTTCGGAAGCGGATAATAGCTCAGGCCAGTTGGCTTCTCCGGATGCAAGCCCGCAGACAGCTCTGCAAGACGGTCGCGCGGAAAGAACTGTTCGATGACCTTGCCGCCCGTATTCGAGGCGCCGCCGGCAAGCCACGTAGAGCCAATCCGATGGCTGTAAATTCCGAAGTGCGGAGCGAAGATCGGGTGGTCGCTCAGAAGCTTGACGACGAGGGTCGATCCTAGCGCGGTCACTCCGTCGCCGGCCTCCGAGGCGCCGGTCGCAAGAAACGAGGCGCAGCCATCCGTCGTTCCCGCATGCACGATCGCGGAGGCGGGCACGCCAAGACCCACGGCTTCTGGGCTGACCTGACCAATTGGGAGCGCCGGGCTCCAGAACGAGGGGCAATTTTCCGAGATCCGCGCCCGTCCGCCCGATCCAGTCAGGCCATCGGGCGGCGACCGGGTCGTAGCCTGTCTTCAGCGCGTTGTTCCAGTCGCTGCGGTCGAACCTGCCACTCAGCTTTCCGCTGATCCAGTCGGCCTGGTGCAGCATGTGGCGAACCCCTGGCTGGCCCTGCATCATCAAAACTCGCGCTAGCGCGGACGTAGCTCCGCGAGCCGCGCTTTCGGCGGGCGCGTGCTGCGCGATCGCTCGGATCACGGTCTCGTCGTCGCAGGGCTCATCATACATACGCGCCGGCCCTACCGGCTCTCCGAACCGGTCCACGGCCAGCATCGTGCCGGAGGTCCCGTCCACGGCGAGCCCGCGCACCCCGCTCAAGTCGCACGATGAGGCCAGCTCGGAGATGACCGCGCGAACGCAATTCCACCATGTGGCGGGAGCGGTTGCGTCGCCGAAAGTCGCCATTGCAACGGCTGCCGAACCCACAGTCGCGCCGTCACCTGCAAGCGCGGCCGCACGCACGCCCGACGTGCCGACATCAATTCCGATCACCCGCGCGCCCATCGAACCCATGGCCCTTATCGTCCGATCGATTGGCGATAGGTTTCCGCTTCCCAGTTCATGAGCTCCTGCTCTTCGGCGCTGGTCAGCACGCGGATCGGCGCCTCGTCGGGAATGCGGGCGGCGACATCAGCAAGACACCGCGCCATCGCTTCCGCGTTCTTCGACGTCGAACGATGGAGAACCACGCCGAGACCGGGCAACGCCATCATGAGCGGAGGCCGGCGACCTTCGGCCCGCGCATGAAGACGGCCGCCGTCGACCGAAGCTTCCATGAGACCCGGCCCAAGGAACACCACATGGTCAGGATAAAGTGAGCCGAGCCGCGCGATTGCAAGGCTTTTCGGATCGAGCGCGACAGCGTGGACGGCGGGATCTTGCGGCAAACGATAGCCGGCGCCTTCGACGATCGAGGCGAGCGTTTCGATATCCGCTTGTGGCGCTGCGCGCGCCGGCGCGGAAAGCGCTGCGCATACGCGATTGATGCGATCAGCGACTTCCGCGACCGTGTCGCCGGCAACGACGAGGCCGTGATTGGCGAGAACGAAAGTGTTCGTGTGCTTCGTCAGCCGTTCCACGATCGCATGGGCGAGCGGCAAGCCCGGCTTGCGATATGGGACGAAGGCGAGCGCGACATCCGCATGTGGCCTCAAGCGTCCGCGCACAAGAGCTTCGCCGTCTCGTCGAACGCCGAGCGCGATCGTGTTCACGCAATGGATATGGACGACGACCGGCCAGGACATGATTGCGTGCACGCTGGTCTCGATCGAAGGCCGGAGGCCGCCTGGATTGGCGGCAGAATCCACAAAATCGATCGCCGCTGCCGCGCGGGGATCTTCATCGGCAATGGCTTTTCGTAAGGGCTCGAGGCGCACCGGGGTCATGATGTCGTGCGCGAGGGCGTCGGCGAGCCAAGTTCCCGACGCCTTGATCCACATGACGCCGTCTCGTTTGATCGACGTATTGCCGCCAGCGCCTTGACTCCGCAACGGATCAGCGCCGAGCGCGGCGGACAGCTTCCGCAGCGCTTGAAACTCAAGGTCATCGATATGTGTGGAAGTCATCAGACGGGCTGCGGCGTCAGCATTTGAAACCAGGCCGTAAACTCTCCGCGCTCCTTTTGCGTAAGATGCAAGGCATGTTTCGTTCGCCGCTCGAGAATATCTTCGGCGTCGGTCGCCCACTCCTCCTCGCTGAGGAAGCGGGCTTCGCGCTCGTAAAGCGTCCCGCCGAAAGAACGCCCGAGGTCGCTGATCGACTTGGCGCCATTCAGCAAGTTATCGACCCTCGTGCCGTATCGCCGGGCATAGCCGTGCGCGACGTCCTGCGGGAGCCACGGACGCCGCCGCCGCAGTTCCTCAAGAAAGAGAGAGAAGTCAGCGCCAGGAATGTCTCCTCCCGGCAATGCGGCGCGCTCCGTCCATGCGCCCCTCATCTGCGGCAGGTAGGGAGAAAGTTTTTCCAGCGCATGCTCGGCAAGCCTGCGGTAAGTGGTGATCTTGCCGCCAAAGACGGAGAGCATCGGGGCTTGTCCCGTCGGCGCCTCGACATCGAAGACATAGTCGCGCGTGACCGCGCTCGGATTGGCCGATTTGTCGTCGAACAGCGGACGTACGCCGGAAAACGAGTCGACGACCTCGCCAATCTTGGGCGCGCTCGTGAAGTAACGGTCGACGACGGAGAGGAGATACTCGACTTCGCTCTTCTCGATGCGCACGTCTTCAGGCCTCCCCTCGAACGGGATGTCCGTGGTTCCGATCAAGGCGAGGTCGCCCTCATACGGATTGACGAAAATCACGCGCTTGTCGCTGTTCTGAAGCAGATAGGCTTGATCGCCGCTCCAGAATTTACGTGTGACAATATGACTGCCCTTGACGAGCCGGACACGACTCGCGGCGTTGCGGCCTGCCCGATGCAGAACCTCCTCGACCCAAGGGCCGGCGGCGTTGACAAGAATCTTTGCCGTCGCCTGAAGCGTGTTCCCGTCTCTCGCGCTTCGCAAATCAACGCGCCATGTGTCGGCCACGCGCCGCGCTGACGTGAGCGGCGTCCTCGTCAACACCACGCCGCCACTTTTGCGAACGTCCAATGCGTTCAGGACGACCAGTCGCGCGTCGTCCACCCAGCAGTCTGAATATTCAAACGCGCGGCTGAAATTCTTGCGCAGGGGCTCGCCTTCAGGCGCCTTTGCGAGGTCGAGGCTTCGTGTCGGGGCTAAGATTTTGCGCCCGCCCAAGTGATCGTAGAGAAAGAGGCCCGCCCGCACCATCCAGGCCGGACGTTGCTCCGGGCTATGAGGCAGGACGAACCGCATCGGCCAGATGATGTGAGGCGCCGCGCGGAGCAGGACCTCGCGCTCGATCAGCGCCTCGCGGACGAGCCGAAACTCGTAATATTCGAGATAGCGCAACCCGCCGTGAACGAGCTTACCCGACCGGGAGGAGGTCCCCTGCGCCAGATCGTCCTTCTCGCAGAGCAGCACCGAGAGGCCGCGGCCGACAGCGTCGCGAGCGATGCCGGCTCCGTTGACGCCGCCGCCAACGACAATCAGATCGAACTGGCCAAGGTCTCGGGTCATTCCGTACGCGAGCGGCTCAACAAGGATTAAGGGGACCTTCGCCTGCGAGGTATCGGCGAACTTCTTCGGCCGTAGCGGCGGCGGCGATCTTTACGGTCTTTACCGACGCCCCGGCGATATGAGGAGTCAAAGTGACGTTATCGAGCCGAAGCAATTCCAAATCGGGCGGCGCTGGCTCGACCGCGAAAGTTTCAAGGGCGGCGCCTCGCAAATGCCGCGTCTTGAGCGCCTCAGTGAGCGCGTCGTAGTCAACCATTGGCCCGCGGGCGGTGTTCACAAAATACGCGCCGCGTTTCATCTGTTCGAATTGTTCTTTGCCGATGAACCCGCGCGTCTCATCCGTCACGCGAGCATGCAACGTCACAACGTCGCTCTCACGCAAAAGCCGATCGAGCGAGACTTGCACGACTCCGTCCCGCAAGTCGTCGGCCGAGAGCTGAACATAAGGGTCGCAAAGGAGGATGCGGCACCCGAACGCCTTAAGGATGCGCACGACCTTGGTCCCTATATGCCCATACCCGATCACGCCGACGGTCATTTCCGACAATTCCTCGCCGGTGAGATCAGCGCGATAGAGATCGCCCCGCCACTCGCCGCGACGCAGGCTTTCGTGCCCCTTGGTAATGAGCCGAGTCTCGGCAAGGATCGCGCCGATGGCGAACTCGGCGACGGCGGATGCGTTCCGGCCTGGAGTGTTGACGACGCGAATCTTCCGTTTGCGCGCCGCCGCCATATCGATATTGACCGGGCCTCCACGAGAGACCGCAATCAGCTTCAACTGAGGCAGCCGTTCCAGCACTCCGGCGGAAAAGGGCGCGAGATGGGTGACCGCGATCTCCGCGCCGTCCATATGCGCCACCACCTCGTCGGCCGTCCCTTGATATTCCTTCAAGCCCTCCATTCCCGGCTCGGCGTAGCCATGCTCCATTGGTTCGTCAGGCCATGGCATCTCATACGATCGGATCTCAAGCGTCTCTCCGCACTTCTCGCGGATCGCCTGCTCGAACATGGACGGCAGCATGAAACGGTCGCCCATGATCGATATGATCGGCCTTCGGCGCTCGAACTCTTTGCTCAAGCCGCGTACTCCTGTCTCAGCCGGCCCAAATGATCCCAAGCCGGAGACATGGCCGTTCTGATGGTTCGGTAGATCGGGTAAAGCTTCGCGTAATATTCGCTGAGCTGCGGGTCGGGCACGGTCAGCTTGTCGAGAAACGGAGCGACCCATGCGTCTGCGCAGGCATTCATATTCGGAAAGACGCCGACGTTGACCGCCCCCATCATTGCGGCGCCAGAGGCGCCAAGCTCCTCCCGCGTCAGCGTCCGCACATTCGCGTTGAGCACTGCGGCGAGAATGGCCCGCATCGCCTTCGACCGCGCGGCGCCTCCGCCTAAGCGGACTTCGCTGGGGATCGAGCCCGAAGCGAGGTAGCAGTCTCGCGCCGCGAAAGCGAGGCCTTCAAAGACCGCGCGGGCCAAGCCAGCGAAACTTGTTTGTGTCGAGAGGCCGCTGAACTGAGCCCGCGCGTCAGGATTGAGGAAAGGCCCGCGCTCGCCAGCCTCGAAAATATAAGGATGATACACCGCCTGGCCGGGGTCGGTCCCAAGCACTCTCTCGTCCAGGCCCGAAAGAAGCGCGGCGCAACTCGTCTTGGCGCCCGCCATTTCCGCGGCTTCGCGAGCCATGTCCATCAGCCAATCGATATTGAGAGTGGCCGCCATGTTGGATTGCATCGAAGCGCAGGCGCGCCCGATCGGCAGGCACATCGTGTAGCCCGAGCGGTCTTCGTTGAGCCGCACGTCATCAGGCGTGGGAGCATAGCGCATGTGCATTCCGGTCGAGCCCAGGATCGAGACCCCGACCTCCGCTATGGGATCGTAAAGTCCGCCTCCGAGGCCGGTGCACACCACGTCAATATAGGCGAGCGACACCGGCAGCCCCTCGGGCAGCAGCGTCTCGGCGGCGGCGGACGGCGTCAGCTTGCCTGTCTCGCTCACGCCGTCGATCATCGGCGGAAGCAGGCGCCAGCAGTCGGCGATCCCCATGCCTTCCAGAATCGACGGTTCGTACTCCCGGGTCCGGTAATTGCCGAAGGTGAAATTGCCTTCGGCCGGATCGGTTACGCGAGCGCCGGTCAGCTTGAAATAGAGCCAGTCCTTGCAGTGAAAGCAGGTGGCGGCCCGGGCGATACGGTCAGGCTGCCAGCGCTTCATCCATGCAAGCTGTGCCGAGGCCATGCAGGCATTGAGGCCAGAGCCGGTGCGGGCGTAGTGCTCTCGATACGCGTCGGTTTTCAAATAGTCCGCCGCCAGGCTGGCCGCACGGGAATCCAGCCAAAGCAGCCCCCCGCCGACGGGCTCGCCATCCGCGTCAATCAGCCATGACCCGTCGCCCTGCGCGGTCACGGCGAGAGCGGCGACGCGGCGCGCGAGGTCCGGAACGCGCTCTGTGAGTTCCCGTAATGTCGCGGTGCAATCGGCCCAGGTCCGGTGCATGTCCTGCTCGACCTGACCCCCGCCAAGCGTTTGATAGACATTGGGTCTGGCGGCGACCGCCATCTGTTCTCCGCCAAGCGAAAATGCGACCGACTTGATGACGGAGGTGCCGGCGTCAATCCCCAGCAGGATATCGCGACTCATGAGGCGGACTTCGCGTTTGCGGCTGGCGCGGCGGATCTCATGCGGCCTCGAGCCCGTGCGACAAAGCCGCCGATGTGCCAACATCGAACACGTGGAGATCCGACGCGGAGACGCCAAACTGCAGTCGTTCCCCGACTTTCGCGGGAATTGGCGCATGAGAAACCGCGACCATGAGTTTGCCCGCCACTTCCATCGCCAAATGGCTCTGGTCGCCCAGCCATTGATTGGAGACGATGCGGGCCTCGCCCGACCCGGCGCCCAACCGAACAGCGTGGGGACGAACTCCGATCACGACTTTCTCGCGTCTTCCAATTGCCGCGCGAACGCTCTCAGGAATATCGCGATCGGCAAAATCGAAGGTCGGGCCGCCATCGATCGCGAAACGAACTCGATCGCTGTTCACAACCCTGGATTCGAACACGTTCATCGGCGGCTCGCCGACGAAAGTGGCGACAAACAGATTTGCCGGCCTCTCGCGCAAATCCTTCTGGCTGGCGAATTGCTGAAGCACCCCTCCTTCCATGACGGCTACGCGGTCAGCGAGCGCGTTGGCCTCGGTCTGGTCGTGAGTGACAAAGATCGCGGTCATGCGGCGATCGAGCAATAGGCTCTTCAGCCGGCCTCGCAAGACGGCGCGCAGTCTGGGCTCAAGCTGCCCCATGGGTTCGTCGAGCAGATAGAGGTCTGCCTGGCGCACGAGGGCGCGAGCGAGACTGGCGCGCTGCTGCTCTCCGCCCGAAATTGAGCTTGGATATCGATCGAGGACAGGCTCGATCTCCAAAATGTGCGCGATGTCCGCAACCGATCGCTGCACATCCTTTGCGGACAGCCGCGCGCTTTTCAACGCGAACGCAATATTGTCGCGGACAGTCAGAGGCGGATAGAGCGAATAGCCTTCAAACGCCATCGCGACTTTTCGACGCGACGGAGGCATCTGATTGACGCGCCGGCCCTCGAGGACGATATCCCCGCGGGTGACCTCCTCAAAGCCTGCGATCATGCGCAAGGTCGAGGTCTTGCCGCACCCGGATGATCCCAGCAGCGCAACGATCTCGCCTCTTTGCACATCCATGTCGAGGTTCTTCACCGCATGGACAGGACCCTTGCCGCGTCCTGCATAGATCTTGTCGACGCTTTTGATCGAGAGAGCAGCCTCGGACATGGGCGTCACGCCGACTGAGGGGCGATGAGACGACCGCTGGCGGGGTCGAAGAGGAGAACAGCTTCGGCGTCAAATCGAGCGAAGGCGGCCCCGTGCCTGCGCGGAGCTTCGTTCGTTCCCGCTTCAGACGCCAGAATTTCGCGACCGTCATCGGTGCGAAGAAGAAGGAGGGTCCTCTCGTTCAGAGGCGTCACCGCGACCACCTCAACGGACACGCTTTCTGGCGACGCCATGTCTTCAACGACAATGTTCTGCGCCCGTAACCCGAGAACGCATGGCTTCCCCGTCATGTGGCCATATCCGGCGGGCAGCGACAACGCGGCGCCGCCGATTCCGATCTTCGGACCGGTGGATGAAGCGAGCGGCTCGACCGGCATGAGATTGATTGTCGGATCGCCGAACAGGCTCGCGACATTGATCGTCGCGGGTTTTCCATAAATCTCCGCAGGCCGAGCGATCTGCGCGAAGTCGTGGTCTGACAACACCGCGATCCTATCGCCGAGCGCCATCGCTTCCTTATAGTCCTGCGTGACATAGAGAACGGTCGATCCGGACGCCTTAAGCAGAGAAGGCAATTCCAGGCGCATCTCATAGCGCAGTTTGGCGTCGACGTTGCGCAGCGGGTCATCGAGCAGCAGGATCTTGGGTTCGGCCACCAGCGCCCGAGCTAAGGCGGTGCGTTGCTTCTGACCATTGGACAGTTCGCGCGGCGCGTGCCCGAGAACGTGCTCAATCTTCAAAAGCGCAGCGACCTTCTCCACCTTCGCCCGGATCATCTCTCGGGGCGCCTTGTGGGCCGTCAGCGCGCTCGCGATATTGTCGAACGCGGACATATGGGGAAAGAGCGCGAAGTTTTGAAACGCCATTCCCACGCCGCGCGCCTCGGGCGCCTGGTCGGTGACGTCGCGCCCGCCAAGCAGGATGCTCCCCTCGTCCGGTTGCTCGACGCCGGCGATCAGCCGGAGAAGCACGGTCTTGCCCGCTCCCGACGGCCCGAAGACCGCGACAATCTCACCATTCTCGGCGCTGAGCGAAATGCGGTCGAGCACCTTGCCCGTCTTGAATTCCTTGCTGACCGAACGGATCTCGAGATTGGCCATGAGCTAGCCCTTCAACGCGCCGAGCGACAGACCCTCGACGAGATAGCGTTGGGCGTAAAGCGCGAGCGCCAGCGTCGGGGCTACGGAAAGCACGATTGCCGCGGCGATCTGTCCATATTGAATGCCCGAAGCGGTCACAAACGCGAGCGCGCCGACCGTGACGGGCTGCTTCTCGGCGGACGCCAGAATGAGCGCAAAGACGAAGTTGTTCCAGCAGAAAATGAAAGCCAACAGCCCAGCCGCGGCGATTCCAGGCCCCGCCAGCGGAATAGCGATGCGGGTGAACGTGCGCCACCACGAATGACCCGCGACGCGATAGGCGTATTCAATGTCCGGGGAGAGATCCTCGAAATACCCGCGCACGATCCAGAGAATGAGCGGCAGCGCGATCAGCTGATAGACCCAGATGAGGCCGACATAGGTGTCCGTCAGGCCCAGCTGCTGGAAATAAAGCGAGAGGGGCAAGAGCACGAGCAGCGGCGGCGCGAAGCGGAACGACAAGAGGGTGAAGGCGATGTCCTCGCCCAGACGAAACTTGAAGCGCGCGAATGCATAGGCCGCGGGAACCCCAAGAATGAGCGCGATCACCACGGACGCCGTCGAGAGAAGCACGCTGTTCCAAAGATTCTTCATGAACGCGATATCCAGCGTTCCGGCATTCGAAACGAGCTTCCCGGTGATAAGCGCAGAGTAGTTGGAGAGGGTCGGCGTGAAGAAGAGGCTGGGCGGGATGCGCAGGATGTCCTCATTGGTCTGGAAGGACATGAGGAAGATCCAGAAGATCGGAAACAGGAAGAAGAGGACGATGAGGGCGATCAAGCCGCCTCGCACGACGCGCTCCAGGAGAGACATGTGCTCCAAAGCCGCCTCCGCCTACGCCAGTCCGCGCGCGCGTTCGCGCAGTTTCAGCCATTGTTTGATGAAAACGTTCGACAGCGCATAGGTCACCGCCCACAGGATGATCAAAAGCGCAGCGGACTTGCCCACGTTCGTATATTGGTAGAATTCGAGATAGGCGCGGACCTGGAAGACAAGCAGTGTGTCACCGGGGCCGCCCTGGGTCATCGGATAGATGATGTCGAATTGCTGGATCGAATCGAGCATCCGGAATAGCGCGGCTGTGATGATGTAAGGAGTCAGCATCGGAAGCGTGATCCGAAAGAAGACGAACCGCCTGGGAACGCCATCGAGCGCCGCGGCTTCGAACGGCTGGGTCGGCAGGGAACGCAAGCCGGCCAGGAGCAAGATCATGATGAAGGGCGTGTAGACCCAGACATCGACGAGGACGACCGTGAACAGCGCGGTGCTCGGGTCGGACGCCCATTTGAAATTGCTAACCCCGAGAAGCTGCACGAAATAAGAGAGAACGCCGAAGTTCGGGTTGGTCATCAACTTCCACATGAGCGCGGCGATCGCCGGCGCCGTCATGAGCGGCAGAAGAAGCAGGATCGAAACGATGTTGTTGATCCGCGTCTGCTTTTGCAAAAGCATGGCGATGCCTAAGCCGAACACGAGTTCGACCCCGACCGTCAGCGCGGTGTATTCGAGCGACACCTGAACGGTGTGCCAGAACTCGCGGTCCGAAAAAAAGTCGATGTAGTTCTGGAACCAGATGAACCCCCGCATCATCGGCAGGTTCAGGCGATACCGCTGAAGCGAGTAATAGACGGCGGTGACGAACGGAATCAGGATTCCGATGCAGACGAGCAGCGCCGGCAGGCTCAGCAGATACGGCAGATAATTGATCCGTCGACGCGCTCGCGCCTCGACGCGCTTGACTGCGGTGTCAGTCACGAAACGAACCTGAGCTCACAATTCCTCTGGCGATCCTCGGGGCCGAAACGGGCAAGCCGGCGCGGCGCGCGGGACTTAAGAGCCGCGCACCGCACATGGAGACGATGGCTCAGCCGAGGCCCGCGTCCTTGAGCTGCTTATCGATCGATGCAGCCAACTGATCGAGCCCTTCGTCGACGGGCGTTTCCTTGGCGACCATCTTCTGCAACGTCTCCGCCCATTGGGTGGTGACGTCGAAGAACAAGGGTTGCGGCGTGAAATAGATGCGGGCGCCGGGTGACGAAGCATCGTATTGCGCAAGGTAGCCGCTATAGGACTTGTCGATCCGATTGCGGAACTCGTCGTCCTTCCAGACCGAGGAGCGAACAGGATTGACGAAGTCCATCTTGCGCGCGCCGAACAGGTCATGCTCGGTCGATGACGCCCACTGCATCCAATACCAGGCGGCGTCCTTCTGTTTGCCGGCGGTGTTCAGAGCCAGCGACCAGATCCAGACATTGGGGGTCGGAGCCTTGGCGGCCGGGTTGGCGGCGAAAGCGTGGAAACCGAGATTGCCCTTTTCCTTATTGTCGCCGCCGTCCATGAAGTAGCCGAGGATGTCGGCGTCGTAGATGGTGGCCGATGCGCCGGCGCCGAGATCGGTTCCGACCTGATACCAGGTGTAGGTCGACCAATTCTTTGGGCCCGAATCCTGGATCATCTGGACCCACATCTTATGGAACGCCTTGGACTCGGCCGTATTCATCGCAGCCTTCAACTTGCCGTCGGCGACCGTGAAGTCCCGCTGCCCGTAGTTGGAATAGCCGGACAGGAACCCTGGATGGATCGTCGCCCAGGAGCGGGAGCCGCGCACCCCGATGCCGTATGGCCCACCCAGGTCCTTGGTGAGCTTGGCGGTGGTCTCGATTAGCTCCGGAAGATTGTTAGCCGGCTTGACCCCGACCTTGTCGTACATCTTCCGGTTATATGTGGTCGAGTTGAGCTCGAAGCCCCACGGTATGCACCATTGCTTGGCGTCGGCCGATCCGAGCGCTGCTCCGGGCACGCCGTTCCATGCGGTGGACGCACGCAGACCAGGCTGCACGTCTTCCCAATCGTACTTCGGATTGGTCTTGGCGGGATCCTTGATCCACTGATTGAGGTCTTCGATCCAACCGGCCGGCCCATATGTCCAGGTCATGTAGGCGCCGGTCATGAACGCATCATACTGGCTCGACTTCGACGAGAGAGCGGCCGTCACCTTGTCGAAGTACACATCCTCCGGGAAGATGTCGTAGGTGACGTCCATGCCCGTCAGGCTCTTGAAGTTGTCGAGATCCGCGATCATCGCATCGGCATAAGGGTGTTTGTTCAGGAGAAGGTGCAGCTTCGTGCCCTTGAATTTTTTCCAGTCGAAATCCGCCGCCAGCGCCTGAGTCGCGGCGGCGTTGAGCAGGAAATTGGCGGTCGCGGCGCTGACGCCTAGCTTGGCCGCGCCGCTCATCAACTCGCGCCTGCTCATCTGGCCGGCCTTAAAGGCCGCAAACAATTCTTTCGCCTTGTCGTGCATCGCTTCCTCCTTGGTTTCCTTCTCTCATCACGTTTGCGATGATGGTTCGTCCACGAGACTCCTTGCGGTCATCTCGTCGGTGATCAGGCCGTGCAGCAATCCGCTTGCGAGCACGCCTCTGATAGCGTCAATCTTCGCCTTTCCTCCCGCGACGGCGATCGTCGCGCGTCGCTGAATATCAGCAGTGGACATGGAGAGGGCCCGCGCGGAGACGCCGCTGTCAATCAAATCGCCGCGCGAGGAAAAGAGATGGCCGAGCAACTCGCCGACTGCGCCGAGAGCGCGCGCTTCGTCGAACTCATGCCTCTCAACCAAGCCGGTCGATAGGATTGAAGCCTGATCATCAATCGCGCCGATTCCAACCAGGCGCAGAGTTCGACTCCACGCCAAGCTCGAACACGTTCGCGACGCCCCGCTGCTCAAGCAAAACTTTGCGATCCTCCGGGGTGTTGGCCAGAAAGGGCAGCGGCAACACATAAGCTGCCGCGTTGGTCTTCTCGGCTAGACGATGGATCACGTCGAAGGGCGTGGTCACATAGCGCCGCGTCATGCCGCCAAGGAGAGACACCAGCTTGAGATCAGGAACGTCCATGCGCGGCAGATGATTGACGCAAGACGCAAGCGTGCGTCCGTGACCCACGCCGATCACCTGATGCACGCCACTTTCGATCGCCAATCGGAGAAACCGGCCGCCTGACAGACCCAATGATCTGAGCGGCATGGGCCCGTCCTCGAGCTCAGGCGCGACCACGCACTGTTCTAACCGGAATTTTCTCTGCAGTTCGGTTTCGAGATGGAGGCATGCCGCGACTGGAGCGTCGATCGAGACGTGAATGAATCCGAGCCGATTTGCCCGCGCAATCAGGCGATGCGCTTTGACGCTCGGAACTCCGAGGCGCTTGGCGACTTCGCCCTGGGTCAGCCCGGCGCCGTGATAGAGCCATGCCGCCCGAGCGCAGAGCTCCTGGTCCCGTTCTTCGAGCGCTGGCGATGCGCTGTCTCGCATTTCGCTCCCTGATATTTTTTTCTTGGCATGAGATTTTTTTCATGATGCTATTGCCGAGTCAAGACGCAAAGTGTCCGGAGCCTTGACAAGGCGCTCGGCAGCGCAGCCAGCGACCGCGGGCTGCCTGGATACGGGCGCTAAGAGGGTGGATCAATGACCAGGGAAGAAAGGGCGCTGCGCGCGAATATCGTGGCGAAAGCCCGTTGGATGAACGCGATCGGCCTCAACCAAGGCACGTCCGGCAACATTTCCGCCCGCTACAAGGACGTGCTTCTCATTACCCCCTCTGCGACGCCCTACGATGCGATGACGCCTGAGTCGATCGCCGCAATGCCGCTTGACGGAGAATACGGCTCCTGGAGCGGGCCGTTAAAGCCCTCGACCGAATGGCGGTTTCACTTCGACATCACGAAGGCGCGGCCGGACGTCGGCGCGATCGTGCATACTCATTCCACTTACGCGACCGTGCTGGCCATAGCCCGCAAAGAGATACCGGCGTGTCACTACATGATGGCGGCCTTCGGCGGGACCACGATCCGATGCGCGGGCTACGCGCGTTACGGAACGAAAGAACTGTCGGAGCTTGCGCTCAACGCGCTCGAGGGGCGAAACGGCTGCCTCCTCGCCAATCACGGCATGATCGCGCTCGGGGCCAACCTGGACAAGGCGATGTGGCTCGCGGTCGAGCTCGAGACGATCGCCAAGCAATATTACCTCTCGCTCGCGCTCGGCAATCCGGTCATTCTGTCCGATGAGCAGATCGCCGAAACGGCGGGCGGCTTCGCGACCTACGGCCTGCAGGACCCGCCGCGGGTCAAAGCCGCGCCGAAACGCAGGGCGCGCGAATAGCTGCCCGGCCGGATCTTGGCAATTCCGCTGCGTCAAGTTGAAATGCGGATTCGTGACAAAAAGTCAGTGGATAAAGCGCCGCCGACGATTTACTCCGCATTAACCATCGCGGATCACTGTCCCCTCGGCGTCGCGTAGACTAACCTGCTGATTCGCGACGCGAAATCAGTCGCGGAGTCTCGCCCATGCTGTCGGCAGACCTATCCGAGGGCTTCTCAGGCCTCAAGCAATGGTCCGAGCCTGTCATTTTCGACCGGCTCATCGCCGCCTATCACAAACTTATCGAAGACCGTGAGCTGGCGCGCGGCCTAAGCCGCCTCCATGCGCGCGTCTGGCGCGCGCTCATCGCCGGCGACATGGAGGGCTTCGAGGAAATGCGCGAGATGCTGGTCGGCGCGCTCGAGCCGTGTGATCTCACGCTCGATCATCTTGCGGAGGTCGACGGCGACATCATGACCGAACTGCTCGATGTGGTGATGGCGCGCTACAATCGCTCGCACCGAACCGCGAGGGCCTATCATCTCGCGCTGATGGCGCTGGCTGGACGATTGCCGCCGGTGCGGCTGGCCGCTTGAGGCAGATTGTGTAGACGCGGTCGCTGACCGCGTCGGCCGCGCTCCAAGGGGCGTTCGGAAGAACGCCCGTCCCTCGCCGCGCTATGGAGCGCGGCTACAAGGACTCCCGCAGCCGCTTTCCTCTGATCTCGCGGTAGAAGGGGCGCGGGCGGCGTTTGTCGAGCCCGCCTTCGAGCGCTTGGGCGAGGTCGTCGAGCGCCGCGTGCGTGATCGCGGGGAGATCGAGGTTTCGCGCATCGTCGAGCGGCGTCCAGACGAGTTCGACCAATTCAGCCTCAGAATGAACGGCGCCGTCGACCCGCATGGCGATGAAGCGCGCATCGACGACGAGAAAGCGGGCGTCGAAACGCCTCGGGCGTCCCGGTGGGGTGATCGCGCGGGCGAGGAAGTCAATCACGTCGAGCGAAGGATGGACGCCCGTCGCCGCGAAGCGCGTCCAGGCGCCGGGCGGCGGATTTTCCGGCGCGCTCGAGCCGAGGACGCCGATGGCGAGACCTGTCTCCTCGAAAGTCTCGCGAATTGCCGCGAGCGCGAGAGCCCGCGCGAAGTTCGGCGAGGGCCGGCGCACGCGCGCGTTGAGTTTCTCCTCGACATGCGCGTCGAGCGCGCCCGCCGCCGCCATGCGCCGGTCCTCGGGCTCGACCCGGCCCCCGGGAAAGACGAACTTGCCCGGCATGAACCTGTGGCCCGCGTGCCGCTTGCCCATCAGCACCCGCGCGGTCCCGCGCTCCGAGCCTTCAACCAGAATGAGCGTCGCCGCGTCGCGCGGGCGCAGCACGCGTTCCCGCGGCGCGGAGTCGGTCACGTTTTGTTGCCCATATGGGCTCCGAACCCGTGCATGCCGAGGGCCCATTGCTGGCCCACGATCGTGCCCTTGGCCCGAGGCAAGATGACAAGACTCGCGATCGCTGTGACCGCCAGCCAAAACACGGCAACCCAAAGCATCGACGAATGCGGCCAGATTTCATCTGACAGCAAGACGCCCGCGCCGACTGCGTGGGCGACGATCAAGAGCGTTATATAAGCCGGCGCGTCGTCTGCGCGGTGGCCGCTGAACGGCTCGCCACAGACATCGCAGGTATTGACGACCTTGAGATAGGAGCTGAACAGGCGGCCCCGGCCGCAGGCCGGGCACCGACCAAAAAAGCCGCGCGTCATCGCTTCGCGCAGCGAGCGGTCGGGCCGGGGCGTCGGAATGCGCCAAATGCGGGACATGTCGTTCATCGACGCTTGCCCTTGTAGGCCGGTTTGCGCAGCGCGGACGCGCCGGCTCTTCGCACGCTCCGCGACTCGGACGCGGGCCGCACGATCTCGAACCTCAGTGCGCCGGCGAACGGAGCCGCTTCGACGAGACGGACCTGGACCGCGTCGCCCAGTCGAAACGTCTCTTTGGTCCGCGTCCCGACCATGGCCCGGCTCGCTTCCTCGAAGCGGAAATATTCATCGCCCAAGGTTCCCGCCGGTATAAACCCGTCAGCCCCGGTTTCGTTCAGTTTGACGAACAGGCCGACCCGAGTGACCCCCGCGATGCGGCCAGCAAAGACTGCGCCAACGCGATCGGCTAGATGCGCGGCGATCACACGGTCGACGGTTTCCCGTTCGGCGGCCATCGCCCGTCGCTCGGCGGCGGAGATGTGCTCGGCAATCTGCGCCAGTTCCCCCGCGCCCATGTCGTTGAGGCCGCCCGGGCCGAGGTTGAGCGCCCGGATCAGCGCGCGATGGACGATAAGATCGGCGTAGCGCCGGATGGGCGAGGTGAAATGCGCATAGCGGCGCAAGTTGAGGCCGAAATGGCCGTAATTCTCGTGGCTGTATTCGGCCTGCGCCTGGGCGCGCAAGACCACTTCGTTGACCAGGGCCTCGACCGCTCCTCCGCGCACGCGGCTCAAGACACTGTTGAAATGTGAGGGCCGCACCCGCTCGCCCTTCGCCAGCTTGACGCCGATGGTGCGCAGGAACTCGATCAGATCGTCGAGCTTCTCGACGCTCGGCGCATCATGGGCGCGATAGAGTAGGGGCGAATGCGCGGCTTCGAGCGACTCGGCGGCGGCGACATTGGCGAGGATCATGAATTCCTCGATCAGCCGATGCGCCTCGAGCCGCTCCGGCCACCGCACGTCCTTGAGGCGCCCCTCGGAATCGAGAACGAGCTTGCGCTCAGGCAGATCGAGATCGAGCGGATCGCGCCGCCCGCGCTCGATTCTGATGACCGAATGGGCGGCGTAGAGCGGCTTGAGCACGGTGTCGATGAGCGGCTTCGTCGTCTCGTCAGGCCGACCGTCGATCCCCGCCTGCGCTTGTTCATAACTGAGCTTGGCCGCGGAGCGCATCATGATGCGGTGGAACTTGTGCGAGCGCTTGCGCCCGTCGGCGCTAAGCACCATGCGCACCGCAAGCGCCGGCCGGTCCTCGTGCGGGCGCAAAGAGCAAAGATCGTTGGAGATGCGCTCCGGCAGCATCGGCACGACCCGGTCGGGGAAATAGACCGAGTTGCCGCGCTCGAGCGCCTCGCGGTCCATCGCCATGCCGGGTTGAACATAGGCGGCGACGTCGGCGATGGCGACGGTGATGATGAATCCGCCCGAGTTTTTGGGATCGGCATCGAGTTCGGCGTGGACGGCGTCGTCATGGTCCTTGGCGTCGGGCGGATCGATCGTGACAAGCGGCAGTTCGCGCCAGTCCTCGCGCGGGGCGCTCAGTCGAATGGGCCGCGCGGCCTCTGCCTCTTTCAGCGCTGCCGGAGAAAAGACGTGCGGAATATGATGGGTCTCGAGCGCGATGAGGCTCACCGCGCGCTCGGACTTCACTGAACCGATAGTCTCGACCACGCGCGCCGGCGGCAAACCCAGGCGGCCCTCGCGCAACGGCTCGATGGCGACGAGATCGCCGTCCTGCGCGTCGCCCTTCATGCCCACCGGCACGACATATTCACGGCCCGCCGCCTTTTTGTCGACCGGCGCCGCGCGTCCCGAGCCATCCGCCGCGCTGCGATAGACGGCGAAGGCGCGGGCCTTCATTCTGTCGAGAATCTTGACCACGCGGCCGGAATAGGCCGGCGCCTTCGGACTGGCGTCGGGATCGAAGTCGACCCGCATCAAAACCCGCGCGCCCACGCTCGGCGCCGGGCTGCGGTCGCGTTTCACGCCGGAGCGACGCACGAGAATGCGCGGCGCGGGCTCATCGCTGTCCCATTCTACGGGCTTCGCGATCAGTTCGCCGTCGCGGTCGCGTTCGGCAATGTCGGCGACGACGAGGGAGGGAAGGCGGCCCTGGACGGTCAGCGCCTTACGGCCGCGGGCGACGGCGCCTTCGGACTGCAGATCCTTGATGAGGAGCTTTAATTCCGTTTTCGCTTCGCCCTTCACGCCGAAGGCGCGGGCAATATCGCGCTTGGTGACGCGGGCGGGCGCGCGCTCGCCATTGGGCGCGGGCGCGCCGCCGATGAAGGCGATCACCTCCTCGCGCGAAGGCAGCGCCGCGGCTTTCGCCTCCGCGGCAGCGCGCGCCGTCCTTCGTTTGGATGATGAGGAATTTCGCACAACGCTCGCGCTTGCTTCGTTGAGGAAAGCTAGTCGTCCGTAGGGCCGGATACAAGGGAAGTGTGACGGCGACGATCACGACTTTGACTCGAAGGCGTAGCGTCATTCGGCAGGCCGCCGCAACAAGGCCTCAGCGGATGAACCGACCGGCGCCGATCGGGAAGTTGATGTGAGGAGTTGGCTGGACCAGCGTGGAAGGTGGCATGAATCTTTGCATCGGAGGCCGGGCCTGATTGGCCCCACCCTTCCCATATGGCGACCGGCGCAAGAACGAGCCTCCGGCTGGATTCGCGTTCCACTTGCCGCCGCTATAGCGCCGGTCGAGGGTCTTAACACCGCCCATTCTGCGCCCTGTCCCACCTGAGTTGTCACCGAACCGTTGGCGCCCGGTTGCTGACGGCGCTGGTCCCGACGCCGACGTATTTTTGGATTTTGCAAGGGTCCCATTTCTTAAGGGCCGCAAAAGGCACGCCCCTGGATGCAAGGTAAGTTCGATGGCCGAAGGAAACAAGCGGCTGGCCTGCGCGGGCCGCCGCCGGCTGCTCAGCCTGTCGCCGGTCGAAGGATGCGTTTCAGCGCTTCACGATCGCCATGAGGATGGCGTCGCGAAACACGCTGTCGATAAGGCTCGCATCGCGTACAATCCCCTCTCGGACGAAACCCGCCTTTTCATAGACCGTAACGCGTGGGCGAGGGCGCGTTGGTTGTCGTTCGCGTTGAAATCTGTCGGCTGAAGCCCCAGGCGACCTCCATTTCGCCGCGAGGTTTCCATGTCTCAGGGTCCGGGCAGGTCGCCTTGGCAATCTGTAAGCAGAGAGCAAGATAGACGGCGAGAGCCGCCGGCTTCGGGTTGCTGTCGAGGCGGAGAAGGGGCTGTTGGAGGTCTCCGACCTCGGCGGAGACAAGCGTCACCTTCGCGCCGGGCCGGGCTGCCATCGCCCGAACCGCGGCCTCGCCATTCGCGGCGCCCCGGTCGATACTGGCCTCGATCATGAATATCCGAGCGCGGGCGTCTTTAAGCACTTTTTCCGTCATGTCGAAGTGATCGAACTTCCGCGGATAGTCGAAGAACATATCCACAAGCACAGCCATCGGTTCAAAGCTCAATATTGTAGAGAGAATCTCGGAATGCAGCCGATGCGACGGAGGCCAAGGTTCATCCCAATCCGTCAAGGTTGAATCATCAAGCAACACAACACTTATATTGTTCTGAAAAGTATTTGGGTAGAGAGTTGCATACAGCTTGTAAAAGATAATCGCCGATTGGCGGCTGGTAGCGCTCTCGAAATCGAAAGGATCAAAAATCGTAGCACAAAGACCATTAAAACAGCGAACGACGGCGAAAGCAGAGTCCACCGCCAGGCTAGCCGCCGATCGTAATAATCGTCCTCCGACGTTGCCGAATCGCCGCGATGTCGCGCCCCGTTCGAGGCGCTACAACCTCCAGCCGCACTATGCAGGTCGCCAAGCGCCAGATGCTTCATCCTGAGACAGTTTGGTTTTTCAGGCAAGAACGATCTGCGGATCGAGTCACTCGACGGCGGGCTCCCCGGGGCTGGGAGGACGTCGAGCGGGCGTCTGCGCTCCAATCGTCCGCGGAGTCTTTGTACTCGGCCGGGATCGCATGCAAGCGACCGAACAGCCGTCGCGCTTCAACCGCCTGCCTTCTCGATCCTCAAGAGCGTGAACAGTTTCATCGGCGGAAGCTCGCAGCGCTCGACAATGCGCGCGTCAGGGCGAGACTCGATCCAGTTTCCGACGGCGGAATAGGGAAAGTTCGGATGCCAGCCGAGCCAGGCGGCGGCCGTTTCCATCCGCCGCTCGACGCCTGCGCGAAGCCCGTCCGAGGCGGCGAAGTGATTCATGACGACCAGCGTCCCGCCCGGCCTTAAGACCCGCCAAGCCTCAGACAGCGCCCGCTCCGGACTGGGAACGACGCTCATCACGTAAGGCGCGAGCGCGACGTCGAACGCCGCGTCCGGAAATTCGAGCTGGCCGGCGTCCATCACATGGAGCCCCTTGACCTGCGCGAGTCCCTTGCGCTCGACGCGCGTCCCCGCCGCGCGCAGCATCGGCGCCGAGATGTCGATGCCCGTCACCAGGACATTGCCCGGAAGGAGCGGCAGTTCGAGCCCGGTGCCCACGCCTAGAACGAGGATCTCGCCGCCAGGCCCTGCAGCCGTGGCCGCTGCGCGCGCCGCCGCCGCCCGGCCAGGGTGGAAGGGCAGATCGAAGATGAGGTCGTAGATCGGCGCCCAGCGGCTATAGGCCGCTTCCGCCGTATGCCCTGCGTAGGCTTGCGTCGCGTTGATCGGATTTATCGTCGGGCCCTCCCGACAGGCTCGCGCCCGCTTGCCCCTCGCCCAGTCTGGCCCAACGCACTATAGCACAGATGTGATCCGCCGCGACGAGCCATCCCGCCCAAACGCCGGAGCCCTGCAAGAGGTCCATGCATGATTGACCATATCGGCCTTGCGGTTAAGGACATGGATCGCGCGAAAGCTTTCTATATGGGGGCGCTCAAGCCGCTCGGCGTCGGCGTCATCATGGAAGTGACGGCGGAGCAGACGGGAGCCGACGCCCACGCCGGATTCGGCAAGGACCGCAAGGCATTCTTCTGGATCGGCACGGGAAACAAGCCGAGGGGCGGCGCGCATGTAGCGTTCACCGCGCAAACGCGGGCCGAAGTCGATTTGTTTTACCGAGCCGCTTTGGCCTCCGGCGGCCGGGACAATGGCGCGCCGGGCCCAAGGCCCCATTATCATGAGCACTATTACGGCGCCTTCGTCCTCGATCCCGACGGCAACAACATCGAGGCGGTGTGCCATCGCCCGGAGTGAGCCGACCGGGGCCCCATGACTATCCGCGCTTGCCGGAGGCGGCGGACTTCGGCTTGGCCGGAGGCGCCTTTTTGGCCGCGGCTTTCTTGGCGCCGGCCGGTTTCGCTCGGGCCTTCGCGCTCTCGGCGGGCTTGGCCTTGGCCGGCGGTTTTGCCGGCTGAGCCTTGCCCTTCCCCGGCGCCTTTGCCGCCTTGCGCGGCTGAGCCGCGGGCTTGCCCTCGCGCTCAGCGATTAAGTCCAGAGCCTGGGACAGGGTGACCGAGTCCGGCGCGGTTCCCTTTGGGATCGTCGCGTTCACCTTGCCCCAATTGACATAAGCGCCGAACCGCCCGTCGCGCACCGTGACCGGGCCGCCGTCCGGGTGCTCGCCCACCAGACGGCCGATCGCGCCGCCGCCCGCCGCCTTGGCTTTGAGCAGTTCCACAGCGTCATCGAGGGTGAGGCTCGCCGGGTCGGTCCCCTTGGGCAGGGTGGCGTTGATCTTGCCGTGAGTGACATACGGTCCGAAGCGGCCCTGCTTGACGCTGACTGAGCCGCCCTCAGGATGCTCGCCGAGAACGCGGGCCGGGCCGCCGCCAAACCGCGAGCCGCCAGCCCCGCTCTCCTTCGCGACGATGAGATCGATCGCCCGGTTGCCGCCGATCTCCAGCACATCGTCGTCGCGGCCGAGGTTGGCGTAGGTCTTGCCATGCTGCACGTACGAACCGTAGCGGCCTATGCCGGCGAGGATCGCCTCGCCGCTGGTCGGATGGCGCGCCACCTCCCGCGGCAAGGCAAGCAACGCCAACGCCTTCTCGAGCGTCAGGTCGTCCGCGCTCAGGCCCCGCGGCAACGACGAGCGCTTGGGCTTTTCGCCCTCGCCCTGTTGCACGTACTCGCCAAAGCGCCCGTTGCGCAGAGTGATCTCTTCGCCCGTCGCGGGGTCCTGCCCAAGCACCCGCACGCCCGGGCGATCGCCCTCGGAAGCCTCCGCGCCGGACGGCGCCAGCACGCGTGAGTACTTGCACTCGGGGTAGCGCGAGCAGCCGACGAAGGCGCCAAACTTGCCGAGCTTCAGCGACAATTGGCCTTCGCCGCACAGCGGGCAAAGGCGTGGATCGACCCCCTCGCCGCGCGCAGGAAAAATATGCGGGCCCAAAAGCTCGTTTAAGGAGTTCGAGCACCTGCCGGGTGCCGAGGTCCTTGATGTCCCCGATGGCGCCGGAGAAATCGTTCCAGAAGTCGCGCAACAGCGTCTTCCAGTCGATCTCGCTGTTCGACACCTGATCGAGCTTCTCCTCGAGATCGGCGGTGAAATCGTAGCCGACATATTTGGCGAAGAACGACTCGAGGAAGGCCGTCACGATCCGGCCCTTGTCCTCCGGATAGAGCCGCTTCTTGTCGAGCCGCACGTAGTCGCGATCCTTGAGGACCGCGATGGTCGAGGCGTAGGTCGAAGGCCGGCCGATGCCGAGCTCCTCCATCCGCTTGACCAGCGTCGCCTCGGTGTAGCGGGGCGGGGGCTCGGTGAAATGCTGGCTGGCGTCGATCCGCTCCTTGGCGAGCTTCTCGCCCTGACGCATCGCGGGCAGACGGCTCGATTCCTCGTCCTCCTCGTCGTCCCGGCCCTCCTGGTAGAGAGCGAGGAAACCCGGAAAGCGCACCACCTGGCCGGTCGCGCGAAATTCGAGCTTGCGCGCGCCGGCCTCAGCCAGAATGTCGACCGTCGTGCGCTCGAGCTCCGCGCTCTCCATCTGGCAGGCGATCGTGCGCGTCCAGATGAGCTCGTAGAGCTTCGCCTGTTCGGGCTCGAGATGGCTGGCGACGTCGCGGGGGCGCTTCGTCATGTCGGTCGGTCGGATCGCTTCGTGCGCTTCTTGCGCGTTCTTGGCTTTGGCGGTGTATTTGCGTGGCGCGGACGGCACGTAATTGTCGCCGAAGTCCTTGGCGATGACGCGTCGCGCCGACGCGACCGCCTCGGGCGCAAGATCGACGCCGTCCGTCCGCATATAGGTGATGAGGCCGGCCGCGCCGTCGCCGACGTCGACGCCTTCATAGAGGCGCTGGGCGATCTGCATGGTGCGCGCCGGCGCAAGGCCGAGCTTGCGCGACGCCTCCTGCTGCAAAGTCGAAGTGGTGAAGGGCGGATAGGGGTGGCGCTTGACCGGCTTCGATTCGATTCCCGCGACCGAGAAGAGCGCCTGCTCGAGCGCGCTTCTGAAGGCTTCGGCTTCGGCGCCCGAGCCAATATCGAGCCGGTTGATCTTCTTGCCATCGGCGCCGACCAGGCGCGCGGTGAACGGCGCGTTCGCCTCCGTGCGCAAATGGGCGATGATCGACCAATATTCGCGCGCAACGAACTTTTCGATCTCAAGCTCCCGGTCGCAGACGATGCGCAAGGCGACCGACTGCACCCGGCCTGCCGAGCGCGCGCCGGGCAGCTTTCGCCATAGGACCGGCGAGAGGTTGAAGCCGACCAGATAGTCGAGGGCGCGGCGCGCCCGGTAGGCGTCGACGAGAGCCTCGTCGATCTCGCGCGGATTGCGCATCGCCTCCTGGACCGCGTCCTTGGTGACCGCGTTGAACACCACGCGATCGACGCGCTTGTCCTTGAGCAGCTTCTTGTTCTTCAGGATTTCATGGATGTGCCAGGAAATGGCCTCGCCTTCCCGGTCCGGGTCGGTCGCCAGGATCACGCGGTCGGCCGTTTTCACCGCCCCGCCGATGTCGCTCAGCCGCTTGGCGGCCTTGGCGTCGACCTCCCAGCGCATCGCGAAATCGTCGTCCGGGTCGACCGAGCCGTCCTTGGCCGCGAGGTCCCGCACATGGCCGAACGAGGCGTAGACGCCGTAGTCCTTGCCCAGATATTTGTTGATGGTCTTCGCCTTGGCAGGCGACTCGACGATCACGACTTTCATGAAAGGCTATTCCCTTGAGCAGCCGGCGACGTGGTCTTGATTGCCACCGGCCGTTCGGCCGCGGGATATGGAGACGCGGAGGCTGCGTGTCAAATTCGGGTGGGCGGGGAGCAGCGGTCGCTCAGGACGCGCTCTCGATGTCCGTCTTCGAGAAATCGTCGCCCTTGTAAAGAAGCGAAGCGCCGCCGGCCTTGGCCTGAGCGTACATGAAACAGTCACCGAGATTGAGCCGCGCAGGGTGTCCCCTTCCCTTGCCGTAGCGGTCGAAAGCTTCAAGCGCGAGATGGGCGGTTTCGGGCTGGATCGGCTGAACGACGATGCGCGCCAGACGCAAGAACTCCATGACGGCCCGTTCGGCCTGAGTAACCCCACTGCGGCGCTTCCGTCGAACTCCCAGAGTCGCCTCATAAATTGCGATGGGCGTAGTGGTCGCGCCTCCAGCCTGATCTAGCGCCGCGACTAGGAGCGCCGATTCAGATTCGTCGGTCAGGATGGCGATGATTGCGGAGGCGTCAACGACGATCACTCTTCGCCACTCAGATCATCAAAGAACGCCTTGTCAGCCTTCAATCCCGTCGAAGGCCATTTCGCGATACGCTCCTGAAGCGGCTTCAGCCGCTCTGCGAGCGACTTCTCGCCCTCGATACGCGCGAGTTCGTTTTCGAGCGCGCTGAGGACGGCGTCCGTTTTGGTGCTGTGACGGATCGCGGCCAGCTTCGCCGCGAGGTCGACGACGCGGCGGTTTCGAATCTGGAGCATGGAGGCTTCGGTCTTCATACGTATTGAAGATAAGAGCGTCACATCAATACGGCAAGGGTCTCCTCGAAACGTTGCGTTCTGGAGGGGCGTCGTGCCAAACTCTCCCCTTCCCATTCTTCCCAACTGCGCGAGGCTGCCATGGCGGACGCCCATTCCAAACCCGTTTGGTTCATCACCGGCTGTTCGACCGGATTCGGCCGCGAGCTCTCCGTCATTCTCCTCAAGCGCGGCTACCGCGTCGTCGTGACCGCGCGCGACAAGGCGAAGGTCGACGACATTGTCGCAGGCCATGACAAGACCGGTCTTGCGCTTGCGCTCGACGTCGACAAGCAGGATCAGATCGACGCAGCGGTGAAAGCGACCGAGGCCCGTTTCGGCCGCATCGACGTCCTCGTCAACAACGCCGGCTACGGTTATCTCGCGGCCGTTGAGGAAGGCGACGATTCCGACGTGCGCGCGATGTTCGACACCAATTTTTTCGGGCTCGCCGCCATGACGCGTGCGGTTCTGCCGCTCATGCGCGCCCAGAAGTCGGGCGCGATCGTCAACATCTCGTCGATCGGCGGCTTCATCGGTTTCCCCGGTTCGGGCTATTACGCGGCGACCAAGTTCGCGGTCGAAGGGCTGTCGGAGGCGCTGTCCAAAGAAGTCGCGCCGTTCGGAATCAAAGTGATCATCGTTGAACCCGGCCCCTTCCGCACCGACTGGGCCGGCCGCTCCTTGAAGACGCCAAAGAAGCCCGTCGACGCCTATGCGGAGACGGCGATCGGGCGCCGGCGCCAGATCCAGAGCTACAGCGGAAATCAGCCGGGCGATCCCGTCCGCGCGTCCGAAGCGATCATCAAGGCGGTTGAACAGGAGCACCCGCCGCTCCGCCTGCCGCTTGGCGCCTTCGCGTACGAGTTGATGGGGGCGGAGATCGCCGCCGTCAAGAAGGAGCATGATTCGCTTGAGGCGATCGCGCGCGGCGCGGACTATCCGAAGGCGAGCTAGAACAGGCAGCGTTCAGGAGGAATTGTCATTGCGAGGAGCGGAGCGACCCAGCAATCCAGGGGAACGTAAGGCGCTCTAGGCCCCTGGATCGCCGCGTCGCTTCGCTCCTCGCGATGACGGTGCTTTGACGCCTAAACGCGCCACGCTCTAAGTGGGCAGTTTAACGACGGAATCGTCATCGCGAGGACCAAAAGGGCGTCGAAATACGCTTGTGATTGCCGCCTCATGGCGACCGGCAATCCACGAGTCGCGGGGGCGCCTACACCGGGCCGCTGCGCCGCGGAAAATGGCGGCGGCTTAGGAGGCGCACATAGCGGATCCATTCGATCTCGAACGCTTCGTCGACGCGCAGGCGCCGGTCTACGAGCAAGTGCGTCGGGAGCTCGATGGTCGGGCGGAAGCAAAGCCACTGGATGTGGTTCATCTTCCCCCAGATCGCCGGCCTCGGACAGAGCCCGATGTCGATCCGTTTCGCGATCGGTTCGCTTAACGAGGCGAAAGCCTATCTCGCCCACCCGGTCCTGGGCGCGAGGCTCAGGGAGTGCGCAAGGCTCACGCTCGAAGTTGAAGGCAGAAACGCGCGCGACATCTTCGGGTCGATCGACGAGATGAAATTCCGCTCGTCCATGACGCTTTTCGCTGAGGCCGCGCCGGACGAAGACATTTTTCGGCGCTGCATCGACAAGTATTTCGCCGGCGGTCGCTGATCCGGCCACGCTTGCGCGGATTTAACTGGCTCCTCCCGGCTGCCAGTCATACGAAATTCGCCTAATCGATTTCCTGCCCGGCGATGGCGATTTCTGAGTCCATTTCGAGGGATTACAATGAATTGCGGCGCCATTTCCGAGTCGCTTCCTGGCTTTGGCGGCCGAAGGCTCAGCCGTGCGGCCTGCGGGACAAGCGCGACCTCGGGTGAGCGGCCCGCAGGCGTCGAGTTGCATGGAATCGCACCTTGTAGTAACGTTGCTACAAAAAGCCTGCTAGGGATTTCCTGTGCCAATCACCAAAATCTCAAGCCGAGAATTCAATCAGGACAGCGCTCGCGCCAAGAAGGCGGCAAAGAATGGTCCAGTTTTTATCACCGATCGGGGCAGACCGGCCCATGTGCTGCTGTCGATCGAGGACTATTTGCGCTTGGCGGGAAGCGCGGCGGATATCGTGGAGCAGCTTGGCCTTCCCGCCGGCGTGGAGGACATCGAGCTCGAAATTCCGCCCATGCGCGACCCCGCCCAAGCGGCGGCGCTCGACTGATGTTCTTGCTCGACACCAACGTCCTATCCGAACTGCGGAAGGTTCGGTCGGGGAAGGCCGATTGGCGCGTCGCGACGTGGGTTCGCGGCGCACCGGCCGGAAATCTTTTTCTGTCGGTCATCGTCATCCAGGAGCTGGAAATCGGCGTGTTGCTCGCTGAGCGACGCGATCGCGTCAAAGGCGCGCTTCTCCGCTCCTGGCTCGACGATCATGTCCTTCCCACTTTTGCTGATCGCACTCTGCCCGTCGACACCGCCGTGGCGCGGCGCAGCGCGTCGCTCAACGTTCCCGATCCTCGGCCGATACGCGACGGGCTAATCGCCGCAACGGCTCTCGTCCACGACATGGTCGTCGTTACCCGCAACGTTGCGGATTTCGAACGGACCGGCGCACGAGTTCTCGATCCTTGGTCTATCGCCGGAACCTCTTGAAGAGCCAACAGCTGTTCACGCCTGCGTGGACCCGTTGCCCCGCTGTCGCGCGACGTTTGCGGCCGCTCAACCCGGTAAGCACGCATGTGGTAGGGTGGTGAGATGGATGACCGCATAGGCGGAGCCGATCCATTGCCGTCCCTGACTATACGGTGGGCGATGCTCATCGTCGCAACGACCATGGCAGGTCTGTTTGTCTATTGGGCCGTGCAAGTCGTCCGATCGGAGGAAATCAGGGTGGCGATTTCGTGGGAGCACCCTCTTGTTCCGGCGCAGGCAGGGCCCGGTTTTCTATTACGTTTTCCTCGCGGTGCACCTTCTCGGCACAGCTCTAGCCGTGGCCTTGGTCGCCATGGTGGCGATCACTGCGTAACTCTTCGGCTGGGGGAAGACAAACGACATTCTGTTGCGAAAATCAGAGGTCTGTGGTATTGATTTGATAATCGTCGGCGCCACCCGCCGCCCTCTCTGCGGGTCGAGAAAGAAGTGTGGCCTTTGAGACACGGTGTGACAGGGGAAAGGGATTTGCTTATTTGAATTGGCTGTAACCCTTTGAAAAGTCTCGATTCGAAAAAATAAACGCTAGTAAACGCTAGCTATTTTACTAGCGCTTACTCGCATCTAACTAGCGTTTATGCGCGTTTATGGACGCTTAGTTGGTGTTCGGCGGCTCGCCCAGGTCGAAGCAGATCGCTGTGGCCTGTCGAGACGACGGCGGTCCAACAGGATAGAACCGGCTCGCGTCTTGGCTCAATCAGTGGCGTCCGGAATCTTGCCCTCAACGATGATCGCTCCGTCCCCGCCCGCCTTCTCCCAGCGCCATCTGCTCGGCATCGAGCACCTGTCGCGAGACGAGATCGTCGCCTTGCTCGATCTTGCCGACGAAGCGGTGACGATCTCTCGGCAGGTCGAGAAGAAACGCGTCACCTTACGAGGACGCACCCAGATCAATCTGTTCTTCGAGGCGTCGACCCGCACGCAGTCGTCGTTCGAGCTGGCGGGCAAGCGGCTTGGCGCAGACGTGATGAACATGGCGGTCGGGGCGTCGAGCGTCAAAAAGGGCGAGACGCTGATCGACACCGCCATGACCTTGAACGCCATGCGGCCCGACATCCTCGTGGTGAGGCATCATCACGCGGGCGCGGTGCATTTTCTGGCTCGCAAGGTCGATTGCTCGGTGGTCAACGCGGGCGACGGCGCGCATGAGCATCCAACGCAGGCGCTTCTCGACGCGCTGACGATCCGTCGCAATCTCGGACGCATCGAGGGCCTCACGGTTGCGATATGCGGCGATATTCTCCACTCGCGCGTGGCGCGCTCGAACATCCTGCTGCTCAGCAAACTTGGCGCCTACGTGCGGGTCGTCGGGCCCTCGACGCTTCTTCCAGCCGGCGTTGAGCGCATGGGCGTCGAAGTCGCCCGTGACATGCGTTCGGGGCTCAAGGACGCCGACATCGTGATGATGTTGCGCTTGCAGCGCGAGCGCATGAGCGGCGCCTTCGTACCGTCGGCGCGCGAATACTTCCGCTATTTCGGGCTTGACCAGGAAAAGCTCAGCTACGCCAAGCCGGGCGCCCTCGTCATGCATCCTGGGCCGATGAACCGCGGCGTCGAGATCGATACGCTGGTCGCCGACAGCCCGCAGTCGCTCATCCGCGAACAGGTGGAGATGGGGGTCGCCGTGCGGATGGCGGTGCTGGAAGCGCTCGCGCGCAACATCCCGAACGCATGACCGCGGTTCAAGGACCCCCGAACGCCTGGGTGCGCAGGTCGCTGAAGATGATCAGCAGCCTGGTCAATATCGACGGCTCGGGGGCGGCGACGGAGCCTATGGCGGTTGGAGCATTGTCGCCCGATTCGCCGCCGCTTCTCGGCGCCATCGGACCCGAAGCTGAGGAGCCGCCAAGGGCCAGCGAATCCGCGCCGTCCTCGGGATGGTCGCTCGTCGCGGGGCGATCGAAGCCGGCTTCATTGACCGTTGCGGGGACGTCAGACCCTGTCCCGCCGTCGACGTGCGAAGGAATCGCGATGGTCTCCGACCAACTGGCTCCGAGGGTAACCGCGTATGCAGCCGCAACCAGCGCCGCGGCTGAAAAGGCCGCCTTGCAGTTCATAAGTCCCTGCCCGTATTTGGACTGCGCCGCCGGACCAAGCCAAGACGGCATTGATTCCTTCTTCAGTATATTAGAAAGCAAAAGCTGTCAATCTCCTGGCTCGACGGTCTCTTTGACTGCCGCGTGCCTATTTACACGCATCATTTGCAGATGTGAGATATTACAACCTCTTCGTTGTGCTTGCATAACGCGACCCGTTGCTGCGCCATTTCTCTTCTGGCGTCAAACTCCAGGACCAGATCGCCAGAGAAACGGACGCGCTTCAGGGCAAGGTCGATCGGCTTACGGATCCCGCGCCCGTGTCGCCTCGCGGCTCTCCGCCGAGCACGTAGCGCGAGAACGCCAGGGCCTGTCGGGCGGCTTCGTCCATCTGGGCTTCGTCCGCGTTGTCGCTCAGGTCGCGCCAAACCCTGATGTCGGCGCCGACTTGGCCGCCCATCTTCACGAACGGCTCCATGACGACCGCGCCAGAATATCCGATCTCGCGCAGCGCCGTCCCGATTTCATGCCAGGGCAACCCGCCTTTGCCGGGAACGCGCCGATTGTTCTCGCCGGTATGGAAATGGCCGAGCAGGGGACCGACAGTCCGGATCGCCTTGCCGAAACTATCCTCCTCGATGTTCATATGGAACGTATCGAGCATGACCTTGACGTTGGGCTTGCCGATCTCCCGCACGAAAGCGACGCCCTCCTCGGCAGTGTTCAGGACGTGGTTCTCGAACCGGTTGAGCACTTCGAGGCACAGATTGACCCCGAGATTGGCCGCAAAATCGGCGAGACTCGAGATGCCCTCCAGGCCTCGAGCCCTGTCCCCAGGCTTATCGACGGGCTTCGAATAGTCGATCGGCCAATAGGAGTGGAGCGCCCCGCCGATGATGTGGATATCGAGCTTGGCGAGGTTGTTCAGCGTCTCTTCGAAAAAGGCCCGCCCCGCTTTTCTGATCGCGGGGTCGGCGGAAGACAGGTTTCTCTGCGAGGATGGACCCAGTCCGGCGGTGATCGTGACGCCGTTGTCTCGAGCCGAACGGCCGACTTCGGCGATATGCTTCGGGCTATAGTTGTTCAGATGATGAGCGGCGATTTCGATCACGTCGAAGCCGAGCTTGGCGACTTTCTCTACGTATTTCAGGCAGTCTGCGCTCCATTCCTGCTCCCAGTATGAGTAATAGATGCCGAATTTCAATTGCGTCTCCATGTCTAAAGGGAAGCGTTGTCTCCGGTCGGTCTTACGAAGCTGGCTCCGTATGCGCGCCGACGATATGGGCGACGACGGCGTTCATGCTGGTGTCGCTGGTCGCATCGTCGGCGATGACTTGACCCTGGCGCAAGACGACGATGCGGTCGCAGACCGAGAATACGTCGGTCAAGCGGTGGCTGATCAAAATGACGGAGATGCCGTCCCTCTTGAGAGCGCGAATAAGGTCGAGCACATGCTCGACCTCGCGCACCGCAAGCGCCGCGGTCGGCTCGTCCATGATGACGAGCTTGGGGTTGAACGTCAGCGCGCGGGCGATTGCGACCGATTGCTGCTGCCCGCCGGACAATTGTCCAGTCATTTGCGTGACGGAGGGAATGCGCGCGCCGAGGCGCGCGACCATCGCTTCGGCCTCGTTGCGCATGCGGCTGACGTCGATGAACCTCACGCCGAGGACGGAACGCGTCAGCTCGCGGCCGAGAAAGATGTTCGAGGCCACGTCGCGCATGCGGGCGAGCGCGAGGTCCTGGTAGATCATCTCGATGCCGGCCTGGCGGATCTCGCCGGGATCCTTGCCGACGATCGAGACACCGTCGAAGCGGATCGCTCCGGTGTCTGGACGATGCACGCCGGTGATCGTCTTCATCAGCGTCGACTTGCCTGCGCCATTGTCGCCAACGAGCGCCACCGCGCTCCCCGCCTCAACAGAAAACGTGACGCCGCGCAGAGCTTCGATCGCGCCGAAGGTCTTACGGACCTCCTTGAGTTCGAGCAGGCTCATCGACGCCAGCCTTGCGTGCTGTTGATGCGGTCGAGCCAGACGGCGAGGATCAAGACCGCGCCGATGGCGATCTGCTGGTAGAATGGCCGAACGGCCATCAGATTAAGTCCGTTCTGCAATACCCCCATGATCAAGGCGCCGATCAGCGTGCCGACCACGCTGCCCCGGCCACCGAACAGGTTCGTGCCGCCGAGAATGGTCGCGGTGATTGCGGTGAGTTCGTAGTTTAGAGCCGCGGTCGGCTCGCCTGAATTGATGCGGGCGGCGAACAACAGACCGGCAAGGCCGGAAAGCAGTCCGGAGAGCGTGTAGATGAGGACCTTCATCCGCTCGACGCGCACGCCCATCGCGCGCGCCGCGCCTTCGTTGTCGCCGATAACCTGAGCGTAGACGCCGAAGCGCGTATGGGCGAGCAGCACATGCGCGACGAGCGCCGCGAGCAGAAGGACAATGACCGGGGTTGGCACGCCGAATGGGCGTCCCTGTCCAAGCCAAACGATCGCCGGGGGCAGGCCATAAATCGAAACGCCGTTGCTGAGCACCAACGCGAAACCGCGAGCGACGCCGAGCATGCCGAGCGTGACGATGAACGGCGGAATCGCGCCCTTGGTGATGAGGAAGCCGTTGAGAGCGCCGGTAAGCGCGCCCATCGCGAGGCAGCCGAGGATGCCAATCCACCACGGTAGATCAAGGTCAGAGGTCAGCATCGCGCCGACGACGCCCGAGAGCGCCAGTATCGATCCGACCGAGAGGTCAATGCCGGCCGAGCAAATGACGAATGTCATGCCGATCGCCAAGACGCCGAACACCGAGGTCGAGAGCAGAATGTTGAGGATGTTGGAGACGGAGAGGAAGGCGCTCGACAGCATCGCCATCGCCACGCAGAGAACCGCGAGCACGATAAGCGATTCGAGCCGCACGGCGGCTCCGCCGGCAAAGCGCGCGCGCCATGAGGCGGGCGCGGCTGGGGTTGAGGCCGAAGTCATCAGGCCATCCTCAAATCAAGCGACAACGCCCGTCCAACCAAACGGACGGGCGGCGCTGGTCAAGCTTATTTGACGTATTGCAGCATTGGATCCTTGTTCGCCTCGATGACCTCTTTGGTCAGAACGAGGGTTGGGACATAGGTCATCTCCTGGACTTTGCCGCCAGCGAGCAGCTTCTTCACGCCCTCGACCGCCTGCATGCCGACGAGATACGGCAGTTGCGCGACAGAGGCGTTGAGCCGGCCGGCCTTGATCGATTTGACCGCATTGGTGTTGCCGTCGACGCCGATGACGATGAGCTTATCCTTACCCGCCGAGCGCGCGGCCTCAACCGCGCCGAGCGCCATGTCATCGTTAGCGGCGAAGATGGCGACCAGATCGGGAGTGCGTTGCAGCGTGTCGTTGGTGATGTTGGCGGCTTTGAGGCTGTCCCAGTCTCCAGGCAGCGAGGCGACGATGTTGAGGCCCGGCGCCTGCTTCTTGAGTTCTTCGGCGAAGCCATGCGCGCGCTTCTCTCCGGTGATGTTGCCTGAAAGGCCCTCGATCACCAGCACGGGACCTTTAGCATCCTTGCCGAGCACGCTGACCAGATAGTCGGCCCCTTTCGCCCCTGCCGCCTCGTTGTCCGACCCGATATGGAAGGCGACATCGACCCCGGCTTTCTTGGTGATGGCGGGGTCGAGGTTGTTGTCCAGGTCGACGACCGGGATCTTCATCTCGTTCGCCTGCTTGAGGCAGGGCAGAAGGATCGTCGAATTGATCGCCGCGGTGATCATGGCGGCAGGCTTCTTCTGCAGCATGGTGTTGCAGGCGTTGAGCTGCGGTTCGGCCGCCTGATCGGATTCGACCGCGTCCAGGAAGATGTCGACGCCGGCGTTCTTGGCGCCGACGTCGACGCCTTTCTCCATCGCGCCCCAGAAGGGATTGGAGAGCGTTTTCATCAAGACCCCGTAGACCGGCTTGTCGGCGGCGAATGCGGCCGACGCCGCGAGGCCAAGCGCGAGGGCAGAGATCGAGGCGCACAAGGTCAAACGTTTCAGCATGGCTCACTCCCTTGATATTATTGGTGGTTCAGCGGACCTCCGCGACGGCCTTGAGCCGAGGGCGGGCGGGCCCGGTCGATTCCCGCACCTTGAGCGTGCAGGGAAGTTCGACGCGCTCGACGTCGGTCCCCGCGTCGCCCTTGAGGCGTCGCATCAGGAGGCGCCAGGCGGTGGAAGCGAAATCGTCCACCGGCTGCGCGACCGTGGTCAGATAGGGGCTGAGCGCCGACATCCAGTCGAAGTCGTCGAAGCCGACGATCGATACGTCTCCGGGAATTTCGAGGCTGAGACCGCGCGCGGCCTTGATCGAGGCAAGCGCGCAAACGTTGGTGAGGGCGAAGACCGCAGTCGGCCGATCGGCGCGGTTAAGCTCAAGCTCGACCGCGCTGCGCAAGCTCTCAAGGTCCTGTCCGCCATAGATGACGCGGTCGCGCCCCTCGACGCCCGCTTCGCTAAGAGCGCGGCGACAGCCGGCGACGCGCTGTTCGATATTGTCGAGACCCCTCGAGTGGGTGAGAACGACAATGTCACGGTGTCCGAGGTCGATGAGGCAGCGTGCGGCCGCATAGCCGCCGGTGAAGCAATCGGCGCGCACGGTGTCGAATCCGGGCGCTCGGCCCCCGCGGTCGATCAGCACTGCCGGGGGCAAGCGCGAGCCGTCCGCGTCGCCCTTGAGCGCGACCATCGAATCGTCATTCGCCGGCACGACGATGAGCCCGTCGATGCGCCGGGCGACCAGCGCCTCGACGCGGCGGCGTTCTTTCGCGGCGTCCTCGCTGGTGGAGACGATGAGGAGATCATAGCCGTCGCGTTCCGCAAGCGCTTCGACGCCGTGCACGAGGCTGGCGAAGAAGACATTGGTGATGTCGGGGACGACCATGCCGATGAGGCGGGTGGACCGGCCGCGAAGAGCGCTGGCGGCGCGGTCGAGCCGATAGTCGAGCGCCGCAATCGCTTCGACCACCTTGCGGCGGCTGGCGTCTCCGACCGGGCGGGCGCCGTTGACGACATTGGAGGCGGTCGCGACCGAGACCCCAGCGCGCAACGCGACGTCTCGGATGGTCGGCGCTTTGCCCATCGACCGTTCGCCTCCCAGTGTCTCCGATGTTCGAGCCGGGCTCGTCTTCGGCTTCTCTATAACGTTTTAGGCTACGTCACCCTCCCGCTCGACGTCAAGCCGCCCCTCAGCTGCGCTCGATCGGCTTCGACCGAGAGCGCGCCACGGTCTCGCGCTGCGCGCGCCGGCACGAGAGCGGCGGCAACCCGCGCAGGATAAGCCCCGCGTCGGCCACCGTCTGGCGGCCGATCTCGAAAAGCGGGTCGATCATCGCGCCGGCGCGATGAGGCGACAGCAGCAGGCCCTCGACCTTGCGCGCTCGCTCGTCGAGCGGCGCAGGCTCCTCGGGGAAGACGTCGGTCGCGGCCCGGAAGCGCCCGCTCTCGACCTGCCGCAGGAACTCGGGGAAATCGACCACGCCCGCGCGGCTCATCAGCAGGAACACCGAGCCCGCCGTGATCATCTCGAACTCGCGCTTGCTTAAGAAACCCTGGTTCTCGCTGGTCACGGCGGCGAACACGACGATGACCTGGCTCGTCTTCAACACGTCCTCGAGCGACGCGGCGGCGACGCCGAAACCGGCGATGAAATGGTCGGACACCCACGGATCGTAGGCCTTGATCGGGCAGCCGAACGGCTGAAGCAGGGGAACGAAAGCGCGCGCGAGATCGCCGAAGCCGATCAGCCCGACCCGCGCGCCGTAAAGCGAAAAGCAGCCTTCCGCGCCTTCAAGCAGCCATTTCTCTTGGCCCCGCCGCATGGCGCGGTCGGCCGTCGTCACGCCGCGGCAGAGGTCGATCGCCATTCCGAGCGCCATCTCCGCGACCGGCTTGGCGAAGGCGGAGCCTGGCGCCAGCACGTGGATTCCGCGCTCGAAGCAGACGTCGTAGTCGACGTTCTGCAGAAAGTTCGTCTCGATGTTGATGATGGCGCGAAGTTTCGGCGCGCGGTCGAGGCGCGCCTTCGGCATGTCGCTCTGGCCGATCAGGAGCTCCATCTCGGGGAGATAGGATTCGAAGCGCTCGGCCGGCATGCGGCCCGACCCTTCGTGGACCGCGAGTTCGCCGAGCTCCTCGAGCCTCGCCCAGATCATCGGCTCGAAGGTCTCCTCGAGCGACCGCGGCTCAGGGTCGATCACGATCAGGGGTCTGGCCACCAATCTTCTCCCAGAAGCTGCCCGCCCCGCGATGCGATGGCGGCGTGATCCTAACCGGCCGGGCCCGCGCGTTAAACGCCTCTAAAAGCCAATAAACGCCAGTTAAACGCGCCTAAACGCTAGTAAAAGGGCTAGCGTTTACTAGCGCTTATTTTTCCGAATCGAGATTTTTCAATGGGTTACGATGGATGTAAGTAAGGAAATCCGTCCATTTCCCAAAATCTGTCTGAACCACCGATCCTTTCTGCGCTTCGACCCGCCAGTGCGGGCTTGGTCCGGTCAATGGAAAAACTATGACCCAAATTTCTGAATTTGTCGATTCATTGTCGCAGAGCGCCGCCTATTTGTGCGCCTGCATGAAGTCGCTGACCAGCCCCGCGATCTCATCCGCTTTGGTGTCGAGCGCGAAATGGCCAGCATCGAGGACGTGGACTTCGGCGTCGGGGAGATCTTTGCGATAGCGCTCCGGCTCGCCAATGTCGAATGACGGGTCATGCTTGCCCCAGACCACCAGAAGCCGCGGCTTTCTCTCGCGCATCCAGGCTTGCCACTTGGGATAGGAGTCGACGTTGGTTCGATAGTCGTAAAAGAGCTCGGTCTGGATGTCCGCTTGGCCCGGTGCGCTCAGGAAAGCGAATTCGTCCGTCCAAAGATCCGGGTCGTAGAGCTGAGGATCGGGGTCGTCGCCGAGATGGCGGGTGCGCGTCGTGGCGAGCGAGAGGAAACTGGCGCGAAAGGCGGCTTCGTTCGCGCCGCGATCCGCCCAAAAGGCGCGGCGCGACTTCCAGATCGCGCCCAAGCCTTCGTTATGCGCGACGGCGTTCTGGACGATCAGCGCGTCGACCCGTTCGGCATGCTGAAGCGCCATGCGGAAACCGACCGGGCCGCCATAATCCTGCATATAGAGCGTGTAGCGCGACAACCCGATCGACTGCGTGAAATCGTCGATCACGGACGCGATGTGGTCGAAGGTGTAGTCGAACGCCTTTGGATCCGGCCAGTCGCTATGCCCGAATCCCGGATAGTCGGGCGCGACCAAATGGTAGCGGTCGGAAAGCCTGGCGAAAAGCGGCTCGAACATCCGCGATGACGAAGGAAACCCGTGCAGCAAGAGGAGCGTCGGCGCGTCGGCAGGCCCGGCCTCCCGGTAGAAGATGGAGAGCCCGTCGACCTTGGTCGTTCGATAGACAGTCGGGCGCTTCATGAGGTGTTCCCCTCGGGCTGGCGCTTGCAATAAGGCCAAAGCCATGAAAGCCGCGAAGGCCATGCAGCAGGCCGGCCAGAACTGATCCAAACGGCGCAACGACAGGCTCGCCATCACTCACCCTGCGTCTGCCCATGGCGACACCCCGTATCGATCGGACATGGGCTCGCCGGATCGGACATGGGCTCGCCGGTTAGCTGACGCTCATATGGCGAATTTGCGGCTAGAGGCGCGCGAGATCATGCCGTTTCAAGCAACTGCAAGCCCGTCGTGACCGATGACGGCGGCTGCACTCGTCAGTTTCGGTTTCGGTCCCGTTCGGCGAGCAGGCGGCGAATGCGATCCAACACGAGTTGGTGGTCGTATGGCTTTCGTATTGGGGGCTCTTCCTCACAGAGATCGCCAGCTTTGCGCGCCGAAGCCGCGACCGTCCCCGCCAAGACGACCCTGATCCCGGGCTTATTTTTCCGCACCCAAGCCGCAAAAGCGAACCCTTTTTCGCCGAGGGTCTGCATATCGGCGAGCACGATGTCGACGATTTGCAAACCCTGAGAAAGAATTCCTTGTCCCTCCTTCGCGCTGACGGCCTCCAGGACACGGTATCCGCACTCCCGCAGGTATTCGGCGAGCGGAGCCCGGACGAGTTCTTCGCGGTCGACAAGAAGAAGACACGGCTGCTTCATCTCGCCTCCTTCTGCAGGAGTGTCGCGACCAGAGCGACTGCTTGTCTCAGGTCATAAGGCTTCGGAAGGAAGGCGTCGGCTTCGTGCACGCTTGGCGTGTGTCCCGAGGTCAGCACGGTCGGCAGATTGGGAGCTTCAGCGCGGAGACGCCTTATGAGATCGACCCCATTCAGCATGCCGGGCAACTCAATGTCCGAAAGCACCAAATCCACTTGAACGCCCGCTTGAAAATACGACAAGGCCTGATCTGCAGTGGCGGCCTCAACGACCAGGAAGCCATAAGCCCGCAATTCCTCCGCGATCTCGAGGCGAATTAGGACTTCGTCTTCGACGACCAATACAGACGCGGCCGATTTCTGAGCCTCCGACGCCGGCACCATCCCCTGAGGCCCCTTACCCCGCGGTATTCCCGATAAGCCTAACGTAAGTGGCGACGCTGAGTTCCAGATGTCGGCGAGCTTGGGCAAAGTTTCGCCAGGTGTCATAGCCCCTCGTTTCGGACCCATGATCCAGCTGACGCGCCAACCGATCGCTGCTTCGGCGATAGGCGACGTCAACGGTTCATTACCCCGGTTCGCCCCGATAGAAGAAGGCGAGCCCAAGCCGGCCAGCGCGCTGCGGGCGGAGACGATCGGCGCCGTCTCGCCCATATGAGCGCCATGTCTCTAGAAAGGCTCTAGAAAAGCTCGTTTGCGCGGATTGCGGTTCTACTCTTCTTTTCCTTTTCGTTCATACGCAAGGCGCCCTGCCACGCGCGAGGCGAGATAGAGGCGTAGCAAACCTCGAAACTCCGTTCGCAGCAGCCGCGCATCGGCTGGTTTCTCCGGCGCGGCTGTAGCCAGTCCTTTAAGAATGTGCAGGACGACTGCGGTCATTGCCTGCGCCTTCGCTTGAGCGCAATCGGGGAACGCCCGGCCGAGGATCGTGCCTATGCTGGCGCGAAACGCCGCTCGGAAGGCCTCGCGCTTGTCGCCATCGCCGGCCCCTGCCTCCATCAAAGCCATGGCGAAGCTGCGCTCCGACTGCAATTTCATCATGAAATCGATGAGCGCATCGGCCAGCGCCGCCGGCGTCATGGTCGCCGCCAGGTCGGCGAGTTCCGCGAGCCGATCCAATGCGCGCTCGGCATATTGAGCGAGGAGCGCGTTCGCCAGCGCCTCTTTCGAAGGAAAAAACCGATAGAGCGAGCCGAAAGTCGTGCCCGAACGGGCGGCGATCTCCGTCATCGTGACCGCATCATAGCCCTTTTCCCGGAACGCTGCGGCGCCAGCCTCCAGGATGGCGGCGACCCGCAGACGACCGCGCTGACGTTGGGGCGCACGCGCGTCGGCAGAGGGCGATATTGACATAGGCGAGAACGCTCTCCACTAAGATATGCGAGACTAGTCTCGCATACTACGGCGCGTCGGCGTCGCAAAGGGATCTGCGTCAAAAACGACTCCTGCGTTTCTCCTGGCGGGTATGTTTGTGTCGCTGCGCGCGTCAAAGGCACATTGTTCATGAAACTGGCGAACACCGATTCCAGCGCGACGAGCGGCGCCGCCCGGACGTCAGCCGCGTCGACGATTGGCGCAATGCATTTGGAGACGTCAGGCCGCGAGCTGCGGCTAGCGCTCAGCGGTCTCATGCTGGCGCTCACGCTCGCCGCGCTCGATCAGAACATCGTGGCGACCGCTCTGCCCCGCATCACCGGCGAGTTTGGCAGCCTGCAGCATCTTTCGTGGGTGGTCACCAGCTTCATCGTAGCCAGCACCGTATCGGCGCCGCTCTATGGCAAGCTCAGCGACCTCTACGGCCGCAAGCCCGCTTTCATCGCCTCGATCTCGATCTTCCTCGCCGGATCTGCGCTGTGCGGGTTTGCCGCCAGCATGGGAGAATTGATTGCGTTCCGGACGGTGCAGGGCCTCGGCGCCGGCGGCCTTATCGTGCTCGCCCAAACGGTGATCGGCGACTTGGTTTCGCCGCGTGAGCGAGGCCGCTACCAGGGCATGTTCGCGGCCGTGTTCGCGGCATGCTCGGTGGCCGGACCGCTCTTGGGCGGGTTCATCACCGAATACGCCTCCTGGCGCTGGATATTCTATGTCAATCTGCCGGTAGGCGGCGCGGCGCTCGCGTTCATCGCCGTTGGGCTTCGGCCAAAGGCGCTTGACGCTAAGCCTCGGCTGGACCTCATGGGCGCCATCCTCTTGACCACCGGCGCCTGCAGCCTTCTCTTGGCGCTGAGCTGGGGCGGCAGCGCCTATGCTTGGTCCTCGGCGCCCGTGCTGGGGCTGGCCCTGGCCGCCGCTGGGTCATTCGTGCTGCTGGCGGTCGTGGAGCGGCGGGCGCCCCAGCCGATCCTGCCTCCTGAGCTGTTCGGGAATTCCGTCTTCGTGGTGGCGGCGGCCGTGATTGCGCTCGCCACAATGGCGCTGTTCGCAGCCATCGTCTTCCTGCCGCTCATGTTTCAGCTGCTCATGGATGCCAGTCCCACGCAAGCAGGGCTCATGCTCGCGCCGATGATGGGCGGCGTTATCGTCGCCTCCGTCGTTGGCGGCCGCCTGGTCTCCAGGACCGGGCGCTACAAGATCTTTCCCGTATTCGGGCTGCTGGCGGCCACATTGTCCTATGCGGCGCTCGCGTGGGCCGTGCGGCACGGGGTTCGCCCGCTGCCTGTCGAGATGGTGCTGGTGGTGATGGGGTTCGGAATCGGCCTGGTGATGCCGAACCTGACCACGGCCATCCAAAACGCCGTCCCGCGCCGCGACCTGGGCGCAGCCACGGCGTCGGCGGCGTTCTTTCGCTCGCTCGGCGGCGCTTTGGGGGCGGCGCTGTCAGGCGCTGTTCTCGCAGCCCACCTGCACGGGCCGGCTGGCGATCCCGGACTTTTCAGCGGAGTGCAGCAGATTGCCGAGCTTCCCGCTGCGCAGCGCGCGCTGGTGCTGGACGCCTATCGCGCCGGGCTGTCCGGCGCCTTCACCGTTGGAGCGGTGATCGCCGGGCTCGGTTTCCTGGCGGTGCTTTTCCTTCCCGAACGTCCGCTGCGCGGCGCCGGCGCCTAGCAACTGCCGAGCCGGCGGAAGGGGTCCGCGGTCCCGGCGCCAGTTGCATGTGCGTCGGTATCATTCAGCTCCTCACCCGACTTGTGCTTCGTGAAAGATTGCGGCTTCCCTTCCCCATGCCTAGGGATCGCGAGCCATTGTGGCCAGCTCGAGCGCTCGACCGCGCGAACTCGACAAAGTGCAAATTGCGGCGCAGACAGAAGCAAAGGGCCGGGGACGGGAACGCAAGCCGGGGACGACATGGTCGAGAGGGCGAAAGCGACGGATCTGACCGCGGAAAAACGTTGCCAATCTCGCAGCAGGCTCCTAACAGCCTCTGGTCCAAACAGCCTTTCCTAACCGGGTTCGCAGAGATCAATACACGAATGACAGACGGTCTACTCCGGCGAAGGAGCGCCGATATAGAAGCGCTCGCCTGGACAAGGAACTTGGACGAAAAGGCAGAGAGCACGCTTGGACAGCAAATCTATCAGGAGCTCGAACGCAGGATCCTGCTGGGCGAGTGGCTGCCCAATACGAAAGTGACCCTTCGCACGCTCGCCCTCTCGCTCAATACCAGCATGCAGCCTGTCCGCGAGGCTCTCGGACGATTGGTCGCAGCGTCGGCGCTTGAGGCGACTCCCAACCGAGCCTTCCGCGTTCCTGAACTTGACCGCGCCGCCGCGGACGAAATCTGGTCCTTGAGGTTGCTGCTGGAGGGCGAGGCGGCGGCCCGTTTTGCCGCCCGTCGCGACCCAGAGGCTTGCAAGCGTCTTGCCGCCGCAACGGACGCTTGTCGCGCAATCGACTACGGCCGCGACCTCAAAGCAACAATGGGGGCGATCGCGGCGTGGAACTCGAGCATCATTCAAGCCGCAGGATCGCAACTGCTTTACGACACGGTCGGACGGCTCTATCTCCGTTGCGCGCCCTTTCTTGCTCACTCGCTCAGTGCGCCCGTCCCGCACGATGAGGAGTTCCTCTCCTTCATCCTCCACATCCAAGACGAACTGACGCTCGCCATTGCGGCTGGGGATGCAGCGGCCGCGCGATATCTCCGTTGCGCCGATCTCAGGTCGTTCCAGCGCTACCTCTACGAGCGGATCGGCTGGTCGTCGCCCTCAGCGGCGGCGTAATCCAGCGCCAGCAACAAACTCGCAGGCGTCTGACGGGCGCCCTGTGCAGCCGCCCGTTATTGAGTGCGGGCAAGTGCGGAGCCAAAGCACGAGACGCCTTCCTGCCCCGACCTCCTGCAAAGCCGTTTGTGAACCGTGACAGAGCTTGGAGACCGTCGTTGTCCGCGACCGGTTTCGTAGGAACAAATCTTGCAACAAGGAAGGAACAGTCCTGCGAGAGGCGGCATCATGGCGGCGCGATCGGCCACGTTCAAAGGTGTCGACAGTTTTCGTCACCCCTCCGTCGGCTCCGAAAAGGATCTGGTTTCACGCGCGGAAGCTCTCATTCCGGTTCTTCGATCCCGCGCGGAGGAGACCGAGGCCGGCCGCACTCTTACAGCGGAGACGCGCCGGGATCTGATGCAGAGCGGCGTCCATCGGCTCTTTCAGCCGAAGCGCTTTGGAGGCGCCGAAGGTTCGCTGCGCGCCGGAGTCGATATCCTCGCCGCGATCGGCCAAGGATGCAGCGCCACGGCCTGGGTGCTCGTCCAAAACCTGACCCACAATTGGATGGTGGCTGAATGGCCGATCGAAGCGCAGGAGACGGTGTGGGGAGAAGAGCCGGCGGTGCTCTTGAGCGGGATTCTCATCCCCGGCGTCGGCAAGGCCCGTCGCGTCGAAGGAGGCTACCGACTGTCCGGCCGCTGGCCCTTTCTCAGCGGCGTCAACGTCTGCGACTGGGCGCTTTTCACGGCCTTCACCGACGGACCGAACGGCGAGAAGGAAGATCGCCATTTCCTGCTGCCGCGCTCCGATTTTGAAATTCTGGACACCTGGCGATCGGTGGGCTTGCGCGGGACCTGCAGCAACGACGCCGAGGTCGGCGACGCGTTCGTCCCCGAATACATGACGACGACAGTCGAATCGCTCAAGGGCGCGGTTCCGCCCCCCGGCGCCAATTCCCTGTCCCTCTATTGCCCGCGTTACGCGATGTTCGGCGTCTACATAGGCGCCGCCGCTCTGGGCGCAGCGGAAGCTGCCGTCGCAGCCTATACCGATCAAGCCAAGAAGCGGGTCGCGAGGTCGTCCTCGACGGCGGTTGCGAGTTTCATGACGCAGCACATCAAGATATCGGAGGCGCTCGCATGCCTGCGCGCTGCGCGTCTCATGCTCTATGGCGTCTGCGATCTCGCGACGGAGATTCTAGCGTCGGGCCGTCTCCCGAACGACGAGGAGCGAACCCGCTTCCGCAGCGAAGCTGCATTCGCTGGGCGCTTGTTCACCCAGGCGGTGAACATCGTCTGGGACGCTGGCGGGGGCGCCGTGATCTACGACCAGAACCCCCTCTCGCAAGCCTTCCGTGACGCCAGCACGGCTGCCCGCCATCTCACGCAGAACTGGGACATCAACGCGGCCGCGCATGGTCGCGTCGTGATCGGTCTGCCGATCGACAATCCGTCGCTCTGATTGTTCGGCCGCCAGTCGAAACGAGACCGAAGCTGTTGACGCCGAGACAATGCGAAGGCGCGCGCCTGCGACGCGCCGTTGTTGGCGCGGAACTTTCTCTCAATCGTAATCGATCGGCGTCGCGTGCCAGCCGGCGCGGCGCTTATCCCAATAGGCTTGGCGCAGCTTCGACGAGATCGGCCCCGGCCGGCCATTGCCCAGGATGCGGGCGCCGAGGCGGCTGACCGGCATGACGCCGCCGGCCGTCGTCGAGAAGAAGATCTCGTCCGCGTCCTCGATCTCGGCGCGCGGGATCGGGCGCACCTCGAAGGGCGCGCCGAGATCCTCGCAGAGCTCCAGCACTGAAAGGCGGGTCACGCCTTCGAGCGCTCCGCGCGGCGGGCTGACGACGACGCCGTTGGTCACCGCGAACACGTTGAAGCCCGGCCCTTCGGTGACGAATCCCGCGAGGTCGAGCAAGATCGCCGTTTCCGCCCCCTGTTCGTGGGCCTCGAAATTGGCGCGCGTCAGGTCGCCCCAGTGAAAATTCTTCGCTGTCGGATCGACCGATTCCGCGGGAATGCGGGGCGTCGTGGCAATGATCGCATGGATGCCACGCTCCTGCTGCTCGGGCGTGAACACCCAGACCCAGGGCATGGCGAAGCAGATGAGATAGTTGCGGCTATAGGCCGGGTGGTAGGGCGCCCCTGCGGGCGGGCGCCCGCGCAGGCAATCCATCGCCACATAGGCCTCGCGAAGCCCGGTGCGGCGGACGAGATCCGTAAGAATCCCAGCGATCTCCTTGTCGCTCTCGCGCGGCTTGAGGCGCAGCTTCTCCATCGAGGCGCGGAAGCGCCGCAGATGATCGTCGAGCCGGAAGAAGGCGCCGAAATAGACGCTGACCACGTCGTAGGTGACGTCCGAGCGGCGGTAGCCCCAGTCGGTGACGGGGATCTTGGCGTCGCGTAGAGGCATGACCACGCCGTCGATATAGGCGGCGCCCGCGCTCCAGTCCTGGGCCGCTTCGCCTGGGCGCTCGACAGTCTGGGTCAGCTCATCCGCCATTTGAGTCAACCTCCCGAAATGGCCGCGCGCATCTTGGCGCGCAGCGCCTGCGTTGCGGGTCCGTCGACCGCCAGCGTGTCGGCGTCCGCGTCGCCGGTCGTCGCCACGCCATAGACGGATCTCGCGCGCTCTGCGGTGATCCAGCCTTCGCTCAGATCGTGCAGCACGCGCTCGGGGTCGCGGTCGAACGGATGACCATAACCTCCGCCGCCCGCCGAATGCGAGACGACGAACTCACCGGGCTCGAGCGTCACGCCATAGCAGGCGGGCAGCGGAGAGAGCAAACCGTCGCGCTCGCGCTTCTGCGCACGCGCCGGGCCGCCGCGTCCACCGCCGATGGCGCCCATCGCGCTGTTGATCGTGCCGTCGGCCGTGTAGAGCACCTTCATCGTGCAGCCTTCGATCGGGCCGAACTCGCCGTAGATTGACGGCGCGCCCCGGAACGTCCCCGCGCCCTCGGTGTCGGGGACGATCCCGCGACGCACGACGTGCATCGGATGGCCCAGTTCGTCGACTTCGACGCAATCGATGCGGCACATGCCAGCGTTGCCGACATGAATGATCGAGAGGAACCCGTCCGTTACCGGCGTCGCCGCGCCGCCGCCGATGCCGACGTGCACCTGGTTGACGAAGGGCGCGCCGTCGCGCCTGGGGTCCTTGCCGGAAATCACCCCCATGCCCGGCGGCTGGATTGGCCCTGTCTCGGCCTGGCCGTATCCGGGAGCGATCTCGGCGAGCGCGAGCTGGACGGGATTGGACACGCGGTCGGCGAGATTCGTCGTCGCGACCGAGCAGGAGAAGGGGTGGCGCGGGATGCCGACGGCGCAGTTCTCCCGAACCTTTATCGTAATGCGGCGGAAGCTGCCGGCGTTTGCGGGCACGTTGTGGTCGAGAATGCCGTTGTAGATGCCGACCATCGCCGCGCTGATGGAGGTCGATTCGGTGAGGTTGAGGCCACACGGCTGGCAGTCCGGATTGTCGGTGAGGTCGACGACGATCGTGGCGGCGTCGACATCGACCTCGACGTCGACCTTGACGGGAATGCCGTCGGGAACGCCGGGAAAGGGATCGTGCGCCGTGTGAATGACGCGCCGGCCGGACTTGAGCCGCCGGATCGCCTCGACCATCTTCGTCTCGGAATAGTCGAACCAGGACTCGGCGTAGCGATCGAGCTCGTCCCAGCCGACTTCCTTGCCGAGCGCCAACAACTCGCGCTCAGCTATGCGCACCGCGCCGAGTGAGGCGAGATAGTCGCCCCACCAGACTTCCGGCACGCGAATGCGGAACTTGCACATCCGCACGATGTCGGCCTTGTCCTGATAGTTTTCCTGGATCTTGACGGCGGAGAAGATGAGCGCCCCTTCGTTGTAGACGTCGACGACGTCGCCGAGATAGGTCGAGGGCTTCGAGTTGCCGCAGTCGGCCTGATGAGCCTTGGCCAGGACCCAGTAGCGCAGCGCGCCTGCCGCATCGATCACCGGAACGACGAGGCAATGATCGGCGGCGTGCGAATTGCCCTCGTAAGGAGAGTTGTGCAGGAAGCAGTCGCCGGCCTTCAGCTCTGGGTGATATTCGCGCACCGTCCGGCAGATGATGTCGGGGCCGACCAGCGTGTGGGTCGGCAGGCTCTCGGCGGCAGCGAGCAAACGGCAGTCGGCGGTCAGCAGAACGCAGGAAAAGTCGTGCGCGGTGTTGAGGATGCCGGAGCGCGCGGTGCGGAAGAGCGTGTTCTGCATTTTGCGCGCAATGCTGTCCATGCGGCTCGACAGGATCGCCATTCGGACGCCATCCGGTCCCCGCTCATTGAGCCTCGAAACGGGGTTCACGACATTCATTGCAACGGTCCTCGCGTGGATTGAAACGCCTTAGGGGCGGCGTGGGTCAGGAAGCGGCGAGCGACGCTCTCAGCGTCCGGGTCGCCGCTTCGTCGAGAACCGGAACGCCCGGCTCCCCGCCCTCGGCGGTCTCGACGCCATAGACGGAGCGGGCCCGCTCGGCGGTGATCCAGCCCTCCTGCAGATCGTGCATGACGAGGGCGGGGTCGCGCTCAATCGGCTTGCCGTAGCCACCACCGCCGGACGAATAGGACACGACATATTCGCCGGGCTCGAGCGTCACGCCGTAGCAGGCGGGCAGGGTGGTGAGCGAGCCGTCGAGCTCGCGTTTCAAGGCGCGGCTCGGTCCGCCGCCGCCTCCGCCGAGCACGCCGATCGCGTGGTTGATCGTGCCGTCGGACGTGTAGAGCACTTTCATCGTGCAGCCGGGCGTGGGGCCGAATTCCGAGATCATCGAGGGCGCGCCGCGATATTGCCCCGCGCCTTCGGTGTCGGGCACGATGTAGCGACTGACGATGTGCAGCGGGTGATGCAACTCGTCGACCTCGATTGAATCGTGGCGGCAGAGCCCGGCGTTGCCGATGTCGATGATGGTCATGAAGGCGTCGCTCGCCGCGGTCGCCGCGCCGCCGGTCACGCCGATGAACACCTGATTGACGAAGGGCGCGTCGCCGTGGCGCGGGTCGAGGCCCGAGATCACGCCCATGCCGGGCGGCTGGCTCGGACCCGTCTCGGCGAGGCCGAAGCCCGGCGCGATTTGGGCGATGGCCCGCTGCACGCAGTTCGCCACACGGTCGGCGAGATTTGTCGTCGCGACCGAGCACGAGAAGGGATGGCGCGGAATGCCGACCGCGCAGTTCTCGCGCAGTTTGAGCGTGATCCGGCGGAAGCTGCCAGCGTTGGTCGGCACGGTATGGTCGAGGATCGCGTTATAGACGCCAACCATCGCCGCGGTGCTTGCCGTCCCCTGCGTGAGATTGAGGCCGCAGGGCTGGCAGTCGGGATTGTCCCTGAGATCGACCGCAATGATCCCGGCTTCTGCGTCAACCTCGACCTCGACCTTGATCGCGATGCCGTTGGGGAGGCCAGGGATCGGATCGTGCGCTGCGCGCGTCGTCGCCTTGCCGGACTTGAGGCGGCGGATCGCCTCGATCATCTTGCCTTCCGAGTAGTCGAACCACGCCTCGGCGTAGCGATCGAGCGCGTCCCAGCCGACTTCTTCCCCGAGCGCCAGAAGCTCGCGCTCGGCGATGCGCACCGCGCCGAGCGACGCGAGATAGTCGCCCCACCATTGCTCGGGCACGCGGATGCGATTGCGGCACATCCGGATGATGTCTTCGTTGTTGCGATAGTTCTCCTGGATCTTGACCGCCGAGAAGATCAGCGCGCCTTCCTCGTACACGTCGGCGACATCGGCTAGATAGGTCGAGGGCCGCGAATTGCCGCAGTCCGCCTGATGCGCCTTGGCGAGCGCGAAAAAACGCAGCACGCCGTCCTTATCGACGATGGGCGCGATGAGGCAATGGTCAGCGGCGTGCGAATTGCCCTCGTAAGGGCAGTTGTGCAGGTAGCAGTCGCCGGCCTTGAGGACGGGGTGATAGCGCTTCACCGCCTCGCACATGAGGTTCGGCCCGATCAGCGTGTGGATCGGCAGACTTTCGGCGCGGGCGAGCAGCCGGCAGTCCGGCGTCAGGATCACGCACGAGAAGTCATGCGCCGTGTTGAGCACGCCGGAGCGCGCCGTACGGAACAAGGTGTTCTGCATCTTCTGGGCGATGCTATCCATGCGGCTCGACAGGATCGCCGTGCGGACGCCTTGGGCTGCGCCGCGGTTCTGCCCCACTTCGCCGACCCGTATCGTCATTGCAGGCCTTTTCCTTTGACCATTTGTCGGCGCGCCGATCAGAAAGTGACCTGGAGCCCACCGCCCTCCGTGCGCGAGGCGGTCGCTCCCGGGTCGACGACGACCGTCGTGAACGAGGATTCGACGATCGCCGGACCCTTGACCTTTTCTCCGGGCGTCATGGCCTCGAAACGGACAATCGGCGCCTCGGTCCAGCCAGTCGCCGAAAAGTAGATGCGCCGCTTCGACGGCCCGCGCTCGGCGGCTGCGGCCTCGGGAAGGCGGCCGCCGCCGCCCTCGCGCAAGCGGCAGCGCACCTTCGCGCGCCAGGTGACGAACTCGACCTCGGAGGCCGGGTCGTTGATCTCGAATATGGTCTTGTGCATGGCGTGGAATTCAGCCGTGAGCGCGGCGAGGTCCTCGGGGTTACGGATCTCGCCGCCCTTCACCGGCGCTTCGATCTCCCAGATCTGGTGGGGGTAGCGCGCCTCGACCGAAACTTCCGTCACGACTTCCACCGCGCCCTCGCCAGGCCCCTTGGCGAAGGCTTGGCACCTGGCCTTGAGATCGTCGAGGACCGCGGCGACCTTATCGAAGGGGAAGCGGTCGCTCGTGCAGAACAGCATCTGCGCATGGTCGGACGACAGCTCCGACATCAGCGCGCCCGCCGCGCTCAGGAGCGCGCCAGCCTCCGGGATGAGCACGCCCGCGCAGCCGAGACGCTTGCCCACTGCGACCGCATTGATGCCAGCAGCGCCTCCGCCGCCGATGAGGACCGCGGTCTGCGGATCGATGCCCTGGTTGACAGTGATCTCGTCGATCGCGCCGACCATCTTCTCGGTCGCGAGCGCGAGGACGGAGGCCGCCGCCTCCTCGACTGAGAGTTCGAGCTTCGTCGCCACCTTGTCGCGCACGGCCGCGATGGCGGCTTCGCGGTCGAGCTTCATGGCGCCGCCGAGGAAGAACTCCGGGTCGATATAGCCGAGCGCGATGGCGCAATCGGTGACGGTCGGTTCGACGCCGCCCTTGCCATAGGCGACGGGCCCCGGCGTCGATCCCGCGCTCTTCGGCCCGACCTGCAAGAGGCCGCCCGTATCGACCCAGGCGATCGATCCGCCGCCCGCCCCGATGCTCTTCACGTCGACGGACGGGAAGCCCGTCATGTGGCCGCGGAACCGCTGCCCGAGCCATGTTTCGCGCGTCCACGGAATGCGGCCATCGCGCACGAGGCTCACGTCGTAGCTCGTGCCGCCGGTGTCGGCGACAATGGCGATCGCGTTGCCGAAATCGCGCCCGGCATAGAAGCGGCCGGCGACCGGCGCCATGGCGGGTCCGGAATTGATCGAGTGGATCGGCGCGCGGGCGACCGCCTCCGCGTCCATGATGCCGCCCTGCGACGTCACCATCAACGTGCGGCCATTGAAACCCGCTTCGCGCAGCCGGTTGGTCAGGCCATCGAGATAGGCGAACATGAGCGGTTTCAGCGAAGCGTCGATGACGGTCGCGGACGCGCGGCGATATTCGCGCAAAGTCGGATTGAGCTCGTGCGACAGCGTCACGGGAACGCCGGGCAGATGTTTCGCCAGAAGTTCGCCAAGCCGTCGCTCATGCTTAGCGTTGACGATTGACCACAAGAGGCAGACGCCGACCGCCTCGACCTTGAGCGCCTTGAGCCGCTCGACGATCGCGAGCACCGTCGCCTCATCGAGCGGCTTCAGCACCTGTCCCTCCGCGTTAACGCGCTCGGGGATTTCAAATGTGAGGCGGCGCGGCACATAGGGCTCGGGATAGGGGACGCGGAAGTTGAACGGCTCGATGCGGCCGCCCTCGCGAATGACGAGCACGTCTCGATGGCCCTCGGTCGTCAGAAAGGCGGTCTTGGCGGTCGAGCCGGTGAGGATGGCGTTGATCGCCCGCGTCGTGCCGTGAACGAAGGCGGTCGCGCGCGCCAGCAGTTCCCGCGTGGCGACGCCATAGTGGTCCGCCGCCAGCTTGATGGAATCGAGCACGCCGCGCACCGGATCGTCCGGCGTCGTCGAGGCCTTGAAGAACTGGATGCGATCACCGTCCTCGACCACGAGATCCGTGAACGTTCCGCCCGTGTCGCACGCCAGTCGCATCATATCCTCTACCGCACACTCTGCTCGCATCTGTGATTACAGCTTGCTGCAAGCGCCGTGCCGAAGCCAAGATTGGCGCCGCCCGCCCCGCCCGCGCAACGGGACGCTTGCCGCTCTGCTGGCAAAATGGGGCGTTCGAACGAGCGCCGAACGATCTCCCACGTGCGCCCGGCCAACTGTGATCACAAAAGCGGCGCCGTTTCCGCTCTCCGCGACATCCTGAGTAACAATTGGTCAACCGGGGCCCCAAGCTCACGTTACATCGTCTGAAACTTGTGACGACTTCGCGATGGCACGCGGCTTGCTGTGCCATGTGCAATCGAACGGCCGGGACGCGCCCCTTCGAGGCTCGGTCGCCGTCTATACTTCTGTTTTACAGACACGCATCAGGCGCTGAGCGGGTCAGCGACTTTCTTTGTCTTTGTCCTACCGAGGTGAAAGCTGAACGATGCCTGAAGTGCTGCGGAATTACAGTTTGGAGGAGATGGACCGGCAAAGCCTGCTTCATCCCCTGACTTCGATCGCCGACCACATGAAGACCGGTCCGCGGATCGTCAGCAGCGCTTCAGGGGTCATGCTCAAAGACAAGAACGGCCGCTCCCTCATCGACTGCTCAGGGGGACTGTGGTGCGTCAATATTGGCTATGGCCGCCCGGAGATCGCGGAAGCCGCGCGGCAGGCGGTCCTGGAGCTCAACTACTTCCACCTCTTCCAATCCTATTCGCATGCGCCGGCCATTCGCCTCGCCGACAAGGTGCTGGCGCTCTTCCACCAGGGCGGCGCGGACCATCTGAGCAAGGTGTTCTTCGGCACGTCCGGCTCCGACGCCAACGACACGGCGTTCAAGCTCGTCCGGCACTACAACAACCTGCGCGGCCTGCCGGCGAAGAAGAAGATCATTTCTCGCGAGGGCGCCTATCACGGCGTCACCGTCGCCTCGGGGAGCCTCACGGGCATCGCGGCCTACCACAAGGCCTTCGACCTGCCGCTCGACGGCGTCCTGCACGTGAGTTGCCCGCACCACTATCGCTTCGCCAAGGACGGCGAGAGCGAGGCCGCGTTCTGCGATCGCCTCATCGGCGAGATCGAGGCCGTCATTCTTCGTGAGGGGCCGGAAACGGTCGCGGCGTTTATCGCCGAGCCGATCATGGGGACGGGCGGCGTGCTCGTCCCCCCGGCGGGTTATTTCGAGCGCCTGCAGGCGCTGTTCGACCGCCACGACATCCTGTTCATCGTCGACGAGGTCATTACCGGCTTCGGCCGCCTAGGGACGTGGTTCGCGACCGAGTTCTATAAGCTCAAGCCCGACATCGTGAGCCTCGCCAAGGGTATCACCAGCGCCTACTTCCCGATGTCGGCCTCGCTCATCTCGCAGCGCGTTTGGGACGTGATGGAACGGGCCTCGCCCGAGGTCGGCCCGGTGATGCACGGCTTTACCTATTCTGGGCATCCAGTCGGCGCGGCCATGGCGCTCGCCAATCTCGCGATCCTCGAGGACGAGGGTCTCGTCGCCAATTCGGCGAGCATGGGCGCCTATCTCAAGAAGGGCCTCAAGGAGCGCGTCGGCGATCACCGTTACGTCGGCGACGTGCGTGGCGAGGGCCTGATGATCGCGGTGGAGCTCTCGGCCGACAAGGACCGGCGCATCCCTTTCCCTCGCGCCGCCGCGGCGCACCGGATCGTGGCCAACAAGGCGTTCGAGCTCGGCCTCGTCGTGCGGCCTTCGCCGTTCATCGAGGCGCTCGCGTTCTCGCCGCCGCTCTGTATCACGAAGGACGAATGCGACCGGTCGCTCGATTTGTTCGTCGACGCGCTCGCGGCCGCGTCTCCCGACCTCGACGCGCTGTCCGAGGCGCGGGCGGCGGCCTGAGGCGCGGGAGACTAGAGAGCGGCTGAGCGGTTTTAGCGGGGTTGTTGATGGATGTTCTGTTGGGCGTGGACGTGGGCGGAACCTTCACCGATTTCGTCGCCTACGATCCGGAGAGCAGAGGCATTAACGTCTGGAAGGTGCCGTCGGTGCCTGGCGATCCGGTGTCCGGCATTCTCGACGGCATCTCGCAGGAACTGCAGCCCGAGGCCATCCGGCTCTTGAGGCTTGGCACCACCGTCGCCACCAACGCCATCCTCGAGCGCAAGGGCGCGACTGTCGCCTATGTGACGACGCGCGGCTTTCGCGATGTTCCTTTCATCCAGCGCGGCAATCGCAAGTTCCACTACGACATGAGCTGGGTGAAGCCGAAGCCGTTGGTGAAGCGCCGCCACTGCTTCGAGATCGACGAGCGGATCGACGCCGGGGGCAAGGTTATCACCCCGCTCAGCGAATCCGACCTAATCGAAGTGGCCAAGACGATCCGCGCGACGCCGGAGATCCAGGCGATCGCCGTATGTTTTCTTTTTTCCTATCTCAACCCGGCTCATGAGCAGCGGGCCAAGGCGGTTCTCTCCGAGCATCTCGGCGACATGCCGATCTCCACCTCGTTCGAGGTGTTGCCAAAGTGGAAGGAATACGAGCGGTCATCGACCACGCTGGCGGACGCCTATCTCAAGCCGGTCGTCAGCAAACAACTGTGGTCGATGCGGGAGCGGCTCGACGCGGCCGGCGTCCGGGCGCCCTCTGTCGTGATCAAGTCGAACGGCGGCGAAATGACTCTCGAGGCGGCGGCCCGCGCGCCGGTGAATCTCGCGATGTCCGGGCCGACGGGGGGTGTTATCGCCAGCCGCTATCTCGCTCAGCTGAGCGGCATCGATAATCTTGTTACGCTCGACATGGGCGGCACGTCGACGGATGTCGCGACGGTTCTCAACCAACAGGAGAGCTTCACCACAGCGTTCGAGATCGAATGGGGTTTGCCCATCCAGATTCCGATGCTCGACATTCGCACGATCGGCGCGGGGGGCGGCTCGATCGCCTGGATCGATACGGGCGGCATGTTGCGCGTTGGGCCGCAAAGCGCCGGCGCAAAACCCGGGCCCAGCTTGCTACGGCGCCGGAGGCGTCGAGGCGACCGCCACCGACGCCAATGTCGTGCTCGGCAGGATCGATCCGAACAACTTTCTCGACGGCCGCATGAAGCTTGACAAGGCGGCGGCGGAGGCCGCCGTCGATCGCGTGGCCAAAGCCATAGGCCAGACGCGCGATGACACGGCGCTCGCGATCGTGCGCATCGCCAACAACAACATGGTGGGAGCGCTGCGCTCGGTGCTGATCGAGCGCGGCCTCGATCCGCGCGATTTCACGCTTTGCACGTTCGGCGGCGCGGGACCGCTGCATGCGTCAGAGCTGATGGTGGAGGCGGGCGTTCCGCGCGCCATCATACCAATGCACCCCGGCCAGTTCTCGGCCTATGGCTTCATCGTAACCAACGCGCGCGTAGACCGCCAGCGCACCACTCAGCTCACCAGTCGCAACTTCGACGCCGCGCGCGCCGCCGATGTTTTAACGAGCCTGGTCGAGGAGGCGCTCGGCGAATTGAAGGCCCAGGGCTCGACCAAGGACCTGCAAGTCTTCCGCTCGCTAGAGATGCGCTACCTCGGCCAGAACTACGAGTTAGAGCTGCCCGTCGCCGCCGATGCGCTTTCCGCCGAGCGCGCGCCGAAACTCTGGGCGGCGTTTCACGAGGCGCACCGGCTTCGCTTCGGCTTCAGCATCCCTGGCGAGATCATCGAGATCGTCAATTATCTCGTCACCGCCACATCAGCCGGAGAAGCCCCGTCGCTCCTGACGTTGCCGCCCGCCTCTGGCGCGCCGAAACCGTTCGACCGCCGCCTCGTCGTCTTTCCGGGCGCCCGGCTCGATACGCCGGTCTATCGCCGCACCGATCTCCGCGCGAGCCAGACCATAGCGGGTCCGGCTGTGATCGAGGAGGCGGCCTCCGTCACCGTTGTCAATCCTGGCCAGTCTCTGAGCGTCGACCGTTTTGGCACGCTCCATATCGCCCACGCTTGATCGCCCCGGACATTCACCATGCGCTTCTCCGAAAACGGCCTCTACATCGAGAAATACATCAAATGCGCAAACTGCGGGCTGCTGGTCTTCGGACCGGGAACAGCAGGATTGCGCGCAGGTCGAGGCGCCACGTTCTGCTCCGACTGGTGCGTCCAATGGTCGACCCTCAAGGAGGAAGGCGAACGCGACATTCGCCTGCCTATCGTCCAACCGCGCATGCCGGTCGAGAACCGCGCAGTCCATGTGAAGGACGGCTCGCCACCCGATCCTGTCATGATGAACATCCTCGACTCCACCATGGTCTCCATCTGTCGGGAGATGGGCATCCTGCTCATGAAGACGTCCTACTCGACGATCTTCAATGAGGGCCTCGACTTCACTTGCGCGCTCTCCGACGCCAAGGGCGACATGATCGCCTGCGCGGAATTCTGCCCGACGATGATCGGGGGCATGCCCATCCTCATCAAAACGATCTCCCAGGAAGTCGACTTCGCTTCGCTACGCGAGGGCGACGTCATGCTGCACAACGATCCCTATCGCGGCGGCCTGCACTGTCCTGAACACACCTTTTTCAAGCCGTTCTTCGCGGACGGCCAGCTGCTCGGATTTGCGGTCTGCATCGGGCATATCGCGGAGATCGGCGGCATGGTGCCTGGCGCCTTCTGCGGCGAGGCGACGGAAATCTTCCATGAGGGACTGCGGGTCCCCCCGGTCCATATCAAGAAAGCCGGCGTCGACGTCGAGGAGGTCTGGAAGCTGCTTCTCGCGAACACGAGAACGCCTCGGCAGAACTACGGCGATCTCAGAGCCATGATCGGCGCGGTCGATCTTGGAGTGAATCGCATCCAGCAGATTGTCGGAAAATACGGCCTGAATGTCTTTCGCAAGACTTGCGAGGACCTGATGGATTATTCCGAGCGCCGCATGCGCGCCGAATTGTCCTCGTTCCCCGACGGGGTCTACAGCTTTGAAGACGTGGTCGAGAACGACGGGATCGAAGCGGTCCCCTATACGGTTGCGATTGACCTTCACATCCAAGGCGACGAGGTCGTCGCCGATTATTCACGCAGTTCGAAACAGGCGAAGGGGCCGATCAACGCGACGCTGGGAGTGGCGACCGGCGCCGTCTACAACGGGCTGCTGCACGTTACCGACGCCTCGATCCCGAAAAACTCCGGATGCTTCCGGCCAATCCGGGTGGTTTCCCCGCCCGGCAAGGTGACGAACGTTGACTATCCGGGGCCCTTGGTCGCGGGCAACACCGAGACGCACCCGAGGCTCGCCAACATTGTGATCGGCGCGATGAGCGCCTGCAAGCCAGAGCGGGCCATGGCGTCCGAAAGCTGCACGGGCACAAATTTCGTGTTCGGCGGCCAGCATCCGGAATACGACGAATATTTCGCCTGTTACGACCTGATGTCGGGCGGCTGGGGTGGGCGCCACGGGCACGATGGCAACGATTGCGTCATCGCCATCAATGGCAATTGCCGGTTTAATCCGACCGAGGTGTTCGAGGCCCGCTTTCCTCTCCGGGTCGAGAATTTCGAACTGATCCCCGACTCGGGCGGCGCCGGCCAATGGCGTGGCGGCCTCGGCTTTCGCCGCACCCTCTTGATCACCGAGGTTCCCATCACCGGCAGCCAATGCAGCGACCGACACGAGGTGAAGCCTTTCGCTCTGTTTGGCGGCGAGCCAGGCGGCAATGGCGGCACCAGGATCATGCGACAGGGTGACGCCGAATGGCGGACCACGAAGGAGCTGTTCGGCAAGGTCTCGACCAGCAAATACGCCAACGTCCACTTTGAGCCCGGCGATCGCGTCCTGCTCTGGACCCCCGGCGGAGGCGGCTACGGCGATCCGGCGAAGCGCGACCCGGCTATGGTCGAGGAGGACGTCGCCGAAGGCTATGTGACGTCCGCGGCGGCCGCCACCCTTTATGGCAAGGCGCGTTCGCAGAACCACCGTCATGATCTCGCCGTTTCGCCGGAACGCCTCTGCGAGCCTGAGCCAGTTGGCAGTTGAACGGCGGTGGTTGGTGACGAAATGGCGCTCAACAGCTTATCAAGCCAAGACATAGTACAACTGTTGGACTTGTTCCCAATATAGCAAAACACTGTATTTTCATTAACTTAAAAATCCGGGCTAACTCCACGCCTCATTTCGCAGTGAAGGCTAAGTGTAGCGTTGTCGTTCCATCACTATACTAAATTTTTTCTCAAAAAACTTTATCAAGCGCAAGAATTTATCTTGCACTTCCCCGATTTTTCCTTGACACTATTAATCAATTCGCTGGTTATTTCGCGCTACGTAAGACGGAGGTGAGTCATGAATGGACGTAACGGCTTCGCAAGCCCTCGGGGATTGTTCGGCGCTCCGCTGTCGCGGCGGTCCGCGCTAAAGGGATTGGGCGCGGGCGGTCTTGGGGCCCTTGCGGCTTCGGCCGGGTTGGCCGGCTCCGCATCCGCCCAGGCGACCACCACCATCGTGTCGTGGGCGTCGGCAGGCCAGCGCTGGGAATTCCCCGAAAAGGGCGTACTGCCCATGTTCAAGAAGAAGTTTCCGAATATCGACGTTCAGATTTTCGCGGAGCCGATCGGCGACATGCTGGCGAAGACCGCCGTCGCTATGGCGTCGAAGTCCGATCGCTACGATGTGATCTTCGACGATTACAACTATTCCCCACAATTCATTGCCGAAGGGGCGCTCGAGAACCTTGAGCCCTATCTCGACAAGGATCCGGAATTCAAGAAGGACATCCTTGCTGATATCCCTGAAAACGTCCTCGACCTCTATCGCGACAAACCAGCTGCCCAGGGCGGCAAGCTCTATGGATTGCCGCCCGACAGCAATTGCCAAATGCAATACTACCGCGCGGACGTCTTCGACAAAGCCGGGTTGAAACCGGCCGAAACTTGGGAAGACGTCATCGAAAACGCCAAGGAATTGTCCAAGAGCGGCGTCAAAGTCACCGGCACCACGCTGCGTCGCGGTTTCTGGGCCGGGGCAGCGTTCATCACCCTGTTGCGCTGCCATGGCGGCGACTGGTTCGACAAGATGGAGCCGGGCGGCTGGAAGGTCCAGCTCGACACGGACGAAGGCCACAAGGCGATGGACGTGCTGACGCGTCTCTACCCCTATATGGAGCCGACCGCGCTCAACGCATCGGATGACGAAGCCAACACCGCGATGCTGAACGGTACCTGGACCTATGCGCCGTTCGAGTGGGGCGGCTCGACCATGAACGATCCGCAATACACGAAGTTTGCCGACGTCTGGAAGGTTGCAGTCGTCGCGAAAGGCGCGAACGACAAAGGCCGGCACGCCCCGCACATGGGCGGTCTCGGTCTGATCATGCCGGTCTATTCGCACAACAAAGACGCGGCCTGGGAATGGATCAAATTTTGCAATAGCGGCGACAAGCAGGATCCAGCGATCGGCAAGGCGTGGGTCGAAAACGCAGGCCAGCCGGCGCGCATCTCGCTCCTTAAGGAGTATACGAGCGTCCGTCCCTATTTCTCTGGCATGATGCAGTCGCTTCCCGTCGCCATGCGCTTCCTGCCGATCCCAGAGTCCAACGCGCTCTATGAAATCGTCGGAACCGAGATCGCCGCCGTGGTGATCGGCCAGACCCAACCCGATCAGGCGCTGAAGAACATGCAGAAACAGGCGACCCGTCTGATGACCAAGTCGGGTTACTACAAGAGCTGAGTTGAATGCGCTCAATGCCCGTCGCCGCGAGCATTCCGCAGTGGCAACGCCGCGACAAGCTCGTGGCGATGCTGCTCCTGGGCCCAGCGGTCATCTATCTGCTGGCCCTGTCGATCTATCCCACGATCTATTCGCTCTGGATCGCGTTTCACAATTATTCTCTCTATCGGCGAGACCTCGTTTCCTTCTCCGGCATCGACAACTTCACTGATCTCCTCGATTCCGACGTCTTCAAGCAGAGCTTTCAGGTTACGTTGGTCTTCGCGGCCGCCGCCGTGCTGATCGAACTGTTGCTGGGCTTGGCGATCGCAGTCCTGCTTGACCGCAAGATGCGGGGCGTGAACGCGCTGCGCACGCTGCTTATGATCCCAGTGCTCATCTCACCCGTCGCTATGGGACTGACGTTCCGCTACATCTTCGCGCCGACCTACGGGCTCCTGACCTATTTGTTGCGCCTCGTTCACATACCCTCGCCGGACTGGACAGTGAGCGTAGCCTGGGCGCTGCCGGTCGTAATCTTCGCCGATGTGTGGCAATGGACGCCGTTTGTCGCACTGATCCTGCTCTCCGGCATGCAGTCGGTGTCGACGGAGGTGACCGAAGCCGCCGAACTCGACGGGCTGACCGAATGGCAGAAGCTATGGCGCATCGTCCTTCCCCTGATCCGCCCGGTGCTGCTTGTCGTCGTTCTGATCAGGCTCATCAATTCGATCCGCATGTTCGACCTGGTCTTTGTGATGACGCGCGGCGGCCCCGGCTCGACGACGGAGGTTCTGAGCCTGTTCAGTTATGTCACCGGCTTCGCGTCAGGCGACATGGGATCGGCCTCGGCGATCGCCTGGGTCACGGTGGTGATCGTCAACGTGCTTGTCGCCGTCTTCCTCCGCTTCCTGTCGAAGACGGCGTGACGCCATGACTGCTCAGCACGCGATCTCTTCGATATCGACCAGCGAGCGCGGCAAGCGCCGCGCTGCGGGGGACGGCTTCTCCTGGCCGAGGCTTGGAACGATCGCCGCCGTATTCGTGGTCGGCCTGTGGCTTTTCCCCGTCTACTGGATCGTCCTCACCTCGCTGAAGCCGATCAAGGAGATCAATAGCGCGACGCCGAGTTTCATCTTCACACCGACCGGGGAGAACTACTGGGAGCTCTTCACGAAGTTCGATTTCGCCCGTGTGCTGATGAACAGCCTGGTGATCACATTCGTCAGTTGCTTTGTCGTCATCGTTCTCGCTGTGCTCGCCGCCTACGCGCTTGGCCGAATGAAGGTCCCTGGCGAAAAGCACATCGCCCTTTGGATCCTATCTTTGCGGTTCCTGCCGCCGATCGCGGTGGCGATCCCCTTCTACATCCAGTGGCAGGACCTACACCTGCTCGACACCTATCTTGGGATGATCTTGATCTACGTCGCTTTCAATCTGCCTTTCGCGATCTGGATGATGCGCGGGTTCCTGGCCGACGTGCCGGTAGCGCTGGAGGAGGCGGCGTTACTCGATGGACTCACAAGGCTGCAAATCATCCGCCGCATCGTCGTTCCGGTCGTCATGCCCGGCATCGCGTCGACCGCAATCTTCACCTTCGTGTTCACGTGGAACGAATATCTGATGGCCCTGATGCTGACGGCCTTCAAGTCCGTCACGGTCCCCGTGACGATCGCAAAGTTCGTCCAGCCCTATACTGTCCTGTGGGGATCATTGAGCGCTGCAGTCGTGATCCAGGTGGTGCCGATGCTCGTCGTCGTGTTCCTGCTTCAGCGGCACATCGTCCGCGGCATGACTCTCGGCGCTGTCAAGTAATGAACAGCACGGCGGAGCGAAAACCATGACGCTGCGATTGCAGAATCTAGAGAAGGCTTATCCTTCCGGCTTCACCGCGGTCAACGGCGTGAGTCTCGACGTTGAGGACGGCGAGTTCTTCACGCTCCTTGGACCTTCGGGGTGCGGCAAGACCACCACTCTGCGTATGATTGCGGGGCTAGAAACTCCTTCCGCCGGCAGGATTTTTATCGGCGGCCGGGACTTCACCGACACCCATCCGCGCAATCGCGACGTCGCCATGGTATTCCAAAGCTACGCGCTCTACCCGCATATGACAGTGCGCGAAAATCTCGGGCTGAATCTCGAGGTCAAACGGGTTCCGCCGGCCGAAATCGAGGGACGAATCCAGAATGTCGCGCGAATGCTCGATATCAGTTCTCTTCTGGATAAGAAGCCGGGCGAGCTTTCTGGGGGGCAGCGCCAGCGCGTCGCGCTGGGGCGCGCGCTGATACGGCGGCCAAACATTTTCCTGATGGACGAGCCGCTCAGCAATCTTGATCTCAAGTTGCGGGAACGCACGAGGACTGAGCTCAAAAAGCTCCACGAAAGTTTGCGTGTCACAACTATCTACGTGACGCACGATCAGGCGGAGGCGCTCGTCCTGTCAAACCGCATCGGCATCATGAATGCGGGCGACCTCATCCAGGTCGGGACGCCGCAGGAAATCTATGATCGCCCACAAAACGTGTTCGTCGCGAAATTCGTGGGGACGCCGTCGATCAATCTGCTCAAAGTGACTGTTCAAAACCATGATGGATTGCTCGCGATTCGTCTGGACGGCCGGGAAAAGCCGCTCGGCTCTATTCTCCTTCCCGCAGCCGATGACGTGCTTGCTCGGCTCCGGCCGGGGGGGATGGAGTTGATCCTCGGAGTGCGCCCCGAGGCGATCGCCGTGCTGACCGAGCCGCATGCCGATGGTGTGTCGGCCGAGATCGAGCTCGTCGAGCCTATGGGTTCGGTCAACAATATCGTTTTGCGCTTTGGCGAGAGCCTCGAGCCGACAGCGGACGGCGAGGCTGTGATCGCCCTTGGTGACGTCGAACGAATCGCACGAACGCGGTCAGAAGGCTTGGATTCTGCTGCGCCCCGAGCGGCTGGTTCTGTTCGACAAAGCGTCGGAACGAACGCTTGCGGTCCTGGCCGGACAGCGGTGGGAAGCGGTCTGAGATTCAGTTCGATCGAAGCTCGTCTAGCGACCCGAGACAAGCCTCGATCGCTTGCAATATTTGATTGGGGCAAAGGCAGACCTGTCCAATGTGGGACGTCTGCAGGATGGAAATCGGGTAGCAGCCCCAGGTTTGGCAGACAGTGAGAGAATGAGCTTTATCAATCCGAACCGATTCACGACCCGGCCCGAGATTCATGGGACATTTGGAGTCGTCGCGTCCACGCATTGGATTGCAACCGCGGTCGGCATGGGCGTTCTCGAACGCGGGGGCAACGCCTTCGATGCGGGCGTCGCCACCGCTTTCGCGCTGCAGATCGTCGAGCCGCACCTCAATGGCCCGGGCGGGGATATGCCCATTCTGGTTCATGATGCGAAGCGCGGGCGGACAGAGGTGATCTGCGGTCAGGGGCCTGCTCCCGGCGGGGCGACGCTCTCGCATTTCCGTTATCTGGGCCTCGACCTCGTGCCGGGGACGGGGCTGCTCGCGCCATGCGTGCCGGGATCTTTTGACGCGCTGCTGTTGATGTTGCGCGACTATGGCGTCATGCGGCTCGCCGACGTGCTCGCCCCCGCCATCTCGTATGCGCGAGACGGGCATCCGTTGTTGGAGCGCGCGTCGGCCACGATTGCGACGGTCAGAGACCAGTTCCTCCAGCATTGGCCGAACGTCGGCTGAGCTTTGGCTTGAGCGAGGCGAGACGCCGAAAGCCGGCGCGCTGTTCCGAAATCCGGTCTTGGCTCAGACTTATTCCCGCATCGTTGATGAGGCGCGAGGAGGCCATCGCGAGGCTGAGATCGATCGCGCCAGGAAAATCTGGTCGGAAGGCTTCGTAGCTGCAGCCGTTGATCGCTTCTGCGCGACCCAGAAAGTACTGGATGTCTCAGGCCGCGCCCATCACGGCGTGCTGACCGGAGCGGATATGGCGAACTGGTCGGCGTCCGTCGAGGCGCCGATCGGCTATGATTATGGGCGCTACCGGATGCTCAAACCTGGCCCCTGGTGCCAGGGCCTCGCAGCTCTTCAGCAATTGGCGCTTCTCAAGGCCTTCCCGTTTGACGGCCTTGATCCGACGGGCCCCGACTTCATCCATTGGCAGGTTGAGGCTGCAAAGCTGGCCTTCGCTGACCGGGATACGTTCTACGGAGACCCGGCGTTCGTCGACGTGCCCGTCGATGTGCTTCTGTCGGACGACTACAACGATCGGCGCCGAAAGCTGATCGGCGCCGAGGCGTCCCTTGAACAGCGACCCGGCGACATTCCTGGATACGGCAAGACATTTGCGGCGCGCGAGGCAATCGGGGAGCGCGAAGCGGTCGGCGCGGGTGAACCTACTGTTGGGTCGTTTGGCCGGAGCGCGGGGGACACCGTTCATTTTGACATCGTCGACCATCACGGGAACATGGTCGCCGCCACTCCGTCCGGCGGCTGGCTGCAATCCTCCCCGACCATTCCCGAACTTGGCTTCTGTCTTGGCACTCGCGCCCAGATGTTCGTGCTGGAGGAGGGCCACCCATCCTGCCTCGCTCCCGGAAAGCGGCCCCGCTCGACCCTCTCGCCCACGATGGCGTTGCGCGACGGCGAACCCTACTTGGCCTGGGGAACCCCTGGCGGCGACCAGCAAGATCAATGGATCCCGCAATTCTTTCTCCGGCATGTCCATGCGGGACTGAACCTGCAGGAATCGATTGACGCCCCCGCTTGGCACACGGAGCACTTTCCCTCGTCCTTCTGGCCTCGCGCCGCGAGGCCGGGCGTCCTCGTTGTCGAAGGCCGCGTTCCTGAAGCAACGATCGAGGAACTGCGCCGCCGCGGTCATCGCGTCGAGATCGGCCCCGACTGGTCCGAGGGACGGCTCGTTGCGGCAGCGCGAGACAGCGACCGATTGAAAGCGGCGGCAAATCCAAGGGGAATGCAGGGCTACGCCATCGGGAGATGACGGCTTGGCGTGCAGAGGACGAAGATCGAGGGAGGATGAGTGTGACCGATACGTCTACTCTGTTGGAGAAAGACCAGGGCCTAACCCTTCCGTTCGACAGTCATCACCTCGACGATCTTCTTGACGCCGCCGGAATCGATACCCTGGTCGTGACGTCAAAGCATAACATTCAATATCTGCTAGGCGGCTATCGCTTCTTCTTCTTCGATCAGTTCGATGCGGTCGGGATCGAGCGTTACCTGCCGATCCTTCTCTATCGGAAGGGCCGCCCAGACGACGCGGTTTACATCGGCAACGGGATGGAGGACTCCGAGGCCGAGAACGGGCGCTTCTGGTGTCCGAAAGTCGAGACCAGATCCTGGGGCACCCTGGACGCCGCTGGGCTCGCGGCGAAACATATTCAGCGGTTGGGCGGGCTCTCGGGTAGAATCGGAATCGAATTTCCCTTCATCCCGGCCGACGCGATGGAGGCGCTGCGGACGAGCCTCCCGGGTTGTCGGTTTGTCGACGGCTGCCTGCCGTTGGAGCGCCTTCGCGCCGTCAAGACCCCGGCGGAGTTGACTCTCATTCGTGAGGCCTCCGAGCGCGTGATCGATGCGATGTTGGCGACCTTCGACGCCTGCCGTCCGGGACTGACCAAGCACGAGGTGACGGCTCGCTTGCGCCAGGAGGAACGGGATCGTGGGTTGAACTTTGAATACTGCCTGATCACCGCCGGACGGGGCTTCAACCGTGCGCCGAGCGACCAGGTTTTGCGGTCCGGCGATATCATCTCGCTCGACTCCGGCGGACGCTACGAGGGCTATATCGGCGACCTTTGCCGGATGGGGATCGTCGGAAAGCCTGACGCCGAACTTGAGGATCTGCTCGGATGGGTCGAGACCATTCAGCAGAAGGCCCGGTCGCCCATCCGCGCGGGAATGATCGGGCGAGAGATTTATGACGCGGTGGAGACGGTCCTCTCGGGCTCTCCTCTTGCCGCTGACGCCCACTTCGTAGCGCACGGGATGGGGATCATTGGCCATGAGGCCCCGCGCCTCAGCGGCCGTACGCCTGTCGGCTACCCGGCCTACGACGCCGATCTGCCCCTTCTCGCCGGGATGGTCCTGTCGATCGAGACGACCCTTTTGCATCCTCGGCGAGGGCTCATCAAGATCGAGGACACGCTGGCGATCACCGAGACCGGCTTTGACGCCTACGGGGACAACGGCCGCGGCTGGAACACCAGCGCGATAGCCTGAGTCGAACTTCGGCGACGAGATGGAGGAGGTCGCTCGTAGCGCCATTTGGTTCAAATGGACGAGCTGGTTTGATCTGTTCGCTGCCGTCCCTACTCTCGCTGGAAGGCCAAGCGGCCTCGCGGTGAGCGCGTTGTCGAGTTAGCGCTCGACTACGCGGCGCCGGGTATCGCGAAATTCGTAAATCGTGTGATTCGCATGAAAGGCGACCAGGAACTTGCAATCCTTTTTGACAGCCAATGAGACGCCTCTGTGCGCCACCGTTTGGATCCACAACCACTAGGCGGACGGATCGACAGCTAGCTCCGATGCTCGGGCCGCCGGAGCTTCTTCCAACCCGCCCGGTAAAGCGCAGGACCCATGCAGACCCCAACCGCGATACGTTCCCGACTCCCTTACGAACCAATTGTATCGAGACGCAAGCTGCGTGCTCCCGATGGGGCGCGCGTGATTGTTTGGACGATTGTCAATGTCGAGAATTGGAGCGCGACGAATCCCATGCCTCGGGCGGTTTTGCCCCCGCCGATGGGACAGCCGCTTCTACCCGACGTGCCGAACTGGGCCTGGCACGAGTACGGCATGCGGGTCGGCTTCTGGCGCTTCCTGGACACGCTTCGGACACGCGGCCTGAAGGCGAGCTTCGCGGTGAATGGCTCGGCCTGCGCGCTCTATGAGGAAGCCTGCCGGGCGGCGCTGGAGTCCGGCTGGGAATTCATGGGCCACGGCTATGTCCAACGGCCCATGCATCGCGTCGAGGACCAGCGGGCCGCGATACGTGAGACAATCGAGGCTATCGCAGCCTTCACAGGAACGGCGCCGCGAGGCTGGGAAAGCCCGGGCCTCACGGAAACCGAGGAAACGCTCGACCATCTCTCGGAAGCCGGCGTGGCCTATGTGTGCGACTGGTGCATCGACGATCAGCCCGTCGTCCTTCAAGCGAGACCGCGGCCCGTCCTGTCCATTCCCTATACCGTCGAAATCAATGACGTCGTCATCACGGCGGTTCAGGGCCACCGTTCGGACGAAATCTATCGCCGGGGCGTGGACCATTTCGACCGCCTTTATCAGGACGGCGCGGACCAGCCGCGCGTGATGGCGATTTCCATCCATCCTTATCTGACCGGCGTACCGCATCGGATCAAATATCTTGAGCAGCTCTATGACTACATCCTCGGCCACGAGGGCGTCCTGCATTGGACCGGCGGCCAGATCTGCGACTGGTTCCAATCCGAGATTGCTTCGGCTCAAGGTTGATTGAGGCAAAGGTTCCTATGTCCGCAGGAACCGATCGCGACATCATCGGCTACGGCCGCCGGCCGCCGCAGATCCAATGGCCGGGCGCGCCCGCCTCGCGCTCAATGTCGAGGAAGGCTCGGAACCGTCGATCGGAGACGGGGACCCCGAGAGCGAAACCGGCTAACGGAAGGAGGCGGAGGCAGCTCGCCGATGGCCTCGAACGGTTCCTCGACCATGTAGCGAAGGCTCAGGATGTCTGGATCTGCCGACGAGAAGAGATCGCTGATCAATGCGGAGCCGTCATCCGCCGGCGACCATCTCCGCGCGCGGGTGATCCGCGAGCGCGCGTTCCTCGTAGGCCGCCATCGCTTCCCGCCAGGCAGCCCGTAACATCCCCGATCCGCTCGGACAGAAACGATTCGAGACGATTCCAGTCCCTCGCCTCGATGCACTCGATGATCACGGCTCCCTCGATCGGCAGACGATCCATGCGTCGCGGCATGAACGTGAAGAACGAGGCAGACGAGAGCTGCCAAGCGCGATCCCACAATTCCTGCACATGGCCGCGAAGGAACGCATTTGGCGTCAGCGACATCAGCTCGGTGTGAAAATTGCGATTGAGCCGCGCGAGAGCAACAGGCATTTCGCGCGCGTCTTTCATCTGGATGAGCAAGGACCGCATCCGCCCGCAGGACTCGGCGTCATGCAAGGGAGCGGCCGACAGGCAGGCTTGCGCCTCCAATTGCAGCCGCACCTCCTCGATGTCCCACGCGTCCTGGAACGACAGCTTCGCGACTTCCGCTCCGCGGTGAAGGTGAATGACAACAAGTCCGTCGCGCTGAAGGAGGCGGAGCGCCTCCCGCACCGGCAATTCGCTGAGATCGAGCGACTGCGCGATATGGCTTAGGCGCAAACGATCGCCCGGCTTGAAGTGCCCATCAAGAATCTGACGCCGCAGCGTTTCATAGGCGTGGTCGGTCTTCGAGAACATCATGGATAGCACTCATCCCCGGGGGCTCGAAGCAGAAGCCAGATTTGTGGCAGCGCGACAAGCCCCGTCCCTCTTTTCCCCGGCGGCATTCCTTTTGAGCGTTCTGCTTATAGAGGAGGCATATTAACTTTAGAATTGCTGATTCTTTGTCGTTGCCGGCGCGGCGTAAACGAGATTTGATATGAAATCAAATCATGAACTCGCTAGTCCGGATGACGCCGACCTTCTCCCCTTCCCCCAAAACGGCAAAGTCTCGCGCCCTTTGGGAGCGCGCGCGACAAGTGGCGCCGATGGGAGCGCAGGGGGAGGGAAAGTACTACGCGCCTTTCCCTCATTTCGTCGCCCGAGCGAAGGGGGCTTACCTCTGGGACGCTGACGACAACCGCTATATCGACTACTGGAATGGGGCGGGACCATGCATCCTCGGTCACGTCGACGAGCATGTGGAATCGCGGGTTGCAGACGTCGTTCGAACCCGTGGCGTCGTCTTTTGTGCGCCGAACGAGGTGGAGGTCGAGCTCTGCGAGACCCTAGCCCGCATCATTCCCTGCGCCGAAATGTCCGCCTTTTTGAATGCGGGCTCAGACGTGCTCCATATGGCTGCCCGTCTCGCGCGCGCCGCAACGGGCCGTAACCTTCTGGTCAAGTTCGCCGGCTCCTATCACGGCTGGTGCGAAGACCTTCTCTTCAATGTCTCTTCCTATGCGCGCCCTGCGAACAACGAAGGGATTTATGCGCCTATTCCCGAGTCCGCCGGCGTCACCCGGGAAGGGATCGAGGCGATTCGCGTTCTCGACTTCAACGATTTTGCGGCGATTGAGCGGTTGTTCGAAGCCGAGGGCGAGCGGATCGCCGGCGTCTTCGTCGAGCCGATCATGCACGGGCCGCTCACCGGGTGCATCGTTCCGGAAACAGGGTTCCTGGAGCGGGTGCGAGAGCTTTGCACGCGCTACGGCGCGCTGCTGGTTTTTGACGAGATTCTAACCGGATTCCGGCATGCGCTCGGCGGGGCCCAGGCGCTGCTTTCCGTCACGCCGGATCTCGCGGCCTTCGGGAAGGCGATCGCCAACGGACATCCAATCGCCGCTCTCTGCGGCAAGCGCGCGGTCATGGAACATCTCGCGCCTGCCGGCCGCGCCTTCTTCTCAGGCACTTACAACGGCAATGTGGCTTCCGCGACTGCCGCGCTCGCTACGATCGAGCGACTTGCGGACGGTCACGTCTTTCGCCGGGTGTGGCTCCTAGGCGAGCGTCTGGCAAAAGGTCTCGACCAAATCTTCGCCCAGTCGGGGGTGACCGCGCGGGCCAGCGCTTATGGTTCGGTCGTTGCAATCCATCATAGTGACCGAACGCTGCATTCCTTCGGCGAGGTCTTGCAGTTTCATGACATGTCCTTCGCCCCAGATCTCGCGACGCATATGTTCGACAACGGCCTATACGCGAAGCCTCGACGAACGCAGCGGCTCCTCGTTTCCGCCGCGCACACCGAAGAAAACATTGATCAGACGCTTGACGTCTTCGATCGCTTCTATGCGCGCCGGGCGGCGGCTCGAGGGTCAGCCCGATGAAGCGTGTCGGCATCGACATCGGGGGCACGTTTACGGACATCGTCGTCCTCGACGAGGAGACCGGCGCGGTCGTGCGCTCGAAAACCCCCTCCGTGCCCAATGCGCCCGAACAGGGATTCATGAAGGCGCTCGATCAGGCAGGGGTCTCCCTGCCGGACGTCCGCGCACTTGTCCACGGCACGACGATCGTCACCAACCTCATCATCCAGCGCGACGGCGCAAGAATCGCCCTGATAACGACCAAGGGATTCCGGGACGTCCTCGAGATCATGAGGGCGACCCGCCCGCTCCCTTATGATCTGGCCTGGCGAAAGCCCGCGCCGCTGATTCCCCGCGATCGTTGCTTCGAGGTCGACGAACGGTTGAGCGCGACGGGCGCCGTCGTCCACCCGATCGACCGCGCGCAGGTGGAGCAAGTCGTCCGACAGATCCTCGCGCTGAACGTCGAGGGGATCGCTGTCAGCCTTCTTCACGCCTATCGCAACAATACTCACGAGCGGGTTGTCGAAGAAGTCGTGCGCGAGCTTGCGCCGGATCTGCCCCTGTCGATCTCTTCGGCGATTTGCCGAGAAGTTCGCGAATACGAACGGACCAACACAACGGTCGCGAACGTCTATTCGATGCCCCGCGTCCGTCGCTACGTCGAGGCGCTGCAGAAACGCGTCGATGGCGAAGCGGTCGTTAGCTATCTCAGCTCCGAAGGCGGCATACAACCGGGCGAGGAGGCGGCGGAGCGTCCGGTGTCGCTGTGCGTCTCTGGACCGGCCGGCGGGGTCCTGGGAGGCGCCTTCATCGGCGAGGCGACGGGGCATCGCCGCGCTGCAGACAGACGAAGTGCAGCTCGTCTCGAGCATCCCGCCGGAGCTTCGCGGACAAATCGAGGCGCGCCCAGAGCTTGCAATCCGAGAGATATTTCCGCTCGGCGGAACGTATATCATTGTGAACTCACAATACGGATTGACCGCCAATCGAACGATCCGTCAGGCCATTGCCGCGGCAATCGACATCGGCGAGATCACAGAGGCGGTCGGCGGCGTCAACAAGCCGAACCCTTGGATGTCCTACCCGAACACGCCCTACTATCCTGGCGAGAAGACGCCCTCGCCCTGGTACGATCAGAAGAATCCGGAGCGAGCGAAGGAGCTTTTGAGTCAGGCGGGGTACAAAAACGAAAAGCTGATCATCGAGACGAATGGCAACTATCAGTGGATGCGTACGACCATGCTGGTCGTCGCGGAACAACTGAAAGCCGTCGGGATGAATGTCGACGTTCATATGGTCGACTGGACGACCAACGCCTCCCATATGCAGCAGGGATCAGGCGAGTGGAATTTGTCGACGACGCTCTTTGGCCCCGAGCATATTCTCGGCCCGCAGCAATGGCGGCCCCTGATCTACGCCTTCGCGAACATCAAGGGCGACGACGCGCTCGACACCGCCTACAAGGCTTTTTTCAGCGAGCCGGATTTGGATAAGCGGCGCCGAGCTGTGGGTCAAGATTCAAGAGGAGGTCCTCGGCGGCGGCTATTTCATCAAGATCGCTGACGCTGGTCGCTTGTGGGCCTATGCGAAGAAGCTCCAGGGTCAGTCCGACTACCCTGGAATTCTGCAATTGTGGGATATCTGGCTGGTATGAGTTGGGGCGAAAAGAAGCAAGCCCGCTCTAGACTTCTGACCCCTCCTGCTTTCGGCGCGGCGCGCCAAGCCGATTCAAAATGTCTCGGCTGATCGCTATCCGAATTCTGCAAGCCGTTCCGGTCATCCTGATCGTATCCGTGCTCGCCTTTCTCCTCATCACTCTGCTGCCAGGCGACCCCGCTGTCGTGATCGCAGGCGATCAAGCGTCCCCCGCAGCGATCGCTGTGGTCCGGCACAATCTCGGTCTCGACAAACCGCTCATCGAACAACTCGGCATCTGGTTCGTCCATCTGCTGCAAGGCAATTTTGGCTCGTCCCTGATGCTCAACCAAAGCGTTCTCTCCGCGATGGGAGAGCGGCTGCCGGTCACGCTGTCGCTCGCCGCTCTGTCGATTCTGATTACGCTTCCGGTCGGAATCTTTGCCGGCGTCATCGCGGCCTACTATCGGCAAACCTGGGTCGAACTCGTTCGTGATGACCCTGGCGCTGATTGGGGTCTCCGCGCCGGCGTTCTGGATCGCGATCCTCTCGATCCTTTTTTTCGGCGTGTACCTGCGCTGGCTTCCGACCAGCGGGTATACGCCTTTCTTTCCGAATCCGGCGCTCTGGCTGCGCTCGCTGGTTCTTCCCGCGCTGATGCTGTCTCTCTTCCAGATTGGGTTTCTTGCCCGCATGACGCGCTCTGCGATGCTGGAGGCGCTCGGCCAGGATTTCGTGCGAACCGCCCGCGCCAAAGGCCTCAGCGAATGGAAAGCGGTCGGCAAGCATGCGTTTCGCAATGCGCTGATCCTGATTGTCACCGCCATCGGCATTCTGCTGTCGACGGCGATTGGCGGGTCAGTTGTTCTCGAACAGGTGTTTGCGCTGCCGGGCGTTGGCCGTCTCGTCGTCCAGGGTATTCTGGCGCGCGACTATCCGCTGGTGCAGGGCGTGATGCTCATCTACGGCTTCGCGTTTGTGCTCATAAACTTGGCGGTCGATCTGCTTTACACGCTGCTCGACCCGCGTGTGCGGTATGACTGACCTCGCCGTCGGCGCCGTCGCAGGGACGCTCGCGCCGCGCAGGCGGTTTGTTCTGTTGCGGCGCCTCGCCGCGCATCGGTCCTTTCAAATCGGTCTGGCTCTCGTCTTGTTGCTGGCGCTTGCGGCGATTTTCGCGCCCCTTCTCACGAGCATCGATCCGTCCGCCATGAAGGTCCGCTTCCGTTTCCGGCCCCCGTCAGCCGCATTTCCTTTCGGCACCGACAATTTCGGCCGGGACATCTTCACGCGCGTTCTCTACGGAGCGCGCGTGTCGTTATGGATCGGCTTTGTCGTGGCGGCTTCGACGGGCGTAATCGGCGCTGCGATCGGGATTCTGGCGGCGCAATTCCCTCGCCTCGATCCGTTCTTGATGCGCTGCATGGACGCTCTCATGTCCTTTCCGGCGATATTGCTCGCGCTCGGCGTCACGGCGGCGCTGGGCCCAAGAATGGAGAGCGTCATTATTGCCCTGACGGTCGCCTACGTCCCGGCGGGCGCGCGGATTGTGCGCGCTTCCGCCCTCGTGGTGCGCGAGCTCGACTACATTGCGGCGGCGCGAATTGCGGGCGCGAGCAACGCGCGCATCATGCTCCGGCACATCCTGCCGAACAGCGTGAGCCCGCTTCTGGTGCATGTGACCTTCGTTTTCGCTTACGCGATCCTGGCCGAGGCGGCGCTGAGTTTTCTCGGCGTCGGCGTTCCGCCGCCGACCGCAAGTTGGGGCAATATTATCGCTGAAGGTCGCGACTACGCGACGGAAGCCTGGTGGGTGATGCTCTTCCCTGGCCTGGGCATCACGTTGTCGGCGCTCGGGCTCAATCTTCTTGGCGACGGATTGCGCGATGTCCTCGATCCGAGATTGAACTGGCGTGGCTGAATGAGCGCCCTCGTCTCCATCGACAAGTTGACCGTGCAATTTCGTGGCGATCGCGGATGGGTCAATGCGGTTGACGACGTCTCGTTCGACATCGGGGAGGGGGAGTGCGTCGGGGTCGTTGGGGAATCGGGCAGCGGCAAGAGCGTGACGGCGCTCTCGATGCTTCGATTGCACCCGCGGGGCGCGGCTCGCTTTCCCTCGGGCTCGATTGTCTATGCCGGCATCGATTTGCTGCGCGCGCCGGAGCGGGACCTTCGCGCGGTCCGCGGCCGCGATATTGCGATGGTGTTTCAGGATCCAATGTCGTCGCTCAACCCGGTCTTGACGATCTGCGACCAGATCTGCGAACCGCTTCGCCTGCATCAGGGGCTGTCCCGGGCGGCGGCGCGCCGGAGAGCGATCGAGTTGCTTGATCTCGTTCGCATTTCCGACGCCGCGCACCGCGTCGATGAATATCCCCATCGTCTTTCAGGCGGCATGCGCCAGCGCGCGATGATCGCCATCGCGATCGCGTGCCGGCCGCGCCTTCTTATCGCCGACGAACCGACGACGGCCCTGGACGTGACAATCCAGGCGCAGATCCTCGAACTTCTGCGCGATTTGCGCGCGGAGCTTGGAATGGCGGTTCTGCTGATCTCGCATGATCTCGGCGTCATCGCGGAGTTCGCGCGCCGCGTCGTCGTCATGTACGCGGGACGGATCGTGGAAGACGCGCCGGTCGATGTTCTTTTCAGCGCGCCGCTCCATCCCTACACGGAAGGGCTGATGGCTTCGACGCCTCCGCTCGAGGGCGGCGCCGAACGGCTCTATGCGATTCCCGGGCGAATCCCGGATCCTGACGAGTCCATTCCTGGCTGCCGTTTTGGGCCCCGCTGCCCGCATCTCGAGCCCATCTGTCGCACGAGCGGGCCAGAGCTTGTGGCTATAAGCGAGACCCATCGCGTTCGATGCGCCCCGCGCGCGCCGCCACGAGTTCTCTCCTGATGGACGCGCTTGTCGAAGCGCGGGCCGTCGAGATGACATTTGCTTCCGGCCGCGGCGGCAGGCGGGTAAATATCCATGTTCTGCGCAAGATTTCGTTTGACATCGCGCATGGCGAGACCCTTGGGCTGGTCGGCGAGTCCGGCTCGGGAAAATCCACTATGGGGCGTATTGTCGTCGGCTTGCATGAGCCGACTGCCGGCTCCCTGAAGCTCCTCGGCCTGGCTCTCACCGGCCCGAACCGGAACGCCAATCTCTCCACGGTGCGGAGGCGCGCTCAGTTCGTCTTTCAGGATCCGCATGCCGCTCTCAATCCTCGCATGCGCGCCGGCGACTCCATCGCGGAGCCGATCGATGTCGCCGGCGCCCATACGCGCCGGGATCGAAATGATCGGGTCAAGGAACTGCTTCGTCTGGTCGGGCTGCCGCATGACGCCGCTGATCGGTTTCCGCACGAGTTTTCCGGCGGCCAGCGACAGCGTATCGTCATCGCGCGCGCTCTCGCTCTCGAGCCGCTGTTCATCGTCTGCGACGAGCCCGTGTCGGCGCTCGATGTCTCGATGCAGGCCCAGGTCGTCAACTTGTTGATGGACCTTCAGGACCGCTTCGGCATCGGTTATCTGTTCATCGCGCACGACCTTGCGGTCGTTCGCGCCGTCTCACACCGCGTCGCCGTGATCTATGCCGGAGCGATTGTGGAGCTCGCGGAGAAGAACGCGCTCTTCGCTTCGCCGCAGCATCCCTATACGCAGGCGCTGTTGGACGCCGTGCCGCGTCCCGATCCCAGTCGCATTCGAAACCGCGTCATTGTTGGCGAGGTGCCGAGCCTTATTTCACCGCCGTCCGGTTGCCGCTTCCACCCGCGATGCCCCCACGCGATGCCGAAATGCAGCGTGGACGAGCCAATCTTGCGTGAGACCTCGCCGCAGCGTCTCACAGCCTGCCATCTCTACGGAAGTCCGTGAATACGGTTTTTAATCTTTCTGCCGAGGCGCCAACGATGACCGACACCGAGTTGCTCTTCATGTCCGCCACGAAGGCGGCTGCGCTTATTCGGCGTAAGAAACTGTCGCCGCTGGAGTACGTCGACGCGGTTCTCTCGGCCGTGGATCGCCTTCAGCCCAAGCTCAATTGTTTCGTGACCGTCACGGCCGAACAGGCGCGAGAAGCGGCTAAGGCGGCAGAGCAGGCGGTGATGACGGGAGAAAGGCTGGGCCCGCTGCACGGGATTCCGGTCGGCGTCAAAGACCTGCTTCCCACGAAGGGAGTGCGCACCACCTTTGGCTCCGTCGCTTTCGCCGATCATGTGCCGGACCGGGATGACGTGCTGGTCACGAGGTTGCGGGCGGCAGGGGCCATCATGATCGGGAAGACGACGACCCCTGAATTCGGCATCAAGGGCCAGACCGACGCGCCGATCTTCGGCGTCACACGCAATCCTTGGAAATTGGAGCGGACGCCGGGAGGATCGAGTGGCGGCGCGGCGGCTGCGGTCGCTGCTGGCGTCGGCCCCATCGGGCTCGGCAGCGACGGCGCTGGATCGACCCGCATTCCGGCCGCCTGCTGCGGCCTGGTCGGCCTCAAAGGCACGACTGGCGCCGTCCCCTATCAGGAAGCGCGCGACGCTTTTGGAAACGTCATCGCGGCGGGCCCGCTCACACGCACCATCGCCGACTGCGCGGTGATGCAAGCCGCGCTCGGCGGCGGCGACCCGATGGATCCTTGGACGGCCAATGCAGCGCCTATCGGCAATCTTGCGCCCGCGCTGTTGTCGCAAGATCTTTCCGGCGTCCGCATCGGCTATCTGAGCCGCTCGGCAGCCCCAAAAGTCTCGGTCGACGTGCTGAAGGGCGTCCGGGCTTCCCTCGACGTGTTCGCTCATCTTGGCGCCGACGTCGAGGAGGTCAACGTCGACATCGATTGGATGTCGGAACACCAGCGCGCCCTCTATCTTTCTTCGATCGCAAACAACCTGGGCTCCGTCGTCGAGCGCTTCGGCGACAAGACCGATCGGGTGCTGCGGGCCTATGTTGCAGCCGGCAAGAAATACGATATCGCCGCCTACATCGCCGCGATCAATGCGCGCACACGGCTGTTCCGCGCGATCCAGGGCCTGTTCGAGACTTATGATTTTCTCGTGTCTCCCACCGTCACCAGGACGGCGCTCGACGCCGATTTCGATGGCGCCGCGAGCATCGTCGAAGTGGACGGCGAACCGGTCGGCCCGACGCAGCCAGCATTCACCGGCTTCGTCTATCCCTTCAATCTGACCGGCCATCCGGCGCTGGCCGTGCCGTCGGGATGGGGAACCGATGGCTTGCCGACCAGCGTGCAAATCATCGGGCCGCGCCACGGCGACAGTGGCGTCCTGCGCCTCGGAGCGCTCCTGGAGCAAGCTCGTCCATGGGCCGATCGGAAACCAGCGCTCGCCAGTCTTTGACGATCGATTCTCCTTTCCAGCGACCGCGAGCCAGCGGATCGCCGAGTCCGTTCCGAGTCAGTTCCCGCTTCTTAACGGCCGCGCCTGGGTCGCGCGTCGTCCATGAGAACTGCGTTCCGGCCCTCGGCTATCGCTGCCCCGTGCGAACGCCAAGCGATCCATCAACCGAATCCGCTTTGCCTTTGGCTGGAGGCGCGTTCTGGCTCCTTCTCGGCGCGTCCTGGAAGAGATCACCGCCAGGGGTGGGCGGCGGCGGCCTTCTGTTCATGCGCCTCGATCGCCGACGCCTCGACCAAGGTCAGGCCGATGTCGTCGAGCCCTTCGCAAAGGCACTGCTTGCGGAAGGGATCGATCTCGAACTTGACGACCCCGCCGTCGGGTCCGCGGATCTCCTGCGCGGGCAGGTCGACGGTGATCATCGCATTGGCGCCGCGCTCGGCGTCGTCATGGAGTTTGGCGAGATCCTCTGGCGAGACCTTGATCGGCAGGACGCCGTTCTTGAAGCAATTGTTGTAGAAAATGTCGGCGAAGTCGGTCGCGATGACGCAGCGGATGCCGAAGTCGAGCAGCGCCCAGGGCGCATGCTCGCGCGACGAGCCGCAGCCGAAATTGTGGCCCGCGACGATGATCGTGGCGTTGCGGTAGGCCGGCTTGTTGAGGACGAAGTCGGGATGCTCGGATCCATCCTCGCGATAGCGCATCTCCGAGAAGAGGCCCGCGCCGAGGCCGGTGCGCTTGATCGTCTTGAGATATTGCTTGGGGATGATCATGTCCGTGTCGATATTGTCGATCGGCAGCGGCGCGGCGACTCCGGTCAGGGTCGTAAACTTGTCCATGGCGTTCAGACTTTCTGCTTATCCGCGCTTTCGCCCGTGGCGTTGGCGACAGCGCGCTGTGTTGCTCGTCGAGGCCCAGTTCTCGTTGGCTTTAGCAAGCGCGGCTTCGTGGGACAATTGCCTTAAGACCTCATAGATATTTCTCGAGGTCCTTCGCCGCTTCCTCAGGCGGGCGCTCGACGTTGAACGCCTCGACGAAGGCGCCGTTCTTGTCCATCAAATAGACGACTGAACTGTGGTCCATCGAATAGTCGCCATCCGGCTGCTTCTCACCTTTGCGGGCGAACACGCGAAAGGTCTTTTCCGTCGCCGCCACCGCCTCGGGACTGCCCGACAGCCCAATGATGGCGGGATTGAAGCTGCTGACGTAGTCCTGCATCACCTTGGGCGTGTCGCGCTCGGGGTCCACCGTGATGAACAGCGCGGGGACCGGCTTATCCCCCATTTTGCTTAAGATGTCGGAGATCTTCGCGAGCTCGGTCGGACAGACGTCGGGGCAATGGGTGTAGCCGAAATAGACCAGGAACGGCCGCCCTCGCAGCGTCTGATTGCTGACCGTCTTGCCGTCCCCATCCTGCAGGGTGAAAGGCCCGCCGATCAGGGCCGCGCGCGGTCCCTCCCGCGGAGTCATGAGCATGAACGCCGCAAATCCCAGCACGACAACAACGAGCGCCGCCGCGGCAGCACGGACGACAAACGCCATCGATCGCGGCGCATTGTTGGGTTGAGCTTCGGGCATTGGACCTTCCATTCGGCGTTGGGTTGTTAGCCCCGAAATTGGGCGATCTTCGGACGGAGGGTCAACCCGATAGGAACCTGCTATTGACCTTGCCTTATGAGGGCGCCACGACAAGCGCCGGGATACGGATCATGGTCCTCCGTCAACTCGAATATCTCACGGCGCTCGCGCGCGAAAAGCATTTCGGCCGGGCAGCCGACGCCTGCCACGTGTCGCAGCCGACGCTCTCGGCCGCGATCCGCCTGCTCGAAGAGGATCTTGGCGCGCCGATCGTCGAGCGCGGCCATCGATATGTGGGTTTGACTCCCCAGGGCCAAGTGGCCTTGGAGCACGCCCATCGGATTCTCGCCGAGGTCGAGAATCTCCGGCGCGGGCTTGACGAGATCGACAAGGGTCTGACGGGGCGCCTTCGTATCGGAGTCATCCCGACCGCGCTGCCCATCGTTTCCCAGCTCACCGGCCCCTTCTACGCCCGCTTTCCGGGCGTCACAGTGGCGGTGGTCTCCATGAACAGCCAGGAGATCGATCGCGGGATTGAAGAGTTCGAACTCGACGTGGGCCTCACCTATCTGGACGCGGAACCGATTGCGCACGTCAAGACCAAACCGGTCTGCGTTGAGGAATACCTGTTTCTGACGCAGGTGAGCGGCCCGTTCGCCGACCGCAGCCATGTGACGTGGCGGGAGGCGGCGGGCGCCCCCTTGTGCCTGCTGACGCCCGACATGCAAAATCGGCGGATCATCGACGGCGTCTTTCGCTCGGTCGGGGCGAAGCCGGTCCCGGCGGTGGAAACGAACTCGATCTTCAACCTCGTCTCACATGTGAGCGCGGGTCAATGGTCCGCGATCGTGCCCCGCCAGCTTTTGCGATTCTTCGGCCTGCCTGAGGGCACGCGGGCGATCGAGCTTGTCGAGCCTGTCGCCCAACGCACCATAGGCCTTGTGATGAGCGACCGGGAGCCGCCGTCGCCACTCGCCCGCAACCTGTTCGCAATGCAGCTGCCCGCCGATATCGCCGCCCTGATCCAGCCGCCAAACCGGCTCGGCGAGCAGCAGGCGAACGCGGGTCGATAGAGTTACCCTATCGCTCATTCAAAACGTTCAATTTGAACCTGAGCCTCCTCGAGCGCATGTTTTATGCAAACCCGGGAGGACATCTTGTCTGGCCGAACGGCCTTTGATCTGGATTTGGCGCGAACGCTGATCGACCGTAAGCGCGACGCGCTGGGCGCGACACTGCCCATCCTGCACGACCTGCAGGAGCAATTCGGCTACATCGATGACGCGCTTATCCCGCTGATAGCGGACGCGCTGAATATCTCGCGCGCCGAAACGCTGGGCGTGATCAGCTTTTATCACGACTTCCGCCGCGCGCCGGTCGATGGCCGAGTGTTGAAGCTTTGCCGCGCCGAATCTTGTCAGTCCATGGGCTGCGAGGAACTCGTGTCGCACCTTGAGCATCGTCACGGGGTCAAGGTCGACGACGAGCGAGAATTCTTCCGGACTGCACGTCGAAACTGTTTATTGCTTGGGCAATTGCGCCCTGTCTCCGGCAGCGCTTCTCGACGGAGCGCCGATCGGCCGCCTCGACCGGGATCGGATCGACGCGATCGTCGCCGACGCGCAAGGGAAGACGCAATGAGCGTGCGCGTCTTCGTCCCCGCGGATTCTTCGGCGCTCTCGGTTGGCGCCGACCTTGTCGCAGACGGCATTCGAGACGAAGCGCGTCGGCGCAACCTCGACATCGAGCTTGTGCGCACCGGATCACGCGGCCTCTTTTGGCTGGAGCCGCTCGTCGAGGTGGAAACGCCCAACGGCCGCGTCGGCTATGGCCCGGTCGCGCCGGGCGAAGCGGCGCAACTGTTCGACGCGGGCTTCTTGAGCGGCGGGGCTCATCCGAAGGCGCTCGGCCGCGTTGACGAGATCCCCTACCTCGCCAGGCAGCAGCGCCTCATCTTCGCCCGCTGCGGCGTGACCGACCCGCTCTCGCTTGATGATTATCGCCGCTATGGCGGGCTTCGGGGCCTTGAGCGCGTGTTGGCTCTTGGCCCAAAGGCGACCGTCGAGGAAGTTTTGGCCTCAGGCCTGCGGGGGCGTGGCGGAGCAGGTTTTCCGACCGGCATCAAATGGCGCACCACCGCCGGCGTCATCGCCGATCAGAAGTACATCGTCTGCAACGCCGACGAGGGCGACAGCGGCACTTTCGCCGACCGCATGCTGATGGAAGGCGATCCGTTTCTCCTGATCGAGGGCATGGCGATCGCTGGCGTCTCGGTCGGCGCGACGAAGGGCTATGTCTATATCCGCTCCGAATATCCGCATGCGTTCGCCACGTTTCAGCGGGCGATCGAGCGGGCGCGGGCGGGCGGACTGCTCGGCCCGAGCGTGCTTGGCTCGGCCCATGCTTTCGATCTCGAGGCGCGGCTCGGCGCGGGCGCCTATATCTGCGGCGAAGAAACGTCGCTCCTGGAGAGCCTCGAGGGCAAGCGCGGGCAAATTCGCGCCAAGCCGCCCTTGCCTGCGATCAAGGGCCTGTTCGGCAAGCCGACCGTCATCAACAATGTGCTGAGCCTCGCGTCGACGCCATGGATCCTCGAGCATGGCGCGAAGGCCTACGCCGCTTACGGCGTCGGGCGATCGCTCGGCTCGCAGCCGTTCCAGCTTGCCGGCAATATTCGCTACGGCGGGCTCGTCGAGCTTGCCTTCGGCGCAACCTTGCGCGAACTCGTCGAAGGCTTCGGCGGCGGAACGCGCACCGGCCGGCCGATCCGCGCGGTTCAGGTGGGCGGACCGCTCGGCGCCTATCTGCCAGAATTGCTGCTCGATACGCCGCTCGACTACGAGTTCCTGGCCGCGGCCGGCGGCATGCTGGGCCATGGCGGAATCGTGGTCTTCGACGACAGTGTCGACATGGCGCGGCAGGCCCGGTTCGCCTTCGAGTTCTGCGCCAAGGAAAGCTGCGGCAAGTGCACGCCATGCCGGATCGGCTCGACCCGCGGCGTGGAGACCGTCGACAAGATCACTGCCGGCCGCGACCGCGAAAAGAACGTGCAACTGTTGCGCGATCTTTGCGAGGTCATGACGGACGGTTCGCTCTGCGCTCTCGGCGGGCTCGCGCCCATGCCCGTCCTTAGCGCGCTCAATCATTTCAGCGAGGATTTCGCCAAGACGCCCGCGCGCGTCGCGGCGGAATAGGAGAGGAGCCCATGGCGCTCTTGCAAGAACTCGACACCGGCACGCCGATCCGCACCGGCGAAGCGACCGTCACGCTGACCATAGACGGGCGCAAGGTCAGCGTGCCTCCCGGAACGTCGGTGATGGCCGCCGCGGCGCTGATCGACAATCCGATCCCCAAGCTCTGCGCGACCGACAGCCTCGAGGCCTTCGGGTTCATGCCGCCTCTGCCTGGTCGAAATCGAAGGCCGAAGGGGCACGCCCGCTTCCTGCACGACGCCTGCGGAAGAGGGTATGGTGGTTCACACCCGGACGCCCAGGCTGCAAAGATTGCGTCGGGGCGTGATGGAGCTCTACGCGTCCGACTATCCGGCTCGACACGCCTCACTTCCAGCGCCAATGGCGATAGCGAGTTCCAGACCCAGGCGGCGATCGTCGGCCTCCGCGAAGTGCGCTACGGTCGAGACGGCGCCAATCATCTCGACGCCCCGGTCGACGCCTCCAATCCCTATTTCACCTTCGACCCCGCGGCATGCATCGTCTGCTCGCGCTGCGTGCGCGCCTGCGAGGAGGTTCAAGGCACGTTCGCGCTGACCATTCTCGGCCGCGGATTCGACTCGAAGGTCGGGACGGGCGGCGTCGATTTCCTGTCGTCCGAATGCGTGTCCTGCGGCGCCTGCGTGCAGGCCTGCCCGACCTCGGCGCTCAACGAAAAGTCGGTCATCGAAAAGGGAGCGCCGGAGCGCACGGTGGTGACGACCTGCGCCTATTGCGGCGTCGGCTGCTCCTTCAAGGCGGAGCTCAAGGGCGACGAAGTCCTGCGCATGGTTCCCCACAAGGCCGGCAAGGCCAACGAGGGCCACTCCTGCGTCAAGGGCCGGTTCGCCTATGGCTACGCCACGCATAAGGACCGCATCCTCAAACCGATGATCCGCGAGCGGATCGAGGATCCGTGGCGCGAAGTCTCCTGGGACGACGCCATCGCCTATGCGGCGAATGAATTCAGGCGCATCCAGGCGAAGTACGGGCGCGACTCCGTCGGCGCGATCAGCTCCTCGCGCTGCACCAACGAGGAAGTGTTCCTCGTCCAGAAGATGGTTCGCGCCGGCTTCGGCAACAACAATATCGACACCTGCGCGCGCGTTTGCCATTCGCCGACCGGCTTTGGCCTCTCCAAGACCTACGGGACCTCAGCCGGCACCCAGGATTTCAAGTCCGTCGACAAAGCGGATGTCGTTGTGGTCATCGGGGCGAACCCGACCGACGCTCATCCGGTTTTCGCCTCCCGCCTCAAGAAGCGCCTGCGGGCAGGCGCGCGCCTGATTGTCATCGATCCGCGCCGGACCGACTTGGTCAAGAGCCCGCACATTGAGGCCGACTACCATCTGGCCCTCAAGCCAGGGACCAATGTCGCCGTCCTCAATGCGTTGGCTCATGTCATCGTCACAGAAGGCCTCGTGAACGAGGCGTTCGTTCGGGAGCGCTGCGACCTTGCCAATTTCGAGTCCTGGGCGCGCTTCGTGGCCGATCCGAAACATTCGCCTGAGGCGACGGCGTCAGCCAGCGGCATCGATCCAGGCGAATTGCGCGCCGCCGCGCGTCTTTATGCGACCGGGGGAAACGGCGCGATCTATTACGGTCTTGGCGTGACCGAGCACAGCCAGGGGTCGACGGCGGTCATGGGGATCGCCAATCTCGCCATGGCGACCGGAAACATTGGCCGCGAAGGTGTTGGCGTCAATCCGCTCCGCGGGCAGAACAATGTGCAGGGCTCGTGCGACATGGGCTCGTTCCCGCATGAATTTTCCGGCTACCGCCATGTGTCGACCGACGCCGTCCGCGAGACGTTCGAGCACATGTGGGGCGTGCCGCTCAGCAAGGAGCCGGGCCTGCGCATTCCCAATATGATCGACGAGGCGATCGACGGCTCGTTCAAATGGCTTTACGTGCAGGGCGAGGATATCGCGCAGTCCGACCCGGACACCAAGCACATCACCTCCGGCCTTCGGGCGATGGAATGCGTCGTGGTTCAGGATCTCTTCCTCAACGAGACGGCGCGCTATGCGCATGTGTTCCTGCCCGGCGCGTCCTTTCTGGAGAAAGACGGCACATTCACCAACGCCGAGCGCCGCATCAGCCGCGTGCGGCAAGCGATTCCTCCCCTCGCTGGCCTGGCGGACTGGGAGGCGACAATGGCCCTCGCCAACGCCGTTGGCGCGCCAATGAACTACACGCATCCGAGCGAGATCATGGACGAGATCGCGGCGACAACGCCGACCTTCAAGGGCGTATCCTACGCTCGTCTCGATGAACTCGGCTCGATCCAGTGGCCGTGCAACGATGCCGCCCCGACGGGCACGCCGGTCATGCATGTCGACCGTTTCGTCCGCGGCAAGGGCCAGTTCATGCTGACCGAATTTGTCGCGACCGAAGAGCGCGTCGGACCCCGCTTCCCGCTTCTGCTGACGACCGGGCGCATCCTGTCGCAATATAACGTCGGCGCACAGACGCGCCGCACCGCCAACGAGCTCTGGCATGACGAGGACGTGCTCGAGATTCATCCCTTCGACGCCGATGAGCGCGGCGTGCGCGACGGCGATCTCGTGGCGCTCGCGAGCCGCACCGGCGAGATTTCGCTGCACGCCAGGATCACCGAGCGCGTGCAGCCGGGCGTCGTCTACACGACCTTCCACCATGCCGTCACCGGCGCTAATGTGGTCACCACCGACTATTCCGACTGGGCGACCAATTGCCCCGAATACAAGGTGACGGCGGTGCAGGTGCGGCGGACCAACCATTTCTCCGACTGGCAGTTGCGCGATCGCGAGCAGGCGGTCTCGGAGCGCCGGATCGAGAAAGCTTTGGCCGATGCGGCCGAGTGAGGCCCCAAGCTCGATCGACGTTCCAGTCCGCGCCTTTTCCTACGATTCGGGCGCGAGCGGGCCAGAGATTGCGCGAGCGGTCGCCGTGGAGGCCCCGGTTCAGATTGTCATCGGAGGCGCGCCCTTCGCCGTCATGATGGCGACGCCGCAGGACCTCGAGGATTTCGCCTACGGCTTTGCCCTGACCGAACAGATCGCCGAAACGGTCCAGGATATTCGGGGCGTCGAGGTCGAGCGCGTCGAGGACGGCTGGAAGCTCAGAATCGCGCTGTCGGGCGAACGACTGCAGGCGCATCTCGCGCGCGGGCGGGCGATGAGCGGCCGCACCGGTTGCGGCCTGTGCGGCATCGAGGATTTTTCCCAGATGCCGTCTCCCCGCCCGCCGCTCAATTCCCAGGCGCCGATCGCGCCTGCCGCCATCCGTGCAGCCCTTGAGGAACTCGAGACGCGACAGCCTCTCAATCATCTGACCCGCGCCGTTCACGCCGCGGCATGGTGCGGACGCGATGGAACCATCGTCCTGGTCCGCGAGGACGTCGGGCGGCACAATGCGCTCGACAAGGCGATCGGCGCGCTCGTACGCGCTAGCGTCAAGCCGGACAGCGGGTTTTTTGTCATCACCAGCCGCTGTTCGTTCGAAATGGTGGCCAAGGCCGCGATCTTCGGCGCGGGAACGCTAGTGTCGGTTTCGGCGCCGACCTCGCTTGCGCTCGAGCGCGCCGAGCGTTTCGGCGTTCGCATTATCGCTGTCGCGCGCCGCGACCAGGCTTTATGCTTCGAGGAAAGGAAGGACGAGGCAGGCGGAGGATTGGCGGCTTGACCACCGACAAGATCGACAGACTCGTTCGCATGGCCAATCAGATCGGCGATTTCTACGCCTCCATGCCTGAGCACGAGGCAACCGTGGGGGCCGCGTCGCACCTGCGCATGTACTGGACACCGAAGATGATCCGCGAGATCATCGCTTTCGCTGATCAAGGCCATCCCGGCCTCAACCCGGTCGCGGCGCGCGCGGTCCAGTCGCTGAAAGAGACTGCAACGCCCGCTTAAGAACTCCAACGGGCTCATGTTTCGCTGGCCGCGCCCTCCCAATCTCCTGCGGCTTCTTGTCGGTCAGCACATCATCAACGGCGTGAGTGTCGGCGCGGGCGTGATCGTGGTCGCGCTCGTCGCGTCGACGATTTTGGGCTTCACAGCGGGCCAGCCGGCGACTCTGGGCGCCATATCCGCCAGCATTTCCGATCTTCCAGCGCCCTGGCGCGAGAAAGCGCGGACGCTTCTCTTGGGCTTTGCGTTGGCGATGCTTTCGACCGTCGCGATCCAGCTCGCGTTGCCGTGGCCGCTCGCCGCGCTCATCATGATCGGAATCATCAGCTTTGCGGCCGGCCTCGTCACTGGCCTTGGGCGATGGGCGGTCGCGGTCGGCATGCAGGCCGTGATTCCCATGGTCTTCATTCTGGGATTCCCGCACGAATCCCTTCCTGCCGCATTTCGAATCGAGAGGGTGTTCGCCGGAGGGGGCGTCGCCTACATCGTCCTTGCGCTTCTAGCGACGATTTTCACCGACGCCAGCGCTCGCCGCATGGTGGCAAGCGAAACGATCCGCGAATTCTCCATCTACTTGCGTGCAGTTGCCGGGATTTTCGACCCGGACCGGGATTTGGCGGCCGCCTACGGGGCGACGATCCGCCAGCAGTCCGCGCTTTCGGAGCAATTGCAATCGGCGCGCGCGCTTTTGCTCGAGCGGGCCGGCAGGGCAGGAGAGCGGATGCGGCTCGCGGCCTCGATCGGCATCCTGCTCGACGCGCTCGATGCGCTGGTCGCCGCCCAATGCGACATCGAACTCATCCGAACGACGCCTGGAGCGGCGACGGTGCTGGCGCGGATCGGGGACGCGTTGCGGGTCGGGTCGCTCGATCTCAACCATCTGAGCCTTGAGCTTCTGACCACCGGCCGCCCCACCTTGCCTCCCGACCATCAGCTCGCGATCGACGCGCTCGAGGATGAAGCCGCGCAGATCGAAGCGGATGCGATGGATGCAAAAGCGCGCCGAGCGCTCGACGCCGCGACGTGGCGGCTCGTTCGGTCTCTCGGTCACATCCGGCGGCTCGAGCAGTCGCTGTCGAACGATGCCACGGCCAAGGCCGCGATCGGCGACATCGACCTTGCCGCATTCATCCCGAAGCGGAACTACGGACCGAGCGCGCTTGCTCCGCATCTGAGCCGCGATTCGCCGGTGTTGCGATTTGCGACTCGCCTGTCGCTGGCGATGATGGCCGGCGCTTTGGTCGCGCAATCGCTCGGCGAGGAGCGGCATGGCAACTGGGTTCTCCTCACGATCGCAGTCGTAATGCGCGCGGGCCATGGACTCACCCGCCAACGGCGCGACGACCGCGTCATTGGCACGCTCGTCGGATGTGTGCTGGCGGCCGGCTCTGTGGCCTATTTGCCGGCTGAGGCGCTCGTCGGCCTTCAAGGCCTCGCGGTCACGGTGGTGCATAGCTTCGCGCGGCTCAACTATCGCATCTCTGCGACCGGCGCTTCGGTGATGGCTCTGGTGTCCTTGCATCTGGTGCAGCCGTCGGTCTCGGCGCCCATCCTGGTGCGTCTGGCCGATACGCTGATTGGCGCGGCGATCGCGCATCTCTTCAACTATTTCTGGCCGCGCTGGGAATTTGTCGAGGCGCCGAAGTTGGCGAGCCGCTTGCAAGCTCAGCTCGCCGCCTTCGCGCTCGCCGCCTTGAGGAGCGACGTCAGCGAGCACGACTATCGCCTCGCGCGGAAGAACGTGATCGAGGCCATGGCCGCTCTTTCGGATTCCGCGGGCCGGATGGCCATCGAGCCCATGACGGCCCGCAGGGGTCTCGACCAGATGGCGGATCTCCTGATCCGGGCCTATAGCCTGGTGGCGCAGCTCTCGGCGGCGCGTCTCGCGGCCCAGACCGGCGCTCCTCTCCCGGATCCCTCGATCCGGGACTGGCTTATGGCGCTTCTCGGCGGCCCGTCCGGCGCGACGGGTCCCGTCGCCGAGCCTCCAGCGGGACCGCTCGTCGCCGCCGCGACGGCCGTGACGGCCGCCGCCCGCAAATATGAGCGTGCGGCGAAGAGCGGCGCCGCCTAGAAGGGCGCCGCTTTCTCTTGGAATCCGCTCGGAGGCAGGTCGCCCCTCCACCACCCTTCGGTGGTTCCCCTCCCCGCGTTCCACGGGGAGGATCCGCGGAGGCGCCGCCGCATATCCTCCCTTGCCGCCATAGGGCGTCAGGAAAGACGCCGGAACAGCTGGCTTTGCAAGATCGTCCATGAGGCGGAGGAAATTGTTGAAGGGTTGCTCGGGCTCGCGACTAATCCTTTCGGCGGGGGCCATCAGCTGCATCTGACCCTGCCGCCGCAGGGCCTTCAGCCGCTCAGCGTGACGGTCGAACTCGACCCGACCGAAGAGCCAGGCACTGTGCATGCGATCGAGATCACGCAAGCCGATGCCAACGGGGCGCGCGGCGGCATAAGGGCGGGAATCGTGGTAACCTGAAGCGCTTGCTCGACATCTCACGCACTTACCGCGGGGGATAAGCCGCGCAGATGTAAGTCCTCGACGCCACTGTCGTGTGGCGCACGAAAGCGCAGCGGTGACGGCGCGTGGCGTCTCGCCGGTTCGCCACCGCTTTTCGGCCCGGGCGTCAACGCAGCAGGCGTCGCTCGCGCCGAGAGCGGGTGTCTTCGCCGCTTCGGGTAGGGACGGGGCTGGAGAACCCCAACCGCGGTGTCCCCGATCGCGATCAACAATGTCCGCTTCACGTGTGCGCCGTGACAAGGCGGCGCTTTCCAGTGGGTGCAAGCCCCACCCGGCAACCGCTCCAGCCGGAAGCAACCGGAGCAGTCATGGAGGTAACAAAATGGCTGAAGCCTTCGGTGTAGCAGGTCACATATAGGTGACGGCGCAAGTGTGCGGGCCGCAACGCGAGTGAACGCTGAGCAGGCCTCGAAAAGGACGATGTGCAGGCCGACCCGACAACGTTATCGGGGAAGGCTGTTACGGCTGGGTGAGATGAGCGAGGACGACGCCCAACCGCTGCACCGGGGTAGTGGCGGCAGCACGCACACAAGGAAAGCGCGCGCAACACGGGAAGCCCCAAAGCGTGGTTAGGTCAGCGATGACAGGACCAACCGGACGCCCGTGAGGGACGGGCCGGGCGCTCTGGGGTGGCGGAGAGGTTCGTAGTACCGCGGAAACCGGGTAACTCCGGCGGAGGGAAGGGACCTCAGTTCAAGACGGACGCAGAACGCCGCGAAGGACACGGAGATTGGGAAACCTATCAACTCCATATGATGTTCAGAAGCTGCCGATGGCGTCGCCACGCGAAAGACGGCGTGAGGTCTTGTCCGAGAGCCGGATGCGGGAAATCTGCATGTCCGGTTCGATGAGCGGGGTGCGGAAACGGAGCTATGGGTGAGCCACTAAGGCACCGCCAGACGAAAGGGGCGGGAACAGACATGCTCAACCTAACGTCACCGCGCCACACCTCGACTCTGCCATTCGAGACGTCGCTCAAACGGCTCAAATGCGCAAATAGCGCTCATCGGCGGCGACGCCCGTCGAGTGGCGATCGACCCCGAGCGGGTCTGCACGACCGCGACCCCCAATGGTCTCGCCTCACGTCGTCGGTCCGGGCGTCAACGCAGCAGGCGCCTTTGGCGCGAATTGCGGGTGTCATTCCACGACCGCGTAACTGGTTGGTGAAATCGACTTTTAACCATCTGGCCATTGGCTTCAGCGTCTCTATTTCGACTGATTACATTTAATATTATCGCAATATTGCGGCGCATGTTGGAAAGGAGGAATGGCTTGTCATTTCCAGGCTTCGAATGCCTTCGCCAACATCGCGTCACCTTTCGCGGACTTCTCAAACACCAGTTTTGCGATGCGATTGTCGTTGAGCAGCAACGGAAATTCGAACCAAGCGCGCGTCTGCATCAGGTCGAGATTGTGCGCTGTATCCTGATCACCCTTGGCCAAGGCGATTAAGAAATAGACATCGCTTATCTTGACCTTGACACTCCTTAGAGCCTCCGATGCTGTGGAGCCCAGATTGCGCATCTTCGGCTCGATGTCTTTAACCCCAGTGATCGGCGCACCGTCAGCGAACGAAAATTTCAGGTCAATCGTGTGCGTCGCCTGCAAGGTGGGATCCGTGTTCTTCCTCAAGGTCATGGTTGCATGCATTTTGAGATCTGGAATGTCGGCGTCTGCCTTAACCGCGATCCTGGCAGGTTGCCCGGGCGCCGGTGGGATTATTGACCAGACCGTCGATCCGAGACTGACCACCGGATTCCGCGGACCATCGGCGGCGATCAGCATCGCGGCTCGGGCCGTGTCCGGTAGCGGGAGGCTGCTTGCATCCGGCGCCTGATTGGCCGGCTCCGATCCGCTTTGCGCGCTCAGTTGATTTCCCGGCGGCACACTTGCGGCTGGCGCGGTTGAATTGTCCTCCGTCGGCAAGAGGAACCCGGGCCGCGGCACGGAGGGAAAATCGCCCAGCGGGCGCAACTCTTGCTGCGCTTCGGGCGGAGCGACAGCGAGGTATCGTGGTTTCTGACGCATCACGATCGCGGCGCCCGCAACCGCCAGAACAGCGCCGAGCACCACGGCAAGTGCACGTGAGAGCCACGACTTACTTTTCTCGGCGCGCGCGCGTGGTGGAACGACCTTGGTGAGGTTGGACAGCAGGTAAATCAAGGCCTCGGTTCGTGCCGCGTCCGCTGGCGCGGACCCCGCGCTAGCCTGTTGGGTGGCCGCAGCCGGAGTTGTCGCGGCGAACGGCGGCTCGCTCGAGGTGGAGTCCGTGCCGCCGAACTTTGCTTCGACGAGTGCAATCGCCTGGTCGAGCGCCTCTTCCTCGCGAGCGATGGCACTTTCAGAAAGCGGCGGACGCAGCGTCCCGAGTTGCGCTAGCTGGGCTTTGCGCGCGCGCTCGTAAATCGCATGGCGCGTGGCCACCGTACTCGTGCTCGGCAAGTTGGCGACGGCGCGGGTGAGCAGCGGTCGATAATCCGCCACGCGATGGTCGCTCGCTCCATCGGAAAGCGCCGACGCTCTGCTAGCCGGCGTTCTCGATGGCGGCCCATATGAAGCTTGATAGCGCCGGTCGTCGAGAGACATTGGGAAAGCCCAAATCGACACCGATGATACGTATTTTCCTGAGAACCGCAATGACCGGTTTACGTCAACTCCTGCCGTTCCGGGGCGCCTCTTTGGAGGGCCGGAATCGCCCAAAGCGGTCGACGCTATGGGAGGCAATTGGGTTTTGACCCAGAACATGCCGCATCCAGGTGAATTGCTGGTCGCGAGGACATCCAGGGTCTTGGCTAGGGTTCCTGGCCCGGAGACGGGAGACATCCGAGTTTTTTCGAATGAAAAGCCGTACGAGTCTGCAAAATTCCGTCGTATTCGGAGCGAAATTCACTTGCGTTGGGATCTTTCGGCGTGCGGATGGCCGCCAGGTCGGACAACTCGGCACTGCTCCAATAGCATCAATCGAGGAGCCACGTTTTGCTTGACAAAATCAGAAATATATGCCATATGTTCCCCTTGGCGGAATCTCACTCTCACTCGCTGGCAGGCGAGCGGGACAAGGGTCCGTGGCTGTTTGAAACGTTGGCCCACAACCTGTCGCGCGAGCCGGGGCGAGGAAGCGATTTTCTTAACTACATCGCCCGCAACCCATTGAAAAGGCTCGATTCGCAAAAATAAGCGCTAGTAAACGCTAGCCAATTTACTAGCGTTTAGGCTCATTTTGCTAGCGTTTAGGCCCATTAGCTTCGTTTTGCTAGCCCTTATTTGGAAGGAATTCCCGCTTCGGTTGTATCAGGCGAGGGCTCAAAGCCTGGAGCCGAACGCTTCGGGCGCCCGGAGATTGGCGGCCTTAGAGAAAGCGCCGCTTCCTGTCACTCCGAGGTCGGTTCGAGGGCGGAAAGGACGCGCTTCGGTTCCTCCTCGAGACGCGCTTCGACCCCATGCGCTTCCGCTTTGATCCAATCGATCACGACGTTGACGTCGTCGCGCGGCGCCGGGTCTGCTTGAACCAGCCAATAGGCGTACCCCTGCGCGTGATCCGAATCGGCTCCGCCGACTGCGACGAGCCGCCCCTTTGACAGCAGCGGCTCGATGAGAGCCACGCGGCCAAGAGCGATTCCCTGGCCCTCCAACGCCGCCAGGATCACCTGATCGTACTGATTGTAGCGCAAGACGCCCTTCGGCTTGATCGCGCTCAGACCCATGGAATGCAGACGATCGGCCCATTGCAGCCATGGGCGATTCGAGTTGTCGTATTCGATGAGAACGTGTCTCGCGATCGACTCGGCGTCGAGCCGGCTGACGGCAAGCGACGGACTCGCGACGGGCGCGACCGCTTCGCCGAAAAGACGGGGCGATCCAGGCGGTGCATTTGCGGCCGCGCAATACCGGATCGCGATATCCGCGCCGTGCGCCCTCAGATCCATCACTTTGTTGCTCGCCGCTATTCGCACGTCGATATCAGGGTGGCGTTGCTGGAAACCGCCGAGACGGGGCACGATCCAAAGTCCCGAGACGCCGATGCTCGCTGTAATGGTCACCGGCCGCCGGTCGGTGCGAGCGGCGAGCGCGTTGACGCCATCCTGCAATTGTTGAAGGGCGCTGTCGGCGACACGGAAGAAGCGTTCGCCTTCCGTCGTAAAGCTGATTGAGCGATAGCCGCGATTGAGCAGCCGCACGCCAAGCGCCTCTTCGAGCGTGATGATCTGGCGGCTGACGGCGGACTGGGTGAGGAAAAGGTCCTGCGCCGCGAGCGTCACGCTCATGCGCCGGCCGACGGCGACGAAGCCGCGGACAAGATCCAGCGAAGGCAGTCGGACGGGAAACTTTCGCATGTGCTTCCCTCATGCGAGGGCCTCTAGCCCTGTTTGACTGGCCGCTCCTTGTCAAGCGTCACATTCCCAAAGCGAATGCAAACGATACGCAGATGTCGTTTGACGGCGGGGAGTGCTGGACCCCATCTACGATAACGAAAAAGGCGAGCCCGTGCGGCGAGCGCGCTCTTGGAAAGCGGTCTGAGCGACCGACCTCCAGACGCCGCCACATCGGGTCCGGCTTATGGGCGCCAATCGCCCGGGAGAATGACATGCTGCGGATCGCATTGCCGCATATCGCGCTCGGAACATCGTCGCCGGGTTTTGCCCGGTGGCGAGGCGCGCTGCAGGAGTGGCGTCGGCGGGATCTGGACCGCGTCCAGCTGGCGCGAATGTCGGAGGCGGAACTCCACGACATCGGCGTCACGTCGGCCGAACGCTGGGCGGAGGTCAACAAGCCTTTCTGGCGCGGATAGCGCCCAGACGACAACACGTCGCTAGAAACTGGGCGAACGGGGCTATAGCCGCTTCTCGAACCAGTGGTCGGCGTACGGGTTGTCATTGAAACGGGCGATTTCCCGGTAGCCCTCGCTCCGGTAGAGCGCGTGCGCTTCGGTCAGCGTCCGATTGGTGTCCAGCCGCAGCGTCTTTACGCCCGCCTCGCGGGCGGCGGCTTCGAGCGCCCGCAACATCCGCCGCGCAACGCCGATGCCTCGCGCGGACGGCGCGGTCCAGACCCGCTTGATTTCTCCCGTCGCCTTGTCCACCCGTTTGAACCCGCCGCACCCAACCGCCTCGCCATCGAGCCGGGCGACCACGAAAAGTCCCGACGGAGGCGTCATGTCTGCGATGCTAGCGAAGGCGTCGGCATCGGCGTCAAACCCGGTCTCGAAACGCGCCGCAAGCTCGCGGAAATACGCGTCCAGGCAGCGGCGCGCGTCAACGCCGTCGGGAGGATCAGCAGCGACCGTGACCGACGCGGCTCGGATCAGCCGCTCGACTTCCCCCATTGCCGCCAATAAGCGGCTCTGCTCGGAGGCGTTGAGCGGTTCCAGCATCGACGCCGCGAGATTGTCGGAGAGCTTGTCATAGGCCGCGCGTTCGGCGGTTCCTTTGCGCGTCAGGCTCACACGGCGGCGGCGACCATCCTCAGCCCCTTTCGCCACAGCGATCAACCCCTGCTTCTTCAGGGATTGCAGTAGCCGGCTGAGATAGCCCGAATCGAGCCCTAGCTTGCTGCGGAGCGTGTAGACGTCAGCGCCATCGGCGCTGATTTCGAAAATGAGCCGCGCCTCCGCCAGCGGGCGGCCCCGCCGGAGGTAATCGACCTCAAGCGCGCCAACGCGCTGGGTCACGAGGCGATTAAACCGGCGAACGCCTTGCAGCGGGTTCTCCTCCATTCTCTGACTCTAGTCAGATATATTGGCCCATTTCAAGCGACCGCGCCTTCGCGAATAGGCTCTCTTCCCAAAGGCAGAAGTTTTGCCGGCGAGCGAGAAGCGCGGCGCACGATACTGTGATTGGCGGCGCAGCGCGGCGTGGCTACGGAGCGGATTGCGGCCGAGCCGCAAACGGCGTTAGACTGTTTCTTAAGCGTAACCGGCGCGCGTCGTCCTTGCCGTGCTCTGTATCTCGCATCACGGTTCGCGCCCAACAAAAAAGAGTCGAGGCCGGCTCGCGCCGAGGAACGCGCCTGCCCGCCGAGACGTTGAGGGCTATGGGGCCCCTTGGTCAGGGAGACTATGATGCCAAACGTGGAATACGCCCTAACGCCGGGCCACTCGCTTCGTTATCTGGACGTTGCGCCCATGATTACCGCGCTTCGGTTCCAGCCTTCCGATTTCGAATATGCGCATGGCTGGCTCAACCATGTACCGAGCCGTCATCGCTTTCAGTTCGACCGGAAGGGCCGGGTGACCATTGACGCACTATGTGGCTGCGCGGCTCTCTCGGTACGACCCGAGCAGGCGGATGAGCTCCATTCGATGTTCAAGGTCTGGAGGCAGGACTATTGGGTGCCCCTGGAGACGAATCGGGAGTTCGCGTCACACTTCGCCGAGCCGAACGCCTTGGTGAGATTATTCCGTGACATCCGCATGGCTTGGCGACGTTTCCGCCGGCAAGCGGACCCAGTCACGATCCCCGCCGACGTGCTTCCCTCGGCCACGCCGGCGGAATAGCCAGCGTTCACGTGATTTAAGTCCGCGCCAATGCAGGCGCGGACTTAAATCAAATCATTTCGTCTGAGCTGACAGGCCGTCGGCGCAAGCGGAAGCGCTCATCGCGCGAAGCTGACGGCATTGCCCGCGTCGACGTTGAGGATATTGCCGGTGCTCTTGGACGAGAGGTCGGAAGCAAAATAATAGACCGCCTCGGCGATGTCCTCCGGATAGACGGATCGCTTCAACAGCGAGCGCTGGCGATAAACCTCCTCGAGCTCATCCTCGCTCACCTTGTTTGACGCCGCCCGTTGGGTCCGCCATTCGCCCTGCCAGATCTTCGAGCCGCGCAGCACGGCGTCCGGATTGACCGTATTGGCGCGGATGCCGAGCGGCGCGCCTTCCAGCGCCAGGCAGCGCGCGAGGTGGACCTCCGCCGCTTTCGCTGTGCAATAGGCTGAGGCGCCGGGCGAAGCGGCGAGCGCATTCTTCGACGCGATGAAGACGATGCTGCCGCCAAGGCCCTGATCCTTCATGATCCGATAGCCCCCTCGCGCGGACAGGAAATATCCGGTCGCGAGGATCGAGATGTTGCGGTTCCAAAGCTCGAGCGAGGTGTCCTCAAACGCAGCGGCCGAGGCGATGCCTGCGTTGGCGACGACGATGTCCAATCCGCCAAAGGCAAGGACCGTCTCGTGAAAGGCGGCGTCGACCTTGCCCTCGTTCGTGACGTCGACATGAATGCCGCTCACAACGTCCTTGCCGAACTTTTTGCCGAAGTCGGCGACGGAGGCTTCAAGGCTCTGGGCGTCGATGTCCGCGAGCACGACGCAGGCGCCCTCGCTCATGAGCCGCGTGGCGATCGCCTGCCCGATGCCGCCCGCGCCGCCGGTCACCAGCGCGACGCGGCCTGCCAGCGATTTCGGCTTCGGCATGCGTTGAAGCTTGGCCTCCTCGAGCAACCAATATTCGATATTGAACGCTTCCTGCTCCGAGAGCCCGACATAGCGGCTGACGCTTGAGGCGCCGCGCATCACGTTGATCGCGTTGACGTAGTATTCCGAGGCGATGCGGGCGGTCGACTTGTCCTTGGCGAAGGACAGCATGCCAACGCCAGGCACGAGATAGATGACCGCGTTGGGATCGCGCATCGCAGGCGAATTGGGGTGCTTGCAGCGTTCATAATAGGCTGTGTAGCCCGCGCGGTAGTCGGCGAGAGTCGTGTCCAGCGACGCGATCACCGCGTCGAGATTGCGCGTCGTTGGATCGTACGGCAGCACGAGCGGGCGGATCTTGGTCCTGAGGAAGTGATCCGGGCACGACGTCCCAAGCGCCGCAAGGTCCTTGAGATTGCGCGAATTGACGAACTCCAGCACGGCGGCCGCGTCGGTGAAGTGTCCGATCTTGCGTTCGCTTGCCGAAATGTGCTTGCGAATGGCGGGCAAGAGCTTCGCCGCAGCATTGCGCCGGTCCGCCCGCGGCAGCGCCTCGACGCGCGGGCCGCCGAAAGCTGCTTTGGGCGCTTTTGCCGCGAGCCATTCGGCGGCTCTGTTGATCATCTGCAGCGTGATCCGATAGCATTCCTTCGAGGTCGGCCCCCAGGTGAACAGGCCGTGGCCGCCGAGCACCACGCCCTTCATGTCCGGATTGGCCTCGGCCATCGCGCCGAGCTTGAGCCCAAGATCAAAGCCCGGCCGCTGCCACGGCAAGAAGCCGAGCTCCCCGCCATAAATCTCGCGCGTGAGCGCCTCGGCGTTCTCGCTCGCGGCGATCGCAATCACCGCGTCCGCGTGCACGTGATCGACGTGGCAGTGCGGAACGAAGCCGTGCAGCGTGGTGTCGATCGAGGTTGCGCGCGGATTGAGGTTGAAGGTGCAGTGGTTGTAAAGCGCGACCATCTCGTCCTCGTGTTCGAGGCCGCGATAGATCGCCTTGAGGCTCAGAAGCTTGTCCATGTAGAGCGTCGAGAAGCCGTCGAGCTTCATCGAGCCGATGTCGCCGCCCGATCCTTTCACCCACAAGACTTGCGTGGGCGCGCCGGTCAGCGGATCGGCCGCGGTTAGCTTGGCGGAGGTGTTGCCGCCGCCGAAATTGGTGATGCGCAGGTCGCTGCCAAGCAGGTTCGATCGATAGAGCAGGAGACCGGGATCGTCGAGAGAAGCCGCGTGCTCGTCATCCCAGAGATTGGGCAATGGAGCGTCAAAACGAACTTGATCGCCGCTCATGGGGCTGTTCCTCTCAATACTCTCGCGGTTTTCATTCCCCAATAGGCAAATGCCGGAAGAGCGTCAACGCTTCTGCGCGATTGCGTGAGTTTGGTGAGCGAGTTTGATCGATTGACAGGCCTATAGGCGCGTGGCAGTGAAAGCAGCAACGACCAATTTCGGGGAAACGACAAGGTTATGCGCGAGCGACAGCGCGTCGAAATCCTCCGCAATCTGCTCGCCGCGCAAGGCTTCCTCTCAATCGCCGATGTCATGGCGGCGACGGGGGTGTCTGCCGCGTCGGCGCGACGGGACGCCGGCCGCCTCGCCGCCGCTGGTTACGGCGAGCGGGTCTATGGCGGCGTCCAGGCGCTCGGCGGCGCCGTGTCGTCCCGCATGACGCAAGCCTCGCTCGGCACGCAATCGTTCGACGTCAGTCGAGCAATCCATGTTGAAGCGAAACGCGCCATTGCCCGACGCGCGGTGGACATGTGCGTCGACGGCGACGCGATCATCATCAATGGCGGCACCACGACCTTTGAGATGGCCGAGTTCCTGCGCCATAGGCGGCTCAAGATCCTGACCAACTCCTATCCCCTGGCCGAGTTTCTCATCCGTGAGACGCAGAACCGGGTCGCCTTGCCCGGCGGCGAGGTCTATCGCGAGCAGAAAATCATCGTCGCGCCCTTCGAAGACGACGCCATTCAACACTATTCCGCACGCATCATGTTCATGAGCGCAGTCTCGATCGGCCCGCACGGCGTGATCGAAGGGGATCCCCTGATCGCACGCGCGGAAACGAAACTTCTGCGGCGCGCCGACAAACTCATCGTTCTGGCGGACGCTTCGAAATTCGCGCAGCGCGGGAGCCTCGTCGTTTGTCCCCTCACGCGCATCCATGCGCTCGTCACCGATCGCGCTGCGCCGCCGGAAGCGCTCGCCATGCTGCGCGATGCGGGCGTGCAGACGATCGTCGTCGATCCCGACACGCGCGTGACGGAGGCGGCGTGAGCGTGGAGCAGGAGATCGACGTTTCCCCAGGCCAAATCGCGCCGCTCCTTGAGGTCCGCGGCATCGAAAAGACCTTCCCCGGCGTCCGGGCGCTTTCCGGCGTATCGTTCGACGTTCGTCCAGGCGAGGTTCATGCGCTGCTCGGAGAGAACGGGGCCGGCAAATCGACCCTCATCAAGATCATGTCCGGAGTCTATCAACCCGACGTCGGCTCGATTCTCGTCAGCGGTAAACAGGTTCACCTCTCCACGCCCGATGACGCGCGCCGCGCGGGCGTCGCGACGATCTATCAGGAGCTCCTGCTGTTTCCCGAGCTCAGCGTCGCCGAGAACATCTTTCTCGGCCATGCCCCGCGGGCGGGCGCAGGCCGCATCGACTGGCGGGCGATGCGCGCCGAGGCCGCGCGGCTGCTCGACTCGCTCGAAATCGACGATCTCTCTCCAGATCAAATCGTCGGCGCGCTGACCGTGGGAAACCGTCAACGCGTCGAGATTTTGCGCGCTTTGTCGCACGACGCGCGCATCCTCATCATGGACGAGCCGACCGCGGCGCTGACCGAAGCAGACGTGACGCGTTTGTTCGACGTCGTCCGCCGCCTTAAGCGACGCGGCGTCGGCATCGTCTACATCAGTCACCGACTCGACGAGATCTTTGCGATTGCCGATCGCGTGACGGTGCTGCGCGACGGCGCCTATGTCGGTTCGCGCGACGTCGCGGACACCAATGTCGGCGAACTCGTGCAGATGATGGTCGGGCGGCGGCTCGAGAGCCTCTTCCCGAAGACAGCGGCGCCCATCGGCGCGCCCGTCCTCGAAGCGCGCAATCTCGTGCGCCGGCCGCTCACCAAGGGCGTCAGCCTCACCGTGCGCGCTGGCGAGATCGTAGGCCTTGCAGGACTCGTCGGATCGGGCCGCAGCGAACTCGCGCAGACGCTGTTCGGCATGACGCCGAGCGAGTCCGGCGAGATCCGACTCAACGGCGAAAACGTGCGGATCGACTCGGCCGAGACCGCGCGCGCAAAGGGCGTCGCCTATGTGCCGGAAGATCGCGCCACGCAGGGCTTGGTCCGAGGCATGAGCGTCCTGCACAATTTTTCGCTTGCGGCGCTCGGGTCTCTGTCTCGCAGCGGATTCATCGACCGTGCTGCGGAGCGGCGGATGGCGCTTGAGGGCGTCGCGCGATTCAGCGTCAAGACAAGCTCGGTCGATGAGATCGCAGGTCGCCTCTCCGGCGGCAATCAACAGAAGATCGTGCTCGGCAAATGGCTCGCCAACAATCCGAAACTCCTGATCCTCGATGAGCCGACGCGGGGCATCGACGTCGGCGCCAAGGCCGAGATCCATCGCCTGATGAGCCAGCTCGCGGCCGAAGGCGTCGCCATTCTCATGATCTCGAGCGAATTGCCCGAGGTTTTGGGCATGAGCGACCGCGTGCTCGTGATGCGCGAGGGCCGGCTCGTGGCCGAGTTCGATCGCGCCGACGCGACGTCCGAGGCCGTGGGCGCGGCGATGATGGGCGGGACGTCGAGCGAGGAGAGGGCGGCGTGAGCGCGGCCGCGATCGCAAGTTCGGCAAGCGCTCGCGGCGGCGTCTTTCGCCGTCTGGCCGGTCAGGAGCTTCTGCTCGCGGTCGCGATCGTCGCCCTCGCTGTCGTCGTCGGGCTTGATCAATCCGCGCTTTCTCGCCACGCGCAACCTCTCCGACATTCTGCTCGGCAACGCCTATATTGCGATCGCCGCCGTCGGCATGTCGATGGTCATCATCTCCGGCAATATCGATATTTCCGTCGGCGCTCTCATCGGGGTGCTGGCGACGGTCAGCGGTTCGCTCGCCGTCGCAGGCGCGCCGATCATCGTCACCTGGCTCGCGCCGCTGGTCATTGGCGTCGCCGTGATGGCGGCGCAAGGCGCGATCATCGCCTATCTCCGAATCCCGGCGATCGTCGTCACGCTCGGCATGCTGTCGATCCTCAAAGGCGGCCTCATCAGCGTCACCGGCGGCAAATGGATCACCGACCTGCCGCAGAACTTTCATCTCGCCGACCTCTCGTTATTCGGCGTGCCGATGCCCGTCATCATCATGGTTCTAGCCACTGTGCTGGCGGCGCTCTGGATGCGCAATTCGCCCACGGGGCGGGCGATTTACGCGACCGGCGGCAATGCTGAGGCCGCGCGCCTTTGCGGCGTCAACCCGCAGCGCACCGTGCTGATGGTGTTTGCGCTGCATGGCCTCTTCACCGGCCTTGCTTCGCTCGTCTATGCGACCCAGCTCCGCGTGATCCAGTCGACGACCCCGCAGGGCCTCGAACTCACCATCATCACCGCCGCGGTGGTCGGCGGCGTCAGTATTCTCGGTGGCGTCGGCACGGTGGTCGGCTCGACATTGGCCGCCATCCTCATCGCCGAGATCACGAGCGCGCTCGTGTTCATCAACGTTTCGCCCTACTGGACCGACGCCTTGCGCGGCGGCGCTCATTCTCGCGACCGTCATCGCCGACATCTTGCGCCGCCAGCGCCGCGCCGCTCAAGGGTGGAAGCGATGAGCCTGGCGATCGAAACGAAGACGTTTCGCGTGCCCCGCTGGCTCAAGCGTCACGAGACACTGCTCGCGATCATTCTCCTGATCGCGCTCGTCGGTCTCGGCCTTCTGAACGATCGCTTTCTCACCCTCGACAATCTTCTCAACCAGGGTCGTTTCATCGCCGAGACGGGTCTCATCGCGCTGCCGATGACTTTTGTGATCATCACGGGCGGCATCGATCTCTCGGTCGGTGCGATCGTGGGCCTGTGCGCGATCATGCTCGGCTATTCGTGGAAGACGTTTCACTTTCCGCTGCCACTGGCGATCGTCTTCTCGCTTTTCGTCGGCGCGCTTGCGGGCTTCGTCAACGGCCTCGTCATCACCCGGGTGAAGGTGCCCCCGCTCATCATGACGATCGCGACGCTCGCGCTTTATCGGGGTCTCGCCGAGGGCATAAGCCAGGCGCATTCGGTGCGCGGCTATCCGGAATGGTTCTATTTTCTCGGCCAGGGGGACGTGTTCGGCGTGCCGACGCAGCTTCTCCTCCTGCTCGTTCTCATCGTCATCGCGGGAATCGTGCTCGATCGCACGACCTTCGGGCGCGCGCTCTACGCGATCGGCGCGAATGAAACGGCGGCGCGCTTTTCGGCTCTGTCGGTCGATCGGGTGAAGCTCATCGTCTACACGCTGTCCGGCCTCGCCTCGGCTCTCGCCGCCTGGGTCCTCGTCTCGCGGGTGACGACGACGCGGATGGATATGGGGAGCGGCTACGAGCTCGACGTCATCGCCGCGGTGGTGCTGGGAGGAACCAGCATTTTCGGCGGCTCGGGCACCATCTGGGGCACCGTGATCGGCCTCGCGATGATCCAGCTCCTCAAGAATGGCTCTGGCGTTGACTGGCGTCAAGGGCGACGCGACAATCGTCGTCATTGGGATCGCGCTCATTCTCTCGGTTTTGATCGCGAGCTCCCTTCAGCGTCGCCGCGACTGAGCGCCGCATCTGGAAGACCAACGCCGCAGCACGCGGCATCTAGGGAGGACGGACATGAAAGCGAGTCTACTGACAACCACGGCGGCGGCGATGTTCGCCCTGTCGTTCGCCGCGAGCGGCGCGAACGCCGCCAGCAAATGGGACGGCGCGGACGATCTGCCGACAAGCCCGCTCGCCTGCGACGCAAGCGGCGCCGGCGGCGCCGGCCGCGGCAAAGCCCTATGACGGCGGCCAGGCGACCAATCCGCCCGACAAGGCGGGCAAGGAGATCACCATCGTCGACGTGCCGAAGCTGATCGGCATCGGCTACTTCAACGCCACCTCCAAAGGCATGCAGGACGCGGCCAAGGAACTCGGCAACGTCAAGGTGACGACCGACGGGCCGACGGAAGCCAAGATCGACGAGCAGATCAAGTTCATCGACAATTACATCACCCGAGGCGTCGACGGCGTTCTGTTCGCCGCCAACGATCCGGTCGCCATCGCGCCGGTCCTCAAGAAGGCCTTGTCCAAGGGCATCCACGTCGTCGGCTACGACGCCAACTCGACGCCCGACGCGCGCGAATGGTTCGTCAACCAGGCCGAGTTCAACGGCATCGGCAAGTCCATGATCGACTCGATGGCCAAGGAGATCGGCGAGGACGGCAGCTTCGCCATCGTCACCTCGACCTTCACCACGCCCAATCAGGCGCGCTGGATCGCCGAAATGCAGGCCTATGCCGAGAAATGCCATCCGAAGATGAAGTGGCTCGAGACGGTCGAGGCGCAGGAAGACAACAACCTGTCCTTCAATCAGGCGACGACCCTCATCAACAAATACGGCGACAAGCTCAAGGGCCTGTTCGGCATGACGTCGGTGGCGACGCCGGCTTCCGCGGAAGCCGTCACCAAGGCTGGCCAATGCGGCAAGATCGCAGTTGTCGGTCTCGCCACGCCGAATGCGATGAAGCCCTATGTCAACGCCGACTGCGTCAAGTCGGTGGTCCTGTGGAACCCGGTCGATCTCGGCTACGCCGCGACCTATGTCATGCGCGCGGTCGTCGACGGCAAGCTCAAGCCCGGCTCGACCTCGGTCGAAGCGGGCAAGCTCGGCAAGCTCAATGTCGTCAACGGCAGCGAAATCCTGCTCGGGCCTCCTTTCATCTTCAACAAGGACGAACGTCGACCAAGTTCGACTTCTGACCGAAGGCGCAATCTGCTCGCACCGCGATCTCTTGCGACCCCCGGGTCCAAGAGGGGGGTGAAGCGGTCGCGGGGAGCGTGGGACGCCATGCGACGCCTCGATGCCGCGCGCCATCGCCCGTTCAAGGACGTGTCTCTCGACGTCCTGTCGCCCAGGCGGAGGACTGCCGCCAGCCCGCCACGCGGCCGTTTGCGCTCCAGATGACCACGTGCATGAGTCGCTGCGTCGCGGTCTTCGACCTCGGCAAGTCGAACATGAAGGTCGTCGTGTTCGATGCGGCGGGCAAGTCGTGGCCGAGCGCGGTCGTCCCAACGCAACGCTCTTGCCGTGACGCCAGGCTGCCCTACCGAAGCTTGCCACCGAGGGTGCCTGGAGCGTTCCTCATCGGCGCGCTGAAGGAACTCGGCGCGCGAATTTCCCATCGAAGCGATTTCGATCTCGGCGCATGGCGCGGCGGGCGTCGCTGATCGCGGACGGACGCCGCGCTGCGGCCGGTCGACTATGAGTTTGACATCGATCCGGAGATCGCGGCGGAATACGACGGCCCGCCCGCCGTTGACGAGACGCTGTCGCCCCATCTGCCGCGAGGGCTCAATCTCGGGCGTCACGTCTTCTATCTTCAGCGCCGCTATCCGGCTCGAGTTCGCCGCAGGCGACGGCATTCCTGACTACCCGCAATATTGCGTCTGGCGGCTCGGCGGCGTCGTGGCTTCGGAATTCGACCTCGCATCGGCGCGCACACCGACCTATGGCGCCCTCACGAGGGCGATCTCTCGAGCATGGTCGACAAGCTCGGCTGGCGGCGGCTTTTCCCGCCCATGCGCAAGGCCTGGGACACGCTCGGAACGCTCAGACCCCGAAGTCACCACTGTGACGGGCCTTGTCGCCCGACGTGCGCATAATCTGTGGCGCGCATGATTCGAACGCCTCGCTCGTGCCGCATCTTCTCTCGAGGCGCGATCCTTTCACCGTGATCTCGACCGGGACCTGGGTCATCATCATGGCCGTCGGCGGAAAGGGCGAGCTCGATCCCAAGGCGGACATGCTGGCCAATGTCGACGTGCGCGGAGAGCCGGTGCCCACTGCGCGCTTCATGGGCGGCCGCGAATATTCGGTCCTTGCCGGCGACGCGCCGGCCGACGCGGACGAAGCCGACATCGATCGCGTCATTGCTTCCGGCGCGCTTGCTCTGCCTGCATTCTCCGACCAGGGGGGCCCATTTGCGGCGCGGAAAGGCATTGTCGAGGGCGAAGCGCCCACGACGCCAAAAGCGCGGGCGGCGCTAGCCAGCTCTCTACTCGGCGCTCATGACCGCCCACCTGCTTCGCCGCCTCGAAGCGCCGGGCGAACTCATCGTCGAAGGCGGCTTCACCCGCTCGCCGGCTTTCGCCGCCGTGCTCGCCCGCCTCATGGCCGACCGGCGGGTTCTGATCGCGCCGGCGAGCGCAGGCGCCGCCGCAGGCGCGGCGATGCTCGCCCATTGGGGCGAACCGCATCCGCCGCCGCGGCTCGCGCCGGCGCGCGCTTGGGACCTGCCCGGACTTGAGGCCTACCAAGATCGTTGGGAGCGAGCGCTTTAGGCGGCGGGGCGGCGCCGACCGCAGACGCAACCTTCCGGCGGCGATCTCGTTTCATATCCGGGACAATGCGGGCGGCGTTGAGCGGGGAGCCTTCATGTCGGCGACATCGACGCAACCATCGGGAGAGATTTCGACCCTCATTCCGGCGCGGCTCGAGCGCCTGCCCTGGGGCCGTTTTCACGTTCTGGTGATCGTTGCGCTGGGAATCACCTGGATTCTCGACGGGCTCGAAGTCACGCTCGCCGGCTCGGTCGCCCCGGCTTTGAAGGAAAGCCAGGCGCTTCGATTCTCCGATTCCGAGGTCGGATTGGCCGGCAGCGCCTACCTTCTCGGCGCCGTCGTCGGCGCGTTGTTTTTCGGTTGGCTGACCGATCGGCTCGGCCGCAAGAAACTCTTCTTCATCACCATCGTCGTGTACCTCGTCGCGACGGCGCTGACCGGGCTCGCGTGGAACGGCCTCTCCTTCTTCGTTTTTCGCTTCTTCACCGGCTGCGGCATCGGCGGTGAATATTCCGCCATCAACTCGACCATTCAGGAACTGGTCCCCGCGCGCTACCGTGGCCAGCTTGATCTCACGATCAACGGCAGTTTCTGGGTCGGGGCGGCGCTCGGCGCTTTGGTAGCGGTCGTCCTGCTCAATCCGGCGCTGATCCCTTCGGACTTCGGATGGCGGCTCGCGTTCCTCACTGGCGCGATCTTAGGGCTTGCCGTTTTCTTCATGCGCATGTGGATACCCGAAAGTCCGCGTTGGCTCGCCATTCACGGGCGGGAAAAGGAGGGCGAGGACGTCGTCAAGGGAATTGAACAGCGATTTGAGGACGGGGGGGTCAAGCTCGAGCCGGTCCCCGCCGCCAAATCCATCCGCTTGCGCTCGCGCGAGCCATACGCCGCTCAGCGAAGTGTTCGAGACGCTGATCAACCGTCATCGCGTGCAAACCTTCGTTGGGCTGACGCTGATGGCGGCGCAGGCGTTCTTCTACAACGCCATCTTTTTCACTTACGCCCTCGTCCTGACGAAATTCTACTCGGTCGGGTCGGACGCCGTCGGCTGGTACATCCTTCCCTTCGCGGTCAGCAATTTTCTTGGGCCGGTCATTCTCGGGCGCCTGTTCGACACCCTCGGGCGTCGTCTGATGATCACCCTGACCTACGGGCTCTCCGGCCTGCTCATGATCGCAGTCGCCGTCGCCTTCCAGCAGGATCTCCTGTCGGCGATGGGCCAGACCATCGGCTGGATGATCGTGTTCTTCATCGCGTCTCCGGCGGCGAGCTCGGCCTATCTCACGGTCAGCGAGACTTTCCCGATCGAGATTCGCGCCATGGCCATCGCGATCTTTTATGCGATCGGAACCGGCATCGGCGGCGTCGCCGCGCCGCTCGTCTTCGGCAAGCTCATCGAAAGCGGCTCGCGGGGCAGCATCTTTGGCGGCTACGTTTTCGCCGCCCTTCTCATGTTCGCCGCCGCCGCGGTCGCCGCGCGCTACGCCGTCAACGCCGAGCGCAAGCCGCTGGAAGAGGTCGCAACGCCGCTCTCGGCGGTGACGTGATGAGACCCGCTCTATCGCGACGCGAACCGCGCCTTCGCAGCGTCGGTAACCGGCGTATACATACCCACGAGCGTCCCTTCGGGATCGCGGAACTGAGCCGCGCGATTGCCCCAGGGCATCGTCTTCGGGGCTTGCACCACCTCGACCTTGTCCTTCAGCCGCGCGAACTCGGCTTCGACGTCGTCAACCCTGAACTCGAGGATAGCCGTGCGGTTGGCCGCGGGCTCGGCGCTCCCTTCCTTGAATAGGGCTACGGTTTCGACGCTCCCGATGGCGAGGGTCGCGGAGGGCGTTACGATTTCCGCGAATATCGGAGCCAGCCACTCGGCGCGCTTACCCGTCACCAATTCATAGAAGCCGACCATCGCCTGGATGTCGGCGGCGACAAGACGTGTGGATGCGAATTTCATGGGGCGCGCGATCCTTTCGTTCCGCATAGCCGCTGCGGCGTTGCGAAAGGCCTTGTCGCAGAAGCCTGCTGACACCATCCTGTCAGCAGGAGTCAGCATGCGCCGCGCCGACCGACTGTTTCAGATCATCCAGATCCTCCGCCGATCCTCCCGGCCCGTGACGGGGGCCGCGTTGGCGGAGGAACTCGAAGTCTCGAAGCGCACGGTCTATCGCGACGTCGCGGACCTGATCGGCCAGCGGGTTCCGATCGAAGGCGAGGCGGGCTTGGGCTATCTCCTCGCGTCCGATTACGACATGCCCCCGCTCATGCTGACGGGAGACGAAATCGAGGCGGTGATGTTGGGAGCGCAATGGGTCGCAGGCCGCTCCGACAAGGCGCTCGCCAATGCCGCGCGCGACGTGATCGCGAAGATCGCCGCGGTCGTGCCCGAACGTCTGCGCCCCTTCATCGTCGAGCCGAGCGTTGGCGTGAAGCCGACGTTTGCGGAGCCGGTGGAAAGCGTCGATCCATCACGCCTCAGATCGGCGATCCGCGAGGGCCGGAAACTGAAACTCCGCTACCGGTCGGAAGCTGGCGAGGAAACCGAGCGAAGAGTGTGGCCGGTCATCCTCGGCTATGCCGAGACGAGCCGCATGCTGGTCGCCTGGTGCGAGCTGCGCCAAGGCTTCCGGCATTTTCGCACCGATCGGATGGTCGAGGTCGAAACGCTCGACGAAACGACAGGCCTGCGCCACGGCGAATTGCGCCGCCGCTGGCAGCGCTGGCGCGAGACGAACGCCCGCGTTCCTTGAGGCGTGTCGGGTTTCTGCGCGAACGGCGGTCGCCAAATCCGACGGCCCTCAGCTTCCCAAGGCTCTGTGCGTCTGGTACTTCGAATGAGCGGTGGGTTGACAGACCAGATTGTCCGGCGTGCGCGGCCCGGCGGTCAGGATCACCATCCGCCCGACTCCGTGCTTACAAGGGGGAAGCCATGAGCCGCCTACAGAAGGCGATCGAACGAGACGTGGAGCGCGAGCTCTATGACGGCGCGGTCACGATCGTCGCGGTCAGCGGCAAGGTCGTCTTCGAGCAGGCGACCGGGTTCGCCGACCGCGGCGCGGGGAAGCCCATGCGGCTCGACAGCGTGTTCCCCGTCTTCTCCATCTCGAAGGCGCTCAACGCCGTCTTGGTGTTGCAGCGCGTGGAGCGCGGCGAAGCGTCCCTGAACACCTTCGTCAGCGAGATCATTCCGGCGTTCGCAGCCAGGGGCAAGCAGCGGGTCACGATCGGCCAGTTGCTCTCGCACAGCGGCGGCCTGCCCGCGAGTTTCCCCGCCGTGCCTGCCGACAAGATCGGCGACCTCGACGCCGTGACCGCCGCGGTTTGCGACGTCGGCCTGGAGGCCGTGCCGGGCGAGGAAGTGAGCTATTCGCCGATCATGGCGCATGCGATCCTGGGACAGGTCGTGCGCCAGCTTGACGGGGGAAAACGCAAGCTGCGCGACATCGCGCGCGAGGAGCTGCTCGAGCCGCTCGGCATGAGCGATACGGCGCTCGGCGCGCTGGGAGCGAAAGCGCTCGCCGCGCGGGCGGTCATGCCGCGCGTGTCGGACGAGAGCCCAGGCATGTTCGACGCTTCCGCGCTGGTCGGCCTCGGCCTTGCGATCGTGAACCCGGCATTGGACATTGAAATCCCGGCCGGCGGTTTCATCTCGACGGGCGCGGACGTATTCCGCTTCGCCGAAGCCTTGCGCCTGGGCGGCGCCTTGAACGGCAAAAGGGTGTTGTCGAAGCCGATGGTCGAGCTCGCGACCAGCGTCCACACCGGCGTGAAGCCGAACGACCTCTGGACCTACGCGCGCGAGCTCAAAGGCTGGCCGCTCTTCCCGGCCAATCTGGGCCTCGGCTTCTTCCTCCGCGGCGAGGGCCTCAATCCGACTTATTTCGGCCACCTGTCCACCCCCGGAACATATGGCGCGATGGGGGCGGGAACAACGAACTTCTGGGTCGATCCCGCGCGCAACATCACCATGGTGTGCCTGACCACCGGCTTCCTCGAAGAAGCCAACAGCGCGCTGCGCTTCCAACGCCTGTCCGACGTGGCAATCGCTGAGTTCGCGTGAGTTTATCGGCCATGTCGGGGCCTTCTGCGGCCTCGTCCTGAGGCGCCGCGAAGCGGCCTCGAAGGACCACTCCAAGAATCAGCCTCGCTCCGACGCGCGTTTTCCGCCCCGTTTTGCGAGCGCAACGAGGGCGGCGTAATCGCCGCGGATATAAGCTTCCTTCTTCGCCTGCGACCACCCCTTGATGCGACGCTCAGCCGCGACCGCATCGGCGATCCGAGCATAATGTTCGGCGCGCGCGAGCGTCACAGGCCGGCGGCGAAACGTGTAGCAACCTTCGTCGAGTCCTTGGGCATGTTCGCTCACCCGCTCGTCGACCGATCGCCGCGTGATGCCGGTGTAGTAGCTGCCGTCCGCGCAGCGCAGAATGTAGATCGACGCGCCGTCCATGCGCCGGTGTCCCCGTGAGTTATCTTCCACACTACGATCGGGGCGGGAAAGCGTTCAACTGTCAGAGGGCAAGCGGCGGAGTCGGTGCGAACCTCATCTTGAGGAGCCCGCATCGCGGGCGTCTCGAAGGATGGGTCAAGCTTGCAACCTCATTCGCGCCTCCTGATCCGTCCTTCGAGGCCGCTTCGCGGCGCCTCAGGACGAGGTCTGCGCCTTGCGCCTTGGCGTTCCACCTCCTCGTCCTGAGGAGCGCCGAAGGCGCGTCTCGAAGGACGAATCCAGAGAGATGGTCCCTGCTCCGACGTCGCCCATTCGAACCCGCTCCCCTATTCCAGCCGATCCGCCTTCCTCAGAGCCGGAAAAATCCAGGCCCATAGCAGCGTCACGACAATCGCCCCGCAGCCGCCGAAAATCGCCGAGCCGACCGGGCCAAGCAGGCGCGCCATGCCGCCGGATTCGAATTCGCCCAATTCGTTGGACGCCCCGATGAACAGGCTGGAGACCGCCGAGACGCGCCCGCGCATGGCGTCGGGCGTCACGATTTGCACCAGGCTCTGACGCACGAAGACCGAGACCATGTCGGCCGCCCCGAGCGTCGCGAGCGCAAGCACGCTCAAGACCATCGAGCGCGACAAAGCGAAGACCAGAGTGGAGAGCCCGTAGACCCCGACGGCTGCGAACATTTTTAAGCCCACATGCGACTTAGGCGGCCGCGCGGCCAATATGAAGCCGAGAGCGATGGCGCCGGCCGAGGGAGCGGCGCGGAGGATTCCGAAGCCTTCCGGCCCGACATGCAGGATGTCGCGGGCATAGACTGGCAAAAGGGCCGTGACGCCGCCGAGCAGAACCGCGAACAGGTCAAGGCTGATCGCGCCGAGGACAACCTTGGTCGTCCACACATAGTTCAAGCCCTCGGCGATCAGCGCCCAGCGCGAGGCGGTCGGACGCGGCTGGCGCGGGGGCGACTTGACCAGCAACAAGGAGACGAGCGAGGCGAGGCAAAGCAGGCCCGACACGACGAAAGCCGCGACGGGCGAAACCCCGACCAAGAGCCCGCCGATCGCGGGACCGACGATGGTCGCCATCTGATTGCCAGCCGAATTGACCACGATCGCACGCGGGATCAGCCGCCGCTCGACCAGGGTCGGCGCGAGAGCGGCGCTCGCCGGGGTATAGAAGGCGCGGGCGCAACCGAACAAAGCCGCGACGCCGTAGATCGGCCAGAGAAGGTTGAGCCCGCCATAGGCCATCGCGCCGAACAGGGCTGACGTTAGGAGCTGCAGGCCAAGACCCGCCATCATGATCTTGCGCCGGTCATAAATATCCGCCGCGTGGCCGGCGAAGAGGGTCAAGGCGAACATCGGCAGGAACTGGGCCAAGCCCAGCATGCCCACCGCCAACGCCGCCTGATTGACCGACGCGGAATGGCGCGCGACGGCATAGACCTGCCACGCGAGCGCGATGGCCTGGACCTGCACGGCGAGCGTGGCGCCCAGCCGGCCGATCCAGAACCAGACATAGGACCGCACGCCCAGAAGGTCGCTGAGCGTCGCCGGATTTTGCAGGACCGCCTCGGCGGCGACGACGCCTGCCGGGCTTGTGTCGGGAGAGGAGGTGGACATGAAGGCGTTCCTCTTGCGGTTAGAGCCGCCTCATGGCAAGGCCGCCCAACCCCAAGAGTTTGTGATGGCTATCGGTCTGTTTGTCCGCAGGCAGTCCTGGCGTCATGGCCGGGGCTTGACCCGGCCATCCACGTGCCCCGGGGACTGGCGCCAGGAACTGTGAGACGAAAAAGCTTCGTTTCCAGAAGCCTTTGCTGCCGGGGGGAATGTCAAATTCGTCATTGAGACGGCGGAGGCAGGTCGTTCAACGGCTAACGCCATAGGCGCCTCAGACGAAATCCGGGCAAGCAGAAATTCTGAAAATTGGTTGGAAAAAGCGGAAATCTGTGCTATACCATTGGCGCCGGCGAATCGAGCCGAGCCTGACGGCGCTAAACGAGGAAAGGGGCATGACGCATTCGGTCTCACACGGCCTCGAACACAACCTAAGACGCGAGCCGGGTAGGGAGGGCGAATTTCCTTATTTTTATCAGGCGTAACCCACTGATAAGTCTAGATTCGGAGAAATAAACGCTAGTAAACGCTAGCACTTTTACTAGCGTTTACGCGCATTTAGGCCGTTTTATTTGCTTTTATTTGCGGGGAATTCGCGCGCTGGTTGCATCGATATGGCTCCGTACGACCGCAGCGCGCTTGCCGCGGCGCCAAGGCTCAGCCGTCGATCGGCTCGACCGCGGCGATCTCGATGCCGAAGCCGGAAAGCCCGACATAGGTGCGCGGATTATCGGTGCGCAGCCGGATCGAGTTCACGCCCAAGTCGCGCAGGATCTGGGCGCCCAGTCCGACCTCGCGCCACTGGCTCTCGCGCGCGTCGTCGGAGCCCGTCGCGTGGGCGCCGCCCAGGTTCGCCGGCACGCCCGCCGCGCCGTCGCGCAGGTAGACGAGCGCCCCGCGCCCCTCCGCCTTGAAGCGGTTCAGGACCTTGGGGATGGGGCCCGAGCCGAAAATGTCGCTCAGGATGTCGGCCCGATGCAGACGCGCCGGCACGTCCCGCCCGTCGCCGATGCTGCCATGAACGAACGCAAAATGCAGGACCGGGTCGAACGGGGTGCGGTAGGCGTAGCCCTGAAGCTCGCCGATCGGCGTCTCAATCGGAAAGCAGGCGACCCGCTCGACCAGCTTCTCGCGCGCCTGCCGGTAGGCGATAAGGTCGGCGACCGAAATGCGCTTGATCTTATGCTTTTCGGCAAAGGCCTCGACCTGGGGCCCGACCATCACGGTGCCGTCGTCATTCGCGAGTTCGCAGATGACGGCGACCGGGGGCAAGCCGGCGAGCTTGCAGAGGTCGACCGCGGCCTCGGTGTGGCCGGAGCGCATAAGCACGCCGCCGTCCTTGGCGACGAGTGGAAAGACGTGGCCGGGGCGGACGAAATCGCTTGCGCCCATATTGCGATTGGCGAGGGCGCGCACGGTGTTTGTGCGCTGTTCGGCCGAAATGCCGGTCGTGAGCCCATGGCGCACGTCGACCGAGACGGTGAAGGCGGTGCCGAGCGGCGCGTCGTTGACCGCCACCATCGGAGCGAGATTGAGCCGGCGCGCCTCGTCGCCGGTCAGGGGCGCGCAGACGATGCCGCAGCAATTGCGGATGATGAACGCCATCTTCTCGGTCGTGCAGAGCGAAGCGGCAACGATCAGGTCGCCCTCGTTTTCGCGATCGTCGTCATCGGTGACCGCAACGATCTCGCCGCGGGCGAACGCGTCGATGGCGTCTGCGACAGGATTGAGCATATCGAGTCTCCTGGGCGCCGCGGCGAGAAAATCATTGGGCGTGACGGCCCCTTGCGTTTCGGCAACGATCCGCTCGGCGGTTTCGCGCGTGAGCCAGGACCCGTGTTCGCGGCAGATCAGGGTCACCGCGCCAGGCGAAACGCCGATGCGGCGCGCGAAATCCGCGCGCGACACCTGGTTGCGCTTAAGCCAATCGCCGAGCTTCATGGGCGGGTAGATAAGCTTATGGGTCGTTTATTGCAACTCAAGGAATCCGTAGTGCTTGAGTATGACTCAATAAGCCAGGAGGTTCTCTCGCAAGGTCGAGCCCGTAGAGCACCCGCGATACCGGCCGCGACGCCGGCCATGTCAAGCGCCTGGGCCGCCGTCGCCGCTCAGTCCGCAGCGCTAAGGAGCGCGTTTCCGCAGGCGGGATCTGACCGGCGAGAGGCCGGTTGCGCGCGCGATTTGATCGCCGCTCCAGCCCACTTGATCATAGCCGCCGCCCCAATAGACCAGCGCGCCCGATCCGGTCCCCATAAAGACGTGCCGCACGCGGCCGATGAGAATGGCGTACGTGTGCCGCTCGATCCTATCCTCGATCTCGCAATCGAACGCGGCGATCGAATTGGCGAGGCAAAGAACGCCGCTTGGCAGCGGTCGCCACGGGCCTCCCTGGTAGCGTTCGGAGCCCTGAAGCCCCGAGCATCCAGCGAAATGCTCGGCATATTCCTGCTGATCGGCGGCGAGAAGATTGACCGCAAAGGCAGAGGAGCGCCGCACGGCGCTGTAGTTTGGTGAGCCAAGAGGAATGCAGGCAATGAGGCTCGGCGGGTCGGACGAAAGCGACGTCACCGATGTTGCAGTGAAACCTGCGCGATCACCGCCTGCGCCGAAGGTCACGATGGAGACGCCGCGCGCCAATTGCCGCATCGCGTCACGGAACGTGCTCTCAGACGCTTCCGCCACCGGCGCCGGCCCTCGAGCGCGAGCGAACGGGTGTTCGACGACGGAAGCAACCATTGCAAGCCCTCCGTGGCGGAAACATACAGAATATAGAAATTATATACTAAGTCAACAATGGCACCGGTCTGCGCCGGGGTCGCCCACGCGCACAAGGTGGCATAAAAAGTTGCGCGGCCGCCTCTTTCATGCCGTGAGCCCGTTGATGACATAGGACAGACATAAGGGAAGCAAGGCCATGAACATATTTGAAACGCGCCGGCGCGATCTGGTCGCAGCGCCCCTACTCGCGATGGCGGGCATGGCGCTCCGCCTGAAGCCGGCGCAAGCCGCCGGCGTCGACCCGACGATGACCATCATCAAGCGGCCGGACGAGATTCCGTGGAAGGGGCTCTACAACTTTCCGCCTGGAATGGCGGAATCGGCCACAATGTACGGCGCGATCGACGCTCCGGGTCAATATTTCGTGCTTATTCGGTGGCATCCCGGCTACATGAGCGCGCCGCATTGGTACGAGACTGATCGGCTCTACGTCGTGATGTCCGGCACATGGTACGTTGCGAGCGGCGAGGACTTCGCCCCGGACGCCGCCGTTCCCGTGCCGGCTGGCTCATTCGTGCGCCGAGTGGCGAAGACCCCTCACTACGACGGGGTCAAGAGAGGCGCGGCGGAGCCGGCGATCATCGCGATCTCGGGCATCGGGCCGATCCACTACCATCTGACCGATCCAACGAAGCCGGGTTGGCGGGAGGTCTGATCGTTTGCCCGCCAGTCCAATGGGCGCGGGCCTAGCCGATCGCTGCGGTAAGCCCGGCTACGGCGGGAAATATTCCCGAAGAATGGCAGCAAGTCGCTTGCATCGCTCTTGCCACCACGACTAGTCTCGGCCGCCAAAAAAATGGCACAGGAGGAAACGCACATGGATCGACGCGATTTTTTGCGTTCGGCAGCGGTTGCGGCTGCGTCATCGGTCGCCGCAGTTCCAGCCCTTGCGCAGAGCAACATGCCCGACCCGGCGGGCACAATGCCCCCGGCCCGTGATTGGAACGATCCCTCGACCGCGATCTATCCCGATCCCGCTTTCGAGATTTTCGACCCGCGCTTCGCCAAATACAGCGCCGGCACGACCGGCTTGGTGCGCATCTGGACCGGGGGCGTCTGGACCGAGGGGCCGGTATGGTTCGGCGATCAGCAACGGCTCATTTTCAGCGACATCCCGAACAACCGCTTGATGGCCTACGACATCACGACTGGCAAAACGCAAGTGTTCCGCCAGCCGTCCAACTTCACCAACGGCAACACCCGCGACCGCCAGGGCCGCCTCGTCTCCTGCGAACAGGGCACGCGCCGCGTCACCCGCACCGAGTTTGACGGGTCAATCACGACGCTCGCCGATAAGTTCAACGGCAAGCCGCTGAACTCACCGAACGGGGTGATCGTCAAGTCCGACGACAGCGTCTGGTTCACCGACCCAAGTTATGGCATCGGCGGCGACCACGAGGGAAATCGCGAGGAGGCGGAGCTGCCGCGCAATGTCTACCGGCTCGATCCAAAGAGCGGGAAGATGGATGTCGTGGTCGGCGACTTCAGCATGCCGAACGGCCTCTGCTTCTCGCCCGACGAGAAGAAGTTCTATGTGACCGACACCGGCGCACTGGGCGGCCCCTTCAAGCAAACCATCATCCGCGTCTACGACGTGGGCGACGACGGCAAGCTCTCAAACGGAAAGCTCTTGCACGATTTCAAGGACGTGCCTCAGCCTTACATAGCCGACGACATCCGCGCCGACGAAGATGGCAACATCTGGGCGGCCGGCGGCTGGTCGCCGAACCATGCGCTGAACGGGGTGCGCGTGTTCGCGCCCGACGGCACGCCGCTCGGCGCGATCGTGCTGCCGGAAGTGGCCGCGAATCTCTGCTTCGGCGGCCACCACCACAACCGCCTGTTCATCTGCGCCAGCACGTCGGTCTATGCGATAGACGTAGGCACGCGCGGCGTCGAGATGTAAGGTCCGCGAATAAACGATGTTCTCCTGGGGCCAGCCCCCGGGGGAGCAATCCAGGATGAAGGGACGCTGCAGCGCTATTGCGCGCTGGCCGCCGTCACCAGCACAAAGCCGCGGGTCTTGTTGTCGTTAACGGCGTCGGGCGTGTTCATCGCTGCGAACATGTCGGCCGTCCTCACCCAGACTGGCGGGTACTTGTAACGCGCGACGTCGAGAATGAGGAAGCGGTCGGCTTTTCCGTCATAGGCGGCGAGCGGCGATATATGGCCGCCGATTTCCTCGCCCATCGCCTTGCGCAAGTAGTTCACGATCACGAAATGGCCCGGCTCGCCGAGATACGCGCTGGCCAGCTTGCGGAACTCGTCGACCGAGCTACCCGACGCATGATGGACTTCCGCCTTGACCGGCTGTGTGGCGAGAATCCCGCCGAGCTGATCGAGCGTCATGCCTTGCCGCGCCAAGATCTCGCGCGGCAGAACCGCGTCCGTTCGTTCGCTTAAGACGTTGTCCTGGGTGAAGGTGCGGTAAGGCGCGTATTCGGGAACCGCCGGCGCGGGCAGCCCGAGCGCGTTCAAGACCATAACGATGCTGGCGACGCCGCAATAGGACTGGGTCTTTTGGGTCAGGAAGTTGTCCGCGAGCGGAAAATAGGCCTCGTGCGCGTCGCTTTCGGCGAAATAGACTTCGCCGTCACGCGTGCTGAATCCGGTCAGGTTGTCGGGCAGGGGTAAGGTGTCGGCGTGGGCCCCCGCCGAGGAAAGCCCGAGGATCAACGCCACACATGCGACGAGCCTTTTCGACATGGATCGAACTGCTCCACTCACCGGATGCGCAGCTTCACATGGCGCCCTCACGGCGTCAAAGCAACGGTCGTGCCGCTCCTCACAACGTTCCGAACAGCTTGTCGAGCAGCCCCTTGTCGCGCGCGGGCGGGCCGCGGCCGCCGTTCGGAATCTCGGCGGGGGGAAGCAGGCCCCCGTCTTCCGTGGGGCGGGCTCCGCGGGGGCCAGCGACTCTTGGCTGCGGCGTGAAGGCCTCGGGCAGGGGCGCCGGCGGAGGCGGGCGCCCTCCGCGTCCGCCGGTCCCCATCTGCGTGCCGGTGAGATTGAGCGGAGGCGTCGGCTGGGCGTCCGGGTTCTGCGCATCAGCGCTGCGCCACGTCCCGAGCGGCAGGCCGGCGACGGGCACGCCCTCATGCGCCGCCTTCATGAACCGGCTCCAGATTTCGACCGGCAAATTGCCGCCTGACACTTTCTTGGTCGGCGACGAGTTGTCGTTGCCGAGCCACACTCCGGCGACAAGATAACTCGTGTAGCCAAGGAACCAGGCGTCGCGCCAATCCTGGCTCGTTCCGGTTTTGCCCGCGGCCTGCCAGCCGGGCAGCTCGGCTTTGCGCGCGGTTCCGGTTAAGAGCGTCTCCTCCATCATTTGGTTCATCATCGCGACATATTGTGGCTCGATCACCCGGCCGAAATTCGCATTGCGTCGTACGTAGAGCTGCTTTCCGTTCGCCGTGCGGACGCGCGCGATCACATGCGGCTGGACGCCCAGGCCGCCATTGGCGAACGCCGCATAGGCGGAAACCATCTCGAGCGGCGTCACGTCTGAGGAGCCGAGCGCGATCGAGGGGACGGGATCAAGGTCGGAAGTGATGCCAAGCCGATGCGCGACCGCGACCACCGTCTTCGGCCCGACTTCCAGCCCGAGGCGCACGGCGACCGTATTGAGCGAGAGCGCCAGCGCCTTGGTTAGCGTCACGGGACCGAAATATTCGCGCGAATAATTCTCCGGGCTCCAGCCTTTGACCGTGATCGGCGCGTCCTCCCGCACCGTGTCGGGAGTGAGCCCCTTCTCCAGCGCCGCCAGATAGACGAAGGGCTTGAACGACGAGCCGGGCTGGCGCTTGGCCGCGACTGCGCGGTTGAACTGACTGTCGGCATAGTTGCGCCCGCCGACCATCGCCTTGATCGCGCCATTGGGATCGAGCGCGACCAGGGCGCCCTGCTCGACCCCAAACTTCGCGCCCTTTGCGTTGAGCTCGTCCGTCAGCGCGCGCTCGGCCTCGCCCTGCATCTTGAGGTTGATCGTGGTCGTCACCACGATATCCTCATCGATCGCGCCGACTGTATCGGCGAGCGCGTCCATCACGTAGTCGGCTGCGTAGTTGATCGAGCCTGCGCTCTTGTCGTGCTTGACTTGCGCCGGATTGGCGAGCGCGGCCTTGGCCATCGCCTCGGTGATATGGCCCTGCTCAGCCATCGCCGTAATAACCTGCGCGGCGCGCTCGTTAGCCCCCGCAAGGTTGCGGTTGGGCGCAAGCTTGGTCGGCGACTTCATGAGGCCGGCGAGCACCGCGGCTTCCGACAGCGTCACGAACCGCGCGCTCTTGCCGAAATATTTCTGCGCCGCCGCTTCGACCCCATAGGCGCCTGAGCCGAAATAGACGCGGTTCAGATAGAGTTCGAGGATCTGGTCCTTCGAGTAGCGGCGCTCGAGCCAGAACGCGAGGATCGCCTCCTGGATCTTGCGCGACAGCGTGCGCTCCTGGGTCAGGAACAGATTCTTGGCGAGCTGCTGGGTCAGCGTCGAGCCGCCCTCAACGCCGCCGCCGCCGGCGATGTCGCGCAGAAGGGCGCGCGACATGCCGATCGGATCGACGCCGTTATGCTCATAAAATCGTCGATCCTCGATGGCGACGAACGCCTTGGGCAGATACGGCGGCAGGTCGATGAGCCGGACCGCGGGGCCGCCCGTGTCGCCGCGATTGGCGATGAGCGAGCCATCGTCGGAGAGAATGGCGATATTGGGCGGCCGCTTGGGCACCGCGAGCTGATCGATCGGCGGCAGCTGGCTCGCGTAATAGGCGAAGAGCCCGGCCAGCAAGATGGCGCCCCAAACCGAGAGCACCACGCCCCAGTACATGAGGTGGCCGATAAGCGAACGGCGCCGCTTGCCGCGCTTCACGCTCGAGGCGGACCGCGATGGGGTGTTCTTCCTCTTGCGGCTCGTGGGCGGGCGGTCGGCGGGATCGGCGCGAAGATCGCCTCCGGCGGCGCCGCCGCCGCGCCAATCGAGGCGCGGCTCGATCCGCGTCCGGGTTTTCTTGCCGCCTCGGCCGAACATCGCTGATCCCGCTCGCGGCGTCTCCCCCATGAGGGAGCCTCGGGCGAAACGCGCCCCGCCAGGTTAAGGACCGTAAGGCGTGGGGTTTAAGGGCCGGTAAAGCTTACGCCAGAATTGACGAGGCCGTGAAAATCCTTGAGGACACGGGCCTCGATCCGCTTCCGCGCCCTTGCGCGCCGTGACACGCCTTGGCAAGGTCCGCCCCCCTGCTCGCGGGGCGTAGGGCGTCAGTCTATCCAGGATTTCAAGCGATGAAGGTCACCATCGAGCGTTCGGTCCTGCTCAAGGCGCTGGGCCACGTGCATCGCATCGTCGAGCGGCGCAACACCATTCCGATCCTCGCCAATGTGCTGATTGAAGCGGGCGACGGCAAACTGGCTCTGAAGAGCACCGATCTCGACCTCGAGGCGTCCGAATCGGTTCCAGCCGACGTCGCCCAGAAAGGCGCGACGACCGTTCCGGCGCACGTGATCTACGACATCGTGCGCAAGCTCCCGGAGGGGGCGCAGGCAAGCCTCGAGACGACCGGCGACACGGGCCAGCTCGTCCTGCGCGCCGGCCGGTCGCGGTTCACCCTGCAGGCCCTGCCCGCCTCCGACTTTCCCGATCTGACCTCGGGCGAGTTCTCGCACCGGTTCGCGTTGCCGGCCGCTGAGCTCAAACGCCTGATCGAGAACACCCAGTTCGCGATTTCGACCGAGGAGACGCGGTATTACCTGAACGGCATCTACCTCCACACGGTCGACATCGGCGGGGCGCCGATGCTGCGGGCGGTCGCCACTGACGGCCATCGCCTGGCGCGCGTCGAGGCGCCGGCCCCCGAAGGATCGATGGGCATTCCGGGCGTCATCGTGCCGCGCAAGGCGGTCAACGAGGTGCAGAAGCTGCTTGAGGATTTGAGCCAGGATGTAACGGTCGAGATTTCGACCGCCAAGGCGCGCTTTCAGTTCGGCGACGTGGTGCTGACGACAAAACTGATCGACGGCACCTTTCCCGATTATGCGCGGGTCATTCCGACCGGCAACGACAAGCGCCTCGTCGTCGACAAGGAGCCGTTCGAGAGGGCGGTAGACCGGGTCGCGACTCTCTCCTCGGAGCGGGGGCGGGCGATCAAGCTCGCGATCGCCGAGGGCAAGCTGACGCTATCGGTCAACAATCCGGACTCGGGCTCAGCCAGCGAGGAGATCGAGGCCGACTATGATTCCGCGCCAATCGATATCGGCTTCAACGCCCGCTACCTGCTCGACATCGTCGGCCAGTTGTCGTCCGACACCGCCTTGATCCGCCTGGCCGATCCAGGCTCCCCGACCCTCATCCAGGATCGTGAAGGCGCTCCGGCGCTCTACGTGCTGATGCCGCTGAGGGTGTGATCGTTCCGCCCGCCGGGCTCCGTTCGCGGCGTTGACGCGCCGGGCCCACCATCCCTTCAGGCACAATTAGCGAGTCCATTTTGAGCGATTTCAACGGCTTGCTGCGCAATTAGCGAGTTGCTCCCCTTTATCCTTGGCGGTCGAAGCCGACATGCGGATTATCCAGAAAGTAGCGAGCAAGCCTGCTCAACGTTTCTGAAAAACAATACCTTATCCAAGCCCGACCTGTCAAGAAATTGTCGATTCTTCGTTGGAGCGTCCAGCCCTCGACCCGGCCCCTTCAAAGAGGCGCGCCCACGCTTTGCTTGCCGATGCCGGTGGAGAGTGTTGAGCGACTCTAGCGCCTCCGACAACATTTTCTCGGAGCGATACCAACCGTTCTCCATCCGACGCAGCCCGTGGATCAGCGCTCTGGTTTTCTGAGGTTCGCGTCAGGTAGATGGATCGCGTCATGACCGACGCCGGTGTCTGCGAGGGGTTGCGGCGGCGGGGAAGCGGCGACGGGCGGCTGTTCGGCTTTCGCGAGTTCTTTCTGGTCTATGATCGTTAGGTCTATCGCCTCCTCGTCGCTGATGTCATATGGCTTGATCAATAGCCAGCTCACTGCAATGACAAGCGCCGCGTGAACCAATGCCGATGCGACATAGGGAGCGGCTTCATTCCATTGTCGTCTCTCGGCGAGAACCACAGCCTTGCCGCCGCCATGTCAACCTTCTGCGACCGTAGGTCACTTCCCAGGACAAGATTGTGGCCTCTAACCCTTACGCGAGGCCCATCCCCTCTAGCCGCTCACGCCGCCGCTTCGACCTCGTCGAGCCGGCGTGCGCCGGTCCACACCTCGGCCACCTGAAGATCGTCGGTCAGGTGTACGAGATCAGCGCGATGGCCGGGCTTGAGCTGGCCGATCCGATCGTCGACGCGCAGCAACCGTGCAGGCGTCAGCGTCGCCATCGTCAGCGCGTCGGCGAGCGGGACCTTGAGCACGTTGACGAGATAGTCGATTGCGTCGCGCATGGTGATCGCCGCGCCGGCGAGCGTGCCGTCTTCTGCGACGAGCTTGGCGCCGATCCGCGTCATCCGGCGGCCTTGCAACTCGAAGACGTCCGGTCCGCCGGCGGCGGGCGGCATGGCGTCGGACACGAGCGCAACGCCGCGCGGTCCCTTGGCGGCCAGAGCCACGCGATAGGCGAGGGCATGGGCGTGCTCGCCGTCGGCGATCAATCCGCAGATGATGCGCGGATCGGTGAGCGTCGCGCCGACCACGCCCGGCGCGCGCGACGAGAGCTGGCTCATCGCGTTATAGAGGTGGGTGGCGGCGCTCGCGCCGGCGTCGAAGACGGCTTGCGCTTCCTCCGCGCTCGCGTCCGAATGGCCGAGGCTGACGATGATTCCGGCCTTCGCCAAGCGCCGTACGAAGTCCAAAGGGACCGACGCGGGCGCGAGCGTCACGACCATCACGCCCGCGCGCCCGGCGATGAGCGCATCGGCGTCTTCCTCCTTCATCGCACGGATGAACTCGGGCGGATGCACGCCCTTGCGCCTCACATCGATGAACGGCCCTTCGACATGGATTCCGAGCGCGCCGGGAACGCGCTTGCGCGCCTCGCGCGCGGCGGCGAGCGCTTGCGTGAGCACGCGCGGCGCGTCGGTGACAACCGTCGGCAGGAAGGCGGTCACGCCGGCGCGGCGATGCGCGGCGGCGATCGCGGCGATCCCGTCAACACTTGGATTGGCGTTGAACAGCACGCCGCCGCCGCCGTTGATCTGCCAATCGATGAAGCCCGGCGAGAGAACGCCGCCGCCGAGATCTGTTTGCTCGCCGCCGCGCGGCCGGTCTCCAACCGAGGTAAGCGCCTGGATCGCCGCGCCCTCGACGATGAGCGCGCAATCGTCGCGCAGCCGCTCGCCGTCGAAGATGCGCGCCCCGTAGAAAACCTTCATTGCGCGGCTTCCCTTTGCGGCGCCACGGCGCCGCCGACGAACAGGATCGCCCCGTCTGTTGGATCGTAGAGCGGCGGTTGAAGCCGGGCCTCGATCTCGGGTTCGAAATAGGGACGCAAGGCTTCGCCCACGCCGCCGACCAAAGCCACCCGCTCGGCGCCAAGCGCGACCACGCCGCGCGTCAGCACGGCGATCGAGCGCGCCGCAGTCCGAACGATCGCGAGCGCGATCGGATCATGGGCTCCCGCGTGTTCAAACACGCGCGGCGCGAAGCCGCCGAAATCTCCCGGCTTCGCAGAAAGCGCCCAATTCATCATCGCGACCGGATCATTGTCGAAATGGCCGATGAGGTCTTGAGTGAGCGCACTCTCCGGGCCGATCCGATCGTAAGCGCGCATCGCCGCGCGCATCGCATCGAGGCCGATATGCGAGCCCGATCCGTCGTCGCCAAGGGCGAAACCCCGGCCTCCGAAGATGGTCTCCTTATTACGAACGCGTGCGATGGCCGCCGACCCGGTGCCGGCGATGATGAGCCCGCCATCCGCGCCCGCATGGGCGCCGATGCAGGCGGTCGTCGCATCGTTCCCGGCCTGGACGCGCAGGAATTGAGGCAAAGCCGCCGCGACCCGCGCCTCGTCGCTCGCGCCTTTGAACCCGGCGAGCCCGAGGCCGATCGCGATCGATCCGGCGTCGGCTTGATTGAGCCCGGCGTTGAGCAAAGTCGCATCGACAAGCGTCCGCAAGGCCTCCGCCGCCGCCGCGAAATCGACATGGATATTCGCCGCCGATCCGGTCGCTTCCGCGAGCCGTTTTCCATCGGCGTCGCGCAGGCGGGCCCTTGAACGCGTGGCGCCGCCGTCGACGCCCAGATAGAGAGCGCTGCTCACGCAGTCTCGACCAGTTTCGATAAATCCATCATCGTAGCCGCTGCGACGCGGAGCGCCGTCCGCCGCCTTCGCCGGCGTCATCCGCTTCGCGCTCGCGCCGGGCGGCGTTTGCTCAGGCGTCACTGGCAAATGGACAAAGACGGCGGGGATCGCCAACCTCTTGTCGCTTAGATATTGCAGCGCGCCGAAATAGAGGTGATTGCAGACAAACGCTCCGGCGTTCCGCGACATGCGCGCTGGAATTCCGGCGTCTTTCATGGCTCTTGCTATGGCGCTGGCCGAGGCCGACGCCTCCAGCCATTCGGGCGCGGCGCGGGAGATCCTCAGCGCCCTTCGCAGGTCGCCGTCGTTGTCTGGCGCGGTGGCGTCATCGAGATTGTGTGCGAATCGCTCGACGCAGATGACAGCGCGCCGCGCGGCCTGCCCGGTCATCAACAAAGCCTCTGGCCTGATCGTCTCAATTTCGTGGATGAGTTTCTTGACCGACGCATCGTAGGCGCAGGGCAGCAAGCGCGCGACGGCCGTGAAGCCATCGTGGCGCCAGCCATCGAGCTTTTTGGCCGCTTCCCATGAAGCGTTGACCGTCTCGCCGCCGAACGGCTCGAACCCGGTGATGAGGATTGTGCGCACGGCGCTCGACAAGGCTTAGGCGAACAGGCTGCTGCGGTCGGCCAGACGGCGGATGTGAACGTCCGCGTCGCCAAAGGCCGTATCGATCATCGTCAGCCGCTTGAACAGGTGGCCGACTTTGTACTCGTAGGTCATCGCGATGCCGCCGTGCATCTGCACCGCCTGCTGGCCGATGAACTTGGCCGAGCGGCCGATTTGCGCTTTCACCGCCGACATGGTCTTGGCGCGCTCGATCGCATCCTCCTCGCCCGCCGCCATCGCAGCCAAAAACATCATGCTGCGCGCCTGTTCGAGCGCGACAATCATGTCGGAGGCGCGATGCTGGAGCGCCTGGAACGAGCCGATCGTGACGCCGAACTGCTTGCGCGTTTTGAGGTAATCGACAGTCATTGTCAGCGCCTCGGACATGGCGCCGACGGCCTCCGCGGCGAGCGCGGCGATTGTCTCGTCGACCGCCCGCTCGATCGCCGGCAACGCCCCGCCCGGGGAGCCCAGAACATCCTGCGGCGCGACGCGGACACCGGCGAAGCCGATCTCGGCCGCCCGCTGCCCGTCCTGGGTCGGATAGCCGCGCCGGCCCACGCCCGGAGCGTCAGCATCGACAAGGAAGAGGCCGATCCCGTCGCGGTCGCGGCGCTCCCCGTTCATCCGCGCCGAAACGATAAGCTTGTCCGCGCTGTCGCCCTGGCCAACGAGCGTTTTTTCGCCGTTCAGCACGAATCCGCCGCCACCATCCTTGACTGCGCTCAGGGCCACATCGTGGAGATCGAAACCCGACTGCTTCTCCATATGTGCGAAGCTTAACCTGAGGCCGCCCGCCGCAATCGCGCCGATAAGCTCGGCCCGGTGCTTGTCGCTCGCCCCGTGCTTCAGCAACGCGCCGCACAGGACAACAGTTTGAAGGTAGGGCTCGAGCGCCAGCGCCTTGCCGAATTGCTCCATCACGATCATGGTCTCGACCGCGCCGCCGCCGAAGCCGCCGTCAGCTTCAGCAAAGGGCGCGCCGAGCAGGCCCATCTCGGCATAGTCGCGCCAGAGGGCGTCGCTCCACCCTTGCGGACTCTTCTGGTAGTTCCTGCGCGCCTCGAACCCGTAACGGTCCTTCATCAGCCGCGCGACATTGTCGCGCAGCATCTCCTGTTCGGGGCTAAGCTCAAAGTCCATGTGCCTTAAAGCCCCAGTATCGCCTTGGCGATGATGCCGCGCTGGATCTCGTTCGATCCGCCGTAGATCGAGACCTTGCGGTTGTTGAAGTAGATCGGCGCGAGCGGCGCCGCCCAGTCCGGACCCACCGGAGGCTCGTTGCTCATGTCATCGGGGTCTTGATACGGCAGCGCGTAAGGTCCGACGACCTCCATCAAGAGATCGGTGGTCGCCTGCTGGATCTCCGAGCCCTTGATCTTGAGCACCGAAGAGGCGGGATCGGGCTTGCCCGCACTCTGGCGGTTGGAGATGACGCGCATCTGGGTCATTTCGAGCGCCTTCAGCTCCACTTCGACCTCGGCGAGCTTGGCGCGGAAGAACGGATCCTCAATCTTGGGCCCAGAGCCATAGACTGGAATCGAGGCGAGCTGCCGCACCCGGTCGAGGCGCGCCTTCGACACACCGACGCGAGCGATGCCGTTGCGCTCGTTGGCGAGCAGGAACTTGGCGTAGTCCCACCCCTTGTTTTCCTCGCCGACAAGCGCGTCGTGCGGAATGCGCACGTCGTCAAGAAAGACCTCGTTCACCTCGTGGCCGCCGTCGATCGTCTGGATCGGCTTCACCGTAATTCCAGGGGTCTTCATGTCGACGAGGAAGAACGAAATCCCCTCCTGCTTCTTCGCCTGCGCGTTGGTGCGGGCGAGAACGAAGATCCAGTCGGCGTATTGGGCCATGGTGGTCCAGGTCTTCTGGCCTGAGATGACCCAGCCGTTCGCATCGCTCCGGGCGCTCGTCCTCAAGCTCGCAAGATCGGAGCCCGCACCGGGCTCCGAGAAGCCCTGGCACCACCAGTCGCTAAGATCGATGATGCGCGGCAGGAATCGCTGCTTCTGCGCCTTGGAGCCAAAGGTGTAGATCACCGGACCCACCATGTTGACGCCGAAGGCGACCAATTCGGGCGCATTGCCGCGTTGCGTCTCATCGAGAAAGATCGAGAGTTTGACCGGGCTCCACCCGGGGCCGCCCCATTCCTGCGGCCAATGCGGGGCTCCCCAGCCCTTGGCGGCGAGAATGCGCGTCCAGCGCTCATAGTCGTCTTTGGATAGCTTCCGGCCAGCGACTGTCTTCTCGCGGATCGAGGCTGGCAAGTTATCACGCACGAAGGCGCGCACCTCGGCGCGAAATGCGAGTTCGTCCTCGGTCAGTCGAAGGTCCATGGGGATCGCCTCCCGAATGCAGCGCGCCCGACCCGGGGTTTTGCGCTTTGCCGGCCAATGTCTAGCCTTCGGCCTGCGCCGTCAACACATTCGACGTTGGTCGATACAGCCGGCGCCGAGAATAGCGCCGCCAAAGACATACGCGCGTGGAACATAAGGTGATGGACTATGCGACATGTCGGAGGGTTGGCCACCCGAAACGCAGGGCAAATCGTCGCTGGCCTGTGTTAACGCAAACCCCAGACGGCGCTTTTATTGTCATGGTCATACTTTCGCGGCATTTTTAACCGCGAAGCACGCCGAATCGTTTGCCGCGGTTAGCTCGCCGAGGCGGAATGGAAGTCGTTTCCTAGTGCGCACTATCCTGACCATCATCGCGGTCGCGCTTGTCGCCGTGATGTCGGTTGCGCTGGTCGCGCCGTATCTCATCGACTGGTCTTCGCAGCGCGGTGAGATCGAATCGCGGCTCAGCGCAGTCACGGGAGCGAACGTCTCCCTGAACGGGCCAGTTGAACTCAGGCTGCTGCCGACGCCCTATCTGGCGTTGGGCGAAGGCGTGGTCAGCGCGCCGGGCCGGGACGGGGCGAACCTCAAGTTCGCCTCGGCGCGGCTGGAGCTGGAGCTGGTCAAGCTTCCGAGCGGGCAGATCCGGTTTTCCGACATTCGTCTCGAGAAGCCCGTTCTGACCCTCACGCGCGGACCGGACGGCGCGCTCAAGCTGCCGCCTCTGCGGATGGCGGGGCTCCACTCGACCGGGTTCGATCGTCTGAGCGTGCGGGACGGGCGAGTGATGATCGTCGGCGGCGCAACAGCCGGCGCCGAGATTTCCGGCGTCGAGATCGATGCGGCCGCCCCGTTGCTCGACGGACCCACGCGGCTAAGCGGCCAATTCGACGGCCCGGACAATGCTCCGGTTGTCTTCAGGCTCGCCTCGGAAAAACCTGGGCCGGATGGGACGCCCCTCCGCCTCGCGGTTGACGCGGGGCTAGGCTGGCCTGCCGCGGAATTCGACGGCACGCTCGAGGGCGACCCGGCGGCCGGGCTTGGCGGCCTTCGGTTCGCCGGCGCCGGCACGTTGACTGGCACGGCGCCCGGCGAGGATGGGCCGATCCCTTGGCGGATCGCGGGGCCTCTGACCGCCGATTTGGACCAGGCGGCCCTTCGCCAGGCGGAATTTCGTTTAGGCCCCGAGGAGCGCGGGATCAGGGCGAATGGGGACGCCAGACTGGTTTTCGGCTCGCCCGCGCAAATCAGCGTGGCGCTGAAGGCGAAGCAGGTCAATGTCGATTCGCTCATGCGTCGCAAGGGCGAGGACGGGGTCGCGCCCGCGCGCGTCATGACCCTGATCACTCGCATACTATCGGCCGCGCTTAAGGGCCGTGAGAATGAGGCGACGATCGACGCCCAGGTCTCAGCGCAGCCGATCATCCTTGGGGCGCAGACGCTGCCCGATGCCAGCGTGAGGCTGAAGGCTGCTCCAGGCGCGCCGATTAATCTCAGTTTCAACCTCGGCCTTCCGGAGCAAAGCCGCCTGCGCGTGGACGGCGACCTGGAGACCGGCGCAGGGGCCAAGTTCCGCGGCGATGTTGCTTTTTCAACCGCCGACTTCGGTCTTCTGCGCGATTGGGCGGCTCAGGGCGCGTCGTCGGCCGTGGCCAATGTCGCTGCTTTCGCCGACGCGCTTCCTTATCGCAACGTGTCGCTATCGGGGGCGGTGGAAGCGTCGCCGGCTGGATTTTCGGGACCCAATCTCAAGCTGACGCTGGACCGCTCGACCCTCACGGGCGCGGTTGCCTTCAAGGGACCAGATGGCCGTCAAGCGGGGCGCCTCGATGTGGATCTCGCCAGCGATTCGCTCGATGTTGACGGGCTGCCGAGCCTCGCAGCGGGGAATCTGATCGGCGATCTCGACCTCTCGCTCTCGCTGAGGGCGGGCTCGCTCCACATCGCTCGCGTCGGCGAAACGCAGATCGACAGCGGCTCGTTGGCGCTGAACCTGGCAAAGACCGGGCCGAACGTGACCCTCAAACGCCTGAGCGTCGCCGGCCTGGACGGGGCCTCTTTCGATATCGAGGGCGCGATCGGCCCCGAACTCGACGGCGGCGACGGGCCACTTGCGAGCCGACCGGCTGCACGATTTCGCGGTGCTGGTTTCGCGTGTGGCTCCGAATGACTGGAGCCGGATGCTCGTCGAGCGGGCGGCTGAGCTGTCGCCGGCGGCGCTGACCTTCGGCGCGCATGGCGGGGCGGCGGACGCGAACGGGGTTCCGGCCATCAATTCGCTCAGGGCCAATGGATCGGCGGGTGAAACGCAATTCTCCGTGACTCTCGATCCTCGGCCGAACGACGCCGGGCGTGCTCTGACCGTCAGTCTCAATTCCCCAAACTCCGGCGCGCTTCTGCGTCAGCTTGGCGTGCATACGCCAACCTCCGGAGGGGGGCACGCCCGAAATCTTGGTCAATGCGAATGGGGGCTGGGAGAAGGGCTACGACGTCGACGCGACCTCGCAGCTTGCGGGCGCCGAGCTGGCGTGGCGCGGCCGCTTCCTGCCTGGCGCGGCAGGCGACGACGCGAAGCTGTTTGGTTCCGCCAAGGCCAAATCGCCGAACCTCGCCCCTCTTGCCATCGCTCTTGGCCTCGCGCCCGCCAATGGCGGCGCCATCGGTCCAGCCGATATCGGATTCGACGCCACCTTGCGCGGCGACCGATGGAGTTTCTCGCGGCTCGCGGCGACAATTGCCGGGGTCAAGGCGGCCGGCGATCTCACTTTCCAGCCTGCGAAGCCGCTTGAGGTCGCGCCCGAAGCGAGCGCGGAGATTGCTCGCGCAGAGGAAGCGGTGGGCTCGGGGGATGCGCCTGCGAAGCCGCCAGCGTCCGCGCCGGCGGAGATCGAGGGCCAACTGACGGTCGAACGCATGCCGCTCAGCGGCGCTCTGGCGCTGGCGCTCGGACCGCCCCAGCCGGGACGGACCGCAGCGCGCTGGTCGGACGTGAGGTTCGCGCCGGCGCCGCTGCGCCTTCCGTCCGCAGCCGTAAAGCTCAGGGTCGGAACTCTCGACTTGGCTGAGGCCCTGACAGCGCGCGATTTCACGACGACGCTCCGCGTTGATAAAGGCAGGCTCGATCTTGATGGCTTCGCGATGCGGATCGCAGGCGGGGACGCGTCCGGCCATGCGACGCTGCGGCGCGACGTGGATAATGTCACGCTGGCCGGCGCCCTCGCCCTCGAACTCGGTCGCGCTCGACCGAACCGGATTCTCAGGCCGCATCGGCGCTGCGCTCGATTTCGCTTCGACCGGGCGAAGCCCCGCGGCGCTGATCAGCGGACTTGCCGGCTCCGGGACAGTGACCTTCGCCGGCGCGGCGCTCGCGCGGAACGATCCCGCCGCCCTCGATCGCGTCGTCGCCAAGTGGCAAATTCCTGACGCGCCCTTGGATGAGACCAATATCGCCTTCGCCCTCGGCAACGAGCTCAATCGGGCGCCGCTGGCGATCCCCGACGGATCGGCGCCGCTCGCGCTCAGCGCCGGGGTTATGAAGATTGGCCCAATCAAGATCCCTGAGGGACAAGGGACGCTGAGCGCAGATCTCGATCTGCGCACGCTGACGACGCAGGCGCGCTTTATGCTCACCTCGTCGGCCAGCGATTTGAAGTTCTGGTCGGGTCCGCCGCCGAGCGCGGCGGTGACGGTCGACAAGGCTTTGGACGCGCCGAAGCGGCAGATCGACGTCAGCTCCCTTTCCGCGGCGCTCGCCGCCCAGGCGATCGCGCGGGAGAGCGATCGCATTTCCACGATGGAAGCCGACATCCGCGAGCGCGCCTTCTTCAACCGACGGCTCAAGGGTGAGCGGTTCATGGATCGGAGGCAGCAGGAGATCCAGGACTGGGAAACCGAACAATCGCGCCTGAAGGGCCAAGCCGACCGCTTGCGCTCGCTTGAGGAGGCGGAGAAGGCGGCCGAGGCCCAGGCGGCGAAGCGGGCGGCGGAAGACGCCGCGGACAAAGCCGCGGCGCCGAAACCCGAGGAGGAGAAGGGCGCGGCGGACGGCGCCGACGGGGCGAAGGACGGCGAAGGCAGGCAACCGGCAACGGCGCCATTCAGGGCCGCTCCCGCGCCAAAGAGCGACCAGGTCGGCGCCAATGGGCCCGGCCCTGCGGCCCCTACGCCCCCGCCGAGGCCCAAGGCGCGCCCGACGCAAGTCGACCCGGAGCCAGGCAAGCTCTACTGATTGGGATCGCCGTCTCCCGCCGGACGGGGCGGCTTCGCGCATTCGGCCTCGAGCACGAACACCCGGATGGCCGATGACAGATTGGCGCCGCCGCGCGCGGCGTCGATCATCGCCGCGAGGCGATTGAGGGACAAGCCGCGCTCGGCCGCGATGCGGCGCAGCCGCCGCCAAAACGCATCCTCGAGGGAAACGCTCGTTCGATGGCCGGCGATGACGAGCGAACGCTTGACGACCCGCGCGTCAGAGCTGTCGGGACCCGGCGGCTTGCCGAGTCCATTTTGAGCGATTTCAACCGCTTGCGGCGCCATTTCCAAATCACTCCCTGCTCGTAGAGCAGGCTCGTATTGTTGGAGTCGTCGTCGCGAGGAGCCACAGGGCGTCGAAAGACGCCCGTCTCTCGACGGGCTTTGGCAACGCGGCGATCCAGAAGGCCGTAAGGCGCCCGGCGTTCCCTGGATTGCTTCGCCGCAGCCCGTCCGGAAGGACGGGCGTCTTTTGACGTCCTATCGCTCGCAATGACGATGGTGGTTCAATCCAAACGCAATTCGCTGTCAACGCCGAAGTCCCCGGCCGCGCGTCGCTCCTTGAAAGTACTGGCCAGAACTATCGGTCTTTCTGAAAAACAATATCAAGTCTCTGCCGGCTTCGCAAGAAATCGTCGGTATCAATCGCCATCGGGCTCCGCGAGGCGACGGGCGTCGAGGCTGGCCTCGGCGAGCGCCCGCTCGCTCCCGATGAGCCGCTTCTCGGCCTTCGAGCGGCCAAAGAGAGCGCGATTTTGAGCGGCTTTCGCTTGCTGACGCTCGCGCTCCTTCAACTTTCGCGCTCGACGCAGATTGACGATCTCAGGCACGCCAACGCGCCTATTTCTTGCGGAAGGCGTCGATCGACACGACCTTCGTTTCGCCCGCGGGCTCCGTCGGTTTTTCCGGATCTCGAGCGGACTTCGGGGCGGAAGCGGGCTGGGCGGACGGCTTGACCGGCGTTGGCTTGGCCGGGGCCGAGCTCCGAGGTGGCGCCTTTTCCTCCTCCGCGGCCGGCGCCCGACCGGCCGGCTCCGACACGCGGGGCTCGAGTTTGAATCCGAATGGAACCGACGGGTCGGTGAAGCCGGTGATCGAATCGAACGGCACGGTCAACCGCTCGGGCTTGCGGGAGAAGTTCAGGCTGACCTCGAATGCGTCGTGGGTGACGACGAGGTCCCAGAACTCATGTTGCAGGATGATCGACATCTCGTCGGGGAAGCGCTGTTTGACCGCGGGCGGCGCGACCACGCCCGGCGCCTGGGTCTTGAACGCGATATTGAAATGGTGGTCGCCGACAAGCCCGTTGCGCGCCGTGTCAGCAAGGACTTTGCGCACCACGGAGCGCAGCGCGTCCTGCACCAGAAGATCGTAGCGGATGAGATCGGTCGCCATCAACAAGCTCGAAGCCTTACACTTAGCCGAGGGCTTTCGGCCTTGCAACGGATCGCCCTTTGCGACGGCGCGATTTCCGGCCGCTCAGCCTTCACGGGGGGCGTGATCAAGCGCGGCGAGAACCCGGTCGGCCAGAACGCGGTAATCGTCCAACTCCGTCCTGTTGGCGCGCAAGCCAAGTTCGCCAATCGCCTGCTGCCAATCGACGCACGCGCGCGACATGTCGCCTTTGAGACCGAGCAGGTCGACGGTCAGCGCGACCTCGCGCATTTCCGCCGCCCGCCGGAGCCCGTGGGTCATTACCCGCTCCAGCATATAGGCCGAGCGCTTCTTCCAGTCGAAGCCGGGATAGGTGTCGTCGAGCGAATCGAGCACAGTCTCGATGACGCCCGCTTTTCGTCCGGCCAGCACACATTCGCAGACCAGCGCCTCGAGCCCCTTCATCATCACGGACCGGATCATCTTGACTGCTGAAGCGGCGCCGACCGGACCCTCGTGGATCTTCGCCGACATGCCGAGGGACGCAAGCGCCGCGGCAGCCGGTTCGACATGCGGGCCGCTGATCAGGAGGGGAGTCCGGTGCAGGCGCGGATGGACCGCCGCCATCACCGCGACGTCGACATAGCGTCCGCCCGCGGCCTCGACCTCTTGCGAGGTGCGCGACTTGGTTTGCGGAGCACAGGAATCGCAATCGAAGAAGAACGCGCCCTTGGCGAGACCTGGCAAAGCCGCGATCGCCGCTTCATGCGCCTGGTCGGCGGTGACGACGGAAAGGACCGCCTCGGCCCCCGTCACCGCCTCGGCCGCGGTCGAAGCGCCGAGAACCTTCGCGGCGGCATAATCAGCTCGCTTCGCAGTCCGCACTTCGGAATCGGGCGAGTCGGTCTTGATATCATAGGCGCAAATGCGCGCCTTGAAGTCCGCGTTGGTTCGCCAGCCCGCGAGGAAGGCTTGCGCCGCCTCGCCGAAGCCGAGAAAGGCGATGGAGCTTGAGCTTATTGTTGAATCCGGCATGGGGTCGCTCGGCGCGTCAGCGCGCCCGTGAAAACGGCGCGCATCTCAATAGTGATTGATCGGCGCGGGCGCCAGCGTTCGAGTTTGCAACCTTGTCGGCCGGCCGCTGGACATTTGCGGCGGGCTGACCGCAGGTTCATATTCCTGACGACAGAACTTGCTCGCCAAGGGCTAGCAGCGAGCCGCCTCCAAATAAATCGCGCGTTCCGAACGACCGTCTTGCTCCTCGATGTCCTGCCTTGGCGGAGCGCATGAGCGCGCGACTCGCCGGGCTGTCTTCGATGGCGACCCGGCGCATTCTGGCGGACTTAGCGCAGGACTACGAGTCGCAGACTGGCGCGGCGGTGGAAATCCGCTCGATGGGCGGCGTCGAGGCGGCAAAATTGGTGCGGGCCGGTGAGGCGACGGACATCGTCGTCCTGGCGTCCAAAGTCATGGGCGCCTTGGAGGAGGAAGGCCATCTCGCGAAAGGCGAGACAAGGGACTTCGCGCGATCGGAGATCGGCATTGCGGCGCCTGTGGGCGTGGCTCTGCCCAGCGTCGCGGATGAGCAGGCGGTCAGGCAGGCGATGCTGGACGCGCGAAAGATCTGCTACTCGACCGGCCCGAGCGGCGACCACCTGAAGGCTTTGTGCGAGAAATGGGGCGTGCCGCTTGCGCGCGCGCTCGTGGCTCCGCCCGGCGTGCCGGTGGCGACTCTGGTCGCGAATGGCGAAGCCGATCTCGGCTTTCAGCAACTCAGCGAGCTCATCGACCAACCGGGTATCCAGATCGCGGGTCCTCTCCCGCCGGAAATTCAGGCCGTGACCGTATTCTCCGCAGGCATATCCGCGACATCGCGCAACGCGGCGGGCGCCCGCGCCTTCGTCGCCTATCTGGCGTCTCTTGAAACTGGCGATGCAAAGCGGCGCCATGGGATGGAGCCCGCATAAGCCTGTGGCGCGGGGTTTCGGCTTTGACCCCGGAACAAAGATCCGATCACGAAGTTGTGAACGGGACGCGCGCCGGTCTCCCACCCTACGGCGCCGTTGGCCCCGCGCGGAGTTCCTGCGCGGGGCCGTTCGCCTCTTAAGCACTCTCCGACCGACCTCAGACTGACAGAGACGCAGGCGCGCCACCACGCGTCTCGGAGCCGGCCGCTCAGCCCAAATATTTGTTGATGATCGACAGGCCTTCGTTGCGGACGTCGTCGGGCGTCATCTCATCGACGATGGCGCCGTGGGTCATCACGTAAAGGCGGTCGCAAACGCGCACCGCGACGTCGATCCGCTGTTCGACCAGCAGGAGCGACGCGCCGCGCTGCCGCAGTTTGAGCAGCGCATCCACCATGAGGCCGACAGCGACCGGGGACAGCGCCACAGAGGGCTCATCGAGCAACATCACCTTCGGATCGCTCATCAACATGCGTCCGATCGCAACCATCTGCTGCTCGCCGCCGCTGAGGTAAGACGAGAGGCGCCGGCGGTACTCGTAAAGGACCGGGAACAGGTCGTAGACCGATTTCAACAAGGCTTGCAGGCGTCCGCGGTCGCGACGCAGATGCAGCCCTCCAAGCAAGAGATTGTCCTCGACGGTCTGATCGAGGAAAAGACGCCGCCCCTCAGGCGCAATCGCGGCGAAGCCGCGCGCCACTTGATGCGCCGGAAAGGCCGAAACATCTTCGCCAGCCACCCGGATCGAACCGCGTCGTTGACTGACTAGGCCCATGATCGCCTTGAGGACAGTCGTCTTGCCGGCGCCGTTAGGTCCAAGCAGGGCGACGGCTTCGCCCGCGCCGACTTTCAGCGCGATGTCGTGCACAACGTCGAAGCGACCATAGCCTGCGGAGAGCGCAGTAACCTCGAGCGCCAGACTTTGGCTGTTCATCATTGGTCCAGCCTCATTCGCCCAAATAGACCTGCCGGACGACCGGATGCGCGCGGACTTCATCCGCCGTCCCGGTGAGGATCACTTCGCCGGCGTTGAGCACGGTCACCCGATCGCAGATGGGAAAGAGGAACCGCGTCTGGTGCTCGATGATGATCATTGTGACGCCGTGCCCCTTGAGATGGGTGAGGATCTCGGCGAGATGATCGACTTCGCGCGCGGACAGGCCCGTCGCCGGCTCGTCAAGGATAATGATGTCAGGGCCTGCGACACAGACGGAGGCGAGCTGGGTCAATTGCTCGACGCCATGCGGAACGTCGCCGACAGCGCGTCCGACCCACGCGCCGGCGCCAACCATCTCAAGGGCTTCGCGTGATCGCCCCTCCATCCAGGCGAGATCGCGCCGGCCGGACGGCAGAAGCGGCCAGAACGCCGCCCGCTGAATAATGCGTGGTTTGAGGTTGAACAGGCCGACCATCACGTTCTGGATCGGCGTCAACTCGCGCACCAGTTCGGCCGCCTGAAACGTCCGGCGCATGCCGAGTTCAGCGCGCTTGCTGGGTGACGCGCCGTCGACGCGCACCCCCTTGATCAGCGTGGCGCCGGAAAGCGGCTGCAGACGGCCGGCGATGACGTTGGCGAGCGTGCTTTTGCCCGACCCGTTCGGCCCGATGAGCCCATGAATGTCGCCGCGCTTCACCGCGAGGTCGACGTTACGCAGCACCATGAGGCCGGTCCCGTAGCTGAACTGGACCCCGCGGCACTCGACCGCATATTCCGGCTCGGCGCCGCGTGTTTCCGCCGCGCCCGCGCGTTCCCCTGCGAACTTGCGAAAAAGGTTCGTTTCGACCGGCGCCTCTGTACGATTGAAGGCCGCGACCGCGAGCTCCGGCGCTGCGCCTCCGCCAAGCGCCGCAACGCGCTTCACGAGACTCATCACGCCGCCTGGCAGCAGGGTCACCGCCAGGATCGAGAGCGCGCCATAGACCATCTCCTGCAGCCACGGGTTGATGTTGACGAGCGCAGGGAACATCGAAACGAAGGCCGCGCCAATCACCGGCCCCAGGGTCGTGTTGATGCCGCCGATCAGCACCATGACCAAAATGTTGAGCGACACCGACCAGTCGAATTGCCCGGGCGAAACGACGCCGAGAAACGAAAACAGCCATCCCGCGCCGCCGGCCATGGCGGCGGAGACGCCGAATACGCCGATCTTGATCAGCGAAGTGCGCGCGCCCGCGGCCTCCGCGAAACGCTCCGCGTCACGAATTGACAGGAGAACCGGATAGAGCGGCGAACGGCGAACATTCCAAGCGAAGCCGATGCAGAGGAGCAGAGCGAGCATGACGCACCAGGCCACGGGCGTTCCAAGCGCCTCGAGGCTCCCCGGAAAGTCCGGGAACGCAGGGCCCAGCAATCCCTGCAATCCGCCGGTGATCTTGAGATCGGTCGCAAGAACCGTCAGCACGAGGGTGAAAATGAAGGTGGTGATTGCGAAATAGAGCCCGCTGACCCTCAGCGACATCGCGCCGACCGCGAGCCCGATGAGGCCTGCGATCAGAAGCACGATCAGAAGGACGAGGAAGGGGTTCCACCCAAGATTGTTGACGACGATCGTCGTGAAATAGGCGCCAATCGCGAAGAAGCCTCCTTGGCCGAGCGAGTAGAGTCCCAGCATGCCGGCGACGAGATCAAGGCTAATGGCGAGGATGCCGAACACCGCTGCGACCAGCACGAGGCTTTGGACGCCGAGATCCGAGCGCGCGACGAGCGCGGCCGCCGCGAGGTAGGCGGCGACGAACAAAGCGACGCCGATCGCCCTGAACCGGGGCTTGAATGCCGCGCCGGTCAGAGCGGAAGCAGCGGGCGGCGCCTCCATACGCTCCGTTTCCACGGCTCCGTCAGGCTCCCGCTGACGCAGCGGCGCGCGGGCGCAGCCGGAACAGATTTCCTGCACTGAACAGACCGCGCGGCGAGACGATCAGGACGACGACGAGGATAATGAAAGGAAACCAGTCAGAGGCCTGCGAATTGATCATGGCGTTCGCCCCTTCGGCGCAGACGCCGAGAACCACGCCGCCGAACATCGCGGCGATGGGTTTTTCAGTTCCCCCGCCAATCATCATGGCGATGAAACCGAATGTGCCGAAGGTGTCCCCGAGATAGGGGTTGGCGAAGGTCGTCGGCCCGATCAGGAGACCGGCCACGCCTGCGTAAAAGGCCGAGGCGGCGAAGGCGATGATCGCGACCACAGTCGTGTTGACGCCAACGGCGGTCGCCATCTCCGGATCGGCGGCCGTGGCCATGCCAATCTTGCCGAACAGCGTGCCGCGCCGCATGAGTTCGAAGCCCACGGTCAAGATCGCGGCGGTCACGATCGCGATGAGCTGCTGGGCAGTCACCACTGCGCCGAAGCCGTGAAAGCTCGTCTCCTGGAACATCGGCGGAAAGTGCTGCGACGTCGGCCCCCAAATATAAGCGGCCGCGTTCTCGACGATCACCGCGAAGCCCAACGTGCTCACCAGCCAGCCAAAACTGAAGCGGTTGAGCGCCAGGATAGGGCGAACGGCGACAAGATAGGACAGAACCCCGAGGACACAGGCGCAGACGAGGCCGAGAAGCGCCGCAAGCCACGTTGGGTAGCCGGCGGCGGAGACTTCAGCCGTTATCATCACCGTCGCCATCATCATCTGCCCTTGGGCGAAGTTGATGATGCGGGTGACGTAGAAGGTGATGGCCAGCGCCATTCCGATGAGCCCGTAGACGGCCCCAATGGCGACGCCGCTCACCAAGAATTGCAGCACTGGTCCGTTCCCTGGCGTCCCGCGAGACGATAACCACCGGTGCGCTTCTCAGGGCGCTTCGCCGGACGCGGTCGGGATAGCCACATGCTTCAGCCCCGAAGGCGCGGCGCAAAGCCTATCACGTTTCCCGGGGCAGGCGAGTGTCGCCTGTCGTGAGCAAAGCAGCTAGCGCTACGTTACGATCGCAGCAATGAATAGGTCTGACATAACAGGTATGTGCGCCGGCCGGAAACGCGCTGAATGGATCCGCCGCCTTGCGAGACCGACGTTTCATTCGCGCCGCCCCGTCAGGCCGATCTGCCGTGTCGTTGTGCCGTCTGCGATCTCAATATCATTGTCATTACCGGACCTTAGGAGGCATCCTGGGGCGCACGGAATTGGGCGCGTTACGCTTGTCGCACGTTCATCGCCGGCGGTTGGTCGACGACGAGGTATTCGGAGGCGCTTGTTTTCCAGTTGGCGTTGCTTTGACAACATCCGCGATCTGCGCAAGGGAAAATGGGGCTTACGGACGGCTGCGTCAGGCGCGTTTCGCGCCGAAACAGACCGCTAACGTTCAAGGGAGGAGCAAGGCTCATGAAAGCCATCATCTGGGCGACGCTTGCCGCCACGACCGCATTATCCGCTGCACAGACTTCGGCCCGCGCCGCCGGAGAGCCCTATCTGATCGGCCTCATCGCCGGAACGACCGGCGCATACGGGTCGACCGGCGTCGCCACCGTGAACGGGGCGCAGATGGCGGTCGACAAGATCAACGCCTCGGGCGGCGTGCTTGGCCGCCAGCTCAAGCTCGATCCGCATAACGACGATGCGTCCGCGACGGTCTCCGGGCCAATTGTACGAGAAGCTCATCGCCGCCGGAGCGATCGCGATCGCCGGCTCCCCCGACACCGGTCCGGTCACCGCGCAGCTTGCGATCCGGCATAAGTTCCCGACCATCGGCGTCGTCGACGATGGCGGTCTCACCGTCAACACCGAAGGGCCGAACGGTCCGCCGAACCCCTGGGTGTTCGACTTCGGGCTCAACACCTTCGCCTGGGGCGAGAAGATCGGCGAATACGCGCTCAAGCATTGCCCCGACGGCATCGCCGTCCTGCATGATCCGTCGACCTATGGGCAGGGTGGGCTGTACGGCATCCAGCTTGCCTATGACAAAGCTGGCAAGAAGATCGGAATCGACCACACGATCACCGAGAACTGGTCGACCGGCGCGACCACCGGCCTCATGCCGGAGGTCAACGCGGCCAAGGCGGCGGGCATCAAGTGCATCGACGCGTGGCTCACTCCGCAAGACCAGGCGGCCTTCGTGCAGGACCTGCATTCGGCCGGCTACAACGCCACCGTCTTCGGCAATGACGAAACCAACTCCGACGACACCTTTTCGAAGCTCGCCGGCGACATCGCCGACGGCACGATCAGCGCTGTGCTCACCTCCGATCTCCATCCAAGCCCCGAGCTCACAGCATTCCGCGAGGAATATAAGAAGAAGTTCAACATCGATCCGACGCCTTTCGCCGAAACGAGCTACGACAGCATCATGATGCTGGCGCAGGTCGTCAACGACACGAAGTCGACCAAACCGGCGGACCTGCAGAAGGGGTTCAACTCGGTCAAGGGCTTCAAGGGCATCACCGGCGATCTCGGCTTCTCGGAGAAGAACCACATCACGATCAACGCCGATCAGCTGACGCTCGTCAAATATGACGCCGCCAGCAAGCAGTGGGTCGAGGTCAAGGACTGAGCGCCGGCGCGGGCGGAAAACGCCGCCTGCGCGCTAACTCTTTCGCGTCTGTCAGAGCGCGCGGCTTTCGGATGAGAATCGTCATTGCGAGGAGCCATAGGGCGTCGAAAGACGCCCGTCCTTCCGGACGGGCTACGGCGACGAAGCAATCCAGAGAACGGGGCGCCCTACGCTCTCCTGGATTGCTTCGCTTCGCTCGCAATGACGATCGTGGTTCGACTCTAGATCACGACCATCCAGGCCTCCGGCACCAGCTGGTACCCCCGCCCGTTCGGGATGATATGGGCGAAGCCGGGCAGGTGCAGATGCCCGCCGGTCACGAGGTGGCGTTCCTTCGCGACATAGTCGAAGATCTTGAAACGGTTTTCGGCGGCGAGGGGCTCGCTAATGTCATACTCGCTCGTGACTTCGGGACGGGGAATCTGGATCTCCGGCACGTGCACGGTGTCGCCCCACATCACCAAAGTTTCGCCCGCTGAATTGAGCCGGTAACCGCAATGCCCCGGGGTATGACCCGGAAGGGGTAGCTGCGTCACGCCGGCTGCGACCGTTCCGCCCTGGCTCGGACGGAACCTCTCGCGATAGGCCTCGAGGACCCGGTCGGCGGAATCGAGATAGGGCGTCGCCGCGGCCGACCGGCCGTCGCGGAGGCTCTTGTCCGACCAGAATGTGATCTCGTCCTCGTGCACGATCACGTCAGCGCGGGGGAAGGCCGGCTTTCCTTCCGTGTCCAGGAGGCCGCTCGTATGGTCCGGATGGATGTGGGTCACGAGCACGGTGTCGAAGTCGTCCGGCTCGAAGCCCGCAGCGCGCAGATTCTCCGGAAGTCGCCCCATCGAATAGACGGTCGTCGAGCCGCCGCCGGAATCCACGAGAATCGTGTTGCGGTCAGTTTGGATGACGAATGCGTTGACAGTCAGTCGCGGCGGCCCGTCGCGGAACGCGTTGCGCATCAGCCCCTGGAAGTCCTCGAGGCTCGCGCCGCGCAGAAGCTCGAAGTTGATGTCGAGGAAGCCGTCATTGATCGTCGTGACGAGAGCGTCGCCAATGCGCCGCCTGTAGACGCCCGGCGCCTGCTGGTCAGTCTTGTCCGTCGGATTGGCCATCGTCGTCTCCTCCCGGTCCAGAGACTATAGCGTGTGTGATCCATATGCAGTTTGGCAACCGTCGGCAGCGAAGGGAAATGAACTGGCTGCCTAAAATCGCTATATCTGTTATTTATCATAGTTGAATGCCTGACGAAGCTCGTTATCGCTAGCGTACAAGGGCAAGGGCCGGGTCGATGAGCCGGCGCCAGCGTTCCAAGGAGCGCGACGCGGACAAGGCGGAGGTCCGCCGCCAGGTAGTCGGAAGGGAGGCGCGCTTGAGTCTGGCCGACCCGCTCGCGCGCTATCTGTGCGAGGCTCAGCCTCTGCACGATCTCCTGCGTCGGGGTCTGATCCAGCTCTCCGGCTTCCTGTTGAAGCGCACGATCGCTGGCTCCCGCGCGATCATCGACTACGAGGCGGTGGAGGCTGCTCGCGAACGCATCTGCGAAGCCGCCGAAGGGCTGAGAAGCTTGGGCGCGCCAACGAGCGCGGCCCACCATCGGAGTCACTTGATCGCCGCGCTTTCCGCGCTCGAAAGCGCGCTCGCGGCGGCCCTTTCCACGAGCGATCGGGACGGCGACGCGCTCTTCCACTTCGTTGAGGAAGCCGAGCGGCATTTGCGGGCCGTGGGACGGGCGACGCCTGGATTCGAGACAGTCGATCTCAGGCAGGCATGCTGCGCGATGCACGGCGGCGTCGCCGCCTTTGAAGCGCGGTTCGCAGGCTAGCCCCGACGGAGAGGCGAGGAAGCGTCATGGGCAAATATTCGATCTGGGTGCTCGACTATGCCGCGGTGAACCAGTTTCCCCAGAGCGTCATGCTCTACGGTCCGCAATATGTCGGCATCCGCAACCTGCCTTACGCCTATGTGCTGATCAAAGGGCAAGGCCAGGTTATCCTCGTCGACACCGGCTACGAGCACAAGGAATACGGGAAATATTTCGCCGATCTCTACGGCGTCTCGAACTGGCATCCCGCCTCAGAAGTTCTCGCCGAATGCGGCGTCAAGCCCGCCGACGTCACGACGGTTCTGATCACCCACGCGCATTTCGATCACATGGGCGGGCTCGATCTCTTTCCCAACGCCAAGTTCTACGTTCAGAAGCGCGAAATCGATAAGTGGGTCTGGGCGCTGACGCTCGGACCGGAGTTCCGCTTTCTTGTCGGCGCCGTCGACCCAGCCGACATCGTCAAGGCCACGCGGCTCGCTCGTGAGGGCCGCCTGATTGCCGTCGACGGAGACCTTGAGGACGTTTTGCCCGGCATCGACCTCCATCTCGCGGCGGACACCCACACCTATGGCTCGATGTACGTGACCGTGCGCAACGACGGCGCGCGGGAGAGCGCCGACGCTTTCATCCTGGCGGGCGATCTCATTTACACCTACGACAACCTGACCGGGCTCGATAAGAACGATCCTCAGCTTGTGCCGATTGGCCTGGCGACCGGCAGCCAGTCAAACCTTCTCTTCACGAGCGCGGACATGTTGAAAGCCGTTGGTGGGGATCACAAGCGCGTGATCCCCGTGCACGAGGATCGGCTCAAGAACACCTTTCCTTCTCGGGCGACGGGGGCAGGCTTGCACGTTGTGGAGCTTGCTCTCGCCGATGGCGAGACGAGCCGTGTCGCGTGACGTGAGGGCCGTCGTTACCGGCCCGGGCCGTCCTCCATGCTGCGGCCAAGATATTTCTGTTATGTCGAGGCTGGCGGTGCGGCCCCTGGGCCGACTGGGCTAGGCTTTGTAAGCAATGACGAGGGTCGGGCAGTTCACCCGAGCGTAATGGCGCAAGGATCAACCGGGATGGCGACGCCAAAAATTGGTTTTATCGGACTGGGCCGAATGGGTGGCCCGATGAGCCTGCGACTGATCAACGCCGGCTTCGACCTCGTCGTCTTCGACACCAACCCGGATGCGTCGGCGCCTCAGAAGAACGCGGGCGCGGAGGTTGCCTCCTCGTCCAAAGACGTCTTCGATTCGGTCGATGTCGCCTTTGTGAGCTTGCCGACGCCCGACATTGTCGAAAAGGTGGTCCTCGGCGGCGTCGGGCAGGGCTCGCGAGTGAAGACCGTCATCGACCTGTCAACGAGCGGGCCTGGCATGGCGACGCGGGTATCGAAGGGCCTCGAGCCTTACGGCGTCGGATGGGTCGATGCGCCGGTGTCAGGCGGCGTCGCCGGGGCCAAGAACGGGACGCTTGCCGTGATGGCCTCGGGCCCGCGCGCGCCGTTTGAGATCGCCGAGCCGTTGCTCAAGAATTTTGGCAAGGTGTTCTTTGTCGGCGAGAAGGCCGGCCTCGCTCAAGTCGCAAAGCTCGGCAACAATTTGTTGGCTGCGGCCGCGCTGGTCGTTTCCTCCGAAGCTTTGGTGATGGGCGTCAAGGCCGGGATCGACCCGAAGGTCATGCTCGACATCATCAACGCCGGCAGCGGCCGCAACAGCGCAACGCAGGACAAGTTTCCCAAAGCGATTCTGCCGGGCACCTTTGATTTCGGCTTCGCCACCGGACTGTCCTACAAGGATGTCCGTTTGTGCGTCGACGAAGCGGAGAGTTTGGGCGTGCCGATGGTCGCCGGCGCGGCGGTGCGCCAGATGCTCGCCGTCACGAACGCCAAGTTTGGACCGACGTCGGACTTCACCTCGATCATCCGCGTCGTGGAAGAATGGGCCGGCGTGCAGGTCAGGGGCTGAACGCCGCCGCCGGCGCAGGTTCCCTGTCCGCCGCCGAGCTTTGAGACCACTGGAGAAACGAAATGAACAAGGAAATGTTCGACCGCGGTCTAGCGATTCGCAAGAAAGTGCTCGGCGCCGAATTCGTTGAAAAATCGCTCGCCTCAGCGGACGACTTCAACATGCCGATGCAAGAGCTGACGACCGAATATTGCTGGGGCGCGGTATGGGGACGCGAGGGGCTGCCTCATAAGACGCGCAGCATGCTCAATCTTGCAATGATCAGCTGCCTCAATCGGCCTCATGAGCTCAAGATGCATGTCAAGGGCGCGCTGAAGAATGGCGTCACCAAGGATGAAATCCGCGAAGTGCTGCTGCAGGTCGCGATCTATGCCGGCATCCCGGCGGGGGTCGACGCGTTCCGGATCGCGCGCGAGGCGTTCGCCGAAGTCGAGAAGAGCGCCTGACGCAACAAGCTCAGGCGCGGAGACGAGCTTATGAAGCGCTATCAGATGTTGATCGGTGGCGAATGGGTTGACGCCGAGGCGCGCGAGACATTCGAGACCGAGAATCCGTATCTGGGCGCGGCCTGGGCGTTCGTTCCGCGAGCCAAAGCAGCCGACGTCGACCGCGCTGTCGACGCCGCGTTCAAGGCGTTCCGCGCGCCGTCGTGGGCCAGGATCAGCGCGACCGCACGGGGCGCGCTTCTGCGCAAGCTCGCCGATCTGATCGCCGCCGAGGCCGATCGGCTGGCGGAGATCGAAACACGCGACAACGGCAAGCTGATCACCGAGATGCGGACGCAACTGCGCTACATACCGCAGTGGTTCAACTATTTCGGCGGCCTCGCGGACAAGATCGAGGGACGGGTCATTCCGATCGACAAGCCCGGCATGATCAACTTCACCCGCGAAGAGCCGCTTGGCGTCGTGGCGGCGATCACGCCGTGGAACTCGCCGTTGATGCTCGCGACCTGGAAGCTCGCGCCCGCTCTCGCGGCGGGCAACACGGTGGTTTGGAAGCCTTCGGAGTTCTCGTCAGTGTCGGCGCTCGAATTCGGGCGCCTGTTCGAGAAGGCCGGCTTTCCCCCTGGCGTCGTGAATATCGTGACCGGATTTGGCTCCGAGATCGGCGAGCGCCTTGTCACCCATCCGCATGTCGCGAAGATCGCTTTCACGGGCGGCGACCGCACCGGACAAAGCGTGTATGAGCTGGCTGCGAAGTCCATCAAACCGGTCACGCTCGAGCTTGGCGGCAAATCGGCCAATATCGTGTTCAAGGACGCCGCGATCGACAACGCCGTCAAGGGCGTCGTCTCGGGTATTTTCGCCGCCACCGGCCAGACTTGCATCGCGGGCTCCCGCGCGCTGATCCACCGTTCGATCCACAACGAGTTCGTCGACAAGCTCGTCGCGCTGGGGGAGACCGCGCGCATGGGCGACCCGTTGCTCGACACGACTCAAGTCGGCCCGATAACGACCCGGCCGCAATACAAGAAGGTGCTCGACTATATCGAGATCGCCAAGAGCGAGGGCGCCTCTTGCGTGCTCGGCGGCGCCAAGGCCACGCGTCCCGAGTGCGGAGAAGGGTGGTTCGTCGAGCCGACCGTCTTCACCGAGGTCAAGCCCGAGATGCGCATCGCGCAGGAGGAAGTGTTCGGGCCGGTCCTCTCGGTGATCACTTTCGAGGACGAGGAAGAGGCGATCGAGATCGCCAATAACACGCAATACGGCCTTGCGGCTGGCGTGTGGACCCAAAGCATCGGAACCGCTTTCACCATGGCTCAGCGCCTCGAGGCCGGCACGGTCTGGGTCAACACCTACCGGGCGACAAGCTACCTTTCGCCCTTTGGCGGCTACAAGCGTTCCGGCATTGGGCGTGAAAGCGGTCTGACCGCGATCCGAGAATACCTGCAGGAAAAGAGCGTCTGGATCGATACGATCGGCGAGGTCGCGAACCCCTTTGTTCAGCGCTAACATCGGCCGCATTGCGGAGCGAGATCGTGCTTGCTAATTTCGCCCTTTCCGGCGCTCATGCGCCGAGCGCCGCCGGTCCGAAACCCTTTTCAATGGAATTGAAGCAGCTCGATTACTTTCTGGGAGTCGCGGAATCGGGGAGTTTCTCCAAGGCGGCCATCCGTCTGTCGGTGGCCCAGCCGATCCTGAGCCGGCAAATCAAGCTGCTGGAGTTGGAGCTTGGGGTCGAGCTCCTCTATCGCAACGGGCGCGGAGTGGTCGTGTCCGAGGCCGGCAAGGTGCTCGAGACGTATGCGCGCAGCGTCGTGGGTCTCGTCGAGAAAGCCCAGTCCGAAATCGGGTCGCTCAAGGCGGAGCCGAGAGGCCGCGTCGCAATCGCCATGCCGCCCTCGATTGGCTGGATGCTGACCGGACCGCTCGTGGTGCGCTGCCGCGAGGCTTTCCCTCAGATCCTCCTCCACCTCGCGGAAGGTTTCAGCGGCCACGTCGCCGAATGGCTCTCCACCGGCAGGGTGGACATTGGCGTGGTCTACCAGGCGCCGCGGCTGTCGACGCTCCAGACGGAGCCTTTGCTCACGGACGAACTCATCCTCCTTGGCGCCGTCGACGATCCGGCTGGCCTGGGCGGCGACCGCGCGCCGACCAAGCGGCTCGCCGACATTCCCATGATTTTGCCGGCGCGACCGCATGGGCTTGCGCGTCCTCATCGACAACGAGCTTGAGAAGCTTGGAGTCGTCGCCAATGTGGTGTTCGAGGTTGACGCCATGCCGTCGACGTTGAGCCTCGTCGAACGAGGCGTAGGATATACCGTGTTGTCGGAGGGCGCGGTGAAGCACCTCTTGAACGCCGGGCGCATTCGGAGCTGGTCGCTGACAAACCCGACCTTGATGCGTGAACTGTTGCTTGCGACTTCGACTCAGCGGCCAATGAGCGTCGCCACCCGTCTTGTCGCCCGTCTCATTCGTGACGAAGTTCAAGTGATCCTTCGCGGCGGCAATCAGCCGGCGGAGCGGGCGGCGACCGAAACGAAAGTCGCGCCGAGCTTGCGTATGTAGGCCTGCTGACCAACAGCGGGTAGAGCGAAACCAAGACCCGGGAGGTCTCGATGTCAAGTTCCGTCGCCCTAGCGGAAGCGCCCGCAACCCGCAGCGCCCCGCTCTCCGTTCTCATGGCGTCCGCGATTGCAGCCAAGCGGGACGGCGACATTTCCGCCGCCGCTCGCGAGAAGCTTAAGATCTGCCTGCTCGACTTCTTTGCCTGCGCTTTCGAAGCGCATGGATTGCCTTGGGCCCGGCAGGCGCAGGGCCTGGCCACAGTCGGGGCTGGTCCCTGCTCGATCATAGGGACGAGCATCCAGGCGCCGGCGATCGACGCCGTCTTCGCTAATAGCGTCGCTGGACATGGGCTCGTGCGCGAGGACATGCACACCGGCAGCGTCAGTCACCTCGGCATCGTCGTTCTGCCGCCTCTGCTTGCGCTGGCGCAGCAACGCCGCGTGGATGGGCGCAGTTTCGCCGCCGCAGCGATCGTCGGATATGAGGTCGGCGGCCGCATCGGTCGCGCGATCGTGACGCCGGAATTCGCTCGAACCTTCCGCCCCACCGGGTTCACCGGACCGCTCGCCGCGGCCGCGGCCTGCAGCCGGTTGCTCGGTCTTGGAGAGGCCGCGACGGCGAGCGCGCTTTCGCTCGCGGCCAACTTTGTCGGGGGACAGAACCAATGGCCTCATACCGGCGCGGACGAGATGTTCTTCGAGGCCGGGGTCGCGGCGCGCAATGGTTGGACCGCGGCCCAACTTGCGGCGCTTGGGGCGTATGGCTCGGAAAAGCGCTCGACGGGGAAGCGGGACTGCTCACCGCCTATCGGCCCGACCATAAGGCGCCCGATGTTCGTCTGTTCGAGGGCGAGCCGGAGATCATGTCGGTTTTCTTCAAGCCCGTCCCGGTCTGCAATTTCGCGCAGACTCCCTGCCTGGCCGCCATCGCGCTGGCCAAGGAGAACCGTGTCGATCCTTCACAGATCGTTTCGGTCGAGGTCAGCGCGTCGCGCGCCGCCAAGGCTTATCCTGGCTGCGACTATCCTGGTCCCTTCGCGCGCGTCCTTCAGGCGAAGATGAGCATCCACTACGCGGTCGCGAGCGCGCTCCTGCGCGGATCGGTCGACGAGACGAGCTATCTCAAGCTCGATGATCCGGCGCTGCTCGCGTTGGCGGCGAAAGTATCGGTCAAGGCGGGTGACGAGTTCACCGCTGCTTTCCCTGGCAAGCAGGGAGCTGAAGTCACGGTCCGCCTCAAGGATGGTCGCGTCCTCTCGCATCGGCTTCCGGACGTCATTCCAGCGGATCGCGACCTCATCCGCCGTCGCTTCCGCGCCGCCGCCTCCAAGTCGATCGGCGCCGACGCGGCCAAGGCGCTTGAAGTCGCGGTCGACGACCTCGACCGCAGCACAGATGTCGGCGCCCTGATGCAACTCGCTCTCGCGCCGGTCGCCAAAGCCGGCGCGGCCTAACCTTTGGCGCCCGCGCCAGCGGATCGACCTGAGCGACAAAGGGCGCGGAGCATGGCCGACGATAAGGATCTTCCGCGCTATCAGGTCTACGCGCTGCGCTATGCGACCCGCGAGGGCCGTCGGCAGGATAATTTCATCGGCGGCGACCCGCACGACGGGCCGATGCCGATGGATTATTTCTGCTGGCTCGCGATCAGCGAGCAGCGCCGCTTCGTCATCGATTGCGGCTTCACCGAGGAAGTGTCGGCTCAGCGGAAGCGCACGTATTTGCGCAATCCGGTCGATGCGCTGGAGCTCCTCGGCGTCCGCGCCGCGGATGTCGAGGACGTCATCATCACCCATCTCCACTACGATCACGTCGGCAACTTTGATCGCTTCCCGAAGGCACGCTTTCATCTCCAGGAGGCGGAGCTCAATTTCGCGACTGGAAAGTACATGCGTCACCCTTTCCTGTCGCACGCGTTCGAGGTCGAGGACGTGGTCGGCATGGTCCGGCTGAACTACCGGGGGCGGGTGATCTTCCACAATGGCGATGCAGAGCTGGCGCCGGGCCTGCGCCTGCATCTGGCAGGGGGGCATTCCGCCGGCTTGCAGTTTGTTAGCGTGCACACTGAGCGTGGTTGGCTGGTGCTGGCGTCCGACGTGACGCACTATTACGAGCACATGGACAGCGGCCGCCCTTTTACGACGACCTTCAACGTCGGCGACACGCTCGAGGGTTACGGCCGGCTGAGGGCCATTGCGCCAAGCCCAAACCATATCGTGCCGGGGCACGATCCCCTTGTGATGCGGCTCTATCCGCCGCCGTCTCCGGAACTCAAAGGCGTGGCGGTGCGGCTCGACACGCCGCCAATGGGGCGGCCTCCACACGCTTGAGTGGCTAGTCACTGAGATGGGCGAAGTTATTCGGGTGTCGGCGTGGTTTCGGTGAATGTCGACTGCGCGCTGTATGAAACGGCTGGAATTCGTTGGACGCTCAGGGGCGGCATCAGGGCCAAGATTTTTATTTTTGGATGACGGAACAATGAGGGAGCGGCGGCAATGCAGTGGACGCGGCGGTCGCGACCGCCGTGGCGCTCACGGTCGCCTGATCGGCAACCGTTCTCCCCCAACGATCGGTTCCGCCCGGCCAACTGGATGAGGTCGGCGTCCGCCGAGGAGTTGTTCGCCGAGAACTCCCGCGCGCTGCTCAAATCTCCGGGGCGCGGTGGTCCCCATTTGGGGTGTCGAGCCGCCCCTGGCCAGCATGGCGAGCCCCGCCGGCGCGGCGAGCGGCTGGCTGGGGGCGACGCAATTGGCGGCGAGGATCGGCGGATCGGCGGATAGGGAATGCGCCAGTCCACCCGCAAACTTCCCGCGTCAGACCTGGCGCGCTGGCGGGACGAACGCCTGCGCCAAGGTCAACCGAGATATTCCATGATGGAGAGCCCGGCGCCGCTCCAGTCGGTGCAGTAGCAAAGGCCGTTCTTGTCGACGAAGACGTCGGCCGAATGCAGCACGACTGGCCGGTTCGGGCGGGGATCGACGAGCTTCTTCGGCGCGGGCGGCACGCAGGCGCCGACCTCGACCGGCCTGAACGGATCGGCGATGTCGTAGACCCTGACGCCGGCGTTCTGATAGGTGGCGAAGATCGAGGCTTGAGCTCTGGAACGAGCCTGGCCGGTTCTCGTGGATGTTGTGCGGGCCGAAATGGCCGCCGACCGCGACATAGTCCCGGTCGTTCGGCAACGGGAAGGTCGCGACGCTGATCGGGTTCGACTTGACCTGATTGTCGAACACCCAGATCGGCTTGAAACCGTCCTCCATGTTGTCGAGCACCGCCTCGTCGAGAACGATCAGCAGATTGCGGTCCGGCAAGGGCAGGCAATTGTGCGTGCCGCCGCCGAACGGCGGCGACCAGACGCGATGGACGATGAGCTTCGGATTGGCCTTGTCGGACACGTCGACGCTCGCCAGGCACCCGTCGCGCCAGGCGCAATAGGCGATGTCTTCGGCGACGACCGCGTGGTGCAGGCCGTAGCGGCCGCGTTCGAGCGGCCATTTCGCCGTCTCGCCGGCCGCGAGATTCATGCCGGGCAGCCAGTAGCGGCCGACGATCTCTGGCTTGGTCGGATCGGCCATGTCGATGATGACGAGGATATAGTCGGAAAAGCCGTCGATCATCGCCGACGCGTAGGCCCAGCGCCCGCCGACATACCAGATGCGATGAAGCCCCGCGCCCTCTACGCGCCATGAAGCCGATCTGGCGCGGGGCGTCAGGCTTCGAAATGTCGTAGACCGCCATTCCCGCCGACCAGTCGCGCGCAGCGCCGGAGACATGCGCGCCGTGCGAGCCCGACTGGGGCTTATAATAGTTGCGCTCGTCCGCCATCTCGGCTTGCGAGAACATGTCGCGGCCATGCACGAGCAGCAGGAGGTCGTCGTGGACCTGCAGATGCAGGCTCCACGTGTTGGGCGGGTTCTGGACATAGGCGACGGCCTTCGGCTTGCGCGGATCGCGCACGTCGATCACCGAAAAGCCCTTCGAGCAGACATGGCCGATATAGGCGTAGCCGTTGCGCACCATGATCTGCTGGCCGTCGGAGCGGCCGGCCTGATCGGAATGCCCGATCAGGCGCATGTTCCTGGCGTAGCTCGGCTTGAGCGCCTCGGCCGCGGTCATGAGCGCGGCTCAGCCCTTGTATTCGACGATGTAGAGGCCGGCGCTGAAGTCGGTGACGTAGCAGAGCGCGTTCTTGTCGACGAAGACGTCGGCGGAATGCAGGACGATCGGCCGGTTCGGCCGCGGGTCCACCCACTTGGCCGGCGGGGGCGGCACGAAGGCGCCGACTTCCTTCGGCCGGAACTGGTCCTTGATGTCGTACACGCGCAAGCCGGCGTTCTGGTAGGTCGAGAAGATCAGTTCCTCGCTGACGAAGCTGCCCGGCCGGTTCTCGTGGACGTTGTGCGGCCCGAAATGACCGCCGACCTTGAGATAGTCCTTGTCGGACGGGGGAGGGAAGGTCGAGATGCTGATCGGGTTCGCCTTCACCTGGTTGTCGAAGATCCAGATCGGCTTGAACCCGTCCTCCTGATTGTCGAGCACGGTCTCGTCGACGACCACGAGCAGCTCGCGCTTGGGCAGCGGCAGAGCGTTATGCGTGCCGCCGCCGAACGGCGGCGCCCAGACCTTGTGGACGAGGAGCTTCGGATTGGCCTTGTCCTTGACGTCGACGACCGCGAGGCAGGCGTCGCGCCAGCTGCAATAGGCGATGTCGTCGTGGATGATCGCGTGATGCAGGCCGAAACGCCCGTTCTTGGTCGGCCAGTTCGCCTTCTCGCCGGCCGCCACGTTCATGCCCGGCAGCCAGTATTTCCCAGCCATGACCGGCTTCTTCGGGTCCTTCATGTCGATGGTGATGAGGATATAGTCGGAGAAGCCGTCGAGCAGCGCGGAGGCGTAGGCCCAGCGCCCGCCGACATACCACATGCGATGCAGGCCCGTTCCCTCGACCGGCATGAAGCCGATCTGCTTGGGGTCGTCGGGCTTGGAGATGTCGTAGACCGCCATGCCGGCCGACCAGTTGCGCGCGGCGGCTTCGGGCTTGGCGTGATGATCGACCGAGCCTTTGTAATAGGCCTTCTCGTCGGCGAGCTCGGCCTGGGCGAACATGTCCTTGTTGTGGATGACCAGGAGAAGGTCGTCGTGCGCCTGCAGGTGAAGCGTCCAGGTGTTGGGAGGCGCCGCGACGTGCTTGACGTATTTGGGATGAGCAGGGTCGCGGACGTCGATGACGGAAAATCCCTTGGAGAAGATATGGCCGATATAGGCGTAGCCGCGGTGCACCATGATCTGCACGCCGTCGCAGCGCCCGTCCTGATCGCTGTAGCCGACGAGGCGCATGTTCTTGGTCGCGTAGTCGGGTTTGGGCAGGGTGTCGGCCATCGTCGGTCTCCGTATCGTGCTCATTGAAAAAAGACTAGGGGCGCGTCGCGCCCATCGGCGTCAGGCGCATCGTCTCACGCCAAGAGGACGCCGCTCAAAGCGCGACGCCCTCTCGTCGGAACATGCCCGGTCTGGCGGCTACTTCACGCCCCAGATTTCCTTGTAGTGTTCCTTGTAACCGTTGTCAGGGTCGAAAATATTGTGCGCGCCGCCGTCCTTGTCGATATTGGCGTTGATGAACAGATGGACGTGCGACACGTATCCGCTCGGCGGCTGGCCGGCGAAGGCGCGGTTCAGTTCGTCGATCGTCTGCCAGCCCTGCAGATGAAGCGGCTCGGCGACGGTCGCAAGCTGATATTGCTTGCCGCGAATGCGCTCGAACGCCGGCACCGATCCGTCGCCCGCGGAGATCTGCCGCGGATAGCCGGTCGCCGGATCGACGCCCGCCGACTGCAGCGACGGAGCGGAGAAGTCGAAATAGAGGTCATTGACGGCGATCGAATAGGTCCACGCCTTGCCGTACTTCGACAACAGCGAGGTCGTGAGCTGCGGCATCCGGTTGGCGAGGTCGCCGATCGGCGTGTCCTCGATCGCCAGCACCTTGCAGCCCGCGCAGCCTTCAATCGCCGCCTTCTCCGCATTGGTTTTGGCGGTGGCGATTCCATAGATGCTGTCGGTGAAGAGGATCACGCCAGCCTTGCCGCCGGAATCGACCACGGCGTAAAGGGCGGAAGCCTTGGCGACCTCGTTCGGGTCGGTGGTGATGTTGGTGAAGACGTTGGGATTGGCCTCGATCTTGCCCGGGCCCGGACCCGAGTGCCAGCCGACGACCTTGATCCCGGCCTTGACCGCCTGTTCGATCGTCGGCGCCTGCTCGACCGCGTCAGGGCTGCCGAGAATGATGCCGTCGGGCTTGAGCGCGATCGCCTGGGTCATCGCCGACGTGCGTCCCGGGACGGATCCCTGTCCGTCGAGAATGCGGAAATCCCAGCCGAGCGCCTTGGCCGCCTCGGCCGCGCCGTCGCCGACGCCTTGCGCCCCGCCGTTGCGCTGATCGGTGGAGACATAGATCACGAGCTTCTTGCCCTGCGCCTTCGGGCCGGTGGTCGGACCGTCCCATTTCGTCACCGGCGCGATCGCCTGGGCGATATATTCCTTGGCCGCCTTCATGTAGGCGTCGTCGTCGGCCCGCGCGCTGGATGCGCCCAGTCCCGTCAGCGCGGCGGAAGCCATCAGGCTTCCGGCCACAAGATATGATTTCGGCATCTGTTCCTCCCTTACATGACCGCAGGCTCATGGCCCGTCAGCTTGGTTGCTTCGCGTTTTCCCATCACGGCGTGACGCGCCGTCCATCCGAAAGGCGAACCATCATTCAACCCGGGACCTTTTCGGAATCGTTCTTGGCCTCGCGGTTCAGGGCCCGCGCCGGACGCACGGCGCTGCGCTGGCGCTGAGCGAAGGCGGCGAGCGCGATCGAGATGACCAGCGTCGCGCCATTGAAAAGAGGCTCGACAAAGAAGGCGCCGCCAAGCTGCTGGATGCCGGAGATTCCGACCGCGAGAATCAGCACGCCGCAGATCGTGCCCCAGATATTGACGCGGCCCGGCTTGATCGTGGTCGAGCCCAGGAAGGCGCCGACGAGCGCCGGCAAAAGATAATCGAGCCCGACATTCGCCTGGCCGATTCTGAGCTTCGCCCCCAAGACGCAGCCGGCGATGCCGGTGATCACTCCGGCGCCGACAAATACGCCGATGACATAGGCGCGCACCGGAATGCCGTTGAGCGCGGCGGCCTTCTCGTTGGCGCCGATCGCATAGATGTGGCGCCCGATCGGCAGGCGCTCGCTGATGATCCACAGCACGATCGCCAGAACGAGGACATAGATCGCCGGAATCGGGATTCCGAAGACCGAGGTCGAGTTGATCGCGAGGAAACCAGGCGAAAGCGATCCCACCACCTGGCGCCCATCCGTGAGCCAGAGCGCAAGCGCATAGAGGATCGTGCCGATGCCGAGCGTGGCGATGAACGAATCGATCTGCGCCACTTCGACCAGCAAGCCGTTGATGAGGCCGGTCAATCCGCCGCAGGCTATGACGATGATCATCGCCAGCGGCCAGGGAACGCCGTACCACACCTGCAGGCTGATGGCGAGAATGTGCCACATGACGATGCCGAAGCCGACGGTGAGATCGATTCGGCCGGCCATCATCGGCAGGGTCGCGGCCAGCGACAGCATGGCGATGATCGCCTTGTCGGCGAGGATCGACCGCGCGTTGAGCCAGGTCGGAAACGTGTCGGGAAGCAGCAGCGAGAAAAAGATGATCAGAAGGAGCGTCAGGATGGGCAAGCCATAGACCGACGCGATGCGCACGATCGCCTGTCCGCGCGACAGCGTCGCCCATTCCGAACGGGTCGGCTCGAGCGCGTTCGACTTAATGGACTGCATGGGCGCCGCCGGGGCCGCTCAACGAAGCGGCAAGGATCGGCTCCGAGCGCCGAACGCTCGCCGAAGCCGCGGCGAGCAGATTCTCGACCGAGAGATCAGCGGCGCCGAGCTCCGCCACCACCTGCCCGCGATCGAAGATCAGCGCGCGATGGCAGACCTTCGCCACCTCCTCGAAATCCGTCGATACGATGACGATCGCCGCCCCGGCCTGGAGCGCGACATCGAACAGACGGTAGATCTCGGCCTTGGCCCCGACGTCGACGCCCGCGGTCGGGTCCTCGAACACGTAGATCTTCGCGTTGAGGTGCAGCCAGCGCCCGACCACCACCTTCTGCTGATTGCCGCCCGACAGGAACTCGATCGGCAGCGTCGGATCGTTCGGCCGCAACCCGAGCTGCACGCCGCGCTCCCTCGCGGCGCGATTCTCACGCGCCGGCGAGATGAACGAAAACAGGCTCAAACCGGCCGCGACCGGATTGAGGAACAGGTTCTCGCGCACCGACAAATTCGGCATGATGGATTCGCCGACCCGGTCGGCGCAGACCAGATTGATTCCGAGCGCCATCGACTGGCGCGGCGACGAGACGGCGACCGGGCGTCCGTCGATCAGGACGCGTCCCCCTGTCACCGGCGAGACCCCGAACAACGCCCGCCCGACGCTCTCCTGCCCCGCGCCGCGCAGCCCGACCAGACCGACGATCTCGCCCGAGTGGATCTCGCATTCGATCGGCCCGACCTCCGCCACCATGACCGACTGCAGGGCAAGCCGCGGCGAGCCGTGGCGCTCGGGCGGGCGGCGGAAGACCTGCGACGGCTCGCGCCCGACGATGAGAAGAATCGTTTCGTCCGGCGTCGTCTTCGCGACCTCCCGTTCCCCCGCGACGCGCCCGTCGCGCAGCACGATCATGCGGTCGGCGATCTCGAACACTTCGTCGAGACGGTGCGAGACGTAGATCATCGCGACGCCGCGGGCGCGCAGCCGGCGCAACGCGGAAAACAGCCGGCTCACCTCGTCGGCGGGCAGGCTTGCCGTCGGTTCGTCGAGGACAAGGATCTCGGGCTCGGCCGCGAGCGCGCGGGCGATCGCCACCAGCGACTTTTCCGTGCGGCTCAGATTCTGGATGCGCGTGTCGGGATCGATGTCGGCGCCGAGCGCGTCGAGCGCGCGCGCGGCGCGGCGGCGCGCCGCGTCCTGATCGATCAGGCCAAGGCGGCGCGGAAAGCCGAGCGTCATGCAGATGTTTTCGGCCACCGTCATCCAGTCGATCAGGCCGAGGTCCTGATGGATGAAGGCGATCGGCAAGCGGCGCAGCGCGTGAGCGGCGTCGACGCCGCGAAAGCGGATGGCGCCGGCGTCGAGCGTGTAGACGCCGGCCAAAATCTTGATCAGCGTCGACTTGCCCGCGCCGTTCTCGCCGAGGAGCGCGAGAATTTCGCCGGCGTTGAGGGTCATGCCGACGTCGGCCAGCGCCTCGGTGCCGCCGAAGCTCTTGAAGACGCCGCTCACCTGCAACAGCTCGCCGGCGTCCGCCGCCTGCGGCCGCCCGTCCGCCGAACCGACCGCGCCGACGACGCGCGCGCCAACCTCCATCGACCCGATCCTCCCGCGAAGCGTTCCGCCCTGGCCGAATTGGACGCGTCCGCGCCGGACGCGGGCTTCGTCAACACGGCCGAAGCGATTCCGATCTCCGCCAGTGGCCTCGTTGGCCCGCGGAGAGCGGTTGGAAGTTCGCTCCGTGCTTGCTAGCTAGTGCGGCGAGCTAAGGGCAATTCAATAAGCCTGTCAATCTCGCTTGCAGAGGCAGCAGAAAGCGCCTCTAGAAGGGTCGGCTCGGGAACGACCGCAGTCCCCGACATAGCCGTCATTCCATGGCGAGCGCGAAATAGCCCTCACGGCCCCGACGAGACGTTCGTATTCATGCTGCGATCTGCCTTCGCCGGCCGCCCCTCGAAAGTCGAGGCGCGAACGGGGCTATCGTCACGGCAGGCGAGCAGCGCGCGGGCGATCAGCGGTGTCGTCGCGGAGCAGGACCGCCTTCAGACGGCGCCGGCCGGGACCGTGCCCGGCCTGGTCACCGAGCTGACGACGACCATCGCGACGATATTCGCGGCAAGCGCGATAATGCCGACGTTGAGGTCGCGGATCGCCTGCGGCAGGGCAGGGAACAGCGAGCCGACGGTCGCGTGGGTGAAGCTGAGGACCGCGGCGACGACCGCGCCGAGCAGAATTCCGGCGAAGGCGCCGGCCGGCGTCATCGGATTGCGCGGCATCAGGCTCATAACGACGGCCGGAAAGAGCTGAGTGACGAAGCTGTACCCCACCAAAAGCATCGTCACGATCGTCGCGTTGCCGGTCAAGGTGAAATAGACGGCGACCAGCATCACGACGGGCACGAGCCACTTGGCGAGGGCCACGGTCTGAGCGTCGGTCGCCTCCGGACGCAAGAGGCCAATCAGGTTCTTGGAAAGCAGCATCGCCGCGGTCATCGATATCAGCGAGCCGGGGACCAGCGCCGTGAAGACGCCCGCGGCGCCGATCAGGCCGACCACAGTCGGCGAGAACTCCTGCGTCGCCAGCTTGAACAGCGCGAGATTGGTGTCCGCCCCCTTCAGTCCGGGCACTTGCAGCACCGCGGCGAAGCCGACGAAGAACACGAACAGCAGTATGAGCTGGTAAATCGGCAAGGCGATCGCATTGCGCCGGAAGACGCGAGCGTCCTTCGCCGAGTAGGCGGCGGCGAAGGATTGCGGCCACATGAAGAAGCCGACAGCGGTCAAGAGCACGGTGGAGATGAACCAGGCGACGCTCTGCCCGCTTGCCGGGAAGACAAGGAAGCCGGGCTTGGCGGCGGCGATCTGCTCGAACATCGGGCCGATGCCGCCGTAGAGATGCAACGGCAGATAGATGCCGAGGAAAAGCACCACGCCAAGGATCAGGATGTCCTTGACCACCGCCGTATAGGCCGAGCCGCGGATGCCGGACATCATGACATATACCGTGACGATCGCGGCGCCGATCCAGATCGCCGCATCCTTGGGGATGGCGCCGTAGCTCGCCGCTGTGACGATGATGCCGAGGCCGGTGAGCTGCAGCACCAGATAGGGGATCAGCGCCACCAGATCGACAATCGAGACCAGCACGCCCAGCGACGGGCTCGCATATTTGCGGACGAAGAAATCCGGCTGCGAGTGCAGGCCGTGCTGACGGCCGTAGCTCCACACCAGAGGCAGCAGGAAATAGGCGATCACGTAGGCGAGCGAGCCGTAGGCGAGAATGTAATAGACCGGAGCCCCGAGCCCGTAGGAAAAGCCGGACGCGCCCAGAAAGGTGAAGGTGGTGTAGATTTCGCCGGCCAGCAGCAGGAAGACGAGGACCCAGCCGAAGCCGCGCCCGCCCACCGCCCATTGCTCGAGGTCCATGTCCCTGCCGGCGCGGGCGACGAGGCCCAGAGCCAGGGCGGCCAGCGCGGCGAGCGCGATCAGGGCCAGAGCCGCGGTCATGGCGCGTCCTCGCGGTTGGCCGGATCGATCAGATAGACGACGGCCATGATGATCGCCGTCAGCACGACCCAGACCGCGATCCAGCCGAGGGGGAAAGGCATGCCCAGGATGAATGGATCAACCTCGTTATGGACTGCCGGACCGGCAAGCATGCCGATGAACGGAATGACCGCCAGCCAGTGAATGGGTTTCATTAGAACTCTCCGATATGCTGGCTCGCGACCGAGGCTCGCTCAGGGAGCATACCGGGCGCAGCCGCGCAAGCTGCTCCACAGGAATTGAGTGACGCGTTTGCAATGGCGTCACGGCGAAGGCCCGACGGAACGCCTGCGATGAAGGACCGCTCCCTGGCGCTTATCGCCCTTTCATCGCGTCGAACCTAAAGGTCGCCTTCGGCCGGGTAGCGCCCCTACAAGGGCCGCCTCGGGAACGACCGCAGTCCGCGCGATAGCGCTCCAGCTAGGGAGCCAAGGCGCGAGGGGGACGAAATGTCAGCCCGCCGCGAGTTGCCTCTCCAGCTGATCCAATACCTTATAGCAGGGCATGACCTGCTCGACGCTTGCGTTGGGCTCGCGGCCCTCGCGGATGGCGGCGAAGAATTCGCGGTCCTGCAATTCGATGCCGTTCATGCTGACGTCGACTTTGCTCACGTCGATCTTCTCGTCCTTGCCGGTGAAGAGATCGTCGTAGCGGGCGATGTAGGTCGCCGTGTCGCCGATGTAGCGGAAGAAGGTGCCGAGCGGCCCCTCGTTGTTGAACGACAGCGAGAGCGTGCAGATCGCGCCGTTCTCGGCTTTCAATTGGATGCTCATGTCCATGGCGATGCCGAGCGTGGGGTGGATGGGCCCTTGCAGCGCGTTGGCTTTGACGATTGGCGAGCGGCATTGATAGGCGAAGAGGTCAACGGTGTGCGCGGCGTGATGCCAGAGCAGATGATCGGTCCACGATCGCGGCTCGCCGAGCGCGTTCATGTTGGTGCGGCGGAAGAAAAAGGTCTGCACGTCCATCTGCTGGATATGGAAGTCACCGTTAAGGATGCGCCGACGCACGAACTGATGGCTCGGGTTGAAGCGGCGGGTGTGGCCGACCATGGCGACGAGCCCGGTTTTCTTCTGCTCAGCGACCACCGCTTCGGCGTCCTTCAGAGCTGTCGGCGAGCGGAATCTCGATCTGCACATGCTTGCCGGCTCTTGAGACACTGAAGCGCCTGCGCGGCGTGCATTTGCGTCGGCGTCGCGAGGATGACCGCATCGAGTCCCGGCAGTTTGAGCGTCTCGGCGAGATCGGTCGCGGCGTGTCCGACGCCATATTTCGCCGCCGCCTCCTTGGTCTTGTCGAGCTCGCGGCCGACGACCGAGATGACCTCGACCCCGTCGATCAGCCTGATCGCGTCGAGGTGTCTCAGGCCGAAGGCGCCGGCGCCGGCAAGCGCGACTTTGAGTGTCTTGGGCATCGAGGTCTCCAAAGGCTAGAGTCGACCAGGATCGTCATCGCGAGGAGCGAAGCGACGCGGCGATCCAGGAGTCCGGGTCGCCCTGCGTTCCCCTGGATTGCCTCGCCATAGCCCGTCCGGAAGGACGGGCGTCTTTCGACGCCCTATGGCTCACAACGACGGGTTGACCGCTACGCCGCGTTCTCCAGAATGAGATGGCCGACCGCCGTGTTCGACGCCGGCACATGATAGAACCGGTGCGCGACCTTCGGCTTGGGGCCGCCGGCGACGACATCCGCCATCGCGCCACGCGCAACCAGCCACATCACGAGTTCGATGCCTTCGGATCCCGCCTCGCGGATGTATTCGATGTTGGGCGTCTTCGACAGGCCATTCGGATCATCGATCAGCCGGTCGAGGAAGGAATTGTCCCACTCCTTGTTGATGAGGCCGGCGCGCGGCCCCTGAAGCTGATGGCTCATGCCGCCGGTGCCCCAGATATGAACGTTGATGTCCTCGGGATAGCTCATGATCGCCTTGCCGATCGCCCGGCCGAGCGCCAGGCAGCGCGCCCCCGAGGGCACGGGGTGCTGCACGACATTGACCGCGAAGGGGATGATCTTGCACGGCCATTCCTTGACCTCGCCGAACACGCAGCTCAGCGGAACGGTGAGACCATGGTCGACGTCGATCTCGTTGACCATGGTCAAGTCGAAATCCTGCTGGATCACCTCCGAGGCGATATGCGAGGCAAGCTCCGGGTCGCCGATGACTTTCGGCACGGGGCGCGCGCCGTAGCCTTCGTCGGCGGGATTGAATTCCGGCCCGGTCATGATCGCGAAGGTCGGGATCATCGCAAGACTGAAGGCGGTGGCGTGATCGTTGTAGACGGCGACGATCACATCGGGTCTATGCGTCTTCATCCATTGCTTGTCGAAATCATATCCGGCGAAGACCGGCTTCCAATAATCTTCCTCAGTTCTGCCGAGGTCGAAGGCGGCGCCGACGGCGGGAATGTGCGAAGTGTAAAGGGAAGCGGTGATGCGGGCCATGTTCAATCTCTTGTCCGAAGAGTCATAAGGACCGTCACGGCTTCCGCGGGCGCTGAGCGTCGCCGTGCTCTCCGATCCTGCGGTTCCCGTCGATCTTCCGGCCGCCCCTGATCATCATGTCGCGATATTCCTGCTCGGTCATGCCGGTCATGTCGCCGGCCATCTGCTGGAAGCTCTTGCCGTCGGTCGCGCCGATCTTGGCGAGGAAATAGATGTTGCCGCCGAGCTCGATGCAGCGATTGAGGTCGCGCGCAAGAACGGCTTGCTTCTGCTCCTCGGTCATCTTCCATTCGTCGAGATAGGCGCGCTCGTTGGCTTTGAACCGGGCGCGGTTCTCGGGCTTCATCAGCGACATGCAGAACTGGTTCAGCCAGTAGCCCTTGCGCGACTGATCGGCGTCGAAGACGGTCGTGCCGGGAATGTCGGAATAGGGCTTGTCGAGCGCCATGGTTCAGCGTCTCCTCTCCTCAGGCCAGTAGAGCCGCATTGGATTGTCGACCAGGAGCAGGTCCTGAAGATCGGCTGCGGGAGCGATATGAGGGATGATGTCGACCATGAGCCCGTCGTCGGGCATGTGGTCCTTGAGGTTGGGATGGGGCCAATCGGTGCCCCACAGCACCCGCCCCGGAAATTCCTCGACCACCTTGCGTGCGAACGGGACCACGTCGCGATAGGGGTTCCGTTCGCCGTTCAGCGCCGGCGGGCCGGAAACCGAAAGGCGCTCGGCGCCGGTCACCTTGCACCAGACGTTCTCGTATTCGTCCATGAACTTGAGGAAACGCGCGAACTCCGGGCCGTCGACCGGCTTGGTCACGTCCGGCCGGCCCATATGGTCGACGACAATGGTGGTCGGCAGCTCGGAGAGGAAATCCTCAAGCTCGGCCAAGTCCGCCGCCTCGAAATAGACGACGATATGCCAATCGTGCTCGACAATGCGTTCGGCGATCTCCTTGAGTTCGTCCTGCGGCGTGAAGTCGACCAGCCGCTTGACGAAATTGAACCGCACGCCGCGCACGCCCGCCTCATGAAGCCGCTTGAGCTCTGCGTCGGTCACGTCGCGCCTGACGGTCGCGACGCCGCGCGCTTTGCCGTTGCTCGAAAGCAGGGCGTCGACCATCGCGCTGTTGTCGGCGCCGTGACAGGTCGCCTGGACGATCACGTTGCGGTCGAAGCCGAGATGGTCGCGCAAAGCGAACAATTGCGCCTTGCTGGCGTCGCAAGGGGTGTATTTGCGCTCGGGCGCGTAAGGGAACTCAGCCCCCGGTCCGAACACATGGCAATGCGCGTCAATGGCTCCGGGCGGAAGCGAAAAGCTTGGGCGACTCGGGCGATCGAACCAGTCGAGCCAGCCCTGGGTCTTCGCGAATGGCCCGGTGACCGGCTTGCCGGCGTCGTTCACTTGTCGAGCGCCTTCAGTCGACATACTTGAGCCCCGCCTTCTCGAGCGGCTCGCGCATCTTATACATATCGAGACCGAGCACGCCCGCTGCGAGCTTGGCGCGCTTCTCGCCCTCGTTGGCCTCGCGCGCTTTCGCCGCCTCGGCCGTCTTGCTCGCCCATTCGGCCGGCACGACCACCACGCCGTCATCGTCGGCGACGATCGCGTCGCCGGGGTTCACCGCCGCGCCGGCGCAGACGACCGGAACATTGACCGAGCCCAGCGTCGCCTTCACCGTGCCCTTGGCGCTGACGCACTTGCTCCAGACCGGAAAGCCCATCTCGGTCAGAGCCTTCACGTCGCGCACCCCGGCGTCGATAACGAGGCCTTTGGCGCCGCGGGCCATGAAGCTCGTCGCCAAAAGATCGCCGAAATAGCCGTCGGTGCATTCGGCGGTGATCGCGGCGACGACAATGTCGCCGGGCTCGATCTGCTCCGCGACGACATGCATCATCCAATTGTCGCCCGGGTGCAGGAGAACCGTCACGGCCGTTCCGGAGACGAGCGCGCCCGGATAGATCGGCCGCATATAGGGCTTCATGAGGCCGAGGCGCCCCATCGCCTCATGCACGGTCGCGACGCCACAGCGCCCGAGCGCCTCGACGGCGGCTCGCTCCGCCCGCTTGACCTTGCGTCTGACGACGCCGAGTTCGGTCATCATCTCTCCTCCCGCCCCCGCGGGCTGCGCCTTGCGGAGGCGCTGACTGACCCGTCGCGCCGACTTCATAGTCCTTATGCCGGCGCGGGCGCAACGCATCCGGCCGGGTCTCGTGAAATTGAGCGAAAGAGCTGTGTAGGACTGTGAAAGCTAAATCGTGTTGGGTTCTTCGCATGCATTTTGGCGTCGGTTGGCGCCGCTTGCGCCGGTCCAGGCGACCAGAGCCGTGAGCCGTGCATCGCCGCTTTCGTGTAATGCGACCTCTCCACTGAAGCCGCCGACCAACTGCCTGATTACGCCTGATTGACATATCGCGATACAGGTTGGGGCAACACACGAGGCGGTAGCGCGTTTGTCCGGCTGGAGATCGGCCGAATGAACCTGGGTAAAACCGCTTCGCGCTCAAATGTCCGTATTGTCGGCACAGTCTCTCGAAGTCTTTGCGGGCCGTTCTTCATCCTGCTCGGCGGAGTTGGCGCTTCCGTTGTCGCCAACAGGGAGTACGTGCTGCCGAACGTCGATATCCCAGTCGTCGTGGTCGTATGGACCTATACCGGCCTCGATCCCACCGACATGGCCTCGCGCGTAACCACCTACAGCGAGTTTGCGCTTTCCAACAACGTCAACGGCATTGGCCGCATGGAAAGCACGACGCTGCAGGGAACGACGATCGAACGTATCTACTTCGAAAACAACGTCAGCATTGACCTTGCGATCTCGCAAGTCGTCGCCGCCACCAACTCCATTCGCGCCGTCATGCCGCCCGGCATCCAGCCGCCGGTCATCATGAGGTTCGCCGCGTCCGCGGTTCCGGTCATTCAGTTGGACGACCTTCTGCGCGTCGCGATCGAGGTTCCGCAATACGCCTCTCAAGGCGTTCGCGACGGGGTCGAAGCCAAGACGACGGTTCCCGAAATGCCCGGACGGATGTTCCCGGGCAAGGTCGCCCGCAGCACTGTGGCGTTGCTCTACTCCTCGCGCACCATGACCGCCGAGGTCGACGTGCCGAACCCGGACGGCGTCGCTTCGGCCCGGCCTCTATGTCAATGTGTCTCTGGCCATCCCGCGCACGACGCCAATAGTGAACGTCCCCGCAGATGCGCTCATTTTCAACCAGAAGGGCATGCAGGTTGCGGTCGTCCAGCCAGACGCGACGGTCAAGATGCGCAAGATCGAAATCGCCCGCGATCTTGGAACGACGGTGGACGTCAAATCCGGGCTCGACGGAGGCGAGAAGCTCGTCATGAGCGCTCCACCCCAACTGGCCGACGGCTCAAAAATCAAAATCGCCGATGGCCACAACGAGAACTCGCGTGAGCGACACTGCGGAGGCACAAAGATGAGGCGACGCCTCAGGGGGCAAGCCTCCAGAAGGGCGGTTCGGAAGAGGGCCCCTTCAGACGGAGTTCCACTGTTCTGAGCGCAATTCTATGGGCTTACCGGCCGTGCGCTTTTCGCGCTCTATCGTCTGCAAGCTCATCTCCGCTCCCGTTCGTAGACGCTAAGAGCGCGCCGGCACGACGCGCTCAGCATCTGAGTTTTCCCGTGCAAGCAAGCGAGCGTCTTTTCGCGGTCTTGCGCGAACTCGCCGCATAGGCGGCTGCTGTCACCGGCGCAGATCTGCTGCTGCGCGTAAAACAGAATGACGCTCCGGCATGCAGGATTCAATTGCCGCACCTTTTGGTTAAGGCACACAATGATCTTGTCTCGATCGGGTATGAACTCGCTACACAGGCGATTGACATCGGGCTCGCAGGCTTGGCGCTCATCGGCTGTTCCCTGATCCTGGGCGATCGCGGCGACGGGGGCGAGCATCAGAAAAGATGTGAGAATCAAGCAAGGTAGGTTTCTCATAGGCTTTCCTAAAGTTAACGAGTGTCGCCAACCGCCGCGCTCGCCTGCGATCCGGGGGCGGGCGCCCGGCTGCGCGATGGGTCCACCTTGAACTTTCGAGCTCCAAAGCGGTTCCTTCCGGGACGTCACACTCGTAACGCCGCGATATGGCCATACCTTTTCTTCAGCGTTGGCGGGATTGCTGACCTGAGAACGGAACACTGCGATGAACGGAATTCACAATCAGAGCCTGCTAATTGTCACAGCGCTTCTGTGCGCGTCCATTGCGACTTCCGCTTTCGCCGACCCTCCGACAATCGAGGGGGTTTGGCAGCAAATCGACAACGGCACTGGCTACGTCGGCGGTCTCATCAGCTTCAAAGAGAAAGCCGGATTGTGGGACGGATATATCGTCAAGATGTATCCAAAGCCAGGCGATCCGGTCGATCCGGTCTGCTCGGGCTGTACCGATGATCGGAAAGACCAGCCGGTCCTTGGGCTGCGCCTAATTCAAAACGCGAAGCGTGACGGGCTGAATTATGCAGGCGGCACTATCCTCGATCCTCGCAATGGCTCGCAGTATAGCGTCCAGCTGACGCTATCGCCTGATAATCAGACGCTCACGGTTCGCGGATATGTCGGGCTTACGCTGTTTGGCCAGAGCCAGACGTGGAAGCGGCTCGCCGAAACGGACCCCGAATATCCAAAGCCTCCGCCGCGGCAGCAAATCCACGCGACGCCAAAGAAGGATCATTCCACGCCGAAGCCTGTTCAAGGACAGAAGGACGGTTCCTAGACCGGCGTGGCCTGCCGCGCCGTCCTCATCTACGGTGCTTTCGCCCCGCGATCACGTTTTCGGAGTCTGGCGATGGCCGTAAATGGGACGTTGCCGGAGGCGGATGCGCCGCGAGGCGCCGCGTCGAATTCTCCTTTGACCACGCTGGCTCGCCTTTTTGTTGGATGGACTTCGTATCATCCGCTCAAGATCATCATTGCCTTCGTCATCCTGACCGCGGCCTCCGGCGTCTATGTCGCCCGGCATTTTGCTATCGACACTGACGTCAATGCATTGATCTCGGCCGATCTGCCCTGGCGGCAGCGGGAACTGGCCTATGAGTCCGCATTTCCGCAGAGCACGCAAGGGATCCTCGCGGTCGTTGACGCGCCCACACCGGAATTGGCGGGCGCCGCCGCGACCGCGCTGGCCAATCAGCTATCGCAACAAAACGGACTCTTCCGCTCGATCGAGGAGCTTGGCGGGGGAGGGTTTTTTGAGCGCGAGGCGCTGCTGTTTCTCGATATGCCGGATCTCAACGCCACTCTGACCCAGCTTGAGGGGGCAAGTCCGAGCCTCGCGATCTTGGCGGCGGACCCGAGCCTGCGGGGTCTGATCCAGGCGTTTTCGCTGAGCCTCGGCGCTGCCCAAATGGGCATGTTCGACAGCATGCCGCAAACGCTGAACAAGCTCGCCGATACCGTCGAGAGCGTGCTGGCGGGCCGGCCCACCAGCTTTTCCTGGAAGGAATTTCTGCAAGGCGACCCTGCGAAGCCGGGCGACAGGCGCCGGCTCATCGCGATCTGGCCGAAACTCGACTTCAGCGCATTGGAGCCGGGCCGTCAGGCGACGGCGGCGATCCGCGAGGCCGGCGAGCGAGCGAATCTCGCATCCGATTTTCATGCCCGGCTCAGGCTGACCGGGCCTGTTCCGATCGTTGACCAGGAATTCGCGTCGCTCCAACAAGGCGCTGCGATCAACGGCGTCGTCACCGCGGCGCTCATCCTTGTGATCCTGTGGTTGGCTCTACGCTCGGCCAAGATCGTGCTGGCTGTCTCGCTGACGTTGGGCGCCGGCCTTGCGATCACCGCAGCGGCCGGACTGCTGATCGTCGGGGCATTCAACCCGATTTCGCTTGCTTTTGCTGTTTTATGCGTTGGGCTTGGAGCCGATTTTGCGATCCAGTTCAGCGTTCGCTACCGCGATGAGCGCAGAAAGTGCGGTGAACTGCGGAAGGCCCTGACGCTTACGGGCCTTGGCGTGGGCCCTCCGCTGACCTTGGCTGCGGCATCGGCCGCGGCCGGTTTCATGTCGTTCCTGCCAACCAGCTACATCGGCATGGCCGAACTCGGCGTCATCGCGGGCTGTGGCATGGCGATAGCCTATCTGGCGAGCATGCTCCTCCTGCCGGCCCTTCTTCGGCTGTTCGGCCCGCCTGCGGAGCCGCATCCGCTCGGCTACGTCGCCATGGCGCCGGTCGATCGGTTCCTCGGACGCCATCGCATCGCGGTTGTCGTCGCGACATCACTCGTCGTCATCGCCGGCCTGCCGCTGCTGCCGCGTTTGCAGTTCGATTTCAACCCACTCGACCTGCGTAATCCTCATGAAGAGGCAATGGCGACTTACCGCGAACTCAGCCAGGACCCCCTTATGAACGCCAATGTGATGGAGATCCTCGCTGCCTCACCCGACGCCGCCGCAGCTGCCGCTAAAAAGCTGTCGATGCTGCCGGAAGTCGGACAAGCGAGGACGATCGACACCTTCGTCCCTGAAGGCCAACCCGGCAAGATTGCCGCGATTAAAAATGCAGCCGACAAACTCGACGCCGTCTTAAACCCATCCCAGCGTCCGGCGCCGCCAAGCGACGCAGGCAATATCGCAGCCCTGAAGAGCGGGGCCCAGAACCTCTTGTTGTTGGCGGACGCTGTGCCCGGTCCAGGCGGCGATGCCGCAAAGCGTCTTTCTGCCGATCTCGACAAGCTCGCGGCAGCGCCACCGCCCGTGCGGGACTCGATGCAGACGGTGTTGACCCGACCGCTGGTCATGGACCTGGAAGCCCTTCGCCATGCGTTGCGGCCGGAAGGCGTCAGCCGCGCAACTCTCCCCGAAGCCATTCGCCGCTCCTGGGTGAGCCCTGACGGCCGTGCGCGCGTGGAACTGGTCCCGAAAACCGGGGTCTCGACACGCGAATTCGCCCAGGCTGTGATGAAGGCCGAGCCCACGGCGACGGGGCCGGCGATCGGTCAACTCGAATGGGGCGCGACGATCATCCACGCTTTCCTTGTGGCAGCCGTCTGCGCGCTCGTCTCGATCGCCGTGTTGCTTTGGATCGCCCTCCGAAGGGCGAGCGACGTGCTGCTGACGCTCGTGCCGCTCCTGGTGGCGGCCCTGGTCACGCTAGAAGTGTGCGCGCTCCTGAACTTTCCGCTCAACTACGCGAACATCATAGCGCTGCCGGTCCTGCTTGGCGTGGGCGTGGCGTTCAAGATTTACTATGTGATGGCGTGGCGGTCGGGACAATCCGATTTTTTGCAATCTCCCCTGACCCGAGCAGTGCTTTTTAGCGCTCTCATGACCGCAATCGCATTCGGAAGCCTATCCTTTTCCAGCCACCCCGGCACGGCAAGCATGGGCAAGCTGCTGGCCTTATCGCTCGCTTGCACGCTTGCCTCGGCCGCACTCTTTCAGCCCGCGCTCATGGGAAAACCACGCAGGCCCGACGAAAATTCATAGGTCGCGCAGATTCGCAAGGAACCATTACGCAGCCCTTCCTGTTGAGGGATGATGTGGGGATTGCCGATGACGACCTACGATCAGCTGGTTCACTTCAACGCCGCCTCTTGCGGGCTAGGTCGCTGGAAGGCCCCGCCAGGGAAGCTGAGGCTCGCTTTTCGTAACAGCGTCCATTACTTATCCCATAAATTCATACTGAACAGACAATCCACGCGCACGGTGCGGGCGGCGGGCTTTCGTCTCGCCGTTTATCCGACCGTGTTTCACCCCAAGTTGTTTTTGACCAGCGAGTTCTTCGCGCGGTTTCTTTCCACGATCGACCTCGCGGCTAAGAATGTCGCCGACGTTGGGACGGGCAGCGGCATATTGGCCTTGGCCGCAGCGCGGGCAGGAGCCACGGTGGTCGCGCTCGACATCAATCCCAAGGCTGTCAATGCCGCGACGGACAACGCCCGCGCCAATGGTCTTGGCGACCGCGTCACCGCGGTCCGATCGGACCTAATGTCTGCGCTGGCGCCGGGTTTCCTGTTCGACGTGATCCTATCCAATCCGCCGTTTTTTTCCGGCGAGCCGCGCGACATCGCCGACCGAGCCTGGGTCGCCGGGCCGGGGTATCGGGATATCATGTCGCTTTTCGACCAGGCGCGCCAGCGGCTCAAGCCATCCGGCACAATGTACGTCCTTCTGTCATCGGATTCCGACCTGCATTTTCTCGGCAAGCTGATCGCGAAAGCAGGATTCCGTGCGCGGATTGCGGCGGGATTTTCGATCATGATTGAATTGATGATCATCTACGAATTGACCCCGCTGGAACCAGGCGCCGCAGCAGCTTCCGGCATCGGTGGGGAAGCCGACAATTTCGTAGATCATCAGCACGCAAAAGATGATCGCGATCGTGTCCAGGCCTAGTTTGAGGCTGAGGCGTTCGGGCGGGCATACCGGGCCGATGGACGACGATGGTGGAGAAAGAGTTCGCACGCGCCGCCATCCTGCCGCCATTGAGGCGAGTTGGACCGATGCTGGCGTGAGGAGGCTTGCTTGCGCTGCTCCGTTCCCGTCAAGAAAAGCCGCAACATCCTGTGCGTTTTTCCGGCCTACGCGCCTTCCTTCGGCACCTTCGCTCATGCATTCGCGTTCGTCCCCGGCGTGCGCGCCTTCATGCCGCCCCAAGGCTTGCTGATCGTCGCCGCCTATTTGCCCGAGACCTGGCAGGTCCGTTTCATCGATGAAAATATCGAGCCCGCCGAGCGCTCAGACTTCGATTGGGCCGATGTTGTTTTCATAAGCGGCATGCATATTCAGTCAGCGCAAATTCGCGATATCCAGCGCCGCGCCAAGTCGTGCGGGAAGCTAACGGTTCTTGGCGGCTCCGCCGTTTCGAGCAGCCCCGAGACTTATCCGGAGTTCGACTATCTCCACATCGGGGAAATCGGTGACGCGACTGACCGGCTGATCGCGGTTCTTGAGGTCAGTGTCGAACCGCCGCCCGCTCAACAGCGGTTCGAAACGCTCGAACGGCTCCCGCTGTCGAGCTTTCCGCTTCCGCGCTACGACGCCGTGCCGCTCGCGCGCTATCTCATCGGCTCGCTGCAATTCTCCAGCGGCTGCCCATACCGGTGCGAGTTCTGCGACATTCCGGCCCTCTATGGTCGGCAGCCGCGTTTCAAGTCGGCCGCGCAGCTTCTTGCTGAGCTTGACGCCTTCATTTCCCAGCCAGCCCATCCGCCGGTGGTCTATCTGGTCGACGATAATTTCATTGGCAACCGCAAAGCGGCGCGCGATCTCTTGCCGCATCTGATCGACTGGCAGAAGCGGCGCGGATATCCGCTGCAATTCGCCTGTGAGGCGACCTTGAACATCGCCAAGCAGCTCGACATTCTCGCGCTTATGCGTGAGGCGGGCTTCCTCACGGTCTTCGTCGGGATCGAGACGCCCGAGCCTGAGGTTTTGACGGGAATCGACAAGGCCCACAATGCGTCCTTGCCGATGTTGGAGGCCATCGAAACCTTGAACCGCTACGGACTCGAGGTCACCTCCGGCATCATTATGGGGCTCGATCTCGAGACGGACCAATCTGAGGCCAGGCTGATCGAGTTCATCGACCGCTCGCAGATACCCATCTTCACGATCAACGTTCTGCAAGCTTTGCCAAAGACTCCCCTATGGGACAGGTTGGCGCGAGAGGGCCGGCTGGTCACCGACCAAGATCTGGAATCGCAAGATCTGGAATCGAATGTGAATTCCTTCGCCCGCGCGGCGAAGTGTTGGCGAGCTGGCGTCGCACGATCGCTTATGCCTACGCGCCCGAGCGCCTGTTCGCGCGCTTCCGCCATCAGGTCGACGCGACCTACGCGAACCGCTTGCGGTTGCCGGCAAAGGGCAAGCTCACCAAGATTAATCTGAAGCGCGGTCTGACGCTCGGCTGGAACATCGTCTGGCGGATCGGAATCTTATCGGATTACCGAGCAGCGTTCTGGCGCGCCGCGTGGCATGCGCTCCGCCGCGGCCAAATCGAGCCAATTTTTGGCATGGGCTTCGTCGCGTGGCACCTGATCCAGTTTACGCAGGAGGCGCTGGGCGGCCGACAAAACGCGTCCTTCTATGCGGCTAAGCAATACCCGACCGAAGCTCAACGACTTGATCAGGTTGTCCCCTAAACCCGCTCAGAGCTGACGCCGTCTCGCCACGGCGCGCGCCGCGTCAAAAGATTGGCGACCGACCGTGGAATCTTAGCGATCTGAGCAGCGATTAAACGTCGATCGGGATCGCCGACAACGTGCGGGAGGCTCTCGTAGTGAGCAGGCGGGCGAAAGGCGCAGCTGGCGGAACAGCGACCGCGCCACGGAGTTTTCGATCCAACGCCTCGCGAACAACCTCAGAACCATCGCTAGAGCTCAAGCGTACGAGCTTTTGATGGCAGTGAAAGTTCGAACGCAATTTCCTCAGGAAAGGCAAAATTAGAGAAAGGTGTCCCATGCACGCCCCATCATCGATGAAGGTCGAACGAATTGAAGGCTTCGGGGGCCCGGAAGTTCTCCGAGAGCAGGTCGTTCGCGTGCCTGTTCCGAGCGAAGGCGAGTTGCTCGTCAAGGTTGCAGCTGCAGGAGTGAACCCCGTCGACCACAAGATCCGGTCCGGCAAGTATCCGGCCGTCAAGCAAGGCATGCTGCCTTATGTCTTGGGGCGTGACGTTTGCGGGACGGTTGTTGAGCGCGGGTCATCCAGTAGCCGTTTCGCAAATGGGGACACCCTGTTCGCCATGCCCGCGATCGATCGCGGCGGCTACGCCGAATATGCAATTGTCCGGGAGGGGGAAGCTGCGCCTAAGCCCAATTCGATCGACGCCGTGCACGCCGGGGCCGTCCCGCTCGCTGCGCTGACTGCATGGCAGGGGCTGTTCCGCCACGGCGGCCTCAAAGAAGGACAGTCGGTTTTGATCCACGGGGGATCAGGCGGCGTCGGTCATTTCGCGATCCAGTTCGCGAAAGCCAAGGGAGCGCGTGTCGCAACAACTGTCTCTAGCCAGCACGTCGACTTCGCCCACGAACTCGGCGCCGATCAGGTCATCGATTACAAGAAGCAACGCTTCGAGGACGAAGTCAGCCAGGTCGACATGGTCTACGACCTCATTGGGGGCGAGACGCAGGAGCGCTCGTGGCAGGTCCTGAAGAAGGGCGGAGTTTTGGTTTCGACTCTGACTGAGCCCTCGCAGGCAAGGGCCGCGGAGCTTGGCGTGCGCGGCCTGCGATACACAGTGGAGGAAAGCGGCGAGAACCTCGCCGAGATCGGGCAGCTCATCGACGCAGGCCGGGTGAAGCCGGTCATCGCCAAGACCTTTCCGCTGGAGGAAGCGGCTGCGGCGCTGCAGTTCCTGGAGAAGGAGCATCCGGCCGGAAAAGTGGTCCTCACCGTAAGCTGATCGGCCTTCGCGGGAGCATGATCAAGCGCGCGAGCCCCCTCCAGGCGAGCCCGTCCTCGTCTTTTCAGCCCCGGTTGACCGGCCGAGCGCCCCGCCCTTGCTGGCGACCGCGAAAAAATGCGAATATGACGGGTAATGGGTGCTAGCGCCCCTTTTCCCACTCCAATAGGCGAGACATGCCTTCCTATCGTTCACGAACTTCGACCCATGGCCGCAACATGGCCGGCGCGCGCGGCCTTTGGCGCGCAACCGGCATGAAGGACGGCGATTTCGGCAAGCCGATCGTCGCCATCGCCAATTCCTTCACCCAGTTCGTGCCCGGCCACGTGCACCTGAAGGATCTCGGCCAACTGGTCGCGCGGGAGGTCGAGGCCGCGGGCGGCGTCGCCAAGGAATTCGACACCATCGCTGTCGACGACGGCATCGCCATGGGCCACGACGGCATGCTCTATTCGCTGCCTTCGCGCGAGCTCATCGCCGACAGCGTCGAATATATGGCCAACGCCCATTGCGCCGACGCGCTGGTTTGCATCTCGAACTGCGACAAGATCACGCCCGGCATGCTGATGGCGGCGATGCGCCTCAACATCCCGGCGGTGTTCGTCTCCGGCGGACCGATGGAAGCCGGCAAGGTCAAGCTCTCTACGGGCACGCGCAAAGTCGACCTCATCGACGCGATGGTCGCCGCGGCCGATTCCAAGGTCTCGGACGCCGACGTCGCGGTGATCGAGCGCTCCGCCTGCCCGACCTGCGGCTCCTGCTCGGGCATGTTCACCGCCAATTCGATGAACTGCCTCACCGAGGCGCTGGGACTGTCCCTGCCCGGTAACGGCACGGTGGTGGCCACTCACGCCGACCGGCGGCGCCTGTTCGTCGAGGCCGGCCACCTCGTCGTCGATCTCGCGAGGCGTTATTACGAAGAGGGCGACGAAGGCGCGCTGCCGCGCGGGATCGCCACCTTCAAGGCGTTCGAAAACGCCATGTCGCTCGACATCGCCATGGGCGGTTCGACCAACACCGTCCTGCATCTGCTCGCTGCAGCGCACGAGGGCGAGATCGACTTCACCATGGCCGATATCGACCGGCTGTCGCGCCGCGTGCCGTGCCTGTGCAAGGTCGCCCCGTCCGTGGCGGATGTGCATGTCGAGGACGTCCATCGCGCCGGCGGGGTCATGGGAATTCTCGGCGAACTCGACCGCGCAGGTCTGCTTAATCGCGACGTCCGGATGGTGCATGCCGAGTCGCTCGAGCATGCGCTGTCGCGCAACGACATCATGCGGCGCGACCGGCAACGCGACGCGCGAATTCTTTCTTGCGGGGCCCGGCGGCGTGCCGACTCAAGTCGCGTTCAGCCAGTCCGCGCGCTATCCCTCGCTCGACGAGGATCGCGCCAAGGGCGTCATCCGGGACCGCGAGCATGCCTTCTCCAAGGACGGCGGCCTCGCCGTTCTCTACGGCAACATCGCGCTCGACGGTTCGATCGTGAAGACGGCGGGGGTCGACGCCGGCAGCCTCAAGTTCCAAGGCCCGGCGCGCATCTTCGAGAGCCAGGACGACGCAGTGCAGGGGATTCTGGGCGCCAAGGTGGCGGCGGGCGACGTCGTCGTCATCCGCTACGAGGGCCCGCGCGGCGGCCCGGGCATGCAGGAAATGCTCTACCCGACCAGCTATCTGAAATCGCGCGGACTCGGCAAGGCGTGCGCTTTGGTCACCGACGGACGCTTCTCCGGCGGCACCTCAGGCCTCTCGATCGGCCACGTGTCGCCGGAAGCCGCCGAGGGCGGGGCGATTGGCCTCGTTGAAGAAGGCGACATGATCGCGATCGACATTCCCGCCCGCTCGATCAGCCTCCTCGTCCCCGAGGCGGAGCTCGGCCGCCGCCGGGCTGCTATGGAGGCGAAGGGCGCGAACGCCTGGAAGCCGGTCGAAGCCGCGCAAGCGGGCGGTGTCGACGGCTTTGCGCGCGTATGCGGCGTTCGCGACGAGCGCAGCGCGTGGAGCGGTTCGCGAAGTGCCGTAAAGCTGTATGTTCAAGGCGCTCAGCGCGCGCTCGATTGCTTCGCGCCTTTTTCTCTCTGCGGCGTTCTGGAGCATTCTCATCCTTGCGCTCGCAGGGTTAGGCTTAAGCGCGCTCAACAAGCAATGGAGCGAGGCCAACTTCGACGATCAGCTCGGCGTCTATCTCAAAGCGCTGGTCGCCAATGTGGCGGTTCCGAGTGAAGAGGGAAAGGCGGGCTCGCAGGCGGCGATCGCGCCGCAATTCGAGCTCGCGTTTTCGGGCTGGTACTGGCAGATCACCCGCACCGACGTGAACCCGCCGGAAATCCGCGCCTCGAAGTCGCTGTTCGCGACACAATTGCCGCAACTGGTCGCGGTGGGCGACGATCACGGCGCCATTCTGAGCGGCTACGCGGTTGGCCCAGGCGGGCATCAACTGAGGATGATCCAGCGCCAGATCGACGCGGGCGACGATGGGCGCTTTCTGGTGCAGGTCGCCGCCAACGCCGACGTGATCCAGGCGCAGGAGCGCAGCTTCGAATTGGGGCTCGCGGGGACGTTCTTGACGCTCGCGCTGGCGCTGATCGGCTCGACCGCGCTCGCGGTTCGATTCGGTCTGCGCCCGCTGAGGGTCCTGCGTGAAGGCGTGGCCGCAATCCGCCGCGGCGAGGCCGAGCATATCGCAGGCGAATTTCCGCAGGACGTCGCTCCGCTGGCGGCCGAGGTCAATCAGCTGATCGACGCCAACCGCGAGATCGTCGAGCGCGCGCGCACCCAGGTCGGCAATCTCGCCCACGCGCTCAAAACGCCGCTCAGCGTTTTGATGAACGAGGCAGATTCAGAGAGCTCGAGTTTGCCCGAAAAGGTGCGCGAACAGACTGACATCATGCGCCGGCAGGTGACGTTCTATCTCGACCGGGCCCGCGCCGCCGCCCGCGCCCGAACCTTCGGTGCGGCGACGGAAGTGAAGCCGGTCGTCGAGGGGCTTGTCCGGACTTACGAAAAACTGCACGGCGACCGGGCCTTGACCTTCGATGTCGAGATGCAGCCGGGCCTCAAGTTCCGAGGCGAGGCCCAGGATCTCACGGACCTGATTGGCAACCTGCTCGACAACGCGGGAAAATGGGCGCGCGAAAAGGTGTCGATCCATGCTGCGCGCGCCGCCACGGTGGAGCACAAGGACGCTGGGCGCTTTCTGGTGGCCGAGATCGACGACGACGGTCCTGGCCTCGACAAGAGCGCGCGCGCGGCTGCGATTGAGCGCGGCAAGAGGCTCGACGAGTCGAGACCCGGCTCCGGGCTCGGCCTCTCGATCGTCGTCGAACTCGCCTCGATCTATGGCGGCTCGCTTCAGCTCGACGAAAGCCCGCTCGGGGGTTTGCGGGCGATCTTAAGGCTGCCATGCCTATAAGGCCTGATGCGTCGTGAGCGAAGTCGGGCGACGAACCGGAGGAATTCGATCCATGCGGGCGACCCTTCTCATTAGCGCGCTTGCGTCGATTGCCCTCGCCGGCTGTCAAAACGTCGGGTTGAACGGTGCGCCGCCAGTCACCGGGGCCACGACGCCAGCCGGCGCCGCCACATCGACGGTCGCGCCTGCGCCCGCCGGATTAGCTGCGCCCGCGGTTCCGACCGGCGCCGCGCTCGGCGGCGTCCTTGGCGGGCCGATCGGCGCGTCGCTGACGGATGACGACCGCGATGCGGCGTGGCAGGCGCAGGTCGGGGCGCTCGATTCCGGTCAGAAGCGCTCGTGGCGCGGGGACCATGGCGTGTTCGGCTTTGTCGAGCCGGGGGCCGCGACGGGCGACGGCTGCCGCGCCTATTCCCAGACCATCTATGTCGCCGGCCGGCCGAACCGCGGCAAGGGCGTCGGCTGCCGACAGCCGGACGGAAGCTGGAAGATGACGAGCTGAGGCCCAACGAGACTCGCATTGCGAGCCCCTCAGGAATTGGCCTTGAAAGGCTTGCAAAGGGCAAGGCCAGCGCCTTTCGTGAAATTGACGGTTGACTGAAAAGTGACACGATGCAATCGTTCTCTGCAAACGTTCCCATCCGTCGAAAGACGGCCGGATTCGGAGTGAGACGTGTCAGGAGCGGTCTGCGCACTCGATGTGCGTTCCGTATCGAAATCCTATGGCGCGACCGTCGCGCTTCAGGATGTTTCGATCGAGCTTCAGGCCGGCGAGGTGCACGCCCTCTTAGGCGAGAACGGGGCGGGCAAGTCGACGCTCGTCAAGATCCTGAGCGGGGTGGTCAAGCCGGATGTTGGGACCATGGGGATGGGCGGCGAGCCCTATGGGCCGCACTCGATTGTCGACGCGCGCCGGCGCGGCGTGGCGACAGCCTTTCAGGAGCTCAGTCTCGTCCCCAACCTCACGGTGGCGCAGAATCTGTCCTTGCCGCGACAGCCGAAGGGAGGCCTGGGGCTGGTGTCAGGCGCGGCGACCCAGAAGCGCGGCGCGGCCATCCTCGAGCGCTTCGGCTTGCGTCTTTCGCCGGGCGCCGTTGTCGCGAGCCTGACGCTCGCCGAGCGCCAGCGGCTCGAAATCACGCGAGCCTTCGCCTGCGACCCGAAGGTGCTCATCCTTGATGAGCCGACCGCCGCCTTGGCCGAGACCGACTGGCTTTTCGGTCTCGTTCGTCAGGCGACGGCTGCGGGTGCGGCTGTCCTTTACATCTCGCATCGACTGGCCGAGGTCCGCGAACTCTGCCAGCGCGCGACGGTGCTTCGCAACGGCCGCAGCATCGGGACGGTCGGACTTGAGGACGCGACCGATCACACCATTTTCGAGATGATGGTCGGCCGCAGCCAGGCCCAGGAAATGCAGCGTCGCGCCGCGTCCGCAGACGTCGACGCGTCCCGCTGTCCTCGAAGCCGAGGGATTGGCGGGAGGGAGCCTCAAGAACATTTCGCTCAGCTTACGCGAAGGCGAAATTCTCGGCGTCGCGGGGCTCGAGGGACAGGGACAGCGCGCGCTCTTTCGCGCCCTCGTCGGGCTTGCCCCGCTCACGTCCGGTTCCGTCAAGGTGGACGGCGCATCGGTTCGACTCTCCGGTCCCGATGTCGCGCTCAAGACGGGTCGTGGGATCGCTTTTCTCCCGGAGGAGCGCAAGACCGAAGGGATCTTCCCGGCTCTCGCGACGGCGTCCAACATCGTTCTTCCCGTCATTGGGCGGATCGGGCGAGCGGGTCTCGTCTCGGAGCGCCTGGAGCGCGAGGCCGCGGCCGGATCCTCCTCCCAGGTCGACCTCAATCCGCGCTATCTCGATTTTCGGATCGGCGACCTTTCCGGCGGCAATCAGCAGAAGGCCCTGCTGGCTCGCGCGATGCAGACCGGCGCAAAGATCCTTTTGCTTTATGATCCGACCCGCGGCGTCGACGTCGGAACGAAGCAGTCGATCTATGCGGCCATCCGGAGTTTCGCCGAGTCGGGTGGTGCTGTCCTGCTTTATTCCTCGGAACTGCCCGAACTCGTTCACCTCGCGGACCGCTGCCTCGTCGTCTATGGCGGACGGATCTTCGCCGAACTCACCGGCGCCGACATCAACGAGCGCATTCTCGTCGCCGCGCTGACCGGCCATTCCATCCGAGAAGCCGCCGCATGAGCGCGCATCTCGACACCGCCGCCCCGAGCGCGCCGGGTTCGAACCTGGGCGCGGCGATCCGGCGTGGTCTGACCGATGGCGCCGGCGTCGTCGCTATTCTCTATGTCATCCTCTTCGCGCTTTATGCGCTGTGGGATCGAAGCGCGCTCAGCGTGTCGGGCGTGACCGACCTCTCGAACAATGCGGCGCCGCTCGCCATCGCCGCCGCCGGCGAGAGCCTCGTCGTGATTTCGAGAGGCTTCGACCTCTCCGTCGCGGGCGTCGTGTCCCTCTCGAATGTGCTCATGGCGAGCTATCCGGTCGATGGGCCCAGCGGGGCGCTCGTCAGCCTTCTGATTTGCCTTGGCGTCGGCGGCGCGATCGGCGTGCTCAACGGAATCCTTGTCGCGATCTTGCGTCTGCAGTCGATCGCCGCCACCCTCGGCACGATGATCATGGGTCAGGGCCTCGCGCTCGTCATCATGGACGCGCCGGGCGGCACGGTCGCGGATTGGGTGAGCTACACGCTGACCGATGTGCTCTTCGGGATCATCCCGATTTCGGGACTCATCGTGCTCGCGGTCGTGGCCTTATGGTTTTTTTTCCGCCGCACCGACAGCTGCGTTGGCCTTTTTGCGGTCGGCGCGGATGAAACGGCGGCGGCGCTCTCGGGGATTTCGGTCGTGCGCGCGCGCTTTGTCGCCTTCGTCGGCGCGGGCCTGCTCTACGGACTCGCGGGCTTCATGCTGAGCGTGCAGACCGCGACCGGCAATCCCACCGCAGGAACCCCGTTCCTCATGTTGACCTTCGCCGCCGTCGCGCTCGGAGGCGTCTCGCTGACAGGCGGGAGAGGAAGCCTCGTCGGCGCCATCATCGGCGCCGCGACGCTGATGCTCTTGCAGAAGGTGCTGTTCTCAGGCGGCGTGTCGTCGTTCTACACCGGGATTTTCCAGGGCGTCGTCATGGTGCTCGCCATCGTGTTCGGCTCCGTCATCTCGCGCCTCGCCTCGACCGGAGCGCGCGCGTGACGAGCGCCCGGCCGTCCGCCGCTTTGCAGCCGCCCGCGGATACGCGGCGGACGGGACGCATTCGCTCCGAGACGATCAGCACCGCGGCGATTTTCGCTCTCGCGATCCTCCTCATCCTCGCCTCACGCTTCGTAAGCCCGGCGCTCGGGTCATGGGATCAGGTCGATACGATCATCACGCTCGCTTCGTTCCTGATCGTCGTCGCTTTCGGCCAGGGCCTTGTCATCCTGGTTGGCGGCCTCGACCTCTCGGTCGCCTCGATGATCACGCTGGGCGGCGTCCTCGCGACCACCTGGAACGGATCGCTCGGATCGGAATGGGTGTTGATCCTCGCGGTTCTCCTCATCTGCGCCTGCGTCGGGGCGCTCAATGCGGTCGGGGTGATCTGGCTCAGCATTCCGCCCTTCATCATGACGATGGCGATGGGCATCATCGTTGCCTCCGCCGCGCTTGGTTATACGAGCGGCACGCCTCGCGGCGCCTCGCCCGAGGCCTTCCTTGCGCTCATGAAGGGGTCGATCGGCCCCGTGTCGGCGGTTCTGATCTTCGTTGTCGTCTTCGCTCTCCTCGCCTGTGGGCTGCAGAGCGCGACCGCCTTCGGGCGGCGGCTCTATGCGGTCGGCGCCAACCGTGAAGCCGCCCGCATCGCGGGCGTCGCGACGTGGCGGCCGATCATGGCCGCCTACGCGATCAGCGCTCTTTGCGCGGGCTTCGTGGGAATGATGCTGGTCGGGTACGCGAACGGCGCGACTTTGCGGATGGGGGATTCCTACCTCTTGCCGAGCATCGCTTCCGTCGTCATCGGCGGATCGTCGATTCTCGGCGGCCGCGGCAGCTTCGCGGGAACGGTGGGGGGCGCGATCCTCCTCACCACGCTCGGCACGGTCATTTCCGCGCTTGGCATGGAAGAGGGATGGCGCACGGTGATCGAGGGGGCAATCATAATCGGAGCGCTGCTCCTGCTTCGAGAGGATCTGATAGCGAGATTGAGAAACAGGCCGGCTCGCTAAGCCACGAGCGGGTCGGCCGAAGGCGTTCCTGCAATTGGGCGTGGGAACGTTCTCACGGGCAAACGTGGCGCCACAGGGAGGTTATACGCATGAGAACTCTTAGAAGGTTGTTCACGACGACCTGCATCGCCGCGGGCGCGCTCGCTGCGGCGTTCGCTGCCGGGATCGGTTCGGCTTCGGCCGACGAACCGAAGAAATTCAAGATATTCCTGAGCCTGAGCTACAGCGGCAACTCCTGGCAATCCGAGGCGGCCAATATCGTGAAGGCGCTCGCGCAGACGCCTCCTTACGATCAGCTCGTCGAGCTCAAAGAGGTGATCTCCGGCACGGACCCGCAGGCTCAGATCGCGGCGTACGAGAGCATGATCGACGCGAAGGCCGATGGCATCATCAGCTTCCCGATCTCGTCGACCGCGCTCAACCGGACGGTCAAGAAGGGCTGCGACAAGGGCGTCCTGTTCTTCATGTACGACGCGACCGTGACCGAGCCTTGCGCTTATAACGTCAGCTACATCACCGCCGGCTTTGGAGAGAACACGGCGCAGGCGCTGGTGAACGCGCTCAACGGCAAGGGCAAGATTTTCCTGAGCCGCGGCGTCCCAGGAAATTCCGTCGACAAGCGCCACACTGACGGCGCCATGCACATCTTCAAGGAATATCCCGGGCATCCAGGTCGTCGCCGAATATTATTCCTTCTGGGACGACCGCACGACGCAGCAGGAGACCGCCAAGGCGCTTGCCGCGCATCCCGATGTCGACGGCATCTGGGCGCAGGCCGGCGAATTCGGCGCCATCCAGGCGCTGCGCGACAAGGGAACTCGTCTCGTGCCGATGACGGGCGAAAACTCGAACGGCTTCCGCCTGGCGCTCGCCGATCCCGAGGCCCAGAAGAACGGCCTCAAGGGCGTCTCCGCCGGATCTCCGCCGGCGACCTCCGGATACGCGTTCAAGCTGATGATGGAGATCCTGACGAAGAAGCGGGACCTGAAGCCGATGAACATCCAGTATCCGCTGCCTTGGGTTCCGGCCGACAAGGTCAAGCTCTGCAAGGGCGACACTTTTGAAGACGGGTGCAACACCTTCCCCGACGGCAAGGTGCCGAGCTCCTTCGTGACCGAGGTCTTCAGTCCCGAGTTCCTGCCGGAGCTCAGCCTCAAGTCCGCTCTCGATGGCGTGCCGACCCCCGGCAAGACGATCCAGCCGCTGCCGGCGGAGGTCGTGAAAGCCCCCAACGAGCCGGGGATCAACTGTCAGAAGTGCGAGCCGCCGGCCGACTTGTACAAGCTGACCAAAGTTGAGCCGACAGTGAAGCCGTAATGTCAATCGTCCCGGGCGCGCCTTGCGCTCGGGACGCTCTTTTCAAACCAAGGACGAGAAATGGCCAGACACCTGAAGCGGGGCCGCGACGCCAAAGAAGTGGCCGCCAACGACGCGAAAGTGCGCGCTACGGTCGAAGGCATTTTGAACGATGTCGAGACGCGCGGCGACACGGCTATTCGCGAGCTGTCGGAGAAGTTCGACAAATGGTCGCCCGCGACTTTTCGCCTGTCGCCGAGCGAGATTGAAGCGGCGATGGCGAAGGTCGCCCCGCGGGACATCGAGGACATCCGCTTCGCGCAAACGCAGGTCCGAAACTTCGCGCAGAAGCAGCGCGAGTGCATCAAGGACCTCGAAGTCGAAACCCTGCCCGGCGTCATTCTCGGTCACAAGAATATCCCCGTGAACGCCATCGGCTGCTATGTCCCTGGCGGCAAATATCCCATGGTCGCGTCGGCGCATATGAGCGTGGTGACCGCGAAGGTCGCTGGCGTCGAGCGCATCATCGCGTGTGCGCCGCCTTTCCAGGGCGGACCGCATCCCGCCATCGTGGCGGCCATGCATATGGGGGGCGCGGACGAGATCTATGTCCTGGGCGGCGTGCAGGCCGTCGCCGCCATGGCGCTCGGAACGGAAACGATCGCGCCGGTCGACATGCTGGTGGGGCCCGGCAACGCCTTTGTCGCCGAGGCGAAGCGTCAGCTCTACGGCCGCGTCGGCATCGACCTTTTCGCCGGTCCGACCGAAACGCTCATCATCGCCGACGACACAGTCGACGGCGAGATTTGCGCGACCGATCTCCTCGGCCAGGCTGAGCACGGCCCCACCTCTCCCGCTATTCTCCTCACCAATTCGGAGAAGCTCGCGCGGGACACGATGAACGAAGTCACACGGCAATTGGCGATCCTCCCGACCGGCGAGACCGCGGGCCAGGCGTGGGAAGCCTACGGCGAAGTCATCGTCTGCGATGACGAGGCCGAGATGATCCGCGAGGCTGACCGGATCGCTTCCGAGCACGTTCAGGTGATGACGCGGGACCCCGACGTGTTCCTGAACGGCATGACCAATTACGGCGCGCTGTTCCTCGGGCCCCGCACGAACGTCGCCTACGGCGACAAGGTGATCGGCACCAACCACACATTGCCCACCAAGAAGGCCGCGCGCTACACCGGGGGCTTATGGGTCGGCAAGTTCCTGAAGACCTGCACCTATCAGAAAGTGCTGACCGATGAAGCGAGCGCGATGGTCGGCGAATATTGTTCGCGGCTTTGCATGCTCGAAGGCTTCTACGCTCACGCCGAGCAGGCCAACATCCGCGTGCGCCGATATGGCGGACGCAATGCCTGAGCGGGCCCCGCCGCCGGAGACGGCGCTTTGAGGGCTTCGGAACAATGAGCGGGGAAGACAGGAGTCGCGTTCGCAAGGCCCGCGTGACGGTGAAGGACCTGGCGCGCGATCTGAGCCTGTCGACCTCGACGATATCGCGCGCGTTTTATGACGACGCGGTGATCGCGCCGAGCACCCGGAAAGCTGTGCTCACGCGCGCCGCCGAAATTGGATACGCTCCCAATCCGCTGGCGCGCAGCCTGATCACCAAGCGCACCCGGATTGCGGGCGTGGTGACCTCCGACATCACGAACCCCTTCTATCCGGAGGTCCTGACGCGGCTCACGGAAAAGCTGCGCGAGATCGACCTCAACGTGATGCTGTCTGCTGCCGGCTCGAGCAATTCGCTCGACGACGCGGTGAAGCTTCTTTTGTCCTATCAGCCCGATGTGGTCATCGTTCTCGCAGCGACCTTGTCGTCCGAGGCGGCTGATGCGTGCGGGCAGGCGGGCACGCCGGTGCTCTTCTTCAACCGGCGGCCCCTCAATGTCGACGCGTTCGGCGTGACTTGCGACAATGTCGGCGGCGGGCGGCTTGTCGCCGATCATTTGATCAAGCTTGGTCACCGACGGCTCGCCTTCGTCGCGGGCCGCCCGGACGCCTCCACCAATGTCGACCGCTGGGAAGGCTTTCGGCGCGGATGCCTCGACCACGGATTGAAGGAACCGGTCTGCGTCGAGGCCGGCGCCTTCGCTTATGAGTCCGGATACAAGGCCGCGTCCCGCCTGCTCGGCTCCGGGAGCGCCCGTCCGGACGGGGTGTTCTGCGCCAATGATATTCTCGCCATCGGCTTCATGGATGCGGCGCGCCGCGAGTTCGCACTCGACATTCCGGGCGATTTGTCGGTCGTCGGCTTCGACGACATCGCCATGGCGCGCTGGCCCTCCCATGCGCTGACCACCGTGCGCCAGCCGGTCGGCAAGATGATCGACGTGACGATGCAGCTCATCGAAATGCTGTTCGACTCCGCGCAACTAAAACCACGCATAGAACGCATCCCCGGCGAGCTTGTCGAACGCGCTTCCACCCGTGAGGTCCATCATGCCGAGTAGCGGCAGGGACATGCTCGATCGCGCGGCCGCGGTCCATCGCTGGGACTGTCCGGCCGTCGCTGCCAAGCCAGCGCTTGCAGAGACCGATGTGGCCGAGGTCGACGCCGCCGCGGCGGCGGCCTTGCGACGACCCTATGACGCGCTGCGCCGGCTTATCGGGCAGGCGGCGGGGCTGCTCGTCCTCGCGCAAGCGAGCCAAAGGCGGGAGATCGTCGATCTCCCCGCCGTCGCCGTTGCGCGCGACCAGTGGCGGGAAGTGACCAGCACGCTTGCTGACCTGAAGCGCGCCGCGCGGCTGCGAGCGCCGGAAAGAAAACCTCATTTGCGCCGCTCGCCTTGTCGGCGCCTGCCTCGACGCGCTGGAAGCCTCGGCGGCCCAAAACGCCGTCGACGTTCGCTCGCTCTCGAGCGGATCGCTGCGGCCTATCGGCTTGTTCAGAACGCTTCCAGCCACAAGCTCGGCATGACGATGGTCGACTTCCGCCAGTCCTGCTGCAATTGCGCGCCGCTCACGGTGCGCGGCTCATGAATAACAACGGAGGGAACGCATGGCCGACTACTCGATTTGGGTGCTGGAGTACTCGTTCGTCGCCAACTACCACAAGAGCGGCGTTCTCTACGGCGCGCATAATCAGGGATACGTCAAGCTCCCCTATTGCTACGCGCTGATCAAAGGAAAGAACCATGTCGCGATGGTGGACGTGGGCTTCAACAACAAGGAATACGGCAAGGTCCTGGGCGATAAGTTCGGGGTCGAGAACTGGCGCACGCCGAAGGAGGTGCTAGCGGGCGTCGGGCTCTCGCCGACGGACGTCGACACCGTGTTCATCAGTCACGCGCATTTCGATCATTTCGGCAATGTCGAGGACTTCCCGAAGGCGACCTTCTACATTCAGGAACGCGAGATCACGAAATGGGTCTGGGCCATGTCGCTGCCCGACCGGCTGCGCTGGATGATGGTCGCCATCGATCCCGGCGACATCATTCGCGGCGTCGACCTCGCCCGCCAGAAGCGACTCGTCTGCATCGACGGTTCGCTCGAGAATGTCCTTCCGAACATCGACTTGCACGTCGCCTATGACAGCCACACCTATGGGTCGATGTGGGTCAATGTCCGCAACGATGGAAAATCTCAGTCGAGCGACGCTTGGGTGCTTGCCGGCGATCTCGTCTATGTGTTCGAGAATATCGAGGGTCCGGGAGCCGTGGTGGACGTCGACCAGATGTATGTGCCGGTCGGCCTCGCCGTCGGAAGTCAGGAGAATCTTGTGATGGCGACGGAGTCGATGATGAAGTCTGTGGGCTACGAGGCGCGACGGGTCATTCCGATCCATGAGGAACGTCTCAAGGACCGGTTTCCGTCCCGGATCACGGCGGATGGCTTGCGGATCAGCGAGATCTGCCTCGCCGATGGCGAAAAATCGCGGGTGCGTTGATGGCGGGACCTTCGATACAATCGGTCGGCGTCGTCGGCGCGGGCCTCGTCGGCTCAGCCTGGGCGATCGTCTTCGCGCGCGCGGGCGTCACCGTCCGTGCGTTCGACGCGAGCGAGGACATCCGGCGGACGACGGCCGCGCGGATTCGCGCAAGCCTCGAAGACATGGCGAAAGCCGGCCTCGTCGACGGGGTGGACGCCATTTGCTCGCGGGTGACGGTCGTTGACGACCTGCGCGCCGCGGTCGCCGACGTGGACTACGTTCAGGAATCCGTCTTCGAGCGCGTCGAGGAAAAGCGCGCCGTCTCGGAGGCCATCGGCGCCTTGATCCGGGATGACGCGGTCGTTGGAAGTTCGAGCTCCGGCATTCCGGCTTCCGCCTTCACCGAGCACGCGCCACGCCGGCAGCGGTTTCTCATCGCCCATCCGGTGAACCCGCCCCATCTCGTGCCGCTGGTCGAACTCGTTCCGGCGCCCTGGACCGATCCGGCGATCCTGCCCTGGCTTCGCGGCGTGATGCGGGCGGTTGGCCAGGCGCCGATCGTGGTCAATCGCGAGATCGAGGGCTTTATCCTCAATCGCCTGCAGGGCGTGCTTCTCAAGGAAGCCTGGGCCTTGTTCGAGGAGGGCTATGCGAGCGCGGCCGACATCGACCTCTGTGTTTCGCAAGGGCTGGGCTTGCGGTGGTCGTTCATGGGGCCGTTCGAGACGATCGACTTGAACGCGCCGGGCGGCGTCGACGACTACGCCCAGCGGCTTGGGCCGCTCTACCAGTCCATCGCCCAGTCGCGATCCAGTCCGCGGCCGTGGTCGGCCGAGCTGATCGAGCGGGCGAGATCGGAACGGCGCGCGGCGCTGGCGAAGGACAAACTTGCCGAACGGTCGGCCTGGCGCGACCGGCGGCTGATGGCCCTCGTTGCGCATCGCCGCTCGCAACCCTCGGAATAGTGGCGGGCGCCGCCGCATGTCGTCTGACCCTCTCGCGAGCCGGGTCGCTGTCGTAACCGGCGGGGCGGGAGGCATTGGCGCCGCGATCTGCAAGGCGCTCGCTGAAGCGGGCGCAGCGGTGGCCGTCGGGTACAATTCATCGGCGGAGAAGGCGGAAGCGATGCTTGGCGCGTTGCCCGGCGACGGTCACATGGCCTTGCGCATGCCGGTGACGGACAGCGCCGCGCTCAAGGATGCGATCGCGGCGGTCGACAAGCGGCATTCCCGCCTCGACCTTCTCGTCAACTCGGCCGGGATCACGCGCTTCGTGCCGCATGGCGATCTCGATGCGCTCGACGATGCGCTCATCAGCCGCATCCTGGATGTCAACGTGCGCGGCGTGATCGCAAGCGTAAGGGCGGCTCTGCCGCTGATGCGGCGAAGCGGAGGCGGCGCAATCGTCAACATCTCCTCGATCGCCGCCGTTACCGCGATGGGCAGCAATATCGCCTATTGCGCGTCCAAGGCCGCGGTGGACAATCTGACCAAATCGCTCGCTCGCGCGCTTGCGCCCGACATAAGGGTCGTCTCCGTCTCGCCCGGCCTCGTCGACACCGAATTCGTGCGGGGGCTCGACCAAAGCTGGCGGGACGAGCAAGCCGGCCGGACGCCAATGCGCCGGCTGGCCGACCCTGAGGAAGTCGCTCGCGCCGTGCTCGCGGCGGGAACGAGTTTGACATTCACCACCGGGGCCATCCTGTCCGTCGACGGCGGCAGGCCTCTGGCCTGATCCGATAGGCCGGTCGTGGTTCGTTCCATTTTGACAAGACCTAAACCTCGCTTTGCGATAACAGACCCCGGACTTTTTCCCGCGGGCCCCTCGAAGGGGCCACGCTGAGGCTCGTTAATGGTGTGGTTCATCCTGGCGGGAATGGCGGCTCTGGCCGTTCTCGCCGCGCTCTTGCCCCTGCTTCGCCCGTCGCCCGCCCAGAAAGCGGACCCCGCGGCGAACGAAGCCGCGTTCTATAAGGCGCAACTCGAGGAAATTCGGCGCGACGTCGAGCGCGGGCTCCTGCCGCAAGGGGAGGCGGAGAGCGCCCGCGCCGAGGCCGCGCGGCGGCTCATCGCGGCGTCCGACGCTTCCGAGGCGCCGCCCCCGGCTCGGCGCGCTCGCCTCGCCGCGGCGGCGCTGATCGCCATCGGGCTGCCAGCCATCGCCTTTCCGCTTTACGCGCGCCTCGGCCAGCCGACGATGCCCGATGAGCCATTGGCGAGCCGCAAGGTCGCGCCGCAGTCGAATGGCGAGATCGAGGCGGCGGTGGCGGCGGTCGAGGCGCGGCTTACCGCCAAGCCCGACGACGGCAAAGGCTGGGCGGTGATCGCGCCGGTCTACATGCGGCTTGAGCGCTATTCCGACGCCGCGCACGCCTATGCCGAGGCGCTGCGCATTCTCGGCGAGGAGCCCTTGCGGCGTTCCGCTTATGGCGAGGCCCTGGTCGCGGCCGCCGGGGGCGTGGTCACGGACGAAGCCCGCCAGGCGTTCGACCGGGCGCTCGCCGAGCAGCCCGGCCAGCCGCAGGCGCGCTATTATGTCGCGCTCGCCGCCGAACAGGACGGCAAGAAGGCGGACGCCATTCGCGATTACGAGCAGCTCGCCGCCAATTCGCCCCCCGACGCGCCTTGGCTGAACTTGGTGAAGGCGCGGCTCGCGGCGCTCAAGGGCGAGCCCGCGCCCATGACGGAGTCCGCCGCCATTCCCGAAGCCCAGCGGCCGATGATCGAGGGCATGGTGTCGAAACTCGCGACGCGGCTCGCCAGCAATGGCGGCGGCGTCGACGAATGGAGCCGCCTTATTCGCGCCTATACCGTGCTGCATGAGGCCGACAAGGCCAAGGCGGCGCTCGCCAGCGCGCGCAAGGCGCTCGCGCCCGACGCCAACGCGGTCGCGAGCCTCGACGCGCTGGCGCGCGATCTTGGCCTCGGAGACGCCAATTGACCCGTCGCGGCCGCCGCCTTGCGCTCATCGCCGCCGCCCTCGCCGTCGTCGGCGGAGCGGCTGGCCTTTCGCTTTACGCGCTGAGCGACAGCATCGTGTTTTTCTTGAGCCCCTCCGAAGTCGTCCAGAAATCCGTGGCGCCCGGCGCGCGGCTACGCATCGGGGGCCTCGTGAAGATGGGCTCGGTCGTGAAGTCGGCGGACCAGAACGTCGCCTTCGTCCTCACTGACGGCGCGCATGATCTGAAAGTCGCCTATCAGGGTCTCTTGCCGGACCTGTTCCGCGAAGGCCAGGGCGTGGTCGCCGAAGGCGTCCTCGAGGGGCCCGGACAGATGCGCGCCGAAACAATTCTCGCCAAGCACGATGAGCGCTATATGCCGCGCGAGGTCGTCGATGCGCTCAAGAAACAGGGGCGTTGGCAGGAAGGAACGACGGCGGCCACGCAATGATTGTCGAGATCGGCCATTTCGCCCTCGTGCTCGCGCTCGCCGCTGCGCTCGCCCAGACGGTCGTCCCGTTCTGGGGCGCGCGTGTTGGCGACATCGGACTCATGACTGTCGGGCGCAATGCGGCGCTGCTCCAGCTCGCGCTGATCGCCGTCGCTTTCGCCGCGCTCGTCAACGCGCACCTGACTTCGGATTTTTCCGTTCTCAACGTCGCCGAGAATTCGAACGTGGCGATGCCCGCGATCTACAAGATCTCCGGCGTCTGGGGAAACCACGAAGGCTCGATGCTGCTGTGGGTTTTCATCCTCGCGATCTTCGGCGCGCTTGTCGCTTTGTTCGGCCGCGCGCTGCCGGTTAAGCTTCGCGCCGACGCGCTCGCCGTTCAGGGCCTGATCAGCCTCGCCTTCCTGGCCTTCATTCTCTTGACCTCGAACCCGTTCGAGCGGCTCGCGCCGGCGCCGTTCGAGGGACGCGACCTCAATCCCATTCTGCAGGACCCCGGCCTCGCCATCCATCCGCCGATGCTTTATCTCGGCTATGTCGGCTTCTCGATCGTTTATTCGTTCGCCGCCGCGGCCTTGATCGAGGGCCGGATCGATGCGGCCTGGGCGCGTTTCGTGCGGCCCTTCACCCTCGTCGCCTGGAGCTTCCTCACGCTCGGCATCGCAGCGGGCTCGTTCTGGGCCTATTACACGCTGGGCTGGGGCGGCTTCTGGTTCTGGGATCCGGTGGAGAACGCCTCCCTCATGCCGTGGCTCGCGGGCACCGCGTTCCTCCATTCGGTCGCGGTGATGGAGAAGCGCGACGCCTTGAAAGTCTGGACGATCTTCCTCGCCATTCTCGCCTTTTCCTTTTCGCTGCTCGGCACTTTTCTCGTGCGCTCGGGCGTGCTGACCTCCGTGCACGCCTTCGCCAACGATCCGCGCAGGGGCGTTTTCATCCTCGTGATTCTGGCGATGTTCATTTGCGGTTCGTTCGCCCTCTTCGCTTGGCGCGCGCCGATGCTGAAGCAGGGCGGACTGTTCGCCCCGATCTCGCGCGAGGGCGCGCTCGTCGTCAACAATCTGCTCTTGACGACCGCCTGCGCGACCGTGCTGTTCGGCACCCTCTATCCGCTCGCGCTCGAGCAGTTGACGGGCGAGAAGATCACCGTCGGCGCGCCCTTCTTCAACCTCACCTGCGGGACGCTCTTGCTCACCGCCTGTTTTGCCGCGCCGTTCGGCTTCTCGCTCGCGTGGAAGCGCGGCGATCTCCTGGGCGTGGCCCAAAGACTTGCCTTCGCCATCATCGTCGGCGCCGTGACGGCGATCGTTGGCATGAGCTGGCTCAGCGGCGCGCCGATCTTTGCGCCGCTCGCCATGGGGCTTGCGATCTTCGTCATCCTCGGCACGCTGATCGAAGTCGTCATGCGCGTGTGGCGCCCGGGGCTTACCGTTGGCGTGGCGCTGAAGCGTTCGCTCGGCCTGCCTTTGTCCTTCTTCGGCGGCGCGCTTGCGCATCTGGGCTTGGGCGTGACGCTGCTCGGCCTATCGGGTCTCGGCTTCGGCGCCGAGACGATTGCCACGCTTCATAAAGGCGTTCCCGCTCAGGTCGGCCCCTATTCGGTCAGTCTCGATTCGGTCGGCGAGCGCGTCGGCCCGAACTACAAGGAGACGGTCGCGTCGGTCACGGTGCGCTCGGGCGACCGCATCGTCGCTGAGATCGAGCCGGCGCGCCGGCAGTTCGCCTCCCGCGAGATGACCACGACCCAAGCGGGCCTCAAGACGCTCAATTTCGGCCAGGTCTATGTCTCGATCGCCGACCCGGCGCCGGACGGCAGCGTGCCCGCGCGCCTCTACTGGAAGCCGTTGGTGACGCTGATCTGGCTCGGCGCCGCCGCCATGGCGCTCGGCGGCGCCCTGTCGCTCGCCGATCGGCGGCTTCGCTTCGGTGTCGCCGCAAGGGCGAAGGCCGGCGCGAGTTCGCTGCCGCAGCCGGCGGAGTAGACGATGCGGTGGTTACGCCTACCACCCCTCGTCCTGAGGAGCCCGCACCGCGGGCGTCTCGAAGGACGCTCCAGAATAGGAAACCGCGCCCGCTGGACCGTCCTTCGAGACGCGTCGCCTTGGGCGCCGCTCCTCAGGACGAGGTCGTGGTGGCAAAGGGCTTCGTTCCTGGCAGCTATGCTCCCCCTGCTCGCCCTCGCCGGTCCGGCGCTCGCCGTGCAGCCGGACGAAGTGATGAAGGACCCGGCGCTGGAGGCGCGCGCTCGCGCGCTCTCGAGCGAATTGCGCTGCCTTGTCTGTCAGAACGAATCGATCGACGATTCCGAGGCGCCGCTGGCGCGCGACATCCGCCTCCTCATCCGCGAGCGCATCGGCAAGGGCGAAAGCAACGACGCGGTGCGCGCCTATCTCGTCTCGCGCTACGGCGATTTCATTCTCTTGAAACCGCCGTTCAAGCCGGAGACGGTTCTCTTGTGGCTGAGCCCCGTGCTCGTTCTCGGCCTTGGCGCGGGCGCCGCACTCTTCGCCCAGCGCCGCGCCCCGAGCGTAACGCCGCGTTTGACCGCCGAGGAGGAAGCGCGGCTCGCGGCGCTGACCAACAGCGATGCAAGCGGCGGCTGACGTCCCGAGCCGTCTCGTCCCCCGGCGCCCCGCTGACGCGGAGCGCCTTGAGACATGAGGGAGTGGTATAAGCCAATCGCTCTCGCCGCGGCCGTCCTTGTCCTGCCGCTGTCGACTTCGGCCTTTGCAAGCTCATGCAGCCGCGAGGTCGTCACGCAAATCCGATTCACTGGACGTCAGGCCTGCTGGACCTATCGCGGCGCCGCCACCCTGTTCATCGGCAAATTCTCGAACGGGCAGACCGTTTCGGCCCAAATGACCGGCGAGGCGACCGACTACGATCCCCGCAACGGGAGCGCAGCGACCGTGTCGCGGCCGCGCGATCCGAATGTCGAGGGGCCCGGCGGATATTTCTATGGGGTTCCGGACGCGCCAGGGGTCATGACTTTTGTCGCGCCAGCGACCGGAACCTATCGCTTCAGTTTCTCGCCTTGCGCGATGTGGGGCGCGCCGGGGGTCGTCAGGATTTGCGCTCGGTGAAGCTGAGCTCTGCTTGTCACTGGAATCGTCATCGCGAGCCCGAGCAAAGCGAGGGCGTGGCGATCCAGAGATGAAGGGGGCGAAGCGGTGGCCCTGGATCGCCACGTCGCCATTAGCCCGTCAAAAGACGGGCGTCCTTCGACGCCCTATGGCTCCTCGCGATGACGTTGAATGCTCATGCATGCATCCGCGCGCCCTTGGTGATCTTGTCGACGAGCTTCTTGTCCTCGCGCAGCGCAAGCCCGACGACGTTCATCGCGTCCGGCGCATATTGTTTGACGGTCGCGCGGTTGGCTGCGTCGTGGCCGGTCGCAAACATGTCCTCGATATAGAGCGAGAAGCGGATGCGGCGCTCCATCGCGCGCCCATAGATTGTTCTCAGCGTCTCCCGGTCGGCGCTGAGAACGATCGTCGGCTGAATGAGAAGCGGATTGTAGACGTTGCCGGCGGCGTCCTCGTAAGGCTCGCCGAGAAGCCCAGGGTTCGCGCCGACCACGCCGCTCGTCAGAAAGGCCACGACGTTGAGCTTCTGCCATGTCGCGAGATCCTCGCGCACGACGACCGAAATTTTCGTGTCGAACATCCTCGCTCCTTGAGCCTCACCCGCGGTCGCGCGCGGGCGTGTGGCCCACGTCTTCGACCCGCGCTCTTTGGCGATCAACCGTGCGCTCGCGCAACGAATTGTAGATCGGCGGATCCTTGATGAGAGTGGGCGTGAGCATCGCCATCGCGCAGGCGCCCAGCATCGGCAACAGCATCGTGACATCGTCCGTCATTTCGGTGGCGAGCACGATGCCGGTCAGCGGCGCGCGCACGATGCCGGTGAAGAGAGCGGCCATTCCCACGACAGCAAATCCTTCCGGCTGAACATTGAGCTCCGGAAGGGCGAGCTTACAGGCCAATCCGAAGAACAATCCGAATTGCGCGCCGAGCGTAAGCAGGGGAGCGAACAGTCCGCCGGGCGTCCCCGCCGAATAGGACAGCGCGCCGAGCGCGAACCGCACGAGAAAAATCTGCGGAAGCAGGCCAAGCGTTCCAGCGCCGAGCAACGTCCGCTGCGTGATCGGATCGCCTCCGCCAACGAGACCGGGAAGGAACCAGGCCAGCGTTCCGACCGCAGCGCCGACGAGCGCCGCCCGCGCTTCGGCGGGCAGGCGGCCAAGCGCCGACATGGTTTGCAGCAGCACCCGATTGAAGACGACCGCCATCAAGCCTGCGAACGCCCCGAGAACGAAGAAGAGCGGCCGTATCGCCACGCCCGGCGTGACCAATGCGCCTAAGTGGAAGTCCGGGGCGTCGCCCAGAATCGCCCGGGAGACGGAGATTGCACTGGCCGAGGCGCTCAGCGCGGCGATCGCAACCCGCAATTCGAACCGCCGCACCAATTCCTCGAGCACGAAGATGGCTCCAGCGATTGGCGCGTTGAACGCCGTGGCGAGGCCGGCCCCGGCGCCGGCCGCGAGCAACACGCGGCAATCGGGCCAAGTGCGCCGAAAGATCTTGCCTACGAGATGGCCCAAAGTCGCGGCCATGTGCACGCTCGGCCCCTCGCGGCCAAGCGCCAGTCCGGAGCCGATCGCGAGCACGCCGCCGACGAACTTGACCGGAATGATGCGATACCGCGCCTGCGGCAATTGCCCATTGAGAACGGCTTCGACTTGCGGGATGCCGCTTCCGACCGCCTGAGGCGAGATCCGACGAACCAGCGAGGCTGCGGCGGCCGTTGTGGCCGCGCAGGCCAGGATCACCATCCCGAAGCCCTCGGGCCCTTGCGCATGCGCACGGACAATGAGCGCATCGCGCAATTGATCCGCCTCATTGAGCAGCATCATGAAGAGGGCGACCCCGGCCCCGGAAATCGCGCCCACGATGAGCGCCAGAACGGTCAGGAGCGTGAGGCTGCCGCCCTCCTCTTGCGGTTCGTCGGCGCCGCTCAGTTCCGCAATCATTCGCGCAGCTTAAAGTTCGTCGCCCGGCCCCTCGTCCTTGGTCTCGTATTTCATGATCAACGGCGCCTGGGCGAGCGCGAACAACAGGGTCAGCGGCAGGAAGCCGAAGGTCTTGAGCTTGACCCAGAGATCGGTCGTCTGCGTGCGCCAGACGATCTCATTGAGGATTGCGAGGCCGAGGAAGAAGAACGCCCAGCGCCAGGTGAGCTTGCGCCATCCCTCTTCGGTGACGTGCAGCGCGCCGTCGAACAGGATTTTGAGGAGCGGCTTCTTGAGCCAGAGGCCAACGAACAAAGCCGCGCCGAACAGGATATAGAGCGCGGTCGGCTTGATCTTGATCAGGGTCTCGTCGTGAAAGATGAGGGTGAGCGAGCCGAAGATGAGGACGATCACCGCCGTGACCAATGGCATGATCGGAATGCGCCTCAGCATCGCATAGGAGACGCCGAGCGTGACGAGCACGCCCGCCATCAGGATGCCGGTCGCGGCGAAGATGCCGAGCCTCCCGTAGACGATGAAGAAGAGCGCGAGCGGCCCGAGTTCGAGCGCGAACTTGAGATAAGGATTGAGCGCCTTGCGCGGCGGCGGAGCCACGGTTTCGGTCACAGGCGTTCTACTCGTCTGGCGTTCTAGATTGGGCGCCGTCATGCGGCCTCTCTGTCGATCCCAGCGATCGCGTCGGCGAAGTCGCGCGCGGTGAAGGGTTCAAGGTCGTCGACGCCCTCGCCGACGCCAATGAAATGAACGGGCAGCGCGAATTTGTCGGCGATCGCGACCAGAATGCCGCCGCGCGCGGTGCCGTCAAGCTTGGTCATGACAAGGCCGGTGACGCCCGCGGTGCGGCCGAAAATCTCGACCTGGCTCAGCGCGTTCTGCCCGACCGTGGCGTCAAGCACGAGGAGCACGGCGTGCGGCGCGGAGGCGTCGACCTTGCGCATCACCCGGATGATCTTCTCGAGCTCGCTCATGAGTTCCGTGCGGTTCTGCAATCGCCCGGCGGTGTCCATGAGAACGACGTCGACGTTGAGCTCGCGGGCTTTCGTCAGCGCGTCGAAGGCAAGGCCCGCCGCGTCGGAGCCCTGGTCGCGCTCGACAATCGCGGAAAAGGTGCGCCGCGCCCAGATGCGCAATTGCTCGATCGCGGCGGCGCGGAACGTGTCGCCCGCCGCGAGCAGGACCGCCTTGCCTTCGCCCCTGAACTTGGCGGCGAGCTTGCCGATGGTCGTCGTCTTGCCCGAGCCGTTGACGCCAATGACGAGGATCACGAACGGGCGCTTCAGCGGGTCGATCACGAGCGGGCGCGCGACGGGATCGAGCGCGCGCTCGACTTCGTCCGCGAGGATCTGTTTCACCTCGTCTGGACTGACGCCCCGCTCGTATCGCCCGCGGCCGACGGCGTCGCGAATGCGCGACGCTGCGGGGAGGCCGAGGTCGGCCTGAATGAGAATGTCCTCCAGATCGTCGAGCGAGGCGGCGTCGAGCTTGCGCTTGGTGAAAATGTCGGTGACGCCGCGCGCGATCGTCGTCGACGAGCGCGAGAGGCCCGCTCGCAGTCGCTGGAGCCAGCTCAGCTTCGGCGCGGGCGCGGCCGGCGCCGCGGTGAGAGCGGGCGTCGCTTCAATCGAGCGGCTCGGCTTCGATCGCAGCCGGCGGGTCGATCGGCGCAGTCACGGGCTCGGCGGCGCCGAACCACCGGCGCATGAGATGGGGCTTGCCCTTCTTTTCGTCGTTGTCCGACGCCACAAAACCTCCTTTAAGCCCGACCTATGCGCGCGCAGCCGATGGTGGCATACCACTTCTCCCCATGACGCCGGAAGAAACGATAGCGCGGCTCATCTACCGCGACGGGATGATGCTTATCCTCAACAAGCCCGCCGGCGTCGCTGTTCACGCCGGTCCGAAAGGCGGACCGAGCCTCGAGGACGATTTTGACGCTCTGCGCTTCGGCCTGCCGCGCAAGCCGTCGCTCGCGCACCGCCTCGACCGCGACACCGCGGGCTGCCTGGTGCTCGGGCGGCATCACAAGGCCTTAGAGAAACTAGGGCTCCTGTTCAAGCAGGGCAAGATCGCCAAGACCTATTGGGCGATTGTCGCAGGATCGCCCGAAGACGAAGAGGGGATCATCGATCTGCCTCTCGGCCGGCTCGACGACACGCGCGGCTGGTGGATGAAGGTCGATCCGAAAGGCCAAAAAGCGCTGACCCTCTGGCGCATCAAAGGCCGGGGGACATGGCGCGGCGCGCCGATCGCATGGGCGGAGCTTGCGCCGCAGACCGGGCGAACGCATCAATTGCGCGTCCATTGCGCCTCCCAGGGCTGGCCGATTCTGGGCGACGCGATCTACGGCGAGCGCGCCGCGGTTCCGCTCCAATTGCTGGCGCGCAGGGTCGTCGTGCCGCTCTCGAATGCGAAGCCGCCGATCGAGGTCGAAGCGCCCGCGCCGCCCCACATGCTGGAGGCCCTCGCTGCGTGCGGATTTGGGGGCGAGGCGCCGGGCTTGTAGGCGCGGTCCATAGCCCGTCGGCAGACGGGCGTCCTTCTGGACGCCCTTTGGACCGCGCCCGCCGCGATCGACGATCGCGGCTACAATCGCACCCGATTGTGCGCCGCAGCAGACTGTGAAAGGGTCTTCGAGCCGTCACAAACCCCCGGAAGCCATGTCGATCCGAGCCGCCATCCATCACCTCACCCACTACAAATACGACCGCCCGGTGTCCCTCAGCCCGCAGATTATCCGGCTCAGGCCCGCGCCCCACAGCCGCACCCGGGTCATCTCGCATTCGCTGAAGGTTTCACCCGCCAACCATTTCGTGAACCACCAGCAGGATCCGTATGGCAACTGGCTCGCGCGCTACGTCTTCCCGGAACTCGTCAACGAACTGAAGATCGAAGTCGACGTCGTCGCCGACATGACGGTCTATAATCCGTTCGATTTCTTCGTTGAGGAGAGCGCCGACACCTGGCCGTTCGAATATCCCGAGGACCTGCGTCCCGATCTCGTCATCTACCGCACGCCCGAGCATGCGGGACCCCGGCTCCAGGCCTTCTTGAGCGGGATCGATCGCAGCCGTAAGCGCACCGTCGATTTCGTGGTCGATCTCAACCGGCGCCTTGCGGGCGAGATTCAATATCTCATCCGCATGGAATCGGGGGTGCAGACCCCGGAGGAGACATTCGAGCGCGGTTCGGGCTCGTGCCGTGATTCGAGCTGGCTTCTGGTGCAGATTTTCCGCCACCTGGGCTTGGCCGCGCGGTTCGTGTCCGGCTATCTCATCCAGCTCAAGCCCGATCTTATCGCGCTCGACGGGCCGCCTGGCACGGACCACGACTTCACCGATCTTCACGCGTGGGCGGAGGTCTACCTTCCCGGCGCCGGATGGATCGGGCTCGATCCGACCTCCGGCCTGTTGGCCGCGGAAAGCCACATTCCGCTCGCCGCAACCCCGCATTATCGCAACGCGGCGCCCATTTCCGGGCTGGCGAGCTTCGCCAATGTCGATTTCAATTTCGACATGCGCGTCGAGCGCGTCTCCGAACATCCGCGCATCACGAAGCCGTTTTCGGAAGAGGCATGGGCGGCGCTCGACGCTCTCGGCGAGGAGGTCGACAAGAAGCTTGTTGCCGATGACGTCCGCCTGACCATGGGCGGCGAGCCGACCTTCGTCTCCATTGACGACTTTGAATCGGGCGAATGGAACGCGGACGCGGTCGGCCCGACCAAGCGCGCGCTTGCCGACCGGCTGATCCGGCGCTTGCGCGATCGTTTCGCGCCCGGCGGCTTCCTGCATTACGGCCAGGGCAAATGGTACCCGGGCGAATCCCTGCCGCGCTGGACGTTTTCGCTCTACTGGCGGCGCGACTTGAAGCCGATCTGGCTCGACCCCAAGAGCATCGCAACGGAAGGAGAGCAAACGGGCGCGACCAAGGAAAAAGCCGAGGCGCTCATCGGCGCGATCGCATCAGAGCTCGGCATTGCACCGGATTATGTCGCCCCGGCCTACGAGGATCCCGCCGAGTGGCTGGTGAAAGAGGCCAATCTGCCGCCGAACGTCTCGCCGGAGAATTCCGAGCTCAAGGACCCCGAGGCGCGCCACCGCATCGCCCGCGTCTTTTCACGGGGCCTAACCGAGCCTTCCGGTTATGTGCTGCCGGTCCAGCGCTGGCAGGCCAAGGCCGAAGGGGGACGCTGGCGAAGCGAAAAATGGAAAACCCGCCGCGGCGCGTTGCACCTCGTCCCGGGCGACAGCCCGGTCGGCTACCGTCTCCCGCTCGGCGCCCTTCCTCATGTTCCGCCGTCCTCGTACCCCTATGTCGTCGAGGCCGACCCGACCGAGCCGCGCGGGCCTTTGCCGGACTTCCACGACGCGCGGGAGCGCGCGCAGCCGGTCGCCTCATTCGCGGCGGCGGAAGGGGCCGCCCAGGAACGCGTCGAGCAGCGGCTCGGCGACATCGACGGCGCCGTCCGCACGGCTGTGACCGTCGAGGCGCGCGACGGACGCCTCTGCGTCTTTCTGCCGCCGGTCGAGCGTCTCGAGGATTATCTCGACCTGGTCGCCGCGGCCGAAGCGGCCGCGGAAAAAATCGGGCTCAAGGTGCAGATCGAAGGCTATCCGCCCCCGGTCGATCCGCGCCTGAACGTCATTCGTGTCGCGCCGGACCCGGGCGTGATCGAAGTCAACATCCACCCCGCATCGAGCTGGCGCGAATGTGTCGCAACGACCGAAGCGATCTACGAGGAGGCGCGGCTTGCGCGCCTCGGCGCCGATAAGTTCATGATCGACGGCAAGCATGCGGGAACCGGAGGCGGCAATCATGTCGTGGTCGGCGGGCAGACGCCGCTCGACAGCCCTTTCCTCAGGCGTCCCGACCTGCTCAAGAGCCTCATCATCTATTGGCTGCGGCGCCCGAGCTTGAGTTATTTCTTCTCCGGCCTGTTCATCGGTCCGACCAGCCAGGCGCCGCGCGTCGACGAAGCGCGCCACGACAGCCTGTACGAACTGGAGATCGCGCTCGCCCAGATCCCGAAGCCGAAGGACGGCGCCGCGCCCCGGCCGTGGCTGCTCGACCGGCTCATGCGCAACCTTCTGACCGACGTGACCGGCAACACCCATCGGGCGGAAATCTGCATCGACAAGCTCTATTCGCCCGACGGGCCGACCGGTCGCCTTGGGCTCGTCGAGTTTCGGGGTTTCGAGATGCCGCCGGACGCGCGCATGAGCCTCGCGCAGCAGCTCTTGATCCGGGCGATCCTCTCCCGGCTGTGGCGAGATCCGCTGAATGGGCCGCTCCCGCGCTGGGGCGCGTCGCTGCACGACCGGTTCATGCTGCCGCATTTCGTCTGGGAGGATTTTCTCGACGTCCTCGCCGACCTCAAGGCGCACGGGCTACCTTTCCGCTCCGACTGGTACGAAGCTCAGGCCGAGTTCCGCTTTCCATTCTGCGGCGAGGTCGAATACGAGGGCGTTCGGCTCGAACTGCGTCAGGCGCTGGAGCCGTGGCACGTGCTGGGCGAGACCGGGGCGATCGGCGGCACCGCGCGCTACACCGACAGCTCGACCGAGCGGCTGCAAGTGAAGCTCACGACCTCCGATCCCGAGCGCTACGTCGTCGCCTGCAACCGCCGCCGCGTGCCCTTGCAGGGGACCGCGACCAATGGAGTCGCGGTCGGCGCGGTGCGCTACAAAGCCTGGAAGCCGGCGTCGGCGATGCATCCAACCGTTCCGGTCCATGCGCCTTTGGTCTTCGACATCTTCGATGCGTGGAGCATGAGAGCGATTGGCGGCTGCGTCTACCACGTGGCCCACCCAGGCGGCCGTAGCTACGACACCTTTCCGGTCAACGGCAATGAGGCGGAGGCGCGTCGCCTTGCGCGCTTCGAGGCCCGTGGCCACACGCCTGGCGTTTACGAACCACCGCCCGAAGCGCCGCACCCCGAGTTTCCGCTTACGCTGGACCTGAGGCGGCCGGCAGGGGTTTGAGAGGAATTTCATGGGGGAGGGGAGGCCGGCAGCGGCGCTTTCCTCCCATGCTGCGAAGCGGCGGGGAGTCGCGGACAATTGCTTGCAGAAAATCAGAAATCAGATTAAGCTTGCCCCATGACCAATCCTGCGTTCCACATGGCCTCGACCGTGGGGCTGCCGTTCCGGGCGCTGCGAACGCCAGGGAGAGGGCGCAGCAAAATTCGTTCCGCGAAAATCCCGCGTAACCCATTGAAAAGTCTCGATTCGGACGAGAGAATCCAAGGAAATCCAAGCTTTTCCAACCCTCATAAACGGGTGCTTTCGCGGCGAAACGGCCAGGAGCCAAGCAAACCCAAACGGATCACTCGGAAATTGCGCGCGCGCCCCGTTTCCGAGTGACCCCTGCTAGGCCAGTCATTCTACACGAACGATTGGGTAATATCGCCCATCGTCGGTAGATCGGCGAACGCGTCGAACCGACCGTTGTCCGCGATGTCCTTCGCGGCCCGAATGAACCCGCCCCAGGCGGCGCGGGCGAGCGCGCCCCCGACGCTGATCCGCTTGACGCCGAGATCCTCGAGCTCGCGCTTGGTGAAGCCCGGCCAGCCGGCGAGCACATTGACCGGCAGCTTTCCCGCGACGCGCACGACCTCCGAGACCTCGGCCGGCGTCTTGACCAACGGCGCGTAAAGCACGTCCGCGCCCGCTTCGGCGTAAGCGGCAAGTCGGCGCAAAGCCTCGGGCAGACCGCCGGCCTGACGCAGGATCGCCTCGCTGCGAGCCGTGAGCAGCACCTTCTCGCCACTCGCGCTGATCGCCGCGCGGGCCGCACGCAACCGGTCGACCGCTTCGGTTACGCTGTAGAGCGGCGCGCTCGGATTGCCGGTGTAGTCCTCGATCGAGAACCCGGAGACGCCGGCGGCTATGCAAAGCCGCGCGCTCTCGTGGACGCCTTCCGCGTCGCGGGCGAAGCCGGCCTCGAAATCCGCGTTGAGCGGCAAATCGGTCGCTTCGGCAAGGTCGCGGAGGTGGCTCAGCGCATAGGCGCGGTCGATAGCGCCATCGCCCTTTCCGGCCGCGAAGGCCATGCCGGCGCTTGTGCTGGCGAGCGCCGGGAACCCCAGCGACGCAAGATACTTAGCCGAGCCGATATCGAAGGGATTGGGGATTACGAAGCAGCCCGGAGACGCATGCAGCTCGGCAAAGCGGGCGCGCTTTTCTGCGGTCGTGGGCATCATCCAGTCCCCTTTGGCATGAGATCGGAGAGCTTCAGCTTCTGACGGCCTTTCTCATCGAAATTGTCTGGCGCGAGCCAGCGCTCATAAGCCGCCTTGCGAGCCGGCCACTCGTCGTCGAGCATCGCAAACCAGGCCGTGTCCCGGTTGCGGCCTTTGACGATCATGTGCTGGCGAAAGATCCCTTCGAAGGTGAAGCCGAAGCGCTCCGCAGCGCGACGCGACGGCGCGTTGAGCGCGTTGCACTTCCACTCGTAGCGGCGATTGCCAAGCTCCTCGAAAACATAACGCGCAAACAGATATTGCGCCTCGGTCGCCCCGGCCGTCCGCTGCATCGGCGGCGTGTACATGATGTTGCCGACCTCGATGACGCGATTGGACGGATCGATGCGCATCAGCGTCTGGTAGCCGACCGCGCGCCCCGAGGCATTGTCGATAACCGCGAAGAAGAGCGGATCGGTCGAGCGAGCCTTGGCCTCGATATTGGCGCGAAACTCATCGAGGCCGCGATAGGGCTCGTCGAACAGATAGGTCCACACGGATTCCCGCGCAGCGTCCCCGTTCGAACCCTCATAGAGCCCCTCAGCGTGCGCTGCCGCGTCGAGGGGTAGGAGTGTGATCCGCCGCCCTTCGAGTGTGACCCGCTCCGGCCGTTTGGCCGGATGCGAGTCAACGAGGGGGCCGATGGGCAAGGTCGCCGATGCTGGCGTCATAAGTCGTCTCGTACTGCCTTTGGGCGGGAGGGAAACGAAGCGCTGTCGGCGATGGTCTCAATTGGCCCCAGCGTCAGTTTGCGCGAAATCCCCGCCCTTGAACAGCAACGTCGCGCCGTGCGCTTTCGCGCAGGCGTAGGAGAGGCAGTCGGCAAAGTTGAGGCGCGCAGGATGTCGGCCCTTTCCATATTGTTCAAAGCAAGCGACAGCCGCGGCGCCCATGCCAGAGTCGATGGGCGTCTCCTCGATGTCGGCGCTGAGGAGAAGCTTCCCAAACTGCCTCTCCGCTTCCCGTGGGGAAAGCTTCAGCCGGCCCAAGAACGATGCAAGTTTCCAGACGCACGATAGGCGACGTCAGCCTGGTTTCGGCCGCCTCGATCGCTTTTGAGAATTCGCGCCAATCCGACTCTTTGGATAGGATCGCGACAAAGACCGACGTGTCGACGAAGATCACTGACCCCATAGGTCGTCGATCTCGTCCTTTGTCATGACATGTCCTCCGGGCCGACCCATCGCGAGGGTTTCATCGGCGAGCTCCTCGAGCCGCTCCGCCAACGGCCGTTTGTCGCGCTCGCGCTTGAGTTCGGTGCGAAGCGCGTGCGCGATGGCTTCGGTCATGTTGGTCTTGCGCAATCGGGCGAGCTCGCGCGCGAGCTCGGCAACCTCGGGATCACGGATGCTGATGCCCATGACGCCTTCGTCTATACGATTCAAACTAAACGTATAGACGAAGGCCGAGTTCGTCAATGATTGTCCCGCGGCACCCCCATGGTCTGGGCCAGACGCTGGTAATGGACCGCGGGCTTCAGCACCATGCCCTCGTCGAACTGCGCCACCATCTCCCGCTGGATCTGCTGCCACGGCGTCTGACTCTTGGGGAAGGGGAACCCGCCATTTTGAGCGAGCGTTGCACGGCGTTCGTTCAGCTCGGCCTCTGATATCAGGATGTTGGCGGTGCCCTTCTTTAGATCGATGCGCACCCGGTCGCCGGTCTTGATCAGCGCCAATCCCCCGCCCGCGGCCGCCTCCGGGGAAGCGTTGAGGATCGACGGCGAGCCGGACGTGCCCGATTGCCGGCCGTCGCCGACGCAAGGCAGGGCATGCACGCCTTTTTTAAGGAGCGCCGCAGGCGGCTGCATGTTGACCACTTCCGCCCCACCCGGATAGCCGATCGGCCCCGTGCCGCGAATGAACAGAATGCTGTGCTCGTCAATCTTGAGCTTCGGATCGTCGATGCGGTGGTGATAGTCCTCGGGTCCTTCGAACACGATCGCCCGGCCCTCGAACGCATCTGGATCCTTCGGGTTGGAGAGGAAACGGGCGCGGAACTCCTCGTCGATCACGCTTGTCTTCATGATCGCGTCGTTGAACAGATTGCCGCTCAGGACGACGAAGCCGGCGTTTTCCTTCAAAGGCTTATTGATCGGCGCAATGACGTCCGGATCGTCCGAATGGATCTTGGCGCAGTTCTCTCCCATTGTCTTGCCGTTCACGGTCAGCGCCTTCTCGTGGATGAGCTTGCGCTTCATGAGTTCATTTACGACAGCCGGAACGCCGCCAGCGCGATGATATTCCTCTCCGAGGTATTTGCCGGCGGGCTGCATGTTCACGAGCAGCGGCACCTTGTGCCCGATTGTCTCCCAATCTTGAATCGAGAGCGGCACGCCGATGTGGCGCGCGATGGCGTTGATGTGGATCGGCGCATTGGTCGAGCCGCCGATGGCGCTGTTGACGACGATCGTGTTCTCGAACGCCTCGCGCGTCAGGATGTCCGACGGCTTCAGGTCCTCCCACACCATCTCGACAATTCGCTGGCCGGTCCGATAGGCGATCTGCCCCCGTTCGCGATGGGGCGCTGGGATCGCCGCGCAACCGGGCAGGCTCATGCCGAGCGCCTCAGCGAGCGAGTTCATGGTCGAGGCCGTGCCCATCGTGTTGCAATGGCCGACCGACGGCGCGGACGAAGTGACGATCTCCATGAACTCTTCGTAGTCGATCTTGCCTTCGGCAAGGTCGGCGCGCGCCTGCCAGACGACGGTGCCCGAGCCGCTGCGCTGACCGTGATGCCAGCCGTTGAGCATGGGCCCGCCGGAGAGGACGATCGCGGGAATGTTGACCGTCGCGGCGGCCATAATGCAGGCCGGCGTCGTCTTGTCGCAGCCGGTCGTCAGCACGACGCCATCGATGAAGTAGCCCATTAGGATTTCGACGAGGCCGAGATAGGCGAGATTGCGGTCAAGCGCGGCCGTCGGCCGTTTGCCCGTCTCCTGAATCGGGTGCACCGGAAATTCGAACGCAAGGCCGCCGGCCGCGGTGATGCCGTCGCGCACGCGCTTGGCGAGTTCGAGGTGATGGCGATTGCAGGGCGATAGATCCGAGCCTGTCTGCGCAATGCCGATGATCGGCTTGCCGGAGCGCAGCTCGCCGGGCGTCAGGCCGAAATTGAGGTAGCGCTCGATATAGAGGGCCGTCATTCCCGGGTTGTCGGGATTGTCGAACCATTGCCGGGATCGCAACGGGCGTTTGCCGCCGCCGTTTGATTTGGTCTTGGATTTGTCGGCCATCGCTCTCGTTTGCCTCCCTGGCGCATGTTCCCTATGTCGCGCCGGCGCTGTCACGTCAGTATGAACCAGATGGGGGAGCAAATTCAATGTTTCGCTTGCGCAAGCCGGCTCATGCTCGTTGGCGGCGCTCGGCGCGCGCTACATCGCGAGTGGCGACACGCCAAAGAGCCAAAGGTGCAGGCCGCCAAGCAGCGCAGCATCGAGGACAAGCCCAACCACGATGGCGCCGCCCGTGGCGCCGAGTTCAGCCGCCGGATAGATGACGCGGTTTCGCCGGTCGCGGGCATAGGCGCTTGCGAGGTCGGCGATCGACCAGATGAGGAAGGCTCCGAACAGCACGATGTCCGCCGCCGAGCCGTTGGCGATGAGGTGGCCTATGCTCCATAACAGCACCGACCATACCATTGGATGGTGACGTCCAGACCGCCGTATAGCTCCGCTTGAAGAGATAGCTCGCGAGCAGAATCAGCGCGACCAGCATCAGAAGCATCGTTATGTGCCGGGCGCCGGGCGGGGGCGTCCAGACCTGGGGAGCGTCATAGCGCGCTCGCGCAAAACCCCAGACGATCAGAACCAAGCCGATCGCTGAAAGAGCCGAATAAATTCCCTTCCAGGGGCCTTCGCCGAAGCGCGCGATCGCTCTTTCGCGGCCGCTCTCGGAGACGATGCGGATCGAATGAAGGCCGAGAAAGATGACGAGGCCGAGGACCAGAATCGCCATGAGCAGTCCGCCTCAAGATCGGGATCGTTCGCCAGCCACGAAGGTTAGGCGCCCATTGACGACGAAGGCAAGACCGGCGCGCGCTTGCGCCATCACCGACGGAGTCGCATGAAGGCGGCGCCTTGGGGGATGCCTGCAAATGACCTGGTCCGCCGCCCAGTATCTCAAATTCGAACACGAGCGGACGCGGCCCGTGTGCGACCTCGTGGCGCGAATTCCGCTCACGCACGTCGAGACCGCCGCCGACATTGGCAGCGGCCCGGGCAATTCGACCGACGTCCTGCGCGAGCGCTACCCTGAGGCGCGCATCATCGGCCTCGAATTCCTCCCCCGACATGATCGTGGCGGCGCGCAAGCGTCTTCCCGACATCGCTTTCGAGGTCGCCGACATTCGCCAATGGCGCCCGAAAGAGCCGCTCGACGTGATTCTCGCTAATGCCGTGCTGCAGTGGATTCCGGATCACGAGACGTTGTTTCCGGCGCTCATCGCCAAGCTCAAGCCGGGCGGAGCGCTCGCCGCGCAAATGCCGGACAATCTCGATGAGCCGTCGCATCGGCTCATGGGCGAGGTCGCAAGCGACGGGCCTTGGGCGGCGAAGCTCAAGGACGCGGCAGCGGCGCGAACCGAGCGGCATCTTGCGGACTGGTATTTCCGCTTGCTGCGCGCCCATGCGCCTCATGTCGACATCTGGCGCACGACTTACTTTCATCCGCTCGCCGGCGCGCGAGCCATTGTCGAATGGCTGAAAGGAACCGGACTTCGCCCGTTCCTCGACCCGCTCGATGAGAGCGAGCGGCAAGCTTTCCTTGCGCGCTACGAGGGGAGAATCGCCAAAGCCTACCCCGCCGAGCCGGACGGGACCGTTCTTCTGCCGTTTCCCAGGCTGTTTGTGATCGCCGCGCGCTGAACCTTAATTTGCGCTCTTGCCTATGGGGAAGATAGCGTGAGGGCGCCTCGAAGGGAGGATGCCATGCCCAAATATCTGTTCGAAGCGCGCTATACGGCGGAAGGCGCAATTGGCCTCGCGAAGGAAGGCGGCACGGGCCGCAGGGACGCCGTCAAGAAGCATCTCGATGAACTCGGCGGGAAGCTGGAATTGATGTATTTCGCGTTCGGCGACGTCGATTGTTTCGTCATCGTCGACCTGCCCGACAACGTGAGCGCGGCGTCTCTGTCGCTCGCCGTGAACGAGAGCGGTCTGATCGCGACCAAGGCGATCGTGCTGTTGGCCCCTGAGGAGATGGACAAGGCGAGCAAGAAGAAGGTCCATTTCCGCGCTCCAGGCAAAAAAGCTCCGGCCTGATGCGCTTCCAACGCGCCCGCGCTTCGTGCTATTGGGCGAGCATTAGCGCCCGTAGCTCAACTGGATAGAGTATCGGTCTTCGAAACCGAGGGTTGGGAGTTCAAGCCTCTCCGGGCGCGCCAAATCATTCAAGGGCTTACTTTCGTAAAATCTATTTTACGCTAACGATGCGGTTTCTCGCAAGCGCTGGGTAAGCAGACTGAGTGGGCCCGAGAAGAGCGCTCAGAACGGTGGGGCGATGCAAAGAATTGTGACGTTATATTAGCTAGTCGCACTGCTCACCCCGCGCGGCGGCGGTAGAGCGTCTCCATCGCTTTTCTCAGCACGGCATCGGCCTGATCGCTGGGAAAGTTGGTGGCGACGACAACGCCAATGTCCCGGTCCGTATCGACGACGATTGTCGCGAGGTTCATCAAGTTCGAGCCGCTGTGGGTCAGAACCGGACCGGGCGCCGCAGGCTCGAAATGCAAAAATCAGTGCGGCTGAACCGTCAGCTCCGCTTCAAAGCCACGCCTGATCCAGCCGCAGGCGGATGAGGCAGGCCGCCTTGCGCCTTGGCGAGCGCTTCGAGCGCCGCCTTGGTCTCGAAGCTCCATTCGACGACCCGCGAACTCCCATCGCCCTGCGCGACAGAAATCAGGAGTTGCTCCGAGGCGGCGAGGCGCTCGCCGCCCGGCGTCGTCAAGTCGAGCCAAACGCGCATACGCTTGTCGTCGTGCTCGAGCAGATGACAGGTGACGGTTAGCGCGTCGCCCTCCTTCGCTTCCTTGAAGTAATGCAGCATCATCTGCAGAGTGAACAAGGTTTGTCCGGTTCGCTTGCGTGCGGCCGCGTCGAGGCCGACCCGATCCATCAGCGCGTCGACCGAGCGGCTGAACACGATCGCGTAGGCCGCATCGTTCATGTGGCCGTTGTAGTCGACCCAGTCGGGGACCACGGTCGTTTCGAGCACCGGAAGCGTGGAGCCGTGCCGCATGGCGTTCTCCCTAAAAAAGGCTTCCCTAACGGGCTGGGCGTTCGGCCTCTGGTCAATGTTTTTGCATCAACGCGGTGAGCTCGACAAGGAAACCGTCACACCGGTCATGAGTTCCGGGCTGGACAGCTCGTCCCGCCCTTTTGCTTACGAGCCCCCCGGCGCGCAAAAGGAATCATAGACAGCGCCGATGATCGAGCGGACTCGATCATTTGCGATGGCGTAATAAATCGTTCTGCCGTCCCTGCGCGTGGATACGAGGCCTTCGAGCCGGAGGCGCGCCAATTGCTGGGAAACTGACGCCTGCCGCCTCGACAGCAGCGCCTCCAGTTCGCCAACCGACTTCTCGGCATGCAAGAGATCGCACAGGATCATCAGCCGCCCTTCGTGGGCTAACGCCTTGAGAAGCTCGCTGGCCTCGCGCGCATGGCCGGCCATGCGTTCGGCATTCACATTGGAGCGCGGCCAGTCTATTCCAGTGGACGCCATCGGCTCCGCCGTTCTAGGCCTCGCGGTAGTCTTCGAACCTGCCGATCGCCGGCGGGCGGGTCTTGCGCAAGGAAGCGCCGACCGTTTCGACCCGCCGCAGCACGCGCAGCATGTTCTTCGACGACATCTTCTCAAGGTCGCGCTCGGAGAAGCCGCGGCGCACCAGCTCCGCGAACAAGTACGGAAATCGGCTTACGTCTTCGAGCCCGATCGGCGAAGCCCCGCCAAAATAGTCGGAGCCCACGCCGACATGGTCGAGGCCGGCAGTCTCGACCAGGCGGACGATGTGGTCGGCGACCTGCTCGAGGCTCGCCTTCGGCGCCGAGCCATGCTTGGTCTCGAGTTCGGCCAACTGGGCCTTGGGATCGGGGGCGACCGGCGCCTTGCCGTAGCCGTCGCGCGAGCGGCGCAGCCAGTCGCGTAAGGGCTGCGACACGAAGCCGGGCACGAATGTCGCCATGACAAGGCCGCCATTGGCCTTAAGCCGCTTAAGAACGTCGTCGGGCGTATTGCGCGGATGATCGCACAGCGAATAGGCGTTGGAATGCGACAGCGCGACCGGCGCTTCGGTCACGTCGAGCACGCGTCGCATCGCGTCATGAGACGTATGGGCGAGATCAATCACAACCCCGAGACGGTTGAGCTCGCCAATAACCGCGCGACCAAAGGCGTTGAGGCCGTTATTGCGCGGGGCGTCGGTTGCGGAATCGACCCAATCCAGAGTTTCGTTGTGGCAAAGCGTCATGAGGCGCATGCCCGCCGCATGCCAAATGCGCAAGGGGCTTAGCGAATTCTCGAGCCCCACGCCGCCCTCGACCGCTATGAAGGAGGCGATCCTGCCCAGCACCTTCGCTCGGGCGTAATCGGCCGCCCGCCGCGCGGGCAAGAACACATCGGGATAAGCCTCCTCGATGCGGCGGATGAGGTCGATCTGCTCCAGCGTGGTGCGCGCCGGGTGCGGTGTGTTGGTGGGCTGGAAAGCGGCCCAAAACTGGGCCCCGACCATGCCTTCGCGGAGGCGCGGAATATCCGTATCCGCGCGCTCGTGAACCCGCATCAGATCGTAGGCGACGACGTCGCCCCGCGCCGCCCTGTCGACCCGGATGACCCAGGGGAGGTCATTGTGCCCGTCGATCAGCGGCGCGCGCTTGAGCACGTCTCGCGCGACCGCAAGCGCGTTGTCGGCTGTCACGGGTCCGTCCGCCATTGCGCCCTCCCTCGCCCTCAATCCACCGGCACAGCGACGAAACGAACCTCGCCTTCGCCGTTGGAGACCAGCAACAACGCCGGCTTTTTCGCATCCGTCTTCGCGCCCTCGATCGCCTTGGCGATGTCGCCCGGATGTTCAACCGCCTGATGATTGACCTCCTCGACCACATCGCCTGGCCGCAATCCCTTTTCGGCGGCGGCCGAGCCGGGCTCGACCGAAGTCACGATCACGCCCTTGACGCTGTCCTTGATCTTGAAGGTCTTGCGGGCCTCGTCGCTGAGAGCGGAAAACTCCATGCCCAGCGCCTTGGTGACAGCGTCCATCTTCGAGGAGTCATCATTTTCAGTGGCGAGCGCGGTCTGCTTTTCTCCATCCTCGAGGCGCCCCAGCGTCACTGTCTTGGTCACCTCCTTGCCGCCGCGAATGACGGCAACCTCGACTTGCTTGCCGACCGGCATCGAAGCGACAAGCCGCGGTAGATCGCGCGATTCCTTGACCTCCTTGCCGTCGAACTTGACGATGACGTCACCCGCCATCAGGCCCGCAGGCTTTGCCGGACCCTTCTCGTCCACGCCCGCGATCAGAGCGCCGCGCGCCGTTCCTAGGTTCAGGCTATCGGCGATGGTGTCGTCGACGGGCTGGATCCTGACGCCCAGCCAACCGCGCCGGGTCTCGTGGAACTCCTTAAGCTGCGCGATGACCGGCACGACGGTCGCCGAAGGCGTGGCGAAGCCGATGCCGATTGAGCCTCCCGAGGGGGAGAGGATGGCGGTGTTGATGCCAATCACCTCGCCCTGCAAGTTGAACAGCGGCCCTCCGGAATTGCCCTTGTTGATCGAGGCGTCGGTTTGAAGGAAGTCATCATACGGGCCGCTGTCGATATTGCGGTTGCGGGCGGAAATGATGCCTGCGGTCACGGTTTCGCCAAGGCCGAAGGGATTGCCGACCGCCATCACGCCGTCGCCAACGCGCATCTTGTCGCTGTCGCCGAACTTGACTGTCTTGAGCGGCTTGTCGCTCTCCACTTTCAATACCGCCACGTCCACCTTCGGATCCTTGCCGATCACCTTGGCCTTGAGCTTGCGACCGTCGGTGAAGATGACGACGATGTCGTTGGCGTCCCCAACCACGTGATTGTTGGTGATGACGACGCCGCTCGGGTCGACGACGAATCCAGAGCCCAAGGATTGGGCGCGGCGGGCGCGCGGCTGCGGGTTGATGCCGTGATTCTTGAAGAATTCCTCGAACATCTCGTCGAAGGGAGTTCCTTTCGGCAAATCGGGAGCAGCGTCCTTGTCTTCGACGGTCTGAGTGGCGGAAATGTTGACGACCGCGTCGGCGACCTGGTCGACGAGATCGGCCAGGTTGGTGGGCCGCGCCTGCGCCGCCGCAGGAGTGGCCGGAGCCAACGCCAGCGGGGCGCCGAGGAGAATCGAAGCGACCGCCAGCGCGCATGCCGATTTTGTCGCGACGCGACGCGTCGTCGAAATTCGCAACCCGTCGTATCGCATGGGGTCTCTCCTCACGTTCATCGCTCGGTCCGGCTTAAGATAGCTCATTTCAATCCGCCTTCGCTGAAGGCGTGGAAGTCACAGGCGGAGCCGGCGGCGTTGCAGCCTCGGGGGCAGGTGTCGGCGTGGAGAAGTATCGGAAGAAATCCGACTTCGGACTGATCAGCGCCCGCGTCCGCCCGTTGTCGAAGCTCTTCTCATAGGCCTGCATCGACCGATAGAACGCAAAGAACTCCGGATCGGCTCCGTAAGCCTCGGCAAAAATCCGATTCCGCTCGCCGTCGCCCTCGCCGCGGATCTGCTCCGACTGCTGCTGGGCCTGGGCCGTGATGACCGTCACCTTCCGATCCGCCTCGGCCTTGATCTGCTGCGCCTGCTGCGATCCTTGCGCGCGGTAAGAGGCGGCGCGCTGCTGCCGTTCCGTCTGCATTCGACGGAACACGGCCTCCGCATTTTCGGCCGGCAGATTGGCGCGTTTGATGCGCACGTCAACGACCTCGAGGCCGAAGCGCTTGGCGCCGGCGATCATCTGGTCGCGAATGTCGGCCATCAACGAATCCCGCTTGTCGCGCACGATGTCGGTGATCGAGGCCTCCGACAAGGTGCGGCGCAAGGCGGAATTCAGCATGCCGCCGAGCTGCGCGTCGGCGCCGCGGATGTTGGAGACCGATTGATAGAACAATAGCGGATCGGCGATGCGGTAGCGCACGAAGGCGTCGACATCGAGCCGCTGGTTGTCGGACACCAGCACCTCCTGCGGCTCGCTGTCGAGCGCGAGGATCCGTTTGTCGATGTAGACCACGGTGTCGACAAACGGCCATTTGAAATAGAGACCGGGTGCGCCGATCAGATCGCGCACCGGCTGGCCGAAGCGCAACACAAGCGCCTGTTCGGTCGGGTCGACGACGAACATCGACATCCATGCCAGAGCGATGACGACCGCAGCAATGACGGCAATCGCCACTCCGCTGAGAGGCGACCTCATTTCGCGCCCCCCGGCTTCTGTTGCAGCGGATCGAGCGCGATATAAGGAACGGGCGGGCTGGCGGAGTTCTGATCGACGATCGTCTTGTCCATCGGTCCGAGCACGCGTTCCATCGTCTCAAGATACATGCGCTCGCGGGTCACTCCGGGCGCCTTCTTGTATTGCTGATAGATCTGATTGTATCGCGCAGTCTGGCCCTTCGCCTCGAGGATCGTCTGCTCGCGATAGGCCTTGGCCTCGGCGATGATGCGCGCCGCGCCGCCTTCCGCCTCGGGCACGACCTTGTTGGCGTAGGTTTCCGCTTCGTTGACCGCGCGCTGCTGGTCCTGTTGGGCGGCGGTCACGTCCCGATAGGCCGAGATGACCTGACTGGGCGCATCGACCGATTGGAGCTGGACCTGCTTGACGAGCACTCCGGCACGATAGCCGTCGAGCACCTGCTGCATCCGTTTCTGGACGTCAATCTCTACGGACTTTCGGTCGGTCGTCAGGATCCCGTCAATCGTCTTGAGGCCAACTTCCTCGCGCATGATGGTCTCGGCCACCGCCTTAACCGTCTCGCGCGGGTTCAGGATGGTGAACACGTAGTCTTCCGGCTTTGCCGGATCGATTTGCCAGTTCACCCTGAAGTGAACGTCGACCATGTTGTTGTCCCCGGTCAGCATCTGGCTCTCTTCGGGGATGTCTGCGCTCCCACCGAGGCTACGGTAACCCACTTCGGTGATCTGCTGATCCCAAACCGGAACCTTGATGACTGAACCGATCGGCCAGGGCCAATTGGTGTTCAGCCCGGCGGCCGTCTTGCCGGTGTAGCGGCCGAACACGAGATTGATGCCCACTTCGCTGGGTTGGACGGTATAGAAGGTTCCCCACGCCAGCCAGAGCAAGACAGCCGCGAGCAAGACGAACACCACCCCGCGTCCCCCTGGGCCCCCGCCGCCTGGGCCGGATCCTCCCGGAACCAGCCTGCCGAGGGCCTGCTGGATTCGGCGGATGATCTCCTCGAGATCGCCCGGGGGCTGTGGGTTGAGCGGCCCCTGGCCCCATGGCCCGCGGCCCGACGGGCGCCAGGGGCCCCCGCCTTGATTGTTCCACGACATCCAAACCTCTTGTCGGCCGCCGGCCATACACCGGCGCTTATATAGGCGCCTGTGTCAAACCAGCAACGATTCCTGCGGCCCGCTGACGTCGATTGGACCTCAACTCAGTCGTGAGGCGCCGCTTCTCCATTCTGGTCGACCGCCCGGCGCTCCCCCGCGCGCGGGCCGAGCGGGGTGATTCTGAGCGCGGCGATCCGATTGCGCTGCTTGCGCAGCACTTCGAAGCGGAAGCCGTGAAAGCTGAAGGTCTGACGCGGCTCAGGAATTGAGCGCGCCTCGTGAATTACAAGGCCGGCCACCGTCGCGGCTTCGTCATCAGGCAGATTCCAGCCCATCGCGCGATTGAGCTCGCGGATGGTCGAGGAGCCGTCGATCACGACCGACCCGTCGCGCAGTTTGCGCACGCCCTGCACGGCGACATCGTGCTCATCGCGAATATCGCCGACGATCTCCTCGATAATGTCTTCAAGCGTGATCAGTCCCTGCACGACCCCGTACTCGTCGACGACGAGCGCCGAATGGGTCTTTCGGCGCAAGAACTCCTGGAGCTGGTCGCGAAGCGTGGTCGACTCGGGGATGAACCACGGCTCGAGGGTGAGGTCAGCAATGTTAAGTTTGCTGGCGTCTCCGCCAGCCGCGACATAGGCCCTGAGCAGGTCCTTGGCGTGCAGGACCCCGATAATATTGTCGGGCTCGCCGCGCCAAAGAGGCATCCGCGTATAGGGGGAAGCGATCACTTCGCGCACCAGCTCGTCCGGCGGCAGGTCGGCGTCGATGAGCCGCATTTTGGTGCGATGAATTATGACGTCCGAGACCGGGATCTCGGACAATTCCAGGAGGCCGCCGAACATGTCGCGCTCGTCGCGCTCGACTTCGCCTTCGCGATGCAGGATGTCGACCGCGCCCATGAGTTCTTCATGGCCCGAAACACCGGGGTCATGACGGATGAGCGAGACGCCGAATAGGCGCAGGAGGCCGCGCACCAATATCTCGACCGCGCTCACGACCGGACCGAAAACGGTCACGAAGAACGACACCAGCGGAGCGATGAGCAGGGAGACACGGTCGGGATAGGCGATGGCGATCGTCTTCGGCATCACCTCGCCGAAAACGACGATCAGCGCGGTCATGATGGCCGTCGCGGCCCACACGCCATGCTCGCCAAAGATCTCAAGCAGAACGCTCGTAGCGATCGCCGACGAGCCGATGGTGACGACTTGCCCACCGAGCAGCATCGCGCTGATGAGCCGACCGCGCGCGCCGATGAGGCGCGTGACCAACTTCGCTCGCTTGTCGCCCGCGGTTTCGAGCGCATGCATACGGGCGCGGGACGCTGCCGTCAGGGCCGTCTCGGCGCCGGCGAAGAACGCCGCGGCGACGACGCTCAGGAGGATGACGAGAATGTCGAGGGGGTACGACATCGAGGGATTTTAGCACGGGCGCATTCGGGCGTAATGCGCTTCGCGGGGGTTCAGCTCGAAGGAGCCAGTTCGCGCGCCAGGAAGGTCGAGACGCTCCCTTCCTCGACATCACGGGCGACGAAAGCCTCGCCGATGCCTCTGACCAGGATGAAGGTCAGTTTGCCGCGCTCCACCTTCTTGTCCTGGCGCATTGCGGTCAACAGACTTCCCGAATCCGCCTCGAAGCCGGGGATGTCGCCTATCCGGGTCGGAAGGCCGGCGGCCTTGAGGTGCGCCTCGGCTCGCGTGGCGTCCTGCCCAGAGCATAGGCCCAGATCACGGGAGAAACGAAACGCCAACGCCATGCCGATGGCGACGCCCTCGCCGTGCACGAGACGAGCGGGATCATAGTCGGTCAATTTCTCCAAGGCGTGGCCGAAAGTATGTCCAAGGTTGAGCAGCGCGCGTTCTCCCTGCTCTGTTTCGTCGGCGACGACGACGCGCGCCTTGGCCGCGCAACTGACTGCGATCGCTTCCGTCCGAGACGGTCCGCCAGCGAATATGTCGTGCCAATTCGCTTCCAAAAACTCAAAAAAACCGCGGTCGCCAATCAGCCCGTATTTGACGACCTCAGCGAAGCCCGCGCGGAAATCTCGCTCGCTCAGCGAATTGAGACATATGGTGTCGGCCAGCACCAGCGACGGCTGATGAAAGGCGCCGATGAGATTCTTTCCATGCCGCGAATTGATTCCCGTCTTGCCGCCCACGCTCGAGTCAACCTGAGCCAGCAGCGTCGTTGGGATCTGAACCAGTCGCACGCCCCGGCGCAGCGTTGCGGCGCAAAATCCGGCAAGATCGCCCACAACCCCTCCGCCAAGCGCGATAACGACGTCCCGCCGCTCGATGCGCGCCTCGATTAAGGCGTCGGCGACGCGAGCGAACTCGGAATAGGACTTCGCGCCCTCCCCTGGAGGGCAGACGATCGAGGTTGAGCGCAAACCCGCCCGATCCAAGCTTGCGACGACCTGATCGAGATAGAGGGGCGCGACCCGGGCGTCGGTGACCACGGCGCAATTGACGCCCGGGGCGATCCTGGCGATTTCGGCGCCCGCTTCGTCGAGGACGCCCGGTCCGATCAGAATCGAATAGGCGCGCACGCCCAGCGGAACTTCGACGCGACGCCTCGGTTGAGCCAACGCTCCAGCCTCGTAGTTGAGCGCCGCATGGAGGCGCCGGAGGATGGCCTCGATGACGGAATCGTGGGCGGCGTCAACCGACTCGATGGTGAAATCAGCAAGCGCATAGGTCGGCGACCGCTCGTCGAGCAGCCGGCGCAGCGTCCCTTCTGGATCGGCAGTCTTCAAGAGCGGCCGATTGGACTTCTTGCGGACCCGAGCAAGCAGAATGTCAAAACTCGGCTTCAGCCAGATCGAGAAGCCATGCCTTGCGATATTATCGCGTGTGGCCGCATTCATGAATGCGCCCCCGCCGGTCGCCAGCACCATCGGCCCGCTTGCGAGCAAGCGGGCGATCACCTTGCGTTCGCCCTCGCGGAAATAAGCCTCGCCAAACCGCTCGAAGATCTCGGAAATGGTCAGTTGAGCGCCCGCTTCAATCTCCGCGTCGGCGTCGACGAAGGGTAGTCCAAGCTTTGCCGCAAGACGTTTTCCGACCGAGGTTTTTCCAGCCCCCATCATCCCGACCAGAACCACCGAACGTCCGTTAAGCGCCGCCATCACCTGCCCTGCGTCGATCGATTGGCCCTGGCCCATAAAACCTCTAACCTCGCCTGGGATTGCGTCCGAGCCGTCCCATACAAGAGGCCGCCGGCGAATGCGAGCCGGGACAACCGTTTCGGGATGGATCCGTAACCGTCTTGCGCGCCGCGCCTGTTCTTGCGACCATGTCAAAAGCACGACGGCAAGTCCGCAGTGGTCGATGACGCCGACGCCAAAACTCAAGGTGCCGGAATACTGAGGAAACCGCGTCTCAGGGAGTCGGCCGCCCGGCGAAGGGAGGGCACGACCGCCTCGCTGTGTGACATAAGAATTTTAGGGAGGCCGACCATGAACGGACCCATTCACGAGAACCGCGTCGCCGGTCCGCGTCTTGTGGCGATCGTCGGGCCGTTTCAGAGCGGAAAGACCAGCCTTCTTGAGGGGATCTTGGCGCGTGGCGGCGGCGTGGCGCGGCAAGGGTCCGTGCGCGAAGGCACCACCGTCGGAGATTCAAGCTCGGAGGCGCGCAGCCATGCGATGAGCGTGGAGCCAAATGTCGCCAGCATTGACTATCTCGGGGATCGGCTCACCTTCTTCGATTCGCCCGGTTCGATCGAATTCATCCACGACATGCGTTACGCCGTGCCCGTTTGCGACGCTGCCGTCGTCGTATGCGAAGCCGACCCGCGCAAGGTCCCGGCGCTTCAGGTTATTCTTCGCGAACTGGAAGACCTGGGGTTGCCCCGCATCCTCTTCCTCAACAAGATCGATCAGGCGACCGGGAGCCTGCGTGAAACGCTCGAAATGCTCCAACCGGCTTCGCGCACCCCACTGCTGTTGCGCCAGATTCCGGTGTGGGAGAACGGCCTCGCCACGGGATTTGTCGATCTGGCCCTCGAGCGGGCCTTCGTCTATCGCGAGGCTGCGCCGTCCAGCGTCGTCGAGATGCCGGCGGGCGTGGTGCCTGAAGAAAAGCAGGCGCGGTACCTCATGCTCGAGAAGCTTGCCGATTATGACGACGCGCTGATGGAGCAATTGATCAGCGATATCGATCCGCCGAAGGACCTCGTCTTCGACGATCTGGCGCGTGAATTGCGCGATGGACGGGTCGTGCCAGTGCTCCTCGGCTCGGCGACCGGCGGCCATGGCGTCACCAGGCTCCTTAAAGCGCTGAGACACGAGTCGCCGGGCGTCACCCATACTCGCAAGCGGCTCGGCGTCGAGGATAAGGGTCCGGCGCTCGCACAGGTGGTGCGGACGATCCACACCGCGCACGGAGGCAAGCTGTCGCTGGCGCGGGTGCTGCGTGGCGCCTTCGCCGACGGCGCCACCGTCGTCAGCTCGCGCGGGATCGAGGAGCGCATCGGCGGGTTGGCGCGGCTCATGGGCGCCATGTCGTCGAAATTGACGCGCGCCGAGGAGGGCGACACCGTCGCTTTCGCGCGGCTGGAAGAACTCGCCACCGGCGACCGCATCGCTGACGGGCGAAACGCTCCGGAGCCTAGCGCGATACCCAGCCCTCCGCCCGCGAACTCAGGGCGTGGCTATCCGCGTCAAGGACCGCAAGGACGAGGTTAGGCTTGCCGCCGCTTTGGCCAAACTTTGCGAGGAGGATCGCGCGCTGTCTTATGTCCAAGACGCGGAAATGTCCGAATTGAAGCTGTTCGGTCAGGGCGAAATGCACTTGCGCGTGACCTCCGAGCGGCTCGCTGACCGCTTCGGCGTTACGATCCAAGCGCACAAGCCGTTCGGTCGCGTATCGGGAATCGATTCGCGACGCAGTGACGGTGCGCGGACGGCACAAAAAGCAATCAGGCGGCCATGGTCAGTTTGGCGACGTCGTCGTCGAGGTGAGCCCGCGGGGCCGCGGCGAAGGCTTCGCCTTCGCGGAGCGCGTGCATGGCGGATCGGTGCCGAGGCAGTATTTTTCTTCCGTGGAGGCGGGCGCCCGCGACGCGATGGCGCGCGGCCCCCTCGGATTTCCGGTGGTCGATGTCTCGGTGACCTTGGTCGACGGCTCCTACCACACTGTCGATTCCTCCGACATGGCCTTCCGCGCGGCGGCGAAGCTCGCCCTGGACGAGGCGCTCGTCAAAGCTCGGCCGATGCTGCTCGAGCCGATCCTCTCAGTGACTGTCTATGTGCCTACCGACGCGCTGGCGCGCGCGAGCGCGCTGGTCAGTGCGCGGCGGGGTCAGATCCTCGGCTTCGAAGCCCGCGAGGGATGGGCGGGCTGGGAGGCGCTGCGGGCGCTGATCCCTGAGGCCGAGATCGGCGATCTCATTATCGAATTGCGCTCGGCGACAGCGGGCGTCGGCGCCTTCGAGACCAAATTCGATCATTTGGCCGAACTTTCAGGGCGCGCGGCCGATCAGGTGGTTGCCGCGCGTCAGAAGGCGAACGCGTAAAGCTTTGGTCGAGCGTCGGGCGCGTTTCCTGCTGTACAGACGCGACGTGCTTCGCCTAAACGGGCGACGCGCCTTTGCGAGAGGACTTCGATGACCGAAGCGACCAGGGAAGCCAACCGTTTGGCGACGGTGTTCGGCGGGTCGGGATTCCTCGGACGCTATATCGTGCGGGCGCTGGTCCACCAGGGATGGCGCATCCGAGTGGCCGTGCGGCGCCCCGATCTTGCGGCTTTCCTGCAGCCGATCGGCGGCGTGGGGCAGATCCAGCCGGTGCAGGCCAATCTTCGGTTCCCGGATTCGATCGCCGCGGCGATCGAGGGCGCAAACGCGGTCGTCAACGCCACCGGAGTGAAAGCGGAAAGCGGGCCGCAGACCTATACTGCCGTGCATGTCGAGGGCGCGTTGGCGCTGGCGCGAGCCGTGCTGGCCGCAGGCGCGCCATCCTATGTGCATATTTCGGGAATCGGCTCGGACCCGAACTCGGCCTCGCCCTACATCGCGAGCAAGGGGCTCGGCGAACAAGCGACGCGCGAGACGTTCCCCGACGCGGTCGTCCTGCGTCCGTCCGTCGTGTTTGGCCCGGAGGATGAATTCTTCAACCGCTTCGGCGCCCTCGCCTGTTATTTTCCGGCTTTGCCCCTCATGGGTGGCGGCGGAACACGCTTGCAACCCGTCTACGTTGGAGACGTCGGGCAGGCGGTCGCCGCCTCGCTCTCCGGCTTGGCGAAGCCCGGCGTAACGTACGAACTCGGCGGCCCGAGAACGATGACCCTCCGCCAAGCAGCCGAACTGACCTTAAGCGCGATCGATCGTCGTCGTTTGCTCATCGGCCTTCCCCTCGGCCCATCGCGTTGGATCGCGTCCTGCACCCAGTTCGCGTCGAAAGCGACATTCGGGCTTTTTCCCAAATTGTTGACGACGACCCGAGATCAAGTCGATTTGCTTGCGTCTGACAACGTTGTATCTCAAGAGGCGGAAGCCGAGGGACGCGTGCTGAGCTCGCTCGGCGTCCTGCCGCAGGCCGCCGAGGCGATCATCCCGTCCTATCTCGCGCGGTTTCGGCGCACTGGCCCATATGAGGCTCTTCGTTCCGACTGAACGCCCTGTTTTGCGCCCCGCGCGAGACGCCGAACGCGTGGAAGCGAAAACTTTGATGGTTTGCTATTGATGCTGGCTCCCCTTTCAGGGCATTAAGGCGAGGCGAACGTCAGGCATTTTCGAGCGGGGACATTCGGTGATCAAGTCTGAACTCGTGCAGCGCATGGCCGCTCGCAATCCGCATCTTTATCAGCGTGACATTGAGAACATCATCGACGCCATCCTCGGCGAAATCACAAATGCTCTCGCGCGCGGCGAGCGCGTCGAGTTGCGCGGCTTCGGCGCCTTCTCGACCAAACAACGCCAGGCCCGCACCGGGCGCAATCCGCGCACCGGGGACAAGGTTCCGGTGACCGAGAAACTGGCGCCGTTCTTCAAGACCGGCAAAGAAATGCGCGAGCGTCTCAATCGCTCCGCCGAGTCGCTTTAGAGTTTTGCCGTCATTGCTCTGGCGAGAGCTCGACAGGTCGAGGAGATGAGGCTTGTATGGTTCGCTTCCTTAAAGTCGCCATCCTCGCTCTCTGCGCCGTCGTCCTTCTCGGTTTTGCCTTCGCCAACCATCATGACGTGATCGTTTCGTTCGACCCATTCGCTTCGATCGACAACGCGGCGTTTTCGATCGCGGCGCCGCTCTTTGTCGTCGTGATTGTCGCAGCCATGCTTGGCGTCGTCGCCGGCGCGTCAGCGACCTGGCTATCGCAAGGGCGCCACCGGAGAGCCGCACGTCAAAGCCGGGCCGAGGCCGAGAAATGGCGCGCGCAAGCCCAGGCGCTTAAGTCTGCTCATCCCGTCCTGACGAGCGACAGGTAATCGCTGTCCCGCCGTGCGGCTTTCTCCCGTCACGCCTAGACTCGGCCCGCGCACAAGTTTACGCCAACGAATGATTTCAGAAGCTTAGCTGCGCTTTCGCGCAACTTTCTCACTCCCAATCCCCTCGTCCCGAGTAGCGCCGAAGGCGCGCCTCGAAGGACGCTCCAGGAGGCGCAAACGAAGCTGCGAACTGGGACCATCCTTCGAGCCCCGGACCGTGATCCGGGCGGAAGCTTCGCTTCGCCCTTGAGGCATGAGGCCGTGGGGTTGGGCGTGGTCCGAAGCTCCACCTGGGGAGTTGCGCCACTTAAGTCGTTCCTTGCCCTTGACGCCGAAGCTCCAATCACAACTTCTGAAAAACAATACCTCATCCCAGCCCAGCTTGGCAAGCAATTGTCGATTTTTCTTAAATTGCGCTCCGGCCTCGACCGCGCGGCCGACCGAAGTCATCAAGCGAATCCCGTATCACTTAATGGTGGGATTCGCCGCCCGCCGCTGCCGCCACGTGAGCTGAGCTCCAGGGACCGAAAGCGGGGCAGCCTCGTATATGCCGCGAGCAATCGCTCGAGCGACGCACTCGGCGCACAACATGCCAATCTCAGTCAGATCTCGAAGGTCCGGAACTGCGCCTGCCCGCGCCGTCGCCGCTGCGAAGACAACGTCGTTGTCCATCGGCGCATGGGCGGGACGCAGCGCCAGCGCGCAGCCATCCTGGGCCATCGTTGCGACACGCTTGAGCTGTGTTGTGCTCAGCGCCGCGTCGGTGACCACGACCATGAGATCGGTGCTCGAAGGCGTGTCGGACTTGAGGCGAAGCGTCAGGTGATCGTCGATATCCTTGGGCCCGAAGCCGAGGCCGCCGAACTCAGCTTGCCGTTCATACGGCGCGGCCCAGAAATAGGGGCTTTCGCCGCGCGTGGCTCGACCGACCGAGTTGACAGCCACCAGCGCGCCGACGTGAAAACCGCTTGATGTCACGGCGCTCGCGGAGCCCAGGCCGCCTTTGAGATTGTAGGTCGTGGCGCCAAATCCAGCGCCTGCGGTTCCGAGCGCGAAATCGACTGACGCTGCTGACGCGGCCTTAAGCCCCATGTCCCAGTAGGGCGGCTTGCGGCCCCAAGCCTTGTCGCCCCCATTGAGGAGGTCGAACAAACTCGCGCCCGGCACGATCGGGACGCGCGCGCCGCGATGCTCGAAGCCGCGGCCGATTTCCCAGAGATAGGTCATCGCGCCGCCCGCGGCGTCGAGGCCGAAGGCCGATCCGCCAGAAAGAACGAAACCGTCAACGCGCTCCACCGTCATCTCTGGCTCGAGCAGCGCCGTGTCGCGCAACGCTGGCGCGCCGCCGTTCATCGCGATCGACGCGACCGCCGGTTCCTCGAACACGATGACCGTGACGCCTGACGCGAGCCGCTCGTCGTGGGCGGATCCGACGAGCACGCCCTCCACGTCGGTGATCAGATTGCGAGCCATCGAAAATGCTTCATCGGTTCGGTCGCGCTTCTCGGATAGCGCCAAGATCCGGCGTCAACTCGTATCAGGGCCACAAATTAGACGGAAGACTCGCGCCGCCTGCGTCAGGTATAACTAGAAGGACGGCCTTGAGCGGGCGATCGAGAATAGGCTGGGACAAGGTTAATTCGCGACTCTCTAAGACGTTCAGAGCGAGGGGCGTCGACTGAAGTGTGGGACGAACTGAACGAGCCGCTCGGTTTTGTTTCCGGCGGCGCCTCGGCGCTGCCCCTCCGGCATAGGCGCCCGACGATAGGAACGGCGGCCGGGGTTGCGATCCTCGTGATAGCCGTTGGCCTCGTCATGCTTCCGCGGCGAGATTTCCCTGTCGCAGGCGAGCCGTTTGCGGTGGCGAAAGTTGAAGTCTTGCCCGCGCCGCGAAAGCTTGACGCCCCAGACGTAACGGCAAGCGTGCGGCAAACCCCTGCGCTGCCAGCAGCCTCTGCGGCGCAAGTGGAGACGACGAACGGGGTCAAGATCACGCATGGGTCCGACAACCCGCATGCGCCGCTGATCATCGATGTGGCGCAAGCGCTGGGCGCCAAGCCCTCGGCTGCTCCAGACAGCCACCTTCCGGAAAGGTCGAAAGATGGCCTTTTGCCTCGCATGGCGCAATAAATCACTCGCCGATGGTCCTACAGGAGATCGCTCACCGTGGGTTCGGCTAACTTGATGATGACGCATTGTCTCGCAGCGTAATGTTGGGCCTGGCCGCGTCGGCGCCACCTGGGCGGCCCGCGGGCGCCGAGGTCGCGCGTCAGCGAGGCTCGGAAGCGTCCGCGCGGTCTCCTCAATCGAACGGGTCGCTCAGCCCATGAGCGGCGCCGTGTATCGCCCATGCGTCGGGGTCGCGCTCATCAATCGCGCTGGCGATGCCTTCATTGGCCATCGTAAGCGCAAGCGCGGCTCCGAGGTTTTGGATCCGCGCTCCTGGCAGATGCCGCAGGGCGGCATCGATTCGGGGGAACAACCGCTTGCAGCCGCGAAGCGCGAGCTCTGGGAAGAGACCAGCGTGACTTCGACCGAACTGATCGCCGAGCTGCCCGAGTGGCTCAAGTACGATTTACCGGAAGACGCGCGCGGACGGTGGAGCGGGCGCTACCGCGGGCAGACCCAGAAGTGGTTTCTGTTCCGCTTTGTTGGCCCGGATAAGGAGATCAACGTTCACCATCCGGGGGGCGGCGCCCACGACGCCGAATTCGACGATTGGCGCTGGGAGCGTTTCGATCGCCTGCCAGAGCTGGTGGTGCCGTTCAAGCGCAAAGTCTATGAGGCCGTTGCCGCCGCTTTCGCGCCGCTGGCGCGTCCCGCGGGCGGGTGACCTCCGCTTACTTCCCGGCTTTGATCGAGGCGATCGCCGCCATCATCTCCTCGTCCATCTTCCGGCGCAGACGGTGATCGGACAGATCGACCGCGCCACGCTCGAGGTCCGCCCTGAGCGCGGCTTCGACGTCACCATCGCTTTTGCCGACCTGCGCGCCGACAAACTCGTTGGCGTAGTTTTCCGCGTCCGCTCCAGAAAGCCCCTTCATCTGGGCGGCCCAAAGCGCCACCGCTTTGTTGCGGCGCGCGATCGCCTTGAAGCGCAGGTCCTCGTCGTGAGCGAACTGCTTTTCAAACGTGTTTTCACGATCCTGGAATGCGTCGGACATGACCCCTCCGTCATTTGGCGGGATCACCCGTAAGCCGTCCTAAGCGCCGACGCAGTGATCCCGGCATTTCTTAACCCGGATGATGGGCGGGGTTATGACGATTTCCGCCGCGTGGCGCAATGCGGGCGTTCACGCGGCCCAGGCGCGCCCATGGATCCCGCGCGGCAAACCCAGCTTGACCGCGATCGTCTCGGCGACATCAGCAAGCGTCGCGCGCGCTCCGATTGGGCCTGCGGGCGCATTGGCGCCGAAGGCGAGGATCGGAACGTGCTCGCGCGTATGGTCGAAGCCGCGGAAGGTCGGATCGTTCCCATGATCCGCGGTGATGACGCAATAGTCGGTCGGGCGCATCGCCGCCTCGATGGCGCCGAGCCGCCGATCGAAGGCTTCGAGACAGGCGGCGTAACCAGGGACGTCGCGGCGATGGCCCCATTCGGTGTCGAAATCGACCAGATTGACGAAGATCAGGCCGCCTTCTGGCGCCGTCACGAGCGCATCGAGGAGAAGGTCGACGTTGCCGTCGTTGCTCTTGCCCTTGCGTTCGTCGCCGGTGTCGCGATGGGCGAAGATGTCGCCGATCTTGCCGATCGAGACGACCGCGCGGCCCGCGCGCGCGGCGCGCTGCAAAAGGTTTCCGCCCGGCGGGGGAATGGCGAAATCCTTGCGGTTGGCGGTGCGCGCGAAGTCCTTGCCGCTCGCGCCGAGGAAAGGACGCGCGATCACGCGCCCGATGCTCAGTGGATCGCACAAGCGGCGCGCGATGCGGCAGAGATCATAGAGCCGCTCGAGGCCGAAAGCCTGCTCATGCGCGGCGATCTGGAGCACCGAGTCGGCGGACGTGTAGCAGATCGGTTTCAACGTTCGCAGGTGCTCCTCGCCGTAGTCTTCGATCACGGCGGTGCCCGAGGCGTGCCGGTTGGCGAGAATCCCGGCAAGCTTGCCTTGTGTGATCAGCGCCTCGGTCAGCGTCGCGGGAAAAGCGGGAATCGTCTCCGGAAAATAGCCCCAGTCGAAGTCGACCGGCGTGCCGGCGAGCTCCCAATGGCCGGACGGCGTGTCCTTGCCGCGCGAAGTCTCAATTCCATAGCCCCACTGGCCGCGCGGCTTGGGAAGCGCAAAGCCAGGCGGCGCGCGGCCGGTCGAAGCCTGCATCGCATGGCCAAGGCCCAGCGCCTCGAGCCGCGGCAATTTTAGCGGTCCGCTCCGCAATCCGTCGCGATCGCCCCGTGCTTGAGCGCAGGCTTCGGCGATATGGCCGAGGGTGTCCGCGCCCTCGTCGCCATAGGCGCCCGCGTCCTCCGCGCCGCCGCAGCCGACTGAATCAAGGACGATGAGGATCGCGCGGCCAAGTTTTGCGGTCATTGCAGCCGCCGCGATGCGTCTTCCGGAACGCCCGCCATAGCAAAGCGCCTCATCCTGAGGAGCGATGCAGAGCATCGCGTCTCGAGGGATGGTCCAGTTGGCGAGAATATTGGCGCACGCTGAACCGTCCTTCGAGACACGCCGCCTACGGCGGCGCTCCTCAGGACGAGGTGATGCATGGGGCTACCGCTCACTGGCTCACGACATGCGACAGCGTCGCCTCATTGGCGAAGGCGGCGGCGAAGAGGGCGCGTGTATAGTCGTTTTGCGGCGCGCTGAAGACCGTCCGCGCCTCGCCGCTCTCCACCACCTTGCCCCGCCGCATCACGATGATCTCGCTCGCCAGCGCGCGCACGACCCTCAGGTCATGCGAAATGAACAGATAGGCGAGGTTGCGACGGCGTTGCAACGCACGCAACAGATCGACGATCTGCGCCTGGATCGACATGTCCAAGGCCGACGTCGGCTCGTCGAGCACCACGAAGCGTGGATCGAGCGCCATCGCTCGGGCGATCGCGATGCGCTGGCGCTGGCCGCCGGAGAACTCGTGCGGATAGCGGTCCAGCGTCGAGGGGTCGAGCCCCGTGTCGGCGAGCGCCTGCTCCACCACGCGGCGCCGCTCGGCGGCGTTCAGCTTCGTTCCCTGCGCGATCAGCCCCTCCTCGACGATCTCGGCCACCGACATGCGTGGGCTGAGCGAACCATAAGGGTCCTGGAAGACGATCTGCATCTCGCGCCGGAGCGGCCGCATGGCCTTCGAGGTCAGTCCGTCGATGGCGCGCCCGCAATAGACGATCGGCCCTTGAGACCGGATGAGCCGCAAGATTGCGAGGCCAAGCGTGGTCTTGCCCGAGCCGGATTCGCCCACAACCCCGACCGTCTGCCCTTCCCGGATCACGACCGAAACCCCATCGACGGCTTTCACGTGAGCGACCGTGCGGCGCAGGAACCCTTTGCGGATCGGAAACCAGACGCGCAGATTGTCGGCGCTGGCGATCGTTGGCGCGGCTTGATCGGCGCGAGGCGGATCGCCCTTGGGCTCGGCGGCGAGCAGCGCTCGCGTATAGGGGTGGCGGGGATTGGCGAACACGCCCGCGGTCTCCCCGGCTTCGACGATCTTTCCCTGACGCATGACGATCACGTCGTCGGCGATGCGTCGCACGATATTGAGATCGTGGGTAATGAACAGCATCGCCATGCCGAGCCGTTCTTGCAGATCCTTCAGGAGCTTGAGGATCTGCGCTTGGACGGTGACGTCGAGCGCCGTCGTCGGCTCGTCAGCGATCAGGAGATCGGGACGATTGGCGAGCGCCATGGCGATCATCACCCGCTGGCGCTGCCCGCCGGAGAGCTGGTGGGGATAGGCGCCAAGTCGTTGCGCCGGATCGACGATGCCGACCTCGGTCAGAAGCTCGACGATCTTCGCAGCCGTGACGGCGGCGCGCCCGTGGTGGAGTGCAATGATCTCGCCGATCTGCCGCTCGATCGTATGGAGCGGATTGAGCGACGTCATCGGCTCCTGAAACACCATGGTGACGGCTGAACCGCGCATCGCCCGCAATTCGTCCACGGACATTTTGAGCACGTCGCGGCCGCGGAAGAAGATCTCGCCGGTCGGATAGCTCGCCGCGGGCTGCGGCAGGAGGCGCACGATCGCCTGGGCGGTGACGGTCTTGCCCGAACCGGATTCGCCGACCAGCGCCAGCGCGCGGCCCTTCTTGACCTCAAAGGAAACGCGATCGACGACCGTGTGACGCTCGCCTCCCTGCGCGAAGGCGATCGACAGCTCGCGCACGTCGAGAAGCGGCTCGGCCTCGCTCACGTGAACGTCTTTCTCGGGTCGAAAGCGTCGCGCACCGCTTCGCCGATAAAAATGAGGAGCGAAAGCATGAGCGCCGTCACCGCGAAAGCGGAGAGGCCGATCCAGGGCGCCGACAGGTTGGACTTGCCCTGCAGCAAGAGTTCGCCGAGCGAGGGCGAGCCGGGCGGCATGCCGAGGCCAAGGAAGTCAAGCGAAGTGAGCGTGCTGATGGAGGAATTGACGATGAACGGCAGGAAGGTCAGCGTCGCGACCATCGCGTTCGGCAGGACGTGCTTCATGATGATCTTGGTGTTGGAGAGGCCAAGCGCGCGCGCCGCGTTGACATATTCGAAATTGCGCGCGCGCAGGAATTCGGCCCGCACCAAATGGACGAGGCTCACCCAGGAGAACAAGAGCAGGATCGTCAGGAGGACGAAGAAACTCGGCGCGAGGATCGCGGAGAGGATGATGAGGATGTAGAGATGCGGCAGCGACGACCAGATCTCAATCACCCGCTGCATCGTGAGATCGAGCCAGCCGCCGAAATAGCCTTGCACCGCGCCGGCGAAGACCCCGATGACCGATGAGACGCCAGCGAGCGTGAGGCCGAACAGAATCGAGATGCGAAAGCCGTAGATCAGCCGGGCGACGATGTCGTGCCCGTCCTGATCGGAGCCGAGCCAGAGCGGCTCGAGCCTGCTGCAAGGACGGGGGACGGTCGCGGCGTCCTTGACCTTTTGCTTCTCGAGCGCGGCGCGGCATTGGACGTCGGTCAGCATCCAGGTCGGCGGCGTCGGCAGGGGCGTCGGCGGATTCAAGATGGTGGTCGAGTTGGCGAAGCGGATCGGCGGCCAGATCATCCACCCATGGGCCTTGATCTCATCGGCGATGAAGGGGTCGCGAAAATCGGCGCGCGCCTGGAAGCCCCCGAACTTATCCTCTGGATAGTCGAACAGAACGGGAAAGAGAATCTCGCCTTTGTAAGAGGCGATCAGCGGCCGGTCGTTGGCGATGAACTCGGCGAACAGAGAAGCAATGAACAGGACCAGAAAGATCCAAAACGACCACGCGCCGCGCTTGTTGCGGCGGAAATTGGCGAGCCGCCGCTGATTCATCGGCGAGAGCCAGGGACGCCGCTCCAAGCTCGCGCGCGCTTTCGCCCGCTCCCACGTGTCCGTCTGTTCGTCGAGCGGAAGGACGCGGTTGACCTCGTCTCCGTGTTCGGGCGGCGCGTCGGATGGAGGAGCCAAGCGGTCCGTATCGACCAAGCTCACACCTCGCGCGTTTCAAAATCGATGCGCGGATCGATCCAGGTGTAGGTGAGGTCGGAAATCAGGTTCACCACGAGGCCAATCAGCGCGAAGATATAGAGGTTCGCAAGCACCACCGGGTAATCGCGCTGAATGAGCGAATCGTAAGAGAGATAGCCGAGACCGTCGAGCGAGAACACCTGTTCGATCAGCAGCGAGCCGGTGAAGAACGCGCCGATGAAAGCGCCGGGGAAACCGGCGATGACGATCAGCATCGCATTGCGGAACACATGGCCATAGAGAACGCGGCGCTCGGTCAGGCCCTTCATGCGCGCGGTCTGCACGTAAGATTTCTTGATCTCGTCGAGGAAGGAATTCTTGGTGAGCAGCGTCGAGGTTGCGAACGAGCCAAGCACCAGCGACGTCACCGGCAGCGTGATGTGCCAGAGGTAGTCGAGGATCTTCTGCGGCCAGCTGAGGTCGGCGAAATTGTCGGAAGTGAGACCCCGGAGCGGGAAGATCTGCCAGAACGACCCGCCGCAGAACAGCACGACGAGCAACACCGCGAACAGGAAGCTCGGGATCGCGTAGCCGAAGATCACGAGCGCGGAGGTGACCGTGTCGAAGCGGGAGCCGTCCTTGACCGCCTTTCGGATGCCAAGCGGAATCGAGATTGCATAGGAGATGACGGTCATCCACATGCCGAGCGAGATCGAGACCGGCAGTTTCTCCCTGATGAGCTCGAGCACCGGAACGTCGCGATAGTAGCTCTTGCCGAAATTGAAGGTCGAATAGTCGCGCACCAGAATCCAGAACCGCTCGAGCACGGGTTTGTCGAAGCCGTATTGTTTCTCGAGTTCCTTGATGAATTTCGGGTCGAGGCCCTGCGAGCCGCGATAGCGCGAGGAGATGTCGCCTCCCGCCTGCGCGGCGCCAGCGCCGATCTGGCCGCCGCCGCCTCCGAACCCAGCGGTCGAGCTCTGGTCAGCGCCTTGCAGTTGGGCGATCGCGCGCTCGACCGGGCCGCCCGGCACGAATTGCACGATCGCGAACGAGACCGCCATGATGCCGAGGATCGTCGGGATCATCAGCAAGAGCCGGCGGAGGATATAGGCGAGCATGCGGCGTCAGCCTGTCTGCGGACGAAGCAGCAAGCGCCTACCCGAGGCCAATGGTCTTGGCCTTCGCTTCGTCCCACCACCAGGTTCCCGGCGCGCCGGTGCTGAGTCGCGGCTGCTTCTCGGGACGAGAAAACGCGTCCCAGTGCGCGACCCAGGCGGTGTCGCGATACCACATCGGGACCCAATAATGGCCAGCGCGCAAAACCCGGTCGAGCGCGCGGGCAGCCGTGTTGAGCTCATCGCGCGATTTCGCCGTGGCGATCGTTTCCACGAGCGCGTCCACAACCGGATCGGAGACGCCGGCGAGATTGCGTGAGGCATTCTGCTTCGCGGATTCGGACGTGTAGACGTTGCGGAGGTCAACGCCGGGCGTGAGCGTCCCGCCGGACGCCGCGGTCACCACATCGAAGTCAAAAGCGTCGGTGCGGCTCTTGTATTGCGCGGGATCGACGATGCGATAGTTCGCCTGAATGCCAAGCTTGCCGAGGTTCTGGATGAACGGCAAGGTGTGCGGCTGGAGCGCGCTGTTCGAGTCGAGGAACTCGATCGTAAGCGGCTTGCCGTTCGGCAAATTCATCACCGAACCGTCGCGCTTGCATCCCGCCGCAAGCAAAAGCTCGTAGGCCTGCTTGAGCAGCTTGCGGTCGGACCCGGAGCCGTCGCTTTCCGGCGGAACGTAGGGCTCGTCGAAGACCGCGGGCGCAAGCTTGTCGCGGAACGGCTCGAGCAGCTTCAGCTCGTCCGGCCCCGGCTTTCCCTTCGCCTCCATGTCCGTGTTGGGAAAGAAGGAGGCGATCCGCTTGTAGGCGGAATACATGATGTTCTTGTTGGTCCAGTCGAAGTCGAAGCAGAGGCCGATCGCTTCGCGCACGCGCGGGTCCTTGAACTGTTCGCGCCGAGTGTTGAGGTACCAGCCCTGGATGGAGGAGGGGGCTCCGTTGTGCAGAGTTTCCTTCTTCACCCGGCCGTCCTTGACGGCGGGAAAGTCATACGAAGTGGCCCAGAAGCGCGAGGTGTATTCCTCGTGATAGTTGATCGCGCCGGCCTTGAACGCCTCGAACGCAACCTGCCGCTCGCGATAATATTCGAAGCGCAGGCGGTCGAAGTTGTTCTGCCCCAGATTGACCGGCAATTTCGCGCCCCAGTAGTTGGGATCGCGCGCATATTCGATGAACCGGCCCTGTTCGAACGTCTTCACCTTATAGGGGCCTGAACCCAGCGGCGCATCGAGGGTCGCGGCGGTGAAATCGCGGCCCTTCCACCATGCGGCGGAAAAAACGGGCATGCCGACGACGATCAGATGCGCGTCGCGGCTGCGGCCCTCGACAAAGCGCACATGCACGACGTCGTCGCCTTCGGCATCGGCCTTATCCACCTCCCTCAGGAGCTGCGCGTAGATCGGATGGCCCTTCTCTTTCAAAACGTTGAGCGAGAAGGCGACGTCGGCGGCGGTCACTTTCGAACCGTCGAAGAAGCGCGCCTCGGGCCGCAACCGGAAGCGGTAGTCGAGCTTGTCGGGCGAAACCCGCACCGATTGGGCGAGCAGGCCGTAGACGGAATCGGGTTCGTCGCCGTTGGCGGTCATCAGCGTGTCGAAGGTGGCGGACATGCCGGCCGCGCCGTTGCCCTTCCAGGAATAGATGTTGAGCGTGTCGAACGTGTCGAAGTTCTGGTTGCCGCTCGTTCCGGTGATCTGCAGCGACAACAGGCCACCCGCGGGCGCGTCCGGGTTGACGTAGGAAAAATGCGGGAAGTCCGGCGGCAAAGCGAGATCGCCGAACGACGAAAGCCCATGCGTTTCGACGGAATCGTCGGCAAGCGCGACGAACGGGCGGCAAACGAGCGCCGCCAGCGCCCCGCCAGCGCCGGCCTTCAGCGCCGCCCTGCGGGTTATTCTCATGGCCATCGAATCGTCCGCCTCATGGCTTCCACTGCGCGATGTACCGCGGCTCGGCGCTCTTCGCCAGCGACAGCGGCAAAAACGAGGCGCCAGGGACCAAGTTGCTCGGAAAGCGGGTTAAACTTCGTCCATGAAGCTCGCGGGCGCTTGGGCGAACTCGGCGCCCTTGCCTTCCGCCGCGCTTGCGACGGTCTTATACGTGGGGCCATGCAGATTCGCGAGACAATCGCCAATGACGCCGAAGCGGCGCCCCGGATGATCCTCCGTCCCCTGACCGCTGGGGACGCGGATGAAGCCGCCGAACTCATCCGGACCGCTTTCGCCGCTCAAAGCCGCCCGACCCGCCCGCCTTCGTCTGCGCTCCGCGAGACCGCCCAAGCGATCGCAGCCAAGATCGCGGCGGGCGGCGGCTTTGGGGTCTTCGAGGCCGGCGCGCTCATCGCGGTGGCCCTATGGGGCATCGAGGGCGACGCGCTCCACGTCGCCCGCGTGTCAGTTGCGCCCAAGCGCCGCGGCCGCGGGATTGTCCGCTCGCTGATCGCGGCGTGCGAAACGGAGGCGAGTCGCCGCGGCGTCGGGAGAATGACGCTCAAGACGCGGCTGGAATTGCCTGAAAACGAGCGCCTGTTCGAGCGTTTCGGTTTTGCCCGGCTTAAGGTCGAGGCGCATCCGGGATTCGAGGCGCCGACCACGGCTTTGATGGAGAAGGTTCTCGGATGACCGGCGTGACCGCTTCGGGAAGCGCCCCGGTTCGTCTTAAGATCGACCTTGGCGCGCTGGCCGACAACTGGCGCGAATTGGCGCGTCGATCGGCGCCGGGGCGCTGCGCCGCCGTCATCAAGGCCAACGCTTACGGGACCGGCGTCTCGGAGGCCGCTCCCGCGCTGTGGGGAGCGGGAGCGCGCATTTTCTTCGTCGCCCATTTCAGCGAAGGGGTTGCGGCGCGCCGGGCGCTGCCGGCTCAGGCGCAGATCTATGTGCTGAACGGCCTCGAGAGCGAGGCGGATCCAAAGGACTACGTGGAGTATCGCCTTGCGCCCGTGATCGGCGGCGAAGAGGAGCTTGCAGCGCTGGTCCACCTTCGCCACGCAACGTGGCAGACCCTCGCGATCTGCTTTGCATCTCGACACCGGCATGAACCGGCTCGGCTTCGAGTTCCTCGCTCACCTGCAAGCCGCGATGGAGACGCATGGGCCCATGAGCGGGGCCGACCTCTTGATCAGCCATTTCGTCTCGTCCGAAATCCCCGGCGATCCCATCACCTCCGCGCAGATCGAGCGGTTCGAGGCGGCCCGCGCGGCTTTTCCGCACCTCGCCGCCTCGCTCGCCAACTCGTCTGGCATGTTCCTGAGCCAAGCCCAATCTACGACCTGGCGCGGCCGGGATACGCGCTCTACGGCGGCAATCCGACGCCAGGGCGCCCGAACCCGATGCATGCTGTGGTCACGCTGACCGCGGCGATCCAGCAGATACGCTCAATCGAGGCCGGCATGACCTGCGGCTATAACGCGCAGTGGACCGCCAAGCGCCCGACCCGGCTCGCCACCCTGCTCATCGGCTACGCCGACGGCCTGCCGCGCGGCGCCGGCGCGACGGATGCGAAACCGGGGGCCGAAGTCGCGGTCGCCGGCCGCCGTTGCCGGCTGGTCGGGCGCGTCTCGATGGACCTCGCCATTGTCGACGTCACCGACCTGCCCGAGGACGCCGTCCGGGCGGGCGGGCGGGTCGAGTTCTTCGGCCCGACGATCGGCCTCGACGACTTCGCCGCCCGGAGCGGGACGATCGGCTATCACCTGCTGACCAGCTTTGGCCCTCGCTACCAGCGCGAGTATGTCGGTCGGCGGTCAAGCCAACCGGCCGGACCGATGGATACGAATGCGGCGTGACTGACGCCGAAGCAATCCAATAAAACAAGGCAAATTGGATTGGACCGGGTGAAGGGAATCGAACCCTCGTATTCAGCTTGGAAGATATTTGCGCAGCGTTTCTTTTCAACGCCCATTCTGACAAAACGGCCGTTTTGGCCGCCTTGAAGCATAACGGTTATTCGACCCTGCCAGAACGGGCGACCCGCGCCGGGCCGGACAAAGAAACGCCGCCGGCGGCGGATCACCACGGCGGCGGCGCTTCTCGTCAAACAGCCACGCTCATTCACAAGGCCGACCCTACGCTCGCCAGCCCGCGCCGGCAAGGGCGCGACAATGAGCGCCGAAGCCGAGCGCGAGCGGCTCGAACGCGCCTGGCCCGAGGTCTTCCGGGACGGCGCGCGCTGCGCCTTCCTCATGACCTTCCCGGGCGACCGAGAGCCTGGCGGCTATCCGCGCGGCTTCCATCGTTGGCCGCTCGACAAGCGCAACGCCTGGCTCGCTGGCTTTGACCTCGGCTTCCACGGCCGATTGTGCGTCGCTGCGGAGCAGAGCGATGGATAAGCCCTCCTATCTGTCGGACATGGACTGGGCCGAATGGCAGCGCAAGCGCGGCTCAGACCCCCTCACCGCCCGCGCCGCTCGCGAATGGCGCGCAGAGCGCGACCGGCGCGAACCTCTCAAACGACCGAACCCGCACCGCTATATCGACACGCCCCAGGATATCCGCCTCGAGGAGGAGGCTCAGAAGCGCAAAGACCTGCCGTGCGGCGTCACGCTTGACGACTTCCGCGCCTACATGCCCATTCACGCCTACATCTACATGCCGACCGGCGAGATGTGGCCGGGCAAGAGCGTCAATTCTCGCCTTCCGCCAATCCGCATTGGCGCGGACGAGGACGGTAAGCCGAAGTTCACCTCCGCCTCCGCTTGGCTCGACCGGAACAAGCCCGTCGAGCAAATGACTTGGGCGCCAGGCTCGCCGCAGTTGATCGCCGATCGGCTCATCACAGGTGGCGGCTGGATCGAGCGGCAGGGCGTCACAGTGTTCAACCTGTACCGGGGGCCGGCGATCGAACCGGGCGACCCCGACGAGGCGGGCCCGTGGATCGAACACGTCCGCCGCGTCTACCCGAACGACGCCGATCGCATCATACGCTGGCTGGCGCAGCGGGTGCAGCGGCCGGCAGACAAGGTGAATCACGCCTTGGTGCTGGGCGGCCCGCCGGGCATCGGCAAGGACACCCTGCTCGAACCGGCCAAGCGCGCGGTCGGGCCGTGGAACTTCGCAGAAGTGTCGCCGCAACAGCTGCTCGGGAGGTTCAACGGCTTTCTTAAGAGCGTCATGATGCGCGTCTCTGAGGCGCGCGACCTTGGCGAGGTGAACAGGTACTCGTTTTACGAGCACCTCAAGGCGATCATCGCCGCGCCGCCCGACGTGCTTCGCGTCGACGAGAAGAACCTGCGCGAATACAATGTCCCGAACCTCTGCGGCGTCATCATCACCACAACCACAAGACCGACGGCATCTTTCCGCCAGCCGACGATCGCCGCCACTATGTGGCCTGGTCCGACCTGACCTTGGATGACTTCGAGACCGATTACTGGGCCAAGCTGTGGAGCTGGTTTGATCGCGGCGGCGATCGCAATGTCGCCGCCTATCTCACCTCGCTCGATCTCTCCAGCTTCGACCCGAAAGCGCCGCCGGCCAAGACGCAAGCCTTCTGGGACATCGTCGACGCCAGCCGCGCCCCCGAAGACGCCGAGCTGGCCGACGTGATCGACGCGTTTGGCAAGGACAAGGACCCGAACGGCGAACCGATTGCGCCCGTCGCCTTCACGTTGGCTAAAGTGCTGGAGATGGCGACCACGCTGGCCCCAAGGGACAACGACGGCAATCCAGAGCGAAGCAGCTTCGCGTACTGGCTCGCCGACCGCAAGAACCGTCGCCAGATCCCTCATCGCTTCGAGATGTGTGGGTATTCGCCAGTCCGCAACGGATACGCCAAGGACGGTCTATGGAAGATCGGCGGCGCTCGGCAGGTCATCTACGCGCTCGCCACCCGATCGCCGAGCGACCGGCTCGCCGCCGCGGAGGCGGTGAGGGATCGCAAGGGGGAGACAGTCGGCGACCTCGACCTTTTCGGCGGCCGGTAGGTCAAAGAGGTGAAGTCAGTGGTCTTGAAACCGCAGGGGACAGAGGGGGGAACCGCGTTTCCCCGCAAAAAAGGCGCACGTCGGCGCGCAGGCGGGGGCATGCGGTTTCAAGACCACTGACTTCACCTCTTCACTGACCACTTGGGCAATTCCACCGCCGGTTATCGCGGCAACACTGAGGCGCTTCGACCGGTCAACGAGGCCCGATTTGACGCCCGGTGGAAGCTCGGGCAATTGCTGGCCCAGGTGGAGCGGCAGGGGGCCGGCCGTTTGAATGCTTCCCGAGCCGGGACACATTCATTTCTGGCCTACCTCAAGGAGATCGGCCTCAATAAGAACCGCGCCAACGAGTGCGAGCGCCCTGCCGGAGGCACCTATGTCCCGAGCCGGGACACAGGCTCGAAACCCCGTTGTCCCCGCCCGAGACAACGGAGGATGTAGGTCGAGCCGGTGACTTCGCTGACGCCGACCGACGCGCCGAAGGCCACGACGCAGTCGCACGACGCGACCGCGTCAACCCTCGCCGACATGGGCGTGTCGAGGCAACAGTCCTCCGATGCGCTGGTGCCCCGAGCACGCGCTCCTAGGCGACAAAGCGCGCCGCCAATAAACCATATGCGCGGCGTGTCCTTCCCGGAGGGGCGCAGAGCGGGGCGCCGCGCCCGACGAAATCATCGATCAGCTCTGACGGCGTGTCACTGCAGAGGGGCTGGCGGACTGCCTCCGCCAGCTCCGCCGCCCGAGCCTGAAACTCGCCTCGCCAGGATGAGAGATGGAAGAAGCTGAGGCGATCGGGCCGGAAGGAGCTGGGCTCCTGGCTCGGGGTCACGGGCAAGAGCGTCCGCGAGCTGGCCGAGGAGCTGCGTGGTCGAAGGGACCCGGCGGCGGCCGTGCACGGGCCGAACAAATACGCGCTAGTCGTCACCGACAGCTGGGCCGGGTAAACGAGCGCGGGCGGGGCGCTAGCGGGAAATTAGGGACCGTATTCCGAGACCGGAAACACGGGCGCGCCGCCTCCTGAAATCTCGCTCAATATTCGATTTTCCTAAGGGGTTCCGCCGCGCTGGATACCTAGGCGCTGGTTTCGCCATCGCAGGCTGTTCCGTCGTTCCCAGTATGCGTAGAGTGCCTACTCCGGGCGCAGGAGGCTTTTGCGGGCGTAATGGCGGGGACACCAGACCTGCGCGGGTACACTCTGTGCCGGCTCGCTAGCCTGGTGCTCGCGGTGCTCTCACTGGCCGCTCGCGCCGGCGCCGCCGAATATTATGGCTCCGATCAGGGCGGCAGCCGCTTCGCGCCGATCGACCAGATCACGCCGCAGAACGTCGACGAATTGATCCCGGCCTGGACCTACCACACCGGCGACCTCAAGAGCCGCGCCCCCGATGTGCTGAAGCGCTCGAAATTCGAGGTCACGCCGATCCTCACCGGCGAGAAGCTCGTCGCCTGCACGCCGTTCAATGCCGTGGTCGCGGTCGACCCCGGCACCGGACGAGAGCTGTGGCGCTACGACCCTGAGATCAAGACCGACTACCGCCCGGCTAACATGTTCGCATGCCGTGGCGTGGCGGTATGGCATGGCCCCGCCGGCGGGGCCGGGCCATGCGCCGAACGGATCCTGACCGCGACCGCCGATCTCCGGCTGATCGCCCTCGACCTCAAGGACGGCAAGCCGTGCGCGGATTTCGGCCAGGATGGGGCGGTCCGCATCGATCCTGGCAAGCCGCTGCTCTGGCCCGGCGAGTTCCAGTTCACCTCGCCACCCGCCGTGATCGGCGACCTGGTCATCCTGGGCTCCTCGATCGGCGACAATCAGCGGGTCGACGCGCCGCGCGGTACGGTGCGCGCCTTCGACGTCCGGACCGGCGCCCCGCGCTGGGACTGGGACCCGGTGCCGGAGCGCGCCGATGACCCGGACGCGCCGAGCTGGGGCGATGGCTGGCGGACGACCGGCGCCGCCAATGTCTGGGCGCCGATCGCGATCGACGAGGCGCGCGGCCTGCTGTTCCTGCCGACCACCAGCCCGAGCCCGGATTTCTATGGCGGTCTTCGCCCGGGCGACAATCGCCGCGCCGATTCCGTGGTCGCCCTCAAGGCCGAGACCGGCGTGATGGTGTGGAGCTACCAGCTCGTGCACCACGATCTCTGGGACTACGACATCCCGGCCCAGCCGAGTCTCGCCACGATCACACTCGACGGCAAGGAGCGCGACGTCGTCATCCAGGGCACGAAGCAGGGGCTGGTCTTTGTGCTCGACCGCGACACCGGCCAGCCCGTCCTGCCGGTCGAGGAGCGCCCGACGCCGCAGGGCGGCGTCGCGGGCGAGCTGTTGTCGCCGACCCAGCCCTTCCCGGCCGATCTGCCGCCGCTTGGCCCAGACCGCATTACGCCGGATCAGGCCTGGGGGCTGACCCCGTGGGATCGCGGCGCATGCGCGCGGGCGATCTCCTCGTCGCGCAGCGAGGGCCGCTTCACCCCGCCGAGCCTCCAGGGCACACTCGTCATGCCCTTCACCGGCGGCGGCGTGAACTGGGGCGGCCTCGCGGTCGATGGCGCAAAGGGCGTGGTCTATGTCAACAGCTCGAACATGCTGCACCGGATCACGCTCTTCCCGGCCTCCGGTTACGTCGAGATGAAGAGGCGTTTCCATGACAAGGAGGTCTCGCCGCAGCGTGGCGCCCCCTATGGCATGATGCGCGAACTTTTGGTCTCGCCGCTGGGATTGCCCTGCAACCCGCCGCCCTGGGGCGTCTTGACCGCGCTCGATCTCGGGAGTCGCAAGATTCTCTGGCAGGTGCCGCTCGGCACGACTGAGGAACTCAACCCGCTGGGCCTCGCCCGCCACATCGGCACGCCGACCTTCGGCGGCCCGCTCGCCACCGCGAGCGGCCTCGTCTTCATCGGCGCCGCGCTCGACGACTATCTGCGCGCTTTCGACGCGAAGACTGGCGCCGAGCTCTGGACCGGCCGCCTACCCTCCGCCGGCATCTCCACCCCGACCAGCTATCTCTGGCAGGGGCGCCAATATGTCGTAATCGGCGCCGGCGGCCATGGCGAAGCCGGCGCCCCGGCCGGCGACACGCTGGTCGCGTTCGCCCTGCCGCGCCCCGGCGAGTCCGGCCCGTCGCCCTGGCTGCGCTGGCTCGACCAGCCCGGCGGCCGATTCGAGCTGCATGCTGGGATGGCTGGAACCGTGATGCTCGCGCTGGCGGTGCTGTGGCGGCGGCGGCGCAGGCGACATCGGTGGCCGGACTGAGCAGCCGAGGAGAACCGCGCCGCCGGCTGGCTATGGCCGAAGAAGGAGTGCCCGCGGACAAAGAGCCGCCTTTCAAGGACGGCGAACCTTGACAAGATAGACCGGCGAACACAGTCGTCAGCAACGGTCGAATCCTGCGGGGGCGGTAAGGCTAAAAGACGCCCGGCGTGCTGCTCAGACCGGGGCCTGGCTGGTTTGGTCGAGTAGCTTCGCCTCAATGAGTTTTCGTAGATGGGATCAGCGCCAGCCTGAAGCTCGTGGTGCATTGTGTGCTTCCGACCCGGTGAAGCCGAGTCTCTCCAGAAACGGCGGACGCCGAATTGCCCTCCGTTTCTCCGTCGGCTCTGGAAATGGGACGACTGGACTTCTTGGCTGTTGGATTTCAACGTCCTTATCAGTGAGAGGTGGATGCCCCTGGAGGGTGCTAGATTCCGGTCGCGCGTATTGGACCGACGCGGTTGCCCCGACGATTGAGTCGAGCACCGGGTCGACTGAAGGCTGAGCTGACATACCTACGATCTGGAAGTTAGCCGCCTGATCGATGCCCGTCGCAACTACCGACACCCGGACGAGGTCGTTGAGGGCAGGGTCGACGGTCGCCCCCACGATGAGGTTGGCATCGTCGTCGACCTCGTGGCGAATCCGGCTCGCGGCCTCGTCCACCTCGAACAGCGTCAGAGCATCGCCGCCAGTGATGGAAATCAGCACGCCTCGAGCACTTTTGATCGAGGTGTCCTGGAGCAGCGGATTAGCCATCGCCGCTTCAGCAGCTCGCAGAGCTCTCCGTTCGCCGCTCGCTTCACCGGAGCCAATCATCGCTGTGCCCATTTCGCTGATGATCGAGCAAACGTCCGCGAAGTCGAGATTGACGAGACCCTCTTTGACCATCAGGTCGGTGATGCAGGCGACACCCGAGCAAAGCACCTGATCGGCCATCGCGAAAGCATCTTTGACGATTGTTCTCTCGTTGGCGATGCGGAACAGGTTCTGGTTCGGAATGATAATCAGCGTGTCGACCGCCTTTTCCATCTCAGCGATGCCGGCTTCTGCAACCTTCATCCGGCGGCCGCTCTCAAAGTGGAACGGCTTGGTGACGACGCCGACAGTGAGGATGCCCATCTCACGAGCCGCTCTGGCGATGACTGGGGCCGCGCCTGTGCCGGTGCCCCCGCCCATGCCCGCGGTGAGGAAGACCATGTGTGAACCGGCGAGGTGATCGCAAATCTCCTCCAGCGCCTCCTCGGCTGCCGCCTTGCCGACCTCGGGCCTGGCGCCAGCGCCAAGACCCTCCGTTACCTGAAGACCCATCTGGATGATTCGTTCGGCGCGCGATGAGGCGAGAGCCTGCGCGTCGGTGTTGGCGACGATGAAGTCGACCCCCGAAAGGCCGGCGGCGATCATGTTGTTGACCGCGTTGCCGCCAGCGCCGCCTACGCCGCAGACCATGATGTGTGGCTTCAATTCCTTCAGCTGGGGGGCTTTCGGATTAATCGGCATTTTCCTGCCTCTCTCGTTGGGCGTCCGCCTCTGCGGTTGAATGACTGGACTGTCTAGCAACCCTTTTCAGGCACCGGACCTGGGCATCGGTTCCGGTTCGCCGTCGTCTTTCGCCGCGCGACCGGCTTCAGTCCAACTTGCGCAAGGTCGCCCGAGCACCCGATTCGTGTGATGGTCGAGCCTTGGCGCTTATGGTTAACGTTCCGTTTATTGGACTGAGACCTGGGCCGACACTTCGCGTCATTCTCGCTGAGGGCCTCAGACCCCAGCCCCTTCCACCCTCCCTCGGTGCGGCCGGACCTTAACCCTCCGTTAACTGTGGGGCGCGAACCCTCCCCCAGCTACTCCTATGGGACAGGTCGGATGACAGTTTTGAGCCTGCAGGAAGCGGTGGAACGGACCGGAACCAGCAAAGTCGACATCTGGCGCGCCATCCAGGCAGGCATGCTTTCGGCGAAGAAGACTGACGACGGCGGCTTCGCGATCGACCCATCCGACCTGTTCGCCGTCTTCGAGACCAAACAGGTCGATCAATGTTCCATGGCAGAGGATGCAGGGCCGTCTGTGGAGGGTTCAGAATCTCCCGGAACGAACCCAATGCCTGAAACGGCCGCAACGACCGACGCCACCGTCGCGTTCGCGGCCCTTGGAACGCAGAAGTGCCTTTTCGAGATGCCCGCCGAGGCGGCAGCGAGTGACGAACTGCGTCAGAATCGGGATGAGAGGCCTGCGGTCGAGTTAACTGAACGGAATGCTCAGTTCGCCGAACCGGCCGCTGAGCGAGCAAAAGTCGGAAAGATGGCCCAATATGCTGCGCTGGCGGGTGAACATGACAAGCCCTGGTGGAGGCGGCTCGTCGGATGGATCCGGACGCGCCGTGGCAGGGCAGCCAGAATGCGGCTGCGAGAAAGGCTGTAGAGACGACCGACGCCGCATGGCCGACGATGGTCGCAGGAGTCTTATGGCGGAGGAGGCAAAAAGTTTTCGTTCGTATTGCCTAGCCCGTAAACGCTCAGAAAAGGCCAAGGGTCGGGCGGGGGCGTCTCCGCGCGCGCCGGCGACACCGTGGCGGCCCAGCGCGCCTCTGCGGCTCGCAAGAGCGGGATCATCAACCACGCGGCTTCATCTATCTCGTCGGGAGGAGGGTCTGCGGCCAGAGGATCTAGGGCGACGGGCGGACGGTCTTCCGGCGGCGTGTCGACTTCTTCGCCAACGTTCGCGTTGTCGATTGTTTCCCCTTTGGCGAGATTTTTCTGCGAACTCCATGCGCCGAGGTATGGCCGCGCCAGCGGCGAGCTTAAGCTCACGCATTCATCGAGGCGAACGCGATAAAATTGGCCCTGTGGACACCGCGCGGCGAGCGCAGGCGAGGCGGCGATGAACGCCGCGATGATCAACGTCGGCCTCATGAGGGAAAACCGATTCCCAATTCGAAACGCGACGGCTCATGCCTACGCTTGCGTTACCGGTGTTGCAAAGGGGCGCTCCGGAGAACGGCAGCGCAAATGGCAAAGCGCGCGAGTTCTCCGCTATTCGCCGATAATCTTGATCAGCACGCGCTTGCGGCGACCGCCGTCGAACTCGCCATAAAATATCTGCTCCCAGGGACCGAAGTCGAGTTTGCCCGCCGTAATTGCGACCACGACCTCCCGCCCCATGATCTGGCGTTTCATATGGGCAGTCAGCGTTGTCCTCGCCGGTTCGGTTGTGGCGGTAGCCCGAAACGGGCTCATGCGGCGCGAGCCTTTCGAGCCACGCGTCGTAATCGGCGTGCAACCCCCTCTCGTCGTCGTTGATGAACACCGATGCGGTGATGTGCATGGCGTTGACGAGCGCGAGGCCTTCTCCAACGCCACTCTCCTTCAGGGCGGCCTCGACCTGCGGGGTGATGTTGAGAAACGCCCGGCGCCCTGGCGTCTCGAACCAAAGTTCCTTGCGATACGACTTCACAGTCTTCCTTCGACAGCTAATGATCCAAGTCTAGCGCTTGGCGCTCGAATTCGGATGTCGCGAAAGCGCGGATTGCCGTCGCTCGACGACCACGTGCGCCAACAACGGCTCTTGTCCAACGGATGCCAAGTCCCGCACCGACGACGTGACCGTCGAGCGAGACCAATCCATCTAAGTACGGCCACCTGGATTCCACAAACTGATTTCCGCAACCGCCGCTTTGCGGCGACTTGATCCCTTCGGCGGGTCGACCTCGTAGGGCGGCTTGGCGCCAGGAGCGGACCTCAGCTCTTCGGAGGAAGAATCCGAGCCGGCTACGTGCCGAGATGACGACGACGCTGGAAAGGATGGATGACGCGTTGCGGCTCGCGGAAGGCGAGATCGTCAGCTCTACGGCTTCGCCTACCCGACCCGCAGCGTGATCGTCCGCCGACCGCAGTGCGAATTCCGGCGCTTCCACAGGTCGACATTCTGCCATCATTTCGTGGCCGTCCTGGCGGGAATATTGATTTCCCCTCGTGTTCGCTCCGCACGGATCGCCGAGTTCGCCTAGGTCCCGCACCTCGTTCCGGGAGGCTGCCGATATGCCAATAACTGATCGCCGCACCGTGATGCAGACCGCGGTGGCCGTTCCGATCGCCATGGCGGCGACCGCCCCGGCGGTCGTGTCCCCGACTGTGGTGTAGCGACGGCGGGCGTCGGCGTTTTCCGGCGTTTGCCGGGTTGGTCAGATGACCATGGCTGGCAATCCGACGATGGGATCATCGCTCAGGGGGGCCATGGTTTCCAGTGTCATATAGCGGGCGCGCTGGACGGCCCATTCGTCGTTCTGCTCGAGCAGGATTGCGCCGACGACCCTGACGATGGCCTCGTCGTTGGGAAAGATGCCGACGACGTCGGTGCGGCGTTTGATCTCGCCGTTGAGCCGTTCGAGGCCGTTGGTGCGAGTGCAGCTTCGACCAATGCTCGGCGGGAAAGCTCATATAGGCGAGGACGTCGTCCTCGGCCTCGTCCATAAAGCCGGCGAGTTTGGGGAGCTTCGGCCTGAGCTGGTCGGCGACCCTTCGCCACTGCGCCTTGGCGGCCTTGGCGCTGGCTTGCGCGAAGGCGGTCGCCATGAAGGCCGAGACGACGCGCCGGCTGCTCTTGCCAGCGTGGGCGAGCGCGTTGCGCATGGTATGGACCCGGCAGCGCTGCCAGGTCGCGTTCATCAGCTTGGCGACAGCGGCCTTGATGCCCTCATGGGCGTCGGAGATGACGAGCTTGACGCCGCGCAGGCCGCGCCGTCTCAGCTGACGCAAAAACTCGGTCCAGAAGGTCTCGGCCTCCGAGGGGCCGATGTCCATGCCGAGCACCTCGCGCCGGCCGTCCGCATTGACCCCGACCGCGACGATGACGGCGACAGACACAATGCGGTGGTTACGGCGGACCTTCACGTAGGTCGCGTCCAGCCAGACATAAGGCCAATCGCCTTCGAGAGGGCGATCGAGGAAAGCCTTCACCCGTGCGTCGATCTCCTCGCACAGCCGGCTGACCTGGCTCTTGGAGACGCCGGTTGCGCCCATGGCTCTCACCAGATCATCGACCGATCGGGTCGAGACGCCCTGGATATAGGCCTCCTGGATCACGGCGGTCAGCGCCTTCTCGGCCATTCGCCGCGGCTCGAGGAAACTTGGAAAGTAGCCCTTGCGCAGCTTGGGGATGCGAAGCTCCACCGTCCCGGCTCTCGTCTCCCAGTCCCGCTCCCGATAGCCGTTGCGCTGGGCGAGCCGGTCGGGCGAGCGTTCGCCACGGGCGACGCCAGTTCTGACGCCCACTTCCATCTCCATCAGCCGCTCGGCGGCGAAGGCGATCATGTCGCGCAAAATGTCCGCGTCTGGGGCCTTCTCCACAAGCCTGCGAAGGTCCATCATCTCATCGGTCATCGGGGGTTCCTCGGTTTGCGTTTGCGATTCGCAACCCGAACCTACCGAAAAACCGCCGATGGCCGCCGCAAGCCGCTCACTCGCTACAGCGCTATGAAAAGCGCGCTTCGCGAGCCGCTTGCTCCGCCTCAGCTACACCACGCCATGGGACACGACCCCCGGCTTTCCCCGAGACAACGGGAGCCGCGCCTGGCGCCGACGCAAATCGCGCACCGGCGAAAGGCGTGACTCGCGCCGTCGCACGCTATGTCGTGACCGCGACCTATGACGACCTGCCGGCGAACGTTCGCAAGGAAGGTGTGCGGACGCTGTTCAACTGGGTCGGCGTCGCGATCGGCGGCTCGCGTCATCAGACCGTCGAGATCGCGGTCGCCGCGCTCTCGCCTTTCTCGGGCCCGGCGCAGGCCGCGCTGCTTGGTCGCCGCGAGCGGTTCGACGTCATGAACGCCGCCTTCATCAATGGCGTCTCAGGCCATATTTTCGATTTCGACGACACCCACTTGAAGACGATCATTCATCCGGCCGGACCGGTGGCGTCTGCGATCCTTGCACTGTCGGAGATGCAGCCGGTTTCCGGCAAGGACTTTCTCAATGCGCTGATTCTAGGCGTCGAGACAGAATGCCGGATCGGTAACGCCGTCTATCCGAACCACTACGATGTCGGCTGGCACATAACCGGCACCGCTGGGGTGTTCGGTTCGACCGCCGCGGGCGGAAAGCTCCTGAACCTCAACGAACAGCAGGTGGTGTGGGCGCTTGGCCTCGCGGCGTCGCAACCGGTGGGCTTGCGCGAGTCCTTCGGATCGATGAACAAGAGCTTCAATCCCGGACGCGCCGCCAGCAATGGGATTTTCGCGAGCGTGCTCGCGTCGAAGAACTTCACCTCCTCGGACCAGATGATTGAAGCCAAGCGCGGCTGGGCGAATACGGTCAGCACAAAGCAGGACTATCGCGAGATTCTCGACGGCTTGGGTGTCCGGTACGAGGCGCTCTTGAATACCTATAAGCCCTTCGCCTGCGGGATCGTGATGCATCCGGCGATTGACGCCGCCATCCAACTGCGCAACGAGAACCAGCTCACCGCAGATCGGATCGAGCGCGTGGAGCTTAAGGTGAATCCTCTGGTGCTGGAACTGACCGGCAAGTCGAGCCCGCGAGACGGCCTGGAGGGCAAGTTCAGCATCTACCACGCGGTCGCGATTGCGCTCGTCGAAGGCGGGGGCGGCGAGAAGCAGTTCAGCGATCGGGCGGTGAACGATCCCGAAGTCGTCGCGTTGCGTGGCAAAGTGGTCCCCGTCGTTACGCCGGGAATCGATCCCGCGCAGATCGACATGACGATCGCGCTGAAGGACGGGCGGATCCTGCATCGCTTCATCGCGCACGCGATCGGCAGCATCGAAGTTCCGATGACGGACAAACAGTTGGAAGACAAGTTCGCTGACCTAGCCGACGGCATCCTTACGCCGACCGCGATCCGCCGGGTCATAAATACCTGCTGGAGTATCGAAAGCCTACCCAGCGCCGGCGAGATCGCGAGAATCTCGGTCTCGGCGTAGTTCATAGCCGCCGCGCGGTGTCGCTGCGTTGATACGCGTCGCGAGATGGGCGTCAAACGGGGATTTTCGCTGCGACTCGAGAACGCGGACCGCCGCGTCGACGGTGCGGAGCGGCTGAGATCCGCTATGCTGGAGAACAACATGAATAGGAATAGAGAGGAGAACATCGACTCCAAGGAACCAAAGCTCGATCGCCGATCGATTCTGGGCCTTGCGGGCGCTGCGATAGGCGCCTCGGCGGCCTCCATTGCGGGCTCGGCATCGGCTGCGACACAGCACCCCGATATCGTCATGCTTGATGCGGTCGCCCTATCGAGCGCCATTCACACAAGGCAGCTCTCCTGTGTCGAGGTGATGACCGCCTATCTGGATCACATTGAACGCCTAAATCCGAAGGTGAATGCCATCGTGGCGCTTGAGGACCGCGGCAAATTGACCTCGCAGGCGACAGAGTGTGATGCGCAACTCGCCCGGGGGGAATCCATGGGGCCGTTGCACGGGTTCCCGCACGCGGTGAAAGACCTTCAGTTCGTGAAGGGCATTCGGTCCACACAGGGATCTCCGATCCTGAAAGATTTCGTCCCGCCGGCCGATAGCCTCATGGTTGAGCGGCTGCGGAAGGCAGGCGCGATTGTCATCGGCAAGACAAACGCCCCTGAATTTGGGCTTGGGTCTCATACCTACAATCCAGTTTATGGAATAACTCGAAATGCGTACGACCAGACACGGTCGGCCGGTGGAAGCAGCGGCGGCGCCGCCGTCTCGCTCGCGCTTCGCATGTTGCCGGTGGCAGACGGCTCAGACTATGGGGGTAGCCTTCGCAATCCAGCGGGCTGGAATAACGTAGTCGGCTTTCGCACCAGCATCGGCCGTGTCCCGAACGACGCGCACGATGTATGGCTCCCATCCATAGGCGTCACCGGGCCGATGGCCCGTAACATAAGTGATCTGAGCTTGTTGCTCTCCGTGCAAGCCGGATACGACGCTCGCGCTCCCCTCTCCATGGAAGGAAACGGTAGCGCGTTCCGGGGCTCGCTAGATGCGTCCTTCAAGGGGAAGCGAATCGCGTGGGCAGGAGACTTCAAGGGCTATACGCCGTATGAGCCGGGTGTGCTCGACGTCTGCAAAAGCGCCCTTAAGGTGTTCGAGAGTATTGGCTGCGTGGTCGATGAAACGCAGCCGGATTACCCACTCGACGCTGTTTGGCAGGCGGTGCTCCGCATTCGCGGCTGGCAGCAGGGCGGGGCAATTTTCGGGTTCTACAATGACCCAGCAAGACGGGCTCTGCTTAAGCCAGAAGCTATCTACGAAATCGAGCTCGGGCTTAAACAGTCAGCCTATGACATCACTGCGGCATCGGTGGTCCGGTCTGAATGGTATCAGGCTGTGCGCCGCATGTTTGAGAAGTACGACTACTTCATAGTGCCGACAGCTCAGCTCTTCCCATTCGATGCCGAAATCCATTGGCCAAAGGAAATCGCGGGCCAAAAAATGGAAACGTACCACGAGTGGATGAAAGCGGTCCTTCTCGTTTCGATGTCGGGCTGTCCAGCATTGGCTGTGCCGGCCGGTTTCGGTGGCGAGCGCAATCTGGCGATGGGCATCCAGATCATCGCCCCTAACCACCGCGAGCTCGACTGCCTCCGCTTGGGTTACGCTTACACAAGCGCGGTGAATTGGACCAATGCGCGGCTACCCGCACTGCTGAACTAACAGTTTAGCTGCGGGTGGAGGCAAGCGCTTCACCTAGGCTCTTCTCCGCGTCGCGCAACGTGCCACTTCGGAGAGTTCGCTTCGGGTCGGAGCGGACAGTTTCCAAGCGAACACCGGTCGTCTCGGATGGGCGGTAAATGCTATTTCGCACTCGCAACGTTTGGCGCGGACTCGGGTCCTTCCCGAGCGACCCCCGGTAGGCGTGCTCTCCGCCCAATCGCGACCTCCATAGTCCCGATCTGCTATGTCCGCTTGACGTCGACTCCAGCCGGCCGGAATGCGCAAATAGCGGCCATTCCTGTGCTCGCTGGGAATGGCTCAAGTCGACCCCAAACCCGAGGTTCCCAGCCCGACCGATCAAAGGCGGCTCTCGAACCCGAAGCCGACATTTCCGTCAGCCGACATCCTGCGGCGTCGGCTCAACGCAGCTTGAGCCACTCTCGGATTAGGCTCACGATTTGCTGGTCCACGGTTCCGCGAGGCGGGACCCGATCGTGCTGCCGCAGGATCTGCTGGAGCTGAGAGCCGACGAGGCCAGCCCCGGTGATGATGCGGCCGGGACCGGGCGGTATGACCCGCGTTTCTCTGAGCTCAGGCGATTTCTCCTCCGGCTCGGTCGGTGCCGCGCCTTCGGCTTGGCTAGCCTTGATGCTGGAATCTTCCTTCGGCGAGGCCATGGTCAGTTCCTTGTGCTAGGCGCGTCCTTCTAACGGGGGAGCGCCTCGAATAGCGCCTGAGGTCGTCGATTTCCGGGCGTAACGGGCAACTCGCCCCGGTTGGCGCTTTCAGGTTGCGTCGATCGACGCATCTGGTAGAGATTGCGGCCGGCCGGTCGGGGCGCAAAATGGTGTCATGAAGCTCTTGCCCCGTGTGCTGCTGCTGGGCGTCTTAAGCGGCTTCGCCGCCGCCCAAGCGAACGCGGATGATCTCGCGGCCTCGAAGGCGGCGTCCGCGCGGAAGCCAGCGAAGGCCACAATACCTTCGGCGCGCACGCAAGATGGGCTCGGCGTCAAGTTCTCTAACCCCTACGCCCCTCCGGAGGGAACAGCCCAGCCAAGGGCCCTGAATTCCCCGCCGCCCAGAGAGCCACCCCCACCGATCCGAAGGGTGGCGCTAAGTGGAAGGCGACCGGCGGGCCGATTGACCCCTTTTGGGACATACGCAGCTCGCCCGGTCAGGAAGCCCCGGGCGACAGTTTCATGGGCGGCTTGAAGCTCGGTTTTTGAAACAAAGCCGCAGTCCCCTCCCAAATCGGCTCCATGGTTCGCATCGCCATCAGTATCGAGACCTTCGGGGCGATCGCCGCCACGTTGCCGCTCCGGCACCGTCGCTGTTGAGCCTGCGCGCAACGAAGATCGCGCCAACGCGATGCAGGTCGGCGTCTCGATCACCCTTGCGCAACCGCTGGTTGTCGAGCGTGATTCGCGCGTGGCCGACGCCGTGCTGATGGCGCATGCAAGAAGCTTGCTCTGCGCCGGGCCGGCTCGCGAGTTGGGGACGTCGCCGACGCCAAGGCCAAGCGCGACCAAGCAGGCGCCTTTCTTGAGGAAGGGAAGCCGAATTCGACCAATGCACAGTGCGGGCACCCGCAGCCGGAACCGTCAAGGGTTCTCGTTACCCTCTGCCAGTGGTTCCCTAAGTGCGGTCATCGATTTGCGGGCGTGCGTTCGAGGTCCGCCGCGGTGGACCACCGAATGCGCGCAACCGACATGCGCGCGCCCGCATGGGCCGCGGCTCCCTCGCCCGAGCGGGAGGCCTGGGCCCGAGACTACCCCGATCGAACTCGATATGATGCCTACCGGCAGACGTCGACGGTCCTGTTCCCGAGCCAGCGGCCGTAGGCGTCATAGACGGGGCGATTCTGCCAGCAATTCGCAGCGGAAGACGAGGCGATGATCGCCCCTGCCGCGACGCCGGCGGCCGCTCCCGCCACGACCGCGGGACCCCACCAGCCGTTGTACCACACGCCGCCGCTCCAATAGCCGGGGCGCCAGGCCCAGCCGGCGCCCGGCGATGGGCCTGGGCGCCAAGCGGGCCCATGCCAGGGACCGGCGTGAGGCCCCCAAACTGCCGGCCCGCGCCACTGCGCCGCGGCGGGCGTGGCCGCCGCAATTATCGACGCCAAAAATGCGACCGCAATCAAGCGCTGCCGACTTTGCCTTGATGGTCGTCTTCATTCCGGACCTCCTTTTAGTAAATTCGTAAAAGCTTCACGCGGGCTGGGTTCGGGCGTGACCGAGGCAGGCCGAAGCCAGACGCCGCCACGACACCGACCGCGCCGCAGCGCGTTGTTTTTCTAGCTCGATCACTCGGCGCTCCCGGTCGAGACACGAGTTGAGCCTCGCCTGCGTCGTCGCTAGCTCCCGACGAAGGTGGATTTGTTCGTCGTCCTGTTGTCGCAGGATCGGCTCAAGGAATGCGACAGAGGCCTCAAACTGGCCGCGCAAGTCGTCGAGCCGCGAAAGAGGCAGACAGTCGTACGGGTCGTCCGCCAGAAATCGCATCTGATCGTAAACGGCATCTGCAAGTTGGGATGCGACCGGGTCGGCAGCGGTTTCCTGCGCGCTCGACTCAAAGTGCCGCAATTCGCTCGAGACAAATGCATCCGCGTCCGTCATTGCCTCGTCGGACGAGAGCAGCCAATCGAGCTCAAGCTGCGTGGCGACATGTTCGAGCGTTCCGCGGCGATCCGTGAGAAGGCTCGACCATTCGATGAATGAGCGAAGGGAGCCTCGGCTCCGCGCCTCCGCGTCCAGCACGTGGCGAAGCCACAGCAGGCACCCTACGCCGGCGACCATTCCGTCCCGTGTCTCGAGCGACCGCGCGACCTCAAGGGGAGATCGTATCGGCAGCACGACTCGCGTCGACCATCCGACATCCTTGAACACCGGCTCCCAGAAGTCCAAGAGCCGGCACATCCGAGGGTCCTTGACGACAGGGCGCTCGGTCTCTCCGAATTCGGAAATCAGCGTCGCCGCGGCCCGCGCGCGCAACTCCGAGGCGACAGGCTGGGCGAGTCGTCCATGGTCAAAGGGGCGGCAATCCGCCCAATGGCTTCCCGCTGCTTCGAGGATCTCGTCGTTCAGCGCCATAATGAGAGGCGATTCCCAGAATCCCCGTTCGTTGCAGGGCGCGGGATCCATGAGATGGGTAGGGGCGCCGCCGCCAAGGTGGATCAGAGCGCCGGCGACGCTCGACGTTCCGCTGCGATGCATGCCGAGAACGACGATCGCCGAAACACGCGGTTCCAGGTTGCTCAATGAGGGAGGCTCCTCGGTAAGGGATAGGGACGCGCGCCGCTGGTTCCTGCGCCGCGCGTCGTGAGGTGTATCTTTGCGATCGGTCAGGGTTAGGTCGGGACCGGCGCAAGGTCGAGGCCAGTCCGGTCCCGAGCGAAACGGCGCGCGTCATAGGGTCGCCGCCAGGTTAAACTGCCGTCAGCCGCGACGATCGAACCGCCACGGGCCCGCGCGGCGGGGGCCAAAAGGACGGGGGCGCAAAAAGCCGCGTAGCGTCGCGTCGAAGACGAGCTTCTGCTTGTCGTCGAGGCTCGCGTAGAGTGGGGTCGTGGCGTCCGCCAGCGCCGAAAGCTCGATCGACCGCTCACCCATCCGCTGCGAGAAGCGGCGCATGATGTCGACGGGCGAAGGCCGTCCTTCGTTGCGGGCTTGGTCTCCGTCCGGACGCCTCCAAGGTTCGCGTGGTCTGGCGGCGTTTCGTAGCGCCGCCTCGAAGGGAGCCCAGTTCTTCTCCTGGTCGCTTGTCAGGGAGAGGCTCGCCTTGAAGCCAACCAGCCGGGCGTCGAGGATCTGGGCTTGCTGCTGCAAGCGTTGCTCGCGACCTTGCCTCCACTGCTCCTGCCGCTCGGCGGACGGTCCGTCGACATCGGCGAAGCTCTGCGCGACGGGAAGACTCAAGGCGATCGCGACGGCGGCGCATGCCGTATAGATCAGGCGTCTCATGAAGTTATGTCCTTGCTTGCTACGACGCGTTCCGCGCCGAGCGATGGATTGCCGGCGATCGAAACTGGAAGCGCCTGGGTCGCGCCCATCGCTATCCGGCATCGAGATCGCGAGGCCAAGAATACCGCTGAGGCCGAGCGTGGTCATATTAAGTATTGTTACGAGGAAGTCGGCGCCTCTTGCGTCTGAAGCCTTGGAAACTCGGGCGCGCAGCGGCGCCGACTCCGAATCGCCGCTCCGCAACAAAAAATAATATTCCGTGGGATGCCGATGCGGCGACGTCGGGACATAATGAACGGCCATCTTTTCTTGAGTCTGGTCCGCCGTCTTGTCCTTCGTCTCCTCCAACGGCCATGCACATGTCCTCATCGTCGAGGATGACGCGGCCATTCATCACATGCTTACCGAAACTCTGAGCGAGAACGGTTTCGTCGTCACCGGCGCCCTCTCCGCCGCTGAGATGGACCGCGCTCTGGCCCGCGAAGCGATCGACCTTGTCGTGCTCGACGTCATGCTGCCGGGAGAAGACGGCTTCAGCATCTGCGGCCGTCTTCGGCAATCCTCGAACTTGCCGATCCTAATGCTGACGGCTCTTGGACAGGAGATCGACCGCGTCGTCGGACTCGAGATCGGGGCCGACGATTACGTCACCAAGCCTTTCAATTCGCGTGAGCTCGTCGCGCGCATCCGTGCGCTGCTGCGCCGCGCGCGATTTTCGGGCGGCGAGCGCGGGCAAGCGCCTCGGGCCGCTTCGCTTCGCCGGCTGGCGGATCTTTCCCGCCGAACGGCGCCTCCTCAGTCCGGAGGGCGTGCAGGTGACGACGACGAGCGCCGAGTTCGATATGCTTTTGGCCTTTTGCCAGCATGCGGGCGAGGTGCTTTCGCGGGAACAGCTCCTCGATCTGACCCATGGCGGAGCGGCTGGCCCTGTCGAGCGCAGCGTCGACGTCCATGTCAGCCGCATCCGCCAGAAAATCGAGCCGGACCCGCGCGATCCGTCCTTCATCAAGACCGTCAGGCTCGGCGGCTATATCTTCACGCCCGAAGTGGAGGCGCTGTGATGTCCTTCCTGCGCGGTTTCGCGCCGCGGACCATTGCGGGCCAGATAACCGGCCTTCTCGTCATCTCGATCCTGCTGGGCGTGGGGCTCGCGTCTGCGGTCTTGCTGTACCTTGTCAACCAGGGGCAGAACGAGGTGAGCCGGGAGATCTTCGCCGCCGTCCGTGCGGCGCATATCGCGACGATTGCCCGTGAGGCGCAGGCCGCGCATTCGCCAGAGCAATTGTCCGATCTCCTTGCCCGCCTGCGTCTGGACCGGATGGAGGTCAGCGTCATCCCGGTCGACGGACTGAGGCCGAAGGAACGCGCTGAGGCCGCGCCGGAGCCGCAGCCGATCGCCGCCGTCGAGAACGACCTCCGCGAGGACTGGAAGCTTGAGCCATTGGCGAGCGTCCTCACCGACGGCGAAGGGCGAGGAGATCATCGTCGCGATCAATGATCGCGACGCGCTCAAATTCGACATTTTTCCGCATGGCGCCCTGCACAACCTACTCTTCGTCGAAGCGATCGGCGCGCTGTCAATCATCACCTTGAGCATTTTGATTTTGTCGACCTATGCAGTCCGTTGGATCATCTCTCCATTGTCCTCCATCGCCTTGGCCGCCCATGCGTTCGGCCGGAGCGAAGGAGATGAGGAGGACCTTCGCGTGGACGGCCCACGCGAGATGAGGGAAGCGATTCAGGCGCTGAACGACATGCGCAAGCGTGTCCGCACGCTGGTCCGGGAGCGAACGCTGATGCTCACGGCAATCGGCCATGATCTCCGCACGCCGTTGACGCGCCTGCGGCTGCGGACTGAGCGCGTCACGGAAGAGGCATTGCGGGCCGCGATGCTGCAGGATATTGTCACGATCAGCGACATGCTCGGCGAAACGTTGGCTTATGTTCGCGGCGCCAGCCAGCAGGAGCCGGTGGCCCTCGCCGATCTACCGAGCCTCCTGGAGACGATCGCCACGCAGTTCCTCGATATCGGCTATGAGGTGTCGTATCGCGGCCCAGATCGCTTCACCTTCGTGGGACGCGCGCAGTCGATTGGGCGCGCTGTCACCAACATCGTTGACAACGCGACGAAGTTCGGCGCGCACGCCGAGATCACCTTGCGTGGATTGGAGGAGGGCGCGATCGAGGTCGAGGTCAACGACGACGGTCCCGGCGTGCCGACGTCGCTTCTCAATCGCGTTCTTGAGCCTTTCTTCAAAGGGGACAGCGCAAGGCCGCAAGGAGGTCGAGTCGGCTTTGGCCTGGGTCTCTCGATCGCGCGCGACATCGCCGAAAAGCACGGCGGCGCTATCGCGCTAAGAAACCGCGAACCGCACGGCCTCAGCGTGCGAATGACCTTCAAACCGCTGCCGATGGCTGCCGACGCGACCCTGACGTTCGCAGCCTAACGGGAAAGCCGGGGAATTTGCTGACCTCGAATGAGGCCTTCCCGTGGTCTCCGTCGAAAGCCGGCGTGCGCGAGCAATCCGGAGAACCGCCTAGCCGACCCGGCCGGGCTTGGCGTCGGCCTTTTGTGGCGTCACGCTGTCGGAGATATGCGCGCCCAGAATTCGTCGAATTCCCGTGTGTCAAAAAAGGCGATAACGTTCAGCGCCTTACCTTCGGCCATCTGAAAATACCAGGTATAGGTATAGGTATAGGTATTGCGATAGGGCTGGTCGTCTTTTGTCGTCGCAGCAGCATCGAACAGAATTATGACCATATCACCATCGGGGTAGATGCCGCGAACCGTTGGAACCAGCGGCGGCGCCATGCGGGCGGTGAATGGGTTGATCACCTCATCAAGAAATGTCTGCCTACTAGGCTGTGTGGACGAATTTGATCAAGCAAAGGCCTGCGGCGAAGGAGACGATTGATCTGAAGTTTCGGGCGGTCTTTTCGCAACGGAGCGCGACCCGCTTAAAGCGCTTGAGCCGTCCGACGCCCTGCTCGATGCGCCCGCGGGCCTTGTAGAGGACCCGTGCAAAGAAGGCCGGCTTGTTCTTTTCGTTGGCCTTGTGGGGGATCACGGGAGCAATGCCGCGCTCCCTCGCCGCCTCGCGGTTGGCGTTGCTGGCGTAGCCTTTGTCGCAGATGACGACGCGGGGCTGAATATCGGGCCCGATGCCGAGCAGGGTTTCGAAGTGACGCCCGTCGAAGGCTTCCCCACCCGTCAGGTCGAAGGCGATGATGGCGCCGGAGGCGTCCGATTTTGCGTGGATTTTCGTGGTGAAGCCGCCGCGCGAGCGACCGAGCGCTTGCCCTTCTTGCCCCCCTTTGCTCCAGCCGCCGACACATGCGCGCGCACGATGGTGGAGTTGAACATCTGGATGAGATGCGCGGACGAACTCATCGCGGCGAGCGTGTCAAAGAAGGCCTCGAAGACGCCAGCCTTGCTCAAGCGATCGAAGCGCTTCCACACGCTGTTCCAAGGACCGAAGCGCTCCGGCAACGCGCGCCACCGAATGTTCTCGACGGTGAAGAAATGAAGCGCCTCGAGGAAGCGGCGATCGTCCTCAGCCTTCCTCCCACGGCGCGGCAGGCAGGCGCGAAACACCGCAAGCGTGTGCTTCCAATCGTCATCATCCATCTTTGTCGACATAGACCCCGGCCCCTGATTTGGTCGGAGTCCTATGAATCATGCCTGATTCACCGCGGGAATCCCAAAAACGTCGACTGGCGAAAATTCGTCCACACGGCCTAGCCTTCGTTACCGTCTTCGCCGTGCAGACCTTTGACGACATCGCCGTGTTTCGGGCAGGCGAGCACGCGGACATCCCACCGTTCGCTCCATTCTTCGATAGACTCAAGCGGCAGCCTGGCGATCCGGAGTACTGGTGGCTCTGGCTCATACTATTCTCGGCCCTCATCCCGAGCGCCGTCAATCTCTGCTTCGCAGCCGCCTCCCTATCCGCGGCCTGCCGTTCCTGAACACACGGATCGTGAAGCGAATGCAGGCAATCAGCTCGATGCGCGACAGCGACAGGCTGCTGCTGGCGAGCGCGCGCTCCGCGTAGATGGCTGGCGGTTCCAGCGCGGGGGCCCACAGTGGTTTCAGGACCGCAAAATGTCGGCGGTCTTGGGATGTCTCTAATCGCCGCGGCGCCCATCCTGGGATCGTGTTCGACCGGGACCGCGCGTTCTTGCGCTCCTTGGGAGAGGACGTCGGTTTCGTCAATGCTCACCACCCCCACCGGCCCGATGACACTTCCGCTTCAACGCATCGTACATTCCGCGCGGCCTCGATGAGTACGTGACGCGAGGGAGTCGCGGCAGCTTGAAATTTTCGGATGGGCAACCTTTTCGCCATCTTGATTTAACGCCGTGCCAAGACCGGTAGACGCGCCGCCTGACTTGGCCGAAGAAGAAGGACCGGGATAATCGCCGCATGAAATGACGGCTTCAATCTTCATGCATTCGAACCCGATTCGCGTCCGCCGCGCCACGACAATCCGGAAGCGACGCTGCCGAGCTTGAGACGCAGACGATCGAGAGAAAGATAGATCACCGGCGTCGTGAACAGCGTGAAGATCTGACTGAGTATCAGGCCGCCCATCACGGTGATGCCGAGCGGCTGACGCAGCGATGCTCCCTGGCCGATGCCGATGGCGAGCGGCACAGCGCCGAGCACCGCTGCGGCCGTGGTCATCATGATCGGCCGCAGACGAATCACAGCCGCCTCGTGAATGGCCTCCTTCCCATCACGCTTCTCATAGCGTTCCAAGTGGATCGCGACATCGATCATCATGATGGCATTTTTCTTCACGATGCCGATGAGGAGGATTATGCCGATCAGCGCGATCATCGAGAACGGCACGTCGAACAGCAGTAGCGCCAGCGTGGCGCCGATCCCGGCCGAGGGCAGCGTCGACAGAATGGTCAGCGGATGGATGGTATTCTCGTAGAGAATGCCCAGCACGATATATACGACTACGAGAGCTGCGAGGATCAAAAGCGGTATTGCGGCCAGGGATTGAGCGAAAACCTGCGCGGAGCCTTGGAAGTTGCCGTGGATCGAGGCGGGCGCGCCCAAGTCGCGCATCGCCGAATCGATCGCCGCCTGCGCGGCGCTGAGCGATCCTCCCGGCGGCAAGTTGAACGAGATCGTCGCCGCGATGAGGCCGCTCTGGTGGTTGACCTGGATCGCCGTATGGTTGTTGACGGACGTAGCCAAGGCAGACACCGGCACCATCGTTTCGGCGGCCGTGCTGTCGGCGCTACCGCTGGACGTTCCGCCACGGCTGTTGGATATCGCGTTCGTCGCCTGGTTCGCCTCGGCATTCGCATTGAGCGTATTGGTGCTCGAGGAAGCCGCCTGGGGCGCCACGACCGATACGAACGTCGTCACGCCGCTGACCGTACCGCCCGGCATCTGCGTCTGCTGCGTTCCGGTCACATTGCCGGCGGCCGTGCTGAAGAAAATCCGATTGAGTTGCTGCGGATATTGCCAGTATTTCGGCGCGACCTCCATCACAACGAAATACTGGTTGTACGGATTATAGATGGTCGAGACGGTGCGCTGACCGAAAGCATCATAGAGCACTGCGTCGATCTGATTCGGCGTGAGGCCGTAGCGCGCCGCCGTGTCACGGTCGATCGTCACATAGGTCTTGCAACCCGTTCTGCTGCATGTCCGTGTTGACATCAGTCAATTGGTCCCGATGCTTGCCAAGCTCGGCAATCAGTTTGGGAACGAGATTGTATATCGCATTCGGCGTCGTCACCGCTCAGGGTATATTGATATTCCGCCGCCGATTGCCTGCCGCCGATATGCAAATCCTGCTGCGCTTGCAGGAACAGCCTTGCCCCCGAAATGCCGTTCAGCTTGGGGCGCAAGCGCTGGACGATCCGCGCCGCCGAAACGCCCCGCTCCGCGAGCGGCTTGAGCTCGATGTAGATATTAGCCGTGTTGCCGGCGCGGCCGGCGGAACCTGAACCGGCGAAGCCGAAGACCGAGGCGACGCCTGGATCTTTCTGCACGATTCTCTGCAACTGGGCGAGCTTTTCGGACATCGCCGGAAAGGAGATGGCCTGATCGGCGATGATCTGTCCGATCACGATGCCCGTATCCTGTTCGGGGAAGAACGTCGACGGCAACAGCTTGAACAAATAGACATTCCCCACGATCAGGCCGATCAGCACGAGCCCGACCAGCAGCGTGCGGTCGAGTACGACATGCAGCCCGCGCGCATAGGCGTTCCTGAATTGATCGAACTGACTCTCCATCCAGACGGCCCAGCGCGCCCTGGAATGCAACTCCGCGCGCTGTTTGAGGACGTGGGCGCACATGCAGGGCGTAATGGTGAGCGAGATCACCATCGAGAACAGGATGGCGATCGACAGCGTCACCGCGAACTCGTGAAACACGAGACCGACAGTGCCTGGCATCAGCAATATCGGAATGAACACCGCGATCAGGGACAGGCTCATCGAGATCACCGTGAAGCCGACCTCGGCGCTGCCGCGCAAGGCCGCTTCTCGTGGACTGAGGCCCGAGTCGAGATGGCGCACGATGTTCTCGAGCACGACGACGGCGTCGTCCACGACGAAGCCGGTGCCGATGGTCAGCGCCATCAGCGAAAGATTGTCGATACTGTAGCCGAGCAGATACATTGGCCCGAACGTGCCGATGATCGACAACGGCAACGCCACCGCCGGTATCCAGGTCGAACGCACCGATTGCAGGAAGACGAAAACCACGGCGATCACCAGTATCACCGCGATGGTGAGGGTCCGTTCGGTGTCGCCCACCGCGGCGTTGACCGACTGCGAGCGATCCATGGCGATGTTGACATGCGCGCCGTGCGGCAGCGTCGCCTCGACCGACGGCAAGACCTTTCGGATTTGCGCGTCGGTCGCGACGATGTTGGCGCCGGGGATCGGATAAACGATGACGCCAACTGCCGGTTTGTCGTTGTACAGGCCGACATTGCGAATGTTCTCATTCGCATCGTTCACTTGGGCGACATCGCGCAACAGGACCGGTGCGCCGTTGCGGTACGCGATGACGAGATCCCTGTAGTCCGCCGCGACGGTCGCCTGATCGTTAGACGTGACCTCGAAACGTTGATCGCCCTGATCGATATCACCCTTGGCGCTGTCGGCGTTGGCGGCGGACACCGCGGCCCGCACATCTTCCATGCCGATGCCGTAACCGCTGAGCTTGTCCGGTTCGAGTTCGATGCGGACAGAAGGCAACGCGCCGCCGCCGAGGGTGATCTGGCCGACGCCGGCGACCTGGGACAGCTGTTGCTGAATCACCGTATCGGCGCTGTCATAAAGTTGCGCCTTGGTCAGCGTGTCCGACGTCAGCGCCAGAATCATGATGGGCGAATCGGACGGGTTATATTGCCGCCAGGTCGGATTGCCGCGCAAGGTCGTCGGCAGGTCGGCGCGCGCCGCCTGGATCGCGGCCTGGACGTCGCGCGAGGCGCCGTTGATGTCGCGGCTCACGTCGAATTGGGCGATGATCCTCGCCGCGCCGACATAACTCGTCGAGGTCAACTGGGTCACGCCGGCGATCGTGGCCATGCGCTTCTCCAGCGGCTCGGCGACGGTGGCGGCCATGATTTCGGGCGCTGCTCCCGCCATGTTCGCCTGGACGACCACCACAGGGAAGGTGATGTTCGGCAACGGCGCAACGGGCAGGTGGAAGTAGGCGAGCACGCCCGACAGGAAGATCGCGAGGCCAGCAGCGTCGTCGCCACCGGCCGGTCGATGAAGAGAGCGGGGATGCTCACGTCAAGCTCTCGGCCGGAGCCTGGCCCCGCCTGCCCCTGAAACGCTGCGCGAGGCGATCGAAGGCGAGGTAGATCACCGGCGAGGTGAACAGCGTCAATACCTGGCTCAGGGCGAGACCGCCAATGATTGCCAAACCCAGCGGCCGGCGCAACTCGGAGCCCGTGCCGGACCCAAGCAGCATCGGCAGGGCGCCGAGCATCGCCGCGAGCGTGGTCATCAGAATGGGCCGGAAGCGTAGCAACGACGCCTCGAAAATCGCTTCCTCGGGCGACTTGCCGTGCTTACGCTCGGCTTCGAGGGCGAAGTCGACGATCATGATCGCGTTCTTCTTGACGATGCCGATGAGCAGCACGATGCCGATGATGCCGATCACGTCGAGGTCCTTGCCGGCGATCATCAGCGCGAGCAGCGCTCCGATGCCGGCCGAGGGCAACGTCGAAAGAATTGTCACCGGATGAATGAAGCTTTCGTACAGCACGCCCAGCACGATGTAGACGGCGACAAGCGCCGCGATCAGCAGGAACACCTCGCTCGAAAGGGAATCCTCGAAAGCCTGCGCCGCACCCTGGAAGCTGCTCGTGATCGACGGCGGCAGATGCACCGCCCGAATCGCCTCATTGACCTCGTCGACCGCCGTGCTGAGCGACGCGTTCTCAGTCAGATTGAACGATATGGTGACCGCGGGAAATTGCGCCAGATGGCTGATCACGAGCGGCGTCTTCCCGGTTTTAATGTCGGCGACGGCGGAAAGCGGCACCTGGCCCGTGGCGGCCGTCTGGGTCGGCAGATAGAGCGACCCCAAGGCTTTCAGGTCGGGCAAGCGATCGCGCTTGGCCACGAGGATCACGCGGTACTGCGTCGACTGGTTGAAGATCGTCGTGACGATGCGCTGGCCGAGCGCGTCGTAAAGCGCGTTGTCGATCGTCGCCGGGGTGATGCCGTAGCGCGCGGCAAGCTCTCGATTGACGTCGACGTTGACCGTCAACCCGTCATTGTTCAGGTCGCTGTCGACGTCGGTGATCGACTTTATCTGCCTCATCTTGTCGACGATCCGCGGCACGTATTTCGCGAAGTCCTGCTGGCTAGGCCCGCGCAGGACGAACTGATACTGATTGGGCGAAATCGTCGTATTGAGCGTCAGGTCTTGTTCGGGTTGCAGGTAGAGCTTGATGCCCGGAACGTCCGCCGCTTCGGCCTGTATGCGCCTTGCGATCTGCTCGGCGGTGCGCGAACGGTCGTCGACCCCCTTGAGATTGATCAAAAAGCGGCCGTTGTTCAGAGTGGCGTTGGTGCCGTCGATCCCGACGTACGAGGTCAGGCTGGTCACGTCGGGATCCTTCAGGATCGCGTCGGCCAGCGCCATCTGCCGTGCTGCCATCGCCTGGTACGAGACCGCGTTGTCGGCGATGCTGATCCCCTGGATGACGCCGACATCCTGCACGGGGAACAGTCCTTTCGGAATGACGACGTAGAGGAATCCCGTCAGTCCCACGGTGACGATCGCGACCAACAAAGTCAGTCCCTGATGGCGTAGGACCCAGCGCAGGCCGCGCTCGTAGGCGCCCAGCGTCCTGACGAACAATCCTTCGCTGATGCGCTCGAATCGGCTCGGGTCGCGTTCGGACTGGCGCCGCAGCATGCGCGCACAAAGCATCGGCACGAGAGTCAACGAGACGACGCCGGAAAGGACGATCGTGATCGCGAGCGTGACCGCAAATTCGCTGAACAGGCGCCCGATCACACCGCCCATGAACAACAACGGGATGAGCACCGCGATCAGCGACACGGTCAGCGATAGGATAGTGAAGCCGATCTGCCCGGCCCCGGTCAGCGCTGCTTCGAGCGGGTTCATGCCCTCCTCGAGGTAGCGCACGATGTTCTCGATCATCACGATCGAATCGTCGACGACGAAGCCGGTGGCGATGATCAGCGCCATCAGCGAGAGGTTGTCGATCGAGTAGCCGAGCTTGTACATTACCGCCAACGTGCCGATCAGCGAAACCGGTACGGAAATGCTCGGAATGATCGTCGCCGGCAGATTCCGCAGAGAAAACGAAGATCACCAAGACGACGAGCACGATGGCGAGCACGAGTTCGAAGAAGGCGTCGTCGACCGAGGAGCGGATCACTCCGGTGCTGTCGGCCACGATGTCGACATGCATCGACGGCGGTAGGCTCGCCAGCAGTTGCGGCAGCTGCCGTTTGATTTGGTTGACAGTCTTGATGACGTTGGCGCCCGGCTGGCGCTGCACGTTGAGCACGATCGCCGCCGTGCCGTTGAACCAGGCGCCCTGCTCGATATCCTGAGCGGCCTGGCTGACCGTGGCCACGTCGCGCAGCACGACCGGCGAGCCGTTCTGGTAGGCGATGACCGTGTTGAGATAGTCCTGCGGGTCCGAAATCTGATCGTTGTCGTTGATGGTGTAGTCGAGCTCGGGACCGTCGAAATTTCCCTTCGGCTGGCTCAGCGTGATGTCGCTGAGCAACGTCCGCAGATCGTCGATGTTCAGCCCGTAAGCGGCGAGCTTTTGCGGGTCCGCCTCCACCCTGATCGCTGGGACGTTGCCGCCGGACGGGCTGACGAGTCCGACGCCCGGCACCTCTGAGATCTTGGAGGCGAGTCGATTGTTGGCGATGTCCTGCAACTGGGTGAGCGACATCGCCTTGGATGTGACAGCGAGCGTCAGGATCGGCTGGTCGGCCGGATTGACCTTCGCGTAGGTCGGAGGCGCCGGCAGGCCACTCGGCAACAGGCTGTTGGCGGCGTTGATCGCTTCCTGTACATCCTGCTCGGCGACGTCGAGATTCAGCGACAGATCGAACTGCAGCGTGATGATCGAGGCCGTCGCGGAACTGAACGAGGTCATTTGCTGCAGGCCCGGAATCTCGCCGAGTTGCACCTCAAGCGGCGCCGTCACCGTGGTCGACATCACCTGCGGGCTCGCGCCCGGATAGAATGTGCGCACCTGGATCGTCGGGTAGTCGACGTCGGGCAAGGACGAGACGGGCAGGAAGCCCACCGAGACGAGGCCGACAAGCACGAGAGCAATCATTAGAAGAGCCGTCGCCACCGGCCTGACGATGAACAGCCGGGAGACGTTCATCTATCGCGACTGCGGCTGTCGGCGCCGAGGGCGACGCGTCGCCGACGTCGGTCTTTTTTACCGGCGACGGCGCTTCCAAAGCCTGAGATTTCTGTGGCGCTGGCGTCGCGGCGACCGTTATCCTGGCGCCGTCGCTCAGGCGGTCCGTTCCCTCGGTGACGACGGAGTCGCCGATATTGAGGCCGCTGGAGATGACGGTGCTCTTGCCGTCGCTTGGCCCTAGCGTCACCTTATGCACCGAAACCGTATCGTTGTTGTTGACGAGGTAGACGTAATTGCCCGGTGCGCCGGTCAGCACAGCCGACGTCGGCGCCAGCACGACCTGATGCAACGTGTCCACGAGCAATTGAACATTGACGAACTCGTTCGGCGACAGCGCCTCGTCGTCGTTGGGAAACATGGCGCGCAGCGTAACCGTGCCGGTGCTCATGGTCATCTGATTGTTGATGGCGTACAGCGTCCCGGTTGCAAGCTTCCTGCTGTTGTCACTGGTATAAGCGGTCACCGGCAATTTCACGCCCGCCGTGCGGAAGCGCTCGCTGACTTGGGCGAGATCGTTCTGGGCAACCGTGAACTCGACCGTCGTCGGCTTGATCGTCGTGATGACGGCAAGTCCTGTGCTCGATGAGCCGGTGATGTAGTTGCCGGGGTCGACGAGACGCAGGCCCACGCGCCCCGCGACTGGCGCAGTGATGCGGCAATAGGCAAGGTTAAGCTTCGCGGTCTCGAGCGCCGCCTGGTCGAGCTTGACGGTGCCCTCGTCCTGATGGACGACGTAGACTTGGTCTTCAGCCTGTTGCCGCGCGATGGAGTCCTGGGTGAGGAGTTTCTCGTAACGCGCGAGGTCCGTCTTCGCCTCGCCGAGCGAGCCTTCATCGCGCTGGAGGGTTCCGATGGCCTGGTCGAGCGCCGCCTGGTACGGGCGGGGATCGATCTGAGCCAGCAATTGGTCCTTTTCCACGTCCTGCCCTTCCTTGAAGGGCACGTCGGTCAGATAACCGCTTACGGCCTGGTTCGGAACGACGGTGACGGTGGCGGTCGGCGTGACGGTGCCGAGTTCGTTCAGGATGACCGGCATATCGCCGCGCGTCGCCTGCGCGACCGTGACGACCTGCGCCGCGACGGCTCTCGCGTGCGGCTTCTGTGCGAGTACGTGCCAGAGTATGAGGGCGATCAGGATCAACGCCACCGGGACCACGATCCAACGCAGACGTCGACCGCGCGGACGGTTGCCCGTTTGTGTGTTCGCAATTTCGGTAACCTGACGAAGCAATATCAGTTCTCAAGTTGGAGCTGGGGCGCGATTGGTCAGCCAATAGGCTCACGACGACGCCCGCGTAGGGCGCGCCAGGGGCAGGCGGTAACATCACTTCCGCTGCGGGCGCTCGGTATCTCTCTAT